>NZ_OY782755.1:2400000-3762500 GCF_963678165.1 uncultured Acetobacteroides sp. | reverse complement strand
GTTCGTAACCTCGGAGAAGGATTGGCTGGTCCTAATGACTACTTCTCTGCGTTGCATTATCCACGAGTTCCTCTTCAACTTCAGTATGGGCTATCTTGGTCGTTCTATGACTAGCATTTAAAGTTGAATCGAACATAGTTCGATTGGTCTTTGTTCAGTCTATACCGATTTCACCAAAAAAATAGGTATGAAGGGTGTAAGATTATGTGCTTCTATTGCTATTTTCTTTGCTTTATTGCTCTCTTGTAGGCATGAAGTAGTTACAAATGGTTCTTTGAGAAGTCGTAAACAAAAAACTGTAAAAAGGTATTTAACCGCAATTCTTGAGGTAAATACGCCAGGTTATTTTTTAAAAGGTGGACTTCCAACAGGTTATCACTTTGAAATGTTGCGGAGTTATGCATTAAGTAAAGGAATGTTGCTGAAAATAATCCCCTTTACTTCGATTAATTATGCCACTAAATATCTAGGTTCTGGTAAGGCTGATATTCTAGCTGTTGAAAATTCCAGTATTTCTAACAGCAATTTGCAAAAAACAGTGCCTCACTGGAAGTTGCGTTATGCAACTATTTCATTCAACAAGAGGGTAATGGGAGCGAATGATAAGATATATGTTCCAAATAATGCATTCGACGATGATGAGTTTTATATTTTGAGGCGTAAGTTTCCCAAAATCGTGCTCTTTGATGGTATAAATATGGGACTTTTGGTCGAGCATTTGCTTAATGATGGGAATGCTTATGCAATTGTTCAGTCTTCAGTTGCAGAGGCTACTAGAATAAAATATCCTGATGTTTCTGTTGGCTACTTGCAGGAATCAATTAGCAGTTCGTGGTACGTAGCGAAAAATTGCTGTTTTTTAGATGATCTGAACCGATGGATTGCTGCTAAGCGTAATACAGCCTTACACCCAACTTTTTATTCTTCTTTTTATCAAAATTATAAGGTGAATAGAGCTTTGGCTGACGGGGTGAGCATGCAGGGAGAACCTCTTCTTTCGAATTACGATCAGGAAGTTAAACGATATAGTAAAACGATTGGGTGGGACTGGCTTTTAGTTTCAGCACTTATTTACCAAGAATCGAAGTTCGAACCACACGTTCAGTCCGGTAAAGGGGCTAAAGGTTTGATGCAGGTTATGCCTGTAATTGCAAACTCATTTGGTTTTGGAGCATCTCATTCTTCAAAAACAAATATTTACATTGGAACGAAGCTTCTTGCAAAGTTGTCAAAGGCTTTTTCGAGGTATCCGATTGCTATTGAGGAACGCAATAAGTTTGTTTTAGCGGCTTATAATGGGGGAATGAGCCATGTATTAAAGGCAATGGGGTTGGCTTCTCGATATGGGCGTAATCCTTACCAGTGGGATGATGTTTCGCTGTTTGTTAGGGTAAAGCGAAATTCAAACGTTTTTAGGCGTAGGGATATTAACTTGAACCTCCATAATAATAACGAAACAACTCGTTTTGTGGTAGAAGTGCTCGAACGGTACACAAACTATAAAGCCCTTACTCTAAACTAGGTGATTACTTTCGAGTAGAAGTTTCAACTCTGTTAGAATCATTGCAGTTCCTCCCCATATATTTTCATTGTTAATGATGTAGGCAGGAGCAGATGATTTCTCTTTTGATAAGTTTATCTCGACCTCAACTAACTGACTATTCATCAGATCAGATAACTTTGCTTCTATTATGTAATCAACTTCGTGTGATTCTGGATGAAAGATTGGTACTAGTGAGGTTGTCGCAATATAGGGTTTTACCGTAAAATCGCTTACTGGAATAAAGATGGTGGTTAGCTCGTTTACAATGTCAACCCTACCAATGTCTATTCCAACCTCTTCGTTTGCTTCCCTAAGCGCGGTATTGCGTAAACTTTCATCTTTTACTTCAAACTTACCACCTGGGAATGCAACCTGACCGCTATGATGCCCTTCGTATGTAGGTCTCTTAATTAGGCAGAAGTAGACTTCCTCGTTTTTCTCATAGAAAAGGATAAGAACTGCACTCTTTTTTGTTTTTTCTGTTGGTTTGGTAGTTCTGAAAAGTTCCAGACGAAACTTAGGAAAAGCCAGAATATGGGCATTTCCTCCTTCTAAATCATCCTGATTGTATTTTTCAAGTATCTTCTTAAGTTGGATAAGTCTCATTTTATTCGTATCTAATAATTTCAGACGGCGATATTTTGTTGATTATCAATAATGGAATGAGCATAAATAGAGCAAGAAGAAGAAATGTTGCCACGTTTAGTAGTAAGATGCTTGGAATGCTGATGCTTATTGGAACACAAGATAGGTAGTAGGTAGATTCTTCAAGTCTTACTAATCCTGTATGTTTTTGGATGACGCTGAGAGATAGCCCTATCACATTGCCCCAAAGTAATCCTTTTATGACAATAGATGAGGATAAGTAGATGAATACTCTGCGTAATGATTTTGGAGCCATTCCTAGTGCTTTGAGTATTCCTATCATTCGGATTCTGTCGAGAAGGAGTATTAGTATACCTGTAATCATATTTATTGCAGCGACAAATACCATTAAAGTAAGAACCACTAACGCGTTTGTATCTTGAAGACTAAGCCAGTCGAATATGTTACTCATGCTTTCCTTGATGTTCTCAATGCGAAGGCGCGAGCCATCTTTAAGCATTCGATACCCAGCTATATCGACAACCTGTTGCGAAGTTTCCTTTAACTTATTAAAGTCAAATAAAAGTATTTCGAATCCGGCATATTGATCACTGCTCCATTGGTTTAACTTTTGGGAGTGACGAAGGTCGCTGATTACAAATTTGCTGTCAAATTCTTGGAATTTGGAGTCGTAAATTCCTACGATTTGAAACGGGCGCATTCGAAAGGGCTTCTGTACAAAATAAGTTCTGAGTTTGTCGCCAACCTTTAGCTTCAGTTTTGCTGCATTGATCTTTGAAATGAGCACTTCGTTTGAGGTGCTGTTGGTTTTGTAGTTTGGAAGTCGTCCCTCCACTAAATTAGAGGCAAAGAAGGACCAGTCGTAGGTGCTATCTACACCTTTGAGGATGACTCCCTGAATTTCTTCGTTGGTTTTGACGATACCTGCTTTAATGGTGTATGGATGTATCGACTTAATGTTCGATATTTTACGCAAATTACTAATGGGAACCCAACCTTTATTGAGAGGGGGAGTGTCAAGCGAGTTGTTGAGCGATAACTTGGTGATTTTAATTGGGGCGCTGAATCCGGTAACCTTTTCGCGAATCTCTTTTTTAAAGCCAATTACAATTGAAATGGCTAGAACCATTACTGCAGTGCTTATGGCAATGCTTATGGTTGCTATTTTGCTCATCCTTTGTGCAATTAATCCTTGGAAGGAGCGCTCTTTTACTAGTCGTTTGGCGATAAAAAGTTCAGTGTTCAATGGAATGTCAAATTTCTGATAACGTAACGAATTTGCGATGAAATTACTTCTTTTAACTTAAATCGGAGTAGAGCCGATCTACTTTCTGATGAAAATTGAAGGAAATTAACAAGCAGAAGGCTTAACTCGAGAGGTAAAGTGTCGTCTTTGGATACAAATGAAGCCGTCCAAAAGGTGAACGGCTTCATTTGTATCGATAAAAATTAGGTTACAATGTTCTTCCAGTATAAACTCTTAGGGCTTCAGCAAGGCATTCCATTGCACTCTTTAGATCCTCCTTTTTGAGAACGTATGCAATGCGTACCTCGTTTTTCCCTAAACCACAAGTAGCGTAAAAGCCAGTTGCTGGTGCAACCATAACGGTTTGTCCATTATGCTCGAATGATTCAAGGAGCCATTGTGCAAATTTATCAGAATCGTCGATTGGGAGTTTAACTACCGTGTAAAATGCACCTTTAGGGGTTGGGCAGTAAACGCCTTCCATTTCATTTAGTGCTTTTACCATGAAGTTGCGACGTTCGATGTACTCGTTATAAACTCCGTCGAAGTACGATTTTGGGGTTTTTAGAGCTGCTTCTGAGGCTATTTGACCTAAGGCAGGCGGGCAAAGGCGAGCCTGAGCAAACTTAAGGGATGCCGCAATAATTTCCTTGTTTCGTGAGATTATTGCACCTACACGAACTCCGCACATGCTGTATCGCTTCGAAACAGAATCGAAAAGAACCACATTTTGCTCGATATCCTTTAGGCTTAAGCAAGAATAGTGGCTGTGTCCGTCGTAGCAAAATTCACGGTAAACTTCATCTGCAAAGAGGAATAGATCGTACTTCTTTACGATGGAAGCAAGCGTTTCGAGTTCTTCTTTAGAGTAGAGATAGCCTGTGGGGTTGTTGGGGTTGCAAATAACAATTCCACGAGTATTTGGGGTGATGAGTTTTTCGAACTCAGCAATGGGTGGTAAACCAAAGTCGGTTTCAATGGAAGAGGTAATTGGCTTTACAGTTACGCCTGTTTGGATTGCAAACGAGTTGTAGTTTGCGTAAAATGGTTCTGGGATAATGATCTCCTCGCCAGGATTGAGGCAAGCTCCGAAGGCAATTGTAATGGCTTCGGAACCACCAGTGGTAATTATCATATCGGATGACGATATGTTTATACCAAGATCCTGGTAGTATTCAGCCAATCCTTTTCGGTACGATTCGTTCCCGGCAGAGTGTGTGTATTCAATTACCTTTTCGTCCAAGTTTTTTATTGCATCTAGGGCAATCTGAGGAGTGGGAATGTCGGGTTGACCAATGTTTAGGTGGTAAACCTTAATACCCCTTTTCTTTGCGGCATCGGCAAAGGGCACTAACTTCCTGATTGGAGAGGAAGGCATTACTTTTGCTTTTTCAGATAACTTTGGCATATTGTCCGTCTTTTATATGGGTTTCCCCTATTTAGGGGGTAAAATCTCTCCTTTTATGGTTAGCGTAACCATGTTGGTTGCCGCATTGGAGTAAACGTATACAAGTTTAGTAAATGGTCCAATAATTTGCGAATTATAGGTAACCTTTATCACACCTGTCTTTCCAGGAAGGATGGGCTCCTTGGGCCATTCTGGGGTTGTGCATCCGCATGATGCCGATACGCTTGTGAGAATAAGTGGTACTTTGCTGGTGTTCTTAAATTCGAAAGAATAAGTGGTGTTCGCTTTATATTCCAACTTGCCGAAGTTGTGCTCAAGTACCTTAAATTCGATGGATGGTGCTTGAGGTGCTTGCGCTTGAACCATCGGAGCGATAGCGCAGAGAATTAGCGTAAATGCTACAACAAAACCTTTCATTTTCGGTGTGATATTAGTTGTTAATGTGAGGCAAAGGTATATTTTATACGTATTCGTTATCTCATCAGGTATAATTTTATTGGATAGCTTTGTAAAACTTTGTCATATTATATTTGTTTTCAACACGACCTGCCTATGTACAATCGTTAAATTGCAGGTGGAACTAGAGGTAAAACGACGTCTGCATGGCTATTTTACTGTGCTTTTATGTTTTATAGTCAAAGGATTTTAACTTTTAGATTTAGGAGAAGGCTGCAAGCATCAATATTTTTTAATAGGAATTCGAAAAAAATGATAAATTTGCGCCTTGCATGTACAGGAGTGTAATCAAAGGAGATAATTAATAAATTTTCAACCAATGCAGAATAGAGGCGCGATATCTTTTATCGCAATTGTGTTAGCCGTTGCCTGCTTATACCAGCTATCGTTCACGTTTGTGGCCAGTAGAGTGGAAAAGAAGGCAGAGGAGTACGCTACAGTTAAGGGCAAGAATGGAATTGATTCCATTGATAACAAAAAGCTCAACAACTACCTTGATTCTATGAAGAATCAACCCGCGTACCTATTTAATCTATACACCTTCCAAGAGTGTAAGGATAGACAGCTTAATCTAGGGCTTGACCTTAAAGGTGGTATGAACGTAACCCTTGAGGTTTCGGTTCCCGAAATCCTGAAGAGTTTGTCGAATCATAGCGCTGATGCATCTTTCAACAAGGCTATTGAGCTAGCCAAGGAGATGCAGAAGTCTAGCAAGAGCGATTTCGTAACTCTATTTGGTAAGGCTTATGAGCAAGTTGCTCCTAACGAAAAGCTGAGCAAGATCTTCGGAACTTACGAGCTTAAGTCGCAGATTACTCCAGAGTCGACCAATGCGCAAGTGCTTGATGTACTTCGTAAGCAGACTGATGGTGCAATCGCGAACTCGTTCAACGTTCTTCGTAACCGTATCGACCGCTTTGGTGTAGTTCAACCAAACATTCAGCGTTTGGGCAACACCGGTCGTATTCTTGTTGAACTTCCAGGGGTAAAGGATCCTTCGCGTGTACGCAAGCTTCTTCAAGGAACTGCCAATCTTCAGTTCTTCGAAACCTATGAGCTTACGCAGCTGGTACAACCTCTTATGGCTGCCAATGCAAAGGTGGCTGAGATTGTAAAGGCTGGTGGTGTTGTTAAAGATACCACAATGAAGGGCGACTCTACCAAGGTTGCTGCTGCCGAACCTGTGGCTAAAACAAATACCCTAAAGAAAGAGCTTGGAAAGGGTAAGGGGGCTGAAGCAAAATCGCAGACCTCGCTATTTTCTCTTCTTCAACCATACATTGATGGTCAGGGTAATGTAATGCCTGGCTCGATTGTTGGAACTGCTCGTATCTCGGATACTGCTAAGGTTAACGCATTCCTTGCAATGCCTGCTGTTAAGGCTCTTTTCCCTCGTGACCTAGCCCTTATGTGGAGCGTTAAGCCAGTTGTTACTGGTCCTAAAAAGGTTGAGACCGACAGAATTGAACTTTACGCAATAAGGATTACCGGCCGTGATGGTAAGGCACCTCTTGATGGTTCTGTAATTGTTGATGCATCTAAGCAATTTGATGACAAGCATGGTAGCGTTGATGTTTCAATGCGTATGAATAGCGAAGGTGCCAAAACTTGGGCTCGCTTAACAGGAGATAATGTAGGTAGACAAATTGCCATCGTACTTGATGGTTTGGTTTACTCGGCTCCTCGCGTTAACCAGGCTATCGAAGGCGGTAGTTCTTCTATCTCGGGTACTTTTACTACTCAAGAGGCTGATGACTTGGCAAACGTGCTTAACTCTGGTAAACTGCCTGCTCCTGCTAAGATCGTTCAGGAAGATGTTGTTGGTCCATCGTTGGGTCAGGAGTCTATCAATGCCGGTATGCTGTCATTCATTATAGCATTCCTTCTGGTTCTTGGCTATATGATTTTCTTCTATAGCGGTGCTGGTTTGGTTGCCAACGTTGCTCTTGTAGCCAACGTGTTCCTACTCTTTGGGGTGCTTGCATCGTTCAAGGCGGTTCTTACCCT
Source organism: uncultured Acetobacteroides sp. (assembly GCF_963678165.1). Classification (NCBI taxonomy): domain Bacteria; kingdom Pseudomonadati; phylum Bacteroidota; class Bacteroidia; order Bacteroidales; family Rikenellaceae; genus Acetobacteroides; species uncultured Acetobacteroides sp. Next base: position 3,755,234 of record NZ_OY782755.1, on the reverse strand, counting down.
TCCTGGTATTGCGGGTATCGTGCTTACCATGGGTATGGCGGTTGACGCGAACGTTATCATCTACGAACGTATTAAGGAAGAATTGAGAACTGGAAAGGGCGTTCGCCTAGCATTGACTGATGGCTTCAAGCATGCTCTCCCTTCAATTATCGATGGACAGCTTACTACGCTGATTACCGGTATTGCCCTTTACATTTTTGGTTCGGGACCTATCCAAGGTTTTGCAACTACCCTTATCATTGGTATTATGACTTCGTTGTTCACCTCACTATTTATAAGCCATTTGGTATTTGACTGGTGGTTGAATAAGGGTCGTAACATCAAATTCTACACTGACCATACCAAGAACTTCCTTGCCAACACCAACTTCGACTTTGTGGGTGTTCGTAAGTATGCTTACATCTTCTCGATAACCGTTATCACCCTTGGTACTGCTTCGTGGGTGATTAAGGGATTCAACTACGGTGTTGACTTTACTGGTGGTAGAACCTACACGGTGCGCTTTGACCAGGATGTTCATGCCAACGATGTGCGTGCAGCGCTTAGCACGGCCCTCGGCGAGAGCCCTGAGGTGAAGCAGTTTGGTTCGGCTAACCAGATGAAGATTACTACAAAGTATCTTATCCATGATAACAAAAGCAACGTGGATAGCATTATCAGCACGAAGCTCTACCAGTCGCTGAATAAGCTAAACAAGACGTCGCTAACCTACGATGAGTTTGCAACAACAAACAAGACTTCAATTGGAATCATTTCCTCTTCGGTGGTTGGTCCATCGGTAGCAGATGACATCAAACTGGGCGCTATTATTGCGGTTATCGTTTCGCTGATTGCCATCTTCATCTACATCGCCATCCGATTTAAGCGTTGGCAGTGGGGACTTGGCGGCGTTGCTTCGCTGTTCCACGATACGATGTTTGTGCTGGGATTTTACTCGCTGTTCTCGTCGATTATGCCATTTAACATGGACGTTGACATGAGCTTTATTGCGGCAATCCTAACCATTATCGGCTACTCGATTAACGATACGGTGATCATCTTCGACCGTATCCGTGAGTACCGTAGGGAGCATCCTAACCGCAGCCTTAAGGTTAACATCAACCAGGCCATTAACAGCACCCTTTCGCGTACCGTTAATACGGTAGGTACGGTGCTTGTGGTACTGTTCGCCATCTTCTTCTTTGGTGGGGATGTTATCCGCGGTTTCGCGTTTGCGCTACTTGTGGGTGTTGGTATCGGTACCTTCTCGTCGGTTCTGGTTGCTACTCCAATTGCCTACGACCTGTTTAAGGTGGGCGATGAGAATAAGCTCGCAGAAGGCGAAGAAAAGTAGTAGGACTTACTCTTTCGTCAGATAGATTTAGGCGGTCACCTCGGTTGGGGTGGCCGCTTTTTGTTGAGCGGTGTGATGGGGGAGGGACGATTGTGCTCGGCGCAGGAGCAAATGTGTAAGCCGCAGGTGCTGGTGTGTAAAGCACAGGAGCGAATGTGTAAAGCGCAGGCGTGATTGTGTAAGTCGCAGGAGCGAATGTGTAAGTCGCAGGTGCGAATGTGTAAGTCGCAGGTGTGATTGTATAAGTCGCAGGTGTGATTGTGCAAGTCGCAGGTGTGATTGTGTAAGCCGCAGGAGCGATTGTGTAAGTCGCAGGAGCAAATGTGCAAAGAGACGGAGCTAATGTGTAAGGCGCAGGTGCTGGTGTGTAAAGCACAGGAGTGAATGTGCAAACCGCAGGAGCAATTGTGCAGATCTACCCGGCGATTGTGCAAGCTGGCGAAGCTGCGGTGATGGGGGTGGCCTTTAAATGGATCGGCGGGCATATGGGGGTGGACAAAAACGGACAGGGGAGCTACTATTCCGCTTCTTATTCCTATCTTCGCGGTGCATGTTATGAAAAGCCAATGATTTCAGTTAAAGATATTCGTAAGGAGTTTGGCCAGCTGGAGGTGCTTAAGGGGATTTGCCTTGATATTGAGCCGAACCAGGTGGTAAGCATTGTTGGTGCTAGCGGGGCGGGGAAGACTACCCTGCTGCAGATTATGGGCAGCTTGCTGAAGCCCTCGTCGGGAGAGGTGCTTATTGATGGGGAGAACATCTGCAAAATGAACGACCGGACGTTGTCGGCATTCCGCAACGAGAAGATTGGGTTTGTTTTTCAGCAGCACCACCTGCTGCCCGAGTTTACGGCGCTGGAGAACGTGTGCATCCCCGGGTATATTGCGCGTAGGAGCAGCCACGAGGTGGAGCGGCAGGCAAAGGAGCTGCTGGAGCTGCTGGGGCTGTCGCATCGACTGTCGCACCGTCCGCAGGAGATGTCGGGAGGGGAGCAGCAGCGCGTTGCCGTGGCACGGTCGCTGATCAACAACCCGTCGGTGATCTTTGCCGATGAGCCTTCGGGCAACCTCGACTCGCACAACAAGCAGGAGCTGCATAGCCTCTTCTTTAAGCTTCGCGACCAGTTTGGGCACACCTTTGTGGTGGTGACGCACGACTTGGAGCTGGCGAAGATGTCGGACCGCATCATCACCCTTAACGACGGGATGGTGGTAAATGGATAGCGGATTGGTGGATGTGAAGGCGTTCCTTGATGAGCAGTACCGAAAGTACTGCCATTCTGCTTTTATTGAGGACGATCCTGTTCAGATTCCGCATCTTTTTTCGGGTCAGCAGAACCGCGAGATTGCGGGTTTCTTTGCGGCGGTGTTTGCTTGGGGGCAGCGGAGTACGATTATTGCCAAGTCGAAGGAGCTGGTTGCCCGCTTGGATAGCAATCCGTTTGATTTCATCATCAACCATACCGAAGCCGATTTACGGGTGCTGAAGGGCTTTCGGCATCGAACCTTTGGCGAGGAGGATGCCGTTGGGTTTGTACGTGCGCTGGCTGCCATTTACCGGAGCTACGGCAGCATGGACGAGTTTCTGATTGGACAGCAGGTAGGCACGGCGCAGGATGCGCTTCGTGCGCTTAGGAGGCACTTCGAATCTGTATTGGGGGTTGCTTCTCCGACGCTAAGGCATGTTGCTAACGTTGATGCTGGATCGGCTGCCAAAAGGCTGAACATGTTCCTTCGCTGGATGGTTCGAACGGATGGCGAGGGGGTGGATTTTGGGCTGTGGCAATGCCTTCAGCCGAAGGATTTGCTTATTCCGCTAGATCTGCACGTGGGCAATGTATCGCGCGAACTGGGGATTTTAACTCGGAAGCAAAACGACTTAAGGGCGGTGCTGGAACTTACGACGGTGCTCCGAGGGTTTGACTCTAACGACCCGGTCAAGTACGACTTTGCGCTGTTCTCTGTGGGGGTGAATGGAGTATAAGAATATAGATTTCACTGATGGAGATGATTTACACTGATAAGATACTTTGATTTGAAGGTAAATCCGAGCGTTTAATTACAGGTTACTATGCTGAATAGAGCGCGGATTGAATTGATCTGGCTGATTTACACGGATTATTTTTATTTTTACTGTAAATAACTAGATAATGGGAACTCAGCATATAAATTCTGGAACGACAGAAAGAATTGCATTATAAATAAACAGTGAAAATCTGTAGAATCAGCTTAATCAGTATTTTAATCAATGGCAAACAGTTGGTTTCAGTTTAAGCAGTTTAAGGTAGAGCAGGGGAAGACGGCCATGAAGGTGGGCACCGATGGCGTGCTGCTTGGTGCTTGGGCGAATGTGAGCGGCGCTGCATCTATCCTAGATGTAGGTACGGGTACGGGGTTGATTGCCCTGATGCTTGCTCAGCGTACCGTAGAGTCCCACATTATGGCTATTGATATTGATGCCAATGCTGTTGAGCAGGCTACTGAGAATGCTACACAGAGCCCTTGGGCTAATAGAATTGCAGTTGCGACATCCGACTACAACCACTTTAGGGTGGGGGAGTCCCAACTCTTTGATCTGATAGTATCCAATCCTCCCTACTTTAAGCAGTCGCTAAAGCCGCCAACCAAATCGCGCTCTTTGGCTCGTCATGATCATGCGCTGTCGCACGAAAACCTTATCGATAATTCGGTTCGGTTGCTAAAAGAGCATGGTCGGCTGTGTGTTATTCTGCCATATGTGGAGGGTAGCGTATTTGTTGCTCTTGCGGCTTCGCGGGGACTATTCTGTACCCGAAAAACGAATGTATATGCCACCCCTAATGCCGATATAAAGCGGCTACTGCTAGAGTTCTCTCGAGTACAGGTGAAAATGATGGAGGATAATTTGGTTATCGAAGAGGGTGGGCGTCATGCCTACTCGAAGGAGTATTTGGCGTTGACTAGGGAGTTTTACTTGTTTGGGTAGGGGATTTAGCAGATTAGATATTAATCTGACCGATCTTTTTTTCATTTATTACTGTAAAAAATAAAAAGAGGCTGCTTTTTTAGGCAGCCTCGATAAGTATATTTAAGTGAGATACTAGCGAGTACCACCAGCCCACCAAACAGGTTCTGTGTAAACATACTGACCATCTCCATATGCTTTTTGTACATTAGGATTTGCAGTAGTATCGTCAACGCCATAGGGGCAACGAAGTGGGAACTTGTTAGGGTTGTTAAGCTTTATAAAGTTTTCTCCTAATGCCATCAACCTTCTAACGTCGTTATAGCATTCTGTAGACTCACTTGATGCATTGAAGAAGGCAAGATATTTTTGAACCATCGTCTCTTTCAATGGATTTGCATTAAATAGAGGGAGTACTTTATTGTCAAAATAGTCTGCGGCTTCAGTAGCGGATATTGCTTGAGTTGTTTCAGTTAATCCTCCATACTTTAGTACGTTGGGAGCATTTAAAGCAGCATTAACTCCAACCTCTGCATTGGCAATGCCAGCAATAAAGGCTTCTTTAACAATTGGTTCTGCATCTGAGGCTTTGTTTAAACGACAGAGAGCTTCTGCCTTTAAAAATAGTATTTCATGGTAACTTAAAAGGAGTGTTGGAGCGGTTTGAGCATAGCAGAACATTGATACATTATACTTCCCAATTTTTTCAACTCCAGTTCCATTTGGTGCAATACTAGCATTTTCATCATCAGCACCTGTAATTTGAGCCCAAGAATTGTAGTCGAAGAATATACGTCTCATACGAGGGTCATCTCTTTCAACAAGTTTATCTACGAGGCTTTGGCTAGCTCCCAACGCTTCACGGCTCCAATAGAAGTCAAACTTTGGGTTTAAGTTAGATGCATCATAGATTGCGAAAGCTGCTTGATCATCTGGCGATTGGAATGATTTATCAACATAATCAATAACTTTTTGCAAATCTCCATTTTTATCTGCCGAACGCTTGATTAGGTGCATCGTGTAACGAGCTTTTAAGCCATAGGCAAACTTTAACCATTTAGCTTTGTTGCCGTTGTAGAGCAAGTCGAAATCTCCCATACCTCCTGAAAGATGAGAATCTTTTCCTTGTAGATCTACTATTGCCGCATCTAAATACGTCATTACTTGCGCATAAACTTTTTCCTGCTTGTCAATTTTAGGGTTCATGAATTTAGTCCAATCGCAGGATTCAGTCCAAGGTACATCACCAAACATATCGGTAACTAAGGCTAGATTATAAGCAGCCAACACTTCGGCTATTCCTTTGGTTACGTCATTTCCTTCTTGGCTTCCACCTTTTGAACACTTTTCTATGGCAATCTTAGCATTTTTCAAAGCAATATAAAGCTGACCCCAAGTGTTGTTGAATGTTGATGCTGCAGTTGGTTCGTTAGTTCGCTGATCTGCACGGAATAGCTGGTTGTGTACTCCCACCTCATGCTCTACATAAACAGAGGCATATGTGCTGATATCGCCTCCTGCATTATTTACTGCTGTTGAAGTAATGACATCAGCAAGAATAAATTTTGCTGGAGCATCTTTTGTGTTGTTAATATCCTTGTTGATTTCATCCATCGTATCTTCCGAGCATGAAACTAGCGCGGCAGCAAAGACTGCTCCTGCCAAGAATACTTTTGGTATATTGAATATTGTTTTCATTGTCGTTTCCTTTTTAGAATTTAATATTTATCCCAAATCCATAGCTAGAGGTTCCGGGGAGCGAGAAACGTTCGAAAGCTCCTGCCATATTGGTGTTACCCTGTGCTGCTTCAGGATCAAGGCCTTTAAGCTCAGACCATAGTAGGATGTTTCTAGCAAATGCATTTACATTTACGGTAATACCTCTTTTATTCCAAACGGGATAGCTGACAGAGATTTCACGTAACTTGACAAATGAATTGTCGTAAATCATTGATTCGGAGATGTCGCTCAACCTGCTGAAGTAGGTTTGTGCATTTGCTCCAGAAATTTTAATATCGTTAGGTGCGTATGTTGATTTTCCATTGGCATCAGTTCCCGTAACCTTTACAGCATCTCCTTCGCAATAGAAGAAGTCTTTCTTACGAAAATCTACTGATTTTTTGCTAACACCATAGAAATTAAGCATACCTGCGGTACCACCATACATTTGACCACCACTCTTCCAATCGATTAATGCCGAAATGCGGAATTTGTAAATTTCGAAAGTATTGTTGAATCCGAGTTGGAAATCAGGAGAAACTGTGCCAATAACCTTTTCTTCGCCTGTCTGAGGTAATCCTTTTGAATCAACAATAATCTTGCCTTCGCTATTTCGTAGGTAGCTTACGCCATAAATTACTGGGAATTTATATCCAATACCTGCACGAATTTGAGGTTCTGTGAAACCACCTAGGAAGATGCTGTTAACGCCAGGGGCTAGTTCGTCAACATAGTTGTCAATCTTTGTAAAGTTAAATGCAAAGTCCCACTTGAAGTTATTCCTTTTAATTGGGGCGACAGAAACTGAAAACTCATGTGCATTGGTGTGGATCGATCCACCATTAGTTCTCAATAGGGAAGAACCGGTAGAACCTGCCAGTGGTACATCAAATATTTGATCCTTTACATTTTGACGTGAGAAGGTGTAGTTTACTGAAACTAATCCATTTAAAAATGCCAAATCGGCACCAATCTCATACGATTTAGTGTTTTGTGGCTTCAATTTTGGATCGTATACCGTTTTATTAGGGGTAAAGGCAACTATAGTACCAATAGGATATAGCAGTGGGGTTCCAGAAGAAAAGCCACCTCCATAGGTAGGAGTAGAATAGTGTGATTCTACATATTCGCCAGCTTGCCCAACTTCTGCATATGATGCCCTTAACTTACCATAAGTTAGTATGTTGTTTTTAACGGCATCCAACTCCGTGAAGATCCAACCTAAGGATACGGATGGGTAGAAGAACGAACGATTATTACGAGGCATAGAGGATACAACATCATTACGGCCTGTTACATTTAGGAATAACATGTTGTCGTATGCTAGCGACATGTTCCCAAAAAAACCAACCGTTCTATGTTTGGTGTACGATTCTGATGAATTGTAAACTGAAGCATTGTTCATATGATTCCATCCAGAAAAGTTGAAATCCTTGCCATACTCATTGTAATACTTCTTTTTCGTATCAACAAGTTCGTTACCCAAAAGGGCATCAAATGACAGCTTGTCGCTAATCTTCCAGCTATAAGCTGCGGTTAGCAACGAGTTCATCTCATTGACAGTAAAACCATATTGGTATATTTCACCTGTGGCATTTGAGTGTCCATATCCCCAGATGTCAGAATAATCAGTTGTATATGAATCGTCACCTAGCTGATACTTGATATCTAATTTTTGGTTGTCAGTATTAAGTTTCGTAGAGTACTTTAAGAATGCATTTCCGAAGAAGCGTTGAGATCTTTCTGTAAAGCTATTGTTGTCAACAGCCCAGTAGGCTCCATCAAATCCTGAAGTTGAGCGGTAGGTGTTTTGTTTATAAAGATCTTCCTTTATGTGACTGGGGATGCCTGCTAAGTCGTAGCTTGGAGGTGCAGGGAAAACGGTTGCTACAACTCCGTTGTTTGCAGAAGATTGTTTGGTAATTTTTGATGCCACATAGTTGCCGGTAAAACCTGTTGACCAGTTGCTGTTAAGCTGCGCTTCTGCTGCCATCTTTGCGTTATACCTATTTAAGCCTGTCGATGGTACAATACCTTCTGACTTGGTATTCCCTAAGGTAAAGGAGTAGTTTCCCTTTTCAAAATTCTGGGAGATATTGGCAGAGTTGCTTGAGGTAACTCCTGTTTTGAAGAACTTTTCCGCGTTTTTGTAGGAGCGTGGAGTAGCCCAAGGGTCTAGTCCTGCTTTTGCAAGTTGTGGAACATAGTACTTACCTGCGTGCTTACCTAATTCGGAGGTATAGTCATTTACGGTATTACCACCATAGCCAGGATCATCTGCTAATTTCGAAATTGCAGGACCATATGAGGTAGATGCTGTTGGGTCATAAGCGCCACCAGAACCTTGGGCGAATTCAGTTTGCAAATCGGGCATTACCGAAATAACATCAAATGACAAATTTGAGTTTAAGGTGATTACAGGCTTGCCTTTTGCAACACCCTTACCACTTTTAGTTGTAATAAGTACCACCCCGTTGCTAGCACGCATACCATATAGCGCAGAAGCAGCTTGCCCCTTCAGTACGTTTATGTTTTCGATGTCATTGGGGTCGAGGTCTACTGAGCGATTCGCAAAGTCAGTACCAGTAACAGAGTTTCCTGTACTCATGTCTGACGTTGACGTAATAGGCATGCCATCAACAATGTAAAGAGGAGAGTTGTCGCCTGTAAAAGAGCGAGATCCTCTGATTGTCATTTTTGCAGAGGCTCCTGGCATACCTGATGAAGGTGAAATTTCGACACCTGAGACTTTACCTTGCAGTGCGCTTGCCAAGTTTGTGTTTGCACCCTTGGTGAGTTCGTCGGCCTTTACGTCTTGAACGGCATACGCCAGAGCTTTCTTTTCTTTGGAGATGCCCATAGCTGTAACCACAACCTCATCAATCTTTTGGGTCTCTGATTGTAATGATGGGCTCAATTCTGCTTTGATTGGCATTTCGAGAGTGGAGTAGCCGACAAAACGGAACACGATTGTTTTGGCATTAGCTGGAATGCCTTTTAGGGTATACTTACCGTTGATATCGGTAGATGTGCCTACTGTTGGAGCCTCTTTTACAAAGACACTCGCCCCGGGAATTGGTTGTTTGTCATCGGCCGATGTAACAACCCCTGAAACTTGCTTTACTTGGCCTAGTGCTGAACCAGCGCCAAAGACAAGCAGCGTTACGAGTAACGTTAAAAATCGCCTCATAATAGTTTGTTTAGCAGTTTGTAATTTGTTTGTTTGTAGTGTCAGCAATGTTTTTCTGATGTAGAATGGCATTTTTGACATTTGCAAAACTATAACAATAATTTGCATTTGCAAGGATAAGTGGGGAAATAGTACAAATGGTCTTGCTTGCCGTTCGCTGTTCGCAATATTTACACTAGTGGTAGCGTTGTGGTAGTGTTGGCTTCTGATTGTGTCTTTGTTTCGATAGTGTGCTTTAGAAAATGGGGGTATGTATGATTTGTATGGTTGTTATTGATACTTGCAAGGTGTTGGGTGATGTTGTGATTAAAGGTTATGGTAGATAATAAAAAGTTAAAATTGTTGTTTGAATGAATTTAAATGCAGTGTGTGGTATTCTTTTTTATTAAAGCTGATTTTTATCCGTATAAGCTAGTTTGTAAGTTGGAGAAACAATTTCGGATAAAAAGTGAAAAAGTAGGTTTAATAGTGGGTGTGCTTGATTTTATAGTAAAATAACAGCGCTGATAGGGTGGGATGGTAATCTATCTAGAATGGATTACTTGCTGAAGTTTTCTTGCCGAATTAGTCAGTAGAAGTAGGTAGCTGCTTGCTGGCTTTAATTGGGTATCTTTTGGATACTTTTCGGACATTCTATGCTGCTTACGCAATGTCATTAGTAACGGATTTTCGTGTCCTTATGGAGCATTTTCATGCATAGATCTCATACTCCTGATTATGGTTAGGGGCGGCAAATTTTTTCAGTTATCCTTAGGTGTATCCATCGTTTTGTCGCTCTGTATAGAATTGCTATAGATATGAAAAAGGCAGAAACGAAAGTCTCTGCCTTTACCTTTAGCCGTTTGCTTTTTATCGTGCCAATACCGAAATGGCATCGCTATAGATAATCTTTCCTTTAGGCCCCATGTAGGCCGCGCGGCATAGGTAGTCGAGCCCATGCTTAAATCCTTCAATCTCTTTCCTGCTAGATGTAGAGCTAACCTGAGGCCATGCTGTTAAATCAGAAGGAATTGAATTTACAGGGGTGAAAAGGAATACGTAGAAGCGGGCATTGGTATGGGCCTTTACCGAGAAGACAAGCGAACCTTCGTTTACGCCATACTCCACCTTAAAGTTGGTAGGTTTAGGTGGCTCTTTTCCTCTCTCTGTTGACTTGATGAGAGCAAAACCTGTTGTTGCCAGCTTTTCACGATCGCCCTTGGCCATTATGCAAAGCTCTATTGCCATCTCGTTAAGCTCTGTAACTAGAGTGGTTTTGGCCTCATTCTTTTTTATGATCTCGGCTTTTCCACCTTCCATGCTTAGGATGTACTTTATGTCATAATCATCTTTGCAAGTCTTTATGCGAGCAATACGTTCTTCGGGAAGAGTAAACAGCTTATTGCCGGTTAGCTGGAGGATAACATTTCCGGTAAAAGGGCTAATTTCTTTGTCCTTTAGATCGGAATGGGAGGTTACCAATTCAAGTATCGCCATATAGGGAACTTTTTAGTTAAAATTTAGGACTTATTACTTAAAGAACATGGCCGATGTCGATTTTGTTTAAAAAAGTATACAAGTATTTTTTACTGATTTTACAATCTACACAAATTTTTAATCACAAAGATTCCATTTGCTCGTAGTAATTGAAAGGAAGAGGCTTTTTGCCTAGTTTTTGAAGAGGGGGGGATGGTGATTTAGAGGCTGCATGCAAGACGATATGAGCGTATTATATGTTATTGAGTCAGCAGATGGTTATGCTGATGCTTTACCTTATAGAATGGCATATAATTCCGGTAGACTTGAAGAAATTTCCGGGATTATTCACGGAACTGTGTCTACCCTATTTTTTCGGAAGCAGGAATTACGCCTGCCTTTTAGGTTAGGGCTGCTAGCGGGGCAAGGGTGGCGGAGGAACGGAGCCACTTGTATACCCTTGCCCCGCTAGGAGGCCTGGCCTTCCTTCGCGGGTGTTCTTCATGCTCCAAACTTGGCCATCCGCTCGGCAAATTTAATGCAAAGCTGCCCGTAGATGAGCTTCCACCCCGCAACTTCCCGCTTTGGGCTCGAGTTGATATCCCGAATAACGAGGTATATCAGCTTCTTGATGGCCATGTCGGAGGAGAAGCACCCCTTGGTCTTGGTCACCTTCCGCATGCGCCGGTGGATGCCCTCGATGGGGTTGGTGGTGTACATGAGCCGGCGGATCTCCCTGCCGAAGTCGAAGAAGGAGCTCAACTTGTACCAGTTTTCCCGCCAGCTCTTGACGGCGGTGGGGTACTTCGTCCCCCAGCGCTCGGCGAAGCGCTCGAGCTCCGCCTCGCCCGCCTCCAGCGTGGGGCTGCCGTAGATGGCCCGCATGTCGGCGGTGATGGCCTTGTAGTCTTTTTTAACCACGTACTTGAGCGTGCTGCGCACCTGGTGGACGATGCAGCTCTGGATGACCGTCTCGGGAAAGGTGCTGCTGATGGCCTCGCTGAAGCCCTTGAGGTTATCCGTGCAGGCGATCAGGATGTCCTCCACGCCCCGAAGGCGCAGATCCTGCAGCACCTCCAGCCAGAAGCGGGCCGACTCGCTCCCGGCAATGTAGATGCCCAGCAGCTCCCGAAAGCCCTCCTGGCTGACCGCGTAGACGTTGTAGAGCGCCTTGCCCTGCACTGCACCGCCCTCGCGGCACTTGAAGTGGATGGCGTCGAACCAGACTATCGCGTAGAGCGGGCTCAGCGGGCGCTGCTGCCACTCCTGCAGCTCGGGGATGAGCCGATCGGTGAGCTCGCTCATCTGGGCGGGCGAGAGCGAAAGCCCGTAAACCTCCATCAGCAGCTTCCGAATGTCGGCGTAGCTCATCCCCTTGGCGTAGAGCGAGAGCACCTTCTCGCAGAGCTCGTCGTCCAGCAGCACCTGCCGCTTGGCCACGATCTCTGGGGTAAAGGATCCGTTACGGTCTCTGGGGGGGCTGAGCTCAAACTCGCCGTTCGAGCTCTTAACCGTTTTGGTGGTAGCGCCGTTGCGCTTGTTGCCCTCCGAATCCTTCAGGTGCTGCTCCAGCTCCAGCGCTAGGGCCTTCTCCAAAAAGTGCTTGAGCAGCGGGGCGAACACCCCATTCTCGCCGCTTAGGCTCTTGCGCTCGTAAAGGCCTTTGATGGCCTCCTTCTCAAATTCCTCGTAGCTGAAGCTCGCTACTTTTTCTTCCTCTTTCATTGTCTGCAAAGTTATCGTTATCATTTTGCAGACACAGTTGCATGAACAGTCTCAAATTTCCTTTCTGGAATGGTCTATTTCCTTTCTGGAATGAGGCATTTTATATAGGAAACGGTAAGATTTTTATATAAATATAGAATGAAGTTCATTCTCGACTGAATTAAGTTCTATAAGTTCAAAATTAGGTGTAACTCGATGTGCTCTCTATCTCTAAGGCGAACGAAAATATCATCGCGCTATTCGTAAGGGAAAGATATAAATAGTAGGCTTATCCACCTAAATTGGTATAGAGTCTTTTTTTTTTTTTGCATTTCTATTTTAGTGAATACTTATTAGGATTTGAACATATATAAAAAAGGAGGATATCCTTTTTAGAATATCCTCCTAACATGTTTCGTTGCGAACAACAATGCGCTATGTTAGCATCGTTAGTTGCGCCTATTCGTTTTGAATAACAAGGTTATTCGCGTTGATTTCATCCTTAGGGATAAACCACTGCCATCTGGCATCGCCAGCAGGAACTTCAGTAACCACACAAAGAGTTGGGTCGTGATGTCCCGAGTAATTTGCTGTAATGTGGCCAGTCTTGTATGGTTTTGCAGGATCAGGTACTGCAGTAATTACTCTTGCTAAAGGAAGATCTAGTCTCTTTAAATCGGTAAATCGGAAACCTTCGCCCCATAACTCGATTCGGCGTTGGAGAAGGATTTCATCAATCAGGGCTTGTCCTGTATTTGCCGATTTTACGTAAGTACCAGCATCGTATCTGCTTGTTAGTAATGTTGCTAATGTATTCTGGGCATCAGCATCTTTTCCGCCGATTCTAGCTTCGGCTTCAGCCTTGATGAGGTACATTTCTGCAACTCTAATATAGGCGATATCTCCACGGCTATCAGCAGGAGCTACTGCGCTGAACTTTTTAGTTTCATATGAAGCTACAAGAGCGCGTGAATCAAGTTGGTTTGGTGCTTTAGCATAGATGTCGTAACCGGTTAGCGAGAACATGGCCTTGCGAGCATCGGTTGCTGGCATAGCATCATATAGCTCGCGAGTAATGGTTTTTGGATTCGTTCTAATGTTTGTAGAACTATAGTTCCATGACATATAAGCAAAGAAACTTGCAAAGTAAGTGTTTTGATCCGACTTAACTTGGCTACCCCAAATCCATTCCGAACCAGCACCAGGGTAAGAACTGAAGATAGTTGGAAATCCACCATTTGCTTTAAAGTCTGCGGCAGTAAAAAGCTTACCTGCTTTTAATGCTTCTGATGAATAATCAATTGCCGTTTGCCATTCTCCTGTTGTCAATGCAACTCTAGCCTTGATGGCTTCAGCAGCATAAATGGATAGATCTGAAATCTGTGCAGGAGAAGATCCCGAAGATTTGAATAGGGCAATAGCATTGTTAAGATCTGTATTGATTTGCGCATAAACTTCTTCAACTGTAGAACGAGGTCTTTGAAGAACCTCAGATGTTGTGCTTAGCACTACTCCAAGTTGGCTATTGTTTCCTTTTTTTGTAGGATCGTAGCGTTTTGCGTATAGTTGAACTAGGTTAAAGTGTGCCCATGCTCTGTATGTTAATGCTTGAGCCATAATTTCTTGAAAAAATCCATCGTCTTTCTTGTCGGCAAACTTGGTATTTAATCCATCGATAACGGCATTTGCATTGGCAATGATACGATAGTAGAATCTCCAAGGGTAAATATTAGCTGTTGCTTGTCCATTTCTATGATCGGTCCATTGGTAGAATCTGTTAAACCAACCGTTGCCAGCTGCAGTCATACATAAATCTTCGCCTAGCATATCTCTCCGAAGATTTATCGAAGCTTCGCCACTTTCGTCTTGATAATCGCCACTATTATACATGTAGCGGTGAATGCCATTGATAACCGCATACGCATTGTCTAATGACGAAAATGCGTTTTTGGCATCAACGGATGCGGTTGGTGTTGTGTCGAGAAATTCTTTCTGGCACGAGAATAGGAAGAGTGACAGAACTACTATTCCAAAATATTTTATTCTTTTCATGTCTTTACTTGTTAGAGAGTTACATTAACACCAAAAGTGTATACTTTCGACATAACGTAGGTGTTACTTGTTGTTCCACCAAAGTTTTGTTGAGGGTTAAATCCTTTTCTTTTAGTTAGCATGCCAAGGTTGTCACCCGAGAAGTAGGCGCTTAATCCTTTAAGACCAGCCTTGTTAACCAGCTTAGTTGGGAAGGTATAGCCTAGAGAGATGTTCTTGAGAGCAAGATAGTCTGCATCAACAAGCCAGCGCGAAGAACCTGCATTTAGCTGAGCGTTTTTGGTAACATCAATACGTGGTACATCGGTAATGTCGCCCGGTTTTTGCCAGCTTTTAAGGATGTCTGTATGTAGCGCACTACCTGCTCCGTAGGACATTAATGAGGCATATGCAGCATCATAACCCTTGCCGCCAATGCTATAAGCTAGTAGTATGCTTAGGTTAATACCCTTATAAGAGAATGTATTGGTTATACCACCATATACATCTGGTATTGAACTTCCACAGTAGCCATACTTAGCATAGTTTGGATCTGTTGTGTACTTCTTGCCATCAATTGTTCTGAATACGTATGGTTTCCCTGTTTCATTGAAAACTGCAGCGTCAAGTTGGTCGTCATAAACGTAAAGAGCAGAACCATCACGAGAATCTACACCTCCCCATTGGCGTAACCAAAAGTCATAAATGCTATGACCTTTTGATAACTGCTTTGTACCTAAGATTATAGTTGGAGATTCAACTGGCATTTTGGTAATCTTGTTGGTTAGCGTAGTGGCATTAACCGAGATGTTCCAGTTAAATCCATTGGTCATGTTAACAAGGGTTCCATTTAAGCTCACCTCAACACCTCTATTGTACATTGTGCCAATGTTTTGTGGCTTAGATGTACGTCCTGATGATAGCGGTTGAGGAACATCAAAAAGTAGGTTGTCAGATTCTCTATTGAACCA
This sequence comes from uncultured Acetobacteroides sp., assembly GCF_963678165.1. Lineage (NCBI taxonomy): Bacteria > Pseudomonadati > Bacteroidota > Bacteroidia > Bacteroidales > Rikenellaceae > Acetobacteroides > uncultured Acetobacteroides sp. The sequence continues at coordinate 3,739,888 of NZ_OY782755.1, read as the reverse complement.
TTCGATAGATCCTGAAACCCTATTTAGAAACTTGAAGTCAAGAGCAATATTACTTTGCTTGTTCTTTTCCCATGAGATTTCAGAGTTGGCTAGCGAGGTGCTTTGTAAAATACCACCAGTTGAGTTCATACCGTTATTCCAGCCTAATCCGTATAGATCTTGATAAGGATAGTATGAGCCAATGGAGTTATTACCGGTTTCACCATATGATGCTCTAAGCTTTAGCTCGTTGATCCAAGAGAATTCTTTGATGAAATCTTCGCGAGTAATATTCCAAGCTAAGCTGCCCGAGAAGAAGTCGCCCCAGCGAATATCTGATCCGAATCTGGAAGATCCGTCACGACGATATGATCCGCTAATAAAGTATTTTTCTGCATAGTTGTAGTTGATACGCGAAAGGTAGCTCTCCAGCTTGTCATTATCTTCCTTCGAAGACATGTCGGATAGGTCTGTAAAGTTAGGGAACTCTTGAATATTAGATACAATTTGCCCCTGTTTCATACCAGCCATTTCGCTATACTTATAGGCGTATGATTCATGACCTACAAGAACGTCAACATTGTGCAAGTTAAAAGACTTATTCCAAGTCAACAATTGGTTTAAGGTTATGCTTGTAATTTGATTGAAGCTCTTGTTCAACCTTCCTGCAGGAGCACCATCACCAACAGTTATGTTGTCGTATTGTCCATCCTTAAAGTTACGAACGTAATATCCTCCATTTACGGATAGTTTAAATCCATATGGAATGTAAACCTCGGCGTAAGCTTTGCTGTCTAATACGTTCGTCTTGTACTTGTCGGAATTCCACAAGAGTTCAGCAAGTACATTTCGTCCAGCGCTTGCGCCAGATCCTCTTGATTTTAGTTGGCCATAGTCATACTGCTTTTGTCCTTTCTCATCTAACACAAGGTTGCCTGTTGCTGGATCGTGAAGGTATACAGGATAAAGAGGTCCAATGCCGCGGGCAAAGAAGAATGGGTTCTTATAGGCGGATGAGTTATCGGCATCACCTGTAATTTGGTTGGCATTAACTACGGTACCCGAAATGTTTGTTCCTAATTTCAACCATGAAGTAGGTTTCATGTTGATAGAAGACCTTGCAGTAAGACGCTCATAGTCGGAATTAACTACATATCCGTTTTCATCTAGGTAACCAACTGAAAAGTAGTAATCCGATTTTGCAGTACCACCACTTGCAGTTACTGAGTAGTCTTTACGCTTACCTAGTCTCGTTAGTTCTTTAAACCAATCTAGGTCATTATATCCAGAGAGAATTTTTGCATCTGGATTTATTTTCCCATCTGCCCCAATGATAGCAGTCGGATCCATAGCATTTTTTCCGTCGGTGGTGAGTATATTATACTTAAGGAATGCTGAAATTAAATTGGCATTGGCAAGTCCAGCACCATATGCCTCGGAAGCGGTTCCAGATGCAGGTAGAACGCCTGGTTGCCATTTGTTTGAGGCAGTATAGGTTGCTTGTCCCCAAGAGTAGCCATTCTTTACCGCGCTCCAAATAGTTGGATAGTAATCCATCGTTCCAATTCTTGAATACTCAGGAATACCTCTTTGCGAGATACCAAAACTAGCTTTTGCAGTAACTGTAAATTGTTCGTTTTTACCCTTTTTAGTGGTTACCATTACAACTCCGTTGGCCGCTCTACTACCATAAAGAGAGGTTGCTGCTGCATCTTTAAGTACAGTAAGGCTCTCGATATCGTCAGAGTTAATGTTGCCGATGCCTCCATCGTATGGAATGCCATCAACAACATAAAGAGGATCACTTGATGCATTAATAGATCCAAAACCACGCACACGAATGGTAGGCGCAGATCCTGGAGCACCGTATCCAGGAGTGACTTGTACCCCCGCAGCTTGTCCCTCAAGGGCTTTAACTGCATTTGAAACAGGTCTTGTAGAGAGTTCTTTTCCACCTACAACGGTTGCAGAACTAGTCATACTTGACTTTTTTACTGTTCCATAAGCCATTACAACAACTTCTTCGATCTTTTGATTTTCAGATAGAAGTTGTGCATTAATAACATTACCAGTTATAGGCATTTCGAGAGTCTGAAATCCTACAAAACGGAACACTAAAGTTTTCCCATTTGCAGGAACATTTTTCAGTGTGTAGTTGCCATTTGCATCAGTTGTTGTGCCAATTGTTGGCGCTTCTTTTACTAATACACTTACTCCAGGAATAGGCAGGTTGTCGTCTGATCCTACAACCTTTCCTGAGACTTGCTTTGTTTGTGCTAGCGTTGGGCTAACACCAAAGACAACGATCGTTACAAGTAACGTCAAAAATCGCCTCATAATAGTTTTTTTAGCAGTTCGTAAATTGGTTGTTATTGTCACAATGCTATTTTGATGTTGGATAGCATTTCTTGACGTCTGCAAAACTATAACAATAATTTGCATTTACAAGCGCAAATATAGGAATAGCCAAGAGTAATCTACGAATGTTGATTTGTGTTGTTTGTTTGTGATAGTCTGGAGTTGTGAAGGGGGGGGGCTTGTTTAATGCTTTTTTTTGACGGTGAAACCTGAAGTTGTTAAGGGGGGTGGTGTGAAATTGAAAAATATGATTTGGTTCTGATTCCTTTAATTGAATTATATCTAGTGATGTAATGTTAAATAGGTTGTTTTATTTTGTTTAATATCAGTAAGTGTCTTGTTGTTTTTATCATAGCTAATCTTTATTCGTACAAACTATTTTATAAGCAGGTGTAGCCATTCTGGCTAAAAAGTAAAAAGGCAAGTCTGCTATTGGCCATGTTTGATTTTATGGTAAAATAACAGCATTGGGGGAGGAGAACTTGCTAGAAGGATTTGATCTTTTTGTTCCTAGAAGTAGGGCTAACTTATGCCATGCTGCTAAATCAGAAGGAACCAAATTTACAGAGGGGAAAAGAAATACGTAGAAGTGGATGTTGGTATGGGGCTTTACTGAAAAGATAAGTAAACTTTTGCCTGTGTCTTGTAGTGTGGAGGTATTTACATAGTTAGGTGATTACTCTCCGCTTTCCATTGTCTTGATGATAACAAATCCCGTTGTTGCCAGCTTTTCGCGATTATTTTTGATCATTATGCAAAACTCGATTACCTGTTCGTTAAGTTCTTAACTAGAACTGTTTTCGCTTCGGTTTTTATAGTAAATGCGCTTCCTCCTTCAATGCTGTTGACGTACTTATTGTCGAAGTTATCTTTACATGTGTTATAGGCTATTGACGTTTTTTCATGGGAGGAGCATTGTTTCATATGCTTAATGCTTTTTTTTAAATTTTCAGACAAACTCTAAATGTCTGAGATGACCGTATAAAACGTATAAAAAAGAAAGGGCGCTATATAGCGCCCTTCGCAGTTTTATAAAAAGGTTACTTATTTAAATTTGGATTGTTGTTAACCTCTCTTTCTGGGATTTGAAATATAAAGCGAGGATCGTCATAGCTAATAGTTACACCAGCTAATGATACGTTGTTTGCTCCTCTTGTCATCGATTTTTTGAAACGTTTCATCGTTTGAAGTCCTTTCCCTTCGCCCCACATTTCAAGTCTCCAGTTAAAATAAATCTGATTAAGAAGTGTGGGTTGGTCCATTGTTTCAACGGTAGCGGCAACAGTATTGTCTCTTTCGAGTAGTAATTCCTTTAGTGCTGTAGCAGCAGCAGGAAGCTGATTTAATCTTGCATTTGCTTCTGCGTTGATTAGATACATTTCCTCTACACGCATGAAAACCTCATCATTGTCCCAAAGACGATTTCCTCCAGCTTTTCTTGCATTGTCATAGAATTTATTCCAAGGAATAAGAACAGAGGAATGAAACCAGCTTCTTCTGGTATCGGTTTTGGGAATCGTTAGGAAAAGATTCTTGTCGATGACCTTTCTATCTCCGGCGTAGGCATAACTATAGGTGAAGTAGTCAACCTGTCCCCAGAAAGTAGGAAGTCCTGCTGTATTATCTTTGGTAAGATCAATGGCCCACATCCAAGAAGGAATTGAAACATTATTGAATCCCGATTGGAGAATTTCATCCTTTGTCATTAGGGGATAATTTCCGTTGGCAATTACTTCTGAGGATAATAATGCCGCATTTTCATAATCCTTTTTTGTATTATCACCTCTGTTTAGGTATGCATAAGCAAGCATTCCTTTTGCAATGTCAGCATTTATTCTGTCTTTTGAAGTTGCTGTATATCCATTTAATGCCGTAATTGCATCTTTTAGATCTGTGATAATACGATCGTATACTTGATCTACAGTAGAAAGACCCTTTGTTTCGGCGGTAAGCTGAGATGTGTATATCGGAAGAACTTTTTTATCTTTAGATACATCATAGTTACCTGCGTAGAGCAATACTAAATTAAAGTAAGAATTGGCTCTCATTGCTTTTGCCTGACCGAAATAAATGCGATTCTCGGAACCTTCTTCAGGTATTTGGGTGTCAGATCCAAAGGTGTCAAATATTTCATTTGCCGCTTTGATGATCCTATAATAATACCTCCAAGCTTTATAAGTTCTCATTCTTGTTGGTGTATTATTTTGAAGATCTGCATCATTACCAAACCATCCATATGTTTTTGCTGTTAATGCCATATCACCACTCATGATATCCGTTGCGATATCTATGGATTTTTGTCCGAAATCATCATGATCCTCTGTGCCACCTGTTCCATATTTGATTAAGGTGGCCGAAATGCCTAGCGATTGTCCAAGCATGATGTTGGGATTCCACTTGGCATTTTCCTTAAGCTGTGTTTGTGAGATTACACTAGTAGGCTCTTCCTCAAGGAAACTTTCCGAGCAGCTTGCTGCTAGAAAGCATATTGCAATTAAGCTTAATATTTTTGTTCTCATAAAATTCTTTTTTTTGGTAATTAGAATTGAAGTGTAACACCTCCAATAAACGTAGTTAGAGGAATGTATTGGCTTCTATCTGAATTCCCACTTTCACTGCTCATCGAAACAAATCCTTTTCTTGCTGATAGTAAGAAAAGATTATCTCCTGACACGAAGAAGGTTAGTCTATTAACGTTCAGTTTGCTTAGCACGCTTTTAGGTAAACTGTATGCGATTCGAGCATTTGAGAAGCTTAAATATGAACGCTTGGTTAAAAATCTTGTAGATGTGGCATTTACGTTTTTGTCGTAATCCGAAGATAGTCTGGGTACATCTGTAATGTCTCCAGGCTTTTGCCAGCGATTCAATATATCTTTACTCCAGTTTGAAGAGCCAGGAGTTCCATTGCCCATTAAAGATGCATATACTCCATCGTAAGCGTAGCCTCCAATTGCATACATAAAGGTGGTGTTAAATTCAATGCCTTTATAGTTTACATCAAAGCCAAACCCTCCTGATACATCTGGTATTGCAGATTTACCGACAAACTTATTGGTTGCTTCATCGTAATTGGATGTTTTAACAACTTCGAGTTTGTTTATGGTCTTTGAACTTGTATAGTTTTGCATATCCGTAATATGCTCTTTAGTACCATCTGGTAATACGTTATAGTACGAATTCCATGTAGAAAGACCTGTAGTAGGATCTACTCCTGCATATTCGCGAATATAGAAGTCATATAGGGAATGATTTTTTGCCCATCCGTAGAATGTGTTAATTTCCAGTGGCTTCTCCTTGCCTGTCGTTTCGTCCATAGGCATGGTTATCATCTCATTTTTGTAATGACCTGCATTAAAACGAACATTTACGTTTAGATCTTTACTTTTAACAACACTCGCATTAAGCGTTAACTCGACACCTTGGTTTACCATTTTTCCATCGTTTACAGGGTAAGATGCATAGCCAAGAGAAGTTGCAACCTGCTTCATAAATAGCATGTCGGTTGTTGTTTTATGGTAGTATTCAACTTCTCCTGTCAAGAAATTGGCAATGTCAAATTCGAAACCGGTATTGAACGTTTTGCTATTCTCCCAAGTAAGATTTCTATTTCCTTTATAAGCAAAACTGAATGCTAACTGATCATTTAGATTACTTATATTATACAAATCCTCATAAGGATAGTAGCCTGCTATTGATGGAGTTGTGTTGAATTCTTGGTTGCCTAAAACACCCCAACTAGCTTTATACTTAAGGCTTTTTAACCAGTTCACATTGCTTAAGAAATTCTCACGGGTGAGCAACCAAGCAGCACCAATAGAGCCGAAGGTTCCCCATTTATTATCGTCTACAAATCGAGAACTTCCGTCACGTCTAATCGATCCGTTAATGAAGAATCTGTTATCGTAATCGTAGTTGATTTGTCCAAAATAACTTTCAAGCGAGTAGCCGTATGTTTTAGAATCCATGTTGCCCATAATGACAGCATTGGACCATTCAAGATTTGAAGGACGGGCAATCTTAGATTTTTGACCTGTCATGTCAGACATGTCATAATAGTTTGACTCGTGTGCAACAAATGCGTTTAAGTTGTGGCTGCCAAAAGATTTTGTCCAAGATAAAATCTGGTTGGCAGTTAAGCCTAAATACCAAAATGCAGTTTTTTCAATACGGCCAATTCCGGCAGCATCCCCATAGTAAGGATTTGTTAATGCATCGAGCTTTTCTCCTCGGTACTGCATCCCTAAATTTGCAGTAAATTTGAAGTTGGTTAGAAATCTTGCTTCGATGTTGGCGTTGCCATTGAATTGATGCGATATGGTTTTATTCTTATCCAGTTTTATTGCTCCAGCTGGGTTGATACCAGAAGCATACGATCTTCCATAGTCTTGATACATACCATAATCGTACTTATCTCCACCAAGTATTGTATCTGGTATTTTATTGCCTTTTGCATCTCTTTGGAAAACAGGAAATAAGCTTGGCATGAAGTTGACGAATTGGAAGCCATTATTCATGTTATCTTCCTGTCCAGGATTATTCTTTTCCATATATGCATAAGACATATTAAGCGTAGACTTCATCCATGAAGTAAGGGTTTGATCTATATTCGATCTTGCAGTAAATCTCTGGAAGTCAGATCCGATATAATATCCTTCATCTTTTAGATACCCGAAAGATGTATAATGTGATGAGTTATCGTTACCTGCAGAAATTTTGACACTTCCTTCCATCTTTTTACCAGGTCTGAAGAGGTAGTCATCCCATTTTTCGGGAGTATACTTACGAGAAACATTCTTGAACTTACCAGTCGCAGGATCAATAAGATCTTTACCATCGGCATTCCACATATTGTAGATGGGGTAAATCCCGTTATCAGCATCAAATAGAGCACCAGAAGCTGCCGTTGCAGCATCGGTTGCTGATAATGGATCTTCTGTATTATATTGGTATTTGTTTCTTAGACCTTCCCATGTGAGTTCTGTAAAGTTCTCGGGATTCTTGATGATATTATATTGAGGAATCAACCTTATATTCATACCATATTTAAAGTCTGCCTCAATCTTCGTTTTTCCTTTTTCTCCTTTTTTAGTAGTTAAAAGGATAACGCCATTTGCGGCTCTTGTACCGTATAGTGCGGTCGCCGAAGCATCTTTTAAAACGGTGGTGGTGGCGATATCTGATGGATCAATACCTGAAATAGATCCTTCGTATGGAATACCATCAATTACGTATAGAGGAGCTCTACTTGAATATGCTGAACCGATTCCTCGAATACGAATAGAGGCACTGCTTCCTGGTTGTCCATTTGAGTTGATTACTTGCACGCCTGCAATTTCGCCTGCTAATGCTTTAGAAATTTCAGATGGATTCTTTCTTTGTAGTTGTTCTGCATCAACTTTTGCAGCAGAGCCTGTGAAAGATTTTCTTGAAGTAGTGCCATAGGCAACAACCATTACTTCGTCAATTTGCTTGGACTCAGGTTGAAGAGTAGCATTAATGGTTGTTCCTGTTATTGGAATTTCTACCGTTTTATACCCCACAATACGAAAAACAAGAGTTTTTGCATGACCTGGAATGTTCTTTAGGGTAAAACTACCGTTGATATCGGTAGCTGTTCCTACTGTTGGTGCTTCTTTAACAAGTACGCTTACTCCTGGTATGGGAAGGTTGTCGTTTGAACCAACAACCTTACCGGAGATTTGCTTTGTTTGAGCTAGCGTTGGGCTAACACCAAAGACAACGATCGTTACAAGTAACGTCAAAAATCGCCTCATAATAGTTTTTTTAGCAGTTCGTAAATTGATAATTTGTTTTACTAGCGAACTATTCCAACCTAGGGTTGAATTTCGTTGCCGGCTATTTACAAAGTTATAACATAATTTTGCAAAATCTACTCGTTAGATGAAAATAAATTGGCTTACATCGCGTCTTTTATGTAAGTGTATGGTGTAGATGTGTGTTGTTTTCAGGGGGTTGTTGGTTTTTTTTGTGCTTGTTTTTAATGTGGTGCCCTCTTTTGTTGGTGGCAATATTGGTGGGGATTTCTTTATTTTTCTTCTTGTGGTTTTTTTTACAATTTATTTTTACTTGAATTTTGTTGTTAACTTTAACAAGTTAAGTGTGTGTTGATGATAAAAAGTGTCATTAGGCTGTTTTTTTTGTGATAAATTTAAGTAGAATTGTTGTGCTGGTTTTGATTTGTAGCTTCGGCAGGTGGCTCTTGCATGGTTGTTGATCTCTTTGGTTGCGTCATTGCCTAATTTGTGGATACCTCGTGAAAATTTCTTGTGTTTTGCTACTTTTGAGGCTGCATTAGGTTCAACCATATAATAAGAACGACGTTGGCAGAGGAAAAAAGGTATGTAGAAACACCGTTGATGAAGCAGTACTACGAGGTAAAATCAAAGCACCCAGATGCTATTTTACTTTTTAGGGTGGGGGATTTCTACGAAACATTTGGTGAGGATGCAATTAAAGCAAGCGAGATATTGGGAATTACGCTTACCCGAAGGGCTAATGGTTCTGCCTCGTTTGTTGAGTTGGCAGGATTTCCTCATCATGCAATAGATAACTATCTGCCAAAGCTGGTTAGGGCAGGTCAGCGTGTTGCCATTTGCGAGCAACTCGAAGATCCTAAACTGACCAAGAAGATCGTTAAGCGTGGAATTACCGAGCTGGTAACGCCTGGTGTTTCGTATAATGACAACGTTCTTGAGCATAAGGAGAACAACTTTCTCGCCTGCGTGTATGCTGATAAAAAGATGGCAGGTGTTTCATTCCTTGATGTGTCCACTGGAGAGTTTTATGCAGCGCAGGGTAGCTTCGACTATGTAGATAAGTTGCTATCAAACTTTTCGCCTAAAGAAGTTCTTTACCAGCGAGGGTTTGAGCATGAGTTTGAATCGCATTTTGGATCAAAATACTATACCTATAAGGTTGATGAATGGGCTTTCGGCAATGAGATAGGCTACGAACGATTGCTGCGCCACTTTCAAACGTCTTCGCTTAAGGGATTTGGAATTGAAGAACTATCCTATGCCATCGCAGCAGCAGGTGCCATCCTTTACTATTTAGATCTTACCCAACATCATCAATTAGGGCATATCCGCTCAATATCTAGGTTAGAAGAGGATCGGTACGTTTGGCTGGATAGGTTTACCATTCGTAATCTTGAGCTTTTTTCATCGGTAAACGAAAATGCAAAGACGCTTATCAATGTTATCGACCAAACCATATCGCCCATGGGCGGGCGTTTGATTAAGCGTTGGGTTGCTTTGCCATTGAAGGATATCGCATCGATTAATACTCGTCTTAATGTAGTAGAGTACCTTATTAATAAGGAAGATTTTCGAGAGGATTTGTCGCAGCATATCTATGAGGTTGGAGATCTGGAGCGTATAATCTCAAAAGTTGCAGTTGGTCGTGTAACTCCCCGTGAGGTTGTGCAGCTTAAAAGCGCCCTTGTGGCGATAAAAAGCATTAAGGAGAGTTGTCTTTTTGCCGAGAATGGTGCATTAAAAGATTTGGCAGATCAGTTGGCATTATGCGAGAGCATTCGTCAGCGCATAGAGCGAGAGGTTAGACCCGAGGCTGGAAGCCAGCTCGGAAAGGGAAGCGTAATCGCTGACGGGGTAGATCCTGAATTGGATGAGCTGCGTGGAATAATGACCCATGGAAAGGATTTCCTACAGCAAATTCAGCAGCGCGAAATCGAGCGTACCGGCATCACTTCGCTAAAGATTAGCTACAACAACGTTTTTGGGTACTACATAGAGGTACGCAATACGCATAAAGATAAGGTTCCTGCTGATTGGATTCGTAAGCAGACGTTGGTTAGTGCCGAGCGCTACATTACCGAAGAGCTAAAGCACTACGAGGAAAAGATTTTGGGAGCAGAAGAGAAGGTGCTGGTTATTGAGCAGCGAATTTTTAACGACTTAGTATCTGCAATTGCAGAATACGTCGCTCCAATTCAGCTGAATGCCTCGTTAGTTGCACGGCTCGATTGCCTAATTGGTTTTGCCAAAGTGGCGATTGCCAATGGCTACTGTCGTCCGCTGCTAGTCGATTCGGATGTGCTAGATATAAAAGCAGGACGACATCCTGTTATTGAGAAGCAGCTTAGTGCAGGTCAGCAGTATGTAGCCAATGACGTTAATCTGGATTCAAAAAATCAGCAGATCATCATTATTACTGGTCCCAATATGGCAGGTAAGAGTGCGTTGCTTCGACAGACCGCTCTAATTGTTCTTATGGCTCAGATTGGATGCTATGTGCCTGCTGCCTCTGCTAAAATAGGGATTGTTGATAAGATATTTACGCGTGTAGGTGCAACTGATAATATCTCGCAGGGCGAATCGACCTTTATGGTGGAGATGCTTGAGGCGGCGAGTATCTTGAACAATCTTTCTTCTCGCAGCCTTGTCCTTCTCGATGAAATTGGACGGGGAACAAGTACCTACGATGGTATATCAATAGCGTGGTCGATGGTGGAGTATATACATGAGCACCCTCATGCTCGGGCAAAAACTCTTTTTGCAACGCACTACCACGAACTTAACGAGATGGAGACTTCGTTCGACAGGATAAAGAACTACAACGTTTCGGTAAAAGAGGTGGACGGAAAGGTTCACTTCTTACGCAAGCTGGTAAAAGGGGGAACCGAGCACAGCTTCGGTATTCATGTGGCACAGATGGCGGGGATGCCCCGTAGCGTTGTTGAGCGGGCTAACGAAATTCTTAAGGAACTCGAAAAATCGCACCGAAACAGCTCGCTTGACAAGCCCGTAGATATGCTAGCGTCGCATCGCGAGGGGTTGCAGCTCAGCTTCTTTCAACTAGACGATCCTGTGCTGAAGAAGATAAGGGATGAGATAAAAGGGCTAGATGTGAACAACCTAACGCCGATAGACGCCCTTAACAAGCTAAACGACATAAAGAAAATAGCGGGGCTTTAGATAAAATGGTACGATTGCTTTGGAGATTAGCCTAAAAAGGCTAAATTTGCACTCGCAATTCGGAAGTTGACAATACGTAGATTCTAATATCTTTACTTTTGGCTTCAGTTTTGTTCATTGATATAGTTGCGGAAATAGCTCAGTTGGTAGAGCACAACCTTGCCAAGGTTGGGGTCGCGAGTTCGAGTCTCGTTTTCCGCTCAAGTTGCCTGGATGGTGGAATAGGTAGACACGCAGGACTTAAAATCCTGTGGCCATTGCGGCCGTGCGGGTTCGATTCCCGCTCCAGGTACTTTTGATTCAATAAACGATCTTGTAAATTAGATATTTGCAAGATCGTTTTGTTTTAAGTGCAACAAAAACGCAACAAAATAAAACTTCTTTCATTGGTTGTTTTTTTCTTGTATTTGTAAAAAGTTGACTTTAGTGATTGGGGGTTATTCTCTGAGATAACCAGTAGATTTCTGTTTCGATCCCCTAATGCATAGATTGCCGACGTACGGTTCATATTTTTTGCAAGCCTCCATTTTAAATTCGCAAATTCTGTGTTATTATTCCTTTTGGGGTTGTTATAGGTTACTCGTTTTCTAGATTCACAAGAGAACCTTACTGTTCAATTTAATCTATAAGGTTTGTATGTTAGGTTGCGATGTTACAACCCTCTCAATATGGCTACATGATGGTGTGAACTTGGTGATTACGGTAACCAAGATTTGTAACTGGATGATTTCCTATATTTCGATTGAAATACTTTAGTTAGAATTTCCATTTGAACTGTTTAGTCAGACTTCCTCTTTGTTGGTATTTTCGGATAATCAAAAACTCCACAGTTTCTGTTTAAAGTTGAAGGTCAGAAATATGAATGATTTACTAGGTTGTAGGGGCTTCTTTTTTACTCGTAAATTGCAACTATTTGTTTTCTCAAATCAGGTTACGCCATTGTTGTAGATATACTTAATAAGATATAGAGACGATCGACTATCTTTTGAAACATGTACATTCTCCCTCTGATTTGCCTTTGGTTAGAGTGGTTCAGGTAACGTTAATCGGGTGTGTAATGAGCATTCAAAAAATAAATATGAGTGAGGAACTTGAGGAAACTGGGGATTTGGATGGGAATTTCGGTTTTAAGGGTATCTACAATTAGACATTGGCAGTAAAGATAAAAATCAAGCTACCATTATTTATCTCCGATTACACCGAGTTTCGCAGGCGACAGTTTCTAAAAGGATGTCTGTGGAATTGTGTAAATCTAGCAATTCCCCCTATATTTTGTACTGTCAATTCCTGTAATGAAGAATAAGTAAAATGAAAGATTCACGTTTAAAGTTCAATTTGGGGTTTCATTAATTCTCTTCCAAATATAGTTAACGGTGCATCAAACTTTAATCGTTTTATAGGTGTGGTGTTTAGCGCATTCTGGACTTACTCTACATCCTGATTGGTGATGCCTCCAAAATCTGTTTTCTTAGGAAAGCACTGCTGAATTAGGTGATTTAAGTTTTCGTTTGCCCCTCTTTCTCACAAGTGGCAGGGGCTTGCGATGTAAAAATTAATGTTTATCACCTTTGCGATTAACTGATGGTGGGCAAACTCCTGTCCATTCCTCTTTTTGTCCATCCTTACATGCTATTATATTCGCTCGTGGGAAACAATGGAAGCATGCTCCTTAGGGCGACTCCTTCGATTTGTTCTGGACTTAGATTCATGTCTAAGTGCTTATTTACGAATACCTGTGCCGCAGGTGTAGGCCATGATGGCATTCCTTTTTCTGCTGACGTTCCTCGATTTTTCTCTGGACAAGAGCTCTATGTAAGAACAGTCTCTCCTATTAGAGATGCGCTTTTGCTCCTTAGATACAGTGTTTTCGGATACGCCTAGCAACTGAGCAGTCTCCTTTTGTGTTGTGTTTGCTTTCAGTAGTATTTCAAACAAGTATCTTTGCTTCTTGTTAAATTATCGATCGTTTTTTTATTGAAATACAAATGCTTAATCTTTGAGTTTAATCTTAAATAAGGAGCACCCTTTATTTGAGGCTTATCTCCGATTGCACTTCAAACTTGAATCTTGCTTGTATGTAAATATCAAAATACTATTTTTGTCACTGCATATTTTAAAAAAGCAACATTAAAAATAAAACATTGTGTCTATTCTCAAACAACCCATCAGAAAAGTACACACACAACTAAGTGCTGATACATCTTGTGGAAGCAAATCTTAATGGTTGAATCACTGTATAGTGACTATTTTAGTCACTATACGTAGTCTCAACAAACTTTATTTGTAAATTAAAGAAACAACTATCTGATATGAAACTAGCATTTTTCACAACAAAACATTTAGATGAAAGTTGCCATGCGAGTTCTATCCAATCTACTAAAACAAATTATTTTCGGATGAAAAAAGTGAAAATGTTACTGCTCCTAGCAGTGAATCTATTGATTACGATAACCTCCTATGGGCAGGATTCAGAAGGTGGTAGTTTGTTTACTGGACGTAGTCCAGTATCAATTCCAATTCATGTACTTAAGGGGAAAAATATAAGTGTACCCATAAGTCTTGTTTACAGCAGCGATGGGGTTAAGGTAGATGAGCATCCATCATGGGTTGGTATGGGATGGAATCTAAATGCTGGAGGAATAATTACAAGAATGGTACACAAATTTCCAGATGAGGTCTTATTTTGGAGAGGAAGTTTCACATCCCCCAATATTTGGAAATCAGAAGAGATAATGAGGCGCTCAGATTGGGCTAGTTATGGCTTAGAACTTACGGGAAAAGCTGCAGATGAACGCAATGAATACTATAAGTATGTTGCAGAAAATTTTGACGAGCCTGACGAATTCTTTTTCAATTTTTTAGGCTATTCTGGCCATTTTTATATTAATGAAAATGATGGAGGAATAGTAATACAATCAGAAGAAAATTTTAAAATTAAATTTTCTTCTGATTTACAATCTTTTGATATATACGACGAAAAGGGGAATCATTTTTATTTTGAAGAATATGAATCTATTAAAGCAGGGAATGCAAGTGAACCTAGCTATATTCCTACTTCTTGGGCACTAAAAAATGTAACCTCAGCGGATAATTTTGATTCGTTTACGTTTAATTATGAAATAGGCCCTTTTGTAGCTCAAATTAGCAAGCAAGATTATGCTTATTCTGGAGGCGTTGATCAATTGGTTTGGAGCAATGATGTACAGTTTATGCGGCCTAAATACTTATCCTCAATAAAATATAATAATAGAGATGAAATCGTCTTCTCAAAATCGAAAAGCGATGAGTATACCTACCCCACTTCTTTATACAGGGCTTGTAAAATTGATGGGGCTGCGATTGATACAACTTTCCTAAATAGTAGTTCGGCACCCTACTGGAGCGGCAAAACATTTCCTGCAGATGTATATCAACGCATACTATGGTTGAAACTTGATCGAATAAGTGTAAAAGAAAATAATAGGGTTATAAAGAATTTTGATTTTGCATACAATAATAGCCCTAACGAACGGCTATTTTTAGATAACCTAAGCATTAAGGATGGTGCGGAAACTCTGTTGGGGACGTATTCTCTTTCCTATAAAAGCAGAAGTTCAGTTCCAAGATACCTAGAGGTAGTTGGAGATCATTGGGGGTATAATAACGGTATGGCATACGGACAATATGCCAACGATTTGGAGGCAAGGAAAGTAGTGAATGAGGCATATCTGCAAACTGGCATGCTACAAGCAATAACTTATCCAATAGGAGGAAAGACAGAATACGAGTATGAAATTAACGATTACTCGAAGTTTGTTAACGAACAGGATAGAACACAGGTGTCTGCACTTACAGGGAAAGCTAGCGGATTAAGAATTAAGTCAATCAAAACATTTGATATAGGCAGTACCAATCCGAATTCAGAAAAACAATATACCTATAAGGTAAATTACATGCAAGCAGGAGATGGAGCCCCGTCTTCTGGTGTCTTAAACGTTTTGCCTCGATATTTACCAGAAGAAAGCAAAGCGGGAATTTTGTGGGGGAATACTTTTGAGAAATTGTGTGAGCCTGCGATTCCTCTAACTCTGAATAACAACGAAGAATACATTGGATATTCAGCAGTTGTTATAAAAACAGCAGAAAATGGGGGGGCGACTTATACGACAATACGATATACCAACCATGACAATGGATATGCCGACATCCCCCCTGACTATGTTTTAAATAGTCAACTATTAAGGTATAAGACTTATAACTCGCGTTTCTTTGAACGAGGAAATGTATTGAACATCTCTAAATATGACATCAATAAAAACTTAGTATGCAGTGAGGATAATACGTGGGAACGTTTAGGCAATCCAAATTCAAGCGGAGTTCGATGTTTGTACTTCTTTAGGGAGATGAAGGACAGTTATAATCCATTACTCCGCAAACTCCAAGTCCATACTGTTAGCAATACAGGATCTGCCTATAGATACTTGACCTATCCGTTTGTGCTATCAAAAAAAGTTACCACTGAATATTATAACGGAAGTACGATTCCAATAATTAATTCAACAACTTACAATTATTATTATGACAGTATAAGCATATGTTTGCCAAAGCGCATAGAAAAGAAGACTAGCAATGGTGATCTACTTAGTACTTCTTTTACTTATCCTTTTGAAATTACAGATGAACCATCATTAGGGAGGTGTATTCAAAACTATACCAATTTATATCTTGATGAATACTTGTGTGCTATGAGGAATATGAATAGCGCAAATATGGTAGGTATTCCTGTAGAGGTTATTAATCGAGTGACCGTTAACGGCATTGAAAAACTTACATCTGCAACAAATTATTTTAAAATGATAAGATATGGAGGAACAAATGGTTATAGCGATGAAGTGAGAATTTTCACACCGAAACAAAAGATAATAGACTATAAGCCTATCTCTGTTTCTATTTCAAAGGATACCTATTCTTGTAATTGTAAGATAGTATTTGATTCTAGACTTAGGGTTGTTTCAAAGAATACATATAATGCTGATGGAACCTTGAAGGAGTCAATAGGGAAAGATGGTTTACTAACAAGTATGATTTGGAACAGATATAAGATGCCTATTATTCAGGCAACAAATATTAATACGGGTTATCTTGATTATTTAGCATCAAATAGCAGTTACAACTTTAATGATTGTGGTGATGATGCTAAGGCTGATATTATAACATCGTCGATTGGAGATATGGTATCTAGCAACAAATTAAGAGTTAATTACCGAACCTTTAATTCGAACATTAATGGGGTATTAGAATCTACTTCCGACAATTTGGGTGATGTTACTAATTACAGATATAACAATGCTGGGGATATCATATATACTACCAATAGTAAAGGGCAAATACTTAATCATTCAGCAGGTCAGGTATCAACAGGAACTACTTCAAACTTGTTTGCACCAGCATTCGAAGTGAGAGGTTGTATTCTCCACTTCAAAGAAGGAGGAGGCTCCCAATACATTCCAATTATAAAAGGGAATGAGTCATGGAATGCTAGCACAAACGTCAATTGGGCTATAGTAAAAAAAATGAATAATGGTATCATTATTACATGTTTAGCAAATAAAGGATTGGCTCTTAAAGGACAAGTAACTGTATCTTCTGGCAGCGATATAAAGACATTTGAAATCACTCAGGATTGTGGTACAATTCCACCAGCTGAATTGTTCTTTGATGGGAAAATGCAAGCATGTTCTCTTGACTTGTCGAGTTATGAAGGTTGGTCACTTTACTCAAGTGATTCGTGGTTTAGAAATATTCGGAAAGAAAATGGAATGCTTCTATTTAACATATCCCAATACAGCACTCCAACAAACACTCCTCTAACAAGGGTGGGATATATTTATGTTCGGTACCACGATAAATTATCAACTATAAAAGTAACACAGGTTACTGATATTGAAACTGATCCAGGAGATCTAATCCTTGAATAAAATAGAAATAAATGAAAAATATATTCATTTCTACAATAGCGATCATTCTCTTTAGCGGGAATGTATATGCTCAGCAGGTTATATCACCAACATCCGGGAAGAACTATCGTATTAGCCAGGCTCCTCTTGACTCGGTAAAAACGCTGCAGGAGTTGCAGAATCTTCCTGCCCAGAAGCAGGGTGCTACTATTGAGTATCTCAACGGTTTAGGCCAGTTGGAACAGACAATAGGCATAGGGGCTATTGCCACCCCCAGAGGGTATCGAAATATGGTGCAACCCCATGTATACGATGCACAGGGAAGGGAGTACCGTCAATACCTCCCCTACAGCACCAGCATGGATGCTGCAATAGGTGGCTATCGCAGCGGAGTCCTTACTGAGCAGGCTTCCTTCTATCAATCTTTATATCCAGGGCAGACACCTTATAGCGAAATCACGTTCGATGGTTCGCCGTTAAGCCGACCCGTTTCACAGACAAGGCTGGGTAATCCTAACGGGCAGGCCGCTGCCCCTGATCCTACTGTTAAGGATTATGCTAAGTATGTAGTTGGAGCCAACAGCGCAAATCAAATTCGAATGTGGAAGGTGGACGATGATGGAGCGCTTATTCCTAAGGGATACTACCCTGAGGCTACGCTTTATTTGAGTGAGAATACCGATGCTGATGGACGAAAGTCTCGGCACTATGTGGATTTGCAGGGTAGAACCATTTGTACGATTGCAGATCCGAATGGAATAAATGCTACTACGCAGTATGTATACGACGACTACGGTATGCTCAGATGGGTTTTGCCTCCAAAGTTTAATGCAGAAAGTAACAGTGCCAGCATGTCTGACGCTGCCATAAAAGTTACCAGTGCTACCGATCTAACAGGTGTAAATAGCAACTCATACGTAGTGATGGGTGCTGGTAGTTTGTCTTTAAAGCCTGATTTTGTTGGTGTGGAAGGTTTTTCGGCTAGCACTATTGGCTATACGCAAACAACTTTAGATGCCATTGCCTTCTACTACGAGTACGACAATGATGGGCGACTAATCAAAAAGAAGGCACCTGGCATGGCTCCTATATACTATGCTTACGATGGCCGTGATAGGCTGGTAGCGGTGCAGGATGGTAACCAGCGCAAGCAGGGGCAATGGCTCTACTACCGTTACGACGAGCTCAACCGCAACATTGAATCTGGCTTGCTTGCCAACAGCGTGACGGATCAGGCTAGCATGCAGGCGCGCATCGATGCAGCCTACAAATCGGGAGGATACGCATGGTTCGATAAGGAGAGTGGGGTAGCCTATACCACCACCAGCTATCCCAAGCCAACCACGGATGGTACGCTAACACCTCTCTGCTACATTTGGTACGACTATTACCCTACGGGTGCACCCACCTTCGATAGGACAAAGGCCTACGCCGACAGCAGCTCTAGGGTGCTAGGCCGGATAACGCAGGTGAAGGTGCGCACCATTGATGACATACCATACCAAACAGCATCGTGGAGCACCAAGGCCATATACTACGATGCCGATGGGCAGGCAATACAGGGAGTAAGCGATGGCTCCATACTTGGAAACTCCGCTAAGATGACTGTATCGAGCAAACTGGGCTGGCGCGGGCAGCTACAGGAGGTGACGGAGACTCAAACCTTTGGAACCATTACCACCACGATGCTCCGCACCTACAGCTACTACGATAACGGGGTGCTGAAGAGCCTTGCCGCCAGCTACAACGGAGGTGCCACCACCACGCTAGCCAGCTACACCTACGACGATTTGGGGCACGTAAGGGAGAAGCTGATTGGCAATGCCAGCCAGAGCCAGCGCTATGCCTACAACATCAGGGGATGGCTAGCGCAGATTAACGATCCCAACAGCGCTGCAGGTAGCGATCTCTTCGCCTTAAAGTTGGCCTACGAGACGCCTGAAGCAGGAGCCACCGCTGCCGCCCAGTACGCGGGCAACATCAGCAGCGCCACCTGGCAGAGCCGCACCAGCGCCACTACAGCCGCGCCCAAGAAAACCTACGGCTACACCTACGACGCGCTGAACCGCCTTACCGCCTCCGACTTTGTGGGAGGTAGCAGCGGCACCTCGCTGGAGGAAAAGGATATCACCTACGATCTTAACGGTAACATTCTTACCCTTAACCGCACCGATGCCGCAGGTGCCGCTACCCGCTACAGCTATAGCTACAATGGCAACCAGCTAGCCACGGTTACCAGCAGCAAATCGGGCAGCTACACCTACGACGACAACGGCAACATGATAACAGATGGCCGCAAGGGGATGAACTTTACCTACAACACGCTGAACATGATAAGCACGGTAGCTAGTGGGGCATCGGTGCTGCGAAACCTCTACGATGCCACCGGAACAAGGCTGGCCACCGTTAATCCCGATGGCTCAACCACCTACTACCACGGCAGCATGGTATACGCCAAGCCTGCCTCGGGTGCTGTGGCGCTGAAGTACGCGCTGCACAACGAGGGGATGGTGACAGCCAACGGCACCTACCAGTACCTGCTGAAGGACAACCAGGGCAACACCCGCGTGGCCTACACCAACGTAGCCGGGCAGGTGCAGGTGGTGCAGAGTACCGACTACTACCCCTACGGCATGCCGCACGGCGTGATGAATGCCGACAAAAACCCCTACCTTTACACGGGCAAGGAGCTGCAAAACCCGTACGTAGGCGCCCAGCCGCTGAACCTGATGGACTACGGAGCCCGCTACTACGACTACGAGCTGGGGAGGTGGCACAGCATGGATCCGTTGGCGGAGGAATCCTATGGTGCTTCGCCATATTGCATGACACTGGGTAATCCTATTGGATTTTTTGATTTAAATGGATTAAAGCCAGTTTGGAACGGAGAATATGGAGATGGCTGTAGGTATATAGATGATCAAAATGGGAAGGAGTACACTTGGGACGAAGTATGCAATTTTTATGATTTTGGAGGAGATGGAGGGGGTGCCGCTGGAGAAGTAACTGAAACAGGTGGAGGATCGACCATTAGTTGTCCGAATGGTGTTGATATAGTATGGGTTGAAGGTAGTTACACCCATGCATGGATAAGACAGGACAATTGGACTTGCCATCAGTATATTACAACCGGGTATACTCCTGGACATTATGAATTTGTTCCTAGGCAGGGTAATGTAACAAATTCAGATATTTCAGGATGGACTGCTTCATTGCAGGGAGGAAATCTAGAAGGACAAATACCAACATATTTTGTTCATGAGTCCATTACTCCAGAAATTTACAAGAATACAGAATTAGCCTTAAGTGTTCATCCTGAATGGAGTATTTTGACATATAATGGTGGTGGTAAAGAAACTCAAAGAAACCGTTATAGAGCAACAGGAAAGAAAATGTGTAGTTCTAAATTATATTCGAGAGACGAGTTTCCTTACGCCTCTACAAAGGAAGGGGGATATGGAGCTTTTGTAAATTGTGTAAGAGTAGAGGAGCAAAGAATACAAGGGGGGGCATTAAGTTCTTTTTATAGGGGGATGAAAGCAGGTGATATATTTCATGTCGTACTTATACCGGATTTAACAAAACATCTAAAAATGGCCCCTGTTTCAGAACCTCATGTATTCCCTATATTTGTAGCACCAGCAATGGAATTTTTAGAACTTTTACTTTTATTGTAATAGTCATGATTGAGAAGAAATTAACACAAATTGAAGAGGGGCTAAAAAAAATGAAAGCCCCAGTTTTGGGATACTTTAATGCAGGGATTGATATCATCAAGTTGGAGAAGGTAGTTAAAGATCATCTAAATATTGAAAAGGTAGATGATGAAATTGTTTCATTGTATAAATGGCATGATGGCACAAGCGTAAATGATGAAACATCTATTAAATATTTCTATTTCTTTTCTAGTTTTTATTTAAATAGTATAGAAGATGTCAATTTTTTATACGAACATAATTTGTTTCAGTTTATAGAAAATAAAATGTTCCCATTATGCTCTTCTGGGGACGGAGATCATCTTGCGTATGAATTTGGCACAAAAAAAATTTATTGTATTCAACCCTGGAATCCAGATTTTGATACATATGTCAGCATTTACGATAGTCTTGACTCAATGCTTGATACTATTTTACACTGCTATAAGAAGGGATTGTATTATATTTCCGAGAATGGATTAGAAATGGATTTCGATGGTGTTTGGGAGGTATCCCAGAAAAGGAATCCGAAATCGGCTTTTTGGAAATGTTAATTAGTGATTTTGAATAAAACTATCCCCTGCTGAGCAAAGTCTCATCATCGTGTAAGGCCAGGCGGCATTTGCAATGCCGTCTAACAAAAGAAGTGATCTCAGACCGCATAAAACGAAAATCAGCCGTTTGGTGTAAACCAAGCGGCTGATTACTTATAGGGGGAAATGTCATTCGAGAAGAAGTTCTTGAACTTTTTCTTCTCAATGAACCAAAAAATATTCTGATCGTTGTTTGTAGCGATATTGCCGAAGTATTCAACAACCTTATCGAAGCCCCAAACCTCGGCATAGCAGGTAAAAACATTAAAAGTGCAGGTACAAACAATAAAACCGAGGGTTGCAGCTACAAAACCGCAGGTTGAAACATAAAAAAAGTTGTACCCACAATAAAACTGTCACTCCAGAGTACAAAAAAGTACTTTAGAACAACCTTTTTGTTGCTGGTACAATAAAAAGGTTGTTTGTACCCTCGCCGGCATACTACCAGCATTGCTTTTGATGTTTGAAACTACTTTTTTGATGTCTGAAGCTCCTTTCTAAAGGAATGGAGCTGCTTTTTTTATGTTCCAGACTACTTTTTTATCATTTTAAGCTACGGGAAAGTAGTATAGAGTGAGAAAATGGATGTTGGTATCGGCATAAACTAGGAGCTGCAGCTAAAGGAATAGGCAGGGATTCCTGATTGTTGCGAAAGGAAGGCCCAATGAAGTAGCGCTAGGCCTATGCTAGTACGCCTCAGCGAAAGTATTCCGCCGCTTTGCCTGTGCTTTATCCCGCATGGCTATCTTCTGCTTCGGGCTTTTTTGAAATATATAAATGCTACTTTTGAAGGATAATTACAATAAAAAATTATGATGAAAAAGAAGTCGATACTTGTGCTTTTCCTTTGCTGTATTTCTGCAACAGCGCTAAATGCCCAACAATTAGGGAATGGAGTAGAGCAATACGTTACAGGTTTTAATGGGCCAATTCCTTCCGGAATGTATCAGCAACAGGGGCAATTCTTGGGTAAAGTTTCCGATAACACGCACCAATGGAATCACCTTCTTGTGCTAAGGCATTCGGAAAGTACGAACAACCACCAGCTGCAAATTGCCTCCAGCTACAGCGAAAACGACAGGCTTTTCTTTAGAAAGATAGCAACCGGTAATTTAGATGCCAGCTATGGCTCGCAATGGTACGAGCTGGCTACGCGGGGCACTAACCGCTTTACCGGGAATATTGGTATTGGACCTGCCGATCCCAGAGTTCCGCTGCATGTAAGCGATAGCAAGCTGCTGGATGATGGAACTCTTGCATCCGCAATACTAGGAAATGCCTACAACGAATGGGTGTATATAGGAGGTCAGCAATCAGGAAGGCTGCGAGGCGGTTCTGGACATGGCTACCTAGTTGTAGACTCCTACCCTACAGGCGTTAACAATACCCTTTACCTAAATCTTGAATCCAGTGGCGATATAAGAATTGGTCTAGGTGGTGGTCGAACTTTTATAGGGTCTAACACCTCAAATGCGGTTAGCGATAAAACCCATAAGCTATTTGTAAACGGAGGTATCCGTACCGATAAGGTAACGGTGGATAACGTAACCTCGTGGCCCGACTACGTTTTTCAGCCTGCCTATAGGCTCAAGCCGCTGTCGGAGGTGGAAACCTTTATTACCGATAATAGCCACCTACCCGATATGCCATCGGAGCAGGAGGTAAAGGATAAGGGGCTAAATGTTGCCGACATGAACGCCAAGCTGCTGCAGAAGGTGGAGGAGCTAACGCTGTACCTGATCGATCAGAGTAAGAAAATAGACCAGCTTTCGAAGGAGAACAGAACTCTTAAGCAAAAGGTTGATAAGGCAATTTCATCAAGAATCAAGCGGTAGTAATTGGGTAATAATAATAAATCAGCATAAAATCAGAAATAAATGAAAAGAGCGATTCCAATACTGGCAATACTACTTATCGCGCATTGCGCACAAGCGCAGGTGGCAGCAAAGCTTAGCATCGCCGACACACGAGATGCCAACACGCTTCCATCGGGATACTCACAGGAGGCAAGATTCGAGTTTAAGGCAAGAAATGTCGTTGGAGTTCCAGGAGAAGGTTACTATTCTGGGATGCTAACCATTGCACCTTGGACCCCCGACAATTCTGGAAACAAGTTTCATCAGCTAAACTTTAACGATGGGGGAATATACTATAGAACAGCCCCCTCGTACAATACCCCATGGGAGGCTTGGTGCAAGCTAGCCATCGAAGATGCAAATGGGAGCTTAAATGTAGGAGCGGGAGAAGGTGGAGGATTGCTTATTGGACGACCCAACGACCCAATGGGGCTCGATGGAGGAAACTATAGCATAAAATTCTATGGCTATCGCGATGTTGCTCCTAATGCAATAGCTGCCAAAATAGTTGCAGAAAGAACAAACCACTGTTGTGGTTGGCTGGCTCAGGGCAGCGATTTGGCCTTCTATACCGTTTCATTAATTACCAATTCAAACGCAGATAACTCTATCGAGAGGTTAAGAATAAAGGATAATGGCAACGTTGGCATTGGCACCTCTAACCCTCAGAATCTTCTCGACGTTAACGGCACCATCCGTGCCAAGGAGGTAAAGGTGGAGAGCGGCTGGGCCGACTTCGTCTTTAAGCCCGACTACCAGCTAAAGCCCCTAGCAGAGGTAGAGCAGTTTATAACCACCAACGGCCATTTACCAGAAATTCCTACAACGAAAGAGGTGGAACAGAATGGCGTTAACCTTGGAGAAATGAACGCCAAGCTGCTGCAAAAGGTGGAGGAGCTGACGCTGTACCTGATTGATCAGAGTAAGAAAATAGACCAGCTCTCGAAGGAGAACAGAGCTCTTAAGCGAAAGGTTGATCAGGCAATTTCATCAAAAGTCAAGCGGTAGAAACCGGGTAATAAAAATAAATCAGCATAAAATCAGAAATAAATGAAAAGAACTATTCCATTACTGGCAATACTACTTATCGCGCACTATGCACAAGCGCAGGTGGCCGCAAAGCTTAGCATCGCCGACACTCGAGTTGCCAACACGCTTCCATCGGGATACTCGCAGGAGGCAAGATTCGAATTTAAGGCAAGAGCAGCCGTAGGCGTTCCTGGGGAGGGAGGGTATTCTGGGTTGCTTACCATTGCACCTTGGATTCCCGACAATTCTGGAAACAAGTTCCATCAGCTTAACTTTAACGATGGAGGGATATACTACAGAACAGCCCCCTCGTACAATACCCCATGGGAGGCTTGGCGCAAAGTAGTTGTTCAGGATTCTAACGGTGACTTAGTTGTTTTGACAGGAAGTGTTCACTTTGGATTTGGGAACTCTTTTGGATGCAGCTTATCTGATCATTTTACTTACGATGGTAAAGATATGCCTCATTATGGCTATAAATGGTATTGGGATACCAAACTACCTGGATCACCCCTATTTGCACTATCCGGCTATGGTGGAATAAAACTATTTACTGGGGGGAATATGAATTTTTTCATGAACAGCAATGGTAATGTAGGTATTGGCACCGAAAACCCGACCAATAAGCTTGACGTTAACGGCACCATCCGTGCCAAGGAAGTGAAGGTGGAGAGCGGCTGGGCCGATTTCGTCTTTAAGCCCGACTACCAGCTTAGGCCTCTTGCCGAGGTAGAGCAGTTTATTAGCACCAACGGCCATCTACCAGAAATCCCCACCACGAAAGAGGTGGAGCAGAATGGCGTGAGCCTTGGCGAAATGAACGCCAAGCTGCTGCAAAAGGTGGAGGAGCTGACGCTGTATGTGATTGACTTAAAAAAGGAAGTCGACAAGCTGAAAAAAGAGAACAACCTAAAAAGAAATAAAAGCAATAAGAAATGAGAAAAACTTGTATCGTAACCATATCTCTATGCATTATATCTATAGCTACTTATTCTCAGGAATTAGTTGGGTCGAGAATAACCATTAAGGATGGCTGGGATAATGTATTGCGAAGTGTAGATCTAAATCGTGGCTATGACCTAATCGGAACCTATAGAGGCTGGGATACTACTGCTATTTATATTGCAGGATATAACAAAACGAATAGCAGTCTCTCTACGAGAAAGGTGATTATTGGCAATCCGTCTCTTGGTAGTAATTACTTAATGGTGAATCTACAAACAGGAAATGTTGGAATAGGAGTATCCAACCCTCAATATAGTTTAGTAGTTGGAGGTGTAGCACATTTTCTTGGCTCTGATTTAAAACTAAGTGCTCCAAGTGCAGATCGAGGAAATCCTGGTTCTGCGAGGGCTCTTGTTCATTATACCAATAATACGCTGCACCTTAACTTTCTTGATGATTTTTCTGGTGGAACAATAATTGGTGCTAACCATTTATTTGTTTCGCCACAAGGAAACATAGGTGTAAACACAATGACACCAACCAATAAACTCGATGTCAACGGCACCATCCGCGCCAAGGAGGTAAAGGTGGAGAGCGGCTGGGCCGACTTCGTCTTTAAGCCCGACTACCAACTAAAGCCCTTATCGGAGGTAGAGCAGTTTATTAGCACCAACGGCCATCTGCCCGAAATACCAACAGAAAAAGAGGTAGCGCAAAATGGCGTGAGCATTGGCGAAATGAACGCCAAACTGCTGCAGAAGGTGGAGGAGCTGACGCTGTATTTGATCGAACAGAAGAAGATAATTGAGAAACAGCAACAGCAGATTACAAAAATGAATACTGAAATACAAACCTTAAAAGATAAATAATCGGGGTATGAAACTATCTACAAATAAAACATCCGTACTGGTAAGTATTGTCTTGCTCGTAATGGCAATCAACTGCCATTCGCAGGTTATTAGCACCAATAGGAATCCTGTAGGTTTGGAAAACAACCTACTTTTCAACTCAACCAAACGATATTCTGTAACTCAGAGTGGTACAGGTTTAGTTGATTTGAATACCTTATTTGATGGTCGATTTGTCCCATCCTATTCTTCAACTGGGATTAGTGCTTCAAATCCTACAGTTATTACCATTGAGAATTTGCCAGGTTATCATACACAAGCAGGGGCATGGGTAGGATGGACAACAAGATACTGGCCTGCGCGAAGATTTAAAATTGAAGGATATCAGATGTACAACAATAATGCGTGGGTTACCATTGCTGACTATTCTAATACAGATTATGGTAATTATGACTTTTATGCGTCTTTATATGGAATTTTTACAAAATTGCGATTTACCTTTTACGAGGGTACTGGCGATGGAGGGAGATTTGGCCTATCCGAGTTGTTTTTTATACATCCAGAAGCAACTGCCCCTTACGAGGGGTTGCTTAACTCGTTCTGTTCGATAAATGAAGTAAACAATAACGTCCTTATCGGCAAAACCACCCAAGCCAACTCAACCTATAAGCTCGACGTTGCCGGTAAGGTACGCGCCGACGAGATTACCGTAAATACCAGCGGTGCCGACTTTGTCTTTGAGAACGGCTACAACCTCCGCCCGCTTACCGAGGTGGAATCCTTTGTAAAAGCGAACAAGCACCTGCCTGATGTTACCCCTGCCGCCGAAATGCAGAACAATGGAGTGAGCGTTGGCGAGATGAACGCCAAGCTACTGCAAAAGGTGGAGGAGCTGACGCTGTACAGTATAGAACTTGAAAAGAGAAATGCGAAACTTGAGCAGGAGATGAAAGAGCTGCGAGACATTGTAATGAAAAAGTTGAAGTAGAGTTGAAATATCAAGTTGTCAAAATCTCAATTGTGTATTATCCTTTAAATGAATTATTACGATGAAGAAGAAATTATTCCTGCTAATGCTTGGATTTAGTATCTCCTACAGCATTAATGCCCAAACGATTTTTATACCTAACGGGACAAATGGTATTGGGAATACCGCTAAAGATGTGGGTATAGGTACTTCATCACCATCTAACATACAAGGTTGGGGTACGGTATTGGATGTAAGAGGGAGCGATCACTCCAAAATACTCACTACAAATTCTGCCAATGATTTAAAGATGGGTATTTTTAATCACACCTCATGGTATGGTGGTGGTGGTTTTGTTGGAACAGAAAGTAATCACAACTTATTCTTTCTTACCAACTACAACGTAAAAATGACAATTTTAACCAATGGCTTTGTTGGTATTGGAACCAGTTCTCCCAATTCAATGCTACATATTAAAACACCTAATTATACGACCAAGGGAATAATTATCGAGAGTGATAATGCTAAGTTAGAATACGGAAATCATGCTATTACACTTAGTTCAAAGCCAACATGGAGTAATGTGCCATATATCGAATGGAATAACCCTCAAGGCCTAAGGCAGGCATATTTAGGATGGGACCCATCTGTTTTTAATTTAACTCTTGAAAATGGATATAATTTTTCTATTAATGGAGGCAACGTCCTCATCGGCAAACCCACCCAAGTCAACCCAGCCTATAAGCTCAACGTTGCCGGCAAGGTGCGTGCCGACGAGATTACGGTAAATACCAGCGGCGCCGACTTTGTCTTTGAGAACGGCTACAACCTCCGCCCGCTTACCGAGGTGGAGGCATACGTAAAGGAAAACAAGCACCTGCCCGATGTTGCCCCTGCCGCCGAAATGCAAAACAACGGCGTTAGCATTGGCGAGATGAACACCAAGCTGCTACAGAAGGTGGAGGAGCTGACGCTGTACCTAATAGATAAGGATAAGAAAATTAAGGAACTCGAGGGCAGATGCAGCGATTACGATAGCTTAAAAGCAAGAGTCGAAAAGATTGAAAATGCATTAAGCAACAAGTAAAAAATATACACCATGAGAACAATCATTTCTACATGTACAATAGTGGCATTGCTATGCCTTTCCAATTTAGGCCATTCTCAGGATATTATTAGCGATGGTTCCAATAAATGGATATTTCATACGCCTGATGATGGCAGGACAATGCTATATATTGCTCCATGGACTAATAACACTTGGGATTGGAATAAACAAACCATTTTTTTCAATAATGGGGATATTAGCATCAGCGGAAGCCTTCTTACAAAAAAATATGCAGGTATTGCAACAAGTAATCCCAGAGCATTTTTAGATGTTGCCGACTATTCGTTGAATACTCTAAAATCAGTTCTTGCAAGATTACCTG
Source organism: uncultured Acetobacteroides sp. (assembly GCF_963678165.1). Classification (NCBI taxonomy): domain Bacteria; kingdom Pseudomonadati; phylum Bacteroidota; class Bacteroidia; order Bacteroidales; family Rikenellaceae; genus Acetobacteroides; species uncultured Acetobacteroides sp. Next base: position 3,711,293 of record NZ_OY782755.1, on the reverse strand, counting down.
AAGGAGATGATTCTGGTGATGGTACCTTTCTAGGTGTAAAGTCATACAATTCGCAACTTGCTGATGGAGAAACTTGGCAGGGTGGAATTAAATCATTTTCACTAGAACACAAATTTTACGGGCAAACCAATAGTTCTATCAACTTCTATAGGGGAGGAGATCAACTGGGTGGATTCCTAACCTTTAACACAACCGATAATACCGAGAGGATGCGTATATCATCAAATGGCAACGTTCTCATCGGCAAACCCTCCCAAGCCAACTCAACCTATAAGCTCGACGTTGCCGGTAAGGTACGAGCCGACGAGATTACGGTAAACACCAGCGGCGCCGACTTTGTCTTTGAGAACGGCTACAACCTTCGCCCGCTTACCGAGGTGGAGGCATACGTAAAGGAAAACAAGCACCTGCCCGATGTTGCCCCTGCCGCCGAAATGCAAGACAATGGAGTGAGCATTGGCGAAATGAACACCAAGCTGCTGCAGAAGGTGGAGGAGCTGACGCTGTACCTGATTGAAAAGGATAAGGAGATTAAAGAAATGAAGATAGAGATTAAACATTTAAAGCAAAACAAAAGAAGATAGTATGAAAAAAATAGTAAGACTACTGCTGCTGCAGCTGCTATTTTCTACTGCACTATTTGCTCAAACAACTAGCTCCTCATTTACCGTAGGTGGCGATTTCGATAAATTTTATCCCGTGGTTTGGCAAGATGTGAATTGGGAAAGCCATAAGCCAACCATTCTTGAAATAGGTCGGAGTGATGTTCATGAAAATAGTACTTGGCGAGGATCTCTAATAAGCAAGTTCGAATTTCATACAACTCGCTGGGGGCATTTGTCTAATTATATTACCGCAAACATAAGAAGAAGTCAACAAGAATTTGTTGCTGGGTGGATAGATGCAACAGGTCTGAATTGTAGTAGAGATGTAATTATCTGGTTACGAGGCGGCGGTACCACCTACCACTACTCCAGTCCAAATGCAACAATTCCAGCGCCAGTAGTATATGATGGAGCAGATGGGCGCGTGGCCTACCAAGAAATTAATGGCCCATTACACACCTATAAAATTGCTGTCGATTCGTACGTAAACACCAATGGCACCACCTACGATGGCGACTTTAGGGTAAATGGGCGTATTGGCATTGGCGCAAACCCTGCTGGCAGCGATGCCGCCCTATCGGTAAAGGGGAAGGTGGTGGCCTCGGAGATTAAGGTTACTGATTTGGGTACCATTCCCGACTACGTGTTCGACCCTTCCTACCAGCTTATGGATCTAAAGGAGGTGGAGGACTTCACCAAGGAGAACAGGCACCTCCCCGGAATCCCTTCGGAGGCCGAATTTAAGAAGGAGGGTATGGATTTGGCTACCATGAACACCAAGCTGCTGCAGAAGGTGGAGGAGCTGACGCTGTACTTAATTCAAAAAGACAACGAAATAAAAGATCTAAAAATCAAGGTGGGCAAGATAGATACACTTGAGGCGCAAATAGAAGGTCTTAAGGCCGCTATGGCTACCTCAATAAAGTAACCTGAAAATAAATATACTATGAAAACAATTAGGCTCCTGCTGCTACAGCTGCTACTTACTCCAGCGCTATTTGCCCAAACACCAAGCACCTCATTAACCGTAGGTGGCGATTTCGATAAGTTTTACCCCGTGGTTTGGCAGGATGCGAATTGGGGCAATTATAAAGCTACTATATTGGAAATTGGACGAAGTAATGTTCATGACAATAGTAGTTGGAGAGGTGCTCTTATGTGTCGGGTTGAGTATCATGTAACAAGTTGGGGACATGGTGCAAACTATATTTCGGCAGATGTTAGAAATACTAGAAACGGTTCATTACAACAGAATTTAGTTGCAGGTTGGAGGGATTTAACAACACAAGGTTCTGGAGGAATTATTATTTGGCTACGAGGAGGCGGAACCACCTACCACTACCAAAGCCCTAATGCAACAATCCCTGCTCCGGTTGTTTACGATGGAACGGATGGACGCGTAGCCTACCAGGAGCAGAATGGACCGCTGCATAGCTACAAAACAATTGTCGATTCGTACGTAAACACCAATGGCACCACCTACGATGGCGACTTTAGGGTAAACGGGCGTATTGGCATTGGCGCAAACCCTGCTGGCAGCGATGCCGCCCTATCGGTAAAGGGGAAGGTGGTGGCCTCGGAGATTAAGGTTACGGATTTGGGTACCATTCCCGACTACGTGTTCGACCCCTCCTACCAGCTTATGGATCTAAAGGAGGTGGAGGACTTCACCAAGGAGAACAGGCACCTCCCCGGAATTCCTTCGGAGGCCGAATTTAAAAAGGAGGGAATGGATTTGGCCACCATGAATGCCAAGCTGCTGCAGAAGGTGGAGGAGCTGACGCTATACTTAATTGAAAAGGACAAAAAGATAACCTCTTTAGAGGGGAAACTCGATAAGATTAACCAAGATATAGAATGCCTTAAGGCCGCTATGGCAACCTCAAGAAAGTAGCTATAGTCTAAATTAAAATAATACAACCTATGAAAGTAATTAAGCTACTGCTGTTGCATCTGCTATTTGCACCTGCCCTATTAGCCCAAACGCCGAGCGCCTCATTTACCGTAGGTGGCGATTATGATAAGTTTTACCCCGTTATATGGCTAGATGATAATTGGGAAAATAATGAACCGACCATACTTAATATAGGGAGAAGTAATGTGCATGAAAATAGCAATTGGTTGGGTGCTTTGATTGCGCGGTTCGAATTTCATATGTCTAATAATGGTCATCGAGCTAATTATGTAGATGTGTCTATGAGGCAAAGTTTTGCAAACTTTATTGCAGGATGGAGGGATGCATCATTGCAAGGTCGTCGATATCTAATTGTATGGATGAAGGGAGGTGGAATTACCTACCATTATTCGAGTTCAAACTTGTCTATCACAGCACCAGTCGTGTACGATGGAACGGATGGACGCGTAGCTTACCAGGAGCAGAATGGACCGCTGCATAGCTACAAAACGATTGTCGACTCGTACGTAAACACCAACGGCACCACCTACGATGGCGACTTTAGGGTAAACGGGCGTATTGGTATTGGTGCAAACCCTGCTGGCAGCGATGCCGCCCTATCGGTAAAGGGGAAGGTGGTGGCCTCGGAGATTAAGGTTACTGATTTGGGTACCATTCCCGACTACGTGTTCGACCCTTCCTACCAGCTTATGGATCTAAAGGAGGTGGAGGACTTCACCAAGGAGAACAGGCACCTCCCCGGAATCCCTTCGGAAGCCGAATTTAAAAAGGAGGGCATGGATTTGGCAACCATGAATGCCAAGCTGCTGCAGAAGGTGGAGGAGCTGACGCTATACACCATTCAGCTAAACAAGCGGGTTGCCGAATTGGAGCGTAAGAACAAGCGACCAAGGGGCAAAAGGTAGCCCAATGGCGTACGCTAACGTATCAGGCATCCGTAGGAGCCCATACTCTGAGAATATATTTACTAAATAAAGATGTATATGAATAGAATTGTGAGCGGCATGGCGGTGCTTCTGCTGCTATGCATGGCCGAAAAGGGAAAGTCCCAGAATTCGGATATGGGACCAAATCTGATTAACAACTCCTACATGTATATGCTAGATGGGAATAAGCCCACTGGTTTTAGAACAGAAGGAAGCATAATAATTGAAGCGGTACATCCCTATACAAAAGGATTTGAGGGGCCCTACTGCCCAACTGCCCCTGCAGGTGCTGCTGCAAGCGTAGATGCTGCAACTGCAGCAAGCCCATATTGGTTTGGCGTCTACAACAAGGGAAGCCGAATTTGGCGTGGGGGCTTAGCTGATGGTTGGCATTCGTATTCAGATGGGCATATCCTAAAAATAACAGGGGATGGAAGTAAAAATGAAAATAATATGGTCATATTCCCATTTGAGACTAATATCTTCTCCCAAACGGTACGATTTAGGGCTTGGATTAAGATAGTAAATGCCGACTGGGTCGGTTTTGGGAATGACGCTGGGTATTATTATGGTCAAAAGAACACTGGAAATTTTTCAGTTACCAAAAGTGTAACGGATGCCGCACAGGACGGCTGGTATTTTATTGATAAAACCTTTACAATATGCAGCACCACCTCGCTCGATAACTTTGCCTTCTCTTTGGGCGTTTCCGGTCAAAACATAGAGGTTTACCTAGCGCTACCGCAGCTTACCCCTGTTGATCCTACGGGATGGCGTTCGAGCATCACCGATGTAATCTCGCGCGAGGGCATCACCATAAACCCTACCACCAAGAATGTGGGCATTGGCACCTACGACACCAAGGGGCATAAGCTGGCCGTTGCGGGTAGCATGGTTGCCGAGCAGGTGGTGGTAAAGCTGCGCGACCAGTGGCCCGACTACGTTTTCGACCCCACCTACTCGGCTATGCCGCTCAGCAAGGTGGAGACCTACGTAAAGCAAAATGGGCATCTACCTGACGTACCCTCGGAAAAGGAGCTGCAGGAGCAGGGGGTAGACCTGGTGAAGATGAATGCCACCCTTCTGAAAAAGGTGGAGGAGCTAACGCTTCATGTAATAGAGCAGAATAAAGCAATAACAGAACTAAAACAGGTTGTGAAGGTGCAAAATAAAAGGATTAAAAAGCTTGAGGCTGTTCCTAAGTAGGGGAAAAAAGCAAGAACTCAGGTGGATGTACAAAGATAGGGCATCACTTTTGTTACTACCCTTTTCATTCGCATTCCTCTGTTTGAGCATAGTTTAAGGAATCTATATTTTAAAGGATAAGTAATTTCGACAATCTACTATTGTAAAATGACAATTCACTTCTATTGTTAATCGTAAAAAAGTAAGAACAATGAAAAGACAACTTCTATTTTGTATGATAATGTTGTGTTCTATATTGAAAGTAGATGCACAAAATTGGAGCGGAACAACGCCTGGTGATATCTACTACAATCAGGGAAATGTAGGTGTAGGATTGCAGAATTTGAGTTACAAATTTTCAGTTGGCGACAAAGGTAATATCTATTCAATCAACCCTCATTCTGCCGGCGTCAATTTATATTCAACAGGAAATTATGCACCTCATTACCAAACAAATTTTTCGATATATAAGGGGATTCCAGGAAGTGGAGAACTAAAACTGATGATTGACCAAAATGGAAATATGGGAGTTGGGCTTATGAATTTGACCTACAAATTTTCAGTTGGCGACAAAGGTAATACCTATTCAATCAACCCTCATTCTGCTGGTGTAGACTTATACTCAACAGGAAACTATGCGCCCCATTACCAAACAAACTTTTCTGTATATAAGGGCATTCCAGGAAGTGGTAAATTAATGTTATTAATTGATCAAAATGGGAATGTCGGTGTAGGAACTAATTCTCCTAAATTTAAGCTTGATGTTATAGGAACCATTAGGGCACGGGAAATTAAGGTTGATTTAAATGGCGCCGACTTTGTTTTTGAGAACGGCTACAACCTCCGCCCGCTTACCGAGGTGGAGTCCTTTGTTAAGGCCAACAAGCACCTGCCCGATGTTGCTCCTGCCTCCGAAATGCAAGCAAACGGTGTTAGCATTGGCGAAATGAACGCCAGGCTGCTGCAGAAGGTGGAGGAGCTGACGCTGTACACCATTCAGCTAAACAAGCGGGTTGCCGAGCTGGAGCGTAAGAACAAGCGACCAAGGGGCAAAAGGTAGCCCAATGGCATACGCTAACGTATAGGGCATCCGTAGGGCCCATACTCTGAGAATATATTTACTAAATAAAGCTGTATATGAATAGAATTGTGAGCGGCATGGCGGTGCTTCTGCTGCTATGCATGGCCGAAAAGGGAAAGTCCCAGAATTCGGATATGGGACCAAATTTGATTAACAACTCCTACATCTACCTGCTCGATGGCAGCAAGCCTGCAGGGTATAATGTCGATGGAAATATTACCATAGAAGCAGTACATCCTTTTACTAAGGGATTCGAGGGTCCCTATTGTCCAACTGCACCTGCGGGTGCCGCTGCAAGCGTAGATGCTGCTACCGCGAGTACTCCCTACTGGTTTGGCGTCTACAATAAGGGAGGCAGAATATCGCGCGGTGGCTTAGCTGATGGATGGGGTGGATGTCCAGATGGGCATATACTAAAGATTACGGGTAACAGCAACTCAAATAACTGCTATGTAACATTTCCATTTGAACGAAATGTTTTCCCTAAGACCTATAGGTTTAGGGCCTGGATCAAGATAGTGAATGCCGATTGGGTTGGTTTTGGTACCGATGCTGGGTATAACTATGGGCAATATAAATGTCAAGGAAATTTTAGCGTAACCAAAGCACAAACAGATGCCGCTGCCGACGGTTGGTATTTTATAGATAAAACAACAACATTCTCCAGCACAACTTCGCTTGATGGATTAGTCTTCTCCATGGGCTTTTCTGGTCAAAATATCGAGGTGTACTTAGCGCTGCCGCAGCTTACTCCTGTTGATCCTACGGGATGGCGTTCGAGCATTACCGATGTAATATCGCGCGAGGGCATCACCATAAACCCCACCACCAAGAATGTGGGCATTGGCACCTACGACACCAAGGGGCATAAGCTGGCTGTTGCGGGTAGCATGGTTGCCGAGCAGGTGGTGGTAAAGCTGCGCGACCAGTGGCCCGACTACGTTTTCGACCCTGCCTACTCGGCTATGCCACTCAACAAGGTGGAGACCTACGTAAAGGAAAATGGGCATCTACCTGACGTACCCTCGGAAAAGGAGCTGCAGGAGCAGGGGGTAGACCTGGTGAAGATGAATGCCGCCCTTCTGAAAAAGGTGGAGGAGCTAACGCTCCATGTAATTAGGCTGGATAAGGAGGTAGCACGCCTCAAAAAGCGGAGGTAGCAGATTAAAAAAAAGCCATTGGTGTCCAATGGCTTTTTTTTTGGTAGTTCAGCATGAGCCGCTCGATTTCCTGTTTTTGCTCAGTAGGGTAAAGCGCCACTTACGTCCCCATCTTTGCAGCTGCAAGGCGCCTACTTTGGCTATGTATCCTACTTATTTCTTCCTCAATGCTACTTTCCCGAGGGTTGAAACGACACAAAAGTAGTATGCAGCAAGAAACAAGTTGTACCAGCAACAAAAGTGCAGCTTCATACATTAAAAAAGTAACTTGCAGCAACAAAAAAGTAGTTTCAAGCTGCAACGGCAAAGCTGGTACAACCTCGTCGAGGGTTGAAACAACTTTTTTGTTGCTACAGCAATGGCCTTGTTGTTCGAAACTACTTTTTTGTAGCTGCAAACAACGGTTTTATTGTTGGGGGAACTTTTTTGTACTTCTAACCCGCAGCTTTATAGCTTGAACCCTCGGTTTTGTTGTTTTTACCTGCAATGTCGAAGTTGTAAGCTCTGGTTTTGTTATTTCAACCCCCGGTTTCCTTATCCGAAGCGGAGGATTTCTCTTTTCAAGCTTCGGAAGCAAAGAAAAAGGAGGCATGTTGGAGCCTCCTGTCTTGTTTTTTGTGGTAGCAGCGCTACTTCTTAGGTGCTTCCTTTTTGGGCGTACGGCCCTGGAAGCGAGCCTTGAGGTCGTCGTAGATGGTTTGCGCCTCCGAAGCGCCATGTTTGGCGGCATCGCGTACCGAGTTGTAGTAGGCGAGCGCTGCCTCCATGGCCTCGTTGCCAGCCTGAATGGCGGTATCGTTAATCGATTCGGTAAGAAGTGCGCTGGTGCGCCCCATGGTGGTAAGATCTCCCCAAAGCTTAAAGTCCTTCTTCATCTCTACCTTATCTACATAAACGGGCATGTACTCGGGGTGAGATTCGTTGTACTCTAGCACTTTCGACACTAAGGTGTTCGACTTGTCGCCAATGCGGATGCTGGCGCTGCGCTCTTCGGGGGTTAGGCTGATAAACCAAGGGTACTTGGCCTTAATCTTTTCGATGTCCTGCTTAAACTCGGCCATCATTGCCTCGGTAATCTCGGCTGATACTTTGTTGGTCATTGCTTAAATAGTTAACGAGTTAATTGTTGTAAATAACGCCGTAAAATTAGCAGATATTAAAAAACAAAACACAGCAACCACGCGACTAAAGCTAATAATCACAAAATACCAAGCGTTTCATTTCAAAAGGCTAGGATGATAAGCGCGAGCCTAAGAGTAGAGGGCCACCAGCTGTTCCAGTAGCCCTCTATATCGCTATTCTTTCGAGCTCTTATCGGCCAGCTTTTGCTTCAGCAGCTCTATCTCCTTTTTCTGCTCAATAAGGTAAAGCGTTAGCTCCTCCACCTTTTGCAGCAGCTTAGCGTTCATCTCGCCAAGGTTAACGCCATTTTGCTCCACCTCCTTGGCGGTAGGCACTTCGGGCAGATGGCCGTTGGTGGTTATAAACTGCTCCACCTCCGATAGGGGCTTCAGCTGGTAGTCTGGCTTAAATACGAAGTCGGCCCAACCGCTCTCCACCTTCACCTCCTTGGCGCGGATGGTGCCATTAACGTCAAGGAGATTTTGAGGGGTAGAGGTGCCGATGCCAATGTTGCCTTTACTTTGAACGACCATTCTAACATTCCCATAATTATCTTCCATTTGGGCTATTGGCGTTATATCGCCTGAAGCGCACCTTATTCTAAGCCCCTTACCTTGCCCTCCGTTGTTAACAATTTGAGCGCCCCAGTCTGTGTTAGAACTTTGTAGAATATCCAACTTAGAAGTTGGTGACTCTGTTCCAATGCCTACATTACCGTCAAAAAAGGCAGCAGAAGAAGCGTTTCCCTGAGCCGTATATAGTGCGGTCCATCGCCCACGAACATGTGCAATTCCAGATAACTCTGCACCACCAACATACTGATTGTCATTCTGAAAATATTTAACCCTAAAAGTTCGGGTATCAACAGTTCCCTGTAACCCATTTATGTCTAGTTGTGCAAAAGGGGAGCTTGTCCCTATTCCAACCCTGTCATCCTTAAAAATAGATACCACTGGATGACCTGTTGAACCTTGTAAATTCCAGAAATATGTAATAGCAGAAGAGCCTCTAAAATTGAAGTATAGATCTTTCGCGTCAGTCCATACCTCATTACCAGCACCTGCCCAAAGGTGTCCTCCAATTTTTGTATTACCATCTGGGAGTGGTGCTGTGTTGCTTTGAGCATAAGAATGAATAGTTAAAAATGGTACAAGTAGGAAGATTAGCGATGCTTTTTTCATGGTATTGCTATTTTTTTAGTTGAAACTTTATCTCATTAATCTGTTTTTGCAAATCCTCAATCTTCTTGTCTTTTTCTATTAGGTATAGCGTCAGCTCCTCCACCTTTTGCAGCAGCTTGGCGTTCATCTCGCCAACGCTCACGCCGTTGGTTTGCATTTCGGCGGCAGGGGCAACATCGGGTAGGTGCTTGTTTTCCTTTACGTATGCCTCCACTTCAGTAAGAGGGCGAAGGTTGTAACCTTTCTCAAAAACGAAGTCGGCTCCGCTGGTGTTTACCGTAATCTCGTCGGCTCGTACCTTACCGGCCACATCGAGTTTATAGTCGGCGTTCGCTTGGGTGGTTTTGCCGATGAGGATGTTGCCATTAGATGAAATTCGAAATCGTTCATTAAGGAATCCAGCATATCTCGTATAAAACCTAAGACCACCGTATCCACCACCTGCGGAATTATCGTAGTACGAAGCAATACGACCTACAGTATGTCCTCTATCTGCAACCTTAAAATCGATATCTATCCTCGTTGCATCAGCACTTGGATTATCATTTGTTGAAAGTAAGAGATGTCCTGATTGTGCAATATTATAAACTTCAAGTTTAGCCGATGGATTGGTGGTTCCAACACCAATATTGCCTTGATTTCCAATAACCAGTCGATATTGATTGTCATCACCAATTGAGAATTCTCCATTCCCTAATCTTCCAGGATGAATATACCAAGATGCAGGTACGCCATCTGATTTTAATAGATGTATTCCAGCGTTTGTGCCAGTTCCATTTAACTCTAGCTTATAGGCTGGAAGAGAAGTCCCGATCCCTACATTCCCATTTGTTGATATTCCGATACCACTTGTTCCATTTGGAACGTAAAGAGTTTGTGCTTTTAGAACTGGCATAAGAAATATTCCAACAAGTAGAAGTAGTGTTTTCTTGTTTGTCATCGTTAGTGAGAGATTTTTCGTTTATTGTTGAAGGTTGAATTCCTGCTTTTCAAGAGTTCTATTTCGTGCTGCAATTGAGCGTTTATTTGCTTTTGATTTTTTAGTTCTTGCTTAAATTCTTTGCTTATTTTGCCTTGTTCTATTAGGTATAGCGTCAGCTCCTCCACCTTTTGTAGCAGCTTAGCGTTCATCTCGCCAACGCTCACGCCGTTGGTTTGCATTTCGGCGGCAGGGGCAACATCGGGCAGGTGCTTGTTCTCCTTTACGAATGCCTCCACCTCATTAAGAGGACGAAGGTTGTAGCCGTTCTCAAAAACGAAGTCGGCGCCGCTGGTGTTTACCGTAATCTCGTCGGCTCGTACCTTGCCCTCCACATCGAGCTTGTAGGCGGTGTTTTTCTGGGTGGTTTTGCCGATGAGGATGTTGCCATTCTTCAAAACATTAAAAGGAGAAGAGGCCGCACCGTTATATCCTTCTAATGAGAATCTTTCGTCTCTCGAAGTTAGTTGCCAACCTGAAATATTGGGATTAAATATTGTACCTTCTCTAACGTTCCGATTAAATCCAATGCCAGATATTTCTCCCACATGAATACTGACTCCATTATTTCCGTCAGATATAACTAATTTAGAGTCTGGATTTGTGGTTCCAATACCGATATTGCCATCTGCTTGTGCTACAAAAACGCTTTTCCAAATACCTCCATCCCAACTTGTCACTCCTATATGAAATTTATCTACAGCCGAGCCATAGTCGTCTCCAATATTTACCCGTAATTCCGAATTATTTACTCCGTTATTATACCTTGCAAGCCATAAAACATCTGTATTATTTGCAGCTCCAAGAAAATTCAGTTTATTTCCGTAGCCAGATGTTATTTCATTGTCTAAGCCTACAGCAATATCGCCATTTACAGTAAGAGGCAGTAAAGGGGCGGATGTGCCAATTCCGACATTCCCATTTGTTGATATTCCGATACCACTTGTTCCATTTGGTACGCATAGAATTTGTGCGTTTAGGCTCATTGCAAGACATAAGCCAGATACGAGTAGAAGTACTTTCTTTTTCATCATGAGAGTATTTTTATTTTCAAATGGTAATTAATATGAACGGTTAGACATTTTGTTTTTGCTGGATTTCTGCTTTACCATTTCTTTTAGTTCTTTTATTTCCATCTGCAACTCTAAACCTAATTTTTCCTGTTTGGTAAGGTTTTGCTTTAGTTCTGTGCAAATTTTCTCCTGTGCAATGGAGTACAGCGTCAGCTCCTCCACCTTTTGCAGCAGCTTGACGTTCATCTCGCCAAGGTTAACGCCATTCTGCTCCACCTCCTTGGCGGTAGGGATTTCTTGTAGGTGACCGTTAGCGGTTATAAACTGCTCCACTTCGGATAGAGGCTTTAGCTGGTAGTCGGGCTTAAATACGAAGTCGGCCCAGCCGCTCTCCACCTTCACCACCTTGGCGCGTATGGTGCCGTTAACGTCGAGAAGATTCTGAGGGTTAGGGGTGCCAATGCCCACCCTCTCCTGCATTATACTCATATAATCACGAGTTTCCGAATTAGGGGAAACAACAGGTTCACTTACGGTTAATGAACTGTTGATGGATGCAATACTTTCGGGGTGTATTAGCGCCCCTTCTATTCGAACAACGATACAATTCCCTTTATTTGACAAATGATAAATAGGAATCTGTGAAGTTGTATTGTCAAAATCCCCCAATTTCCATTGATTTGCTAATTCTCCAGAAGCCGCAACAACCTCGGTAGACTGAGTAAGATAATCGCTACTAGCATTCCTTAACATCATATATCGCTTTGTAAGTTTACCAATATTCAGTTGGTAGTTGTAACCTCCTGTTATTGTTACTTCAAAAGTCCCATATAGGTGAATCTTTGGGAATTTTATAAATGCCACCTGATTTTGTTGGCCATTGTCAAATGAAATAAAAAATGTTTTTTCAAAATAATTGTTGTTTTGTGCTCTTAAGGAGGCAATTCCTCCAAAAAGGACTATGTAAAGAGATAGAAGTATTCCCCTTACTGTTTTAGTATAATTTCCCATGCTTGCTTAATTTCTCCTTTTTGATACTTTGTTTAAATGAAGTCTTAATTGCTTTATCTTTTCGTTGCATCTTCTGTTTGCTTTATTCAATTCAATCACATACAGCGTCAGCTCCTCCACCTTCTGCAGCAGCTTGGCGTTCATTTCGCCAATGCTAACGCCGTTGGTTTGCATTTCGGTGGCAGGGGCAACATCGGGCAGGTGCTTGTTTTCCTTTACGAATACCTCCACCTCATTAAGAGGGCGAAGGTTATAGCCTTTCTCAAAAACGAAGTCGGCGCCGCTGGTGTTTACCGTAATTTCGTCGGCACGTACCTTGCCAGCGACATCGAGCTTATAGGCCGGGTTGGCTTGGGAGGTTTTGCCGATGAGGATGTTGCCCTGTGTGTAAAGAATATCATTGCCCTGCTTGATAAATGAAGGGGTTAAAAGGTGGTTGTTGATATTATCCCTATTTATTGTTGTTGTAGGATTGCCTGCTTTTACAGTATATTCAGGATGATTAGGATCGGAAGAATTATAGATTATGTCATTGTTGTATGCAACTTGCAAACTGGAGGGGTAATCTGATTCGTAATGATATACAAATCCCCCACCTCTAAGCCAAATGGTAAATCCCATACAGTGCATCGAATGTGTAGCATCGGCAAATGTCTCATGGTAGGTTTGCCTTAAATCGGAGATTCGCCAATTGTAGGTAGAGCCTCCCCAATTTCCATAGTTAAGATCTATTTCGAGGGTAAGCCCTCCTTTATGGGTTGGACTTAGCTCATTGGGACCTGCTTCGTAGTAGGCACGAAAGATTCTAAGATGGTTAATTCTATCCTGATTTCCATACTTAAAAATTACGGGATAAAATGTATCCTTATCGCCATTAACAACAAAGGTTCCCTTATAAAGGGAATGGTTCTCGGAAGTTTCAGAACCTTGTAGCTGCCCTTTAGCAACAAAGGATACCGTAGAAATAAGTGTGATGAGAAATATTAGTTTCGTTTTCATCTTTTTGTAGAAAGCTTATTTAGTTGTTTTTTTAGCTGCTGTATTTCTTTGTTTTGCTCATCATTAACCTTGTTCTGCTTAATGATGTACAGCGTTAGCTCCTCCACCTTTTGCAGCAGCTTGGTGTTCATTTCGCCAAGGCTAACGCCATTTTGCTCCACCTCCTTGGCGGTAGGCACTTCGGGCAGATGACCGTTGGTGGTTATAAACTGCTCCACCTCTGCTAGAGGCTTTAGCTGGTAGTCGGGCTTAAATACGAAGTCGGCCCAGCCGCTCTCCACCTTTACCTCCTTGGCGCGGATGATGCCGTTAACGTCGAGTTTATTTGAAGAAGGATTTGTTCCAATACCTACATTTCCATTGATGAGCATATTTGAAGGAGTTGTGATTGTTGATGAAATATCAAAATCAGGAATCGTAGTTGGTGTTGGAGATTCCACCAATTTTATTTGGTTAACACCGCTTACTTCATCAACCTTATTTTGTTGAAAGGTTATTTTGGCTATGTAGTCAGAATAAAATCTTACATCTAAGTATACAGGTATAGCTTTGTTTTGGTAACCACCATAAGTTGAATTCAAATCGTATGGTTCTCCTAATACTACTTTTGCGTAGTGATTAACTCCTTTAGAATCGGCTAGGTAGATAACTGAAGATGAGCCTTGCGTTCCTTGGTTATAGCCAATTTCAACAAAGTACTTTTCGTAACCAGTACCAAAATATTTGCTAAATAGTTCGATGATTAGCATCCCGTTAGGTTGCCAATGGTAAGAGTTATACCCAACAGTGGCTATTTGGTAGCGTTGGGGTACTGCTGCGTTGGCTCCTAATGAATTTGTTATAAATGTTTTTAATCCATTTTGGTCAGTGTATGTTTGTGCAAATGATGCAGCAGACTGACATAGTAGAATAAATAAAAAGATGATTCTTGTTTTCATTTATGATTGATTTTTAAGTGTTTTTTATTTTCAATAATTAGACTGTCAATCCTTTTATTTTGATTGATAATGTACAGCGTCAGCTCCTCCACCTTCTGCAGCAGCTTGGCGTTCATCTTGCCAAGGCTAACGCCATTCTGCTCCACCTCCTTGGCTGTAGGGATTTCTGGTAGGTGACCGTTAGCGGTTATAAACTGCTCCACCTCTGCTAGAGGCTTTAGCTGGTAGTCGGGCTTAAATACGAAGTCGGCCCAGCCGCTCTCCACCTTCACCTCCTTGGCACGTATGGTGCCGTTAACGTCGAGCCTGTTCTTTGGTGAAAAAACTCCAATCCCAACATTTCCATCTTCATTCCAAACCCCGTTAGGAAAGGTAATGTTACCAGCAAATGCATTGGCGTAGGGTACTGTTACAATATTTGTCCCGCTTATTGGTTCATCTACAATTGACCAGTTTGCAAACCAGCTAGGAATCTCATCCATCCCGTTTGCATAGGCTCTCACAGTAAAGCGATTGTAGTATTGCCTATCATCAATGAAGATTGATACAAAGCCATTTTCATTGGCAAGCTTTACCATAGGCGTGTATGCTCCCCAAGATGATATTTTTGGATACCAAAATATCCCATCATAGATATACCATACTAAGTTAAGTCCAATAGGTTTACTACTACCATAATTATATCCTTCTATAGTTATAGTAGGCATTTGTGTACCATTCGTATATGGTAATTTTGTCTTTATCTTAACGCCATAGGTAGGCGTTCCATTATAGGCATAGTTGATAACCGGGTTGTAGTTTTGCGTAAACCCCAAAGTGGTTACTAGTAGAAACAGCAGACAGAGAGTTGTTCGTTTCATAGTTTATTTTTATTGTTTTGCTTTTAAAGTCTCAATTTCTTTGCGAAGTGATTCGTTTTCCTCGGATATCTTTATCATATAAAGCGTTAGTTCCTCTATCTTTTGAAGTAGTTTTGCCTGCATATCGCCCATATTAACTCCATTTTGCTTGACTTCTGTTTCGGAAGGTATTTCGGGTAAATGCCCATTAACGTTGAGGTACTGTTTTACTTCAGAAAGAGGTTTGAGGTTGTAGTCATGTTTAAAGACAAAGTCGCTCCAACCATCAAGCGTTACTTTTACCTCCTTGGCGCGTATGGTGCCGTTGACATCAAGGGCATTCTGAGGTGTATACGTACCAATTCCAACGAAGCTATCAAGTATGATTTTGTTACCATTGTTAGATTTAAGATATAACCCCTTTTCATCTCCATAGGAATAAATATATGAATGCTCTCCATCTGACCAAAGGCTCAAGTTATCCCAATTTGCTGTGGCGTTATCTTTGTTGTAGGTTCTGATAATACCATTGACGTCTAATTTTGCACCTGGGGTCAATGTTCCTATCCCCACAGTACCATCGCTAGTTAGCGATAAGATTGGCAAACCATTGTATTTAAAATCAAGAAATGCAGAACTGTATGTATCTCTGCTAATGAAATTCCATGGTCCTCCAGTATGCCCATATGGTTGAAGTGAAAGCCTTAATACTTCTCCTGTCGAATGTGCAGGCGCTTCCTGTTTTCCAATATGTAAGTTTGCTGGTGAAGATATTGATGTTCCAATTCCTACATTCCCTTGATTGTAGTATAGGAATCCAGAATTGTTAGTCCATCCTTGAGCATTAGAAAGATAGGAACAGGATAGTAGAAGGAATACCATCAATAGCTTTTTAGTCTGTTTCATGAGGATTTACTTTTCGGTTTAATGAAGGTTTTATTCTTTTAGTTAATTGTACTCCCCAGCCTAAACATGGGCAGGTACATGGCCACCAGCACGAAGGCCACGAAGATGCCCACGATGATGATGAGGATGGGTTCGAGGACGTTGCCTACGATCTTGATGCGGTGCTCGAGCTCGGCGGTCTGCTGCTGGTAGAGCTTACCGAACATATCGTCGAGCTTGTTTACCTCTTCGCCCACGCGCACAAGGGCCACCAGGCGGCTTTCGAATATCCTATGCTTGGCGATGGTTTGCGAGAGCGGCGCGCCCACAATCAGCTCCTCCTGAATTTGGGCAAAGGCCTGCTGGTAGGGGTAGAACTGGATGACGTCGGCCATTAGGCGGATGCTGTCGAGGATGGGCACCCTTGAGGTGGTGAGCAGGTACATCAGGTTGCAGAAGGTGGCCTGGTAGGTTTTGGCGAGTATGCCCCCCACCACGGGAATGCGCAGCGCCAGCTGGGCTGTTATACGGCGGTAGGTGCCGTTGCTGCGAAGCAGGTAGGCCGATAGGGCTACCGCAAAAATAACGGCTAGCGCTGCTATGCTAAAGGAGGACATATGCTTGGATATGCCAATGATGGTTTTGGTGATGGGCGGCAGGTCGGAGTTGAAGCGGGCGTACACCTGCTCGAACATGGGCACAATGGTGGTGAGCATGAAGAAGACCACCATGAGCGCCGTGGCAAACACGATGGCCGGGTACGACAGCGCGCCCGTAACCAGCTTAAGGCGCTGTATGCGCTTGGCGTAGTAGTCGGATAGAAAGCTGAGCGAGTCGGAAAGTTTACCCGTCTCCTCTCCAATGCGCAGTACGCCCGAGTCGATGGGGCTAAAGAGCTCCGTTTGTGCAACTGCCTCGGAGAGGTTCTTTCCGATGATAATCTGGTTAAGTATGCCTTCCAGCAGCTCGCGCTCCTGCTTCTTGGGAGTGTCGGCCTGCAGAATGATGAAGGCCTTGCCGATATCGAGACCGGAGGATAGCAACACGAAGAGTTCCGAGAATAAGCGCTCCTTCTGCTTATCGTTGAGCTTTTGCCTGAAAAGCGACTCTACGGAAAAGCCTTTTCCTCCTTTTGAGGATTGACCCTTTGGCTGTGCTTGTGCAGCTCTGCCTACTTCCGATACTTTAATTCCCATTTCTTTTCGATGGTTGAGGAGTGAGCCTCGAATAGCGCCGACGGGTCGTACTGCTTTTCGAAGGTGAAGGTTGACGGTCTCCCGTTTATGGATACCGATAGGCTAACCGACGTAACGTACTGCTCCATCAGTGGATGGTGGCCTACATTTCTAAGGATGGTGGCCGATGAGAGCGTGTCTAACCTTGGCGGCTGCTGCCGGATAAGCCTAGCGCTATCGAGGTAGTAGCGAACCCTAAGCGAGTCGGAGCAGATGAGCAGCGTATCGCCGCGCTGCACGATAGAATCGGCGCGCGCAAAGTCGTTGCCCAAGGCGGCGTAGAGTACGACAGCATTGGTGGTGGCCAACGATCGCTTTTGGGTGGATACGAGCAGCCCGCCCACCAGCTGAAAGCCGTAGAGTACGGCGATAAGCACGATGGCGCTCACCAGCATGGCCACCAGCAGCTCCGGTATGGTAAAAGCCTTTAGCTGGCTACGGCTCATGGCGGGTAAGGGTTGAGTCTACAATGGTGGTGCGCCTATCGAGCAGCGCGCCTTGGGTGGAGGTGGCCCTCATGGTTAGCAGGAAGCAGCCGTTCTCGGCGGGCTTAGGCTCATCGATGGAGAGGTTACCCCAGCTGAACGAGAGCACCTGTGGCGACACCTGCCTAGTAGTGGACACCTCTCTCATTACCGAGTCGATAGCAAGGCGGGCGCTGTAGTAGTCGGTGCCGCCCTTTTTGGCGCTCAGCTGCACCATGATGGTTAGCGCCAGCCCAAAGGTGATGAGGATGATGAGCGCCGACACGATTGCCTCTACAATGGTCGATCCCTTTAGCTTGATCATGGCAGCTTGGCGATTACGGCCTTACGACCTGGTGTAACATAGGGAAAGACGTAGCTCGGGGATAACTCGTTGCCCAGCACCTTGGCGTTGAGCAGCGAGGAGGTGTACAGCCCCCATCCCGTGCGGAACTCGAACCCGTAGGCGTAAAGCGATCCGAAGATGGCCCCCTGATGGTCCACCTTGGTGCTGCAGTAGGCGTAGCCAAAGATGGAGGCGCTCGATCGGATGCGCAACCCTACTTTGGTGTTGTTGTTACCACGAACGATGGCGTAGCCGTAGATACGGGAGGTGCTATCCACCTGCAGGTATCCCCCATTCTTAGAGAAGATGGCGATACCGCTGGGGTAGCGTAGCGTAGCTCCTTTCTGGATGATAACCGTATCGGTGGCAAATATCTGGCAGATGCCCCTAAAGCCGCTTTCCACGTAAACCGTCGGAGCGTATACGATTACATTCTTCAGCTGCGCATTCCGCGAAAGAGTAAGTTTTCCGTCTGAGCGTATGACGATATTCCCGCTCAGGCTGCAGCGGGATAGCAGATGAGGTACACCTATAGCTCTTGGCTTTTTTGAGAAGGGGGCTGCAACAGGTTCTGATAGGGAAATATCCTCCTCTTTTAGTTCCTTAACCCAATCTATTATTTGGCTAAGGCGGCTGCTAAAGGCGGTAGGTAGCGAGTCGCAGCTGAAAAACTTCTTGCCGTAAACCAGCGAATCGCCCGTGTAGCCAACACCCTCTATGGAGGACGAGGCAATTCCCGAATAGGGAAGGTAGGTTCTTCCGGTAAGAATTGTACTTCCCGAGACGGACAGGTAGGAGAAGTTGTTGCGCAGGTAAAGTCCCGTCTGTCGAATAGTGTCGTTAGGGGTAATTCCGATGAGGTACGACTTGGAAGCAATTTTTGGAAACTCCGCAAGGGAAAGTGTTAGGACGCTATACATACCCCATTCCGACTGTGCAATGGTTACGCTAGACTCCTTATCCTCCTCGAATAGCAGAATGCTCCTGGTGAAGCTACCGCTAGCGGGATTTGAAAGCGCTAGTGTGAGGGCTGATGAAAAGTAGGAGTTGATGCGCTCTGAGCGCTTAATGTTGGCTGTAAGGAAGTTCTCCTGGTAGAATATCAGGATGAAGAGCCCAACAGTAAGCAGCATGACCAGCGCTACGAATAGCGTGTAGTAGAGTACGCCAGCCTTAAGCGTTTTTTTTAGCATTGCTACTTTTCCTGAATATTCGGAACCATTGACGTTTTGAGGTATCGCTAGCCACTTTAGCAGCGGTTTTCCGCTTCTTTGTATTTACAGGTTTTGGAAGTAGTACTTTTACCAGCTTCCCATTGGAATACTTCACCATGCTGATGATCTTGCCTTTGCTATCCCAGCGAATCCATTCGCCTACCTTTACCCCGTTTTTGAGATGCCCCTTGCAGATTAGGTTGTTGCTACTACCGTAAACTATGTAGTCGCCATGCAGCGGGTAGCCATCAATGGCACCCTCGTTGGAGTGAATGGCGTTTTTGCGGTAGGAGTAGTAGATTGTACTTGGCGATTTTACGGATTGCACCTCCTCGTCTCCAATGCTAAATCTTGCAGTAGAGTCGCTATAGGAAACATACCTTATACTGCTATTCGGTACAGGTGCTGTAGTGCTGCACGATGTGGCAAGAAGGAGGATTGCAATGTAAGTAACGATTGTTTTCTTCATGGCTGTAATCGGATGGTTACTGAATTTTACGAATGGTATAGGAGTAGCGACCTTTTAGCGTTATCGAATCCTTGCAGATATGGGTTACCGTAAGCGAATCGATGTAGGATTGGTTTCTAATGTATACAACCTCGCCGTTAGCCTGTACGATGCCCATTAACCCGCTTTTGGAACGGTTGGCAATTAGCCCATTGTAGGTTACGGCGCTACGAACAGCGCCTAGCAGCGATGCGTAACTTACTCTTTTGGGCTTAACAACGATAGGCTGGGGTTTAGCAATCGCTTTCGGTGTTGCCCGAGGCTGCTGTCCGGGAGTGTTTAGAAATGGATCCCGGTAGCTCAGCTTCAGCGTATAGGCCGAATCGGCCTTACTTCCCTTAGCGGATAACGATATGGATGGTGCAAACGAATCGCCCTTGCGCGCCTCTACGATGCGGTAAACTACAACGCCCCAAATACCGACCACCAGAATCAGTAAGATGTAGGTACTTGCCTTGCTCTTCTTAACCATGGTAGGCTCCGATTATTGGGGTAGAACTAGCAGCTTGCGGGGCTGCGTTTCCGTGGTATTGCCGGCAGCATCCGACTGCTTTAGCTTCCAAAAGTAGGTGGCCACCGAACTAGGGAACGTGTAGCTGAAGCTGTTATTGGTACATAGCGCTCGTTTGACGATGGTTCCAAAGCCTTGGTCGCTAGCTATAATAATAGAGTCGGCAATAGGTGTTCCTGTATCGGCATTTTTTGTCCATGAGAATAGGGATGTTGCCACTTTCGTTGTATCCGATTCATTGGGCTGAAGCGTTTTAGGCTGTACAGGAGCCGTTCTGTCTACCGTAAAGCGGGAGATGATCGCCTTTGAGTCGGAAATCTCGTTGCGGGCAAAAATTCTCCACGAGTAGGCCTGCTCGGTTAGCTGCTCAATCTTGGTATCAGACGAAGGGATGGTAATGGAGTTGGTGGTTACAGGTATTGCTCCTCCAACCGTCTTTCCGTTGGCATCGAACAGCTCGAAGCTGTAGCTGGTGGCACCAGTAATGGTATCCCACCTAAAGGTAATGGCCGTTGCGTTGGTGGCCGACAGGTTGGTGGGTTGGGTTGGATTCATCTCCTGTGGGCTTAGGTCATACGATTCGGTAATATCGAAGGAGATGGTGGTAACCTTTGACTGATACCCTGCATTTTGCGCATAAATAGACATCTGATACTTATTTGGAGTCAGCGTTACCATAAGATTGGTGGAGGCTACAACGGTGTCCATTACTATTTGGCTAAGCTTATCAAATGAGGGGGTAACCAGCTGAATGTGGTACTCTCGAGCACCATTGACTGGCTTCCAGATGAATTTCTGTAAGTAGATGGGGGATGATCCCCCGTCGGTTGGTGAGACCATTAGAACCACGTTGTCCTCAATATTCTTTTCGAAAAAATCGTGGCAGGCGGTAACAGCGCACATTAGCGAAATTACAGCTAGTAAGCCTAATCGTTGGGGTTTTATTTTAAGATTTTTCATTTCCTAAATGTTTTTGATAAGAGCTAGCTATTCTTTTGATAAACTCTTTTCCGAAACGGCGAAAACAAGCCGTAAGATAAGGTGCTGACGCTTTTTAAGCATGTCGAATTGGGTTGAGTAGGAGGTGGATACGACTTGTCCAAGGTTAAGGGAAGATTCAATTTGGTGGAGCACCCGTATCAGAGAAATGTACCCTCCCTCTAGATCTACAATCAGGATATCCTTTAGATCAGCCTTACTACGAACCTCTACGGGCTTATTCTTTACAATCACGACTCCCTGCTGGCGGCAAAGTGCAACCAATCCTGCAAACCCCTTTTCGGTGCTATCTAGGGATGACTCTGCAGCCGCATGTCTATTGGCGTTTCGAAGCTGGCTATTTAGCCTGCTAAGCGTATCGCCCATGGCTGAAAGAATCCTAACGTCTTCCTTCAGCTTCATATGCGGCTCTATGGCGGCCCTGTATCCTAAGCTGCATAGAAATATCAGCAAAAGGGCGCTGAGCAGCAGGTAGGTGTTGGAACTTTTTCTATCCATGGCGCATTACTTTATTTGTGCTACAATGGTGAAGCGATAGAATCCCTTATCGCTGAGGAATGAGAGGTCGGATAGCGAGCATTTTTTTACCCAGCGCTCCTTGCCAACTCTGCCTAGCAGCTCGTTTACCTCAGAGGAAGCCTGAGCGGTGCCCGAGATTTCTAGGATCTTTTTCTGAACCTCTGTTATATCACCAGCCTCAACCTGCCCCTTTATCGGGTTGAACGATGCCCTTGTGAGGGTTACGCCAGCAGGGGTGATGATGCCAATTCGATCGGATAACAGCGCGAGATTTCCGGTGGCTACGGACGATTCGGTAATGCCTGATGCTTTTATTTGCGCTTTTGCAGCTGCAATGCGGAGCTTCATGGAGCCGATTTCGCTCTCAATCATGGGGTGTTGCTGCTGAAGACCACTGTACTGAAGGTAGTTTAACATCAGTATGGCAAATATTACGCTGAGTATCATGCCGTAAATCCTATATAGAGAGCGCTTGAGCGTAAAGTACTCGAACGAATCGGGGTAGGATAGCTTCAGCGCTGTTCGGTGCGATAGTAGGGATATGCCGGCAAGCAGCGCCGAAAGCTCTTCTGGAAGGTAATCTTCTCCCATGAATCGCAGAGGGATGCCCTCTGATGCAGGGGATAGCGATAATGCCCCATGTCGATTTTCGAGAACTACGCCCGGAAGGGTAATGACTAAGCCATCCTGGCTGATGAGCATTGCCCCCTTAAGGCCCTCGATGGTGGCAAATCCTTGCCTCACAATATTAGCCTGTTCCACATAAGCTGTAGCGCTATCAAATAGGCTGTTAAGGCCAAAACAAGTCACCTTTAAGTCGTTAACAGGGAGGTAGTAATGAGTAAATTCAGATTGGCGGTGTTGAGGAATAAGCTCCTCGAAGGGTGTCTCCTGCTCCTTGGTAATTCTTGTGATTACACCGCTACCGTAGGCAAGCAGCACCGTTGGCGCTCCTTTCGGAATATCGCTAATGCTGCCAAGGCGCTTAAGATGGTATTCCCCCTTCTGGAAGAATATCTCAAAGGCTAGAAATGCAGGCAGCCCATCGTCAGCAATCTTGAATGCAGCGATGTGAATTCTTTTTAGGGAGTATAAAGCGTGAGGCAGCCGCATTGTCTAGTAAATTATGGTTGGCTTAATGAAGAAGTTTACCTTGCTTTCCGCCTTTGAGTTGGAGTTGGAGCCAAACAGCCATTTAAGCCCGGGTATTCGGGCTAGGAATGGAAGACCTTTGGAATTATCGCTTTTAGAAATTCTTTCGAGTCCGCCAAGTAGCACCATCTCCTCGTTGCGGATGCGAACCTGCGACTTAAAGCTACGATTGGTTGTTCCTGGGGGAGAATCTGCATACTCGCGCGGGGTAAAATCACCTTGGGTTATCTCTATGTTGAGCGTAATCTGCTCATCTCCGCTTACAATAGGGGTAATCTTCAGCTCAAACTCGGCCTTAATCTCCTTCCACGTATAGGAGGTCGACTGAAGTGGGTTTTGTGTGCCAAAGTAGTTGTTGTTAACCTCCTTATAGTACTTGGTTTGTCCGTTTTTCAGCGTTGCCTCGTGACCGTTGAGGGTGGATAACTTAGGGGTAGATTTGATATCGATATTTCCGGCTTCTTCGAGAGCCTTTATGTTTAGGTAGAAATCAGGCGTTACCTTACCGATTTTTACGACTCCAAAACCGTTAAAACCGTTTATTAGGCTGTTAATGGAGGAGGTACTCAGCTTCATGTCCACTCCTGGGCTAATGGATCCGGTTGTTTTAGCTGCGGCCTGCCCCAATCCAGCCTCGATTCCTGTACTTATTCCTGAAGATTTGGAGACGTCAACGATCATAACCTCAATGGTAACCAGCGGAACTACCTTGTCAATCTGCTTGACAAAGTCGGTGAAGCGGCGTACCGCTATGCCGGAGCCCGATACGATAAAGCTATTCTGGTCGGCAAAGGTTTGGATTTGAAGTCCTTCTCGGATCGAGTTGGGAATAAAGGAGTCCAGCTTATCTACGGTTCTATACTTGAGCTGTATCACCTGGGAGTCGAATACTTCGGCGCTATTTTTATCTCCGAACACGTAGTAGCCATTCTCCAGTTTGAAGGAGAACTTAGTGCCCTCTAGCATGGCGTTCAGCAGGTCGTCGAAGGGAACGTGAGAGAGGTAAAGGTTTACCTGTCCGGTTAGTGGCGTAAAGAAGTAGTACCCCTTTTTCAGCTTATTGCAGAGTTCAACAACAACATCTCCTATGGAAAGATTAGACCCGTTTATTGTTACCCGACCCAACGAATCAACCGAGATGGGGGAAGATCCGTACATGGCAGAAGGCTGACGCCATGTATTTCCGGTGCCTCCAAAATTTTGTTGGGGCGTAGGCTGGCTAAACACCCATACGCTATCGCGGTTTTGGTAAACCTCCATATCGTTGGCTGCAGCTATTGATTTCACTGCTGCTGCAGGTGTTTGGTTGTTCCCGAATCCCTGCGCTTTTCTACTGCCAAGAGCGTTGGAAACAATGACATTAACCCCACAGGCCGAGGAGAAACGCTCCATTGCCGAAGCAAGGTATTCGCCGTTTAGGCTATAGGTAACTGTTTTACGATCGCTGTTGTAGCTAATCGTTGCCTTAGGAAGAGCTATGGGCACCTCTTTGCGGGGGGAAACGGATATAATCGATCCCACAATATCGTACTGGAGGTTGTAGGACGTTATGAGGTAGGTGAGCACGTCGGTAACCTTGGCGCCCACAAAGTTGGCCGCTACCGACTCCTCGATGCCAGGCTTCACCGTGATGTTTATGCTATTCGAGCGGGCAATTGAGCGGAACAGTTCGCCTAGGGGCATGCGCGCCACCGAAATATCGACAACGGAGTTCAGCTCAGGGACATGCCTGGCAAGCGTGTCTAGCCGTGCCTTAAGGCTGTCTGCACCCTGCTGCCCATATAGTGGTGTAAGCGTTGCAAAAGAAAGAGCGAACAATAGGATTAGGGTAAGCTTTCGGATCATTTTTATAGCTCAATTAGTATAGGTACAATTTCGTCGAGGGAGGTTGCTCCAGCGCTTAGCAGTTCCAGCGCGCTATCCCGTAATGTTTTTATCTGTTTCTGCCTTAGCAGCTCCGATACGTTGAAGTTTCCCTGCTTTACCTGCTCGGTTAACTCGCGGTCTATGGGGATAACCTCGTAGATGGCCTTTCGCCCCTTATAGCCCGTATGGAGGCAGGCATCGCAGCCAACAGGCTGGTAGATAACCGCAGATGAATCCTCTACCAGATACGCAAAAGTGTGGTTGAGCTCGCTTACGTAGACTTTCCTCTTGCAATGCGGACAGAGCAGGCGCACCAAGCGTTGGGCAATTACCATGTTGAGCGTATCAGCAACCAAGTAGTGAGGGATGGACATGTCTGCCAAGCGGGCCACCGTTCCCCAGGCCGAATTGGTGTGGATGGTGGAGAAGATGAGGTGGCCGGTAAGGGCGCTACGTATGGCCATCTGCGCTGTTTCGGGGTCGCGAATCTCTCCTAGCATGATGATGTCGGGGTCCTGGCGCAGGAAGGTGCGAAGCGCCTCCGGGAAAGTTAGCCCAATCTCATCCTTAAGCGCCACCTGATTTACGCCGTGTAGGGTGTACTCCACCGGATCCTCGATGGTGAGAATATTCACCGTCTCGGAGTTGAGCTCGCGCAGCGTGGCGTAGAGCGTGGTGGTTTTCCCCGACCCCGTAGGACCGCTGATGAGGATGAGCCCATGCGGCTTTCGGATGGCTGTTAGGTAGTGCGCCAGCTGTGTGTCGTTTAGCCCTAAGTTGTGAATGTCGAGTAGCTCGATGCTACGCGTAAGCAAGCGTAGTACTACCTTTTCGCCGTATATGGAGGGCAAAACGGAGACGCGTAGATCGAGCTTTACTCCATCGCGGTTGAAGAGGATACGTCCATCTTGAGGCAGGCGCTTCTCCGAGATGTCGAGGTTGGCCAGAATCTTGATCTGGTTGATGAAGGCCGGGTAGGTGTCCTTGGCCAGCGTGTAGCGCTGCACCAGCTTGCCGTCGATGCGGAGGCGTATGCGGCACTCCTCCTCATAGGCCTCAATATGGATGTCGCTAGAGCTGGAGGCATGTGCCTCGGCGATTAGCCCAAACAGGAACTCGTTGGTGTGGGTAAATCCCCCTCCAACGGATAGTTTGGCGCTGGTAGATGCTTTCCCTACGGCGGCAGAGCCGTAGTGCTCGTTTAGAAGAGCATCAACTTGCGCAGAGGCTAGGATGGATACGGAGATTGTGCTTCCTACAACAATTCCCAGCTCCTGCTCCAGCTGCGGAGAAATGCTATCAGAGTAGCAGTGGAGGATACCTCCCTTTTTATCGTACGGTACCATCCGATACCGCCATGCGGTTGCGGCGGTTAGCTCCTTCACCAGCTCGGGGGAGATGACTTCCTCTACCATACGCGTTGGATTATCATAAATGAAGCAAGACATACGGCACCCCAGCCGGCAAGCGGTATGGTAATCTTTCTGGAGCAGAACTTCTGGACCACCAAATAGTGGAGCAAACCTGCTATGCAGGTCGCTATGAGGTATACCAGCAGCTGCTTGATGGGTAGCAGCAAAGGAATGGCAGCGAAGAAGAGTAGGTCGCCGCTTCCGGCAATATCCTTAACGTTTAGCCTTTTTCGTAGACGGAGGTAGGTAAAGCTAACCGAAGCAATAGTGACGGCTGCTACCAGTATGTAGGATATGGCGAACTCGGTAGGCGTTATCGGCCTTTGTACAAAGAAGAAGCCAAGCGCCACCGCCATATAGGCGAGTATGGCCCATAGGTATACGTTCCTATACTTGAAATCGGTGTAGGCAATGGGTATAAGCGCGAGGGTAAGCAATACCAGCATATCAGTCCTTGGTTACCTCCTTGAGCTTCTTATCCTGATCTACCTCCCATACGTTGTAGGTGCCATCGCCATCGAAATCGACTACGGCAGTGGCAGTGGCCTTAAAGGTGCGGTCGGATGCCTCCACCACCTCTATGCGGTAGTTGGCGTTTCCCCCATCGGAGGTGAGCACCTGCTGCTCGAAGCCCAGTTCCTCGAGGTTGGAGGAGTAGCGCGAGTAGGTGTAGAAGTAGGTCTTCTCCAGCGAGTGCAGGAAAGCCAGCTGCTGCTGAGCCTCTGTGCTCTTGGCTCTAGAAATTAAGGGAGTAAGGCTTGGCAGGGCAAGCAGAACAAGTATTCCAATAATTACCAGCACTACCAACAGCTCTGGTAACGAGAAGGCCTTTAGCTTACGTTTTGGCATCGTTAATAGTATTTTAACGGCAAAGGTAGAAAAATAAGGGGATTGTAGATCTGAAAAGTAAGAATTTGCCAAAATGGCAGCAGGAGATTCTGCAATGATTCTACGGTTTTCTACGGAGGATGTAGGGTGTAGCCAAATGTGAAATAACGACATGTTGGCATGGGGCAAGCGATAGGTAGAGATGTTTTGAAGAATATTAAAAAAAGAAGTGCGACGAGTTGTTGGAAAATAGTGAATGCTTAATTTCGCATCGATTTGTAACTATCGTGTAACATTAAAAAAAAGTACGACCCGTCTTGAGATGGGGAGCGATTCGCTGGTTTATATTCTGTTACCAGTATTTCTGTGAAAACTTTTCAAGTCTTTATGTTGTACGAGTTGCATTTCGATGAATAGCATTGGATTTGTAACAGTTGGTAAATTCTTGTAAATAATTTATATATGAATCGTATTTTTCCGAGTAAGCCAGATAATGGATCTAGGCTTTTCCCGAGGTTCGCACCTCGATTTTTGATGCTGAATGCACGATGTTTAATTCTCGTATTTCAGTTATTTCTAAGTTTGATGCTTGGTTTGAATGCTTACAAGTTAAACGCCCAAGGCGTTGTTCAGCCTAGCAGTATCCCTAGCCCGAATGCAATAGGAATGGGAATGGGTGTTACCAACCCGGTAAATCTTTATACAGGAACAGTTGCCGTTAATGTGCCAATTAGAAACCTAAATGAAAGAGGGATTACTCTACCGATTGCTCTAAGCTACGATGGTTCTGGAGTAAGGCCAGAACAGCATCCTACATGGGTAGGACAGAATTGGAATCTGAGTGCAGGAGGAAGTATTGTTAGGGTTGTAAACAATTGGCCTGATGAGGCTGCTATTATTTGTTTACTAGACGATCCAACAAGCGGCACTTCCAAATTGCTTTGGGCTAATTACTTTTCAAATTGCAAGGACTTGCTTCAGTTCAAAAATGATGAGAGTTCTTTAAAAGTGATTGCTGATAAGTCTTCGAAATATTCACATTTATATTCCTATAGTGTCTATGGAAAAGATTATCAGCCTGATGTATTTATCTTTAATTTTTTAGGATTTACGGGGCAATTTTTTTTGGGCAACGATGGTAAATGGAAAGTATCAAGTTCCCAAAATATTAAGGTTGTATTTGACTATAACGACAGCTCGAATTTTGATTATCCTTTTGTACGATATAGTCCAGATGGAATTGCAGAATACAAGAAAACAATCAATGGGTTTAAGCTTATTGATGATAAGGGGACAACATATGTCTTTGGTTACGATGCTAATGCAATTGAGTACACTCTTCCATTTTTTGGGCAGAGTAAGAAGATTAGCATGAGCAATCAATGGGTTGCAAATGCTTGGCATTTAACAAAGGTGATTGATAAATATGGAGTCGAAGTGTATAACTTAAAGTACGCTAGAGGATATTTTATAGGAAATTTTTACAATGCTGATGGTACAACAATAGCCGCTAGGGCTGATGATATGGATCTATATTCGTCTAGTGACTATACCATTACTAATAATATTTATCTTGGTGACATGAAATGCACGGCTTTCCAATTTCAAGAAGGGAAGGTTAGTGGATGGTTAATATCGCCATGCTATCTATCAACAATTTATTCACAAGGTAGGACAGTTGCGGAACTTAATCGGAGTGTTGCGAATGACATTCGATATTCTTCTGATGAGTTTATAAAAGATAAGAGTTCTGAAAGATTTTATTACCTCTACAATAGTAATTCTGCATATAGATACCCTAATGCAGATGTTAACAAACCTTTAAGTGGGTTGAAATGGTATAAACTTAATTCAATCAAATTCGAAGACAATACAACAGCAAACTTTGTATACAACGATTCTACGGGTTCTACTATTAATGAGAGATTAAATCTTATACGAATAGAAATTAAGGGTAATCCGGCATTTGCGAATTGTAAAACCAATAGATATAAGTTTTACTATAATAAGTTCAATCAACTTCCAGGATTTTTATCAAAAATGGTTGACCACTGGGGATTCTATAACGGGCATGTATATTCTATAAACATGCAGAATTTAGGACAATACAGTAAAGAAAGGGATCCTAATGCATCATTCTCCTCTATCGGTATTTTAAAGAAGATAGAATTTCCTACTGGAGGTTTCATAGAATACGTATATGAACCACATACCTATGCTTCGAATCTTAGTGAAAAAGACTCAATAGCAGGGGGACTGCGAATAAAAAATATTGTTCAATACGATGGTTCAAAAATATATGCTAAAGAATATCGGTATGTAGATAGGAATAAATACGGTGATAGAAGTAGTGGAGTTTTGTCTTTTATGCCGAAGTATTATTATGAAGATATGTACTATAACGGCTCTGCATCAAGAATAGCACAGAAAGTCTTTTCGGTAAACTCAATAATCCCATCTATAAACATGGATGAAAGCCATATAGGATATTCTTGTGTTCAAGAAGTTTCCAAAGATGAAAGTTACAGTGAGTATAAATTCTCTACTTCCTTTATGTATAAAGATGAAAAGCCATTTTCATTTACACCTTCTGCGTTTGATCCTGGATCAAGTAATCGTATTAGAAGAGGTGTTTTATTAGAGAAAACTGATTACGATTCAACAGGGATTTTGGTTTGTAAAACAAACTACCGTTATGATACATTCGGCAAGGAAAACGAGTTTTTTGTTTATAGCTCATATGCGAACAATATTTCAAGTTGTCCAACTAATACATATTCCTATTATAATGGAGGTGTTAAGAAACTTTACTATTACGATTTTTTACCTGTAGAAATTGAAACTACAAGAAATTATAATGGGAAAGAAATTGTAACAGAAAAGATTAGTAATACATATGTTCAGCCTCCGCTTAGTAATGATTATTCCTATTTTTATACAGGAGGCACTTCCTTTTTAAAGGAAACTACAAAAAAGACAGATCGAGGCATTTTAACCACAAAAATAACGTATCCTTTTGATTATTATCCTCTAGATAATAACCCTTTTATGCTATTCCTTTGCTCTGAACATAGAATAGGAGAGGTTGTTGAAACATCATCGACTCTTAACGGAATTCCGAATGGATACACAGTAAATGGGTATAATGATTTTGGAGTACCTAGAGGAGAGGGATTCTCTTTAGTTCCAAAAACTACATCTTCTTCATCTAGTGATAAAAGCAATATAAAAACGAATATAGTAATTGATAAAGTTGATAATTGGGGTAATACACTACAAATTACGAAAAGAGGTGGAGGTATAGAAAGCGTTGTTTATGGTTATAACAGTAGATTACCTATAATAAAACTAATAGATGTTAATTATGATGATTTTATTTCCTATCTGGCATCTAAATCAATTTCTATTTCGATGCTTCAGACATCAGATACTGTATCGTTGATGGGGTATATAAAGACTATTAGAAGTGACTTCTATAAAACATTTCCTAAAGGATACATCTTAAATACCTTGTATAATTCGGAAGGTGGTGTTGTAAAAGAGATTGATGCAAGAGGAAACTGTGTAAAAACAGAATATGATAGTTTTGGAGTACCTATACTAAAGCGTGACTCAAAAGATAATATATTAAATTTTGCTGAAACAAACAGTTCGAATACATTTAATCGCGAACCAATTGTTTATAAAAATTTTGCTATTTCAAAGCAATTTCAAAAAAGAGACTGTCAAGGATCTACCGGTACAATGGTAACCTATAGAGTCCCTTCGAATAAGTATTCATCATTAATTAGTCAGGAAAAAGCAGATAGCCTAGCTTTAAATGATATTAATAATAATGGGCAGAACTATGGAAATATGGTAGGGCTATGCACAAAACCTTATGTAAAGTTGGATGTAGAAAACATAAATAAAATTAGGGAATCAACCTATGCAGATATAAAAGTTAGTTTTTTTTATGATGAGCAACTAACCAAACCTGCTTCTGTTTTAAATTTTCCTGTAAAATATACTTTAACTGAAAAGGAGAGTTACGCGGCTGATAAAATAGAACATAATGAATTATTATGTACAGGGGCGTCCTTTTCTATTGGTTATCATATACTGATTTCAGATGATTATACGGACACAGATGGTGATAGAGGCGCAATTCGTAGGAGGCATATTCATACTAGTGCAACATATGAATTAGAACCATCTCCTAACTACTCAATTCAGAAGTACGGTAATATAGAAATGTCTCAAGAATTTTATAAGAACGACGGTTTTGGCTCTTTTTTTAGCAATGAATGTATTGCTTATCGGGTACCTTCTAATACTTATTTCTCATCAATAAGCCAAGACGATGCAAACCAAAAGGCCAAGGATGATATTGCGAAAAATGGACAGGCTTATGCTAATACTCATGGTAGTTGCATTCCTCGAATTTTAAAAACAGATGTAAATTCTGTAGAAATCGAGGTTCATGGGCATTGGGAGCGAGTTCAGGTTGAGGCAAATTCCGATTATAAGGTTACATCAGTTGTTGGCGACTTTATTTCAACTGCAATAGACTATGGCGATAATGGGCTAGAAATAAGTTGTACAGAAAATAAGGGTGCCGCAAGATCTGGAAGTGTGACGCTTGGTAGTGGAAGTAAGCAGGTTGTAATTTCAGTAAATCAAGCAGGAATTAGTACTAAATAGAAAATATTAAGTATATGACAACAAAGACTATAAAGCAAATTGGTTGGATAAGCCTGCTTATATTTTTGAGTATTACAGCTAATGCACAAATATATCCTACGTCGAACAAAAATTATGTATTAAGATTAGCACCTCTCGATTCCGTGAAAAGTATCGACGCGCTAAGATCTCTTCCAGTTCCTCGTCAGGGAGCTACTGTAAGTTATGTTGACGGGTTGGGGCGAACCGACCATACGGTTGCAGTTGCTGCTATCGATTCTTCAGAGACATATCTTGATCTAGTATCGTTTAATAGGTATGACGATATGGGGAGAGAGTCAATGCAGTTTTTGCCTTTTTCGCAGGATTCCCGAAAAGGAGAATATGTGGATAATATATTACAAAAACAGAGCAGCTTTTATTTATTCAGATACGGTGCAAGTGCTAAACCATATTCAGAGGTTCGTTACGATGGATCGCCATTAAATATCCCCGTAGAACAAAGTGCACCTGGAGACGGCCTTTCAATGGGTAATGGGCATACCGTTACCATGAAAAATGGGGTTAATGCCTCCAATGAGGTTCCAATTTGGGAACTTGATAATGCTGGTAAACCTAAAATATCACGTTACTATTCCCCAAATAACTTGCTTCGAATAGAAGCCAAAGATCCAGATGGAATTGTTAGCGTTACCTATAAAACCATTGATGGGCTTACTGTTCGATCGGTAAAAGATTACAACGGGCTTAATGCAACAACCGATTACGTATACGACGATTTGAATAGGCTTGTCTGGGTGCTGCCTCCCGAGTTTGTTAAAAGATATTTGGATTCTGGAGGTGCTGTTTCTTCTGGAGAGTTAAACGGTTCTAATGAGCTAAGCTCTCCTAGCAGTAGTACCTATAAGCTTATGCCAACGGCTAGCATGACTTTAAAGCCTGGATTTGTGGGGCAACCCGGATTTAGCGTTTCTTTTGGGACAGGTGACATATATGCCAACTACGCCTACAGCTACCGATACGACAACTTTGGTCGCATAGCCTGCAAAAAGCTACCCGGTGTTGACAGCATCTATATGGCATACGACAGCTACGATAGGCTTGCTGCAACACAAGATGGAAGCTTAAGGGCTAAAGGTAAATGGCTATACAGCAGGTACGATGATAAAAACAGGGTGGTAGAAACAGGTTTTGTTACCAATGGCATTACTAATCAGCTTGCCATGCAGGCAAAGCTGGATAACGTATATGGTAGCGGAGGCTACCCTCTATTCGATTCTCAGAATGGGGATGCATATACCACCAACAGCTACCCAAAGCCCGCCGATGGTACGCTCGAACCTATAAAGTACACCTTTTACGAAACGTACAACGTGCCTAGCTGCCCTAGCTACGATGTCACACTAAGCTATCGTAAGAAGGATGATGTGGTTGTAGGCCTTGCTACAGTTACCCGGTTTAAAAATTTAGGAACAAACGAATGGAATATTGCCGCCTCCTACTACGATAGGGAGGGGCATGTAATCCAATCGGTAGAAACGGGAATACTCGAAGCAGGCGTATCGAAAAAGCTAGTGCTTTCCACGCAGTACAATTTTGCGGGTGGTGTAACCAATACCCGTGAAACCCAGCAGGTGGCAGGGCTTACCAATACCCTAGAGAAACGCTTCGAGTACAACGACAACGGCTCGTTAAAGAATACCTATGTGAAGTTCAACTCAGGAGCGGAAGAGAATGTTGCCAGCTACACCTACGACAGGTTGGGTAATGTACGAGAAAAGGTATATGGGGGAACCTCGCAGAAGGATAGTTGCAAGTACGACATTAATGGTCGACTTATACAGGTTAATAGCCCCGACTATCAGAGCAGCACAAGTCTTTTTGCATATAGATTAGGTTTTGACAAACCTGACAAGGTAGGCTCCGCCGCACCTACCGCTCAGTACGGCGGTAGCATTAGCTCCATGGTATGGCGCAGCCAAAATACTGGTGGTGTAAAGCAGAAGAAGGGTTACGGCTTTAGTTACGATGGATTGGATAGGCTTAAAGCGACCAGCTATGGCGATGGCGAAACCCTTAGTGCAAAAGACTACTACGTTGAGCGAAACCTAAGCTACGACCTGAATGGCAACATTGCAGGGCTAACCCGAACCAACGGGAGCGGTGCGGCAAGCACCTACAGCAACAGCTATATAGGAAACATGCTGCGAAGCGTAAATAATGGTGCTGCATACTGCTACGATGCTAACGGAAATGCCACCACCGATGGTAAAAATGGGTATAAGCTAGCCTACAACGAGCTTAACCTACCAAGCACCGTTAGCACAAGTGCAGGTACCCTAGCAATTACCTATAAGTACGATGCCGATGCCGAAATGCTGCTAACCAAAACTCCTAACGGATACGTTCGCTACTACGTGGGCAGCATGGTGTACGAAAAGCAGACAAGTACCAGCGCCATCGCCTTTAGCCTTGCGCAGCATAGCGAAGGCGTTGTATTGGCGAGTGGGATATATAGCTACTACCTAAAGGATCATCTAGGCAACGTACGCGTGGTATTCCATAAGGCAGGCAATGGTACTCTGGTGGTCGATCAGGCAACCGACTACTACCCATTCGGTAAGTCGTTCGATAACGTTAACCCCAACATAAACCGCTACCTCTACAACGGCAAGGAGCTGCAGGACCAGATGGTCGGTAGCGTTCCCTTTGGCTACTATAACTTTGGTGCACGATTCTATGATCCGGAACTTGGATTGTGGCATTCGGTGGATAATGCTTCAGAAAAATTTAGCGGTTTATCACCATACAACTATTGTATGAACAATCCGCTTGTTTTCATAGATCCTGATGGAAATAATCCATTGTTAATTGCTGCTATAATTATTGGAGCTGCTGCAGGTGGTTATACTGGTCATAAGATAGCACATGCCAATGGATATAATTTTTCTAATTGGCAAACCTATGGTTATATGCTTGGAGGTGCTGTTATCGGTGGATTTTCAGGCTATGCTGGTGTTGCAATATCTACAGGCGGCTTTATGGCAAATACTATGGGGGCTATGTATAGTTCAATGTCTTATTCATTGGGGATGTCTATGTTAAGTGGAGGAAGGATGCAACCTAGTATTAGTCTTGGAGGCGCCTCCTACAATTTTGGAACACAGGATTGGGGATACATTGGGGAAAAAGGTAATAGTAAATTAGAAAATCTTGGCTATGGATTGGGGATGTTGGCTAATTTAAGTGATGTTGCTAATTTTACGGACTCCTTTACTCATTGGGAGGATAAAATGCGAGCGAAATATGAAAAGGGATATGGTGATGCAGTGTGCTATAAAGATGAAACTATAGGCAACAATATTGGTTTTGGATCAAAAGGGAACAGAACATCTTTTTCTGGACCAAATAATCCGTCGGGTCTGAATGCAATCGGAGATGTAGTCGATTATTATGGTCCTGTTCCTAATGGTACATTCTTAGAATATCCCGGGTTTATACATGATGTAAGTTATGCAAAGTTAGGAATTCAAGGAGCTAATGGATTATTTACATCACTTAGAGCTTTGCCTGCAGATATTCGTTTTATTTCGCAATCACTTTACTTAGGGACAAAACATTTATTCAGTAATCCATGGTTAAGTTTTCAAAGCGATTTAATAGGAATAGGATTAGGTGCAGCAGCTGCACCTAAAGCTATTATTTTGCCATCCCTGATTTACGGAACATGCAAAATTATAAAGAGATGATTCTACGATTATTTTTGATTACATTAATTGTAAGTATGACAGGCTGTATTTCAGCTGGAGATACGGTTATAAAATGTTATAGCAGACTTTATGTCAATGATAAAGTTATGATTAAAAGACTAAACTATTTCTGGGAAAGATATCCAGAAAATAGATTAGATAGTAGCATTATAAGTAAAATTCAACTAATTCACCATAAAATGTTTTCAGAATTCATTTTTATAGATACATCTTTTAACGGACATAACCAACAATATGTTTTTCAAAAGACAACTGTAAATAAGGATTATAAAAGGGATGAATGGTATATAAAATCAACTGACAATAGAATGATATTCATTGTGGATATTGCAAATAAAGGAGAATGGATAAATGGATTTAATTGTGATTTATGTTTAGTAAGAGTGCTTTTTATGAATAAAATAAATTTAAACTTTCGAAATTGGGAATTATCATCCGAAGAAAAAAAGGATGCTAAAGCTACTTTTGAAAAGGATGTTTTAGACAAATTGAAAATGTAATTTTAAGAAGCAATTAGTTTGTCAATTATAAACAAATCCATCACTAATAGTAGGTGTGATTTGCTGAGCGAAATTTAATCAGCGAAGTATGTTTGGCGAAATTTAGTTTATGCTGAGTTAACCTTGCTGAGAGAAGTTTAATCAGCGAACGAGGCTAGGCGGCATTTGTAATGCCGTCTGACATAAAAAGCGGTCTAAGACCGCAATAAAACGAAAGAGAAAGCCGCCTAGAGAAATCTGGGCGGCTTTTGTGCTATAGGGTGGAGATGTTTTTTGGGAAGAGTTAAGCAAAAAATAATCTATCAGCTGTCTGTTGTTATATTGCCGAGGTTTGCAATAACCTTATTGTAGCTTCATGCCTCGGCATCGCAGATAAAACCATTAAAACTGCAGGTGCAAATAGTAAAACCGCAGATTTCAGCTACAAAACCGCAGGTTGAAACATAAAAAAAGTTGTACCCACAATAAAACTGTCACTCCAAAGTATAAAAAAGTAGTCTCAAACACCTTTTTTGTTGCTGGTACAATAAAAAGGTTGTTTGTACCTTCGGCGGCATACTACCAGCATTGCCGTTGTAGTTTCAAACTATTTTTTGATCGCTGAAACTATTTTTTTTGTAGGTTGAAGTTCCTTTCTAAAGGAATGGAACTGCTTTTTTCATATTATAAACTACTTTTTCATTACCCTAAGCTACGGGAAAGTAGCATAGAGGGAGACAGAAGGGGCTACTTAAAGGAGGCACGGTATTAATGTTCTTACCCTATATGGTGGGGCTATTGTTCTACTAAAAGCATAGAAATTATATCTACGGATATGGGATGGTCGAGTAGTTATACGGTTGTGCCAAAATGACAGCGTTAGGGTAGCGGCTACACCGAACCTTGAGCGAAGAAGAGCGAACCTACACCGCCTGACAAGTTGGCAAACTGGCAGGCGGGCGGTATGAGGTTTAGTCGTATTTGCACCATTAGCGATATCTGGAAGAGAATTCGTGAAACCTAAAATTGCGCTTCAAACTTGAATCTTGGCAATAAGCAGAATGCCCTTATGGCGTTTTGTGTAGTATAAGCTGTCAACCTTTTTAGGACGAGATAAGTAAATCATTCATGGCCGTAAGCTAGGGTGTTGAGCAGGGATTTCGCCTTTAAGATTCTTGTTCTAGAAAAGGCCTTTATAAACCTCAGAATAAAAAGGTTTCCCATATTAGCTCGCTTAACAACGGCAGGCAAAAGTAGTATCACCAAACAACCTTCTTCCGTAGACACCATGGCGTAGCCATACCAGACTGGCACGAATCCCTGTTTGAGCGAGGTCGCCTCCACAATGTTCCTCAATGCTGTAACGGTCTTAGGGCTATTACCACATTTGAGGTAGCGCCATTCCTCCGCGACTGAGCGAGTTAATTCGTGCTAAGGGTTTTTGATCCTTTTTGCCCTACAAAAAGGATAGAAAAGAATAAAAGCTCGCGGCTAAAATCATAAGCAGCATTCAAGGCTTAGCTGAATTTTGTGCTTATATTTTTTTAAGCGAAATACCTAGGGTGTTGAGGGAGGTATGCATTGGGAAACAGAAATAATACTCAAGCAACATCGAAGGTGCCAAGTTTGGTTGGCCTCAGGTGTGTGATCATCTTACACTGTTCTGTTGGGTTGTACTCGTTCCTCTTTTTGCTACCTTGCATGGGCGGCACGGCTGCGTAGTTCTTGCAAGGTGGGAGGTTGGGGCAGAGCCCTAGTCGGTTGTAGGGACGCATACAAAGGGGGTAGCATCGGTAACGATGGCCATGCTTCCACCTGCCGAATTCCCACTAGGCCAGCCCAACCAGTTTGTTTCTGTAGCACGCTCACGCTACTTCCTCGATGTTGGCTACTATGGAGCAATGTCGTTAGCCGCTAGAATTTTTGGAGAGCAATAGGCCGATGCTCTAGACATCGGCAGTGAAAATAGTTTAACTGGAGACACGTTGAAATGTATGCGTATGAAGCTTAAAAATCTGTATCTACTAGTAGTGGCAGCGCTGCTAGCCTCCTGTGGCCGGCAGCTGCTGGTTACTGTCCAAAATCCAAGCGACCTGAAGCGTGAGAAGGAGACCGTAGAGGTTCCGTGGAGTACCATTCAGGCGAAGTACCCGTCGGCTACCTCGGTAGGTATTACCATCACCACCCCCAGTGGCGAGGTCACGGCTCATCAGCTTGTCGCCGGCGACTCTTCTAATGCCGATCTTCTCATTTTTCAGGTTGATGTTGCGCCACACTCGCAGACAACGTACACCATTCGGAAGCAGGCTTCACCCACGTTTGCCCCAACGGTGTTCGGACGTACCGTACCTGAGCGCATGGACGATTTTGCATGGGAGAATAACCGCATCGCCTTTCGCGTATATGGGCCTGCGCTCGAGGCTACCGGCGAGATTAGTAATGGCATCGATGTATGGGTAAAACGCACCGATAGCCTTATCATCAACAAGTGGTACAAGAGCGCCGATTACCACACCGACCATGGCGATGGGCTCGATTGTTACAAGGTAGGCCGCACGCTGGGCGCTGGGGCCATGGCTCCATGGATCGATGGCAAGTTGTGGCTGGGCAACAACTACACCTCGGCTAAGGTGCTGGCCAACGGGCCAATCCGCGTAAGCGTTTTGCTAACCTACAAGCCATTCGAAGTAAGCGGCGAGCAGGTGCAGGAGTCGCGTTTGATAACTCTCGATGCCAACTCAAACCTTAGCTGTATCCGTGAGCTCTACTCCAACAATATGGTTGGCAAGCAGGTTGCAGCGGGCATTATCTCGCGCGATGGGGGCGAGGTTAAGGGGGATGACGCCCTTGGCTGGTTGGCCTACTGGGAACCAATTAACGGGAGCAATGGCAACACAGCGCTTGCCGTCGTAATTCCTCGTAGTGATGTTCGGACGCTTGTCCAGCAGGGGCATCACCTCTGCACGGCCACCTACACCAAGCCGTTTTGCTACTATGCGGGTGCGTCGTGGAGCAAAGCAGGTTTCCGCAACTCAACCGAGTGGTTTGCCTACGTTGATACCTTTGCAAAGAAGTTAAGGTTGCCATTGGTTGTTAAAGTTAGGTAGATGCAACATTCACCTGAAGCGGTTGCTTCTTGTTGATGCCATCTCAATGCTTTTCCGATGCTTTGAGGATATTGTCGTGAAGCCAGTTTACGCACGTCTACCTGTATAGCGGCTAGTAGATGAAGTCCAAAGCACGGGAGGGCAGAAAGAATAGGCTGGTAAAGGAATGGGAGTGGGAGCCTCCCATTCCTTTGTTGATCTTAGTATTTATACTCAAAATCTTTAAGAGAACCCATCAGTTTTTGGCGAGAGAAGAATATACGGCTTTTAACTGTTCCAATCTTGAGGTTAAGCATTTCTGCAATCTCCTTATACTGGAACCCCGAATTATGCATCTGGAATGGTATTCTAAATTCATCTTCAAGCAGGTCTACCTTCTTGCTAATCTCGCTATGCGAAAACTCAGCCTCTGGATTAACCTGATCAGGTTTGCTATTCATCAAATACTGATTATCGCTAGTATCAAAGGTTGTGTTCTGCTTTATGTTTTTGCGGTAGTTGTTTATGAAGGTATTCTTCATAATGGTGAAGGTCCATGCTTTCAAATTGGTGTTGTCCTCAAACTTGTCTTTGTAGGTCAACGCCTTGAGGAATGTTTCTTGCAATAAGTCTTTTGCATCCTCTCTGTTTGCAGTGAGGCTGTACGCGAAGCGTTCAAGACTTGGCTCTAAGTTGAGCAATTGGGTACTAAATTCAGCTGCAGTCATGGATGTTGGTTTTTATTTAAACTAAATCAATATAACCGTTAGCAAATGTACATTTTCTTAAGAAAACATTTCTGCATACTCCCTATTTCCAATCCTCTTCTGAGAATTAGTCTAAATAACAACAGCCATGTTGAGCACGAAACCAAAGAATTAAATTCTTCGAATAAATTAATTCTAAATAAAAATTTGCCGCAGGGGGCTTTTGTCTCAAATTACAAATACACGGAGGGTGAATTCAATTTATTTAAGCTAATAAACGTTATTCATTTTATTTTCTCGAAAAATTGGTTGTGAGAAATAACTGTAAGAATTCTTTTACGAGTTGTATATCTATGACTTAACTGTTCAAGGGAGGGCTGTGTATTATTATTTTCTAGACAGTTTTAAAGCGCTATTGTTAGATGTGTTCGTATGCGAAAATAAGCCACGATGAGTTTGAGTGTGTGACGAGTTAAAGCAAAACGATGGAACCCTTAACAAATGCAAGGTTTTTGTTAAGCAGATATTTGAAACTTGATATTTTGCCAGATCCCAGTATTTTGAAGAAGGGGAGGTTACTTGATTAGGTGGAATTATACCATTCTAATTAGTGTCATTCCATCTCTGAAGGGCATAATTACGTTTTCAACCTGAGGATCGTCTTGTACCATTTGGTTAAATTCCATTATTCCCCTAGAGTAGTCGTCAGTTGGTGTAGGAGTTTCTACTACCTTGCCATCCCACAATACGTTGTCGGCTAGGATATACCCTTTAGGTTTAACCATCTGTTTAGCCATTTGGTAGTATTGTGGATATTCTCGCTTGTCGCCATCAATGAAAATAAGGTCGAATTTGATTTCTAGCGATGGGGCAAGATCGAGTGCAGAACCTATATGCTGTATAATTTTATCAGTCAAGTTGCTTTTTGCAATAAAGTCGGCAGCAAACTCTTCTAGTTCGTCGTTTATCTCAAAGGTGTGAAGAATGCCGTTTGGTGCAAGTCCTTTGGCAAGACAGATGGCAGAGTAGCCCGTAAATGTTCCAATTTCCAGAATCGCTTCAGGTGTTATCATGAAGCTGATCATCTCTAATATTTTTCCCTGCAAGTGTCCGGAGACCATGCGTGGTTGTAGTACCTGAAGGTGGGTCCTCCTATTCAATTCTGTTAGTATGGGGTCTTCTGGAGTCGTATGGTTGAGCATGTAACGCTCAACATCTATGTCTTTTGCTAGCATTTTAGTTGTATGTTAAGGACGAAAGGTTGTTTGCGTCAAATATCTCGTTGGCAATGTCTGTTAGTCTCTCGGAAGTTATGGCGTTGATTCGGGCCGCTATAGTTTCCATACTGTCGATGGTGTTGTAAACGAGAAGGCTTTTGGCATTGGTAAGCATAACCTGCTCGTTGCTTTCACCTGAAATAGCGAGTTGGCCTAGGACTTGCTTCTTTGCTTTGTGAAGTTGTAGCGTTCCTAGTTTATCATCTTGTAGTCGCTTTGTCTCCTTAAAAATTAGCGCATGGCTCTTATCAAAGTTAGCTTTGTCGGTGCCGAAATAAATGGTAAAGGTTCCTGTATCAGTATATGGGGTAAAAGATGCTTCCACGTTGTAGGTAAGACCGTATTTTTCGCGTAGTGCAAGGTTAAGGCGAGAGTTGGGGGCTGGACCTCCAAGAATATTGGTGAGGAGTAGAAGCGGAATGCGTTTCTCATCGGAGTAGGCATAACCGCGTTGGCCAATGACACAGTGTGTTTGGTAGGTGTTTTTCGAGATTGCCTTCGTAAATGGTTGGTAGGGTAGCACGCCATTTCTGACGTACTGCCTTGGGTTTGCCGGTATTCCTCCAAAATACTTTTCTACAATTTTAAGCGCTTTTTCGGGACGTATTTTGCCGATGCTAGAAAAGACCATTTGGTTGGTATTGTATGTTCGGGCTATGAAATCTAGAATATTTTTTCGGGTGAATCGCTTGAGTTGCTTCTTTGTGCCAAGAATGTTATGCCCGAGAGATGTTCCATTGAAGAGTAAATCTTCAAAGTCGTCAAATATAAGATCGGCAGGGCTATCCTTGTACGAGTTGATCTCGTCTAGGATAACCTCTTTTTCTTTCTCCAGTTCTTTAGGAGGGAAGATGGAATTGAAAACAATATCGGAGATGAGCTCCACTGCCTTTTCGAAGTCACCTTTTAGTATAGTTGCATGAACGGCCGTATCCTCTTTGGAGGTGTAAGCGTTTAATTCTCCACCAACATCCTCTAGTCTAGAGTTGATGTGAAAGGTTTTCCTTTTTTTTGTTCCTTTGAAAAGCACATGCTCAATAAAGTGAGCCAGCCCATGTTCGTTGGAGAGTTCATCGCGGGTTCCGGTGTTGATAACTAGGCCGCAATGGGCGACTGCCGAGTTATTGTATTGGT
This sequence comes from uncultured Acetobacteroides sp., assembly GCF_963678165.1. Lineage (NCBI taxonomy): Bacteria > Pseudomonadati > Bacteroidota > Bacteroidia > Bacteroidales > Rikenellaceae > Acetobacteroides > uncultured Acetobacteroides sp. Next base: position 3,669,285 of record NZ_OY782755.1, on the reverse strand, counting down.
GTATGAAACGAATTCCGTTGGAAAGATGGAAAATCTGAATGTCCATAAGCGAAGTTTGAGCAAAGGTAGCAATATTAGCCTTAAAAGTAAGGCGCCGGCTTTAGCACCCATTTCTTTCGGTGGTTTTGCTGAGAGTATGCCTAATTCTGTAGCCTTGCTATGCGCTGGTTCTGTAAACGGGAAAAAAGCGATGCGGGTGTTGCAAAATTGAAAATTAGAAGTACCTTTGCATCGTCTTTGAAAGAAGGCTCATACAAAAGCGATGGTGCCATAGCTCAGTTGGTAGAGCAAAGGACTGAAAATCCTTGTGTCCCCGGTTCGATTCCTGGTGGCACCACCATCAAAGCGCAGCGAAAAGGTTGCGCTTTTGCTTTGAAGTGATTGGGGCGGTTTTGTGCTGGGCCATATAGATGTTAAGGTGCCATAGCTCAGTTGGTAGAGCAAAGGACTGAAAATCCTTGTGTCCCCGGTTCGATTCCTGGTGGCACCACAAGCCCAAACGAAAGTTTGGGCTTTTTTATTTTTCGTCCGTTAGCGACATTCCTTTATTCGGCTTATATTTGTTCCTGCCTGGTAAACACGTTCGAAGAAAATACTTTATTAATTCAACTCATGAAAAGACTACTTGTTTTCGCGGCAGCCGTAGGTATATTCGTTACGGCGTGTACGACGGTTCCGGTAACGGGTCGAAGGCAACTTTCGTTGGTGTCGTCTGGCGAAATGGTAACTCTTGGAGAGCAAAACTACAAACAAACACTGGAGCAGTCGAAACTGTCGACAAATAAGGTTCAAGTTGATCGGATTAGAAGGGTCGGCGGTCGCATTCAGAAGGCTGTGGAGCAGTATATGGCCGAGCATGGAATGGCCGGTCAGTTGGAGGGCTTTAAGTGGGAGTTCAACCTGATAGAGAATGATACCACCGTTAATGCTTGGTGCATGCCTGGCGGGAAGGTGGCCTTTTATACTGGTATCCTTCCCATATGCAAGGATGATAACGGTATTGCCGTAGTTATGGGGCATGAGATAGCCCATGCAATAGCCAACCATAGCGGTGAGCGCATGTCGCAGGCAATGGCGCTGGATTTGGGCGGGCAGGTGGGCTCTATTTTGCTGAGCGGCAAAACGCAGCAAACACAGCAGGCCTTTCAACTTCTTTACCCGATTGGGGCTCAGGTTGGCGTGATACTTCCCTACAGCCGTAGCCACGAGTTGGAGGCCGACAAGATGGGGCTAATCTTTATGGCCATGGCGGGCTACAACCCCGAAACGGCTGTTGCCTTTTGGGAGCGGATGGCCGCATCGAGCAGCGGTGGTAGGCCCCCTCAGTTCCTTTCGACGCACCCTGCCGAGCAGGCGCGTATCGACAGGATCCGGGCAGATCTTCCCGAAATCATGAAGTACTACACTCCCGCAAAAAAATAGCAGGCGCGCTGGTGGCGCGGATGGACGTTGAAAGAGGGTGCCTACGCAGTTGGGCATCCTCTTTTGCTTGCTGGCTGGTGCTGATGGAAGGTGTGCCTGCCTCAAACTACCATTGGGCGGTGGGGCGGCCTTATGGCAGGAGCCCATCCAATAACACTTCGTTAACGCGTGTTTCCGCGCTTCTGTAGGGGGCAAGTCTTCGCGCAAATGCACATCATAACTGCAGTTTGAGGCATTATTCGGTTCGAATGAATACTTCGCTTCTTGAGGATTCTTCCTTGTCTGAATTGATTGCAAGCGTAGTCCAATGCTGACACTTCAGGCCTGCAAGTCGGCAAGCGAAGGGATGGCTGAGGGTTCTTCTGCGTGTAAGTCTACGATTCGTGGGTGAAACGTCGGCTTACAGCTGTGCAAGTCGGATTTATTCATTTATATCATAGACTTGCATGCATGAAAGTGATAGATATAAAATTAAAACATAGACTTTCATGCGTGAAAGTCTTATGAATACAAAAGTAAAGTACACTTTCACGTATGAAAGTCTGGGACTAAGAGGGTACAAGAGTACTTTCACGTGCGGATATCCTCGAATTGGGCTGCGCAAGAGGTAATCCATCATCTTCAGCACAAACAGAAAGGAGGGTGCCCGCAATTCTGGCACCCTCCTAGTCTGTGTTTTTTCGTCCTCCTGGGAGGCAAGAAGATGTTACTCCTTGGCGATGTAGGTGGTGGAGATTACCTTGAACTCGGTGCGGCGGTTTAGCTGGTGGGCTACATCCTTCTTTTCATCGCTATCGAGTTTGGCAATGTTCTGGTCGTTTAGCACCATTCCTACAGCGAGGAAGGGATACTGTTTGGCAAGCTGCTCGTCGACAACCTTAGGTGCCGATGATGCATAGCCTTTTGCCCGCAATCTTTCGGTAGGAATACCTTTCTCAATTAGGTAGTCAACCGCTGCTTGGGCTCTATTTTGAGATAGCTTGTAGTTGTATTCTAATCCTCCACGGCTATCGGTGTGGCTACCCATCTCGATGATAATTGATGGGTTGTCGTTAAGCGTTTCGATGAGCAAGTCCAGTGCGGCGGTCGATTCCGGTTTGAGGTTCCACTTGTCGAAATCGTAAAATATGTTTGGCACTTCTATAGGCTTCTCGTACGAGGTTACCTCTATTGTGGGAAGATACTCCTTGCTTCCCTTTACGTCGAAGGTGTTGACCTTGTACTTGCCGTTTAGGTATCCCTTTTTGGTGGCGATGACGATGTAGTCGGTGTTGGGTTTCATCATAAACTTAAACGTACCATCACCGCCAGTTTGGGTGTTAACGGTGGAGCCGTCGTTGCCCAGCATCTTGACGATTGATCCTTCTAGGGGCTTTTTGTTTTTAGAATCAACAATTGCTCCTGCGATGTTGATGGCAATAGGGGGAAGGTGAAACATGTACACATCATCTTCTCCTTTGCCGCCAGGACGGCGAGAGGTAAAGTATCCAGTTTCTTTCCCGGGGAGGAATGTAATGCCAAAATCGTCAGACGAAGAGTTAATGGGGTAGCCCATATTCTCGACAACGTAGCTCGATCCTTGCTGTTTGGAGATGAAAATATCATATCCTCCCATTCCAGGGCGACCATTTGATGCGAAGTAAAGGGTCCCATCAGGGTGAATGTATGGAAACGCTTCGTTTCCTGCAGTGTTGATTTCTGCTCCTAAATTCTGGGGCTTTCCCCATTCGCCTTTATCGCTGTCGCGGGTAACCTTCCAAATGTCCAATCCACCCATGCCACCGCTTAGGTTTGATGCAAAGTAAAGCGTTTTTCCATCAGCAGAAAGCGAGGGGTGGGTTACTATTACGCTATCTGCGGCAATAGGAATTAGTATTGGGTTCCCGTAACGGGTACCTTCCATTTTTGCCACATAAATTTCGCAGCCCATTTGCTTGCGTTTGGCGATGCGCGCACGCGAAAAGTATATCTCCGAACCATCTTGGTTAAAGGTACACGTGGCTTCTTCAACATCGCTGTTGATGCCAGCGACTGGTTTTGGGTCAACCCATTTGTCTCGGTTGTCAAGTTCGCAGACGAAGATGTCTGAGAACTCTTCTCCAGTGGCGCTATGCGTGCTGATTCCAGTTGATGCAACGCGAGAGGATGAAAAGAAGAGTTTCTTGGGGTCGTTGGGGATTATGGCTGGCGAGAAATCGTTGGTTTTACCATTAATAAAAGGTAGTGGATCGACTACGTAGCTGGTTGGGTTTTTCTTCAGCTTCTGGGCTAACTCTACAGATTGAATCCCAATGCTAACCGCAGGGCTGTTAGGCTTTAGCTTCTTATACTCTTCGAAATTGCTAAGCGCCTTTTCGTAACTTTCGTTGATAAGCAGCACTTTGGCGTAGTTTAGAAAGAACTCAGGAGCCTTGTAGCCTTTTTCCTGTGCCTTTTCGTAGTATATCTCGGCTTGACGATATTGTCCTATGAGTCGATATGCTTCGGCCGTTTTGAAGAAAACTTCGCCACGGCTTTCCTTGGGTAGCAGCAGCACAAAATCACCATTGCGGTATGTCTTGATAGCCTCAGAGTAGGCACCTGCATTGAACAATGCGTTAGCCTTGTCAAGTGGGGCTTGTTGTCCGTGTGCTGATATACCTAAGCAAATCAGCATTAATACTACTACGGATGCTTTTCTAATCATAGTTTTACTGTTAGTGGCTATCTTTTTTCAAATATAGCGTGTAAGAGTTTAGATTCTGTGAGAAAGAGGTTATACAAATAATTTCTTTCTTGTACAGCTTGATTTCCCTGTTTCTTTGGGAACATAACGTTGAATGCCTATTTGAGCAGAGGTTACAACGATTGTAATAAAGACAGGTATAAGCGCTTTGTTAAATTCTTGAGGGAAGTTACCCCAAAAAATAAGGAGGAGTGCAGCAATAGCTCCTACCGAAAGAAAGTAGTAACGGGCAAACTTGCTAATGGCCTGTTTCCCTGCGGCACGAAACATTATGATGTTGAATGGCAATGCCCAGAGTAGGTTTAGGTTATTCCTTAGCGCAGTATGGTCTGTTGCGAAAGAGGTAAGCAGAAGCACTATGCCCAGTACTCCTAGTACAAAGTAGAATACCGAACTGAATATTCGTGAAAATTGTTTTGAGGAGAATCCTATTAGCGAAAGCGTAAGCATCGCAAAAAATATGGAGATTGGGGTAATAAAATTTATAGTTTCGAAGGGTTCCTTGATGTCGGTGAGCAGAGAACGAGTCTCGCTAGCCAGTTTTTCTCCATTTTTTAGGGTGCTTACTTCGACTAGCTGCCTCATGTATTCTGGAAGAAACATTTTCTCCCGATTGTCGGTAACCTTATCTCCAGGGAGACCAATTGCGAGGTCTATGCCTAAGCTAACCCAAGGGAAGTCTGTTAGAAACTGTCTAAGAAGCTGGCGGTAGGTTAGTTTAGAATAGCTGGTTTTGGCTTGGCTAAAAACAGTGCTGTCGGATAGTCCATCTTCAATGACATCCCTTATGCGAGTTGCACAGTTGTCATCTAAAAAGGCGTACCTGTAGAATCGATTTTCAGGTAGATAATTCTTTTCTAACAAGCCGATAATCTTCTTCTTTTGATCACTTGTTAGGTTAAGAACTTGTTCTGTCATTGCTCGCTGTTCCCAAAGGTAACTCTGGTAAACTTGGGAGTAGGTGTTTTTGGCAAGCATATAATCGAGGCGACCAGAAACAAACTTTAGGCCAAAATTGGGGGTGTCAAAATCGAAGGTGCCAAAGTTATAAACATCATCTACACCTTGCAGCGGATCTTGGATTCGAATGGCGCTGTGCCCAAAAAGTGAGTAAAGTTCGGTTCCTGGCGATACCGTTAACAGGCTTACTGTTATATTTCTATAGCTCTCTGCCTTGAGAAAAATACTTGAAAATAAAATACTTGCAATTAGTAAAAAACGTCTTGTCATTTCCATGAAGGTTTACTTCAAAAAAGCATTCTAAGATAGAGAAAGAATTAGGATATCCAGTACCTTGAAAAGGAGATAAAAACAAAAAAGCGCCCACTACTCCGCGGTCGCTTTTTTTTGTTAAGGTTTAGCTATAAGAAAGTTTGAAAGGTTTTGCTACCTAAACTTAAATATACATGACCAACAGCCAAATAACTTTTCATTAACTTATCTGCGTGCAAAGATATGATTTCTGTTTATTAATTAACTTTTTTAAGTAAAAAAAAGAAGTCGTAGTGTAAAAAATATTTTTTAAAAGAGTGTTGCATGATGTAATGAATAGAATTACAGTGGTATGTAGTCGCTTTATTTTTCTTGTGTCTGATCGTGTATTTTGTGCCGTATGGCATAAAATTCTTGTAATTGGAGGCGAATAACTTTACTTTTTAAAATCTGACAACAGGAAATGCTAGATTCGTAAAAAAAACAGAAAGAAAATGGCAAGTGAAAAGAACTATAACCCGCAAATGCATAGCGCTGAACATATACTGAATCAGGTTATGGTGAGACGGTTTGGAATATCGCGCTCGTTTAGCAACCATATAGAGAAGAAAAAGTCGAAATGCGATTATCATTTTGGGAGAAGTCTTACGCCTATCGAAGAACAGGGCATTAGCGACGAGGTAAACCGTATTATTCATATGGACCTAACGGTGTCGACTCGATTTATGGATAGGAAAGAGGCTGAAGCGCAATTTGATCTTTCCAGATTGCCAGAGGATGCTGGTGATCTGTTGCGCATCGTGGAGATAGGCGACTTTGATAGCTGCCCTTGCATAGGCCCTCATGTAGCATCGACCAAAGGAATTGGGACGTTTAGGCTTGTGTCGGCAGATTTTGAAAATGGAGTCCTGCGCATTCGATTTAAACTCGACAGACCTAACTCTTGATTCTTTTACGCATGTACGTTTATATTATATGGGGGTGGTTGTGGTAAAATGCATCAATTTGAGAAGAAGGTTTTAAATGTGAGGGGTTGTAAGTAAAAATGCATTTAAAAGCTTTAAGGGGCTATCTATTTATGGGGTTCCCCTTTTTAATTGAAATAGGCTAGTTTGTATGATGCATAAAATCAGTAATGTATTGTTTGTTTTAAAAAGTGCAATTATTGGAGCGAAATAGGGGGTGTTTAAGCAAAAAGATGTTTAATTGGCTTTGTGTTGCTTTTGTTAAATGGGGGTGTTGCGTAAAAAACACTAAAACATGGAGAATTTGGTTGAAAATTGACAGGGCTTGATGTAAAATGTATATTTTTGAACCCGGAACTAAAAATTTAGGTTATGGCAACACTTCGTTTTAGAGCACTAACAGAGCTTGCAAGTAAAAAAGCTGAACGGTTTTCACCGAGTAGCGAGAATATCTCGAAGTATTTCAGCGAAAATGTATTTGATCGCGCTAAGATGCGTCAGTACCTCTCTCCTGAGGCTTTTGATGCAGTAATAAGTGCAGTTGAAGAAGGTCGTAGAATTGATCGTAAGGTTGCAGATCAGATTGCTGCAGGCATGAAGGCTTGGGCAATGGATCGAGGAGCAACTCACTACGCACACTGGTTCCAACCTTTAAATGATACAACAGCTGAGAAGCACGACTCGTTCTTCGAGCCTCTTCGCAACGGTGGATCTTTCGAGACTTTTAAGGGTTCGATGCTTGTTCAGCAAGAGCCTGATGCTTCAAGCTTTCCTAGTGGAGGTCTCCGTAACACCTTCGAGGCTCGTGGATATACCGCTTGGGATCCATCATCCCCAGCATTCGTTCTCGAAGGAACTTTATGTATCCCCACAATTTTTGTAGCCTATACCGGCGAAGCTCTAGACTTTAAGACGCCTCACATCAAGTCGCTTAATGCGCTCGATAAGGCTGCTACCGAAGTGTGCCAATACTTTGATAAGGATGTAAGTAAGGTGAATGTAACCCTAGGCTGGGAACAAGAGTACTTCCTTGTTGACGAGGGGTTATTCCTTGCCCGTCCAGACCTTATGGTTTCGGGACGTACCCTTATGGGGAACATCTCGGCAAAGGACCAGCAGCTCGAGGATCACTACTTTGGCTCTATTCCTAACAGGGTTAAAGCCTTTATGGAAGACTTCGAGGTTGAATCGTATAGGTTGGGAATTCCATTAAAGACTCGCCACAACGAGGTTGCCCCTAACCAATATGAGTGTGCACCCATGTTCGAAGAGGCCAACTTGGCTGTAGACCATAACCTTCTTCTTATGACGCTGATGCACCGCATCGCTCGCCGCCATAAGCTTCGTGTTCTTTTCCACGAGAAGCCATTTAAGGGCATCAACGGATCGGGTAAGCATGCCAACTGGTCGATGATGACCGACAACGGCACCAACCTGCTATCTCCTGGAAAGACGCCAAAAACCAATACGCAGTTCCTGACCTTCCTAATCAATACCATGAAGGCTGTAGACGAGCATGCTCCAGTTCTGCTTAGCAGTATTGCCAGCTTCTCGAACTCGCACCGCTTGGGCGGCAACGAGGCTCCTCCATCAATTATGTCGGTATTTTTGGGTACAACCCTTTCGAATATCCTCGACCAGATTGAGGAGCGAATCACCGACAAGAAGCTTAGCCCAGACGAAAAAACCGAAATTAAGCTGGATATCGGTCGTATCCCAGATATCCTACTAGATAATACCGACCGTAACCGTACCTCGCCATTTGCCTTCACCGGAAACCGCTTCGAGTTCCGTGCTGTTGGTTCGACAAGCAACGTAGCATCGCCACTACTGGTGCTTAATACTGCAGTTGCTCAGCAGCTGGTTAAGTTTAAGATCGAGGTTGATGCGCTTATCGAAAAGGGCGTAAAGAAGGATGAGGCCATCCTTCAGGTGCTTCGCCAAATTATTGTTGAGACCAAGAAGATCCGCTTCGAAGGAAATGGCTACAGCAAGGAGTGGAGAGACGAGGCTGCTCGCCGAGGACTTGCCAGCGTTTCGGACCTGCTCGTTGCCCTTAAGGCATATCTCGATCCTAAGGCTATCGCCCTATTCGAAGAGTTCGGCATCCTTTCTATTCCCGAAATTGAGTCTCGCTACGAAGTTCGCCTAGAGGCAGTGGCTAAGAAGATTCAGATCGAGTCGCGCCTGCTGGGTGATTTGGCCATCAACCACATCATTCCAACGGCTATCAAGTATCAAAATACCCTTATCGAAAACCTTAAGGGGTTGAAGGAGGTGCTAGGTGATGAAGCCAAAGCGCTTTCGGGTCCTCAGATCGATACTCTGAAAATGCTTTCGGAGCACGTTATGGTAATCCGTACCAAGGTGCACGACATGATCGAGGAGCGTAAGGTGGCTAACAATACCGAAGAACTTGAGGCAAAGGCTCAGCACTACTACTACAAGGTGCTGCCTTACTTTGAGGAAATTCGCTACCACATTGATAAGCTGGAAACGCTTATCGACGATGAGCTGTGGCCTCTTCCTAAGTACAGAGAACTACTGCTACTAATCTGATAATTTTTTTAAAGCATCCTAAAAGGTCAGCTTTAGGTTTATAGTCCGTCCTTTCCCACAGCAAGCCGTGAAGGCTTCCTGTGGGATTTTTGTTTGCTTCTAGTTTAGCTTTGCGTATGCTATAGAGTGCGAACGTTGGCTAAATGCGCTTGCTGCTAGCTGGTTGTGGCGTGACTTATGATACATTTGGGAAATTTTAAATCGTAGCAATGAGGAAGAAAAGCGTACTAGTAATGCTGATGCTAGCCCTGCTGGCGGGTTTCATTGGCTGTACAACAGACGACGAGCAGGTTCCTGCTCCGAGCAAGGCAACGACTACCGCCACCACCAATACAACGACGCCGAATACCAACACGGGAAGTACCACCACGACTACCACAAGCGGTGGTGGGTCTAGTACCACTGGGGCGGGCACTAGCGGGACAGGTACGGGGAGCTCCACCGGATCAACCGCTGGAACATCAACAGTGAATAAGGCTGCTTTGCTGCAGCTGGTAAATGATGCACGCGCTAAGGGGTGCAATTGCGGATCGACCTACATGCAGCCCGTGCCCCCCGTTACCTGGAACGATAAGTTGGAACAGGCTGCGCTTATCCATAGCCAAGATATGACTAAGAACAATTACTTCGATCATACCGGCAGCGATGGCTCTACTCCAGCCACACGAATTACGGGTGTAGGCTATAACTGGTCGGCTATTGGCGAAAACATCGCCATGGGCTATCCCTCCGAGCAGGCGGTAGTAAGCGCTTGGCTGACCAGCGAGGGTCACTGCAAAAACATCATGAACGGATTGTTTACCGAGATGGGGGTGGCGCTTGACGGCAAGTACTGGTCGCAGGAGTTTGCAAAGCCCATGAAGTAGCGCCAGATGTCTTGTGCTTACCAATAAAAGGGGAACGTTGCTATACGTTCCTTTTTTATTTGTAGGTAGTGGGTGCTTTATGGCGAAGGGCTGGTTTGGCGTAAAGCGCCTCTTGCTGCCTATTCTGTTGCGGGGCTTCTTTTCGATTCCTGCTTTTTTTGTGCTGTATTTTAGGGGTAAAGACCTATTTGGGGGCTGTTGGATTTGTGTATATTTGCCGGCTGTCGGAAAAGCGGGCAGGGCTGATGAATGCTGCCGCTTGGGAAACTTTTAATACTATTACTGATGCTGCCGCGCTCGGAAGATGCCTGGCCAAAAATCACCAATCAACATGCATACGACTATTTTTAGAAGGATTTTGCTTGTGGCGCTTGCTGCTGCGGCGTTTACCAGCTGCGACTTGAACAACCTGATTACGCCACCCACCAAGCAGCAGATGCAGGGCACCTGGGTGCTTACCCAGGCAACCGATGAGCAGGGAATAGACATCACACAAAAGGTGAGCTTCCCGGTTACCGCCATTCAGCTCACCGACGACAACGGTATGGTGGGTACCATGGGACCCATGTTTACCTACATCGTGTACGGCGGCTCGAAGTGGGCTGAGGTGGCTGGCAAGATGGATCAGCTGTTTGACTACACCAGCTTTCGGTTTAACACCGGCGAGTTTTTTGTGGGCGAGGGGCAGGTTGACAACTTTACCGTTGAGGCAAAGCTGCAGGCTACGGCAATTGCTGGAGGTAGCGCCTTTACCAGCGTGCTTAGCTTGCTGGGCGTAAACGCCAGCTTCTTGCAGCAGACCATCTACCACAAGTTTATGAATGTGGCGGTGGACTTTGAGGGGAAGGATACCATGATTTGGACTTTAGACAAGCAGACTGAGGCGATATACAACTACAAGAATTTGGTAGGTAATACGGTTGTCTGGGGCGGCTGGCCTACCAACGGATTTCAGAAGTGCCGCTTTGTGTTTACCCGCAAAACGCTGAAGTTAGAAGATCTGGTTACGGCTGCTCGCCGTTAGCAGAACAGCAGCTATCGCGACAAAAAAAAGGGCTGTCCAACATGTGTTGGGCAGCCCCTTTTTGGTTTATAGCGACTCTTGCATTGTAACTAAGGGATCAACATGCCGAAGGGTTAAGCCAAGCTGCTCGGAGGCTGCCCTGCATCCTCCGCGGCATTGGGCGTACATTGCGCATTGCTCGCAGAAGGTTGGTGTTGTGTCGTTCCACGATTTCATGTAGGGCGTATTTACGATATCCTCAATGCGATCCTTAAAGATATTTCCGGCAACAATTGGGGAGTGGTTGCAGGTGCGCAGGTTGCCCATAACGTCGACCGTTAGGGGGCGCCTGAACGGATCGGGGCTGCAGGCGCCAAAGGCAATGCTGGGGTAGTCGGCGGGGTTGAGCACGCAAAACGGCGTGCAAACGTTGGAGGATACGTTCAGGGTTAGCTCCTCCGAGATGCGGTTTATCTTCCCGAATGCTTGGCGGAGCTCATCGTGGCCGAGGCTCAGCGATTGGTGGTTGATGCCTGCTCCTCCGATGTTGTAGCGGTTCACCATAATCCGTTTTAGCCCCAAGTTGCTGATGAAGCGCAGTGTTTCTTCTATCTGAGGTGCATTAAGCCGGGTTAGCACCACCACGGGCACAACGTAGAAGCCCATCTCCGCGCAGGAGGTGATAGAGCTGAGGCTGCGTTGCCACGAGCCTTCAACCTGTGTCATCGAGTCGTGAATGCTGGAGGAGGCTGCGTGAAGCGGCATCAGAAACAGGTCTACGTCCAGATCCCTGTATAGCGTGTAGTCGCCATCCTTTACCCCGTTGCCGTTGCTGATGATGGACACCTTCGACCCTTTTAGCTTGGCCGTAAGGATGAGCTCCGCCACGTACTCGTTGAGCAGCGGCTCGCCGCCCGTTATCGACAGCTGGGTGATGTCGGCCTGGCGGTAGATCTCCTTAAGCGTTTTTACCGCCTGGCGGTGCGAGTAGCGGAAGGGGGCATCCCCCTCGGGGCGCTTCCACGTGTTGTAGCAGTAGACGCAGCGCAGGTTGCAGGCCGAGTACGACTCGAAGGTGATGGTGTTGAGCGAAAGCTTCATCAGTTATTCGTTTACTTTATGGTTGAACTTAACGGGGATGGTATAGTACACGTTAACGGGTACTCCTTCTTTCCAGCCGGGTTCCCAGCGGGGCATTTGACGTACAATTCGGAGGGCTGCCGAGTCGACTTCGGGAGTGATGCCCTTGATTATGGTTGGCTGTTCGATTTTTCCTCTGCTATTGATAACCATCCTTACGAATACGGTTCCCACTATGTTATCATCTTCGAGAGAGTCTGGGTAGATTGCCCTCTCCTTGATGTACTGCATCATGGCATCTACTCCTCCGGGGAATTCGGGCATATCTTCAACCGTAGAATAAACAGATGGCCCTTCTTCAATAATCGGAGCATAGCAACCAACTGTCAAATCAGTGGTGTCTGGTTGTACTAGGTTTTGCTTTACCTCAACATCGTAGCAGGTTATCTGGGGTGGTGCGAATTTGACGGGGATGCCCTTGCTTACCATGCTTTTGGGTGTATCTGCTTTTGTGAGCCTCTTTGATGACTGCTCTTTTTGCGATGAGGCAGGCTTTTCGTTGGTTTGGTTGCCACAACCAGCCACCAGGTTTAGCAGCGAGAGTATCAGCACCCCCGCCTTAATCTTTCGGTCGAAGAAGCGGCGGTTGCGGGTGAGGGCAAAGAGTAGACCGTACCAGTTAGAGCGCAGCTGCAGCCCCTTTATGCGGGCGGAGAGGGTGATTCTCTTCATTACCGTTGGTTTGTTTGGGTGGTATCTTTTTTTGCCTGGGTCGCCTCTTCTAAGACGAACTTAAACGGCATGGTATACCCAACCCTTAATTTCTCACCCATCATAATTCCTGGATTCCAGTGGGGAAATAGCCGTACAACTCTTAGAGCCTCGTTATCCAGCTCCGGTGAGACGCTGCGAATAACCTTGGGCTCCTCTATCTTTCCGGTAGAGTCAACAATAAACTGTACGAATACCGTGCCTTCCATCTTTTTCTCTATTGCTGCTGATGGGTATTGGGTGTTCTGGTTTAGAAAATTGATCATGGCTTCTTGTCCTCCTGGGAAGGATGGCATTTTTTCTACCACCATATAGCATGATACCTCTGATTCATCAAAGATTCTTTCTTTTGCTGCACTACCGATTTTTGCTTGCCTAGCGTAGTGTGAAGGATCATTATCTACCACCGTTTTGCTTGTAGGCTGAGTTGAGGTTGTGCCTTTTTTAGCGGAGTTTCTCGATGTATCCGTTTTGCCGGTTGGTGGCGTGCCGCAACTCGCCATCATGTTCAGCAGCGATAGCATCAGCACCCCCGCCTTAATCTTTCGGTCGAAGAAGCGGCGGTTGCGGGTGAGGGCAAAGAGCAGGCCGTACCAGCGCGAGCGCAGCTGCAGCCCCTTTATGCGGGCGGAGAGGGTGATCTTTTTCATGGGCAACCTTTACTTTTTTACATCGGTTAGCCTGAACTTTATCGGCATGGTATAGTCAGTGTTTGCTTTCTTCCCAAGTAGTTCTCCTGGTATCCATGGCGGCATAAGGCGAACCACGCGGAGCGCCTCTGCATCGAAGTCCGGATCAATCCCTTTAAGTATTCGTGGGTTAACAACGCGGCCTAGGGAGTCTATGGTGAACTGGACGTAAACCGTTCCCTCCTTTTTATTCTCAATGCCCGATTGGGGGTATCGGGTGTTGCGCGCTAGGAAGGCGAACAGCGAGTCGGTGCCACCCTTGTACGCGGGCATCATCTCTACGGCGTAGCAGAACACGGCTTCGTCGCTCGATGCGGTATCCTTTTTGGCGGTAGCCGCCTTGCTTCTCTTTGCCTTTTTCGTGGGATGGCCCGTTGCCTGCCCCTCGGCGCTTGCGGCCAGGCCCAGCAGCGAGAGCAGCAGGATGCCGGTTTTGATTTTTCGGTCGAAGAAGCGGCGGTTGCGGGTGAGCGAAAACAGCAGGCCGTATGCCGAGGCTGCGAGCTCAAGTCGCCTAATCCGTAGGGTTGCCGTAAGGTTTTGCATATTCGTCAGGGTATCCGATTGGCCAAATATATCGAAAATAAGCAGGCGAATAGGCGCGCCTCCTAGGAATTTTGCTTCTGCATTTATCGCCTAGGTGCTGCCGTAAAGCTTAGCCGTATTCACCCCCGACCCACTAAAGGGAACTACGGCGCAGCACGTACCGTAGCCAGAAGCCGAAAAGGAGTCCGAGATTTTCCATGATGGTTGAGCTGCCGCGAAGTACCCTTTGGGGGATTTAGGGGTGATTCCAACGTTTAGCATATCCTAAAAAGCGAGATCCCTGGCGCGCCTCCCCAAAAGCCGATGCCGTTGGGCGGATTTCTTCGTCTCACCCCAATTTGCGCCAGACCCAACCGGTAGGGCGCTTGAAGGTATTTTTTGAAAAAAAAGTAAGAAATCCGCAATATTAAGCTAAGAATTATTTGCATAATTAAAAATGGTTAAGTAATTTCACGTTTAGATTTTCGAATAACGATACGGCTAAGGATATTTTACGAGATGGACAAGCAGGCGCAGGGCGCTATTATCTTCGTGGAAATCCTTCCGCATCTAGGGAAATCAGAGTTTTTTGAAATAGCGCTTAAAGGCCCAATGGGGTAATGCTTTTTTTACAAGAGTACAAACGGGTAGGCGGAAGTACTATTGTAGATGTACAACGGTACAAATGGGTAGGCGGAAGTACTATTGTAAATGTACAAGAGTACAAACGGGCAGGCAAAAGTACTATTGTAGATGTACAACGGTACAAATGGGTAGGCGGAAGTACTATTGTAAATGTACAAGAGTACAAACGGGCAGGCAAAAGTACTATTGTAAATGTACAAGAGTACAAACGGGTAGGCGGAAGTACTCTTGTAGATGTACAGTAGTACAAATGGGCAGCCGAAAGCGCTAATGTAAGCTTCAAGGAGTATTCAGTTACGACTATAAGAGTTATGACTTTATGTAAAACCCTCAAAAAAGAAGTGTGACATGAGTAAGCTTACCATGAATCGTTTTGCAAATGACGACATCAGCAGTGTCTGTAGAATTAGTATTGAAGAGGCCGGTAAATGTGCTATCCCCGAGGCCCAAACCCACGAGTCGTTTGCGCACCTGAACGTGTGCTACGGCGAGTTTAAGGGTAGCCTCCTGCGCGATAAGGCGAGCGAGAATACGACCAAGGCTCGCGCCGCCGACAAGCGCCGCGACGATGCGGCGGTAGGGCTATTTGTTAGCCTCGATGGGATGCTCTACTCGCCCACAGCCGCCAAGCGGGCCAAGGCCGAGGTGCTCAGCGGCCGGCTGGCCAAGTTTAGGGGGATTCAGGAGCTGCCCGACACCAAGGAGTCCTCTCAGGTGATCTCGCTGATCGCCCTGCTCGGCGAGCCCGAGAATGCGCAGCTGGTAAAGGAGCTGGCCCTCGACGAGTACGTGGTGGAGCTCAAGGCTGCCGCGGCCGAGTTCGACGCCCTCTGGAGCAACCGCGAGACCGACGTTGCCGCCTTCCGCAACAGCCTTGCCGCTACCACGCTCCGGCGTAAGGTGGAGGTCTCGGTGAACCGCTACTACGAGTACGTGCTCTTCAACGCCGAGTTCAGCGGCAAGCCCGAGTGGCGCCAGCTGCAGCAGGAGATCTACAGCCGCTACCTCACCATCCGCCAGAAGTACAGCGCGGCCAAGAAGGACGAGAAGAAGGACGAGAAGAAGGATACCAAGTAAGTACTGCCCTACAATTATATGTTTTAGTGTTCAACGGTCTGCCTGCAAGGGTGGGCCGTTGTTTTTTTGGGGGGATAAAAAAGTAGGCGGCATCCCTACAGGGTGTCGCCTAAGCTTACAGGTTATGCTATCGGCTCCAGCGCCTATCCGGCGTGGCGAACCCTATGCCGTACTTGTGGCACCTTGCGGGTCAGCTGTATAATATGAGCCTCGGAGTGTGGCATTGGAGCTGGGTGTTCGTGGGCCATCCATTCTGGTGCTGGAGGAGGTGGAAGCATGCCCCACTCGTGGTGGCGGTGGTGCGTAGCTTTGGCCCTTCTAACCTTCCTGCTTACGGCTTTCTCGGGAACGTAGTAGGCGCGCCCCTCTAAGTCGTAAACAATTCGCATGGGTTTTTCTGGTGCTTTCATGGCTTCGCGCTTTATGGAACAACATCTTGCTTTACGGTGGTTATACGTAGGTGGGGCGGGTTTGGTTGAGGTTTTGGCGCGGGTTTTCGGGGATGGTGGATGAAAAGCAAAACCCGCGTCCCAGTTACGGTGGCGCGGGTTTTTTATGTCGCTGTAGTCAAAAAATCTACACGAGCGGAGTACCGGTCATTTCGGCAGGCGCAGGGATGCCCATCAGCTTAAGGATGGTGGGGGCGATGTCGGCCAGCTTGCCGTTCTTCACGCTCTTGATGTCCTTATCCACCACGATAAATGGAACAGGGTTCAGCGAGTGCGCGGTATTTGGCGAGCCATCCTCGTTAACGGCGTTGTCGGCGTTACCGTGGTCGGCGGTGATGAGTACGGTGTAGCCGTTGGCCGTAGCAGCCTCCACGGTTTCCTTCACGCACTGGTCAACAGCCTTAATGGCCTTGGTGATGGCCGAGGTGTCGCCGGTGTGGCCCACCATATCGCCGTTGGCGTAGTTAAGGGCAACAAAGTCAACCTCGCCCTTCTTAAGCTCGGCCACGATGGCATCCTTCACGCCGTAGGCGCTCATCTCGGGCTGCAGGTCGTAGGTGGCCACCTTTGGCGATGGGATAAGGATGCGGCTTTCGCCCTCGTACTCGGCCTCGCGGCCACCGCTGAAGAAGAAGGTCACGTGCGCGTACTTCTCGGTTTCGGCAATGCGGATCTGCTTCTTGCCCGCCTTCGACACCACCTCGCCAAGGGTGTTGGTCACGTTGTCCTTGTCGAAAATGATGTGTAGCCCTTGGAACTTGGCGTCGTATGGGGTCATGGTGAAGTACTGCAGCGGAAGGGTCTTCATGCCGGCTTCGGGCATATCCTGCTGGGTAAGCACGATGGTAAGCTCCTTGGCGCGGTCGTTACGGAAGTTGAAGAAGATAACCACGTCGCCCTCCTGGATGGAGCCAACGGGCTTTCCGGCAGCATCAACCTTAACAACCGGCTTGATGAACTCGTCGGTAACGCCAGCGTCGTACGACTGCTGAACGGCCTCTGCCATGTTGGTGGTTGGCGTTCCGGTGCCGTGTACCATCAGGTTGTACGACTCCTTAACGCGCTCCCAGCGCTTGTCGCGGTCCATGGCGTAGTAGCGGCCAATCATGGTAGCCAGCGCCCCGGTGTTCTTGGCGATGTGAGCCTCTAGCGCCTCGATAAAGCCCTTTCCGCTCTTGGGGTCGGTGTCTCTACCGTCCATAAAGGCGTGAACGAAGGTCTTGTCGATGCCGTATTCTTTAGATATTTCGATTAGCTTGAAGAGGTGGTCCATCGAGCTGTGAACGCCACCGTTCGAAACCAAGCCCATAAGGTGAACCTGCTTGCCGTTTTCCTTGGCGTAGCTGTAGGCCCTAACGATTTCGGGGTTCTTAAGGATGCTGTTGTCGCGGCAGGCGATGTTGATCTTTACCAAGTCCTGGTACACCACGCGTCCTGCACCAATGTTGAGGTGGCCTACTTCCGAGTTGCCCATCTGGCCTTCAGGCAATCCCACGTCTTCGCCGCTGGTGCGCAGCTCGGCGTTGGGGTACTTAGCCTCTAGGCTATTAATGAATTCGGGGTGGGCGTTGAAGATGGCGTCTGCCTTGTCGTGCTTTCCATGACCCCAGCCATCGAGGATCATCAGGAGAACTTTCTTTCCCATGTGTGTATGTGAGTTTCTGTAATGTAATCCGTGCAATCGCGCAAATTTAGCCACAAAAATGGATTATTGCAGAGGACAAACAGCATCATAAAGCATAGGTTGACGCTGTTTTGGTTTAATAAGGTTAAACGGGTTTGGAGTGTGCAAATTTGTTATGTCATGGTGTTTGGGGAGTCTGTATTTATGTGGCTTTGGTTCTTAATTCAACTGAAAGTGTACTTTTGTACATTCTTTAGGTAGAAAAGAATGTAAATTCAAAATGAGCCATGTCAAATAAGGTGCGTGTTGTTGTCCCCATTTATAAGTCTTCATTAAGTGATACTGAGAAGATTTCCATTGACAGATGTTTCAAAATTCTTAGTGCTCGTAATATTACAATGGTTAAGCCACGAGGGCTAGATACGGATTTACTCGAAAAGGAATATCCCTTTTACAGCATAGAGGAGTTTGATACCGACTATTTTGCATCTATAAAGGGCTATAATAGGCTACTTCTTTCTACAGAATTCTATTCCAGATTTCAGGGGGATGAATACATGCTCATTGTTCAGCCTGACGTGTATATCTTTTATGATGATTTGGATTATTGGCTCAATGAAGGCTACGATTACGTTGGTGCCCCTTGGATTTCAAATAGCTTGCTCAGCCATTACATTCATTATGTAAAGATGAAATTTTCGCGTTGCCTTTATGGTGAAAAAAATAGAGTTTATCGCTTTGAAACACGCAATCGAGTAGGGAATGGCGGTTTCTCCCTACGAAAGATCAGCCGTCACCTAGAACTAGCGGTAACTTTAAAGGATCAGATAACGCACTATCTGAATAATCAGACATCCCACATTTTTAATGAGGATGTATTTTGGAGTATAGAACCAAGCAAGAATGGGCTTGAGCATAAAACGCCAACCGCACAAGAAGCACTCCGATTTGCTTTCGACATTAATCCTAAAAGGCTTTATAAGCTAACCGGTGAAAAACTACCAATGGCTGCTCATGGCTGGAATAAGGCACGGTCAATTAAGTTTTGGCAGCCAATTATTGATTCCAATAATATTAATAGATACTAGTTTTTCTTCTTGAAAAAAAAATATATGAGTAGAATTTCTGTAGTGATAAATACATTTAATGCAGCCTCTATTTTGGAACAATGCATTAAATCTGTTTTGAATTTCGATGAGATTGTAATATGTGATATGTATAGTGATGATAATACTCTCGAAATTGCCCAACGTTATGGTTGTAAAATTGTAATGCACGAACGTACTGGTTATGTAGAGCCTGCTCGCAATTTTGCTATTGCTGCAGCCTCAAATCCGTGGGTTCTAGTTCTTGATGCTGATGAGTTGGTTACAGATAATCTTCGTAATTACTTGTACAACATTATTACTAAAAAGGATTGTCCAACAGGGTTGCTGGTAAGTAGAGCAAACTTCTTTATGGGGAAATTTATGCGGGCATCCTATCCTGATTATCAGCTGCGTTTTTTTGAAAAAAGTAAAGCGGACTGGCCTTCGCATATCCACTCTCGTCCTAAAATAGATGGACAAGTAAGTCAGATCCCATCTAAAAGGAAGGATTTATCGCTTATACACCTTCAGGACTCTTCTATAACAAGCATACTTGAAAAAACCAATATTTATTCAGATAAAGAGATTCAAAAAAGTATAGAAAAAGGAAAAAACTATAGCATCCTTAGCTGCTTATTTCATTGTTTTCATCGATTTTTTAAGGTTTACTTTATAAAAGGCGGTTTTTTAGATGGTAGAGCGGGCTTTGTTAATGCCGCTTTGATTGCGCATTATAAGTTTGCCTCTATTTCTAAAATTTGGGAGTATAAAATGCAAGGGCAAAATGATTGCGAAAAATTTCTATCTCAAAAATAATTAAACACTAAACGTCTTTTTTTTCCTGCTGTTTTATAGAATCGGTTTGTTATGGGACGAATTCTTGCACTTACCATCTTTTTATTGTCTGGAATTACTTCTGGACAGCCATCGTGGCCCGATAGCTTAAATACGGCAAAGAATGCCGATTACCTAAGCGCTCAGGAAAGGGCCGTTATTTTTGAGATGAATAAGGCGCGTAGCAACCCCAAGCGCTATGCCCTAGAGGTTATTCTACCAATGAAGAAGCGCTTTACCGTCTCGGGAAACTCGCGCATGTACTACAACGCCGATAGCATGCGGATTCTGACTCAGGAGGGCACAGCCGCCATCGACGAGTGCGTGAAGGAGATGATGGGCATTGCTCCGATGGGGCTCTTAGCTCCCTCGAAGGGGATGAGCCTTGCTGCACGCGATCACGTCAAGGATCAGGGAAAAACAGGGAGCGTTGGGCATACAGGAACCGATGGCTCGTCGCCATGGGATCGGATGGGGCGCTACGGCCAATGGCTGACGACCTGTGGCGAGAATATCGACTACGGAAATAGGGATGCCCAAGCCATCGTGGTTAGCCTTTTGGTAGACGATGGCGTACCTTCGCGGGGGCATCGGCGAAGCATACTGAATAGAACACTTAAGGTGGTTGGTGTTGCCATTGGCTCTCACCCAAAGTATGGAACCATGTGCACCTTAGACTTTGCAGGAGGGTATGAGGAGAAGAAGTAATCGCTGTATCATCTAGCGCCTAAAATAAATGATCCAAATCGAAAACCTCTCGGTTAGTTACGGCGATGAGCAGGTAATATCAAACCTTTCGTTCACCGCTCGGAAGGGCGATAAGGTTGCCCTGTCGGGACCTTCGGGTAGCGGCAAGTCGAGCATCCTTAACCTGCTTATGGGGTTTGTGTATCCCTATTCGGGTAGGGTTGCGGTAAATGGGATCAAACTCAACGAGCAGAATATCGACGCCATACGCCAGCAGATCTCGTGGCTTCCACAGGAGCTGTCGCTTAAAATAGATACGGTGGAGGAGCTGTTCTTCTATCCCTATACCTTTCGTGCCAATAAGCATTTAAGGCCATCATCTGAAGATGTAAAAAGAATATTCGGCGATCTGCTGCTTGATACCTCGCTGCTCGAAAAGTCGCTGAGCGAGATCTCGGGAGGGCAGAAGCAGCGGGTTGCTCTAGCCTCCGTGCTTTTGCTTAAAAAGGATATCCTGCTGCTCGACGAGCCCACCTCGGCGCTCGATGGCGAGTCGCGCGCGGCCATCATCAACCTTGTAAAAAGGCTCGAAGGGGTAACGGTTATTGCCTCGTCGCACGACGAGGAGTGGCTGGCCGCAATGGATACGGTTATCAACCTAAAATCGTAGGCTATGGGAGGTGTACATGATATTTCGTGGATCGACTTGGGAGTAGGCTACCTCCTTATCATCATCCCGCTGCTGGTGTTTCGCTACTACCAGACGGGGCTGGTGCGCAGCACCCTTATCGCCATTGCGCGAATGACCGTTCAACTGCTGCTGGTGGGGGCCTATCTCGGCGTCATCTTTAGGTGGAACAGCGCCTGGGTTAACATCCTGTGGGTGGTGGCGATGGTGGTGGTGGCCGCCTTTACGGTGGTTAAGCGCAGCGAGCTAAACCGAAAGCTTTTCCTCATCCCGGTGCTTATTGCCATTGGGGCAAGCGTGCTGCTGGTCGATCTGTACCTTCTGGGCGTGGTGGTTCGGCTCGACTTCCTTTTCGATGCCCGCTACTTTATCCCGATCACCGGGATGCTCATCGGCAACTGCCTCTCCAACGATATCGTGGCGCTGAACACCTACTACCATAGCCTTACGCGCGAGCAAACGCTCTACCGCTTTGCGCTGGCCAACGGGGCCACAAGGGGCGAGGCGCTGGCCGGCTTTATGCGAGATGCGCTTAAGAAGTCGCTCAACCCCACCATTGCCACCACGGCCGTTGTGGGCCTGATCTCGCTGCCGGGGATGATGACCGGGCAGATCTTGGGCGGCTCCAACCCGATGGTGGCCATCAAGTATCAGATCATGATCATGATTACGATTATGGTGTCGACGCTGCTGACGGTTATCCTCTCCATCCTTATTTGCAACCGCTTTGTGTTCGATGGGTATGGGATGCTGAGGCGGTAGCGCGGCTTGGAATGTGGGTAATAGGGCGTTTGTGTACTCTACATACTATACGAAAAGGCCAGCAGGATATCCTGCTGGCCTTTTTAATATACATAAAAGGGGAGGTGTGCCTACCAGATACCCCAGAAACTGGCGTCCTTATAGTTGGTTACCCACTTGCTCTCGGAGCCCATGGCTACAACTCGGCTGTTGGCCGAGAAGCCGTCGAGGTTGGTAACTGCGTTTGCCGGTAAAACGGTTATCGCATAGCGGGTGTAGGGCATGCTGGTAACCACCTCGTTTTCGTTGAGCAGCTCGTTGGCGCTGTAGGTTAGTTCGGTTTGGGTGGTCAGGCTAAAGGCTTGCTGGAACTCCACCCAGCCAGAACTGTTGCCCACCAGCACCCTGCGGTAGTACCCCGCGCATTGCAGCGGCTTCCAGGTGAGCTTGTTGTTGTTCTCGGTCGAGAGGAAGAGCCTTTCGGCGGCTGGAGTAAAGCTCTCGGGGGTGGTAATGGTTACCGACAGCGGCTTGCTGAGGCTCTTATGGGTAAGTTCCACCGCTATTGGGGTGCCTGCGGCTACATCCGCAAAATTTTGGTTGAGCTGGTTGTAGGTCATGGTGTAGGTCTTGCTCTTAATCTTTAGCGTAGCCTCCTCGTCCTGGTAGGCTAGCGGGGAGAAACTGGCGCTAACGTGCAGGTAGTAGGTGCCGCTCTTGTCCCTTAGGCGCATGGCGGTGAAGATGAACTCGGGCTTTTCGGTGGTGCCCTCCTTCTTCTTGAAGATGGCCTTAATGGCAAGGCTGCCATCGATGCAGATGGTGGCCCTAGAGCCTGAAGCGGTGATGCCCTCCCAGCGGTCGAACGCGTAGCCTTCCTTGGGGGTAGCCTCTACCTGCACGATGTCGAGCTTGTGGTAGGCCTCCTTCTGGGGGCTGATGCTAACGCTGCCCTGGTTGGGGTCGCAGGTGGCTGTTACCTGGAAGGTGGCCGCCGCTCCCTTCTTCTCGAAGACGGCCTTGATGGTGGCATCCTGGGTAATGGTGTAGCTGATGGTGCTGGTGGTTTGCACGGTTGCATCGGGCATGCTCCAGCCCTTAAACTCGTAGCCATCGGCGGGCTTGGCCGTAAGCTCCAACTTGTCGCCGCTGGTGTAGGTTGTTTTTTGTGGGTTGACGGTTACGGCTCCCTCTGTGGGGGAACATTCCACCGTAAGCGTAAGCTTGGCGTTCAGGTCATCGTTGGGGGCGTCGCTGTCTTTGGAGCAGCCGAAGGATAGCGCTGCCAGCAGCGAGATGGTGGTTAACTGAAAAAGTTTGCGCATTGTAAGGTAATTAGTTTTTGTATAGGGCGCGAAGCTAAGCGATAGCCGAACATCGCAGCGTTAACGAGTGCTTGTTAGGCTGAAGTAGCGCTAAAATGGATGGGGAAATCGGCAATCGGAGCATCGGATGTTCCTTTCACAGGCGGTGAGACGGCGATCGGAGGGGCGGATGGCGTTTCCACAAGCGGTGAGACGACGATCGGAGGGTCGGATTTTCCTCTCACCGATTGTGAGACGGAGACTGGAGGGGCGGATTCCACTCTCACAGGCTGTGAGAAGGTGGTCGGTGGTGCAAATCTCGTTCTCACAAGCGGTGAAACGGAGATTGGAGGGGCGAATGGCGTAAATCTAATTTAGATTTGGCGGATCGAAGGGTCGAACGAAGTAAATCTAATTTAGAATTGGCAGATCGGAGGGTCGAATGAAGTAAATCTAATTTAGATTTGGCGGATTGGAGGGTCGAATGGAGCAAATCTAATTTAGATTTTGTAGGTCGGAGGGCCGAATGCACCCTTCCTAAAGCTAGAAAGCAGCCTCCGCTACTGCTTTGCCTGCTTGATCTGGTCGTAGTGGATGATATCTACCCCCTTAACGTCGAGGTTGATGTGGTAGATCATGGCGGCGGCCACCTCGCTGGCCTTTATGGCGCGGTACTTGCGCATTTTTTTGCCCCAGAGGAAGAGGTTGGTAACCGGAGCCAGCCAGCGGCCTATGGTCTCTGCCAGCCGGCGCTCCTGGCGGTTGCCCATCAGCAGCGACGGGCGAAGGATGACGGTGCGCCTGAAGGCCTCGGCGGTAACGGCCTCCTCCATTTTCCCTTTCATCCGGAGGTAGAAGCTCTCCGACTTGGGGTGCGCCCCCACCGACGAAACCACGGCTATGCTTTTTACGTTGTTCTTGCGGGCATGCTTGGCCACCTTCTTGGGGATGGTGAGGTCGACGAAGCGGAAGGCCTCCTTGGTCTTGGCCTTCTTGATGGTGGTGCCGATGCAGATGAACAGGTCGTCGCCAAAAAGGTACTCGGCAGCGCTCTTGGGCTTCGAGAGGTCGTTCTCGACGAAGGTGATCTTGGGGCTTTCGATGGATGGCCTGCTGCGGCCGATCGATACAATCTCGGCGTACCGCTCGTCGGCAACGAGCTGCTCCAAAAGCGATGTTCCAACGAGGCCTGTCCCTCCAACCACAAGTGCAATTTTACCTTCCATACGCCATCTCCTCGGTGCTTCTTCCGTTTTTCAAAAAGTGGACTAAAGATAGGTATCCTGGGGGAGATGCCCATTTTTAAAGGCCATAAGGTGATTAATAAAGGTTAAATGCCGGGTTTTAAGGATTGATAGGGGTTCTCGGTTTCCGGTTTGCGGTTTCAATTGTATCTTTGCCAGGCAATTCAAAAAACGACATCCGATGACCAACTCTTCGAGGTACGACCAGCGCGGCGTATCGGCATCAAAGGAAGATGTGCATAGCGCCATCAAAAATCTCGACAAGGGGCTATTCCCAAAGGCTTTCTGCAAGGTAGTCCCCGATATTCTTACCGGCGATCCGGAGTACTGCGTGGTGATGCACGCCGATGGCGCCGGCACCAAATCGTCGCTGGCCTACATGTACTGGAAGGAGACGGGCGACCTGTCGGTTTGGCGTGGGATTGCGCAGGATGCCATCGTAATGAACATCGATGACCTGCTGTGCGTGGGCGTAACCGATAATATACTGCTCTCGAGCACCATTGGCCGCAACAAGCAGCTGGTGCCCGGCGAGGTGATTGCCGCCATCATCAACGGCACCGAAGACTTCCTTCAGGAGCTGCGCAAGGTTGGTGTGGACATCCTGCTTACCGGCGGCGAAACGGCCGATGTGGGCGACCTCGTTCGCACCATTATTGTTGATAGCACCGTAACCGCCCGCATCAAGCGTAGCGACATCATCAGCAACGACAACATTCGTCCGGGTGATGTGGTGGTAGGATTGGAGTCATACGGACAGGCCACCTACGAGCGCGAGTACAACGGCGGCATGGGGAGCAACGGCCTCACCTCTGCCCGTCACGACGTATTTGCGCACGATCTTGCCGCTAAGTATCCCCAGAGCTACGACTCGGCCATTCCTGAAAATCTTGTTTACTCAGGAAAGTATAGCCTTACCGATGTCGATCCCGAAACGGGCGTAACCATGGGTAAGCTGGTGCTATCGCCAACCCGTACCTATGCCCCAGTGGTAAAGGCGGTGCTCGATAGGATGCGCGCCGACGTTCACGGCATGGTACACTGCTCGGGTGGCGCCCAAACCAAGGTGCTCCACTTCGTAGACGACGTACATGTAATTAAGGACAACCTGTTCCCAATACCTCCGCTCTTCCGCTACATCAAGGAGTGCTCGGGCACCGAGTGGAAGGAGATGTACAAGGTGTACAACATGGGGCATCGCATGGAATTCTACGTTGCACCGGAGCACGCGCAGGCGGTTATCGAAATCAGCGAATCGTTTGGCATCAAGGCCCAGGTGATCGGCCGCGTTGAGGCATCGCCCGCAGGCGCCAAGGTTACCGTTCGCAGCGAGGCTGGCGAGTTTGTTTACGAGAAATAATGGCAGAGGCGCGATTCAATTGCGTCTTGTGCAGATGAAAATATAGAAGAAGAGCCAAGGCGATTGCCTTGGCTCTTTGTGTTACAAATTGTATTGATCTTGATTCCCTAGCTTGCGCTGATCTTTTTATTTAAGATCTCGCGCAAGGCGTTGTTCGTTTCGTCGGCTTTTTCAAAGTTATTCTCGATGTACTTTTTGATATCTAAATTGCTATCGCATTCGGCTTTGAGGAGCATCTTTATTTTATCTATGCCAAACTTACCAACCCAGTAGGTCATGGTTAGCTGGGCAAAAGCGTATATGTTTTTTCGTTTCAAGTTGGCTTCGTTGAATGTAGGTCCGTCAAGGTACTTCTGATAGCCACCATCGTTGAGCAAGGCCAGTACTTCTTCTGCTGCCTTAGGTGAACGGCTCTTGTCTTCATTTCCAAAGCAGTTGGCTACTCCTTCGTCGATAAACGAATTGCCCATGCCAAACTCACCGGCGTAGATGTGCACCAGCTCGTGTATGTGGTCGGCGCACTCAACCGCTTTTATTGCGTGGTATCTTGCCTTTCCGCTCCCTTTGTACTTCTCGCCAACAATGTTTGCGGCCTCGTCTCCTAGTTTGGCATAGTAGTACCGAAATTCGGGTAGCTTAATGCCAAACTTGTTTTGTAGTTCTCCATTCTTTTGGGCAAAAGTGTTGGCTTCCTTTAGCGCTTCGGGACTTAGCGGAGAACTGCTAACATAGGTAACCCCATTAATGTCGGTTTTTAACCATGTAGCGGTGAGGTGTTCCAGTAGTTCATTCTCGTCCATGGTCATAACCCAATTGCCTTCAATCTTTTTGAAGGCTATCCAGGTTTGAAAGTCGTAAATTTTCAGGAATATGCGACCCGAATTCCCGTAAACATCTTCCGATACCACACTAAATTTGGATATTAGCTCCGATCCAGGTTGTAAGAAGGAGTAAATGCTTCCGAAGTCGCGCTTGTTGATGAAGGCTTTAGCTTCGTCTGCGCTCTTGCATTTTGTGTAGCTGTTCCATCGTTCGGTGAGCGGCTTCGCATCTTGAGCAAAAGCGGAGGTACATACGTAAAGTAGCAGGAGTAGGGTTGAGGTGAATTTGTTTATCATCGTAAAATTAGATTAGGGATGCAAAGGTATTTTTTTATTGAAGTCCGAGCTAGAATTTATGGCCTTCGTTTAGGTGGTAATGGCGGCTTTGGTTTGGATACTGAGATTTTATAGTTGCTTATTCGTCTCCCAAATTTCGCAACTTTGTACGAACAAAAAAAAATGAACCATGCTCAATTTTTTCAACCAGTTCTAGGGTGCAAGGCTGAAGACCTCTACGCTACAAAACAATAAACTATTGAATGTGCATTTATGGAAACTTCGGACTAGACCTCAATCCATCTTTTTTCTTTAATAATTTCCAATAAATGAGGTACGCTAATCTCTTTACGTTTAAGCTTTTCTTTTCTGAAAAAAAAGTAAATCCAATAAAGAAAAGGTATGTTACTTTCTTCAACAAAATAATCATTGAATTTGAAATCTGTCAAATCGACTTCAAATCTTTCACTAAACCTTATCATAAATTCAGATGCATCATGTCCGACTAAGGAAAGATCCTTAAATAGAATGGTCTCTGCATTGATCTTTATACCTAATAAATCCTCGAAAAACTTTACAAGAGTATCGAATGATTCTTTATTAACTGGGTAATTATTGTCTGTTTTTATCATCAATATTTCTGTATTTGAAAAAATATAAACATTAGCATATTCGCATAGTAACAAATTATTAAAGCCTTTCTTTTCATAATCCTACACGTATACAGCATCAAAATTAGCAAAAAAGTAAAGCGCATCTGCCACTCGTGGAGATGTCGTTTCCGGCAAATCGCGTAAAACTGATTTTAGTTGACGAAGATATGGGTTTGTAATAACATAGTGTGGCGTTTATACGTATTAGGTGGTAGTTGTAGTGACCAAGTTACGTGTAGTACGCTAGGGTTGTAACATATTGGTGAAATGCAAAACATAGGGAACAATGTCGACACCATCAACCGTATTTGCAAAGCTTGCAAAGGAAACCATCGCAGCCGCCTTTGAGGGTAAGGACCCCGAACCATCGCTATCGCACGAGTTAACGGTTCGGGCTGCCTGTTTTGTTTCGCTGCATACCTCCGACGGTTCGCTGCGCGGATGCATCGGCACGCTCGAGCCCCGTAAGCCATCGCTCTACGAGGAGATCAAGACGAATGCGCTATCGGCGGCGTTCAACGATCCCCGCTTCCCCCCTGTATCAGAAGAGGAGGTCGAGGATTTGGAGATCTCTGTGGATATCCTCCATAAGCCGGAGCCTATAACGTCGGAAAGCGAGCTCGATCCAGACATCTATGGGGTAATCATCGAGAGCGGCTATAAGCGAGGCGTGCTACTTCCCAACCTCCCCTCCGTTACCACCATCGACGAGCAGCTTCGGATCGTAAGGCGGAAAGCCGGAATCTTCCCCGAAGAAAGGGTTAAGCTCTACCGATTTATGGTTGATAGGTACTACTAGGGAGTCGGGGAAATGAAAGATGAAAAGATTCGGAGCTGCGCTAGGTAGCGCTATCCCCCGCTAGCATGGGGAAGGGATGAACGTAGCGTGTTATCCTTTAATGGTAGCCATTTTCGAATGCTTAGGGTCTAACATCTCAAATCTAACGTCTAGCATCTAATATCTAACTTCTGATATGGAAGCGAAGTTTTACTCAACAATCGACGGTCAGGTACGCTGCGGCCTGTGCCCCCATCGGTGCCGCATCGCCGAAGGGAAGAAGGGGATTTGCCAGGTTCGCAAGAACGATGGGGGAGTGCTTTACAGCCTAAACTATGGGGTGATATCAGCCATGGCGCTCGACCCCATCGAGAAGAAGCCGCTGTACCACTTCCATCCTGGCTCGTACATCTTTTCGATAGGAAGCTTAGGCTGCAATTTCCGATGTCTCTTCTGCCAGAACTATAGCATTGCTCAGGTTAAGGGCGATGGGTGGTACGAAACGTTCCCCAACATATCTCCGCAGGTAATCCTTCAGAAGGCGCTGGATTCTGTTGAGCAGGGTAATATTGGCGTTGCCTACACCTACAACGAGCCCACGGTTTGGTACGAGTACATGTACAACGTGGCGGAAAAGGTGAAGGAGGCGGGGCTTCTAAACGTCATGGTATCGAATGGCTACATCGAGGCAATACCGCTTGACTACCTGCTCCCGCTGATGGATGCCTTCAACATCGACCTAAAAGGGTACTCGAATACCTTCTATAAGAGGATGCTTGGCGGTACTGTCGAGCCGGTAAGGCATACGCTTAAAGCCATTGTGGAGGCTGGGAAGCATCTGGAGATAACCTACCTCGTTATTCCTTACGAGAATGATAATCCTGCAAGGTTTCGCGAGGTTGCTGCCTGGATTTCGGAAATACTGGGACCT
The DNA here is from genome assembly GCF_963678165.1 of uncultured Acetobacteroides sp. Lineage (NCBI taxonomy): Bacteria > Pseudomonadati > Bacteroidota > Bacteroidia > Bacteroidales > Rikenellaceae > Acetobacteroides > uncultured Acetobacteroides sp. The sequence continues at coordinate 3,640,268 of NZ_OY782755.1, read as the reverse complement.
AACACGGTGCTTCACGTAAACCGATACTTCCCCAACTACCTGCTCGATACGCCTTCCACCTCAATAAAGTCGCTGCTGGAACTCTATGCCGTTGCCAAGGAGTACCTTCACAACGTTTACGTGGGGAATACCGGATTGGTGGAGCATAATAACACCTACTGCCCTAAGTGCGGCAAGCTAGTGGTGGAGCGGCATGGCATGCACGGCAATCCTATTGGCTTAACCGATGATGGCAAGTGTACGGGCTGCAGCAGTCAGGTGATGTAAAATGCCATTTAGGAAGATGAACAACGTAATAACGTAATCCGATGCCAGCAAGAGAAAACTATGCCGAAGGTCGATTCTACTCCGACAAGCGGACCGATATCGAAACGCTTTTCGACCACGAGGTGGCCATGCAAAAAGATGAAATAAGCTACTCGCTAAAGGATAACCGTATCATTGGCGGGGTGATCCCTCACGCAGGACATGTTTTTTGCGCCCATCAGGCGGTGCACTTCTTCGAGATTGTACGCGAAAGCGGTCAGCGCTTCGATACGGTGGTGGTGGTGGCGCCCAACCACACGGGAATGGGTCGCAGCCCAATGTCGATCGATAGCCATACGCAGTGGCAGTCGCCGCTAGGTGTTATTGATGTTGACATGGAGCTGGCGCACGAGCTGGCGCTCCCCTTCAACGAGGAGGCGCAGCGGTTCGAGCATTCGGCTGAGGTTATCCTGCCGTTTATTCAGCATTTCATTGGCGGTAAGGTGACGTTTCTCCCCATAAACATGCTCGAGCAGAGCTACCGTAATGCCAGCTCGCTGGCAATGCTCCTGAAATCGGCTGCCGATAAGCTAAACCGTAAGATCCTGCTTGTCGCCTCTTCCGACTTCACCCACTTCAAGAGTTCGAAGGTGGGGTACGAGCTCGACAGCATGGCACTAGAGCCGCTGCTGCAGTTCGATCTGGAGGAGTTCGAGCATCGCGTGCGTACCATGCATATCTCTATTTGTGGCTACGGTCCCATCATGACCCTCCTGGACTTTGCCAAGCGGGTAGCCCCCGAAGCTAAGGTGGAGGTGCTTAAGCGCGGGCACTCCGGCGAGGTGTACCCTTCGGCTGAGGTGGTCGATTACGTGTCGATGATGGCGTACTATTAGGGAGTAGGGGAGGGTAGGTGCTGAACCTAATAATATCTAGCACATATTATCTAAAGTCTAACGTCTAACATCTATCATCTAAAGTCTATTCATAATCCCTATCTTTGGCGAAAACTTACAGCCATGATTCAAATCGACAACGTTATATTCAGCCTGAACATCTTCGAAAAGCAGTTCTGCTGCGACCTTGGCAAGTGCAAGGGCGAATGCTGTGTAAGCGGCGATTCGGGAGCCCCTGTCAGCGAGGACGAGATGGAGGTGATGGATAACGAGTACCCCAGCTGGAAACCTTACATGACCCCTCTGGGCATTGCTGCGGTAGAGTCGCAGGCGGTTGTTGTTAAGGATAGCGATGGCGATTGGACTACGCCGCTGATCAACAAGGGCGAGTGCGCCTACACCTACGTGGAGAATGGGGTTACTCTCTGCGCCATCGAAAAGGCCTACATGGAGGGGAAGACCTGCTTCCAGAAGCCCATTTCGTGCTACCTCTATCCAATTCGCATCAAGGAGTTCTCCAGCGGCCTTATCGGCGTAAACTACGACGTGTGGGATATCTGCAAGCCCGCCCGTATCCTCGGAAGCAACATCGGCCTGCCCGTGTACAAGTTCCTTAAGGAGCCGCTCATCCGTAGGTTTGGCGAGGAGTTCTACCAAAAGATAGAGGATGCCGCCAAAATGCTCGAATTCGAAAGCCAAAACGACTAATACAGCTTCGAATTAAAATCACAATCGACATTATTTCGATAATTCAGATAAACAATCCCCGATATTTCCGGTGATTGTTTATTTTAGGGCAAATTTAAATTTGATCGTATGAGTAACATCAAAACGTATATCGAGGAGAACAAGGAGCGCATGCTCGACGAGCTTTTTGGGCTGATTCGCATTCCATCCATCTCGTCGCAGGCCGAGCATAAGCCAGATATGGTTCGTACGGCCGAGTATATTCGGGATGCCATCCTTAAGGCCGGTGCCGATAGGGCCGAGGTGATCCCTTCGGCGGGTAATCCCGTGGTGTTTGGCGAGAAGATCGTCGATGCTGCCGCGCCTACCGTGCTAATTTACGGGCACTACGACGTAATGCCCGTTGACCCCATCCAGCTATGGACCAGCAACCCCTTCGAACCCGAAATTCGCGACGGCCGAATTTGGGCTCGCGGCGCCGACGACGACAAGGGGCAGATGTTTACCCAGCTGAAGGCGTTTGAGTACCTGGTTAAGACCGGGCAGCTGCAGACCAACGTGAAGTTTATGATCGAGGGCGAGGAGGAGATCGGATCACCCAGCCTCGAGGAGTGGTGCAAGCAGCACAAGGAGCTGGTGGCTGCCGACGTAATCCTGATCTCGGACACCAGCATGATTGGCGAGAACACCGCCACCCTTACCCAAAGCCTCCGCGGCCTGGCCTACATGGAGGTTGAGGTTACCGGCGCAAGCCAGGATCTGCACTCGGGCATTTTTGGCGGCGCTGTGGCCAACCCCATCAACGTGCTGGCTAAGATGATTGCCTCGTGCATCGACGACAACGGACATATCGCCATCCCCGGCTTCTACGACGACGTGATGGAGGTATCGGCCGAAGAGCGCGCCATGATTGCCCGTGCCCCCTTCGACCTAGAGGCCTACAAGAAGAACCTTGACATCGACGATGTGCAGGGCGAGGCAGGCTTCAGCACCAGCGAGCGCACCGGCATCCGCCCTTCGCTCGACGTGAACGGCATCTGGGGCGGCTACACCGACGAGGGCTCCAAGACGGTGACCCCTTCCAAGGCGTTTGCCAAGATCTCCATGCGCTTGGTGCCCAACCAGGATCACCAAAAGATTGCGGAGCTCTTTAAGAAGCACTTCGAGGCCGTTGCGCCCAAGAGCGTGAGGGTAAAGGTAAAGGCCCACCACGGTGGGGCGCCCTACGTGTCGCCATCCGACCATCCGGGCTACCGCGCCGCCTCCAAGGCCTGCGTCGATGTGTTCGGCGAGCAGCCCATTCCGCTCCGCAGCGGCGGCAGCATCCCAATCGTGGCCGTTTTCGAGAAGGTGCTCGGCATTAAGTCCATCCTAATGGGCTACGGGCACGAGTCCGACCGCGTTCACTCGCCCAACGAGAGCTTCTCGCTCAACCGCTTCTTTAAGGGGATCGAGACCAACACGCGCTTCTACGCCCACTACAACCAGGAGATGAAGAAGTAAACTTCTTTTACCATACAAAGCAAAGGGTCGTCCGAATATGGGCGACCCTTTTTGCGTTCCAGCGGTGCTACTATTCGGTAAGGTGCTGCTGAGAGGTAATTCGTTTCGGTGGCGATGTTGTTTGATGCCACCGATGTGTAAGTCGGCGCCACATAATCGTAAGTAGATCCCACCAAAATGAAACCCATAGCCACATAAGCGGAAGCAGACGCCACATAAATGAAATGTTACACCACTTAAATGAAGGTAAGCACCACAATAATGTAATGTGATTCCACTTAAATGAAGCTTGACGCCACATAAATGAAAGCAAACGCCACATTAATTAAAGTCGAAAGCACCAAAATGTAAGTCGATGCCACATAAATGCAATAGTACGCCACATTTATGGAGCTTGATCCCGCATAAATTAAATGCGACTTCACCGAAATTCAGTATGACGGGAAGGTGAAGGGGTGAACTCTGTTTTGGAGTTTACCCCTTTCGCCAGCTACCGATAAGGTGGCAGATGGCAAGGTAGGGTGAGCGGTAGAGCATGCGTGGGCCGGCGTAGCGCATCACTTGGCGTACCTGTTGGCGCATATCGGCCTTGTAGCAGTGGATGGTGCACCTAGCGCAGACGGGCTTGTGGGAGCCGAACTTGCAGCTATCAATTCGCTTGGTGGCGTATTCGAGGAGTGAGGCGCAGCTGGCGCACAGCGTTTCGCCCTTGCCGTGGTGGTGGCTGAAGAGACGGGTTTGAAACCCGTCTGTACGAAAAGTTTTGTTCTTGCCGTGGTGGTGGCGGCAGTATAGGCCAATCATTACGGCTATGGTGCGCTTTTCGCGGAGGAGGTTCATTGGGGGAGTAGGGTTGAGGAGACGATTTTGAGGAGGAAATCCCTGACAGGGTTCAAAACCTTGTCAGGGATGCTTTATGGTTTACGAAGTATAGTCTAAAATCTAACGTCTACCCTTCTACAGACCTTTTTCCTTAAGCAGGATGTCCATCTCGTCGCGCACCTCGCGGGCAGCCTTGGCTGCGGCGGCGGCAAAGTTCTCGGTAGTATCGGCGTAGATGATGGCGCGCGAGCTGTTAACCAGCAGGCCGCACTGGCTGTTCATCCCATGTTTTGCTACCTCGCTAAGGCTTCCGCCCTGAGCGCCTACGCCCGGTACCAGCAGGAAGTGGTTGGGGATAAGCTGGCGAACGTCGCCCAGCATCTCGGCCTTGGTGGCGCCCACCACGTACATGGTGTTGTCGGCGGTGCCCCACTGCGCCGAGGTGGTAATCACATCCTCGTAAATCTTCTTGCCGTTGGCGGCATCCTCCAGCAGCTGGAAGTCGGCGGCCGACTTGTTGGAGGTTAGCGCCAGGATGATGCTCCACCGGCCCTCGTACTTCAGGAAGGGGGTGACGGTGTCGCTGCCCATGTAGGGAGCAAGGGTAACCGCGTCGAAGTCGAAGCCCTCGAAGAACGCCTTGGCGTACATCTCGGAGGTGTTGCCGATGTCGCCGCGCTTGGCGTCGGCAATGATGAACTGCGCGGGGTAGCGCTCGCGGATGTACCTAACGGTTTTCTGCAGGCTGATCCAGCCGACAACGCCCAGCGACTCGTAGAAGGCCAGGTTGGGCTTGTAGCTTACGGCGTACTCGGCGGTAGCATCAACAATGGCCTTGTTGAACTCGAAGATGGGGTCTTCGGCGGAAAGGAGATGCTGGGGGATCTTGGTGATATCGCTGTCGAGCCCCACGCAGAGGAAGCTGCGCTTGGCCTGGATCTGTTCGAATAGCTGCTGTGCGTTCATGCTGGTTATGGTATTTGATATAGAAAGAGCGGACAATAAGCCCGCTCTATAGAGTTTAGTTCAATTCTGTTTCCTTCAAACGTTCCGAGTTTTCGGCAAACTGAAGCTTGTCGATCAGGTCCTGAATGTCGCCATCCATGAACACCGGCAGGTTGTACACGGTGTAGTTGATGCGGTGGTCGGTGATGCGGCCCTGTGGGTAGTTGTAGGTACGGATCTTGGCCGAGCGGTCGCCGGTTGATACCATCGTCTTACGCTGCTTCGAGATCTCGTCCATGTGCTTTTGGTACTCCATGTTGTAGATACGGGTACGCAACTCGTTGAGCGCCTTGTCGAAGTTCTTGATCTGCGACTTCTCGTCCTGGCACTGCACCACAATCCCGGTAGGGACGTGGGTAAGGCGTACGGCCGAGTAGGTGGTGTTCACCGACTGGCCTCCAGGTCCCGACGAGCAGTAGGTATCCTTGCGGATGTCGTTCATGCTGATCTGCACGTCGAACTCGTCGGCTTCGGGTAGCACGGCCACGGTTGCCGCCGATGTGTGTACACGGCCTTGAGTCTCGGTTTGGGGCACGCGTTGTACGCGGTGCACGCCCGATTCGTACTTCAGCGTTCCGTATACCTTATCGCCCGATACCTTTATCACGATTTCCTTGTAGCCACCTGCGGTACCTTCGGAGTAGCTGGTAACCTCGGTGCGCCAGCCCTTCTTCTCGAAGTACTTCGAGTACATGCGGTAGAGGTCGCCAGCAAAGATGGCCGCCTCGTCGCCGCCGGTACCGCCACGGATTTCGAGGATGGCGTTCTTCTCGTCCTGAGGGTCGGCAGGGATAAGCATGAACTTGATGTTTTCCTCAAGCTCCACCTTTTCGGCTTCTAGCTCATCGATTTCCATTTTGGCCATGTCGCGCATCTCCTCGTCCTTCTCGTTGGTAAGAACATCCTTCGAAAAGGCAAGGTTGCTAACAACAATTTTATATCGTTCGTAAGCTGCTACAATGGGTTCTAGCTCGCGGTACTCCTTGTTCAGGGCCACGTACTTCTTCATATCGGCGATTACGTCCGGGTCGGTGATCTGCTGGCCAACCTCCTCGAACTTAATCTTGAAAAACTCCAATTTGCTTAAAAATGAGTTCTCTGACATAGTGTTGAATCCTTCTAAAATTGGGTGCAAATTTACAACTTTCCCTCAAATAGCCTTGCTTATTGAATAAATTAGTATTTATTGGTAATCAGAAGGAAAAGAAGGGGTGCTTGACGTAGGTAGGAATTCAGAGCGTAAGCCGGAAAAAAGAGAAGGCCTTTCGTCAGAGAGGCCTTCTTGGGATATGCGATTGCAATTTTAGAGGTGAAAGAAGAAGTTATTTCCCCCACTTCTTCAACTGCATAATCTTGTGGAAAACGTCGCTATTCTGGTAGATGCCCTGGAATTTTTCGGCACCTGGGCCGTAGGCGAATACGGGGATTAGGGTGCCGCAGTGGGCTCCGGTCGAGAATTTAATAGCGTAGTTGCCGTACTCCTCGCTAAGGCTGTTAACCTCTGCTGGGGGTAGGGTTACGCCGCCGGTATCGTGGTCGGCAAGGACGATTACAAGGGTGTTGCCATCCTTTTGGGCGAAGTCGAGTACGGCACCAATGGTTTTGTCGAAGTCGGCTAGCTCGGTTTTCAGGTATTCAGCGTCGTTGTTGTGCTCGGCCCAGTCGATTTGCGATCCTTCCACCATCATCACAAAGCCATTCTTGTTCTCCTTTTTGAGCAGCTCAACCGTTTTTAGGGTTGCGGGGGCAAGGTAGTTGCCGCGCTCCTTGTTGGCAGGCTTGAGGTGGTCGTCGGCCACTACTACCATTGCCTTTTTGGCGTCGGAGCTAAAGTACGACGTGGTATCGGTGTAGATGGAGTAGCCCTTGGTTTTGGCTTCGTCAATTAGGTTGCGGCCATCTTTGCGCTTGGCGAAGTACTTCATTCCGCCGCCCACAAGCAGGTCTACATTCGAGTTGATGATGTCGCCAGCAATTGCCTCGTACATGTCGCGCTTTACCTGATGGGCGGAGAATGATGCAGGGGTCGCATGGGTAAGCGCGCAGGTTACAACGATGCCCGTTGCCAGCTTGTTCTTTTGGGCAATCTCCATAAGGTTGGGCTTGGATTGCTTGTTGGTGTCAACGCCAATGGCGCCGTTATAGGTCTTTTCGCCAATGGCGTATGCGGTTCCACCAGCTCCCGAGTCGGTAATTCGGCCACCGGCCGAGTAGGTTTTGACGGAGCCAATGCTGTTAAAGCGCTCGAAGTTGGACGTTCCCTTGGCTTCGAGCATGCGAAGGGCAACGCTGTTGTACCCCATTCCATCGCCAATCATCAGGATGATGTTTTTGGGCGCCTTCTGGGCGTAGGCCAGCGACGACGCTAGCATCAAGGCGGCTATAAGTATTCTTTTCATGTGACAAGTAGTTTATCGAGATTAATTTTGAGGGGCAAAGTTTGTCAAAATTTGACGAAATCTGGCTGATGTAGGATAAATTCATGGAAAATTAAAGTCGTCTTGTCTGCTAAAAAGGGCAATTTATCTTAATCAAGGTGCTATTAGTCGATTAGCTGTTGAGGGAACCTTATTCTAATTTTAAATTTGTAGCATCAAAAACATTGTTACATTTAACTGCCCTTATATATGAGACACCATAATTGTTGTTCACAATCTAAAGCCATGAAGAAAATTGCATTTGGGCTTGTTCTTATAGCTGCCGGTTTCATCTTGATGCTAGAAAAGATGAACTTGATTAGCCCCGAGGTAACCCATTGGGTATTTACCTGGCAGATGCTGCTGATCGTAATTGGTTTTGTAAACATATTTAGCCGCGAGAGCTACGTGTCGGGATTGGTCCTGATTATGGTAGGTGCCTTCTTCCTAGTTCCCCGCATCATCGACTTGCCCTTTAACTTTATTGGGATGTTCTGGCCAATCCTGCTTATTGGTGGAGGTGTTCTGCTTATCCTAAAGCACAGCGTCAGGCGCTCGTATGGCGATGAAAAAAAAAATGAAGACGGTTGCTGCATGGGACCATTTTCGCGAACGACTACGGTAGAAACCGATGGAATCGTTGATGACTTTAACCTCTTTGGGGCCTCGAAGCGCCGCTATACCGCAGGGTTTAGAGGCGGAAAGTTTACCAACATCTTTGGGGGAGCGGAGATAGACCTAACCCAGGCCCAACTCGATAATAACGTGGCCATCATTGAAACGGTTTGCGTTTTTGGCGGCATGACCCTGTTCGTGCCTTCCGACTGGGAGGTGCAGGTTGAGGTGGTATCTATCCTTGGAGGATTTGGCGATAAGCGCAGCTTTGTTCGCACCTCGGTGGTTGAGCCTCGAAAGCGCCTTATCGTAAAAGGAGTGTGCGTGTTTGGTGGCGGTGAAATTAAAAGTATCTAGCAGTACCGATGTTTGACCATCCTCTTGTAAAAAGCAGGGTTCTTGCTATTGGCTATATAGCGGTGTGGCCGTTTATTCTTATCATGAATGTGTCGCTAAGCTACTTTTATGGGACCTCTTCGCTAGGAGATATTCTCATAGAAAATGGTATTCCCTGCCTTGTTTTTGCCATTATGTCCATCCCGCTATGGTATAGTGTAAATAGCTGCTCCATTCAGCGGGGGGAGATTCTGTTTCTCTTTCACCATCTAGGTACGGCTGCCATTACCATTATGGTATGGCACTACATCAGCTACAGCCTGATTGCGCTGTTTGCGCCCAGCTGCCATACCGCAACCATGCCCGTTGAACAGCTGGTTCCTCTGGTGATTTTTCACGGATTTTTGGGCTACACGATTGTGGTACTATCCTACTACCTGTACATCTACTCTCAAAACCTTCGAGAGAAGCACGAAAAGGAGCTGCTCCTGCAGCGCTCGCTCAAGGAGGTGGAGATAAGCATGCTTCGGGCGCAGATTAACCCGCACTTCCTGTTCAACAGCCTTAACTCCATCAGCTCGCTAACTATGGTTGATGCCGATAGGGCGCAGGAGATGGTGGTGAAGCTCTCCGACTACCTGCGCTACACCGTATCGCAGGAGAAAACACCATTCGTTGCGTTGAGTAAGGAAATCGAGAACATCCATCGGTACCTCGATATCGAGAAGATCCGCTTTGGCGCTAAGCTGCAGTATAGCTTCGCCGTGGAGGACGAGGCTGCTGATGCAGCCATGCCCGCGATGATTCTTCAGCCGCTGTTTGAGAATGCCATTAAGCATGGGGTGTACGAGAGCACGGAGCCCATTATGGTGGAGACTAAGGCCTATATGGAGGATGACGTTCTGATCGTATCCATAAGAAATAACTACCAAGAGGGAGCACCCATGGGGAAGGGGGCCGGCATTGGGCTTCGTAACATTGCCGAGCGGCTGAAGCTCATCTACCAGAACGAAACGCTGCTCCATATAAAGAACGAGAATCAGGTTTTTGAGGTTACCCTCATCATACCATCAGCCAAAAAAAGTGTTGCATGATTCGTACCTTAATTATTGACGATGAGGAACCAGCCCGGATGCTGGTTCAGAAGTTCCTGAAAGATTTTTCGGAGATTCAGGTGATAGGCGAGTGCTCTGACGGCTTTGCTGCTGCCAAGAGCATCAACGAGCATAAGCCCGACCTAATATTCCTCGATGTGCAGATGCCAAAACTCTCGGGCTTCGAGCTGCTGGAAATCATTGAGCATAAGCCCCAGGTGATTTTTACCACCGCCTACGACAGCTACGCCATAAAGGCGTTCGACGAGAATGCGGTCGACTACCTGCTAAAGCCTTTCTCGCGCGAGCGCTTCGCCGATGCGGTGCACAAGGTGATGGACCGTATCTCCACCCAAACCGAGCAGAACTATACCGAAGTTATCGCATTGGCCGAGGAAAAGACGGAAATACTGCAGCGCATCGCCGTTAAGTCGGGCTCGAAGATCGAGGTTATTGCCGCTAGCGACATCGTCTTCCTGGAGTCGGAGGGCGACTACGTGATGATCCATACCAAGACGGGCAAGTTCCTTAAGGAAAAAACCATGAAGTATTTCGAGCAGCATCTCGATCCCGATACGTTTATCCGGATTCATCGCTCCTCTATCATCAACATCAATGAGATTAGCCGTATTGAACTCTTCGAGAAGGAGAGTTACATCGTAAAGCTGAAGAGCGGCGACCAGGTTAAGGCCAGCAACTCGGGCTACAAGGCGCTAAAGGATGCGCTGAAGCTGTAAAAACACTTGGATGTTTCATATAACGAATAAACCCCCGCTTTTGGCGAGGGTTTTCTTTTATGTTATGATGCTACTGTCTAGTGTTCGGCTAGGAAGACGTAGCGAACGATTACGAGTACGAAGAGGATGTACATCATCCAGTGTACCTGCTTCCACTTTCCGGTTAGCACCTTAAGGGCGGTGTAGAATACGATACCGCCAGCAATGCCGTTGGCAATGTTGTAGGTAAAGGGCATCAGCACAAAGGTGATGAATGCAGGGAAACCTTCGGTGAAGTCGCTGAAGTCGATTTCCTTGATGCTCGATACCATTAGCAAACCAACGATGATAAGCGCTGGTGCCGTTGCTGCTCCAGGTATAAGCAGCGCAATTGGCGCAATCACTAGGGCAAGGAGGAATAGCACCCCAGTTGTAACGGCGGTAAGGCCGGTGCGGCCACCTTCACTGATACCTGCGGCGCTCTCTACGTACGATGTAATGGTAGAGGTTCCCATTAGGGCTCCAAACGATACGCCGAATGCATCAACAAGCATGGCCTTGCCGATTTTTGGAGAGTTTCCATCCTTATCAACAAGGTTGGCCTTGCGGGCGGTTCCTACAAGCGTTCCGAAAGTGTCGAAAAGCTCAACGAAGGTAAAGGTGAACACAACGGTCCAGATACCCATGTTAAGTGCAGCCTTAACGTCGAGCGCACCCACTGCTAGGTGGTGGAAATCGGGTAGGGCAAATGGCACAAAGTTTTCTGGAATAACCGTAACCCCCATGGGGATGCCGATAAGGGTGGTGGTAACGATGCCAATCAGCAGCGAACCTTTAACGCGAAGGGCCATCAGCATTACCGAAATGAGCAGGCCAATTAGCGAAAGAGCCATTGCGGGGTTGTTGAAGTCGCCCAATCCGATAATCCATTGGGACGATTCCATATTCTTGAATGGGACAATGTTGGGCGATAGCGTTTTAGCCACCATGATACCAGACATCTTAACTCCAATAATGGTAATGAATAAGCCGATACCTACGGTGATGGCCACCTTAAGCGAGTTGGGCACGGCCACAACCAGCAATTGGCGAATCTTGGTAACGGTTAGTATGATGAAGATGATGCCGGAGATGAATACGGCACCAAGGGCAGCCTGCCAAGGCATTCCGGCACCCTGCACGGCAATAGCCGCAAAGAATGCGTTCAATCCCATTCCTGGCGCTAGGGCAATGGGGAAGTTGGCAACAAATCCCATGGCAATAGACACCACACCGGCAGCCACCGCTGTAGCAAAGAAGATGGCATTCCTGTCCATTCCAGTTCCGGAAAGGATGTTGGGGTTAACAATTAGGATGTAGGCCATCGTTACAAACGTGGTGATGCCAGCAATGATCTCGGTTCTCACGTTTGTGTTCTGTTCCTTCAGCTTGAAAATTTTTTCCAACATGGGGGGCTAGAGTTGTTAGTTATTAATGACGATACTGATAGATCTTACACCCTAAAAACTTCTCGATGTTGTCGAGCAGGCGCTTGTCCTTCTTGTTTACAAAGGTGATGGCCACGCCTTCGGCCTGAGCGCGGGCGGTACGGCCTATGCGGTGCACGTAATCTTCGGGGTCGTGCGGCACGTCGAAGTTTACCACCATGTCAATATTCTCCACGTCGATGCCGCGCGAGATGATGTCGGTGGCCACCAGCAGCTGGATGTCGCGCGAGCGGAAGCGGCGCATTACCTCCTCGCGCTCCTTCTGGTCGAGGTCGGAGTGGATGGCGGCGGTGTTTAGCTTGGCTGCCCTAAGCGTCTTTTCAATCTCCTTTACCTTGGTTTTGGTGGAGGAGAAGATGACCACGCTCTTGATGTTGGGCTTATCCTTTAGCAGGTTAACCAGAATGCGCACCTTTTCGGAATCCTCGGCCATGCAAACGGCCTGAAGCACGTTCTCGGCAGGCTTCGAGGTTGCCAGGTTGATTTCAACCGGATCGTGCAGGATCTTTCGGGCCAGCTTTCGGATCTTGTCGGGCATGGTGGCCGAGAACATCACGGTTTGCCGTTTGGCGGGCAGCTTGGCCGCAATGGCGGTAATATCTTCAACAAATCCCATGTCGAGCATGCGGTCGGCCTCGTCGAGGATGAAGTGCTCGATGTGGGATAGCTTAAAGTAGTCAAAGTTGAGGTGGGTGATCAGTCGGCCTGGCGTTGCGATGATGATGTCGGCTCCGTTGATGAGCGCGGTCTTCTGCGTTTCCCACAGCATCGAGTCGTTTCCACCGTATACCGCTACCGAGGTGGCAGGGGTAAAGTAGCTGAAGCCCATTATCTGCTGGTCGATCTGAATGGCCAGCTCGCGGGTGGGCACTAGAATAAGGGTGGTTGCTTTGTTGTGGTTCTCGCGGCTGGCGAGCTTGTCGATGATGGGAAGTACGAAGGCGGCGGTTTTACCTGTTCCGGTTTGAGCGCAGGCGATGAGATCTTTCCCTTCGAGGATCACCGGGATTGCCTTCTCTTGAACAGGTGTTGGGGTAGCGATGTTCATGGCCTCTAGGCCTTCGAGGACTCCGCTACAAAGGTTTAAGTCTTTAAACTCCAATTCCTACTGTTTTAGTTGATCGCAAAAGTAGTAATAATCGTGGGAAATGTAGCATCTAAAGCAAGGCTTGATCAATATAAAGCTTTGTAGGCGTTACGCATCCTTTCGTGCACGAGCCCATGCTGCTGGCTTTTCCGCCGGTTGGGGGCATTCTTATTTTACCTTAAAGTCGCATAACGGCGGGGGGCTACGGGCTAAAACCGCTAATTTTACCTCCCATGAATCTGAAACCCATCATTAGGCAGCTAGGCGGGAAGCCCTACACCCATATTTTCTTCGACCTCGACCGTACGTTGTGGGACTTTGAGGGCAACGCGCGCGTTACGCTGAGCGACCTCTACCAGGAGTTCGAACTCTTCCGCCACTTTAAAACCTTCGACGAGTTTCATTCAACCTACCTGAAGCACAACGAGCGCCTCTGGGCCGAGTACCGCCACGGCAGGGTGGCCAAGGAGACGCTGCGCACGCTGCGCTTTTCGCTTACGCTGAAATCGGTAAGGGTGAAGGACGAGCAGCTCGCCCAAACGCTCGACAGGCGCTACATTGCCGACAGTCCCACCAAAACGTCGCTGATGCCCAACGCCATGGAGGTAATGGAGTACCTCCGCAGGCGCGGCTACCGCATGCTGATTATCACCAACGGCTTTAACGAGGTGCAGTGGGTTAAGCTTAAGGCGTGCGGCCTGGAGCAGTACTTCGACCTGATGCTGACCTCCGAGAATGTGGGGCATCAGAAGCCCGACGTGCGCATCTTCGAGCAGGCGCTCCGCGAGGCGGGGTGCCGCCCTGGCAAGGCGCTGATGGTGGGCGACGACTTTGAGGTGGATATCGTGGGGGCCCGCAACGCGGGGATCGATCAGGTGTTCTACAGCCCACAGGGGGAGGAGGGGGCGTTTACCCCTACCTACCAGATTCGCGACCTGATTGAGCTCAAGCGGGTGCTGTAGGGCGTCGGGGGAGGGCTAGCCGCAGGTTAGATATCTTTGGCCGCACGCTCTGAATGTCTAGCCACATGCTCTGAATGTCTAGCCACACGCTCTAATTGTCCAACTACACGCTCTGAATGTCCAGCCGCACGTTCTAATTGTCCAGCCACATGCTCTGAATGTCTAGCCACACGCTCTGAATGTCTAGCCGCACGCTCTGATTGTCCAGCCGCATGCTCTGAATGTCTAGCCGCATGCTCTAACTTTCCAGCTACACGTTCTGAATGTCCAGCTACATGCTCTAACTTTCCATCTACATGCTCTGAATCTCTTGCTGCACGCTCGGATTTTCTATCTGCACGTTCGAAACCTTCCCATGCCTGCTCGGGCGGTTGAGGGGTGCGGCTGTGTGCAGCAGCGGCGTGGCTCTACCCGTGCAGGCAGATCAGCTTCAGCTTATCGGCATCCTCAAGCTCAATTTCCTTCCCGTTTATCCGAATGATGTGCTCCTTCCGAAACTCGGAGAGGATGCGGATGACGTTCTCGGTGGTCATCCCGATGAGCTCGGCAATCTCCTTGCGCGAGATGGGCAGCTCGAAGCGGCGGTTTCGGTAGATGTCGTTGGCGAAGAAGAGCAGGATGTAGGCGATGCGGCCGCGCAGGTTCTTGCTGTTGATGTCGTTGTTGCGGCGGAGGATGTTGTCGGTGGTGCGGCTGATGCGCGCCAGCAGGTCGAGCGCAAATGCGCCGTTAGTTCTCACCAAGTCCTTAATCCTATTCAGGTCGAACTCGCACACCACCGTGTCCTCGATGGCGGTGATGGAGAGGTTGTAGCGGGTGTCGGAGAAAACGGAGAGGATGCTGATGAGGTCGAACGGTAGGGCGATGGAGATGATCTGGTCGTAGGCCGAGTCGGCCGTATGGCGGTGCAGCTTCACCAGCCCCTTCTGGATGTACAGGAACGAGGTGATCGCCTCACCCTCGCGAATGATGGCCTCCCCCTTCTTGAAGTTTCGCTCGGTTTTGGTGGAGCAGTAGTCCGTTAGCTCATCCACCGAAACGTGCTCGAAGATGAGGTTTCGGACGATACATTCCTTGCAGGAGCACAGCATGCCGTTATTGCCCATGGTTTACTCGTTTTACAAATGTGATAAATATCAGGTGCTGATCTTTATCATGCCATCCGATTGATTATGCGTTAATCCCCGTCGTAATATTGCACTTGCAGAGGGCGATCAACCCGAACGAAATTAAGTAAAATTTCGAAGCTGCAAGACTTTAGATGTTCCATCCGAAAAAACAAAATAGAAAAGGATGAAAAAAGTGCTCATACTTGGTGCGGGAACGGCCGGCACCATAATGGCCAACAAGCTGGCAAAGCTGCTCGACCGTAGGGAGTGGGAGATTGAGGTGCTGGACCGAAACAACATCCACTACTACCAGCCCGGGTTCCTGTTTATCCCCTTTGGGATCTACTCGCCAGCGGATGTGGTGAAGAAGAAGGATGCGTTTATCCCCAAGAATGTGAAGTTTACGGTTGCCGATATCCTTAGCATCAACGCCGAGGAGAATGCGGTGAACCTTGCCGGTGGCGAGACCATCCGCTACGATATCCTGATTGTGGCTACGGGTACGGTGCCAACGCCCTCCGAAACGCCCGGCCTGGTTGGCGATCGCTGGTACAGGAACATCTTCGACTTCTACACCTTCGAGGGGGCTGTTGCGCTGCACGACTACCTGAAAGATTTCAGGGGCGGCAAGCTGGTGATGACCATCACCGAGCTACCCTACAAGTGCCCCATTGCTCCGCTGGAGTTCGTCTTTTTGGCTGATGCCTTTTTCACCAAGAAGGGCATTCGCGATAGGGTGGAACTCATCTACACCACGCCGATGTCGGGCGCATTTACCAAGCCCGTTGCCACCAAAATGCTGAGCTCGGTGCTTGCCGAGAAGAACATCAACGTGGTTACCGACTTCTACGTGGAGGGGGTAGACGAGAAGAAGAACGTCATCCGCTCGTACGATGGGCGCGAGGTGGAGTTCGACGGCTTAGTTGTTGTTCCCGTTAACTTGGGCGAGGAGTTTCTAGCCTCATCGGGTTTGGTTGACGATATGAGCTACGTGCAGGTGGATAAGGGAACGATGCAGTCGGTGCATAAGTCCAACGTGTTTGCCATTGGCGATGCCGCCAATCTGCCCACATCCAAGGCGGGCTCGGTTGCCCACTTTGCCGCCGATGTGCTGGCCGAGAACATCGTGGAGTACGCCAGCGGCAGGGCGCCTTCGCATCAGTTCGATGGGCATGCTAACTGCTTCATCGAAACGGGGCACGGCAAGGGTACGCTTATCGACTTCGACTACACCAACGAACCCCTACCCGGCATGTATCCCGTTCCTGGCATAGGGCCAATGAAGCTTTTGGGCGTAACCCGATTAAACCATTGGGGCAAGCTGGCGTTTAAGCTTATATACTGGGAGTTTCTGCTGAAGAATAGGAAACTACCCATATCGAGCAAGTTCAGCCTAGCCGGGAAGAAGATGGTTTAAGAATAACGTAGTAAAAACAAAAACAAAATAAAGACATGGCACAGAAAGAGTATGCAGGTGTAATGGTAGATGTAAACGACGAAGGCTACCTCGAAAATGCTAACCAGTGGACCAAGGAGGTGGCTGCAGCAATTGCAAAGGAGAACAACCTCGAGCTTACCGATAGGCACTACCAGGTGCTCGATTTCCTCCGCGAGCGGGTTGCCAAGGGCGAGGCGCTTACCATTCGTAGCATTGGCAAGTCGGGTATTGTAGATATCAAGGGCTTCTACGAGCTCTTCCCGGGTGCACCGCTAAAGCTGGCAACCAAGATCGCCGGTGTTAAGAAACCGCTAAGCTGCGTTTAACCCTCAAAAAACGAATGCTATGAGCAACGAAGAATATCCCCTGAAAAAGGTGTGCATTATATGCGCCAAAGGGAGTCTCGAAGATGTATATGCTACCCTAGTAATGGCCAACGGAGCCGTAATGGAGGGCATCGAAACCAGGGTATTCTTTACCTTCTTTGGTCTCGATGCTATTACCAAAAAGCAGATGGGTAGCCTCCATACGGCAGCCGTTGGTAATCCGGCCATGCGCATGCCTGGCGGATTGCCCTTCCCAACGCTGCTGGGCGCTTTACCCGGTGTTGAGGCTGGCGTTTCGAAAATGATGAGGGCCGAGATGGAGAAACTGGACATCCCAACAGTTCCCGAGTTTTTGGAGATGATTACTGCCGGAGGCGGCGAAATCTACGCCTGCAAGTTGGCCATGGACATGTTTAAGCTTAAGAAGAGCGACTTGAGCGACGAGGTAAAAGACGTGCTCACCGTGGGACAGTTCTACGAGCTGTGCGGCGGACAGGGTACGCAGATAATCTTTACCTAGATTTAGAATAGGGTGTTCGGTGTGTCGTATTCGTGTGTAAGTGGAGTAGGCGCGGCAAAGCCCCATCAACCGAGCGTTGCCGATGCCGAAAAGAGGGGGAAGTCGGCACATCGAACATCCTTCTGTCATAAGCCCAATTAAGCAAGGGGGCTGCATCAGCTAAGATGCAGCCCCCTTCATATTGTCTAAAATCTAACGTCTAAAGTCTTGTGTCTTGCATCTTGTGTCTCTTTCCTACTTCTTCCTCTTCTGCTTAAAGAGCCACTCGAAGAAGTCGGGCTGGTTGAAGGCCGGATTCCAGGCGTTGTGCTCTACTCCGGGAAACTCTACGTAGCTAGCCGTTGCGCCATACTCCTTTAGCGCGAGGTAGGCTTGGCGCGAACCGTTGCACGAAACAACCTGGTCGGCATCGCCTTGGTAGATGCGGAACTTCACCGTTTTGGCCGCCTCCTTTAGGCGAGGAGGGTAGATGCCGCCGCAAATAGGAATTGCTGCCGCAAACAGATCGGGGTAGCGGGCTACCATGTCGAAGGTGCCCATGCCGCCCATCGAAAGGCCCATGATGTAGATGCGCTTGGTATCTACCTTTTCGTTGGCAACGTAGGAATCGATGAGTTCCTTAACGGCCTGCAGCGGCTGCGCAATGCTATCGTTGGCTATCGTAGACCAGTCCATATCGCCGTTGTCGTTGCGTTGGGGGAAGGTCTTAATCCAGCTGCTGGTGGTGGGGCATTGGGGGAAGAGCACGATGGCGGGGTACTTCTCCATGTTTACCGGGTTGGTAAACATCCTCGATCCATGCTTCATCTGTAGCATGTTGTCGTTGGCGCGCTCGCCCATGCCATGCAGGAAGATTACCAGAGGAAATTTCTTCTCGGCGCTGTAGCTTGCGGGGTATAGCACCTGGTATCGGAGCGTATCGCCTTTGGCGGGCACAAAGTTCTTTTTTTGGAATTGCTGTTGGCCAAATGTGCTGCTCCCGATTAGCCCTACCAGGGCAATCGCTAAAAGCCATTTTTTCATCGGTATAGAATTAGGGTTTACGAATATGCAAAGGAGCCTCTCGCGCTCTTTCGGCCCCGAAAAGTAAGCAAAAATGCAGCGCGACGCTATGGGTTAACGGGGCGTTCTGCGCTTTTATTGCCAGGGAACGATAATAAAAAGGGCGAGAATGCCTGCGCACCCCCGCCCTTAACACGCTGGTATGGTATGTTAGAATCTAAATGATACTCCAAATTTACCTCCCGAGAGGATATCCCCACCGCGAAGCTCGAAGTTTAGCCCGAAGTTGGGGGTGAAGTAGTAGCGGCCGCCTACCTGGATGCCAGGGAATAGGCCGGTTTCTCTATCTACGTAGTCGTAGTCGTAGTGGTAGGCAATGGCGTTGATGCTACCACCTGCGTAGAAGTCGAAGTTCTTGGGGATGTTCAGAATTCGGTTGAAGTGGTAGTTGCAGTTGCCGGCAAAGCTCCACGCTGTATAGTGATCGTTACGATCCTGAAACGCGGTCTCGAAGCCAATCGACAGGTCGTGACCGATGCCGAAGTCCATCCCGAAGTAAACGGGGACGGTGTATGAGGCGAGCCCGAATCCGGCGTTAATCTGCGTGGTGCCCTTCGGAATTGGGTTTTGCGCTTGAGCGATTCCTGATAGTAGCGCCATTGCGCTTACGATAAGTAGAAGCTTTTTCATCTCTATTTTATTTTGTACGGTAAATTGCTTTTCAAAAATAAGGCCAACAGCAGGCATTGCACAACTTTTATGGCGCAAAAGAATTCTTCGCGCTGTAGGTGAAGCGGCTGTAGCGGCATAGATCGACGACTCCCTTAGCTGAAAGGCGTGCTGTTCGGCTGGGGGAGGTCATCAACCTGTGGAACTTTGTCAACAGGAATGGGCCGCGAGGCCTCCTAGAAGGGCACGTCGGTGCTGAAGCCGCCCTTGGTGCCGAGGTCGAACTCGCCGCCGCCGGGGAAGTCGTTGTTCATCTTCGAGCCTACGGTGAAGGCCTGCGCGCTGCTGTCCATGCCGCCGCCCGCTGCGCCGCCCTGCGGCAGCAGGTTGGCGTAGGCGCTGATGTCGCCATCCTCGAGGTCGAGGAACTTGGCGCCCTCCTTCTGGAAGCGCAGGCGCACGTCGTCCACCGAGCCGTTACGGTGCTTGGCTACGATGATCTCGGCGATGCCGATCAGCGAGTTGCCGTCCTCATCCTCGGTGTTTCCGTAGTACTCGGGGCGGTGGATGAACGACACGATGTCGGCATCCTGCTCGATGGCTCCCGACTCACGAAGGTCGGAGAGCTGCGGGCGCTTGTTGCCGCCGCGGGTTTCCACCGAACGGTTGAGCTGCGATAGCGCGATGACGGGGATGTTGAGCTCCTTGGCGATGGCCTTGAGCGAGCGCGAGATCACCGATACCTCCTGTTCGCGGTTGCCGCGCGTTTCGGGCGGGCCGACCATCAGCTGCAGGTAGTCGATGATAACGATGGAGATGTCGTGCTGGGTTTTGAGGCGGCGCACCTTACTGCGGAACTCGAAGATGGAGAGGGCCGGGGTGTCGTCGATGAAGAGCGGGGCCTCGGTGAGGTCCTTGATGCGCATTTCGAGCTGGGCCCACTCGTGGGGTTCCAGTTTGCCGTTTTTTACCTTGTCCGACTCGATGCCGGTTTCGCCGATGATCAGACGCATGGCCAGCTGGGTGGCGCCCATTTCGAGCGAGAAGAAGGCCACCGGCTTCTTGTGGTCGACCGACATGTTGCGGGCCATCGACAGGGTGAAGGCCGTTTTACCCATCGCCGGGCGGGCGGCCACGATGATAAGGTCGGATGGCTGCCAGCCCGAGGTGAGGCGGTCGAGCGCCACAAAGCCCGTGGGCACGCCGCTGAGGCCGTCGGTGCGCTTGGAGGCCTCCTCGATCTGGGCGATGGCGTTCTTGACGATGGAATCCATCTTCAGGGCCTCCTTCTTCACGTTGCCCTCTGCCAGGTTGAAGATCTCCATCTGCGCGGTGTCCAGCAGCTCCTCCACGTCGATGGTCTCGTCGAACGAGTTGCGCTGGATGTCGCTGGATATGCGGATCAGCTCGCGCTGAATAAACTTCTGGGCGATGATCTTGGCGTGGAACTCTACGTGCGCCGCCGACCCCACCTTCAGCGTCAGCTGGGTCAGGTAGTAGGGGCCGCCCACCTCGTCGAGCTCCTCGGTGCGCTTGAGCTCCTGCGATACGGTGTAGATGTCGACGGGCTCCATGCGGGTGGACAGGCGCGAGATGGCCAGGAAGATCTTCTGGTTGGCCTCCTTGTAGAACGCCTCGGGCTTGATCACGTCCATCACGCTCATGATGGCATCTTTCTCGAGCATCATGGCGCCCAGCACGGCCTCTTCGAGGTCGAGCGCCTGGGGCGGTACCTTGCCCATCTCCAGCCCAACGGTTGCCACGTTGGTGGTTTGGGGTTTCTTGCTGTAGTTTCCTTTAGCCATCTTTATTCGGATAAGTCCACAAAAGTAGCTACAATTTCGGCAGGGTCGTCCGGCGCGCCGAAGAGTTTATGACTAATTACCCCCAGGGTATTAACCGACGACGAACAGCTCCTCGGGCTATCTGGGAGGCCGAATGCGCTGGCCGACCTCTACAGTGCACCATCTGGCTGCGCGTCGTGGTTTTCGGAGGCCTTGGGTCGTTCCTCCGGGGACCGAGATGCCCCTGCGTAGGCCTCTGGAGGTTCATCTGCGATGCGGTTGTGGCTTTCGGAGGCTGCAATACTTAAATTCTACTGGAATTATTGAATATTGCGCTGCAATATTGTTTTCTTCTGCTGTAATTCAAATATTGATACCGCAATATTTAAATTATTCGGTGTAAAGTGAATATTTATCCTGCAATATTTAAATACTACCGGTTGATTTGAATATAGCAGCCTACGGAGGTCGTTTCCGGAAGGAAGATCGTTCGCGGAACATGTCGGGAAGCACTTTCTGGCCTAGGGATCGCTTGCCAGAGGTGTTGGGTAGGCCATTTCGGTAGGGGGATTGGCCGAGGAGGTGCTGCTGCGAGCTGATGGGGCTCGGGGTAGCCCCTTCATATGTGGCGTGCGCATAAAAAAGGAAGCAGCAGAGATTGCTCCCTGCTGCTTCGAGTATATTCTAGATAGGCAGACGGCCTACTTTAGTCCACGGTTTTTCAAAAGTGGATCGAGGCTAGGCTCAGCGCCGCGGAAGCGCTTGTACATGGCCATAGCATCGTCGGCAGCGCCCTGCGAGAGCACGTTATCGCGGAAGCTCTTGGCGGTAGCGGGGTCGAAGATGCCCTTTTCCTTGAAGAGCTCAAAGCCATCGGCATCCAGCACCTCAGCCCAGATGTAGGCGTAGTAGCCGGCCGAGTAGCCGCCGCCCCATATGTGGGCAAAGTAGGTGGTGCGGTAGCGAGGCGCAATCTGTGGGATCAGCCCTAGCTTATCCAGCGTCTCCTTCTCGAACTTGTTGATGTCGAGGTTGTCGATATTGGTAAGGGTGTAGTACGACATATCAAGAAGCGATGCAGCCAGGTACTCGGTGGTGGCAAAGCCCTGGTTGAATTTGTCGCTCTTATTCATCTTCTCCACAAGGGCAGCAGGGATAACCTCGCCGGTCTTGTAGTGCTTAGCATACACCTTAAGCACCTCGGGGTCGAACGCCCAGTGCTCGTTGATCTGCGAAGGAAGCTCTACGAAGTCGGTAGGAATAGCGCCGCCGGTCTTGTAGTAGGTGGTGTTGGCGAGAAGTGCGTTAAGCGCGTGGCCAAACTCGTGGAAGAGGGTTTCGGTCTCGTCCATGCTCAGCAGGGCAGGGGTGTCGCCGCTTGGCTTGGTAAAGTTGCAGGCGATGGATACCACTGGGGCAACAAACTTCCCGTTGATGTTGGTCTGCGGACGGAACGAGGTGCACCATGCGCCACCGCTCTTGCTCTCGCGGGGGAAGAACTCCATGTACAGGATGCCCACATGCTTGCCCTTTTCGGTAACCTCGTAGGCAACCACGTCTTTATGGTAAACGGGTACGTTGTCGATTTGCTTAAAGTCTAGCCCGTAGAGCTTGTTGGCGCAGTAGAAGATGCCCTTCTTAACGTTGTCGAGGCTGAAGTAGGGGCGAATCTGCTCCTCGTCGAGGTCGTACTTGGCCTTGCGCACCTTTTCGGCGTAGTAGTGCCAGTCCCAGCTCTTAAAGTCCTTGATGCCATCCTTAGCGGCAAGCACCTCCATATCGGCAAGCTCCTTCTTGGCAACGGCAAGGGCTGGCTTCCACAGCTGGTGGAGCAGCTTAAACGCGTTGGCTGGAGTTTTAGCCATGTTCACGTCGAGGATGTAGTCGGCGGTGGTGTTGAAGCCAAGCAGCCTCGAGCGCTCGAGGTTGTATTTAAGGATATCCTTGATAACGGCCTTGTTGTCGTTCTTGTTGTTGTTGTTCCCGCGGTTGAGGTAGGCGGTGTAGATCTTCTCGCGCAGGTCGCGGCGCGACGAGTAGGTCAGGAATGGGGTGATGCTCGAGCGGTCGAGGGTGAATACCCACTTGCCATCCATCTTCTGCTCCTTGGCGGTGGTGGCAGCGCCGTCAATCACGCCCTGAGGCAGCCCGGCAAGGTCCTCCTTCTTGTCGAGTACCAGCTTAAAGGCGGCATTCTCGGCCAGCAGGTTGTCGGAGAACTTCACGCCTAGCAGCGATAGCTTCTCGTTGATCTTGCGCAGCTGATCCTGCTTTTGCTTGTCTAGGCCGGCACCGGCACGGTCAAAATCTTTGTAGATAAGCTCCACCAAGCGGTTCTGCTCGGTGTTCAGCTTCAGCGACTGGCGCTTGTCGTACACCGCCTTCACGCGCTCGAACAGCGGCTTGTTAAAGGTGATGTCGTCGGAGTGCTTCGAGAGCATTGGCGCAACCTTGCCAGCAACCTCCTGCATCTCCTTGTCGGAGATTACCGACTTTAGGTTGAAGAATACTAAAGCTACTCGGTTAAGGAGTGCTCCGCTAGTGTCTAGAGCCACGATGGTGTTCTCGAAATTTGGGGCCTCCTTGTTCTCGGCGATAGCCTTGATTTCGGCATCGTGCTGCTTAATACCTTCCTCGAAGGATGGCAGGTAGTGTTCCGTTTTGATCTTATCAAAAGGTGGAACCTGGAATGGGGTGTCGTATGTCCCCAGTAGCGGATTGTCTGCTTGTTTTTTTCCACAAGCGCTAAAAATTACCATGGCAGCAAATGCAATAATGACTAATTTTTTCACTGGTTTTGAGAATTAAGTTTGCAGTTGTTTTAGCTTAATGCAACGTCGTTACATTATATTGTAAACATATAAAAAAAATAGAAGATAACGTTAATGCATAAGATTCTATGTTTTCGCTTCGAGTAACTTGTCTGGGCCAATAGAAGGCCTCAGGCATGAAGAAAAACGGCAGCACGCGCAGCATCACCATCGTATCCGATAGCAGCAAGCACCTATTTTGCTGCGAGGCACCCTTGTATAAGGTCGGCATCGTAATGAGCGGTGGCGGGGCGCGAGGGTTTGCCCATGCCGGTTTTCTAAAGGCTTTAGATGAGGTAGGTATAAAAACGGGCATCATCTCGGGGACCAGCGCAGGGGCAATTGCCGGCGCAATGTATGCCGGGGGTAAAACGCCCGATGCCATGATCGACGTGTTTGGCAGCATCCGACTGCTGCGGTTTCCCCGCCTTCGCCCCAATGCAGCCAAGTCCGACCCTATAAAGATGGCTCGCAACGGGCATCTGCTTTTTAAGATGCGCGATCTGCTGCAAATCCTTCGTCACCATCTGCCCTGCACCACCTTCGAGGGGCTGAACATCCCCCTAGTGGTAAACGCCATCAGCCTCGAGACAGGACAAAACGTTTACTTCCACACCGGCGACATGCTGAAGCCGGTGCTGGCATCGAGTTCCATCCCCATGGTGTTTAAGCCCGTCCTCATCGATGGGCAGCACTACGTAGATGGGGGCGTGATGCAGAACCTCGCCGTATCGCCCATCCGGCGTGCCTGCCGGTATGTTATAGCGATGCACGTTAACCCGATGGAGGACTACTCGGCCCACGACCGCATGTACGAGCCCGAGTGGGAGCGCGTGGTAAGGCTGATGATTAGGGCAAACACTTTTATAGATAAGGGGCAGGTCGATCTGTTTATTGAACCTGCCGAGTTGGTTAGGTATAAGGTCACGGATATCCGGTTGGGCGAGGAGATGTTCTGGATTGGCTACCACGATGCTAAAAAGTCGCTCGAAGCGTTTATTGCCGAGCATCCCGATATCCTTAATGGTGCACAATAAAAAAAGCCTGACAGTACGTCAGGCTTTTTTTTATTGATATTGTGTGCTTACCTAGTTAAGGCCCCTGTTTTTAAGCAGCGGTTGGATGCTTGGCTCAGCACCGCGGAAGCGCTTGTACATGGTCATAGCATCGTCGGTGCCACCCTTCGAGAGGATGTTGTCGCGGAAGCTCTTGGCCGTTGCCTGATCGAAGATGCCCTTTTCGGCAAATGCCTCGAAGGCATCGGCATCGAGCACCTCTGCCCACATGTAGCTGTAGTAGCCAGCAGAGTATCCACCACCCCAAATGTGGCTAAAGTAGGTGGTACGGTAGCGTGGCGCAATTTGTGGAATAATGCCTAGGTTATCCATCGACTGCTTTTCGAATGCGTTAATGTCGAGGTTGCTGAAATCCTTTTGGGTGTAGTAGTCGAGGTCAAGAATTGCAGCAGCAATGTACTCAACGGTTGCAAATCCTTGGTTAAACTTGCCGCTCTTGTCTAGCTTAGCAATTAGCTCGGCAGGAATAACCTCGCCAGTTTTGTAGTGCTTGGCGTAAACCTTAAGCACCTCGGGTTGGAATGCCCAGTGCTCGTCAATTTGCGATGGAAGCTCAACAAAGTCGCGTGGAACTTGGGTTGCTGCAAGACCCTTGTAGTGAACGTTCGATAGCAGGTTGTGTAGGCCGTGACCAAACTCGTGGAAGAGGGTTTCTACCTCGTCGGCGTTGAGTAGGGCAGGAGCATCGGCGGTTGGTGTCGAGAAGTTACATACGATAGATACCACTGGCGTTACATACTTTCCATCAACATTCGATTGGCGGCGGAAGCTGGTGCACCATGCACCTACGCGCTTGGTGGCACGTGGGTGGTAATCCATGTATAGGATGCCCACATGCTTGCCCTTTTCGGTAACCTCGAAAGCCTCGGTTTGCTCCTCGTTTGGTACAGGGATGTCGGTGATCTTCTTAAACTCTAAGCCGTAAAGCTTATTGGCAACGTAGAAGATGCCTTCGCGAACATTCTCGAGCTTAAAGTAGGGGCGAAGCTGCTCCTCGTCCAAGTCGTACTTGGCTTTGCGTACCTTCTCGGAGTAGTACCACCAGTCCCACGATTGAAGAGGCTCGTTCATGCCTTCGCTCTTAGCCAGCTCCTGCATGTCAGCGATCTCTCTTTTGGCAACAGCAAGGGCTGGAGTCCATACCTGCTTAAGCAGCTTGTACACGTTGTCAGGGTTCTTGGCCATGCGGTCGTCGAGGATGTAGTCGGCGGTAGTTTCGAAGCCCAGAATGTTGGCACGCTCCTTCGATAGGGTAAGAATTTGCTTGATTACCTCCTTATTGTCGTTCTCGTTGTAGTTGTTGCCGCGGTTGAGGTAGCCCTTGTAGAGGCGCTCGCGTAGGTCGCGCTTTTCGGAGTACTGAAGGAAAGGAATCATGCTAGGCTTTTGCAGGGTGAATACCCACTTGCCTTCTAGCCCTGCCTTTTTAGCATCTATGGCAGCAGCATTAACCACGCTTTGTGGAAGCCCCTTTAGGTCGTTCCTATTTTCGAGAACTAGCTTAAAGTTGTTAGTTTCTGCAAGGTTGTTATCGCCAAACTTAAGCGACAGCATTGACAGCTCGCCGTTAATTTGGCGAAGGCGGGCAACCTTATCGGCAGGAAGACCAGAACCTGCACGTTTGAAGTCCTTGTAGGTTTCTTCAAGAAGCATCTTCTGCTCGGTGTTTAGCTTGCTGGTAATCTTTTTATTGTTGTAAACAGCCTCAACGCGCTTAAAGAGCCCTTCGTTGAAGTTGATGTCGTCGTAGTGCTTAGAGGTAAGCGGGGTGAGCTGCTTAGCCAAGTCGCGCATGGCCTTATCTCCATCGGTGCCCATCATGTTGCCAAAGGTGCCGCCCACGCGGCCTAGCATTTCGCCGCTGTTGTCGAGGGCTACAATGGTATTCTCGAAGGTTGGCTTTGCCTTGTTGTTTACGATAGCTGTAATTTCGGCATCGTGTTGCTTAATGGCCTCTTGGTAGGCAGGGAGGTAGTGCTCTAACTTAATCTTTTGGAAGTCGGGCACCTGATGTGGAGTCTTAAACTCGCTAAAGAACGGATTGTCTTGGGACTTACCCTCAAATCCTCCTAAAAGCATGGCGGTACTTGCAGCCATAATCAGAATTCTTTTCACAGTTTTGTGCGGTTTTATGTTTATAACAGCTTGTTGAGTTTCCTCTTGTTTAATGATGGATCAAAGAAACAAAAAGGTACGATTCGCCCAAAAGGAATGCTGGTAAATCGTGCGCATGTAATTAAGTAGACAATCTTTTCGCGAAAAACTTGTTGCTGCTCATCTTTTTTGGGAGAAAAGGCGGGCAAATGAGGTGCCTCATACACCTGCTAGAGCTCATTTTTTGCTCTTGCGGATGTCTTTTTACTGGGGGAGGGGAGATTTTACGCATTCGTATCATCCATAAAATCAGTGAAAAATAAAATATTTTTAAAAATCAGCAAAAAAAATATCAAAAGTATTGCGATAGTAAAAAGTAGTGTTCTATATTTGCATTGTACTAGTAAAGTAGAACACTAAAACAATAAGTAATGATTGACATCAAAAACTTGCAGTTTGGCTACAGTAAAAAGAAGATGCTTTTCAGAGATCTTTCTTTAGGCCTCGAGGCAGGGCATATATACGGCTTGCTTGGCAAGAATGGCGCCGGTAAAACCACCTTGCTTAAGGTAATCCAAGGAATGCTTTTCCCAACCTTCGGGAGCTGCGTGGTGCTAGGGTATACACCTAAAAAACGTGAGCCCAACTTTTTGAGCGATATCTTCTACATCTCGGAGGATATTCACACCAACGACCTGCGCATACGCGATTTCGTAGCTTCTACTGCTCCTTTTTACCCCAAATTCGACTTGGGCAGCTTCCTGAACTACATTAGGGAGTTCGAAATTGGGTACGACGAGAAACTGTCGAGCCTTTCGTACGGGCAAAAGAAGAAGGCCATCATCGCCTTTGGGTTGGCAACTAACTGCTCGGTGCTTATCCTCGACGAGCCAACCAACGGGCTTGATATCCCTTCGAAAAGCCAGTTCCGTAAGATTGTAGCATCTGTGGCAACCGAAGAGCGCTGCATCATCATCTCCACCCACCAGGTACGAGACCTCGACAACCTTATCGATACCGTCATCGTGCTCGACGAAGGCGTGGTTGCCCTTAACCAACCTGTTGATGCCATCACCGATAAGCTGGTGTTTAAGACTGTTGATGCCGAACTGGCACCTACGGCTATCTACGGAGAATCGTCGTTACGGGGATTTACCGGGGTGTTCCACAACGCCAACGGCGAGGCCAGCAAGCTCGATATGGAAATCCTCTTCAACTCGGTGCTGGCGCAAAAGGGTACCATTCAACAAGTGTTTAACAACAAATAAGCCGTAACCATGAAAAGCAACATATTCGACTTTAACCGATTTGGACTTCTTGTAAGGAAGAGATTCCTCGATAGCAAATCGTCAACCATTTACGAAATACTAGGGTTGGCTGCGGTGTTTGCCGTAATCTTTGGGCTTGCAGCAACCACCGGAAGCATTTCAACCGAGACCCAAAAGGTTGTATTTATTGTGGGAATCGTTGTCCTTGGAATTATTTATGCCGATAGGGCTTTCGCTGAAACGAAGGGTAAGATTAAAGGTATGGCCTATCTTGCGACACCGGCTTCCCAGCTGGAAAAGCTGCTAAATGCCATCTTCTACACCTCGGTGATATTCCCTATTGCTTTTTTCCTGATTTTTCTGGCGGTAGATGGCCTCTTCTACGCGGGCATAAACGCCACGGGGCTGGTTAGGATGCAGTCCTTTTTGGAGTTCGATGCCGGCAGCATGGCCAATTCTTTCCGTCCCTTCCTGATTGTTCAGTCGGTGTACATGCTGGGCTCCATCTGGTTTGGCAAGCGCAGCCTGCTGAAAACAACTCTTGCTATTGTGCTCTTCTACGGGATTCTTATTGCTGTGGGTGGCATCATCATCCGGATAAACTACGAAGGGCTTAGTGCTTTTGTCGACCACTCGGAAGGTATTCATCTAGACCTAGGACCCGAGAAGTTCGAAATGGTAGGATTAAAATACCTTCTTTGGCTTCTGCCTCCCTTCTTCTGGACAGTGGCCTACTTCAGGCTATCAGAAAAGCAAATCTAAAAACATGTAGCCATGGAATTCAGCAGTACCAAATCGATATACATCCAGATTGCCGACTACATGTGCGATAGCATCATGATGGGCAAGTGGAAGGTCAACGAGAAGATCATCTCCATCCGCGAGCTGGCCGTAGAGCTCGAGGTGAACCCCAACACCGCCATGCGCGCCTTCGAGCACCTGCAGAGCCGCGGAATCATCTACAACAAGAGGGGCATTGGCTACTTCGTGGCCGAGGATGCCGTGCAGCGGGTGAAGAGCCTGCTGCGCGAGGAGTTCATCACCGACTCGCTCCCCAACTTCTTCAAGAGCATCTTTCAGCTCGACATCAGCTTCGACGAGCTGAGCCACATGTACAACGAATACAAGGTTAACCTTACCAAATAATACAACCGTATGAAAACAAGCAATATCCTCATACTATCATTTGTAGCCCTTTCGGTTGTGATTACAGCCGTTGTTGTTAACAAGGCGGTGCGCACCGTTAAGACGGCCAGCGAGCGTAGCGCCGATGTCGGCGAGAGTAAGTCTGGCATGAAGGAGCTCACCTTTAACCCTTGCCATACCTTGCACATCGACGGCAACAGCAAACTCAATGTTCATGTTAAGTTCACCTCTTCGGCTAAGACAAGCGTATGGGTGGAGAATAGCGGCAAGGGAACCGTTAACGTAGCACAACAAGGCGGCATCCTAAGCATTACCAAGGCGGATAGCTGTGTCAACAAAGTTATTGTAGAGTTACCAAGAGCCCAGAGATTTGAGCTCAATAGCGCCTTCTGTACCATCGACGCCATGGTCGCCGACAGCTTAACCTTCGAGGTTTCGGGAACGGCAGAGGTGTCCGTGAGCGACCTTACGGCCAAATCCCTCCACTTTGTGGGCAAGGGGAAGTCGCTGACAACCCTAAGGGGAGGCGTTAACGTTAAGGCGTGGGATATCCTTCTAGGCGACACCGCCATCCTGACAGGGGTTGATGTAGAGGGTAGCAGTAGGGTAAACATCTCGCAGTCCAAAGAATCCTCTATTGGCTGGGTGCATAATACCACAACATCTAGGGTGCGATAAAAATCCGCTAATACCATCAACAATGAAAGCACTTGTAACCAATCGTACCGACCGAGTAATGCTAGCTGTAACGGCATTCAGCGGGGTGATGTTTCTTGCCTGTGTTGGCCTGATGGCTACCAGCTATAGGCCGCTGCTGGGCGAAGAAGCCCTAGCCCAGGACCTCAACAAGCAGGTTTACTCGGAGCTGAAGGCAAGCGCCAGCGCGGTGAAGGATCAAATGGCCCAGCTGCCTTCGATTGTAGGCAGCTCGTTCAGCGCATTTGGCTCAAGCCGCGCAATGACCCCCAGCCTCGACCTTACGGCTCCGCTACAGGGCCTGATTAACGCAGGTCGTAGCCTGATTAGCAGCGAGAGGTAGCCCCCTGTCGTATCAAGTAGCTAGGTACAAGTCGCACGACCTCGTTTTGCGATGTGGCTTGTGAAGCAGAATATATCCTGATTGAAAACGTGGTTGTTTTAGCAAATCAGAAATTTGGTTAACGAAAAAGCGCCCCAAAAGGGCGCTTTTCATTTGTGGTGATGCGCTTTAAACGCGTCTCCATGCTCGGTCTCAAATTCCACCCGTCCGATGCTTCCACCCACATGGTAGATATCGATTTCTAGTCGTCCGATGCTTCCATCCACATGTTAGATATCAATTTCTAGTCGTCCGATGCCTCCACCTACATGGTAGATGTCGATTTCCATTCGTCCGATGCCTCCACCCACACGGTAGATATCGATTTCTGGCCGTCCGATGCCTCCACCCACATGGTAGATATCGATTTCTAGTCGTCCGATGCCTTCGCCCACATGGTAGATGTCAATTTCTAGTCGTCCGATGCCTCCACCCACACGGTAGATGTCGATTTCTAGTCGTCCGATGCTCTCACCCACATGGTAGATGTCGATTTCCACTCGTTCG
Organism: uncultured Acetobacteroides sp.; assembly: GCF_963678165.1. Taxonomy (NCBI): domain Bacteria; kingdom Pseudomonadati; phylum Bacteroidota; class Bacteroidia; order Bacteroidales; family Rikenellaceae; genus Acetobacteroides; species uncultured Acetobacteroides sp. The sequence goes on along the minus strand of NZ_OY782755.1, from coordinate 3,609,568 downwards.
ATGCCTCCATCCTCATGGAAGATATCGCCTTCTCTGTCGCAGATGCCTCCGTCGAGGCAATCCTACAGGTAAGCCTTGGCTACGAGCGAAAGATCGGCAAGCGCGATGGCCGTAGCGGCCTCCAGCACCACGGGTACGCGTAGGGCGATGCAGGCATCGTGACGCCCCTTAATCATTAGTTCCTCCACCTGGCCCGTCTCGCGGTTGAGGGTCTGCTGGGCCACCCCTATGCTCGACGTAGGCTTTATCGCCACCCTAAACACCAGCTCGTTTCCGTTGCTGATACCTCCGTTGATGCCTCCCGCATGGTTCGATGCGGTCTTTCCATTGGGGGTGATGATGGCGTCGTTATGCTCGCTGCCGCGCATGGTGGCGGCGGCGAATCCCGAGCCAAACTCGATGCCCTTGGTGGCGGGTATGGCAAATGCGATGTGCGCTATGGCCGACTCCACCGAGTCGAAGAAGGGTTCGCCCCAGCCTACGGGAAGCCCCGCAGCGCGGCACTCTACCACGCCGCCCACCGAGTCGTGCGTAGCCACCACCTCGTCGATCACTGCATCGATGTCGGTACGCCCGCCTACCGATACCAGCTTCGCGCCGATGGTAACGCCCTCAAGCACCTCCTTGGCGATAGCCCCAGCGGCAACGAGCCCAAGGGTAACGCGCCCCGAGAAGTGTCCCCCTCCGCGGTAATCCTGGTATCCCTTGTACTTCTCCTGTGCCACGTAGTCCGCATGGCCTGGGCGGGGCGAGGTAACAAGGTTCGAGTAATCTTTGGAGATGGTGTTGGTATTTCTGAATATAATGGTGATGGGTGCTCCCGTGGTATGCCCGTTGAATACGCCCGAGATGATCTCAGGTAGATCCTCCTCGCTGCGTGGCGTGGTACCCTTGGCGCCGCTTTTCCTACGGGCTAGGTCGGCCATCAGGTCGGCCTCCGAGAGGGCAATGCCTGCTGGGCATCCGTCGATGTTAATGCCCACCGATGCGCCGTGCGACTCGCCAAATATGGTTACCCTAAACAGTCTTCCAAATGAGTTCATTTCTTTGTAGATATTAGATGATAGATTATAGACTTTAGAAAAGAAACACAGAGGCACGGAGATACAGAGGACACAGAGATTTTGTGTTCTTTGTACCCTTTGTGGTTAATAGATTATCTGTGAGAATCTGTTTCATCAGCGTTATCAGTGTTCCATCACACTCTCCAGATGCTCCCAAAATTCTGGGTATGATTTGGCAACGCATTCCGGCGTGGTTATGCCAATAGGTTTCGATGCAATCAGCGCCAGCGTTGCCGCAGCCATCGCCATGCGGTGGTCGTTGTACGACTCCATGGTGCAGGCTTGGGGCGTTGCTCCCTTGATATACATCTCGTCGCCCTCAATTTCTACAATGATGCCCGCCTTGGCAAATTCGTTCTGGATGGCTAAGGCGCGGTTGCTCTCCTTGTGCGTTAGGCGTGATACGCCCTTCAGTAGCGTTCTTCCTTTACAAGCGGCGGCCAGCACGGCAAGCGGAGGAAATAGGTCTGGGCAGTTGGTTGCATCGAACGAGAAGGCTTTTAGTGGCGATTTCTCCACCTCAAAGAAGCCGTTGCCCTCGGTAATCTTACCTCCTGCTAGCTTAATAGCCGCAATAATCTCCTTATCGGCCTGCTTGGAGGCTGACGATAAATTTTCCACCCGTAGTTTACCCGCAATCACCCCGGCAACTAGGAAGAAGGCAGCACCGCTCCAATCGCCCTCGGCACGTAGCTCGTAGGGCTTATATTGTTGATTTGTCTTTACTCGGAAGTGCTGGTAGCTGTCGTTCTCCACCTCCACGCCAAACTGCTGCATCACCTCAATGGTCATGTCGATGTAGGGGCGGCTCTTGAGGTTGGCTACGTTGAGGGTAACATCCTGCTTGGCAAGCGGGGCAGCCATTAGCAGCCCAGTAAGTATTTGCGAACTCAACGAGCCATCGATGTTGGCAGTGCCGCCCATCATCGGACCTTGAACGGTAATGGGAAGCAACCCGTTGGTGGTTTGGCACGATGCTCCCAACTGGTTGATGGCCTCTTCAAGCCCTCCCATTGGTCGGGTGGTAAGCGAACCATGTCCGGTTAGCGTCTGCTTGGTAGCCAACGTCGAAACGATGGGGGTGAACATGCGGATGCTTAAGCCCGCCTCGCCGCACGATAGCTCCGTGTTGCTCGGACGAAAATCTCCCGAAATGATCCACCTGTTGGATTCCTCAACCACCGTTGCACCCAGCTGACGGGCCATGTTGAGCGCCGCCAAGCAGTCGTTGCAGGTGCTGGGATTGTGTATGATGGAGGTGCCACGCGCCAGCATTGCCGCAGCAACGGCACGCTGCACCACGCTTTTCGATGCAGGGATGCATACGGTTCCCTTAACTTCCGAAGGCTTTACTTCTTTCATCATTATAGATTTCTTCAACCTCGCTAATGCTTAGCGTTGGTGTGTAAATTACCAAATCGGGTTGATGTAGGTTTATGATGCTTTCTGCATCTACTTTAGGTGCAGCCCAAAGTTCTTCGCTAATCTGTTTTGATTCTGCCACGTTGCAGATGGCTACAACCTTAATGCTGGTGCTGCGGGGCTGTTCAAGCGCTTGTTCCATCACCTCTACCGATGGCGTTGTGCCAAAGATATGCTCGTACGACTTTACCGCCTGATGTAGCAGCCACTGGCTACCGTCTACTACTGGATTGCCGTTCTTTTTTGCCATCTCTACCAGCGCCGATGCGTGGTAGTTGGCGTCGAATATCCAAAGTCCTTTAGGTAGATGGCTGATTGGAATCTTTGCCGATGGGCTTAGCACCGATACGAAGAGTTCCGCATCAGCAATGAGTATTGGCAGCTCTTCTAACCTTCCCATTCTGCAGCCTAGCTTGCGTGATACTTCTACTGACTTCGATGCCGTCCGGTTTACAAGGGTAACATCGGCACCTTCCTTAACCAGCCCGTAGGCTACGGCTTTTCCTGCTCCGCCCAACCCAAGAAGTACCACTTTCAATCCTTTTAAAGATAGCCCGCTCTGCTTAATGGCCTGCGTTGCGCCGTACCAGTCGGTGTTGTAGGCGGTGAGGTGGCCGTTGTTGTTGGCAAGCGTGTTGGCGCCGCCAATCATGGTTACCTCCTCCGATTGCTCATCAACAAAGGGAAGGATATCCTCCTTAAAGGGTGCCGTGATGTTGGCTCCGGCAAGGTTCAGGTGGCGTGCTGCCTCGGCAACATCTTTGCCCGACTGTACCCTGATGCGCGTGTAGAAGCCGCTCTCGCCCAAGAGCACATTAAACATCAGCGGACTTTTGCTGTGCAGGATGGGATTGCCAAAAACGGCCATCAACTTACTCTTCATGGCCAATAGTTTTATAGATGGTATTCATTCCGATGTCGGTTAGCTGGCCGGGCGCGGTGGCTGCACCTTCGGGGGCGGCAAAGGTAAATGGTGCTCCCAGTAGCGGGATGGCTATGCGGGTTACCTTTCCTGCCTCGCCCATTGCCAGCGCCACCATCGGCTTTATCGGATTCTCGTAGAGCGATAGGATGCGTGCCGCATCGGCAGCGCTGTTGGCCATGGTGGCAAGCTTCAGGATGTCGGCACCATCGTCCACCATCTCCACCATTATGCCTAGCAACGTTTCTCGGCTGGGCGTTTCGGTGTAGTTGTGGTACGATACGATAACCTTGCAGCCCTTGGCGTGAGCGGCCTCCACCATCTTCTTTTTGAAGGATGATGGCGCCTCTACCTCCACATCTACGTAGGCTGCGCCGCTTTCGACGGCGGTGAGCAGCAGCTCGCGTTGCGCATCTATACCCATCGTATCGGGGCGGCAGGTGGCAATGAGGTTGGGGTGCGAGCGGAATACCGCTGCTATCTCATCCTTAGTAAGCCCCAGCAGGTCGATGCGAATCTCGGCCATGCGGGTGGTCTTTAACTTTTCGAGTAGGTCGTTTAGGGCGATGGTGCCGTAGCTGATGCAGATCATAGCGCGGCCTCCATCTTTTTATAGCAATCCTGCAGTTCGGTGGTGCTAAGCGGCTCCACGCGGGTGCTGCCGATGCCCTCCATCAGCACGAAGTGTATGGTGGATTTCTCCTTCTTCTTATCCTTTAGCATGTAGCCGAACGCGGTTTCTCTATCGAACGATGCCGATATGGGCAACTGCAACTTTTCGAGCAGAGCCTTGAGCCGCTGCACCTCGTCGGTTCTCATCAATCCCTTTTGTGCCGACAGCTGCGCGGCGAACATCATCCCGATGCTTACCGCCTCGCCGTGGGGTAGGTGGGTTAACTTCTCGACGGCGTGCCCCCAGGTGTGCCCGAGGTTGAGCTTGCGGCGTTCGCCCTTTTCGCGCTCATCCATCGAAACAATATTAGCCTTTATGCGAACCGAGTTTTCCACCACGCGGTTGATGGCTTCGGCGTCGCGGGCCAGCAGCCTGTCTGCGTTTTGCTCGATGTAGGCGAACATTGCGGCATCGGCAATGAGGGTGTGCTTAACCACCTCGGCAAGGCCGCTGCGGTAGTCGCGCTCGTCGAGGGTGAGGAGCATCTGTGGGTCGCAGATCACGAACTCGGGCTGGTTGAAGCATCCAACGATGTTCTTAAAGCCCTCGAGGTTTACCCCGTTCTTACCGCCAACGCTGGCATCGACTTGCGAGAGGAGGGTGGAGGAGACGAAGCCGAAGCGAACGCCGCGCATGAAGGTGGAGGCTACGAAGCCCGCCACATCGCACACGATGCCGCCGCCAACGGCTAGGATAAACGAACTGCGGTCGGCGTCGTTGTCGAGCAGCCAGCGGTAGATCTGCTCCACCGTTTGCAACGTCTTGTTACTCTCGCCCTGCCCGATGGTAAAGGTTGGGTGGCTCTCGAAGTGCTTTCCGTAAAGGCTCTTCACCTTATCGTCGGTTAGCACAAACACCCCCGATGCGGGGAGGTGCTTGGAGATGCTCGTGATGGATTCGCCGACAAGGATCGACGAATCGGCGTAGGTGCCCTTAACTTTTACCTCTACCATTGTCCTTTAGTCTCTGGTTACGTTAATCTGATGGTTGATGGATTCCTCGTGGATCGACTGGAAGATTTCGGAGATACACTTATCGCTTAACCCCTTGCCAGCTCCCTTCTCAACCATCTTGTTGATGATGTCGCTCCAGCGGGCTGTCTGCAGGATGCTCACGTTGTTTTCCTTCTTGCAGAGGCCAATCTTCTCGGCGATCTTCATGCGGGCTTCCAAAATGTTTAGGATCTGGTCGTCGTACATGTCGATCTGCGAGCGGAGCTCATCTAAGGTACGAATAAATTTCTCATCGCTGGTGCTCTCGGTTTTCATCTTCAACCCGCTGAGGATCTCGCCCAATCGGGCAGGGGTAACCTGCTGTTTGGCATCGCTCCACGCCTCGTCGGGGTTGCAGTGGCTCTCGATCATCAACCCATCGAGGTTGAAATCCATGGCGCGCTGCGCGATGTCGGCAATCATGGTGCGGTTTCCGCAGATGTGGCTGGGGTCGCCGATGATGGGCAGGTTGGGGTGGATGCGCTTTAGCTCGATGGGTACCTGCCAGTGGGGGGTGTTGCGCAGGTCGCTCTTGCCCCAGGTGGAGAAGCCGCGGTGGATGGCGCCGAGTTTGCGGATGCCGGCTGCGTAGATGCGGGTGATGCCCCCATCCCACAGCTCGAGATCGGGACTAAGCGGGTTCTTCACCAGCACGGGGATGTCTACCCCCTGAAGCGCCTCGGCGATCTCCTGCATGGCGAAGGGGTTGGCCGTGGTGCGGGCGCCAATCCAGATGAGGTCGACGCCGTACTTGATGGCCTCGAACACGTGCTTCACCGAGCCTACCTCGGTGGCAACAGGTAGACCGGTCTCCTTCTTCACCTCGCGAAGCCACTCTAGGCCGATGCTGCCTACCCCCTCGAAGTTGTTGGGGAAGGTGCGGGGCTTCCATATGCCAGCGCGGAAGATATCCACCTGGCCAAGGGCCTTAATGGCCTTTGCGGTTTCCATTAGCTGCTCGGGACTCTCGGCGCTGCAAGGTCCTGCGATGATTAGCGGTCTCTTGATTCCCGGTAACCATTCGGTCATTGGAATCAAATCTTTAAGCTCGTTTGCTGCCATTGTATGATGTTTTTGTTTGTTTCATTACGTTTTAAGACTTTAGATGTTAGACATCTTCGCTTAATCCTGAGAGGCCTCCTTAAGACTGGTCTGGTAACCTTATATCCGGTGAGCCAATCTTCGGGTCGTAACCCTGACAGGTTTTCAAAACCTGTCAGGGTTACCGGGAGGTAGAGATGTTGCAGTGCAACGTCTCTACGTAGTATCTTCTGCCTCTGCCTAGATTCTCGAAGTGGTTGCTTCTTAATCTACTCCATTCGTCTAACACCTTGCTTTTCGCCAATTTCAGTCTAGCCCTTTCAGGGCTTGTGCTTCTTCCTTTAACTTCTCTTCTCCAGTACCCTTCTAATTCGGTTGGCCTCGCGCATCAGCTCCTTTAGCCCCTCCTCGTCGCGGTTAAGGATGCGCTCCTTAAACTTGTTGAGGTTGTCGATGTAGCTGTCGAGCGCCTCCAGCAGGTGCTCTGAGTTTTCGAGCATGATGGGCGCCCACATCTCGGGCGAGCTCTTTGCCAGTCGGACCGTTGAGGCGAAACCGCTGCCGGCCATGTCGAAGATCGAACGCTCGTCCTTCTCGATGTCGAGCACTGTAAGCCCCAGCGTAAACGACGATAGGTGCGAGATGTGCGACACGTAGGCCAGGTGCTTGTCGTGCTCGTCGGAGTCGATGCGCTTGAGCTCCATGCCCAGCTGCACGAACAGGTCCTCCACGCAGTCTACGGCATCGGTGGCGCTTTTTTGCCTATCGCAGATGATGCCCAACTTGCGGTAGAATAGGCCGCTGTGCGCTGCCGACGGTCCGCTGTACTCGGTTCCTGCAATGGGGTGGGCGGCAACGAACCGCTCGCGGCGAGGATGCCCCTCCAACGCCTTGCAGATACCTTTTTTGGTCGAGCCAACATCAAAGATAACGCCATTTGCCTGAAGATGCTGCAGCGCCTCCTTAATAACGGCTGGTGTTGCTCCTACGGGTACGGCAACCACCACCACGTCCGACTGTGCTACGGCCTGATCGAGCGGGAGGCATTGCTCCACCAGCCCAAGATCCATGGCCTCGCGCTGGTGAAAGGGGTTGGCTTCGACGCCTAGCACCCGATGCCCCATATGCTTAAAGTCGATGGCCATCGATCCTCCAATTAAGCCTAATCCGATTATTGTAATGTTCATTTTTCGTTCTTTTCTTTTTTTGAGATCGCAACTAGAGGCTATAAATTCAATAGTTTTGCGAACTTTTATTCGGTGCTATTCCCCTCCTTTTTAAGGAGGGGTCGGCGCAGCCGGGGGTGGTTGACTTGCATCTATTATATGATTTCGAACCTCCCCGCCCTACGGGCACCCCTCCTTAAGAAGGAGGGGAGTTGCCCTGATAAAACTTAGAGCCTTAACGAGGAGGTTACTCCTCTAGTTTAAACGTGCTAAGTATATCGGCGGCCTCCTTTAGGGTTGCCTCATCGGCGCAGAGCGAGATGCGCAGGAATCGGCTGCCGTTCGATCCGAAGATCGATCCCGGCGTGATGAAGATGCCCTTTTGGTAGAGGATCTTGTCGGCCATTGCCTCGGCGCTCTCCACGCTGTCGGGAATCTTTATCCATAGGAACATTCCAGAATGCTCCTTGGGTAGCTTGCAGCCTATCTTTCGGGCAATCTCCTCGGCCAGCACCAGCCTTTTGGCGTACTCGGCATTGATGCTGTCGAACCAATTCTGGTCGGCGCTCAGCGCAGCGGCAGCGGCCATCTGAATGGGCAGGGCCATACCCGAGTCCATGTTGCTCTTGAAGGTGAGCACTGCGCTAAGGTGTTCGGCGCTTCCTGCCAGCATCCCCACGCGCCATCCGGCCATGTTGTGCGACTTGCTTAGCGAGTTGAGCTCCAGCGCCACCTCCTTGGCCCCTTCAACGGCCATCAGGCTTAGCGGCTCCTTGTTTAGGATGAAGCTGTAGGGGTTGTCGTGGCAGATGAGTATCTGGTGCTTCCTGCCGAACGCCACCAGCTGCTCGAACAGCTTCCTCGTAGCCTTAGCACCCGTTGGCATGTGGGGGTAGTTCACCCACATCAACTTTACTTTTGATAGATCGCGCTGCTCAATCTCCTCGAAGTTGGGGTGAAACCCGTTCTCCTCGGTGAGGTTGTACTCCACAGGAACGCCACCAGCCAGCTTGGTGGCCGAGGTGTAGGTGGGGTAGCCGGGGTTGGGTACCAGCACCTCGTCGCCCTCGTCGAGGAAGGCCATGGAGATGTGCATGATGCCCTCCTTCGATCCCGTTAGCGGAAGAATCTCGTTGGATGGGTTTAGCGTCACGCCGTAGTATCGGTGGTAGAAATCGGCAAAGGCCTGGCGAAGAACGGGGCTGCCAATGTAGCTCTGGTAGCCGTGGACGCCGCTCTTTCGGCTGGTTTCACAAACGCCCTCAATCATTGCGGCCGAAGGCTTCAAGTCGGGGTTGCCAATGCCAAGGTTGATGACCTTGGTGCCGTTGGCCCTCATCTGGTCAATCTCTTTTAGCTTCTTCGAGAAGTAGTATTCGCTTACCTTCCCAATCCTACTCGATGGTTTTACGTGCATGGTGTTGCTATTTCTTATGCATTAAAATATTTCTGATCCAGCTTGGTATTCGCCCAGCACCTTAAAGTAGGTGGCTGTTTCGTTGAGCGTCTTCACGGCCTGTAGGTACTGCATGTAGCTATCGTACACAAGGTCGGCGTGGAAGATATACTCCCACTTAGCCCCAACCTTGGGCAGGGAGTGGAGCATGGAAAGGTTTACGCCGCAGTCGGCAATATCCTTAAGGATGTCGGCTAGGGCTCCTGGCTCGTGCTTGGCCGAGAAGCAGATGCTGGCCTTGTTGGAGGTGGTGTTGCGTATCTTCCCATCCTTTTTTGTAAGGATGAGGAAGCGGGTATAGTTCTCCTTGTTCGATTCTATTTCGGGAGCAAGGATGTTAAGCCCGAACAGCTCGGCAGCTAGCGACGAGCCAATGGCTGCCTTTCCCCGGATTTCACCCTCCGATATCTTACGTGCGCTAAGAGCGGTGTCTTCCGACTCGATGATCTTCCACTCGGGATGCTCTCCCAAGAAGTCGGTACACTGCTGTATGGCCATGGGGTGCGATTCCACCTCTTTGATGGACTCTACCGTTTCGCCGGGTAGGGCTAGCAGGTTCTGTACGATGCGCAGGTAAACCTCGCCGACAATCTGCAGCTCCGAGTTGCGGAGCAGCGCGTAGTTGGGCAGGATGCCGCCTGCTACGGAGTTCTCGATGGCCATAAGAGCGGCATCAACCTTCTCCGATTCGGTTGCGGCAACCAGCTCGCGGAAGGTTAGGCATTCTACGGGGATGATATCGTTACCAAGGGTTTCTCTTGCGGCGATCTCGTGGAAGGCCCCTCTTACCCCCTGTATGGCTACTCTTAATGGCGATTCGTACTCTAGTATCATTTGTTTTTGTCTTTTTGGTCGGATATAAAAAAAGGCCCCACGCGTGTGGGACCTTTATGCTCGGTGTTGCTATTCTGATGCTAGCACGCACATAAAAGTCCCTTCTTTCTCCAGTAGTAGAAAAAGTAGAAATACGAAGCGCTAAATAGCGAACGTAACCGCACCTGCTGCTCTGCCCTCGTTGTTTCTATGTTTTGTACGTTTTGCATCTGCTTATGGTTTTAAAAAAAGAAAAGCCCCATTGCTGGGGCTTGCTCTATTTTTGTGTCGATCTTATCGCGCAATAGCCAAGCCCCCTCTTTCGTAAAAAAAGAAGTAGTAAAAAAAGTAAAACCAACTTGTTACTTGTAGGGACTTGTTCATCTCTTTGTTCGTTATGACGGATGCAATGATAGCTGTTTCTGCTTACCGATGTTCGGCAATGCGCTGTTTTATAGCTATACTTAACGGTGGAAGGTTGTCTGCAAGCGAACTGTAAAGTGCTAAAAAACAAGAATTTTATTGATGTCGGTTATTGAGATGAGCTGTATGTGCAGGTTGGACTTCAAAATTAAAAGGGGATAGGCGCTAAATCGATTGTTTTATTAAGGTGTGGCCTTGGCTGGCGAAAAAGCGGCGAAAAGGTGCGCGAGCACCTCTCCGCCGCTGCAGAAATGGAACTTATGGCCGGGCTAAAAGAATATCTCCGTATAGATTTCGCTCTCCTTTATTCCTTGCGACTGAAGGATGGCGATGGCATCCTCAATCATTTGGTTATTCCCGCAGAGGTAGCAGAGCGTACCAGGCTCAACCCGGTTGGCCTTTAGGTAGTCGGTAACTCTGCCCCGAAAATCACCCTCCCCGTCGCGCGAGGTGCAGGCTACGTACCGCTTCTTTGGGTATTCGTCCATCCCGTAGCGGTCGTTGCCGTACCTCACGCCATGTAGCAGCTGGTAGTCTAGGCCTGGATACGACTTGATGAAGCTGTGGAATGGCGATATCCCGGTTCCCGAGGCAACGAACAGGAACCTCTTGGTGCCAACATCGCTGGGCCTTACCCTAAAATGCCCCCACGGGCCCTCTACTAGCACCTTATCGCCGGGCTTAAACTGGTGCAGCTTAACGGATACTATCCCGTCGTCAACCTCCTTTATCAGGAAATCGAGCGTTTCGTCGTTTTCGCCGCTGTAGATGGAGTAGTGGCGCGTCTGGATATCGCCGGGTACGCTTAGCGCCATGTACTGGCCGCTTCTAGGCTCGAGGCCCTTCTTCTCGATGCGAATTAGGTAGGTGGCGTTGGGGAGCTCGTCAACACGAACAACCTGGTGTAGGTGCTCTTGCTCCTCGGGCGCAATTCGGCAAATGTCGGCCAGCTGCCCTGCCGCCTGCATGGCCGCTGCGGGGTTGCTGGCTAGCAGGGGCTGCTTCGAGTTGCAGCCGCAGCGCTTCTTGGGGGTATCGGTTTTAGCGGTGGTTCTTGTTTGGCATGCGCATTTTCCCATGGCTTGTGGTCCTCCTTCTTTTAATTTTGTGGGGGAAAACATGGGAGAGGCGCAAATGTTTTTGGTTTAGCTTTTATAAGCAGATGGGGGAGGGGTGGAGCGCATTATCCGCTAGAACTTGGGAATTGATCCACCTCCGAAGGCAATGCATCCCCAAAATTTAGGAATTGATTCAGGTCCGAAGGTAATGCATCACTAAAATTTGGGAATTGATTCAGCATCGAAGGCAATGCATCACTAAAATTTAGGGATTGATTCCGCTCCGAAGGCAATGCATCCCTAAAATTTGGAGATTGATTCACCTCCGAGGTCAATGCATCCCTAAAATTTACGGATTGATTCAGCTCCGAAGGTAATGCATCCCTAAAAATTGGGAATTGATCCCGCTCCGAAGTCAATGCATCCTTAAAATTCGGGGATTGATTCAGCATCGAAGGTAATGCATCCCCAAAAATTAGGAATTGATTCAGCTTCGAGGTCAATGCATCCCCAAAATTTGGGAATTGATCCAGGTCCGAGGTTAATGCATCACTAAAATTTAGGAATTGATCCCGCTCCGAAGTCAATGCATCACTAAAATTTGGGAATTGCTACCTTAGCGCACTAACTATTCGGGCTAACCCCGTTGCTGAGTATGGACATGAACGATTTTAATGCAAGAGCCGCCGAGTGGGATACGCCCCAGCGGGTGAAAAAGGCGCAGCGCGTAGCAGCCGCCATCGAGGGTGCGGTGACGCTCGATCCTTCGATGGATGTGATGGAGTACGGGTGCGGTACCGGGCTGGTGGGGCTGCAGCTGCTCGCGAAGATTGGCACGGCAACCTTTATCGATACCTCCGAGGGGATGCTGGAGGTTCTTTCCTCCAAGCTAGCGCAGCAGCAGCTCCCGAATGCGCAGGTTTGCAACGTCGACCTTTCGGCGGATACCTCCTTTAGCGGGGCCTACGACCTGATATTCTCCTCCATGACGCTGCACCATATCCCCGACTACGCGGCTATTCTTGCCCGCTTTTCTGGGCTCCTAAAACCAGGAGGAAAGCTGGCCATTGTCGACCTCGTTTCCGAGGATGGCTCGTTCCATGGCGCGGGTTTCGAGGGTCACAACGGGTTCGATCTTGCGCAGCTGGCCCAAGCATTCGGGGCAGCAGGCCTCGCGGTAACCCATTCCGACGTGTTTATGGAGATGAAGCGGGAGAACGGCCGTCGCTATCCGCTATTCCTCATCGTTGGCGCGAAGGCAGGGGTTTAACTTTTGCAATTTGAATCAAACAAATAATAGAAGAATGGCTAACCAACGGCGGACAGGCGTACTTGAGTAGGTTAGCTTTCCCCCGTAAATACCATGGCGCAGCCATACCAGACTGGCACGAATTCTGTTTGAGCGAGCGGAGCTGCTACAACGCTAATTAGCGCAACAGCAATGAAAGGACTAGGAGCAATCATTTGATATGGCGACATTCCACCGCGACCGAGCGAGTTAATTTGTGCCAAGGGTTTTTCGTTCTTTTTGCCCTTCAAAAAGAACAGATAAGAGAGGTAAATTCTCTTTATAAAGTCATCGCCTCTGCAAAATGCTGAGCCTGTATTTTTAAAAGCGAAATCACTGGGCGCGAAGGGCGCCTAGCGGCAGTACTTTCCGAAAGTTGCCATCACGCTTTCGACGTACGATTTTGATACGGGGAGGTCTTGGGCATTGGGCACATCCAGCTCGAGCCTAAGGCCATCCTTATCCTTCCGGATAATCTTCACCTTCCCGAAGTTGACCATGTAGGAGCGGTGGCAGCGCACCATCTCGGAGCTGGCAAACATCTCCTCTAGCCTCTTTAGCGAGTTGCGGAGCATAAACTTCGACACCTTCCCCTTGTTGTAGTAGTGTATGTTTACGTAGTTGTCGGCCGCCTCTATGTAGATAAGGTTCTCGGCCTTCAGCGAGAGCCGTAGAATCCCCTTTTCATCGTGAAACGCAACCATCTTGGTGGCATCGTAGGGGGCGTCACCCTGAATAAGCGCCTCCAGCTTATCCTTATTCTCCTTCCACGAAAAGTACAACCAAAGAACCGAGTAGGGGAGCAGAATGATGAGCGCCGTATTTTGAATTGAGACTTTGGCTAGCTCGAGGATGCCCCTTTTCTCGTGCAGAATTACCGATTCGTACAGGGTGTAGAATAGCGCCATGAAGATTATCTCAGCCAAAATCCACAGCAGGTACTGCCACAGCAGCAGCGTTCTCGCTTTGCTTATCTGGTACATGAGCACGCGGCTTGCAACAACCACGAGCACCCCTGTAAGGATAACCAAGCTGGAGTAGAAGAATAGCTGCAGCGGGGTAACGTTGTACCAGGTCTCTACTCCAAAAGGAGAGTAAATGTTGATGAACACAAGAGCAAAAGCTGCCGTAAAGAATATTAGTCTAACAATATTCCCTTTGTCGGTAATATAGCTTGGTATCGTTTTTTGTAGATCCACCATCGGTATTGCCTTCTATTCTCTGTCTAGCAAATGTAATTTTTCTCGGGCATAAATACAAAATACGGGAGAAGCACGCTCATTGTTCCTGTAATTTCACCCCATATTCGGCAATCTTACCCCTATATCCCCAATTTTGCCCCAGCCGCCTTGCCGTCAGCCCATAAAGTTGACGGATGCTTACCGATGCCTTACCTTTGCAACTAGTAAATTAATCGTCAGCGATATGGGGTACACGAGTGCTTTAGATAGTTTCAAGAAAATTGACATCCTAGTCAACGGAAACGTTGATTTTGCTAATGCCGATCTTAAAATTCGCACCCTAAGCTTCCATTCCGGCAAGATCGAGCGGTTTCAGCTGCCAAACCATCCCGATGTTTTGCTAAACGCTAACAAGGAGGAGGACGTTTTGTCCGATTCCGATGATATAAACGGCAACTTCACCTACCCCATTTTTTTGCCCAACGGCGAAAAAAAGTACGATAAGGTAATCGTGCTGCTGCATGGGCTAAACGAGCGCAGCTGGATGAAGTACATGCCCTGGGCGGATGAGCTTGCAAGGTCTACCAATAGCGCGGTTATTTTATTTCCAATATCGTACCATATAAATAGGGCTCCCAAGGAATGGGCAGACCCTCGGGCGATGCTTTCGGTGCTCAACGACTGCAACCAGAGGTATGGCAAAGCCGATAGTTCCTCGTTTGTTAACATCGCGCTTAGCCGGAGGTTGCTGTCCGACCCATTGAGGTTTTTTACATCGGGCTATCAGAGCGCAATCGATCTCGTTAGCCTGCTAGAACAAATTCAAATGGGGAGCATTCCGTACGTTAAGGGTGATGCCCAAGTTGACTTTTTTGCTTACTCAATTGGGGCATTTCTTTCCCAGATACTTTTTATTGCCAACCCAAACGACATTGTCTCGAATTCAAGACTTTTCATGTTCTGCGGCGGTGCCTTTTTTAACGACATGAATGGCGTTTCTAAGATGATAATGGACGAGGCATCCTTTAGTAAAATTTTCAGCTACTACAATGATGAGTTTGAAAAAGAATCTGCTCGTCAGACACGGCTGGGGGTGTTTATAGCGGATAACCGATTTGCTATGGCTTTTCGCTCAATGCTCAACATGGATAGGCTAAAAGATTTTCGATGCGATATGTTTTCGAAATTTAAAGGACAGGTGTATGCCATCTCGCTTTTAAAAGATAAGGTGATCCCACCTACGGGAGTGTCATCCTTCTTTAGAAGCATTGGCAGTAAAAATATTGAGATGGTGGATTTTGCTTTTCCCCACTCGCACGAGCAACCGTTTCCAATTATTGGGAAGCCTACTATAGGCGATGCTGTTGATGGAGGCTTTAAGCATGTCTTCCGGCGAGCAGCCAGCTTTTTAGGCTAGTGCCCAAAAAGAAGAGAGAATGGTGTGAACCATCCTCTCTTTTTATTTTTTAGGTGACGAAAACTTACTATTCGTAAGATCCCATCTTGAGCATTCCAACCTCGCGTTGAGTTAGGAAACGCCATCTTCCTTTAGGAAGTCCCTTCTTGGTTAATCCTGCGAAGTAAACTCTATCCAACTTTATTACCTTATATCCGATGGTGTCGAATAAGCGGCGGATAATTCTGTTTTTGCCAGAGTGAATTTCAACGCCTACCTGCGATTTGTCGCTGCCGTCAACGTAGCTAATGGCATCAGCATAAGCTACACCATCGTCTAAGTCTACTCCAGTAGCAATACGCTCCATATCTTCCTCGCTTATTCTCTTATCGAGGAACACGTGGTAGATTTTTTTCTTGTTATAGGTAGGGTGAGTAAGCGTTTTGGTAAGTTCTCCATCGTTGGTGAGGAGAAGAACGCCTGTAGTCGATTTGTCTAGGCGACCAACAGGGTAAATGCGCTCGTTGCAGGCTCCTTTAATAAGCTCCATTACCGTTTTTTCGGCGTGGGGATCATCTACAGAGGTAACATATCCTTTAGGCTTGTTGAGAATGAGGTAAACCTTCTTTTCTCCTTTGATGATGGTTCCGTTAAATTGAACCTCATCACCCATCTTAATCTTGGTACCAAGGGTTGTTACTACTTCTCCATTAACTGTAATTTCACCTGCTGTGATGTGGTTGTCGGCTTCACGACGTGAGCAAACACCAGAGTTGGCGATATACTTGTTCAAGCGGATTTCTGCTTCTGGATCAATAGGCTCCTCTACGTATTTTGGACCTAATCCAGCACCAATTTTTGGACGATCAAACTCTTCCCCACGGCTTTTACGTGGACGAAGGGTGCGATTGCTGTTATCATTTCGATCGTTGAAATCTCCGCCGTAGCTTTTTTTCTTCTCAAATGGGGAGTAGAAACCACCACGATCTCCACCACGGTCGTCGCGGTTGAAGCTGCGCTCACGGTTAAAACCTCCGCGATCTCCACCACGGTCATCGCGGTTGAAGCTGCGCTCGCGGTTAAACCCACCGCGATCTCCACCACGGTCGTCGCGGTTGAAGCTGCGCTCACGGTTGAAACCACCACGATCTCCATCACGGTCGTCGCGGTTGAAACTGCGCTCACGGTTGAAACCACCACGATCTCCATCACGGTCGTCGCGGTTGAAGCTGCGCTCACGGTTGAAACCACCACGATCTCCACCACGGTCATCGCGGTTGAAGCTGCGCTCACGGTTGAAACCACCACGATCTCCACCACGGTCGTCGCGGTTGAAGTTGCGCTCGCGGTTGAAACCACCACGATCTCCACCACGGTCATCGCGGTTGAAGCTGCGCTCACGGTTGAATCCACCACGATCTCCACCACGGTCATCACGGTTGAAGTTGCGCTCGCGGTTGAAACCACTACGATCTCCACCACGGTCGTCGCGGTCAAAGTTTCTTTCTCTGTTTGGGTTGAAATCTACCTTCCTTTCAAATACTCCTCTGTTTGGATCGGAAATGGTTCTTTTAGGTTTCTCATTTTGTTTTTCTTGGAAAGACTCGCCCGATTCGTTGTCGAAGCTTCTGCGCGTAGACTTCTCGGGGCTTTCTTCGTAAAATTCATTTTCCATTCTGGTAGCGAATTAAGATTGTTTTTCTCGCATTCTCTGCGAATTCCTTACCTACAAAAGTAGTGTTTTTTTCATGGGGAAATGTACACCTTCTTTTCTAAATATATACTATTAAGGTATGTTAAGGGTGAACGGTTGGGGATAGGGTAAAGATGACTTTGCTATATTTACCAGTTCAAACTCTAACATCAATTTTTTATCACTCTAACACGTTTTTCGATGGCATTAATAAAGTCTATTTCAGGAATAAGAGGTACAATAGGAGGAAAGCCTGGTAGTGGTTTAAGCCCTATTGATGTAGTGAAGTTTACTACTGCGTATGCCCAATGGTTAAAAGAATCAACAAAGAAGGATGTCCTTAAGGTTGTTGTCGGTCGCGATGCACGTATTTCGGGACCAATGGTTAGCAATTTGGTAGTTGGTACTTTAATGGGTTGTGGCGTAAATGTGGTTGATGCTGACTTAGCAACTACGCCAACGGTAGAGGTTGCCGTTACTATGGAAGAGGCTGACGGTGGAATTATTCTTACAGCAAGCCACAATCCTAAGCAGTGGAATGCATTGAAGTTGCTTAATAGTAAGGGAGAATTCCTTTCAGATGCCGATGGTAAACGTATTCTGTCCATTGCGGAGAGCGATTCTTTCTTCTTTGCAGAGGTAGACGACTTGGGAAAAGTAGTAAAACAAGCCTCTTTTAGCCAAAAGCATATAGACTCTGTTCTTGCTCTTAAAGCAGTTGATATTGATGCCGTGAAAAAAGCAAAGTTAAGAGTGGTAGTTGATGCTGTTAACTCTGTAGGTGGTGTCGTTATCCCAGAATTGCTCGAGAGAATGGGAGTTGAAGTGGTAAAGTTATACTGCGAGCCTAATGGACAGTTTCCTCATAACCCCGAACCACTTCCTGAACACTTAGTGGACATTGCCCAACTAGTTGTTAAAGAAAAGGCTGATTTAGGAATTGTTGTTGACCCCGATGTTGATCGTCTTGCTTTTGTTTGTGAAGATGGATCTATGTTTGGAGAGGAGTACACCCTTGTTGCTGTTGCCGATTATCTACTTTCAATTACCAAGGGTAATGTTGTATCTAACCTTTCGTCGTCGAGAGCGCTTAAGGATATTGCCATTAAGCATGGTGTAGAATATGCAGCATCGGCAGTTGGTGAGGTAAACGTTGTGGCAAAGATGAAAGAGGTTGGTGCTGTTATCGGTGGAGAAGGTAATGGAGGGGTTATTTATCCTGAAAGTCATTACGGTCGCGATGCTCTTGTAGGTGTTGCTATTTTCCTTACACACCTGGCAAAGAGTGGCAAAACTTGTTTGGAACTTCGTAAGACATATCCATCTTACCACATATCAAAAAATAAGATAGAGCTTACACCTGCAATAGATGTTGATGATGTGCTACTCAAAATGAAGGCAAAGTATGCAGATTGTCAGATCAACGACATTGATGGAGTTCGCATTGATATCGATAATCGTTGGGTACACCTGCGTAAGTCGAATACAGAACCAATTATTCGTATTTACTCAGAGGCTCCTACTGTAGCTGAAGCAGATGCTTTTGCCGGTCAAATTATTGGCGACATCCGTAGCATTTGCAATCTGTAAATGTTAGGTTGTAGGGCTTCAATCGGTTTTCTAACCATCTAAACCCAAAAGTAGAGTGAAGAAGAGGGGATTTCTATTAGTCTTAGTTTTAGTTGTTGTAGTTGGATTTGCAGCCTATTTTGTTTTTACTTCAGATGTTTTTAGTTCAGGTAAGCCTAAACTTGTTGCTGTAGAGGAGGGAAATGTTGATGTTACCATTGTTGCTAATGGAGAACTTGTTGCAAAGGACTTTATTAAGGTTGCTGCTTCTACTGCATTTAGGTCTAAATCGGATGTAATCGGACAAGTTCGAATTAAAACGATTGTGCCGGAAGGTAAGGTGGTTAGATCAGGGGAGCCTATTGCGCTTCTCGACAGGGAGAGCATTGTGAATGCGATAAAGGCAGCAGAGCTTGAGGCTGCCGACTTAAGCGGACAGGCACAACGCGCACTCTCCGATACAGTAGCCCAACTTCGTGATGTACGATATAATCTCTCGACGCTTCGTATTAACATGGAGATTAGTCAGATTAATATGGAGCAATCGTTTTACGATCCTCCAGCAGCACAGAAAAAGTCTAAACTGGAATTCGAGAAGTCTAAAATTGCCTACGATCAGGCATACCAAAACATGAAGTTTAAGATGCAGCAGATTGCGGACAACGCTGTTGCTCTTCAAGCAAAGGCCGAGAATGCGGCTAAAAAGCCTCTTGAGTTAAGAAAGTTGCTTGGTGCAGTAGTGGTCCGTGCTCCTCGAAGTGGTGTTGTAACCTACTATACCGATTTGTCGGGAAATAAGCGCCAGGCGGGGAGTATTATTACCCCCGATGATCTTACTGTAGCATTAATACCTAATAGCTCTTCTTTCTACTCTACGTTTGAACTGCCAGAGGGTGATCTTGCAAAGGTGAAGCTTATGCAGGATGCAAAGGTTAGGATTCCGCTTTTGGAGAACACCTCGTTTAATGGTCGCATAGAGGAAATATCTGGATTTCCACGCGTGGTTGATGGTAAGAAGTTGTATACCGTAATGGTTCGAATCCATAACTCGTCGCAGGAGCTGCGCCCAATGATGTCTTCCATTAACGATCTTCGCTTAACGACGCTAAACAATGTACTCTACCTGCCGCAAAAAGCCATTGTGGCCGAGCAGGGGAAGCACTACGTTTATACCGAGGATAAACGGAAGCAGGAGGTAGCTCTTGGTGGATCAAATAGTGAGTTGGTGGCCATTGTTAAAGGTTTGAAGAAGGGGGAGGAGATATTCTTAAGTCGTCCTGAAAAGGTAGATTCGTTTATCCTTAAGCAGCTGTAAAGGCGCATTCATACTATGAGGAGAGTTACTATTACGTTAGCAATAGCTGTGCTTTGCGTTAAGGGCTTGTACGGGCAGAAGGAGGAGAACGGAAATTCTCATGTCTATGATCTCGAGAACTACATCAATGCTGCTCTTGAACTGTCGAACGATGTGAAAAATGCAAAGAGCAGCTTCCTTTCGTCCTACTGGGACTATAGAAGCTTCAAAGCAAGCTTTCTGCCTTCGTTGAACCTGAGTGGAACCATCCCTAAATATGTCAATACCATCTCGCCTGTTCAGCAGAATGATGGGAGCGTGAAGTATACCCCCCAGAACTACTTTAACGAGACCATGACGCTTTCGATAAACCAGAAAGTAGGGCTAACAGGTGGAAATTTCTCGATAGAATCAAACCTTGAGCGGAATGATGACTTCGAAGCGCTAGTTCAAAAGACTTACAAGGCTCAACCCATTGGAATTACTTACCAGCAGAATCTTTTTGGGGTAAACTGGCTCAAGTGGCAACGGCGAATTGATCCGCTGAAGTATGAGGAAGCCAAAAGGAACTACCTGTACAAGCGGGAGACGGTTATACTTTCGGCTATTAGCAAGTTCTTCGATTTGGTTATTGCGCAGCAGGATCTTCGGATTGCAAAGGTGAACTTGAGGAATGCGGATACGCTTTACAAGATATCCAAAGGACGCTTTAAGTTGGGGTCTATTTCGGAGAGCGACGTGATGCAGATGGAGCTCTCGAAGCTAAACGCTGAGTCGGCATACAGCCAGCGGTTGGTCGACCTAGAGGATGCGCAGAATAAGTTTAGATCATTTTTAGGAATTAGCGATAAGCGGGAGTTGGCGCTTGTTGTTCCAACGAAGGTTCCGGAGATGGTGCTCTCGTACGAGAAAGTACTGGAGCATGCTCGAAAGAATAATCCGGACATCGTTAGCTTTAACCGGCAGCTGCTTGAGGCAGAGCGTTGGCTTGAGGAGAATAGGCGGGAAACAGGATTTACCGCTAATCTTAGAGCCTCGATAGGGTTTAACCAGAACTCTATCGATTTGCAGGGGGCCTATGCAAATGTAAAGCCGTCGCAAACGGCACAGGTTACCATTTCGATGCCCATCATCGACTGGGGGCAGCGGCGTGGAAAGATTAAGATGGCGCAGAGCAACCTCGATTTGGTGAAGGGAAAGACGGAGCAGTCGCAGATAGAGTTTGACCAGAATATCTTTGTTAAGGTTATGCGCTTTAACATGATGGGGCAGAAGTACCGGATTGCCGCTAAGTCGGATACCATTGCACAGATACGCTACAAGGTGTCGATGGATCGCTTCATCGCCGGAAAGATTTCGGTGCTCGACCTGAATACGGCGCTCTCCGAGAAGGATAACGCCAACTCTAACTTCGTAAATACGCTGGAAAACTTCTGGTGGTACTACTACGATCTTCGACGTGTGTCGCTCTACGACTTCGAAAAGGGGAGGGAGCTGGAGGCTGACTACGAAAGCTTAATACGTTAAAAACATGCTGTTGAACTTGAAAATAGAGGGATAATATTTGAAATACTATCCTATATTTGGGCTGTGAATTTGTTAGCAATAAGTCGTGCTAACAATCTGAAAATGAAGAGAGGTTTTAATTAAATAACATTCAAATTATGAAAATTACAGTTGTAGGTGCTGGTAATGTGGGCGCAACTTGTGCTCACGAGATTGCTCGCAAGGATCTTTGCAACGAGGTTGTATTGGTTGACGTTCGTGAAGGCGTTGCTCAAGGTAAGGCCCTTGATATGTGGCAAACTGCACCTATCCAAGGATTCAGCACCCGTGTTACTGGTGTTGGTCCAGAAGGCTACGACAAAACTGCAGGTTCTGAAGTTGTAGTTATTACTGCAGGTCTTCCTCGTAAGCCCGGTATGAGCCGCGACGACCTAATTTCGACCAACGCTAAGATTGTTAAGGAAGTTACCGAAAACATCATTAAGCATTCTCCAGATGCTAAGATCATCGTTGTATCGAACCCACTTGATGTTATGACCTACGCTGCATTCCTTGCTGCTAAGGTTCCATCAAACCGCGTATTCGGTATGGCTGGTATCCTTGATACTGCTCGCTACAAAGCGTTCATCGCATCGGAGCTTAACGTTTCGCCTATCGGCATCGAAGCGCTTCTTTTGGGTGGTCATGGTGACACCATGGTTCCACTACCAAGCTATACCTCAGTTTGCGGTATTCCAGTACGTCAGCTAATCGCTGAAGATCGCCTTCAGGAGATCATCAAGCGCACCCAAAACGGTGGTGGCGAGATCGTAGCTCTTCAAGGAACTTCTGCTTGGTATGCTCCTGGTACTGCTGCTGCCCAAATGGTAGAGGCTATCGTACGCGACACCAAGTCGGTTTACCCAGTTTGCGCTATGCTTAACGGCGAGTACGGCATGAAGGGCATCGCCCTTGGCGTACCTGTTGTACTTGGCAAGAACGGTATCGAAAAGATCATCGACCTTAAGCTTACCGCTGAAGAGCAAGCTCAGCTTGAAACCAGCGCTAAGGCGGTTAAGAACGTAATGAACGTTCTTGATGAAATGAAGATGTTCTAGTCTGGGACTATTCAAATAGCAGAAAGTCGCCCTCACCGGGGCGACTTTCTTTTTTTGTTCTGATTCCTTATTTATCCGATGTGAGTTATCCTCGGGTTGGAACGATGAAGAGCGGAATCTTGGACTTGTGCAAAACCCGTTCGGTTACGCTTCCCACCAGGATCTTATCGAGCCATCTCCGGCTGTGGGAGCCCATCACAATAACATCCGCATGGATATCGGCGGCTACGTCGAGTATGGCATCGGCCGAATCGCCCTCGACCACGATGGTTTGGATCGTGTCGTCGCTGAGGTGGTCCTTCGACTTGTTGAGGTACTTCTGGGTTTCGGCCTTCAGGTCCTCGGCGGTGTACACCGTTGACAGGCCCACGTTGCCGAAGTCGCCATACCCCATAATGGGCGAGTATACGGTGGAGGTGTAGTACTCCATGTTGGAGATTACGTGGATGAGGTAAACTTCAGCGCCCATTTCTTTGGCGAGCGCGTAGCCTGTTTCGGCAACCTTTTCGGCGGTTGGATTATAATCCAACGAAATCAGCACCTTTTTCATCTTAATATTGTTCATCTCGAGAAGATTTTAGCAACACCAATCGCGGCAGGCACCCTAGCAGCGTGCCGCTTGGGCAATCGGGTAGGGCAGCTGTTGTGGTGCTACTATTAACTACAAGTTTTTTAAGGATATGTTCATGGGCTTAAGTTAACTTGGTTGAAGGTGGATTTTTATCTTCTTCGAGCCGCTTTGGGTATGTCTGGCTCCACAATGCAAATGTTTGCCGTGTGATTGATGGTAAAAACCGTTTGTTTTGATGATAGATACGTGAGGTTTTGGTTAAGTGACGTGAGTTTGTGAATGATAACCGTGCGGTTAGGTTTATGTACCGTGAGTTTATTAATAGTATTCGTGCGATTATGAGTAAGTACCGTTAGTTTGTGGTTATGATCTGTGCGTATATGGTTAAGTGTCTTGTGTATGTTGATATATGCCGTGTGATTAGTAGAAAGACCCGTGTGATTTGCAGGCTTTACCTTGAGTTGTTAGCCTTGAGCATGTAAAATCACGTAACGTGATAATGGTTGCGTTTAGTAGGGACCTTACTCTACCAGCCCCCGCATGGCATCGTGCAGCGACCTCTCGATGTCGCTAATATCAATATCGGTCTTGTTGGTTGACATGTGAAAGTAATTGTTTCGAATGGTCAAATGCTCCTAGGTGCCTTGGTTGGAGAATGCTGTCTTGCTTGCAACCAACGGAAAACTCGAACTTGGTGGGAATTGACCCAATTCATGAGTTTGCTCGGCAAAATATAAGGCACCTTACAGGCGTTTATTTTATATGCGAAGTGCAATGGAGCCAGAATTGCATATCTTAGCAGTAAATTAACATCAAACCGTATAATTTATGAAAAAGATTTTTGTCTACCTGGTAGCGCTTATCTCCTTAGCGTTACCGTACTCATGTGATAAAGATGAGCTTACCCAAGGGCAGTCGGTTGCCAACAAGGTGAACTCGGTAATTGAAAAAGAAGGCGTTGTTAAGCTTGCCGTTCTGGATGCAAGCGTTAGCACTGATGTGATGTACGTGACCTATAGCCGAGATTTTGAGGTTAAGGGTGAGTTTGTTAGGGTAGACAATAGCTACTACAACCTAAGCCAACTTGTAAAATACCAGCTTCTCTACAGCAACGAGGCCAGCGGAAAGGAGTGCTGGATGAGGTTGTACATTAGGGTACAGTGATTGTTTAATATAAATTCTGATATCGTATGAGGGTAAGATGTGTTTTATGGATGCTTTTTTTGATGGCTACAGCGGCCTTTGTCTCGTGTAAAAAGGATGAGGTACAGCTTTCGTCAGACGTCGTATCCAAGGAGCTGCAGCGTGTGCTGAAAGAGGAGCAAGTAGAGAAGGTGGCTATATGGTGTGCACCAAAAAACAATGTTGTTCCTGGCTGGTGGGTGTACGATGATTTTAGCATTGACGGTAGGTTTCTCCGGGTGGATGATGAATACTATAACCTTGCCCAACTGGTGTCGTACAGCATTGATACGTATAATGACTCGCAGGGAATAGGGCATAAGATGCTTCGAATGTCATTTGGTGAGTAGCAAATTAATACGCTACCATAGCAAAGGGGGCTCTAGTAGTTGGGAGCCCCCTCTTTTTTGGGGTTTGATAAGCTTTCCATCAGTTCCCGCATGGCATCGTGAAGCGACCGCTCGATGTCGCGAATATCAATATCGTTCTTGTTGTTTGCAATTGATGTAACGAAGTCGCCGTGGGGTCTTCCCCTGCGGTAGTCGGGCTCCTTGGGCGGGTGCTTCAGGTAGCGCTCGAAGGTGGTGCTGGGCTCTGCAACGTTGAGCACGCCGTGGTAGAAGAGCCTGTCCTTGCTTCGGTAGATGGATGATCCCAGAATCTTTCGATCCTCGATGGTGATGTCGGAGATGCCCTTATGCGCCAAGTTTTCGACGCCAACGCGCGTGAGGGCGCTGGCTATAGCGGTGTTGATCTTCTTGAATGCCTCCAAAGGGTTGGCGGTGGGATTTTGATGAAGGAGCACGGACACCACAAGCGTCTTGGGGGTGAGCACCACCGTCTGCCCGCCCGATGGGCGCTTATGCACGGCGATTTGGTCGGACAGCACGTGCTCCTCGATGAGCGATTCCTCCGGCTTGTTGCCTGCTCCTAAAACAATATGGGTATCCTGCGGATGCCAGATGTGGTAGGCATCCCCGGTACTTTCGAGGATGGAGATGTCGGGGAGGTTGTATTGGTGAATGGGGATCATGGATGATAAACTAAAATCTTATGGCGTTATGTTGGGCGGTTTTATCCCCTCCTTGGGAGGGGTAGGAGTGGGTTTAGAACTCGTCCAAAGTTGGAGATGCTTGATTTATTCATTCTCTTCAAATAAAAATGTTTTAGGCAAGGGGTGGCTGCTTTACCCACCCCTTGCCCCTCCAAAGGAGGGAATATGCTTGCATCTATTAAACAACAGTGCTATCACGGTGTCTATCCCTGTAAAAGATTTCACGTTTTAAAGGTGAGGTCTTTTTTACTTATGTATCGCCTTATCCACCGCCTCGAATCCGGCCTCCATAAAAATTTCCGACACCGAAGGGTGGGCGTGGATGGTTTGCGCCACATCGTAAACGGTGCCCTCCATCTGTAGGTAGGCCGATGCCTCGGCAATCATGTCGGTGGCGTGTTCGGCTACAATCTGTACGCCGAGCACTTCGCCGTACTTCTTGTCGGAAAGCATGCGGATGAACCCTTCGGTGTTGCCTTCTATTAGAGCCTTGCCGTTGGCGGTTAGTGGGAACTCGCTCACCTTGTACTCGATGCCATCGTCCTTAATCTGCTGCTCGGTTAGCCCAATCTGCGCAATCTCCGGAACGGTGTAGAAGTTTAGCGGGTACTTATGGATGGCAAACTCCGTATGGATACCCTTCAGATGGTTAACCAGCCACAGCCCTTGTGCCGAGGCGATGTGCGCCAAGAAACTCTTTCCGTTAACATCGCCAATGGCATAAACACCCGGGATGCTGGTCTCGAAGCGGTCGTTGACGGCAATAAAGCCCTGCTCGTCGAGCGATAGCGCAGGTTGGCTTTCGGGGATGATGGCGTTGCGGAAGCTGCTGTTGACAAGCGCATCGCAGGCAATCTTTTTATCCTTCACGTACAGGTAGCCATCCTCGTACTTTTCGACGGGATCGCCCACCACGAAAGGAATGCCATCGGCCTTAAGTTTTCGGGTGATGAAGGTTTGCAGGTACTCGTCGATGCCGGGGAAGAACTCGCTATCCTCCGAAACAACGGCAACCGATTTCCCGATTAGCTGGAAGAACTGCGCCATCTCTATCGACATGATGCCCTTGCCGTAAACAACAATGTTTTCGGGGATCTCCTTGAGTTCGAAAATCCTCTCGAGATGAACCACCGGGGAGTTGCTGAGCTTATCGCTAAGCGGGGCAGGGTAGGAGCCAGTTGCAATGATGATGCTCTTGGCGGTGATGCTCCGGTTATCCACCACCACCGAGCCGCTGCCTGTGATTTTGGCTTCGCCCATAATAACGTCGACTCCATTCTTTTTGAGCAGGAAGCCGATGCCCGAGGTAAGCTTCCGGGTGATCTTCTGCGAGCGAGCCTTCACCTTATCCCAGCGAAACGTCAGCGCTTTTGGATCAACACCTTCGATGCCAAACTCTGCACTGTTCTTCATCCTGTTGAACAGCTTCGCGCTTTCGATGATGGACTTGGAGGGTATGCAGCCCCAGTTTAGGCACATCCCGCCGATGTATTTCTTTTCGATGATGGCGGTTTTCAACCCCACCTGTGCGGCTCTGATTGCGGCTACGTAGCCGGCAGGACCAGCGCCTATGATGATTACGTCGTATTCCATAAACACAATCTTTTTAATGTTGATATCCTACTCGAACTCCATGGCGATTGGATCTTCGAGGTAGCGCATGATGCGAAGCAGGAAGCGAGTCGTCTCGCCACCATCAACAATTCGGTGGTCGACGGCAAGCGATAGTGGAAGTATGTTTCCGATGTCTATTTGATCGCCCTTAACAATAGGCTTCTTGAGCAGTCTGCCTACACCTAGAATGCCTGCCTGAGGGTAGTTGATTACCGGATTCCCATAGATTCCACCGATAGCACCATAGTTGGTGATGGTGAAGGTGCCATCCTTCAGGTCGTCGAGGGTAAGCTTGCGCTCCTTCGCCTTTTCGCTGAAGGCTGCAATCTGCGTTGCAATCTCGGCAATCGACAGTTTATCCGCATTCCTAATAACGGGAACAACGAGCCCTTCGGCGGTATCAACGGCAATACCAATGTTGTAGTAGTGCTTGTGGATCATTCGGCTGTTGTCCAAGTCGAGTTGCGAGTTAAGCGCAGGATGCTGCTTTAGCGCTAGGGCCGTGGCCTTAACGATAAAGGCTAGATAGGTTAGTTTGATGTTTCGTTCGGCAAGCACCACCTTGTACTTCTCCCGTATGCGCATCAGCTCGCTGATCTCCACCTCCTCGTGCACCGACATGTGTACGGCATTCTGCATCGAAAGCGCCATAGTCTTTGCGATGGTCTTTCTGATTTGGGTGAGCGGCTCGTAGGTTACCTGATCTTCAACATGGGGTGATTCGGCACGCTGGACGGCAGGTCTCCCCGCTCCGTTAACGTACTGCTGGATGTCCTGCTTGGTAATCCTTCCTCCGGGACCAGTTCCTTTAATGTTGTTGATATCAACGTTGAGCTCTTTAGCCATGGCACGCGCAACGGGTGTGGCAAGCGCCTTTCTTTGCAGTTTCTCGGGAGATGGCGCCTCTGCAACTCCCTCTTCGCTGGCGGGTAGGAAAGCCTTGTTCCCGGCAACCTCTATGGTGCCTACAACTCCGAAGGAGCCCTCCTCAATGGGCTCTTCCGAAGGTTCTACGAAGTCTTTCTTCGCAGCCTCGGCTACCGCCTCTTCGCCGGCAACACCTTCAATCTCTATTTCTACTAAAGGGCTGCCCACGTGAATAGTTTCGCCAACCTTGCCGTAGATGGCAACAATGGTGCCACTCTTGGGCGATGGGATGTCGGTTACAACCTTGTCGGTTTCCATCAGCACTAGCGGATCGCCCGATTTTACCTGTTGGCCCTTGGCAACATGCCATTCGGCAATGATGCCTTCGTCTAAGCCTTCGCCTATATCTGGAAAATTAAATATGTACCTCATAGCGTAAGTGGTTAAAATCTTACTGTTCGTTCAATCTCGTAGAAAATCTTCTCGGGCGTTTGCATGTAGAAGTGCTCGCCTTTGGCCAATGGGATTATGGTATCGAACCCG
The DNA here is from genome assembly GCF_963678165.1 of uncultured Acetobacteroides sp. Classification (NCBI taxonomy): domain Bacteria; kingdom Pseudomonadati; phylum Bacteroidota; class Bacteroidia; order Bacteroidales; family Rikenellaceae; genus Acetobacteroides; species uncultured Acetobacteroides sp. The sequence goes on along the minus strand of NZ_OY782755.1, from coordinate 3,581,683 downwards.
TTAACCCTTTTGGGAGGAGCCTCGAGGTAGAGGAACGCCTCCTCGTTGGCTATGGCCGTAATCTCGGCACCTACGCCAAAGCTGGTGGGCGATTCGGCCACCGTTAGCACGCGTCCAGTCTTTTGTATCGACTGCGCGATGGTCTCCCTGTCGATTGGGTAGATGGTTCTCAGGTCGATGAGCTCTACCGATATGCCGGCCTCCTTGGCCATCACCATTGCCTTTTGCACCTCACGAATCATGGCGCCGTAGGCCACCACGGTGATGTCGGTTCCGGGAGTTACCACTTTTGCCTTGCCGATGGGGATGGAGAACTTCTCGTTGGAGACCTCCTGCTTGATGGCGCGGTAGATGCGCTTGGGCTCCATGAATATGATGGTGTCGTCGCTCTCGATGGCTGAGATCAGCAGCCCTTTTGCATCGTGCGGGGTGGAGGGGATTACCACCTTAAGCCCGGGAATGTGCCCGTAGGTTGCCTCGGGACTCTCGGAGTGGTGCTCCAGCGCGTTGATGCCGCCGCCGTAGGGGAATCGGATCACCATTGGGGTCTTAAACTTTCCTCGGGTGCGGTTGTGCATGCGTGCGGCGTGCGACACAATCTGGTTGAAGGCGGGGTAGGTGAATCCGTCGAACTGTAGCTCTACCACAGGACGGAGTCCGGCGATAGCCATGCCTACGGCTGTTCCTACGATGGCCGATTCGGCCAGCGGCGAGTCGAATACCCTATTCTCGCCATACTTTTGCTGTAGCCCTTCGGTAACCCTGAAGACGCCTCCTTCGTAGCCAACATCCTCGCCGTAGATAACCACGTTGTCATCCTCGGCTAGCTTAATATCCATCGCATTGTTGATGGCCTGCACCATTGTCATTACGCTCATTTTCGTCCCTCCTTCCATAGTAAGTATTTTTCGTATTCGTCCTTTTGGCGCCTTAGCTCGTCGGGCATCTCGTAGTGGGTGTACCTAAACACATCGTCCAGCGTATGCGGAGGGGTCTTCTCGGCCTCCTCGAACTGGCGCTCCACCTCCTGCTTGTACTGCTCGGTGAGCTTCTCCTCATCCTCGGTCCACAGCCCTTTGCTATCTAAGTAGTACCTTAATCTTTTAAGCGGATCTTTGGCATCCCACTCCTGCTCCTCCTCCTTGGTTCGATACTTGGTGGGATCGTCGGAGGTGGTGTGGGCGCCCCTGCGGTAGGTGAAGCCCTCGATGAGCACCGGGCCATTCTTGGCTCTGGCGTAATCGGCGGCATGCTTGACGGCCGCGTACATGGCAAAGATGTCGTTGCCATCGACCTTGATGCCGGGCATCCCGAAGGCCATCGCCTTAACGGCAATGTTCCTCGACTTGGTCTGCTTCCTGATGGGGACCGAGATGGCGTACTGGTTATTCTGCACGATGAAGACAACCGGAACCTTCCATACGGCGGCAAAGTTTAGCGCCTCGCTGAAGTCGCCCTCGGAGGTGCCCCCATCGCCAACAAAGGCGAATACCACCTCGTCCTTCTTCTGCTGGTTGATGGCGTACCCGATGCCCACCGCATGCGGGAACTGCGAGCTGATGGGGACGCTGAAGGGGAGCAGGTGTTTCGCATTCTTAAAGGCGCTACCCTCCTCGTTGCCCATGTAGTACAGGAAGATCTCCTTGAGCGTTGCGCCCTTGGCCAGCCAGGCGGCCAGCTCGCGGAAGGCCGGAACCATCCAGTCGTCCTCGCGCATGGCCATCCCGGCGGCTACCGCAATGGCCTCCTGTCCGTAGTTGGAGGGGTAGGTGTACATGCGCCCCTGCCTCTGGAACGAAACGGCCATGGCATCGGCGATGCGCGAGAAGAGCATGTCCTTGTACGCTTTTACCGCAAGCGCATCGCTGATGTCGGGCATTTCGGTGGGGTTGATGATCCCCCCGGTATTATCCATGATCTGAAAAAGCTTGTCTTCAGCCGGATTGTAGTTCTCAAATATTAGTGACATAGCGTTACTGTTAGTTTTGTAGCATCTCATCATCTATTGTATCACGACACACGATACATGTATCACGAAATGGGACGTAAATTTTGTATAGACCATTAAATACAGCTGGCGTTAGCCTCGTGATACTTGATACTTGTGTCATGATACTATAATTCTCTCAGACGAGTATGCTTCCAGTTTTGCCAGTCAAAACAGCTGGTTGGGGAAAATGTTAAGCTGTTTAGTGATGTTTTTTTGGAAATCTTATGATGGGAGGTTGCTTTGTTGTCGCACAGTAGTAAATACGCAACAGCGTTCGACGCATCTTGGGGCGATGCTGAACCTACCCAAGAGCGTGAGCAAGGCCGGCCAAGGCATAAGTTACACCTACGATGCCACCAGGGCGATGCTGGCGGTAGCCAACCTGACGGCACCGTCCGCTACTACCATGGCAGCATGGTGTACAACAAGGATAAAATGCTGAACCTTGTGCTACACGAGGAGGGGGCTATTAAAGCCACCACTAGTGGCTACGCCTACCAGTATTCATAAATATAGGTTATGTAAAACCCTGCAAACTGTAGCCCAAAAGTAAAAAACTCGTTGTTGTTTAGTTGTGCCGAACTGCATTTTGCTAAGGTTGTTATTTCGTTGAACTTTAGCAGCGACCTAAAGTTGCTCAACACAGCACGAAATGCGGGGCGCTGATTTTGTATGATTGATAGTGCTATTTTTTTGTCGAAAACTTCACCTCCAATATCTTCCTACAGACATAGGCATGTAGACTCTCGGTTGATGTGTATTTTTACATGTTAATGTTTGTTATTAATTTATGTGATTTACCTGTGATTAATAAAGTAGATTCTACTTTTATCAGCTTAAACCATTCATCAAAAAGTTGAAATATAGATTTGTTTGTGTAAATGGTCTCTATTTTAAACAGATGATGTGCATATTACGATAATAATTTATTTAAATGAGGTTGTGTATTAAACGGTGCTTTTTGTGCTCAGCAATTATCTGGGTGCTGCTAAATCCTATGGCTTTAAAGGCCCAGCTGGCCAATCAGGTTGGAAACCAAATTCCCAAATTTTTAAGCCCAGATGCCTCCATGTTTCAGAAGTTTGTTGATGTGCCAGTTTCTGAATATACGGGAGTCGCTGATATTACTATTCCCATTCATAGCGTGAAGGTTGGGAATTATACCCATGATATAAGCTTACAATACCACTCTGGGGGTATTAAGGCCGATGATGAAGCAAGCGTTGTTGGGTTGGGCTGGTTGTTAAATGCTGGTGGTGTAATTAACTGCATTCCTGCCGGAATGAATGACGCCGAGTGCAATCCAATAAAGACAGACCAAGAATTGGATGATTTGCTTATGCAGTCTTATACAAAAAAAACGCTGCATGAGCTGTTTAATGAGAATTACCATGACTTTCATCAGAAGTATACTTTTTCAAGTTTTGGAAGTATTGATAAACCCGAGAGAGGTAGCCTTTATTACATATTTAATAGTCAAAATCAAATCGATCTCTTTTCGTTTAATTTTTGCGGCTATTCTGGGAGATTTGTTGAAGGACAAGATCATCAATACCATGCCCTAAACCAGGCTGATTTGCTAACCGTGGAACGGGAAAATGGTTTTTTTATTATAACCGATAAGCTTGGAATTAAATACTATTTTAACCAACTTGAGAGAACTTCTAAAACGATAGGCGATGCATTCTCCTATTCCGACAGCTACTACCTTACTAAAATAGCATTCCCGGATAAGGCTGCGGACGATTGTATCCAGTTTCGCTACTTTAATTCGGATCTTAAGCTGTCGTATACCCCACTTCCGTCTATGTCTACAGAAGGAACTACGGAAAGAACAGAAGAGAATGACACCCAGAATGCCTATATAGACCTTGTAAAGGGTGCTAGGTTGCAATCTGATCAAGTTAATAAATATACAGGGTCTCCAGTATACTTGGAGAGCATTGAAACAAAATCGGAGCTAGTTAAATTCGGGTTGAGCGCCCGGTTGGATATAAAAGGGGATGCCCCTCGAAAGCTCGATAGCATAAGCGTTTACTCCAAGTACGATGGAGGCTTAAAAAAGATGTACGTTCTATTTAATAGCTACTTTGAGGGCAATAAGTCCACAAGAGAGAAATCTCTTTTATATAGTCCGTACAATCAAAGCTTTTCGAATTTCACAGAGGATCAAGTTAGCAAGAGGCTTAGGCTGGATTCTCTCTTTCAGGTATCGAGCGGCGATTTCAAAAAATATGCTGGTAAGTACAGCTTTGTTTACGACAATGCTGTAAATAGGTACACGTTCGCCTATGAGAATGTAGCATTGCCCTACAAGAAGAGTACAGCTATTGACCATTGGGGGTACTACAATGGGGAGAATAATAACATACTAGTACCTACTTTTAGATTTGGGAAGTATGAGTACCCATTGCTAGATGACAATAAAAGGGAGGCCTTTATAGAACGGCAAAAGACGAACGGTGGAGCCAACAGAGGTGCAAGCCCCACATTTATGAAGGCGGGCTTACTTAACAAAATTACATACCCTACAGGAGGGACTACGACAATAGCCTATGAGCCCAACGCCTTTTCGAACTACAGATGCTTGAGCGCAGAGGAGATAAAGTCGAATGTGCTGGAAAAGGTAGATGAGTACCGAACCAATAAAAATATGGATGAGGGATTTTTTATTGAACCAGATAGACGGGTGACTTTTTCCGCTAGCTTTAGGTGCATGTATCCACCATCTTGTGTTCCCCTGTCGAACGTTAAGGGTAATACAATGATATCTCTAGTCGATAAGTCCTCTACCCCATGGACCTACTTAGCCCAATTTAGCGCCAATCAGTTTGACGATTGGAATAGGGAGTTACAGGTAACCTTTACTACAGATAGACGGCGAAGGGTGAATTTGGTGGTGCAAACTGCCATCCCCGAAGGAACTCCTAGTGTCTATCCTTACCCTACGCAGCATGTATACGCTTCGGTAAGGCACGAATATGCACTGCCAAATTTAAATAGTAAGTATAGCATAGGTGGAGGTTGCCGGGTTGCTCAGATTTGCTTCTACAGCAATAGTGTCTTGCAGAAAAAACAGGTGTTTTGCTATGAGTCTGCCGACGGGAATTCGTACGGTAAGCTGATGGTGCCTCTAAGCTACGTATCTTCTTGTAGGCAACCTGGAAAAGACTGCAAAAGTATATTCCAATTTTTTATTAGCCAGCTAAATGTAGCAGATAGACCGATAATTCAATACGATGGACCTGTAGTCGGCTACTCTAATGTAGAGATTAAAGAGGTTGACTCGAAGGAGAATTCAAATGGAAAAACCACCAAGATTTTCAGTAACGATTTACCCGTGTTCTCGCAGGAGGGGGTGATCTTTAGAGTAGAGCAGAAGCCATTGAATGGATCGTTGAGTAAGGTGAGCTACTTTGACAAAGAGAAGCTGGTAAAGGAGCAGTCCTTTGATATGGACTTGAAGCAAAAAACTGTTGCAAAAAATTACTCCTCATTTTTGAAATATGATAATGAGCATTGGTCTAGTTGTAGAGTAGGACCACGTGATTCTGGGCCTCTAGTGTACGAAATTGATGATTGGTACCTGTATGTCTCCCCTATATATTCCTACCAGATTTTTAAGACGAAGGAGTATGTGAAGAGTTATACCGACCAAGGCACAATATCGGAGGAGAGCAGCTATGCCTACGATGAGATGGGGCAGCTATCGTCGAAGAGCACAAAGAGGTCTTTCGGAGATATAGTAACCGAAAAGTACTACTATCCATACAACCTAGCGGCAGCGGGGAATCTGTATCTGCACATGGGACATATGCCAGGAATTGTTGTAAAAGAAGAGCGTTTTGTAAATGATAGGCAAAAAGAGGGTAGGCTGCTCGAGTACTATTATCCTTCCGATGGGGTGTATTGTCCTTTTAGGTATTCACTTTGGAGCGAAGGTAAGGGGTATCGTGAAGAACAACAATTTGGCTATGGAGGTGATGGCTATATAAAGGAGCTAAAGAGGAAAAATGGAACTTCTACCTCTTTTATCTGGGGATACAACAGCACCTACCCTGTGGCTCAGTTCGATAATGCAACATACGATGATGTTTCGGGAAAGACAAGCTTGGTAGTCCAGCTGCAGAGCTACACCAACCTAACAGATGCTGCAACGAGAGATCGCCTAAAGGCGCTAAACAACAGCATCCGCAAAGAATTTCCTACCAACGTGCTAGTTACCACCTATACGTATAGGCCGCTCGTGGGTATTACTTCTAAAACCACCCCTAACGGAGCTACCACCTACTACGAGTACGATGGTTTTGGTCGGCTTACGAGCGTTAAGGACGATAAGGGTAATATTGTATCGAAAAATGACTACAACTACTACAACGATAAGAATCAATAGCTAAACGCAATACCATACATACAGGCGCCTGAAGGGCAGCATGTACTAATTTTAGTAACAGATATGGCGAAAAAATATATTTCAGAAAAGAAGCATCTAGTACTGGGCCTTTTACTTTTTGTAGGTTCGGTGCTGCATGCCCAGGTTAGCCCCACTGCGGGTCAGAACTACATCATCAAGCGCACGCCCCGCGAGGCTACCACCACTGTGGTTGACCTGCTAAAGCTCCCTGCCGCAAAACAGAGAGCCACCATCGAGTACTACGACGGGCTAGGCCGACCCCTACAAACCATAGGGGTAGCGGCCACACCCAACGCTGACGGCTCCGCCTTCAACGACCAAATCACCCCGCATGTGTACGACGGCATGGGGCGCGAATACCGCCAGTACCTGCCGCTACCCAAGGCGCAAGGGGCAGGTGCCGGAGCCTACTTGGGTACCGCACTAAACGATCAGACTACCTTTTACAACGTCCAGTTTAACAACCAGCCCGGCTATGGCGAGACCGTTTTCGATGGATCGCCGCTAAACCGCGTGGTGGAGCAGAGCGCGCCCGGTACGTCCTATGCATTAGGTAGCGGTCACACGGTGAGTACGGCATACGGCACCAATAAGGCCGACGAGGTGGTGCTATGGACGGTGGCCGACAACGGTACGCTTACGGGCGGGCAGTGCTACCTACCTGGCACGCTCTACCGCACGGCGGTACAGGACGAGGATAAGACCACCACGGTAGAGTACAAGGATCTTGAGGGGCACGTAGTACGCAAGGTGGCCGATGCTGATGGGCTAAATGCCACCACCGACTACGTGTACGACGACTTTGGCCGCCTACGCTGGGTCCTACCGCCTAAGTACATGGCCTCGCTCGATACCAAGGGGCTTCCTAAGGGGATTCCCGCTGGCACCAGCGTGGTGCAGGGGGCGCAGGAACTGAACAGCCCTAGTAGCACCGCGTACCTGCTAGTCTCAGGAGCCAGTCTAACGCTAAAGCCTGGCTTTGTGGGGCAGGCTGGCTTCTCGGCGGCACCTGGCGTAGCCATGGAGTCGCTCGATGCGCTGGCCTACTACTACGAGTACGACGGGTACGGGCGTATGATTAAAAAGAAACTGCCCGGGGTAGAGGCTGTGTATATGGTGTACGACGGCCGCGATAGGCTGGTGGCGGTACAGGATGGGAATCTTCGAGTTGCAAAGGATGCCAATAGTAGTATAACGCCCAAGTGGCTATACACCCGCTACGATGCGCTAAACCGACCCGTGGAGACGGGCTATCTAACCAACGGGGTAGCTACTCAAGCGGCAATGCAGCAGCTCGTGGATGCCGCCTTTAGCGCTTCGCCCCAGTATGACACCCCCAGCGGTGTTGAATACTCGAAGAGTAGTTTCCCTAGGGTAGACAGTGGAAATAAAGCTTTAGATGGCACGCTCGATGCGCTCACCTACACCTTCTACGATAGCTACGACAACGGTGGGGGCTCCAAACTTGGAGGTAGTATGGTGTACGATCAGGTTGTGGCTACCAACGTTACGGGGCTATCCACGGTGAGCCGCGTAAGGGAGCTCACCACCAGCACCTGGAGCACCACCACCACCTACTACGACGAGAAGGGAAGGGTAATCCAAACCATCAAGAAGGAGCTCTATGGAGGTAAGGCTGGCGATGGCATCACCGTATCCAGCAAGCTCAACTTCGTGGGGCAGCCCGATGAGGTGAAGGAAGAGCAAACGTTTAACGGCAATAACACCACGCTGGTGCGCACCTACAAGTACTACGACAGCGGGCTGCTGAAGGGGCTATACGTGAAGCTGAACAGCGGCACGGAGGAAACCGTGGCCACCTACACCTACGATGCGCTTGGCCACGTGCTGCAAAAGAAGTACGGAGGCACCGATCAGAAGCAGCACTACGAGTACAACATCCGCGGTTGGCTCACCAAGATCAACGAGCCCAACACTGCTGGGGACGACTTCTTCGCCATGAGCCTAGCGTATGAAGCGCCTGAGGTAGCAGGAGCCAATGTAAAACCTCTGTTTGGCGGCAACATCTCCTCTATGGTGTGGCGCACCAAGATGGTTGACGGTTCTCAGAACAAGAAGGGCTACGGCTTTGCCTACGACAGGCTGGATAGGCTTACGGGTAGCAGTTACGCCACCACCGAGGCGCTTACGGCTAGCGATGCCTACGCAGAGAAGAGCCTTGGCTACGATGTCAACGGCAATATCACCAACCTAACCCGTACCAATGGGGCTAGCACCGCCACCATCTACGGCTACGCCTACAGCGGCAACCGGCTGCTCAGCATCAACGGAGGTGCCGCCTACCAGTACGACGCCAACGGCAACGCCACCACCGACGGCCGCAACGGGTTTGCAATACAGTACAACGAGATGAATCTACCTAAGAGCGTGAGCAAGGGCGGCCAAAGCGTAGGCTACACCTACGATGCCACCGGGGTGAAGCTGGCGGTAGCTAACCCCGACGGCTCCGCCCGCTACTACCACGGCAGCATGGTGTACGACCAGCGCAAGACGCTGGCCTATGCCCTACACGAGGAGGGTATGGTGCTGGGCAACGGCACCTATCAGTATAACCTGAAAGACCACCTAGGCAACACCCGCGCCATGTTTAGCAAGGCGGCTGGTGCTGGGCAAACGCTAGCCCTAGCGCAGGCCACCGACTACTACCCCTTCGGCAAGTCGTTTGAGGATATTGTAAACAGCGATAGAAACCGCTACCTTTACAACGGCAAGGAACTACAGGACCAGAGCATTGGCGGCACCACCTTCGGCTGGTACGATTACGGCGCACGGTTCTACGACCCGGAGTTGGGGAGGTGGCACTCTGTGGATCCAAAATCTGAAAAGTTCTTTAGCATTTCAACATATGCATATTGTCATAATGATCCGTTGAGTATGATTGATCCAGATGGGATGGCTGATATTAAATTTCAAAAGAAAAAGGATGAGCAATATGTTTCTCAGCAATCAAAAAATGTAATTAATAAATCAGCTGATAATTTAGGGGTAAAAACAGTTACTGTTTCAAGTACCTACCGCGATCCTAAATCTCAAATAAATGCGATGTATAGTAATTGTGAAAAAACAGGTTCTGAATATCAAATAAAGGAAGTATATGGTAAAAAAGGCGATGCTGTTTGTGCAACTTATCAAAAAGCAAAAGATGGAGGGATGAGCCCAAAGGATATTAAAACTGAAATGTTAAAAACTGCAGAAAAAGTCGGATTTGTTTCAACTCACTCTTCGTCAAATTATTCTAAACTAAATGCGATTGACATGCCAATGACTGGTGTTGCTGCTAAATTATTTAGTAATGAATTGAAAGATAATCAGAGTAGTATTGTTACTCGATTAGAAAATGGTGTGGTACATGCAGAAATTCCAACAAGTCAGAGTAGTCAACAGACACCTGTAATATTACCTGTTACAGGACCTGTTTATAAAATTGAAAACAATTTACCAAAATAAAAACTGATTGGTCATGAAAAATACGTACTTGGTTTTTATACTCCTGATTTTAGGAAGTTGTTCAAATTCTGCAAACAAAGACAAGCAGAATATTGATAAAATTAACCCCAAGGTTGATTCTGTAAAACAAAAAAGCTTACGAAATATTGTTTATTCAGAACCTGTAATCATATGGGTTAGGCCAACTGAAAATGAACTAGATTCCATTCTAAACGAGAAGGAAAAAGAAGGGAACAATACATTTGAAGAAGATGCTGGTTATTATAATACAACAGCACAATCATTTTTGAATCAAAATAAAAGTATTTCAAAATATGTAGTTAATGATTCAACAAACATTTATAGGTTTATATTGAAAGGAGATACTATAGTTGTTGACAAAAACTCATTGAGAGACTGTCCTTGGAAAATAATTCTTTTTAATGGGAAAGAAAAACCAATTATTGTGGCTCCTGTTGATATTGAAGTATCCTATCAAAATTATTTTAAAAAGTAGAACAATGTAAATAAGGAATTAAGACTGGCTTGTATATGTAATACCTTTTGCAAGGCGAAGTGTAGAATAAAAGCACTGGATCGGCGCGATTTAATTAATGCTGAGTTCGCTTCATTTCGGTTGTAATCGCCTCGAACATAAGCAGCAGTCTTATAATACCATAAAACGAAAATAAAAAAGCCCGGAGCAATCCGGGCTTTTTTGCGCTATAGGGGTGGAGATGCTTTTCTGGAATAAGTCCTTAAAGCGCTTTGAGGTTAAGCAAAAAAATGATCCAACAGCTGTTTGTGGCTACATCGCCGAAGTTCGCAACAACCTTATCGAAACTTCAAGCCTCGGCATCGTAGGTAAAAGCATTAAAAGTGCAGGTACAAATAGTAAAACCGCGGGTTATAGCTACAAAACCGCAGGTTGAAACAATAAAAAAGTTGTCCCTACAACAAAGCCGCCACTCTATAGTATAAAAGAGTAGCTTCAAACAACCTTTTTGTTGCTGGTACAATAAAAAGGTTGCTGGTACCCTCGGCGGCATCCTACGAGCTTCGGCGTTGCAGTTTAAAACTACTTTTTAGTAGATTGGAACTACTTTTTTGATGTTTGCAGCTCCTTTTTAAAGGGATGGAGCTACTTTTTTCATGTTCTAGATTCCTTTTTTATCACCCTAAGCTTCGGGAAAGTAACCTAGAGGGAGAAAGAAGGGGCTACATAACGGAGGCACGGTATTAATGCTTTTGCCCTATATGGGGTGGCTATTGTTCTACTAAAAGCATAGAAATTATATCTACGGATATGGGATAGTCGAGTAGCCATAAGGTTGTGCCAAAATGACAGGATTAGAGTAGCAACTACACCGAGCCTTGAGCGAAGAAGACCGAAGGAAGACCGAACCTACACCGCCTGACAAGTTGGCAAGTTGGCAGGCGTGTGGATTGAGTTTTCACATCTGCGAGGAGGTTTCTGACCTCCTCGCAGCCTCCCATGCCAATTACCCCTGACAGGGGTTCAAACCCTGTCAGGGGTATGTACTCTTCAAATATCTAACGTCTAAAATTCTGATGGTAAAACGCAAAAGGCCCGGACCTACGTCCGAGCCTTTTCGTCTAATATCTATCGTCTAAAATCTAGCGTCTATCTAAGGTACTCCTTCAGGAACTGCCCCGTGTAGCTCTTCCTCTTCTTGGCTACCTCTTCGGGCGTTCCGGTGGCCACCACCAGTCCGCCGCCGGCGCCGCCCTCGGGGCCCATATCGATGATGTGGTCGGCCACCTTAATCACGTCGAGGTTGTGCTCGATGACGATCATGGTGTTGCCCCTCTCCACCAGCTTCTGGAGCACCTCCAGCAGCTGGCGCACGTCGTCGAAGTGGAGGCCGGTGGTGGGCTCGTCGAGGATGTATAAGGTATTGCCGGTATCGCGCTTGGCCAGCTCGGTGGCCAGCTTCACGCGCTGGCTCTCGCCGCCCGACAGGGTGGTGGAGGGTTGCCCAAGGGTGATGTAGCCCAGGCCCACATCCTGCAGCGCCTTTACCTTTTGGTAGATGGCGGGGATGTGCTCGAAGAAGACCGATGCCTGGTCGATGGTCATGTTCAGCACGTCGCTGATGGACTTGCCCTTGTAGCGCACCTCCAGCGTCTCGCGGTTGTAGCGCTTGCCGTTGCAGGTTTTGCAGGTGACGTACACGTCGGGCAGGAAGTTCATCTCGATGGTTTGCACCCCGGCGCCCTTGCACTCCTCGCAGCGGCCGCCCTTCACGTTGAACGAGAATCGGCCCGCCTTAAAGCCTCGGATCTTCGACTCGGGGGTCGACTCGAACAGCTTGCGGATGTCGCCAAGCACGTTGGTGTAGGTGGCGGGGTTCGAGCGGGGCGTGCGGCCAATGGGCGATTGGTCTACGTCGATCACCTTGTCGATGTGCTCTATCCCTTCGATGGCCGCGTAGCTCATCGGGTCCTTCAGCGAACGGTAGAAGTGCTTGCTGAGGATGGGGTGCAGCGTGCCGTTGATGAGGGTGGACTTGCCGCTGCCCGATACGCCCGTCACGCAGATGAAGGTGCCCAGCGGCAGCTTCACCGATACGTCCTTGAGGTTGTTCCCCGTTGCCCCCTTTATGGCGATGAACTTTCCGTTGCCCTCGCGGCGCTTCTCGGGTACGGGTATCTTCAGCTCGCCGCGCAGGTACTTCCCGGTTAGCGAGTTTGCATTTTTTATCGTGTCGAAAGGGCCAACGGCCACCACCTCGCCTCCGTGGGCTCCGGCGCGGGGGCCCATGTCTACGATGTAGTCGGCCTCCTTCATCATATCCTCGTCGTGCTCCACCACGATCACCGAGTTGCCGGTGTCGCGCAGCTGCTTGAGCGAGGTGATGAGCTTCATGTTGTCGCGCTGGTGCAGCCCGATGCTGGGCTCATCCAGGATGTAGAGCACGTTCACCAGCTTCGACCCGATTTGCGTAGCCAGGCGGATGCGCTGGCTCTCACCGCCCGAGAGCGTGCCCGAGCTGCGGCTCAGCGACAGGTAGCTCAAGCCCACGTCGAGCAGGAAGTGCAGCCGCTCGCGGATCTCCTTAAGGATGTCGCGGGCAATGGCCTTCTGCTTGCTGTTAAGATTATCGTCCACCTGCAGGAACCAGTGGTAAAGGCTCTCGATGTCCATGTCCGACAGCTCGGAAATATTCTTATCCGCAAACCGGAAGAAGAGCGCCTCTTCTTTTAGGCGAGTGCCCTTGCAGTCGGGACAGGTGATATAGCGGGTAAACTGTTCAATCTTCTTTTTGGCCTTCTCGCTGTCGTCGTCGTCGCGGCTGATGTACGCCACCACGCCGTCGAAGCTCATCACGTAGCCCGTGGTGCCCATGGGCGTTTCGGCTAGGCGGAAGGTTTCGTCGGAGCCGTAGAGGATGATGTTCATGGCATCCTCCGGGATATCCTCGATGGGGTCGTTGAGCGTGAAGCCGTACTTGCGGCCAATGGCCTCGAGCTGCCAAAAGATAAGCGAGTTCTTAAAGGCACCGATTGGTTCGATGCCGCCTTTTCGGATGCTCAGCTTGGGGTTGGGGATAATCTTCTCCACGTCGAGCTCCACCACGTGCCCCAAGCCGTTGCAGTGCGGGCAGGCACCTTGTGGCGAGTTGAACGAGAAGGAGTGGGGGGCAGGCTCGTTGTACGATATGCCCGTGGAGGGGCACATCAGGTGGCGGCTGTAGAAGCGGGCATCTTCGGACTCGTAGTCGAGCACCATGATGGTGCCCTTGCCCTGGCTCATGGCCGTAACCACCGAGTCGCGAAGGCGCTTGCGGTCGTCGGCCTTCACCACCAGCTTGTCGATAACCAGCTCCACGTGGTGCACCTTGTAGCGATCCAGCTTCATGCCGCTCTTTATCTCTAGGATGTTCCCATCGACCCTGGCGTAGAGGAATCCCTTCTTCACCAGCTGCTCGAAAAGCTCCTTGTAGTGCCCCTTGCGTCCCTTTACCAGCGGAGCAAGAACGGCAGCCTTCTTGCCCTCCATTCTTTCGATGATGAGGTCGACAATCTGGTCGTCGGTGTAGCGCACCATCTGCTCGCCCGTATTCTTGGAGTAGGCGATGGAGGCGCGAGCAAAGAGCAGGCGCATGAAGTCGTACACCTCGGTGATGGTGCCCACCGTCGAGCGGGGATTCTTGTTGGTCGTCTTCTGCTCAATGGCGATAACGGGGCTCAACCCGGTGATCTTGTCAACATCGGGGCGCTCCATGTTGCCCATAAACTGGCGGGCGTAGGCCGATAGCGTCTCCAGGTAGCGGCGCTGCCCCTCGGCGTAAATCGTTTCGAACGCCAGCGACGATTTGCCGCTACCGCTCAAGCCCGTAATCACGGTAAGCGCGTTGCGCGGTATGGTAACGTCGATGTCGCGGAGGTTGTGCACCCGCGCACCCAGCACGGTGATGCACTCCTCTTCGCCCATTAGGGCTTCATCCTTTTGGATGGTATTATCGTTGTTTGTAGGCATTCTCTCTGAAACCTTCTTTCGGTAGCTTAATAATGTAGGTCTTTCCCTCGTTCTTGGGGAGGATGTTGCTGCGCAACCAAGGGTTGTACAGCTTCAGCAGCTTGTAGCTGGTTTTGTTGGCAATGGCAAAGCTGGCCAAATCGTCGATGGCGTAGTCTACCTTAACCTCGGTGTACTGTAGCTCGGGGTAGCGGTCGTTCTCGCCAAAGTCGAAGCCGTATGCCTTAGGATCATTTAAGATGATTTTGAAAGCAAGGATGCGGAAGACATAGCGGCCCGTTTCGTCGCCAAGGAGCAGGTCGTAGTACGAGGATTGCTGCTGGCGGGTCATGTGGCGCTTTAGCCCAGTGAGTCCGATGTTGTACGATGCGGCTGCCAGCGTCCAGCTACCCAACGAATCTTTTGCTCGCTTCAGGTAGGTAACAGCCGCTTCAGTTGCCTTTTCGATGTTGTAACGCTCATCAACATTTTCGTTCACCTCTAGCCCGTACTGCTTGGCGGTACCTTCGAGGATCTGCCAGGGACCGGCTGCCTTTGCTGGCGATACCACGTTTTGCAGGCTGCTTTCGGCCACGGCAATGTACTTGATGTCGTCGGGAACGTTGTTCGCCTTTAGTATTGGCTCTATTTGAGCGAAGTATCGCGAAGCCTGCTTAAGGTTGAAAAGCGTTTGCGATTGCCAAAAGGTGTTCACCAGAATTTCGCGCTCGAGGCTTTCGTAGGTGTCGAAGTTCTGTAGGGGCACCGCTTCATCTGCGAAGGTAATGGCTTTGGGGAGGGCGGGGGTTTCTACCGCTGGAATAGTTCTTTCTGATCTTATTCCTTTCTCATCGTCGGCGTTGGCTATTGTGCTGGAAAGTATCAGCGCAAGGGCAATCGCCGTGATATAACGTGTCTTCATCTCTTTGTAATTCTGGGAACCCACAAATTTAGGCTTAAACCAGCAATAACGATGTTTGCCTTGTGGTTAACCTCTTTAATTAACCTAAAAAAGCTGCCGTAAACGGTGTTTTATGGTTGCTTGTACTGCCGTATTTCTGCTCTCGGATGTTATAACAGTATCCTAAAAACAAAACGTATGAGGTGTCTTGTCATTTACGCTCATCTGAATCCTTTCAGCTTCAATCATGCCATAAAAGAAGAGGTTGTGCGCCTGCTCGATGAGATGGGGCACGAGGTAAAGGTCTCCGATCTTTACGAGATGGATTTTAAGGCGGTGCTACAACCCGAAGATCTTAACCTGCAGTATAGCGGGAGTGTGGCTGCTGATGTCAAGGTGGAGCAGGAGAAGATAACATGGGCCGAACGGCTAATTTTGGTTTACCCCATTTGGTGGACAGGCTTTCCTGCCATTTTAAAAGGATATATCGACAGGGTTTTCTCCTACGGTTTTGCCTATGCGATTGATGAAAAGGGTTGGGTGCATCCGCTGAAGGGGAAGCGGGCGCTGCTAATTTCCACCCACGGTCAGCCAGAGGCCATTTATCACGATAGAATGTACATCTCGTTGATGGATACGCAGGATGTGGGGGTGTTTGGCTTCTGCGGAATGGAGGTGGAGCATATCTTCTTCCCTGGTATTATGAACTCTTCCGACGAGCTGCGGCAGGAGTACCTCGATAGCCTAAAGGATGCCATTGCAAAAATGTAGGATACGAGAAGAGCCCCGATATTTGGGGCTCTTTCCTATTTAGTCAATAAGTAATTCTCTTAATTCTCGTTTCGATCCGATAAACACGTTACGGTCAACTCGGGTGTTTACACCGTTGATGCGATACTTGTCGGTTTGCTGCCAGAAGGTCCAGCCATCGGGTTCGCCGTAGTAGTCGGTAATCCAAAGCTCGTAGTCCTTGCTAATGGAGCCCTTGAGGTACTTCTGGTAGAAGTCGTAGTCGAGGTAAATGATGGGTTTTACCTTGTAGTGATGTTCAACATCCTTGAGCCAAGCCTTAACCTCGGTGATGATCTTGGCGCGCGATGGCATTCTTCGTTTGAACTCAACA
The DNA here is from genome assembly GCF_963678165.1 of uncultured Acetobacteroides sp. NCBI lineage: Bacteria > Pseudomonadati > Bacteroidota > Bacteroidia > Bacteroidales > Rikenellaceae > Acetobacteroides > uncultured Acetobacteroides sp. The sequence continues at coordinate 3,565,325 of NZ_OY782755.1, read as the reverse complement.
TCGAGTACTGGAGGTAAATCGCCCTTGGAGAGCTTTACCGTGTTGATGAAGTTTTTCGCCTGATTTTTTCCGGTGGACTTGTAACTGAAGAAGTGGTAGGCACCCCTTATTATATTGTGGCGCTTTAGCTCGTCCATGTGGTCCTTGTACATCGGATCTTGAACGGTAACCCCTTCGGTTGCCTTCACAAAAACAAAGTCAATACCGCTTGAGGAAACCGACTCCCAGTTAATGTGGCTTTGATGGCGCGATACATCAATGCCCCAAATGGGATACTTGTTTTTATCAACATCAAAATAGAACTCTGAACCTTTGTCGGTTGACTTGCTGCCGCAGCAGGGCATTACAACTAGTGCAACGAATGCCGGTAGTAGCTTCTTCGAAAACTTGAACCTCATTTTAAATTCCTCAACGTTACAGCTGCAAAAGTAATTATTCTTACGTACGATGCACTCCTCTAAAAACATAGAAAAGCTATTTTACAATGTTAAAAACGATTCTGAATACCTAGAAAAGCTATCTTTGCGCCAAATCAACGACTTAGGATGAATATTCAAAAAGGGCAGCTTATCGCTGCGCTCAACTGGCTTAAGGATATTTCGAAGAGGCTTTTAGCGTGGATTAAAGGTCGATTTGTAACGGCACGATCGTATAAGTGGTACCAGAAAATCGCCTTTTATACGGGGGTAGTCTTTGTCTCGATATTCCTTGCCCTTTTTCTGATTGACATCAACATCTTTTGGCTGTTTGGTCGCTCTCCGAGAATAGCCGATTTGATGGACCCTTCCATGAACGTTGCCTCGGAGCTGTACTCCGACAACGGTAAGCTAATAGGAAAGTACTTTGTTGAGAACCGTACTCCCGTTGATTATAGGGATCTCCCACCTTCGCTGGTAAACGCGCTGGTGGCTACCGAGGATGCCCGCTTCTACGACCACTGGGGTATCGACTTTAAGGGTACGGCTAGCGCGCTCTACTCTACCGCCAAGGGCGATAGGAGAGGTGGTAGCACCATCACCCAGCAGCTGGTGAAGAACCTGTTTAAAACCCGCGACGACTACTCGAAGGGGCTGATAGGGTATATCCCCGGCATCAATGTCGTTATTTATAAGCTAAAGGAGTGGATTACGTCTATTAAGATTGAGATGTTCTACGATAAGAAGGAGATTCTTACCATGTACTTCAACACGGTGAGCTTCGGGAGCAACTCGCACGGCATAAAGACGGCTGCCGCAACCTTCTTCTCCAAGAAGCCGATCAGGCTTCGAACCGAGGAGTCGGCTCTTTTGGTTGGCTTGCTCAAGGCGCCTACCTACTACAGCCCCATCCGAAGGCCAAAGAATGCCTTCGAGCGCCGTAACGTGGTGCTGGAGCAGATGGCCAAGTACGGCTACATCTCGGCTTCGACGAGGGATTCGCTGCAGAGGCTGCCCCTGAAGCTGGCCTACAATCCCGACGAAAATATTGACGGCAACGCCTCGTACATCCGCGATGCGGTGAGCAGCTACCTCAAGCAGTGGCTCAAGGAGAACGATATCGACCTATACGAGGACGGCCTTAAGATATACACCACCATCAACCTCGACCTCCAGGCGTATGCCGAAGAGGCTGTTACCGAGCAGATGGAGCCGCTGCAGCGCCGATTCGAGGGCCACTGGCAGGGGAAGAATCCTTGGGCTGATACCAAAGGGGTCGAAATCCCCGGGTTTATCGAGGATGCCGCGAAGCAAACCAGCCGGTATGCCGCGCTGAAGGATAAGTATAAAGGTAGAGCCGATTCTGTTGACTTCTACATGAATCAGCCTCGCAGGATGAAGGTCTTTACCTGGGGGGGCGTAAAGGATACCACCTTTAGCCCGATGGACTCGCTGCGCTACTACAAGCGCTTCCTGCATGCCGGGTTTGTGTCGATGGATCCGAACTCGGGCTACATAAAAACGTGGGTGGGGGGCATCAACTACCCCTTCTTTAAGTACGACCACGTGAAGCAGTCGAAGCGTCAGCCAGGCTCGCTCTTTAAGGCCTACGTGTACACTGCCGCGATGGATGCCGGATTTGGGCCTTGCGACAAGTTGGTGGATAGCCCTATTACCGTAAACTATGTGGAAAAGGGCGTTCAGAAGTCTTGGACGCCTAAGAATGCCAACGGCAGCTTCTCCGGCTCGCAGGTTACCCTGAAGCATGCCTTCGCCAAGTCGATAAACTCCATTGCCGTGCAGCTCACCCAGCATGTTGGGTGGAATCGGGTGATCGCCTACGCCCACAAGATGGGGGTTACCACCCCGCTGGCAAGCGTGCCCTCCGTGTCGTTGGGCTCCAGCGACGTGTCACTCTACGAGCTGGTGAACTCGTATGCACCAATGGTCAACGGGGGCTACTCCGTGAAGCCAATCCTGGTAACCAAGATTGTGAACAAGAAGGGGAAGGTGATCTACGAGGCCGGCCCCCAAAAGAAGAAGATCCTGAACGACCTCACCGCCTTCTACATGCTCGAGCTGCTGAAGTCGGGGCTTACCGAGCCCGGCGCCACCACGCAGGCGCTGTTCGAGTACGACCTGTTTAAGTGGGGCACCGATTTCGGCGGTAAAACTGGAACATCGTCCAACCAGTCCGACGGATGGTTCATCGGCGTGTCGCCAAACCTGATATCGGGCAGCTGGGTAGGCGCCGAGTCGAGGGCAGTTCACTTCCGCACCACCGAGCTGGGTGAGGGGTGTAAGACCGCGCTCCCCATCTACGGCCGCTTTATGGAAAAGGTGATGAAGGACGATAAGTTCCCTCAGTTCAGGGGGAAATTCCCCAAGCCTCAGGGCAAGATTCCCAAGGAGTACACCTGCCACACGCGCTACGCCCCTAAGGCAAGCTCGCTCGACTCGCTGCTCGACAATAGCGTCGACTTCGGTACCGAGGAGGAGCCACAGGAGCAGCCAGCCGAGTAGGGCATACGATACATATACGGCAAAGGCCGGGCAGCAATGCCCGGCCTTTGCCGTATATGGGGCCCTGGTGCAACAACAATGGTAGATTCTCCTTAGAGGATCTACTACTGAGCGGTAACAATTGTAGATTTCCCTTAGAGGATCTACTATTGAGCGACAACAATGGTAGATTTCCTTTAGAGGATCTGCTACTGAGCAACAACAATGGTAGATTTCCTTTAGAGGATCTGCTACTGAGCAACAACAATAGTCGATTTCCCTTAGAGAATCTTCTATTGAGCAACAACAACGGTAGATTTCCCTTAGAGAATCTACTATTGAGCGACAACAATGGTGGATTTCCTTAAGAGAATCAACCATTGTTGCCACAGCAGCGGAAGCTCGCAAAGGGGAAGGACGGCAGCCGCGCCTCCTTTACTAAGCAGCAGAGGGTGCCTAAAATACATTTAGGCACCCTCTGCTGGTATAAGGTATGTCGGGAGGCGGCTTGCTTACTGCGCGAAGAAGTACTCGTAGATCTCCGATATTTCGGCAGCCGTAAAGTTCGATTTCTTGTCGAGGAAGTCATCCACGGCCCTCTTCAGCTCGTCGTACGAGATGTCGCCATCCTTGTTGGTGTCCACCGAGGCGTACTTGGCCGGCATTTCCCCCTTCGGCTTGTAGGCGTGCTTCCTTCCGTTGTTGGCGAGAAATATCCGGGCATCCTCGCGGCGAACGGCGGCAAACTGGTTGTCCAGTATGCTGAAGTCCTCTTTGGTGATGGCCACCCCCTTGTTGTTCACCGTCGAGCCCACCGGCGTGCGGTTGTCGGCATCTAGGTAGTCGGGCACCCCGTCGGCATCGGTATCCAGCGGGCAGCCGAAGTCGTTCACCTTGACTCCCGATGGCGTGTCGGGGCAATCGTCGCCGGGGTCCAGAATGCCATCCCAATCTTGGTCGGCCTGTAAGGTAGGCTCGTTCTCGATGTCCATGGCCAGCTTGGTGATGATGTACGACTTCCTATCGGAGAACAGGTCGAAGTTGAGCGCTAGGTAGGTAAACAGGTAGGCGTCGTTGCTGCTGTTTACCTTCAGCGAGGTTGGGATTTTGGGCCCCTTCGTGCCGCTATTGATTGCGCTCACCGTTTTGGGCGAGATGTTGTCGAGCTCGTCCGAGAACGTGATGTTGTAGGACGCCCCCAGCCGTATGCCGATACGGTCGTGCAGCGTAAAGTCGAGGCCCGCATCAATCGGGACGGTAAAGGTATTCTCGCTATAGTTTAAATTCTTGTAGTACTTCTTGAGGTTGCTCTCGTAGTTGCCGTCGGGTTTCGTAATCGTTGTGGCGGTGTAGAGGGCCCCCGACTTGTCGAGGAAGTCGCCCATGGGCGAGAAGTTGAGCGGCGCAAAGCCAACCGAAATGTAGGGGTGGAATCGCCCCCTTTTGAAGAGGGAGTTGAAGGTGTACTCCAGGTTCGCCCCAAACTGGTTGACGCTGGTTTTAAAGTTGATGAAGCCGAACGTGCCGTCGTATTGGACGTACTTTCCGGATATCTGCCCGTTAAGCCAGAACACGTTCCACTTAAAGTTTCGCTTCTTATCGATGAACCCCGAAAGGTTTATTTTGAAGGCCGAGTTCCCGAGTAGGGAGGAGTTTCCTTGGTTCTGCAAGTCACCCCAAAAGGTCAGACAGCCGGTGCCGATGCCAATAACCGGACGGTATGTTGGATTTTCTACTTGAACCTCGGTTCTCAAGTTCTTTCGCCAGATCTCCTCCAGCTCATCCTGTTGGGCTATGGCGCTATTTGCTCCAGCAATGAGTATCGATGCGATTACAATTTTTTTGAGAATATGCTTCATCCAACTTTATTTTTTATCCGACGCTAAGGCTTCTTTAATGCTAATACGCGAGCCCTGCTGATTGTAGGCTACAAGGAATGCATCTTTATAGCCGCTCTGTTTTGCCTTATTCTTAGCGGCAAGGGCTTCGTTGTAGGTTGTAAAAGGCCCAACGAGATACCTTACCATCCCATTAATTTCTTCCCTAAGAAGCGGAGAGTCTGTCTTGAACCGGTTTGCTGCGCCTGCCTTATCGGCTTCCTTGGATACGGCCGCAAGCTGCACCTTAAATGCGACTCCTGCTTTTGCTTTGGTTTCTGAAGCTTCTTGCTTAGGCGCTTCCTGCTTAGAAGTTTCCTGTTTTGTTGGGGCCGCTTCAGCAGCCTTCGTATTTGCCTTCAGGGGAGCAGTCGTAGGCGTTTTCGCCTGTTGCTTCTGCGCTTCCTGAACCTTGGCAGTAGTCTCTGCTTTCTTCGCCTGCTGGGGTTGCTTGGCAATTCCTACGTACTTAATTGGAATTTCGCGGGCTCCACCAGCGGTTGTTGCACGACCTTTAGTTCTCACGTCCGAGGTAATTGCAAACTTCTTCAGGTCCACCTGAGCCTGAGCTACCTCGTGAATCTCAGTAGCATCGGCTACCATAAATGCAAAGTAGCCGGTTATGCTAAGCGCCTTTCCATCGGCTTGCTTAGCTTTGGGCTTTAGCCTGTAGCTCACCAAAAAGCGGGGTTGACTAGGAAGATCAAGCCACAGGAATTTCACTTTACCATTGCTGAAGTCGAAAACACCACCTCTCGTTTCAACCGATTCGGCAGTATATCCTTGAGGAATGGTTTCCTCCAGCTTGGCATATTTGTTAGCCTTTCCCTTATCCAACAGGATGCTCACCAAGTAGGTGTCTGTCTTTGCATCGTACGATACCTGCCTTAATGCTTTTGATGGCATCTTGAGCGACTCCATCTGCTGCGTTGCAGGTATGAATGTTAGGTTGCTTTCAGGAGTTGGCTTACTTTTAAAGTTTTTGATGTCCACCACATTTGCAGGGCTAACATTGGGTGCAGGGGTGATCTCTACCACCACATCATTGCCTGTCGCTGTAGTGTGTATGTTGCTAGAGTTGATAAAAACAAACGATCCGCTCAAATTAAGTGAACCTTTTATGTTTGCATGGGTAACAACTTTGTACGAGAATTTCAGGGAGTTGGTTTTTTGAAGGCTGAACCACATTAGTTTTAGCGTTTGATTGGCGAACTCAAAATCAGAGTTTGCGCACTCAGCGGGTTCAATGGTAACTCCATATGGGAGCACTTGCATGAATCGGGCAATCCCTTGCATCTCTGCATTTGATACCTCTACGTTTACAACGAATGTAGAACCTGCAACTGCCTGTTTTGGAGCGTTAACTACCAAAACAGGGTTGTCGCCAGCATGCACTATTGTGGTAGATAGTAAGAAGTATCCCAGTAATAATCCAAAAAATCGCAACATTTCCCTATTAGGTTACTTGTAGTTCGGTAATTAGTCTAGATCATCTCTAAATATAGCTTAAAAATATAAAAGATATTTGGAAATCATAGCCCTAGCATAAACCAACAGAATAAGTTTTTGGTGACTTATTCTGTTGTCTAGTTCTAAGTGCTATAAAAACAGTGCAGTATGATTAAAAACTAAAGCTACTTCCTCCCAAAAATTCTCTTAAAATTGAAGTTGGTGGAATCTCTTCCTCCAGGAGAGGAACAAAGTAGCTGAGGAATTTAAGGAGTCTATGAGCTTCAGCGTATTCAGGGGCAGTAGGAGGTACTTCTCTAAGGAGAGGTTCTGCATATTGTTTTAGGACTGCCAGCTCGTAGAGTAGGGCCGAGTTGAACATCACATCAGCAAACTCTTGGTAGGGGAAAATGTTTTTTTCTTCGCCGTTACGGACGCTGGGCCATCTTTTTACGGTTTCGTAGGCTGAGTAGCTTCTGTATCGAGCATCGCGTACAATTCGGCGGATAAGTCTGTTGTCGGTAGTTGGTACATGGTTGTGCCTATCCATCGAAATAGATGTAAGTGCCGAAAGGTAGATCTTAAATTTTTTCTTATCCTCAATCATCGAGGTAAGCATAGGATTTAGTGCATGGATACCTTCAACGATGATGATGCTGTTTTTGTCAATTTTCAGCCTGTGTCCCTTGTAAATTCGTTGCCCTGTCTCGAAGTTAAATATTGGAATTTCAACAGTCTCTCCGTTCATTAAGGCGGTTAGGTCTGTGTTGAATTGCTTTATGTCAACGGCGTAAATCGATTCGAAATCGTAGTTGCCATTTTCGTCTTTAGGGGTGTGCTCGCGGTCAACAAAGTAGTTGTCCATGGAGATAGTTACTGGCTTTAGCCCAAGAACGCGAAGTTGAACAGCAAGACGCTTCGAAAAGGTTGTTTTTCCGCTTGATGACGGACCTGAAATGAGCGCAAGGTGTACGTCCTTCCTGCTGTAGATTTGATCGGCTATTTGTGCAACCTTTTTTTCATGGAGTGCTTCTGCAACCTTAATTAGTTCCCCGCCGTTTCCTTCCAGTATGGTCTGGTTAAGATCTCCGATTGTTTCTGCATCAATAATCTTAAGCCAATCCTTTTGTTCTTGAAAGATATCGAACATCTTGTTTTGTAGGATGATGTCTTCTAGTTTCTCTGGATTGTCTTTTTTGGGAGTCATTAAAAGCATACCCTCGAAATACTTTACCAAATCGAAGTTAGTAAGGTAACCTGTAGACGGAACTAGCTCTTCGTAGTAGTAGTCTATAGTGCCATCTAGCTTATAGACGGATGTGTATAGTTTAGGCTTAGTCTTTAGCAGCTTTACCTTTTGGCTCAATCCCTCTTTTTCAAAAAGAGGAATAGCCTCTTCTGTAAGCATTTTTATTCGGGTAAAAGGAAGATCTGCATCAATTATTTCCTTCATTCTATCGAGGATTGCCATTACAATTTCGAGGTCAACGCCTTCCATACCCTCTATTTCGCAGTAGTAGCCTTTTGATATGGAGTGCTCTATTCGCAGCTGCTTGGAAGGAAGTACCTCTTTTATGGCCTTGTTAAGGACAAAGAATAGCGAACGCTCGTACATTCTCCGTCCTGCTTGGTGGGTGATATCAATAAAACGAACAGTTTTTGGAGAATAAATCTTGTATGAAAGCTCTTTAATTTTGTTGTTTACAAAAGCACCTAGAATAGGATGCTTTAACATTATATTCTGAGATTTTGCTATGTCGGATAATGACATTCCAGGTTCAACATGTGCTTTATTCCCAATGTTATCAACGACAATTTCAATTCTATTCGACATGTTTGCTCTATTTTGAGCGCTAAAACTAATCTTTTATTGATTGTTTGATGTGGCCATTTAGAATATTTTAATGTGACGAGTTCCTGTTTGCTGTAAATAATATAGAGAGGATCGTGTAATTTTTACCGTACAAATGCAATCATTTTAGTTCTGTGAGATTTATTGTATATTTAATCTCAAATGGTTGGTCTTGTTTTTAAACATTCAAAATGATGAGTGAACATTTCTTGCAATTTATATGGAAGTTTCAGCTTTTTGACACAAGAGAGTTGGTGTGCATCTCGGGCGAAAACGTTAAAGTGCTGCATGCTGGTAGTCAAAATGGTGATTCAGGTCCCGATTTTTTCAATGCTAAGTTGCAAATCGATGGTCAGCTCTGGGCTGGTAATGTAGAAGTTCACCAAAATACCTCAGACTGGCTAAAGCACAACCATCATACCGACAAGGCGTATGACAGTGTAATTATGCACATTGTTGCTAATCATGATGATGTGGAGATAACTCGAACGACTGGAACTTCTGTTAAGTGTGCTGTATTACACTTCGATAAAAGCCTTGAAGTCCGATATCGCGAGATGATTAACTCGTCTGATTGGATTCCTTGCGAAAGGTATATTGCTGAAATTGATTCCTTTTTGATAAAGCAATTTTTAGGAAGATTGCTGGTCGAGAAGTTGGGTAAAAAAGTAGAAGCAATTGAGCATGAACTTAAGAGAACATCAAGTAACTGGGAAGAGGTTGCCTATATCTTTCTTCTGAGAAACTTTGGATTTTCAATAAACTCGCTACCATTCGAGTTGTTGGCAAAAGCTTTGCCACATCAGATGATACTAAAGCATCGTAACAGCAGATTGTCAATAGAAGCGTTGCTGTTTGGACAAGCAGGCTTACTCTGCAATGTTGAAGATGACACATATACGACAACCTTAAAACTCGAGTACCAATTCTTATCAGCAAAATACAAGTTGAAACCATTGGATAAAAGTATGTGGAAATTTCTGAGAACTAGGCCTCAAAATTTTCCAACCATACGTATAGCGCAACTTGCAAGTTTGCTTCATGAACATTCATCAATATTTGGCAGCATAGTAATATGCAGCAGTTTCGAAGAGTTCTGTGCGTTATTTTCGAATATAGAACTTTCACCCTATTGGGAAGATCACTTCGTGTTTGGTAAAACAACTGTTTCGCAGAAGAAGCGTTTGGGGAATGGCGCCTTGAATCTGCTTGGTATAAATCTCCTTGTTCCTTTCGTTTTTGCATATGGACATATGAATGACGCATACCATTTAAAAGAAAAAGCACTTGATCTGCTTGATGCTATCTCCCCTGATAATAATAGTGTAGTTGATAGATGGAGGCGGTTGGGTATGCCAGTAAAGTCTGCATTTTACACACAGGCTTTGCTGCATTTAAAAAAGGTGTACTGCGATGAAAAACGCTGTTTGTGCTGCCCAATAGGGAAAAAAATTGTAGAAGGAGGCGTCTGTATGCGCTAGAATTGCAATATGCTAGTTTTTGCTGATGGTTAAGCTTTTCTGAAGTTAATTGGTAGAAAAAAGTGGGTGGATGATTTGCCGAACCAGAAATATTGCTTAATTTTGCGCGTCTTTATAGGCGAACGTTATAAAAACATTTAGAGATGAGTTATTTAACAGCAGAGAAAAAACAAGAACTTTTTCAACAGTACGGGAAGTCTAATACCGATACTGGCTCAGCAGAGGGTCAGATTGCGCTATTTTCATACCGTATCAACCATTTAACCGAGCATCTCAAAACCCACCGTAAGGATTATGACACCCAACGTTCGCTACTTAAGTTGGTGGGTAAGAGAAGAAGATTGCTCGAGTATTTGAAGGATACGGAAATTGAAAGATATAGAGCAATTATCAAGGCTCTTAACTTGAGAAAATAATTTTAAAAGGCAATTGCAAAATTGCCTTTTTTTATACTCCTTTTTAACAAAAGGAGTATATTTGTTTTTTTATAACGAGATTGGAATTAATAAAGAGGTTTTTATATGTATAATGCGATCAAAAAAACAATTGAACTTGGTGATGGCAGGGTAATTGAGATAGAAACAGGGAAGTTGGCCAAGCAAGCTGACGGTTCTGTTGTGGTTAAGATGGGTAATACGATGCTCCTTGCCACTGTTACTGCTGCAAAGGAGGCCAAGGAGGACGTTGACTTTATGCCACTTTCAGTAGACTACAAGGAAAAGTATGCAGCTGCAGGTCGTTTCCCTGGTGGGTTTATGAAAAGAGAGGCAAAGCCTTCTGACTATGAGGTTCTAGTTTCGCGATTGGTTGATCGCGCTCTACGTCCTCTATTCCCAGATGATTTTCATGCAGAGGTTTTTGTTACTGTAAACCTAATTTCTGCAGATAAAGATACTATGCCAGATGCACTTGCAGGTCTTGCCGCATCTGCAGCGTTGGCTGTCTCCGACATTCCATTTAATGGCCCAATTTCAGAAGTTCGTGTTGCAAGAGTTAATGGCGAACTGATGGTTAACCCAACGTTCTCGCAGCTTAAGGATGCCGATATAGACATTATGGTAGCCGCTACCCTCGATAATATTATGATGGTAGAAGGTGAAATGAATGAAGTTTCGGAAGTGGATATGCTTGATGCGATCAAGTTTGCTCATGAGGTAATTAAGAAGCACTGTATCGCCCAAGTAGAACTTGCTGAAATGGTTGGTAAAACCACTAAGCGAACATACTGCCATGAGCGTAATGACGAAGAACTTCGTGAAAAGATTTGGAAAGAAACCTACGATAAAGTATACGAGATAGCAAAAGGAATGACCTCGAAGCATGAACGTAGCGATAAATTTGCTGCAGTTCTTGAAGAATTCGAGGCATCAGTACCAGAAGAGGTTCTTGCCGGTATGAAACCTGTTGTAGAACGCTACTTCCACGATGTACTTAAAGAGGCCATGCGTCGTATGATCATTGACGAAGGAGTACGTCTTGATGGACGCGACACAAAAACTATTCGTCCAATATGGAGTGAGGTGGACTATCTTCCATCGGCTCACGGTTCAGCTGTCTTTACTCGTGGAGAAACACAGTCGCTTACTACTGTAACGCTTGGAACAAAACTTGACGAGAAACAAATCGACGAGGTTCTTAATCAAGGTACCGAGCAGTTTGTCCTTCACTATAATTTTCCTCCTTTCTCAACTGGTGATGCTCGTGCTTCACGTGGACTAAGCCGTCGAGAAATTGGACATGGAAATCTTGCATTCCGTGCTCTTAAGCCTATGGTTCCAAAGAATCCTGAAAACCCATACGCAGTTCGCGTTGTTTCAGATATTCTTGAGTCTAACGGTTCTTCATCAATGGCTACTGTTTGTGCTGGGACTCTTGCTCTTATGGATGCAGGTGTGAAGATTAAGCGTCCAGTTTCAGGTATAGCAATGGGGCTTATTGCAGATAAGAAGACGGGAAAATTTGCTGTCCTTTCAGACATTCTTGGCGATGAAGATCATCTTGGTGATATGGACTTTAAAGTTACAGGAACTGAGAATGGTATCACTGCTACTCAAATGGATATTAAGGTTGACGGGTTGTCGTATGAGATACTATCTCAAGCGCTAGATCAAGCTCGTGCTGGGCGTATGCATATTTTAGGTAAGATTTTAGAAACGATAAAAGAACCACGAGAGGATTACAAACCACATGTTCCTCGTATTGAGCAAATCATCATACCTAAGGAGTTTATTGGCGCGGTTATTGGACCTGGCGGTAAGATCATCCAGGAAATCCAAAAGGAGACTAATACTACAATTACCATTACTGAGGTTGAAAATAAGGGTATTGTTGATATCTTTAGTGAAGATAGAGACGGACTTCTTGCTGCAGCTCAAAAGATTAAAGCCATAGTAGCAGTTCCTGAAGAGGGTGAGGTTTACCGTGGAAAGGTGAAGTCAATTCTTCAGTTTGGAGCATTTGTTGAGATTCTACCTGGTAAGGATGGTCTTCTCCATATTTCAGAGATTGACCATAACCGTGTCGAAAAGGTGGAAGATGTTCTTAAAGAAGGTGATATTGTTGATGTAAAGCTCATTGAAGTCGACAAGAAGACTGGGAAGTTGAAGTTGAGTCGTAGAGCACTTCTTCCACGACCAGAGCAAGCACCTCGTGAACCACGTCCCGATGGTCCTAAACGTGGGGATCGCCCTTCGAGACCTGAGCGTAAAGAGTAATATGAGGATATAACTATAGGAAAGGGGGGGCATTTGTTCCCCCTTTTTGTTGGTTAAAATAGCCTAAATGTGGTTCATGGGTGTTGACTTTTGGCGTTTGTTGCTGTTAATTCTAAGTGATTTACGCATTATCTATTGAGTAAAAGAGGAAAACCGATTTATTTGATCTATTTATTTCTTTTTTAGCTTAAAGATTTATAAGTTTGCAGGTGAATGGCCTGAGTTTGTAAAAAGAAACTTTAATACAAAAATAGACAAGCGATTATGAGAAACATTCGTATCAGCTATTTAGCATGGATGGTTGCTGTAGTACTTCTTTTGGGAAGTTGTAGCAATCCTGAAAAGATGAAGAAGGCAGTTGACCAAGTAAAGGTATCCTGCGTTCCATCTTCACTTGAAGCAAAAGCTGGAACTGTTAAGGCTAAGATTAGCGTTGCTTTCCCAGTCAAGTTCTTCAACAAGAAGGCTGTACTTGAGTTAACTCCTGTTTTGGTTTATAATGGAGGTGAACTTGCAGCAACAGCAAAACTTCTTCAGGGCGAAGATGTAAAGGATAACAATCAGGTTATTAGCTACGAAAATGGTGGTAGCTATGAGCAAGAGGTTGAATTCCCATACAGCGATCAGCTTAGAATGGCGAAACTTGAGCTTCGTGTAAAGATCCTTTATAAGGGTAAGACTATTCCATTCGATCAACCTTATAAGTTGGCTGATGGCGTTAGTGCTCTATACACTTTAGCAACTCCTGCTGCTGCTCCAATTTTCTATGATCAATCTTACCAAAGAGTTACTCCAGAACAACAATCTGCTGAAATTCTTTTCATGATTAACAAGGCAATAGTAGAAAAGAAGCAGTTGTCTAAGTCTCAAGTTAAAGACTTAGAGCAATACATTGCAAAGGTTAAGGGTGATACTGTAAATAAATCTTTCCAAGGTCTTTCCATAAAGGCTTACGCTTCTCCAGATGGTCCAGTTGAATTAAACGACAAACTTTCTGCCAAGCGTGGTGCTTCTACTAAGGATGCTGTAAAGAAGGATTTCAAGAAGATTAAAGATGTGGTTAGCAAGCCAGAAGTTACCTCTCTTGGTGAAGATTGGGATGGTTTTGTTGCACTAGTTAGCGCTTCAAATATTGCCGATAAGGAACTTATCCTTCGAGTAGTTTCTATGTATAGCGATCCTAACGTTCGCGACCGTGAAATCAAGAATCTATCTGCAGGTTGGCCTGACCTTAAGAAGACAATTCTTCCAGCACTTAGAAAGTCTAACCTTATTGCTAACGTAAATAGCATTGGTCTTTCTGATGATCAAATCAAGGCTAAGATTCAAAACAAGGATTTCAGCAACATTTCTGCAGATCAACTAGTGTATGGTGCTAAACTTTCTTCTGATCCATCTTACAAAATTGCAGCATACGAAGGCGCTATTCAAATTGATAGCAAAAACTACAAGGCAATTAATAACCTTGGTGCTGTTTACCTAATGCAAGGAAAGGTTGCTGAGGCTGCTAAGCAATTCGAAGCTGCTGCTGCTATTAATAGCGATGCAGTTGTTAAGAACAACCAAGGTGCTGTTGCTCTTGCTCAAGGTAAGATTGCTGAAGCTGAAAAGCTGTTTGTTCAAGCTGGTGATGCTGGTGAACAAGTTAAGCACAACCTTGCTTACATTGCAATCACTAAGGGTCAATACACTGCTGCAGTTGATTACCTTGCAGGATCGAACTCGTTCAACCAAGCTCTTGCTCTACTTCTTGTAGGTAAGACTGAAAATGCTTCTAAGGTTCTTGAGCAAGTTAACACTCCAAAGGGTGCTTACCTTAAGGCTGTTATCGCTGCTCGTCAAGGAAACGAATCGGCATTGCTTAGCAACTTGAAGCAAGCTGTATCTGGTGATGCTTCATTGAAGAAACTTGCTGCAACTGAATTCGAATTCCGTGCATATCTTCAGAATGCTGCATTCCAATCTCTTCTATAGTATATAGATGATTCTGATATAAAAAGAGGAGGCCTTGAGCCTCCTTTTTTTGTGCCGTATAATCGGCGATTGCCTACTGAACCTTGGCTGCTAAAACGAAAACTTCCGAAAGAACTCCCACATTACAATCCCTGCTGTAATAGAGACATTGAGCGAATGCTTTGTTCCCTCTTGTGGGATTTCAATAGCACAATCGCTTGCTTGCACAACTTCCTGATCGACGCCCTTAACCTCGTTGCCTAGCACTAATGCATATTTAGCATTTTGATCGATTGTGAACTTTTCGAGAGAAATGCTACCTTCTACTTGCTCAATAGATACAATGGTGTAGCCTGCATTTTTTAGGCTTTCAACAGCGTCGGTACATTTATCGAAGTATTCCCATTCAACACTGTTTTCGGCACCTAAGGCTGTTTTGTGAATTTCCTTGTTAGGTGGTGTTGAGCATATTCCTGTTAGCACCACCTTTTCGATTCTAAAGGCATCGGCTGTGCGAAATACAGATCCAATATTGTTCTGACTCCTAACGTTGTCGAGTACAATTACGACAGGGTGTTTTTCTATCCTCTTGAACTCTTCGACATCTAATCTGTTTAACTCGTGTACTTCTAACTTTCTCATGTTTACCATAAAAGAGGGGTAAAGATATAACAACTTAGCGTTAAACCGTATCTATCATTTCATCTTTATGAATTTGCACGAGTATCAGGCGAAAGAGATTTTAGCCAAGTATGGTGTTCCTGTTCCTTTTGGAATTCTTGCTTCTTCCCCCGCAGAGGTGCTAGATGCTGCTCTTCGATTAAAGGAAGAGGTAAATTCTGATAGCTGTGTTATTAAGGCTCAAATCCATGCAGGTGGTCGTGGTAAGGGCGGTGGTGTGAAGCTGGCTATATCGGCAGAGCAAGCATATGAGATTGCCGAGGCAATGATTGGCATGCAGCTGGTGACGCATCAAACCGGTGTAGAAGGCAAAAAGGTGCGTAAGGTGCTGGTGACCGAGAATGTTTACTCTTCAGGTTCGGAGCCATTGAAAGAGCTCTACCTTTCCATTCTGCTGGATCGAAAGGTTGGCAAAAATTCAATTGTGTATTCAGCAGAAGGCGGTGTTGATATCGAAGAGGTAGCCCTAAAATCTCCCAACCTTATATTTAGGGAAATTGTTGAGCCAGTAGGGCTGCAAGATTACCAAGTTAGGAAAATGGGCTTCAGGTTGGGTCTTTCTGGGGTGTCCTTGAAGAATTTTGGAAGGGCTATACTGGCCGCATATAATGCCTATGTTGGCTCTGATGCATCGCTACTCGAAATCAACCCGCTCCTAAAGGCTGCGGATGGGCGTATTTTTGCGGTTGATGCTAAAATGGCTATTGATGATAATGCCTTGTTTAGAAATCCATCTATTGCAGCATATAGGGATGAGAACGAGGAAGACCCCTACGAAGTGGAGGCTGCTGCTTGTAAGCTCAACTTCGTAAAGCTTGATGGAAATGTAGGCTGCATGGTGAATGGTGCTGGTTTGGCCATGGCAACGATGGACATCATTAAGCATTCTGGTGGCGCTCCAGCCAACTTTTTGGACGTGGGAGGCGGTGCAAGTGCAGCATCAGTAGGGGCTGGGTTCAGAATCATCCTAAAAGATCCGAACGTGAAGGCCATTCTTATAAATATCTTTGGTGGTATTGTTCGATGCGATAGGGTTGCCCAAGGTATTGTGAGTGCGTGTAAGGAGGTAGGGACGATTGGAATTCCTGTAATTGTGCGTCTTCAGGGAACGAATGCTATTGAGGGCAAAAGAATACTTGATGAATCAGGGCTCAAGATGCGATCTGCTACCTCGTTGCTAGATGCCGCAAATCTGATTAAGTCTGTCGTTGCCTGATTAGCATATCCCCAAGCGAAATTTCTGCAGCAATATGTAAGCAGGCGAGGATCTAAACCCCTGTCCGGGCAATCATGGGAGGCCTGAAAAGGTTACGCAGCCCCTGAAAATAGCCTGCAACTCCTGCCGTCTGCCTCAGCGCAATGCCTAATACCCTTAAAAGGTATATCGGAGATACGTTCGAGGTATATCGGAGATACATTAAAGTCTGCTGGAGATGGCTCTGATGCGTGTTCTGAGGCTATTGAAGCTGCAGCAGGGTGCTTTGGGGGCTTGCCGAGCGGCTCTTACCTACCTCCGAGATGCCACGAGATGCGTTGAAGTGGGGTTTATAGCCGAGGATCATTGCTTTTGAATGGTAGGCCAGCTGCAATAGGTGGTTACGACGGAGTCCTAGATCGAGCAGGGGCAACCGCTGTTACGCCAAGGGATGGTTTCGGCGGCCAAAATGTATAATCAGGGCGTATTATCCTCCTGTATAGGCAGGAGGATAAGTGCATTCTATTTATGGTTTCGCGGGTTTACCAGCTGATCTTTGTTCTTCTTACAGGCATCGTCATGCATCGAGCACCACCGCCACCGCGGGGTAGCTCGGAGCCATCAATAGCAACAACATATCTGTTGTGTGCGCTCAAGTCGATATGGTTGGTGATAACATCCTTGGCTCTTATTATTTCGAAGCCGTGCTTGTTCATTTCCTCCAAGGTGTTTACGTTACGCGCATAGCCCATCACCTTGCCAGGCCCAAGGGCAAAGAAGTTAGCGCCGCTATGCCATTGCTCGCGTTCTTGAGTCCAGCTGTCCTTTGTGCCCCCACAAACAATCGGCTCTAAATCGATGCCCAGCGAGCGAAGTGCTGAAAGGATGCTGTCAACAGAGCGGATGCTTACAGTCCCGTTATCTACAGTAATATGAACCGTCTGAAATTTGTTGCTGTTAAGAATTATTGGCTCGTATACCATGCACTTGTTGAAGTCGAGCAGGGTAAATAGCATGTCGAGGTGGATGAACGACTCGGGGGTGTGAGGTAGCTCTTGAACAATAATATGGAATCTGCCTTTCTTGTCTTGCTGTAAGATTTGGGAAAGGATAAAGTCAATTCCCTGTGTTGTGGTTCGGCATCCATTCCCAATAACTAGCACATCTTCGCGGGCAATTAGCACATCTCCACCTTCAATGGTAATTTGGCGTGCATCTTGCGAGTTGTAGGGGTTGATGGTACTTGTCGAGAATTCTCCCGAGTGGTTGAAAATGGCTTCCATAATGGTTGCCTCCCTATCGCGAACCTTGTTGGCCATCTTACCAATGAGCACCTTGTTGTTGATCGAGATTGAGGCATCGCGGGTGAAGTAGAAGTTGAAGAGAGGGTGCAGGGAGTATCGATCTTCGCTTAAAAAGGTTGTTAGGTTATTCCTTTTAAGCGGCAACCCTTCTATGAGTGCCTTGCTTAAGGCCACTGGTGATAGAGCTAGAAGCTCGTCAACTAGCTGGTACTGCTTCTCTGCTGCGCAAATACTTCTAACCAGCTCCTCCTTTACGGCAGGCGAGGATAGGGTTTTGGCAAGTAGGTCTTTTACCTCGAAGGTTTGGGTCACTTTGCTCAAGACCCCTATTACTTGTTGGTACTCTTTCTTGGCTATTGATAGGTTGAGAATGTCGCTGTAGAGCGCCCTTTGGGCATTCTCGGGTGTCATATTTTCCACTTCGGCACCTGGTGAGTGAAGGATAACGCCTTCGAGCGTTCCAAATTCCGAGCTTACGTTTATTTCCATGAGGTTTTTTATTAGTTTTCGAGTGGGGCAAATTTACAATTCCAGAAAGAGATTGCAAAGCTATAATTAAGACTATTGGGTAGAATTGTAAAGATGTGTAAAAGTTATATTTTTACGGGACATTAAAAATAACCATAGACAAATCCAATGATACGTTTACTAGCCACCGCTTTTTGCCTTTGCCTTCTATGTTTGAATTTATTCGGATGTCAAGTCCGGAGTGCTTACGCTGTTGATGTGTTGCATTTTGCCCCTGTAGATTTGGGAAGTTTCAAGGAGGGGATTAGTTGTAATAAATTCTATGCAGTAAGTATCGCTGCTTTCCATAAAAAAACTGTCGGGCCAGAAGATGGCGGCATTGGAAGCAATCCGGAAAATGGAGCAGCCGATCACCTAGCTGTGCTTGGGCTTGCTTTCTTTATTCTTTTTGTGCTGGCATTTTTAGGTGCAGTAGGTTTTATTAGGTATCGGAGGCTTTATAAAAAGGCGATAGAAGAAGCGAAACTCATTCAGAGCAAATGCTTGGATGAGGTCAATGCTTTGAAGGATAAGGAGGTTTTGACGAAACTGCTGGAGGTGGAGGAGAAAAACGTGCTAGTCGATAAGGTTATAGCAAAGCTCAATAAGATAAAAGAGAAGCAGCCAGTGGCATATCAGGGGTGGATGACGTTAGCTGTTTTAGAGGTCGAAAAGTATAGGGTTACCGATTTGTGGAAGGTGTTTGAGCGTAGCTTTGTAGCACTTCATCCGCACTTTAATGAGAACCTAAGTAGCCGATTCCCTGACTTAACCCCCAATGAATATAAGGTGTGTGCCCTTGTAAGGGTTAATACTACAACTAGGTGCATTTCGGAGATAACCGGAATTAGCGTTAAGAGTATCGAGGCTATTCGAACAAGGCTGCGGAAGAAGTTTGAGCTATCAAGCACTGACGTTTTGTTGGGGGACTACCTGAATCAATTCGAATAGTAAAAAAGGGGTGAGCAGTAACGCTCACCCCTTTTTCTATTGCTGTCATATCTTTACTTAAGCCACTTATCCAGCCATCCGAAGAATTCGCGCTGCCAGATAACCGCATTCTGTGGTTTGGTAACGAAGTGGGTTTCTTCGGGGAATACAAGCAGCTTAGCAGGGATTTCTCTAAGCTTTGCAGCGTTGTAAGCTTGTAGGCCTTCGGTGTAAGGAATTCTGAAGTCGTGACCGCCTACAATTACCATGATTGGGGTATCCCAGTTCTGAACGAAGCGGTGTGGGCTGTTGGCAAACGAGCGCTGCGCTACGGCGTTGCTCTTATCCCAGTATGCGCCGCCAAGGTCGTGGTTGGCAAAGAAGGTCTCCTCGGTAGCCGCGTAGAAGCTTTCGAGGTTGAACATGCCGTTGTGGGCAATAAAGGCTTTGAATCGCTTCTCGTGATTCCCGGCAAGGAAGTAGGTAGAGTAGCCGCCGTAGCTAGCGCCAACGCATCCTAAACGGTTTGCATCAACCCAAGGCTCCTTCTTAACATCGTCGATGGCGCTTAGGTAGTCCTTGATGTTTTGACCAGAGTAGTCGCCAGATATTTGTGCATTCCACTCCTGACCGAACGATGGAACTCCGCGACGGTTTGGCGCTACAATTACGTAATCGTTAGCAGCCATAATCTGAAAGTTCCAACGGAAGCTCCAGAACTGGCTAACGGTTGATTGTGGTCCGCCTTGGCAGTAGAGTAGGGCAGGATACTTCTTGCTTGCATCGAAGTTTACGGGGAGAACTACCCAAACGAGCATCTTCTTACCGTCGGTGGTGGTAACCCAACGCTCCTGAGTTTCGGCCATCTTAATGTGGCGGTAGATGTTGGCGTTGGTAAAGGTTAGCTGAGTCTCCTTGCCAGTTTTGATATCAACCTTAAAGATTTCGGGCGACATCTTTATCGACATCTTTTGACCAACTAGCACGCCGTTGTTGAAGCAGCAGGCGGTGTAGTCGTGGTAGCCCTTGGTGAACTGGGTGATGGCTTTCTTGGCCACATCAATCTTAAATACCTGCTCGGTGCCTTGGATTCCGCTGGTAAAGTAGATGGTCTTGCTGTCGTTGCTCCATGTATAGGTTTCGATGTTTTGGTCGAATCCGGCAGTAGCGTATGTTTTTACGCCAGTTGCAACGTCCATTAGGAAGAGGCGTTTTTGGTCGCTCTCATATCCGTCGGTTTTCATGCTCCACCATGCGATGGTCTTACCATCGGGCGAGAAGGTGGGGTAGCGGTCGTAACCGGCATTATCCGAAGAGATGTTTTCAGTCGTTTTGCTTTCGACGTTGTAAACAAAGATGTCGGAGTTGGTGCTGGTGGCGTACTGGCGGCTGGTAAGCGGCTTGGTGGCGAACACAATCTTCTTTGAGTCTGGGCTCCACTGTACCTCTGCAATGTCGTAGTCGGTTGCCATTGGGGTGTCCCATGCCTGATCCTTGTTGATGTCGATAGCACCTTCGATGGTGTTGTTCTTAAAGTCGGCAACAAAGATGTGGCTGTACGAGCCATCCTCCCAGGTATCCCAGTGGCGGTACATCAGGTTGTCGAAGATCATCACGTTCGACTTATCCATTTCGGGATAAACCTCCTTGCCGCTAACCTTTTGTATCTTCACATCGGTTGCGTAAGCAATCTTCTGACCATCTGGAGAGATTGTGAAACCGTTGATGTCGCCATCGAGGCTGCTTAGCTTGGCCATTGCCCCATCGCTGAGGTTGTACTTCCATAGTTGCGATCCGCCTTCGCGGGTCGAGAGGAAGTAGATTGCTTTACCATCCTTGCTCCATACAGGATTCGACTCCGAACCCTTTTCGTCGGTTATCTTCTTAGGTTCTCCACCTTTGGTAGATAAAAGGTAAAGGTTGGTAACGCCCTTGTTCTCCTTTAGGTTGTAGTACGAGATGGGGTATACCACCTGTTGGCCGTCGGGCGATAGGGTAGGAGCGCCTACGCGTCCAAACTTCCACATGATTTCGGGGGTGAGGATGCCCTTGGCGATTTCCTCCTTGGTAAGCGCAGTGTCGATGGCTATTGCACCGGTTGCTGCGTGTGCCCCCTTTCCTGATGAGAATGCCATAAGAGAAAGGAGCAGCAGTGCTGCTGGTTTAAAGTGTATTTTCTTCATACGAAATAAATTTGTCCTAACGTTTGTAGCTACCTGCATAACGATGCATTTTCGTCTTTGTTACGCTTCTGTTTGTTGATTTTGCTTACGATTTGGAGGTAAAAGTACAATTTTGGCGATAATATGATATTGCTATCCTCTTGCTCGGGTGCTATTATTTACGATGATTTGAATTGGCTGACTTTCCCCTACTGTCTATTGTCCGATCTTCTCTAGAATCAGCTCCACCTTTTCGTCAAGCGTAAGCTGGTATTCAATCCAATTTATGGTGGCACCTTTTCGCTCCATGCCTCGGAACCAGGTCATCTGGCGTTTGGCAAACTGGTGGATGGCCATCTCCAGACCGCTTTCCATATCGGGGTAGGCGAGCTTGCCGTCGAGGTAGCTGCCCACAAACTTGTACTCCAGCCCGTAGTAGAGGAGGTCGTCGATGGTAACGCCTTTGGCAAGTAGCGATTTTACCTCGTCGATCAGCCCCTCGTCGAGGCGCTGATGCAGCCGCTGGGTGATGCGCTCGCGGCGCAGGTCGCGGGGAATGTCGATGCCAAAGTAGATGTTGGTGAACTTAGGAAAATCCTCCTTTTCGTTCGGATGATCCCTATAGTAGGTCTCTATTTCGATGGCGCGGATGGCGCGATTCTTGGTGTCGACATCGGTTCTGTTGTGCAGCGACTTCATGGTGCTGAGCATACCGGTTAGCTTCTCGAGCGAGTACGCCTCGAGCGATGCCCTTAGTTCGTCGTTCTGAGGAACAGGCTTTAGGTCGTACCCTTTTACTACCGCCTCGACGTACATCCCCGATCCACCGCATACGATGGCTTGGTTGCCCCGAGCGGCAACTTCGTTGTAGGCCTTTAGGAATGCCTGCTGGTACTCGAAGACGTCGAAGCGTACTCCTGCATCAACAATATCTATTAAATGGTATGGAATATGTCGCCCGTTGAGCTGGTACTCCGAGAGATCTTTCCCCGTTCCAATATCCATACATCGGTATACTTGGCGCGAGTCGGCCGATAGAATTTCGCCACCCAACCTATCTGCAAGCGCAACAGCGAGGGTGGTTTTGCCGCAAGCGGTTGGTCCTACAATGGTTATAAGGTCGTATAATTTTTTGCTCATCGCAGATGAAATGCTTTAAAACATGGGAGTAATTCTGCAAAAATAGCCTATTTTTGTCTGCTTTTTTAACGCACGCTCAAATGAACCCTAAACAACTCTGGAGTAGAATTTTCAATCTTCTTCGAAATCCTAAAATGGAATGGGAGGAAATCCGCGAGGAGAAGGTTGAAATCAACGCCTTGTATAAGGCCTACCTGATTCCTTTCTGTGCCATTTACGCCATGTCGACCTTTATTGGCGATTTGATTTGGACGCAGGATGAGAGCCTCGGAGAGATTATTGGACAAACCATCATCGACTTTGCTATCCCATGTGGCTCGGTAATCATACTTGCCTATGCCATCGAAAAGCTTTCGGTGAACTTCGACTCCACCAAGGATCTGACGCTTTCGGCTAAGCTGGCCATCTTCTCCATTGCTCCGGCATTGCTGTTTATGACCATCGGCAACATCCTTCAGGTTCAGCCAATCAACGGGCTGATGCGCCTTGCGTGCTTCTACTCGCTGTACGTACTTTGGCTGGGCTTTAAGCCAGTGCTGGGCACCGTTACCGAGCAGCGCTTGGGCTACACCGTGCTCACCGTGCTTATTTTTGTGGGCATAAGCCTTATTGCCCACCTTGTTCTGCGGGGATTGTTGGCCATCGCATTTTAGAAGGTATTTTTCTATATTTGTAAAGCAGGGCTCGGAGCTCTGCTTTTTTGTCATCGTAACATGGATAAACCAAAAGTCAACATACGGAATAAGCGTGCCAGCCACGACTACGAGTTCATCGAGACCTACACCGCTGGCATCGTGCTAACGGGTACCGAGATCAAGTCGATTCGTGCCGGCAAGGTGAGCCTGGTAGATTCGTTCTGCTACTTCCACCGCGGCGAGCTTTTTGTTAAGGGGATGAACATCTCGGAGTACTACTGGGGAACCTACAACAACCACGATCCGCGGCGCGACCGCAAGCTGCTGCTGCAGCGCAAGGAACTGGCGAAGCTCGAGCGCAAGTCGCAGGAGACGGGGCTCACCATCATCGCCACGCGCCTTTTTATTAACGATAAGGGATTAGCGAAACTCGATATCGCTCTTGCCAAGGGTAAGAAGGAGTACGATAAGCGCGAAACCCTGAAGCTGAAGGATGCCAAGCGCGAGATGGATCGCCACATGAAGATATAGAAAACGCCGACTGTACAGTCGGCGTTTTTGTTGCATATAGAAAGGTTGTGGCTGTTATTTTGTGGTTTTACATCGGTAAAGCACTTTCACCGTAGTTACTTTATCATTGAATTCGCGATAGTCGGTTTCATTAAAAACCCGAACGACCTTCCCTTCGCAGCTGTACAGGGTGGGCATGTTAACGCTGTTGCATAGAGGGTCGGTAATCATAGTAAAGAACACCGTTTGGTTGTTGTATGTCCCCTGAATGATAGACATCTCGCAGCTGCAATTTGTTAGGGAGTTCTTCATGGCTTTTAGCCAATCAACCTCTTCGATTGGATTTGCAGAATTACAGGCATTCGTTGTTACTATTGCATTCTTAGCACACCCCATAAATAAGAAGGCTAGAATAAATAAGACTAAGAACTTTTTCATGCGCTTTTTTGTTTTAAATCAGGTTTGCTTTCCAAAATAAAATAATTAGTAATCATTGTTTGTTGTTGACAAAAATTATGCCAATGATCTGTTGATAAAAAGAATCTCTTAAGTGGTATAGGTGGAAGGGAACTCTAGCTCTCTAACGATAACCTGCGTCAAGTTCGCATTAGTTTGAGGCAAGAGGGTGTACGCCAAGCGCGAGATGGATCGCCACATGAAGATATAAAAAACGCCGACTGCAAAGTCGGCGTTTTTTTATTACTACCCTCAGTATGATGCAGTGCTACTTTGTTCTAATCTTGAGCACCAGCGCCATGTCCGATTTCTTAACCTCTGGCAGCTTCACCT
This sequence comes from uncultured Acetobacteroides sp., assembly GCF_963678165.1. NCBI lineage: Bacteria > Pseudomonadati > Bacteroidota > Bacteroidia > Bacteroidales > Rikenellaceae > Acetobacteroides > uncultured Acetobacteroides sp. The sequence goes on along the minus strand of NZ_OY782755.1, from coordinate 3,541,228 downwards.
TTAGCCCCGAGGCATCGGTGGTGTAGGCCAGCTTCCCGTGGCCGAGCAATTCTACCTTACGAATGCTCTTTACGTCGTAGGGATTGGCGGTACCCAGCGACTTAACCAGCACCTCGCCATTCTCGGGCCAAGCCATTACAATGGCGTAGATGGCATCGCCCTTTTGGGTGAAGCGGATATCTTGCGCGGTGAGCTGGGTGATGGCTCCCTCGTTAAATCCCTGCACCTTTATGGGGTTTCCCTTTTCGGTTACCGGGCCTTCGCCAAAGATTTTCCAGGGGTGCGTATCGAAGATAGACTCCTTGTTGACATCCATCCACTGGGCTATCTGGTTTAGGACGGCTATCTCCTTATCGTCGATGGAGCCATTGCCCTTTACGGGGATGTTGAGCAGCAGGTTGCCGTTCTTGCTCACCACGTCGGCGAGGGTGCGGATAACCACCCAGGCTGGCTTGTACTTGCCCTGCTCGTATCGCCACTGCTCGTAGTGCCAGCCGCCGATGCAGGTGCAGGTTTGCCAGGGTAGGGGCTGCATCTGGTCGGGCGCGCCCTTTTCGACATCCCATACCATGCACTGCTTTTGCTCGGCGGTAAGAACCTTACCGAAAATCACCCCCTCGAGCTTCCCCTTATGGAGCTGCATGTTTTGGTTGTAGTAGTGCGCGGCGATTTTCAGCCCCACGTTGCTGATGGGCCAAAGGGGGAGGGCCGTATCATCAAAGTAAACCAGGTCGGGGTGAAACTGGTTGATGAGGTCGATGGTGCGGTTGTAGAACTTGGTGCAGTACGCCTCGGATGGTACCGATGCTCCATCGCCCCAGTCCCACTGCTTGTCCCAGTTGCCCTTTTGGCTGAGGGGATGGTTTTGGGCGTACAGCTCTTGGGGGTCGTAGCCGTCCCACCACTTGCCCTTGCCGTCGGCCTTGGTTAGCTTACCGTCGTAGGGCTTTCCGGCGTAGGGGCCTTGCTTGTCGGCTCCCTGCGCGGTTTCGTACCACGTCCAGGCATGGGCGGCATGCACGCTGAGGCCAAACTTCAGGCCGTTGTGCTTGGCCGCCTTGGCCCAGCCGGCAATGATATCCTTCTTAGGGCCTAGGTTCACCGAGTTCCAGGGCTGGTACTTGCTGTTCCAGAGGTCGAAGTTGTCGTGGTGGTTGGCCATGGCGAAGAAGTACTGGGCGCCGCAGCGCTTGTACAGCTTGACGATGGCCTCTGGATCCCACTTCTCGGCCTTCCAGTCGTTAATTACCTCCTTAAAGCCCGCCTCCGACTGCGGCCCGTAGTGCTCCTTATGCCACTTGTACTGGTTGCTACCCTCCTCGTACATGCCGCGACCATACCAGTCGCCCTGCTCGGGTTGGCATTGGGGGCCCCAGTGCGCCCATATCCCAAACTTGGCATTCTTAAACCATTCGGGGGCCTGGTACTGCTTCAGCGACTCCCAGCTGGCCTCGAACTTCCCCGTTTGCATGGGCACCTCGGCCTTCTGCGCGTACGAGGTGCCGCCGTAGCAGCAGGCTGCCGCTAGCAGCGCCGCTCTTGCTATTCGTCCTTTATTCATTTTGGTGATGATTACAATTGCGTCTCAAATAAGTTAGTGTTAGCGGGCTAAAGATATACGATGGAATCAATTTTAGCCATCAGTTTGATGGTTAAAATATGGGGGAGGGGAGGTGTTTGGCCGAGCGGGTGCAGCTCCTAGATGTGGCAAAAGCCGACTGCTGAGGTCGGCTTTTTTAATGGGGTATGCTTATGGGTGGTTATCCCTGACAGGGTTCTAAACCCTGTCAGGGATAGCGTCGGTGCCTAGTACCCACCTTTCAGGCATAAGCTAAGCGGATGCATAGAATTATGTTTTTGAAATGGAGGAGTCGTTATTAAGCCCCAGTGCATGATTGATACTCTTTATCCCCTCCTCTGGAGGGGTAGGGGTGGGTTAAGAACGCTAAGTGGGAGTGGAAATGTTGATTTTAACGAGTAAACCCACCCCCTGCCCCCTCCAAGGAGGGGATAACCTACCATGATTATGCCTTTAGGCTTTGAAAAAATGGCCTGGCTTGATGGCTATGACTGTCAGGGATGTTTAACGAATGCGTCTAGTACCTATTCCAGCTGCTCATCTGCTCGATGGACTTGCGCACCTTATCGCGCGTTTGGGCCTCGGAGTAGCCGATGGTAACCAGCAGCGGAACGCGTCGGCCCCTGTCTACCTGTAGCAGCTGCTTAACCCGCTTCTCGTCGAACCAGCCGATGATGCAGGTGCCAAGCCCGATGTCGGCGGCCTGTAGGCACAGCTGGTTGACGGCCATGCCCACGTCGAGCAGCGAGAAGTCCTTGCGCTTGATGGCGCTGGCAATGGTGGCCATAACGTTCATCCGCTCCAGCACTACCGCAACGATTACGGGTGCCTGATGGACAAATCTGTTCATGCCAAGCTCGGTTGCGCAGCTGGCCACCTGCTCCTTTAGCGCGGGGTCGTCGACCACCACCAGCTTCCAGGGCTGCGCGTTGTCGGCCGAGGGCGACAGCCGCGCCGCCTCCAGGCACTGCAGCAGCTTCTCCCGCTCAACGGGGCGGTCGGCGTACTTCCTATCGCTTTGGCGATGCTTTATGAGTTCGGAGAATTGCATAGGGCGTATGATTTATTACAACTTGTTATACTGTTTTTTTATCGAAGCTGGGTATTCATGCCACACCTTGCCATTTAGTTCTTTACCGTTTTCTTTTTTACTTCGTTTTACCTTATCAGCACCCCATGTGCCCCATTGTTTGAAGAAGAAAGCAACGTTATTGTTGTTGCACTGTGTTTTTATGTTTTCGACCCACTGTTTATCCATTGGCCTAGCGTTACTCCCGCTTTCACCTCCAACTATAACCCAATTGATATTAGTTAAATCAATTTGTTCTAAATCTTCGAGGAGGGGCTCTATGGAAAGAAACAAAACACTCGCATTTAGCATTCTTAACTTATCTATCCTAGGAAGACCTTCTTTTTTGTTTTCAACTGTTACACCTAGCCATACATTCTTAGGAATTCTCCTTTGTGAGAGATAATCATACATCTTCTCAGCTCTTTTGGTTAGTATTTGATAGGTGTGATGAGGTGTTTGGTCAATAATAGAAAATATTTGATCTAGATAACTGATTGGCATTTCTTCGTGAAAAAGATCACTCATTGAGTTTACAAAAAACACAGTTGGCTTTTTTTTCTTCAGTGGAACATTTAGGCGAGATGGTACGGTACAAAAATGAAAGCCGTTTTCATAACCTACAGTTCCCATCGCTTTTAATCGTTTTGCCATTACTTCCGCATAACAATTTTTGCAACCTGATGATATTTTGCTACATCCTGACGAGGGATTCCAAGTGGCTTCTGTCCATTCAATTTTTGATGACATGATTCTCTTTTTTCTTGATTCTAATTTTTACGATTCTATTACTGTAGTTATTGTAGCATTGGTAAAAAGCACCATGCCTTGCATCTTTCATGGTTTTAACATCTATGACCTCTATTATATTGTCTTCTTGCAATTGTATAAGTACTTGCTTTGAGTGTTTAGGCAAAAACATGTTCTTTAAAGTAATCTCATACAATTGATTGTTGTCTATAGAGCCTTTTTCTTCGATAATGGTTAACAATATATCTTTAAGCCTGTCATATTGCTCTCTTTGGGCTTCTTCTTTAAACTGATTATCAAACAGACCCAACATTGCTTTGGGTTGCTCAAATCCTTCCCCTGACTCCTCATTTAATTTCCACTTAACCTCTAGGTTTTTTTCGAGTCCGTATATGTTTGGAGTTATAGAAAACAAGGCATAGTAATGCTCTCTTGTATCTCGTTGAATATAATAGGATGTTGCATAGAATTTACCTTCAAACATTAATGCTTGTCTGATATATTCGATTAGTTCTTTTTCATGAGTTAGACAGTTGTTGTAAATTGAATGAGTTTTGTCTGGGAAGAAACTGTCAATAAAGTCTTTCAAGGCCTTAACTTTAGTGTCTTCATCATTAATTACTGCTCCTGTAAACCGGTATATTTGAGATATAGGTAAAAAAAGCATTATTTCTGTATTCCTTTTTTTTAGCAAAAGGTTTTTAATATTCTCTTTTCGAACTTTTTTGTACCCATAAGGATCTATTAATATCAGATTGCGCTCATTCGTTTGTTGTTGTCCTATTGTATTTTCAATGTTTGACAAAAATGAGTCTGCATCTTCGTTGTGATAAATTATTTTGCAGATGTCATTGTTTTTCTTGGTCAAATATTTCTGAATACCATCAATTTTGACCGATTCAATGTCATTTACAATAAGACTGACAGGTGCTAATTTTTTCCCATTATTCTTTTCAGAACTCTCCTCAATGGCTTCAAATGCTAAGATGGGGCTTCCTTTTGTCCCATCTTCATAGATTCCTGTTCCACAAAAGACATCAAATATGTTAATACAGTTGGTAAAATCCGCTAATCGTAGAATTGTTAGATAACGTTTAAGATAGAATTGATAATACTCTAATTTAGCCTTCGAGTGTGGTAGCATTGTTTTCTTTGCATCAGTTTTTTTCTGTTTTTCCATAATTCTTTTTCTTTTACATGTTTAAATATGTCCGACGATTCTTCGATAACCGTAACCTACCATCCCACATCGAAAGGGGAATCACGTTTGCTATTCTTACAGGTAGATATACGATTATAAATAGGCTTCTAAAGTAGCAATAAACGGCCACCGTTAAGCAGCGTTATAGAAAAATGTTGGTGGAGCATCCTCGATAACCAGCGGTTGGGCATTTTTAGAGCGATTGAGTGGTCACCCCCCGCTTCCTTTCCATTTTTCAGAGCGCTTAAGTGGTCACCCCCCGCTTCCTTTGCATTTTTCGGAGCGTTTGAGTGGTCACCCCTCGCTTCCTTTGCATTTTTCAGAGCGCTTAAGTGGTCACCCCCCGCTTCCTTTCCATTTTTTGGAGCGATTGAGTGGTCATCCCCCGCTTCCTTTCCATTTCTTAGAGCGCTTAAGTGGTCACCCCTCGCTTCCTTTCCATTTTTCAGAGCGTTTAGGTGGTCATCCACCCCCTTTCCCCTGCTTATGGAGGTTTGGGGGGCTTTCGGTAGGGGTAGGGAGCGCTTGTGTGGCATGTTTGTTAGTGTTCTGTAGCGTTACTTTATTAATAAAACAAAACTTCATATGTCATAATTCAAAGGTATGTAGCGATTAATGAGATTTGCACTGATGGTGAATTGTTAATTTAAAATATAATTACCAACTTTAGGGCAGGCCTCCAAAGCCAACACAACGCATCCGTACGCGGGGCATGTCAACAGCCAATTCAGCCACCGTGCGGTATTTATAAACATCTAAAAACATTTTGTTATGGTTAGAATTAAGTCTATTAATTTGAAGAAGCTGCTGGTTAAGGAACTCGGTTCGCTGGCAGTATCGGTAATCGAACGGCTAGAGGTGCTTGTCACCGGTAAGCGCGTTCCCCAAAAAATGGTGGATACGGTAAAGGTGTCGAAGGTGGAGTTCGATGCGGCCATTGGCTCTAAGGCTAAACCCGAAGATACCCAGGAACTGCACGACAAGGACGACATCTGCGACAGCTCGGTGCAGGAGCTTAAAGGGGTGGCCACCACGGCAACGCTTCGGCGCGACGAGAAGGTGAGCGGTGCTGGCGAACGGGTGCTTACCGCTATCCGCCGGAGGGGCTTCAACATGCAGAATTTTCGGATTCCGGTTGAGGTCGAGGCCATCACCCTACTCGTTGGCGACATTAAGGCATCGCCCGAGCTAACGGCCGACATCGCCACCATTGGGGCAACCGAGGTGGTGGCAAGGCTAGTGCCCGAGGCGGCCGAGGTTAAGCGCTGCTGGGATAAGATACAGGCCAGCACGGTTACCGGCAACCTCACCAGCGTCGAGGGTACCCGCAGGCTGAGCGCCTCGCTGAGCCAGGTGTTCCAGTATCTCGACTCGGTTTCGGACTACGAGCCCGAGGTGGCCGCCGCCATCGAGCAGATCAACGCGGTGATCGAACCCTACGCCGAGACCCTAAAGAGCCGCGCCACCATCCGCGAGAACAAGAAGAAGGAAGAGGAGGAGAAAAACAAGGATAAGGATAAGAAGTAGCCAAGGCGATCGGCTTTGGAGGTTAACATGTACGGCACACGATGGCGCAGCTCGGCAAGGGTTGCGCCATTTGTTTGTTTTGGGGTGGGCGATTGGCAATTTGGAAGATGGTATTACCGATGATGATGCTATACGCAAAGCAGGGGTATAGCTTTTAGGATATGCAATGCATTGAATCCACCCCTAAATCCCCTAAAGGGGACTTCGCGGCAGCTCAACCATCATGGGGAATCTCGAACTCCTATTCGGCTTCTGGTTGCGATACGGGCTGCGCCGTAGCCCCCTTTAGGGGGGGTGGGGGTGAATACGGCTTAGCTTTCCATCCGTTCCTAAGCATTAATTCTAAAAGCGAAACGACCATGAATGCAGTATTCACCAACGTTGATGAAAGACTGTGATGCGAGCAGCATGTGACCATTAAAAAGACAATTACTTTCACATGAAATCTCTCATACGCAAAGGCTGCACCGAGCGTATTCCTCCCGCTAAGGCGGGAGCAGTCGCCTTAAATAGGCCTTAAGGAAACCCGCAACGCTCCTAGAAAGAGCTTCCGTGCAATCCGAGTAATCCTCAAAATCTGTGATCAAAAACGAAGGGAGGCCACCCGTTGTCAGGTAGCCTCCCCTTATGCAATTCCGATCTTTAAAAGATCAGCGTAAATCCGTTCAATCCGTGACCCTACTTGGCGGCCAGCGCCTCGCGGATCTTGCCCTCTAGCTCCTCGGCCAGCTCAGGGTTGTCCTGCAGCAGCTGCTTCACGGCATCGCGCCCCTGGCCTAGCTTGGTGTCGCCGTAGCTGAACCACGAGCCGCTCTTTTTCACGATCTCGTACTCCACGCCTAGGTCGATGATCTCGCCAATCTTCGAGATCCCCTCGCCGTACATGATGTCGAACTCGGCCTTGCGGAACGGTGGCGCCATCTTATTTTTGATGATCTTCACCTTGGCGCGGGTGCCGGTGGCCTCCTCGCCGTCCTTAATCTGCGTGCTCTTGCGGATATCGATGCGCACCGAAGCGTAGAACTTCAGCGCGTTACCGCCGGTGGTGGTTTCGGGGTTGCCGAACATCACGCCGATCTTCTCGCGCAGCTGGTTGATGAAGATGCAGGTGGTGTTGGTCTTGCTGATGGTGGCGGTGAGCTTGCGCAGCGCCTGCGACATCAGGCGGGCCTGAAGGCCAACCTTGTTCTCGCCCATGTCGCCCTCGATTTCGGCCTTGGGGGTAAGCGCGGCAACCGAGTCGATCACCACGATGTCGATGGCACCCGAGCGGATCAGGTGGTCGGCAATTTCGAGCGCCTGCTCGCCGTTGTCGGGCTGCGAGATCAGCAGCGTCTCCACATCAACGCCCAGTTTCTCGGCGTAGAAGCGGTCGAAGGCGTGCTCGGCATCGATGATGGCGGCAATGCCTCCCGTCTTTTGCGCCTCGGCAATGGCGTGGATGGCCAGCGTGGTCTTACCCGACGATTCTGGGCCGTAGATCTCGATAACCCTGCCGCGTGGGTACCCGCCGATGCCCAGGGCAACATCTAGGCTGATGGAGCCCGACGAGATGGTGGGCACGTCCATGGTAGGCTTGTCGCCCATCTTCATAATTGCACCTTTGCCAAAGTCCTTCTCGATCTTGTCGAGCGTTGCCTGTAGCGCCTTTAGCTTGTCCTTGTTGATTTCTGCTTTTGCTGTGGCCATTCTATCTGTTTGTTATTTTTTATATGCGTCCAAGATTTGCTGGGCATGGCTCTTCACCTTCACCTTTTCGAAGATGTTTTCGATGATGCCGCTGGCGCCGATCACGTAGGTTTTACGGATGATGCCCATGTACTTCTTGCCGTATAGGCTCTTTTCGCCCCAGGCGTTGTAGGCCTCGAGGATCGATTTTTCGGTGTCGGCAATCAGGTTGAAGGGCAGGCTATGCTTTTCGATGAACTTGACGTGCGAAGCCTCCGAGTCGGCGCTTACGCCCAGCACCTCGAATCCCTGCGCCCTGAGCTCGCCCCATCCATCGCGGAGGCTGCAGGCCTCGTCGGTGCAGCCGGGGGTGCTGTCCTTGGGGTAGAAGTAGAGGATTAGCCGCTTTCCGGCAAAGTCGGCAAGGGTAACCGCCTTGCCGTTTTGATCGATGCCCTTAAAATCAGGGGCTTTATCGCCAATCTGTAACGTTGCCATAATCAGTTCAATTTTACAATAAAGCTACTAAAAAATCTGAGATATCGAGGGGTGTTCATAATTTTGTTTGGCATGATGGCGCTGGCGAATGCTGCAAGGGCATCTCTCATCGCCGAGGCTAAGAATTGTACCAAAAACTATTTCGAAAGAAACGGATTAATAGCAAGTACCTGTGCATGATTGAATCTGTTTATCCTCCCGCTTAGGCGGGAGGGCAGGGGTGGGTTTTCTGTCAGCATCAAACGTAAAACTATCCTTAGCCTAAAGGTTACGATGGCATCTCTAAGGGTAAAACAGGTAAAATCCAGCACCCATCAAATTGTTAAAACCAATTGATTCGTTACCTTAGCAATATCAAATTAGTTAAAGCCATGCGCACCCATCGATTACTACTTACGGTGTCAATTCTGCTGATGAGCTTCGCCAGCGCCTCGGCGCAGCAGGTCTCCTCGGATGCCGCCAACCAGCTTTTTGTGGCGGGGAAGTACCGCGAGGCCATCCCTGCGTACACCCAGCTGCTCGAGCGCTACAGCGAGGATCCCACCTACAACTACCGCCTTGGGGTTTGCTACTTCCTTTCCGAAGAGGACCTGAATGCGGCGTATAGGTACCTGAAGGTGGCGTCAACCAAGGAGGTGCCCAACAAGGTGTACTACTACCTCGGCGAGGTGTGCCGCTACCTGTACCGGTTCGACGAGTCGCTGAGCTACTACAAGCGCTTTATGGTAAATGGCGGATCGCCCGATGTCTCTACCATAGCGCTCGAGCTGGCGGCAAGCGCGGCATCCAACGGACAAAACCTGCTCCGCTACAGCGCCAAGGTGTCGCCCGTTGCCAAGGCTCTGGTTGGCGCTGCCGACTTCTACAAAACTTACGACACCTACCCCCTGAACTCAGGCTTTGGCGAAATACCTGCCGATCTAAAAACGGTTGCTGATGGGAAAAAGGGGCTGAACTCGCTCATGTTCTCGCATGTCGAGGGAGGAGCGGTTGGCGATATCTCGGTGTACGCCAGCTACGGACAGAACGAGACAGGCAGCAAGGATCTCTACTTCATACAAAAGGTCGACGAGCGGACGTGGAGCCGGCCACAACGGCTTCCTAGCACCATCAACTCGCCCTTCGACGAGGACTACGCCTACATGTGCCCCGATAACAGCACGCTTTACTTCGCCTCGAAGGGGCTCTACAGCCTCGGCGGGTACGACATATACCGAGCAACCTACAATGCGGATAAGAAGGAGTGGAGCACTCCCGAAAACATGGGCTTCCCCATCAACAGCCCCTACGACGACTACCTCTTTGTGCCAAGTCAGGATGGCAAAACCGCCTGCTTTGCATCTAAGCGAGGGGTGAAGAACGAGAACGAGGTGGCAGTTTTTAAGGTTGATGGGGTCGATAACACCATTCGGGTAGAGGTCTCTTCGGAAACCGCCTACGCCATGCAGGCGCTGGAGAAGAAGGCTGAGCCCGCAGCGGATACTGCTGCCGTTAAGCAGCAGAAAGATGCAGCTGCAGGTGCTACCGAAGGTGTGGCATCGCTTCCCGAGTACCGAAAGATTAGGTCTGCGCTGGCAAACAACGAGGCGCTTACCGATTCTACCTCAAAGAAGATGGAGCGTCTAAGGGCTGTTTGGGCTGATATGCCCGATTCAACCCGTAAGGACGTAGAGCGGCTGATTGTCTTCAACGAGAATAAGCTGCTGGAGTTGGGAACCATTCACGAGCAGCTGCTCAACCAGGCAAGCGCTTTGGAGAAGGACTACCTAAATGGAAAGGTGAAGCCGGATGTTGAGGTGCCCGAAAAGCAGCCTGTTGTTGTAAACGAGTGGTTTGCTCAGAACGGTAAGCTTGCCGATTACTTCACAACCCCTTTGCTCGAAAAGTTAGCTGCTTCGCCGTTAAGAATGAGGCCAGCAATGCTGCTCGTCGACAGCCTATCGTCCATTGGAGTGCAGATTCAGGATCTGCAGCAAATACTAGCGGCAGCGTCCGATTCAACGGAGAAGGCAAAGGTTAAGGAAAAGATAAGCGAGTTTGAGCAAAGCGCTGCCCCTGCTGTAAAGAGGTTGAACAGCAGCTGGTCTCCGTTTTATACAGCCTACTTCGATGTAATGAGCGAGGTGGCCAAAGCAGTACAAGGTGCTGTCGCCGAAGACTCCTCCTTGCTGCAAGGCGCACAGCGATTGTACCTGCATGCAAAGGATTTTCGAAGCAAAGCAGCTGCAGGTGGCGATACCTATAGCGACTACCAAAAGGTGGCTACGGCATTTATAGATGAGCAGAAGTCGCTCAACCAGCTTAGCCTATACCTCGCCCACGTTGCCAACGAGAAGGTTATATCCGATTCGTTGCTTGCTGCGCTAAATCCATCTAAGGAGGTTGTGCCATCGGATGTTGTTCCAGCAGGAAATGCAACCTCGAACTTCGGTAACGTAAAGCGCGACAACGTGGAGATTCAGGATATCGTCTTTTCGGCACCAACCAATAGCGGGGAGTTTGCCGTAAATACCACCGCATCGTATAGCCAGCAAAATCCAATGCCTGCAATTAAATCACTTCCACTTGGCGTGGTGTACTCCTTTCAGCTAGGATTGTTTTCGCAGGAGCTCAACTATTCGCTCTTCAAGTTCTCACCAATGTTCTACGAGGTGGTAGGCGGAGGAAAACGGGTGTTTGCAGGCATCTTCAACAGCTACGCCAGCGCTCAGAGTCGAATCATCCAGGTAAAGGAGAATGGCTTTAAGGATGCCTTTATCGTTGCCTTTGCCGATAAAAAGGTAATTCCATTAGCGAAGGCTAAAACCATCGAGGCACGAAAGGTAACGGATACAAAGGGCGTTTCGGTAGCTCCAACTGCAATGTTTAGGGTAGTCGTTGGGACTTTTGCTGGTGAGATGCCAAAGAATATCAGGGATATAGTAGAAAAGTTATTGTCTGATAAAGAAGTGATAAAATCGCCAATGGCTGATGGGCTTGTCAGCTACAGCATCGGAAATTTTAATACATTTGAGCAGGCAATTCCATTAAAGAACAAGCTAGTTTCGGAGGGGGTTGTCGAGGCTTTTGTTACAAAGATTGAGTTAAACCCTAACGGGCAATAGTAGCAGCAATGAGTTTAGAGAAGATTTTACCAGATTTAGGTGGTGACATTGAAGAGTTGGAATCGGCAAGCTATTCGCTCATCCTCTTTAATGATGATGTTAACCTGTTTGAGCACGTCATAGAGTCGTTGGTAGATGTGTGCGAGCATACCGCCGAGCAGGCTGAGCAATGTGCGCTTATTGCTCACCTAAAAGGCAAGTGCGATATTAAGCATGGCGAGTACTCGTACCTCGAAGCAATGCAGTCAGGCTTGGCAACACGGGGGCTTAGCGCCACTATTGATGCCTAATATTTGAATTCATAAAAATTAAAGGGGTTGTTGCTGGAGCAATAACCCCTTTAATTTTCAGGGTGTATAGGGCTAGAAAGGGTTGTATATCCCTTGCGAGACCTTGATTTCATTGGGAAAATGTTAGAATAATGTTTGGCAACTTAGCAATTATCCTTATATTTGCATCGCAATCACGGTGAGGTGGGTGAGTGGCTGAAACCACCAGTTTGCTAAACTGACGTACGGGTTACCGTACCGGGGGTTCGAATCCCCCCCTCACCGCAAGTGCAACGGGGTGTAGCGTAGTCCGGTCATCGCGCCTGCTTTGGGAGCAGGAGGTCGCAGGTTCGAATCCTGCCACCCCGACAAACCGGAGACAAGTCGTTGCTTGTCTATAAATAAGAACAACGGGGTGTAGCGTAGTCCGGTCATCGCGCCTGCTTTGGGAGCAGGAGGTCGCAGGTTCGAATCCTGCCACCCCGACGAAAGCCTCTGTTCTTTAAGAGGTTTTTTTGTTTATACTTAAGAGTGGTTTTAATACTTTAGAAGCGCCTAGGGTGATCCTACGCGCTTTTTTTTATTTATACCCAACCGTACTTGTAATGGTTGGGTTTAGTGTAAATGCGCAGGTGTTCGCAAAATCTTTCATCAAAAACCTGCTAATAGCACAGAGATGACGCTATGGCTTCAAAGTTTTGAATGATGAAGGTTAGGAAGATCCCTAACAAGGGTATATGTTAATGATATTGATACTGCCATTGGTTTCTACGAAAAGCTGATCGATGAAAAGTGTGACTCTAGATTCGAGTATGAGCAGGCAGAACCAGAAATAGCGCGGATAGGTAATCTTCTTATAATCGCAGGTGCCGATAACGCGTTGGCACCATTCAAAAACACTACAGCAACAGCTCTTGTTGATTCCATTGTTGAATATCGGGACTTTTTGATTGGTAATAGTGCAACCATTCTACGAGACATCCAGCCGGTGCCAGTTTGTTTTAATATGACTGTAAAGCATTGTGGCGGTGTAGTCGTTGAATATGTTGAGCATTGCAGCTATTATGGCTTCGGAATGTTGCATTCTTTTATCCAACAATAAACAACTAAGGCTGTAAAGCTGCCTGTCAGCCTATGCAGGGAATAAAAATGCGTATTGTTTATACGCTTTTAATATAAATAGAGGGTTACAATCGCTGGTTTACTGGGCTTTGAAGTCGATTCTTGGCAGACCAAACTGCTGCTTAACGGATATAACTCGTATTCCAATAATTATAAGGATAGTGGTAATCTGGTTGGTCTCTGCTTGAACGCCAATTCGCTTTAAAAGTATGTATACAATGGCGCCAATAAAGCAGGCTGTGGCGTAAATCTCCTTCTTAAAGATCTGAGGAACCTCGTTGTTAAGCGTATCGCGAATAACTCCACCGGCAACCGCCGTTAGGATTCCCATAATGATGGCTACAGTTGTGTTGATGCCGTTTTCTAAAGCTTTTTCAACTCCAATAATGGTGAAAACGCCAATTCCTATGGTGTCGAATAGAAAAATGGTTCTGCGGAAGCGGAATATTTGCTCTTTTAGCACGAATGTGAGGGCAACGGCAAGCACTATGGCGTATACGTATGCCATTGACGAGGTCCAGCTTACAGGAGTAATGCCAATCATCATGTCACGTAGCGTTCCGCCCCCTATTGCTGTGGCAAAACCAATGAATGCGGCGCCAAAAAGATCGAGGCGCTTTTCTCCGGCAGCAATGGTTCCACTTATGGCAAATACGAATGTTCCAATAAGGTCGAGTAGGCTAAAAAAGTTCATGTCCGATGATTTGAAGCGCAAATATAGCCCCATTTATGGATTAATTTTGTCGGCGTACCGGTTGGATTAATTTCTAATGGATTGAAATTTAGTGGCGTGTGTGGCGGTGTGCGTTGCGGTACCTGCCTATCTTTTCAGGTATCTAAGTATAGATTAACCTTGGTTTACTGTCTCTTCTCGGTGAGGTACTTCCAAAATCGCTTGGGCATGAAGTTTTGCTGTAGCTTCATGTTCTTTCGCTCCTTTATGGCAATCTCCTTGAAGAAAACCTGCCATAGGCGCTGGTACTCCATCTCGCTTTCGGAGACCATTGATGGTGCTAGCCTGCCGTTTTCGATGTTGAAGGTTGGCTCGTCGATGGTGATAAGCGCAACATCCTTGCCGTTAAAATGTACCCCATAGCTTCTGGCTGTATCGTAGATTACCCAGGTCTGGTCGGTGAAGCGGTTCTTAAAGTGGGAAACTATTATCTTGAGAACGTCGTACTGTGGAGCAATGGGGGCAAAGTAGGTGCCATCCTTCGATTGTTCGAAGCGGATAAACATCAGCATGCGATGGGCCTCGCGGGTTACCTTGCGCTGCAGCTGCCTCACGCGGAGGATGTAGCTCTCGCCCATCATCCCCGAGACATCGCGCTTAAGCCTGAATAGCAGCTGCAGGTAACGAAACAGATCCATCTCCATCATTGGTGCGTTTGAGGTGAAGGCATGGTAGAGCATGTCGCAGGTGGGCATGCCTCCGTACCTGCAGATGCCGTTAAATACGCGTTCACCCTTGTATTCGTCCTTTGCTAATACAACCTGACGACCGAAAAGCATCGATTGCGTGTCGGTGGTGATGGTTACTGGCGATAGCTTCTGCTCGTAGATGTCGAAAACGGCAGATAGGAAGCCTTCGAAGGTGCCATCGTAGATTACAGCGACGTTATTTTTATCGGAGGTTGCAGGTAGCATGGGCTAAAAGAGTGATAGCTGCTGTGGTTTTGCAATTGCTGCGTCGCGGATGATGAGCGACTTTAGCGTGCCAGGCTGGTAGTCGCTGAGGATTGCCTTACTTGGCAGCTCGTTGCAGGTTAGGAAGTATTTCGCCCTGCGCATTACGACGCCAATTCGACGAAGGTTGTCGCTGTCGAGGCGGCGGTAGCGCCGTGCCTCCACTATTAGCTTAGCCGAGCGAACCCCAATGCCGGGAACACGAAGCAGCATCTCGTAATCTGCCCGATTAACGTCGATAGGGAAGATTTCGGGGTGGCGGATGGCGTAGGCGGCCTTAGGGTCGAGTTCTAGGTCGAGGTTGGGGTTAAGCGTATCCACCAATTCATCAACATTGAAATGGTAGAAGCGCAGTAGCCAGTCGGCTTGGTAAAGTCGGTTCTCGCGCTTGAGGGGTGGCGCCGAAACTGCCGGCAGCCGCTTGTCGTAGGCGTTGGTTGGTAGGTATCCTGAGTAGTATACGCGCTTCAGGTTGGCTCCTTTATATAGGCCTGAGGCTAGATGCAGAATGTCTGAGTCGCTCTCGTTGGTTGCTCCAACAATCATCTGCGTACTTTGCCCTCCGGGCGTGTAGAGTGGCGCTTTTCGGAACACGCGGCGCTCCTCCTTGTTGGAAACTATCCTATCCTTTATGTATAGCATGGGATGGATGATGCTGGCATGATCCTTTTCGGGGGCGAGATACTTTAGCCCGCTATCGGTAGGGATTTCGATGTTTACGCTCATACGGTCGGCGTACAATCCCGCCTCGTTGAGCAGCTCCTGCGATGCTCCAGGGATAGCTTTGATATGTATGTAGCCGTTAAAGCCATGCTCGTTACGTAATTTCTTGGCTATGTTAACCAGCCTCTCCATCGTATGATCGGCAGACACGACAATGCCGGAACTAAGGAATAGCCCCTCGATATAGTTGCGGCGGTAGAAGCTTATGGTGAGATCTACCAGCTCGTCGACAGTAAATGCGGCGCGGGGAACATCGTTCGAGCGGCGGTTGATGCAGTAGGCGCAGTCGTAGATGCACTGGTTGGTGAAGAGCACCTTTAAAAGCGAAATGCATCGGCCGTCGTCGGCAAAGCTGTGGCAAATCCCTGCCGATAGGGCGTTACCCAATCCTCCGGATGTGTTCTTGCGCTTGCTTCCGCTGGTAGCGCACGATACATCATACTTGGCCGCGTTGGCCAAAATGCCTATTTTTTTAGCCAAATCCATAGCGATTGCTGTTTTGATTGCTAATAGTATTGGCAAATGTATAATATTTATGGGACGTTATGCAAATTACTTGCTAAAATATTTGGCAAATGGCTAAAAAAGTTGTTAATTGGGCTTGTTTTATTGAAGTTTCAGCAGCAGAATGGTAAAAGGATTGGGAAAGGGCGCCAAAGATGCAATTCACGTCTCTTTTTCCTACCCCTGTTCCTCCTATGAAGGGAGGTTGTGCTGCTATTAAGAAAGAATTCTCCAATTCTATTCCCTTGCAGGAATATTGGAGCGTAGCGGTTCTGAAATATTAAGGCGTAATGAGTTAAAACCACCATAATATGAAGATAGAAGAGTGCTTTGCTTCTAACCTAAAGTACCTGCGCAAGAAGTTTGGGCTTACGCAGGAGGAGCTTGCCGGCAAAATCGGCGCCAATCGTTCGGTAATCGGATCGTACGAGGAGGGAAGGGCTACCCCTAAGCTGGGAGCTCTTATGCAGATATCATGCATCTTTAAAATACGTATTGACGAGCTTATTTCTGTCGATCTGAGCATCACCCCAGAGGAGCAGCTTAAGTCGTTCCGCCCTAAAATGCAGGGGACGGAGCTCCGGGTGCTTACCACCGTTGTCAACGCCAGCAACCGCGAGCAGGTTACCGTTGTTCCCGTTCAGGCATCGGCCGGATACCTCGATGGATATGGCGATGTGGAGTTCGTAGAGCAGCTGCCGGCGTTCGAAATGCCGCTTGCCGAGATGAGCGCTGAGCGTACCTACCGCATGTTTCAGATTAAGGGCGACAGCATGCTGCCAATTGCTTCGGGATCGTACATCGTGTGCGAGTATGTGGAGAATTGGATGAGCATCAAGGATGGGCAGGCCTACGTGGTGCTTACCGAGAGCGAGGGCGTTGTATTTAAGCGCCTCTACAATAATGTTGATAGCGACGGAACCTTCCTTTTCGTCTCCGATAACCCTCTTTACGACCCCTACCGGGTAGGGCCGCAGGACATTCTAGAGGTATGGAAGGCAAAAGGGGTACTTTCGTTCGCCATAGACAACGCCATTAGCGAGGAGATGAACAGCCTGAAGGCTCAAATTGCTAGGCTTACCGCCGATGTGGAGCAGCTGAAGAGCAACCTGCCCGGCAGCTGCTAGAAATATTTACATTGGTTCCTTTGCAATGTGTATGTGATTTCGCATAACAATCAAAGGGCGTTCTATCTATTTTAATCAATGCCTGAATCAAGGCTCTTTATCCCCTCCTAAGGAGGGGAAAACGTGCTTTTATTAAACCATACTGCGTAATCATTGGTAATTCGTCGCTTTATTTACCCGGCAGCTGCTAGAAATATTGCCGCTGACGCTTAGTGAGATGGCGAAAATGTAGCCCTAATACGGCTGTAGGGCTTGCAAGATCGAAAAAAATGGCACATCTTTGCGCCACTTCTGAGAGAAACACGGGTGTAGCTCAGTTGGTAGAGCATCGGTCTCCAAAACCGAGTGTCGGGCGTTCGAGTCGCTCCTCCCGTGCTACAAAAAGAGTCTTATCGTACGATAAGACTCTTTTTTTTTTGCGCATAAATTGTAATGTTACGTACAATTCCCCTCTTCGGCTGAGCTACATTGGGTTTCAGATGCGCTGCGTATGGGCATGCTGCCGACTTCTGCCAGCATTTTTGCTAAAGGTGCCTCGTCTACCAGCAAAAAGACAAAAGCGGGCAGAAGGTTTCCCCTCCGTCCGCTTTTTGTTTACCTAAGAGCGGTTCCGCTACTCCTCCTTTTTATCGGAATTAGAGGATTTCTTAGGGTTGGTCTTACTAGGCTTCGTAGGAGCGCTGTAGGTTACTTCGAAACCCCACTCCGAAAGCGCCTTTGGGTTCTTCGAGTGGATTGTCTTAAGCAAATTCTTGCTAAGACGTACAGCTTCTACGATCGGCGCTAGCAAATTGTCGCGCTCGCGGTACAGCATGTCCGATTTCATGCGGTACTCTTCTGCCTCGCGCTGCTTTGCCATTGCCTTCGGAACGGCAGCCTCGATTTCCGTCCAATTTACATCGGGAAGCGTATGTAGCGGTGAAGCAGCACCTTCTAGCTTATGCTTTCCAACTAGTTTGGACGCAACATCTAGGTTCTCCGAAGCATTGTTGCCGAACGAGATCTTAGAATTGTTGGCCATTACTACTAATTTTCTAAATGGTTAATACTGTCGTTAATTAACTCTTGATGGCTTGTTTAAGTATAGAACGCTATGCCTGCCAAAAAGGTTCAGAATAGCTGTATGTTTTTTTTCTGCGTGCCTGTAGAGCGCTAGAAGCATCCCTCATGCAGCGCGATGCATAACATGAATTGAGAAAAAGGGGTGGTGTTTTATGCGTAGGGGGAGGGGAATTATGTGCCGAGGGAGGGTCAGCGCGTGAAATGTGTGGTATTTTGCGTGTTGGGGGAGGGTCAGCGCGTGAAATGTGTGGTATTTTATGCGAGGAGGGAGGGTCAGCGCATGAAAAGGGTGGTATTTCACGTGCAGAGGGAGGGTCAGCGCGTGAAATGTGTGGTATTTTACGTGCAGAGGGAGGGTCAGCGCGTGAGAAGGGTGGCATTTCACGTACAGGGGGAGGGTCAGCGCGTGAAATGTGTGGTATTTCACGTGCTGAGGGAGGGTCAGCTCGTGAAAAGGGAGGGTCGTCGTGCGATAAGAGTGCCTTTTGCCATCCGTTGGGTGAGTATAACCGATGCGAAGGCAGCATTATGGGGCCAGCTTGCTGCCTACCATCCCTTGCTTGCCTGCTATGGGGCTACTGTCCGTGCTTAGCAAGGTAAATTTGTTTGTATTGGCCCCCTACTTCTTAATCCCCTTCTTTTCTAGGTACTTTTTCTTCTCCTTTTTCGTCATTTCGAGCGTAACTATATCAACGGGATGCGTTGAGGTGTACGTTTGGTTGAAGGCAAGCTCGGTTGGCTGGCTTTCTGCCGTAGCAAACTTAGGAAGGTAGCGGGTAAGCTCGAAAGGCTTTTTTTGCAGCCTAGCTTTTCTCTCGTCGAAGTAGTAGAAGGATATAAGGAAGTTGGCCTTTCCCCCCATTTTGCCTGCAGCTAATGCCAACGGTTGGCCTGCCTCTACCTCATCGCCATTCTTGACCAGCGCCGATCCCTTCTTTATTCTAAAGTACTGGGATATTGTTCCGTCTTTATGGTAAATCGATAGCCTGTTTTGCTCGCGCTTATAGAACTCGATGGAATAATCCTCGTTACCATCCACGATGTCGTACACAACGCCCTTGCGGGTGGCATAAATGGTGTCGTTGGGTTCAGCTTCGAAGACGTAGCCCATCGCCTTGTCTTCGAGGTCCTTCTTGAGGTAGCTTCCGATAGATGTTCCGCTTCCAATTCTCGTACTTTTTCCCTCCCTTACGGGTAGCAGGTATACCATCTGGGGATTGTAGCGAACATCGCTCGTCCCCGATACGTACTGATACCGATAGTTGAAATCTGCTCTTCTGTCTTTATTTATGATGGTAAGCTTGCAGATGCTCGAGGTGTTGTTGGGCATTACCGTTTTGGTGGTTGGGTTGTCGTCAAACGTAGAGTAGTTGTCTAAAACCGTGAGCTTAAGGTTTATGATCTTAGGGGTGCTGCTTTGGTTGGTGGCGTTGATTTCAACTCCGTTCTCAACGTAGGTGTAATCGACCTTTACCTCGTCGTTCTGGGCAAAAGTGCACAGGGTAATCCCTGTGAAAAGGATAAGCGCTGATAGCTTTTTCATATAGGTAAGTGTTATTTTGGGCAAAAGTAGCACAAAATATATGGATTTCTACCTTTCTGCGCCAGCGTGCCATGGATTTCGCTTTAAGGGCTAGAGTGTAGAATATTTATTTTAAGGAAATGTACTGAAAGTAAGCACTACCGCATAATTGAAACTGGTTATCCCCTCCTCCGGAGGGGTAGGGGTGGGTTATGGTTACTTCAAATAGACGGAATGTATGGTTTTACTTATTTACCCACCCCTTGCCCCTCCCTAGGAGGGGATAAGCATATTCAATTATGCGTTTATGCTTACTATTAATGTTTTCCCTTCAAAAATATAGTTATACATAGCTGTTAGTTTGACGGCTATGCCTATATGGACGGCGAAAGAATATCGCCCAAGTTTTCGTACTTTTGCCGCCAATAATTTTAGCGTACAATGATATCCATTAATAACGTAACCGTCTCGTTTGGCGGTACCGATCTCTTCTCGGGCATCTCCTTTATGATTAATAAGCGCGACCGCATTGGCCTTGTTGGCCGTAACGGTGCGGGCAAGTCTACCCTGCTTAAGGTGATTCTTGGCGAGCGCGTTCCCGATGGCGGTACGATTGCCATTCCGAGCGAGGTTACCCTGGGATATCTCCCCCAGCAGATGAAGGTGCACGACACCCGCAGCGTTTTCGAGGAGACGCTTTCGGCTTTCGAGCACCTGAAGGCCCTCGAACGGGAGGTTGAGGCGCTTACCGCCGAGATCGGTACGCGCGACGACTACGAGTCGGACGATTACGCGAAGCTTTGTACCCGCCTCTCCGATGCCAACGAGCATTACCATCTCCTAGGAGGCGGCAACCAGGATGGCGAGGCCGAGATGGCCCTGCTGGGCTTGGGCTTTAAGCGCGAGGAGTTCGAGCGGCCCACGTCGACCTTCAGCGGTGGCTGGCGTATGCGCATCGAGCTGGCCAAGCTGCTGCTGCGCCGTCCCTCGGTGCTGCTGCTCGACGAGCCCACCAACCACCTCGACATCGAATCCATCCAGTGGCTCGAAACCTACCTTAAGGATTACCCCGGCGCGCTGGTGCTCATCTCGCACGACCGTATTTTCCTTGACAACGTTACCGATCGCACCATCGAGATATCCCTCGGTAAGGTGTACGACTATAAAACCTCCTACAGCCACTACGTGGAGCTGCGCAAGGAGCGCCGCGAGCAGCAGCTGGCGGCCTACACCAACCAGCAGAAGCAGATTGCCGATACCGAAGATTTCATCGAGCGCTTCCGCTACAAGGCTACCAAGAGCAACCAGGTGCAGAGCCGCATCAAGCAGCTCGAAAAGCTCGACATCATTGAGGTTGACGAGGAGGATAACGCCCGCCTTAGCATCAAATTCCCGCCTGCACCCCGCTCGGGACAGGTGGTGGTCGAGGCTAAGGAGCTGGGCAAGAGTTTCGGCGAGAAGCACGTCTTTAGCGGTGCCAACATCGTGGTGGAGCGCGGCGAGAAGGTGGCGCTCGTGGGGCGTAATGGCGAGGGGAAATCGACCTTTGCCAAGATCCTGATGGGCGAGC
This sequence comes from uncultured Acetobacteroides sp., assembly GCF_963678165.1. Classification (NCBI taxonomy): domain Bacteria; kingdom Pseudomonadati; phylum Bacteroidota; class Bacteroidia; order Bacteroidales; family Rikenellaceae; genus Acetobacteroides; species uncultured Acetobacteroides sp. The sequence continues at coordinate 3,520,247 of NZ_OY782755.1, read as the reverse complement.
ATCCGCACACCGAGGGCGAGTGTAAGCTGGGGCACAACGTCGGCATCGGTTACTTTGCCCAGAACGAGGCCGACATCATGAACGGCAACATGACCGTGTACGATACGCTGGAGCATGTGGCCGTGGGCGACATCCGCACAAGGCTTCGCGACATCCTTGGCGCATTCCTTTTCAGGGGCGAGGAGGTGGACAAGAAGGTGATGGTGCTTTCGGGCGGCGAGCGCTCGCGCCTGGCCATGGCCCGCCTGATGCTCGAGCCGCACAACCTCCTGATCCTCGACGAGCCCACCAACCACATGGACATGCGCTCGAAGGACATCCTAAAGCAGGCCCTGATGGACTACGACGGCACGCTGCTCGTGGTATCGCACGACCGCGAATTCCTCGATGGCCTTGTGTCGAAGGTATACGAGTTCCGCGATGGCGTGGTGAAGGAGCACCTCGGCGGCATTCAGGAATTCCTTGCCAAGCGTAAGATGGAGCGCCTGCAGGAGCTCGAGCGCAAGGCTACGCCTGCCCAATTGGCCAGGAGCGAAGGGGGTGTTTCCGATGGAAAGCAGTCGTACCTCGAGAAGAAGGAGTTCGACCGCCAGGTCCGCAAGGCCGAGAACGCCGTAGCCAACATCGAGCGCGAGATAGAGCGCCTCGAAGGCGAGGTGGCCAAGATGGACGAGCTGTTCGCCAACCCATCGGCCCACAATATCGACCCTGCCGATCCGGAATTGTTCAAGAAGTACAACGCCCTCAAGAAATCCATCGAGGAGAAGATGTACGAGTGGGAGATTGCCCACGAGGAGCTGGAGGAGCTAAAAGGATAGGGGGGTGTCTCGTATTTCGTACGAAATGAATAATAGAATTATCGAATACCAAAAAGGCTGTTTCGAAAACGAGACAGCCTTTTTATTTTCCCCAAACTCCTTTTGGGAGGTATCTTATAGCTTGAGCGTAGACATCTTTGATACTGGAATGATATAAAGTCCATTTTTTTGTGTTGCAACCGCAACAATAAGAGATTCCGAATTTCCAATAAAACGAATTTTGTAGGTTAGGTCGTTTATGTTATGGCCATATACGGATTCATTAAATGCAATATTGCATTTAACCTTTACTTTGCCATAGTTATCAGTTGATGCTGAAATGTTGCCATATCTAGAAGAAAGTATGTCTATAGAATAAATTCTGGAGAGGACATGCTTCTCCTTTTCTTCTTCGTATGGCATTGATGGGTTTCCTATATTTATGGTGCGAATGGTGCCAGCATCGCCACAGGTCGAAATGCGCTTATTGCTCCAGTAAACGAGATCTCTTCCCCAGCTGTTGTCAACCTTCATCTTACCGATGCTTTGGAGATTTTTCGAGTTCCATACGTTAAGCATCCCATCACCACCAATGGTGATAAACTGGAGGAGGCTGTCTTGTACGGCAATAGAGTTTATTTCCTTCTCAAATTTTTGAATGATGGTGGTTGCCTTCGATTCGGTGTCGGTGTAGCAGAGGTTGCTATCGTACGAGCTGCTTACAATGCCCTTATTCCCATTTATCAATCTCGCTGACGTAACAACCTCCTTATGCGGCGTGAATACGCCTTCTATTGTCTTCGATTTAATATCGATAATGCCAACCTTTCCCGTCATTGTACCGAAAGTAACTTTCGAAGAGTCTTCCGAAATATCAATACTTGTAACCTTGTCGGGTACGGCAATTCCGGTCGAGTCATCGATGTTGTCTGGATTCAGGATTACCACTCGGTTACCCACACCATAGGCAAGCATAGTTCTACCCTTTGATACATCCAAATCGTAGATCGTCTTGCCCTTATTTAATCTTACAATATCGTTGATGCTGTTTTTTTGCGAAAAGCAGCTGGAGGCGAACGCAAGTGAAAATGCAGCTATAAGTATTGCTTTCATTAATTAGTTTGATTTGATAATTCTACGTGATTGTTTAGGGAGTTTGAAATAGACACCAACTTCCCAAAGGGAGGTGCTAAAAGCATCATCGTAAATAAATCCCTTCTTTTCAACCTTGTTTATGTTGAACGATTTACCAATGTTTACTCCAAGATTGTAGTAGGGTATGTCGATGTTTGCACCAAATCGCAGTCCGGCACCGCCAGCGTTTCGCTTATAGAGGTAAGCTGAGCTGGTCTTCATAAACTCGTAAGCGTTCTCCGTTTTTACAAACGATGCGTATACGCTATTTGCCACACTACCGTAGCTGAGGCTTCCTCCTAAGTAGAGGCTTATCGTGTTTAAAACGTTGTACCGAAAAATAGGAAGGTTGATGTTTCCGAATACCTGTAGCATATTAATCTGAGAGGATGCTCCCGGAAAGTAGCTGTTGGAAGAACCTCTCCAATCTTTCATGTTCGAATGAGAAAAGGCAGCCCCCACTTCTATATGGTAGCCCAATAGGTAGCTAGCTCCTACCGAAAAACCGCTCATTTTCGAGTAGTTGTTGTAAAGCGATTCGCTTGTAATGGCCGATGTGCTAACCATCTTATCGCCTGTAGGACTACCGCTTAATCGGTTTACCTCTACCTTGAGGTACTTGTAGCCAGAGCTGAATGCAGGCATACAAATGATTACTAATGCTATTATTGTTGAAAACCTTTTCATTATTGGATTGATTAAGAAGAAATATATTTGATCTCTATAAAGGGCGCATGTATAAGCTGAAGTACCCCTTTTGAGTAAAGTACATCTTGCCATTGTACTCAAAGTACATTGTACAATCCTTAGGTGCATTTGCCCATTCGTTCCATGTGCTTCCGTTAAATACCCATACCTTATCGTTCGCTATTACGCACCATTTGTCGTTAAATTCATAGGTGATTAACGGGCTGTTGTTAGGGTTATGTGGGAAGTCGGCAAAGTATTCGAACTGCATGGTGTTTTTGTTGAGCTTATAAATCGAATTTACGCCTTTAGATAGGGCATCGATATAAATGTCTCCACCAATGTTGTGCGATTTTATTGCTTCCATGAAGTAATCGTAGTACCCCTCTTTGCCCACATTGCTCCAAGGTAAAGTAATATCTTCTTTTTTGTATTCCTTGGTGGTTAAATCTATGGAAAATACATCGCGTGTATTATTAGATTGGTAACCTGTATGCCCTAAGAAAAAGATTTTGCTGTTGTATATAAACGATGAACAATAGTTGACTACATATGGTGTTGGCTTGAATTCGATGGTTTCTATATGGTTGAATTTTTCATCTGTAACATAGATATAGCCATAATCATAGTAATAACAAGTATAGAAGTAGGTTTTGTGGTTTATAGGATCTTTCGTTAATCCAAAATTATTAATACATGATGGGATATTTAGGATGTTAGGTTTCACATGCAATTGATTCTCCAAAGGAATAGATCCCACACTAAGACCATTGCTATAGTTACAAAAACCATTATCAGTAACAACTACAGATGGTGGTGTTTGGTTCGGAATTACCCCCATTCTAGTCCCTGTGCGAAAGTTATACTTAAAAGTTATGGTCCCCAATTTTATACTAGAATGGTAGTCGCCTTTGTTGTAAATAGCAAAAGTTGATGACAAATCTTCGTTAGGTTTGGCATTGTCAGCAGCGATTTCAGATGGTGTAAATTCGATAGTTCGACTATCAACATATTTGGGTTCTAAACTGACATACGAATTGTCCAGTATATTATAGTTTAAGTTGTAAATCTTTAGGCCATTTACATCTTCCTCGTCTATTGGAAACTTTGTGCGTATTCTAAAACTCTCTCCTGCATTTATCGTTCCCACATTGTAATCATCAAAAACACTTAATACGTTGATTGAATTCGAAGTGTAATGGTAGTTGCAGCTAAAAGAAACTTGCCAAGAGTACCAACCCCATTTAGGAAGTTTAATTTTGATGTGTTTTTCAGTTCTCTCAATAACCTGAGCTTTGTTATAGGTGTTAATACTAACATCCAGACTGTCTCTTTTGTCTAGCACATTATCCCAGTTAAATGTAATGGTATCGCCTGGATAAGCATTTTGCTTGTCAATCCTAATGTTTTTTAATTCATTCAATTTTAAATTCAAATTGGGACTTAGTCCTATGTTGTCAAATTGAATCTTTAGTCGGTTTAAATGCCAAAATGAACCATATACCTTAATCGTGTTTTTATCCATGTAAGAGAAGCCCATAGGGTGGGTAGTCCAACCATCATAGTCAATCCTAAGGACTTTCATTTTATTCTTGTAAAACTCGAAGTTCTCCCCCTTTATGTATATCGTATCAATAGGATGTAACCCTTCGTTTGGTGTACATTCTGTAATTATTGGAGTTATGTCGCGTTGGCCGGTGAAGCTGATTTCGTTACCGAGGATTATGGCATCCTTCACCTTTACGTAGGAGCGGACGTAGTATTCTTTTCCCAGCAAGAATAGCCTCTTTATCCTTTTACTATAGGAACTTTCATTGGCTAAATCTTCTATAGTTGTAGATTTTTCGGCTGTAAACGATTTAATACTGGTTGAATCAATACAAAAACCGGCTTCTTGAATTTTGCAGGATCCTTTACTTGTAAAGGTCATGTTTAATGTTATGCCTGAAGAGTCTACATCCACCATGGGATTGGTTGCAAGAATGGGGAAGCTGTCAATCCCCTCTTTCTCTTTTTGGCATGCCGCGAAAAGTAAGATTGCTGCTGCGAAGGTTAATAAGTACTTTGCCATTTATTCGATATGTTTTACAGATTGGTTAGCCTATTCCAGTCCTGAGCAACCTACCAATATTCTGATGGTGGTTGCGGAAATGTGTAGGACTGGGTAAAATTAACAAATTTACCATTCGTTACAGCATTAAATGTATCGGTTTGAGACACGGTTCCTCCTGTAGGTGGTGCTGAAGTCTACAACCGTTTTAGTTTACCCTTTACATTTACTTGGCTGTCCATAGCGGAAGATATACCCTGCAATTTTTGTTAGTAGGCATTGCTTAGCAGAGGTTAGTGAACCTTTAGCTCTTTCTTCCGTAGAAAAAACCGCTAGAGAGGTCACCGCTGGTGATGCTAGCGCTGCGCTGGAGTAGGGGGATAGCCTAAATCGGAAAAACAGAAGATGATGAAAAGAGTGGAATTCAGAAGGCTTACGCGCGATGAGGAGTATGTCCTTGTCAAGAAGGGGACCGAGCGCCCCTTTAGTGGAAAGTACGACGATCATTTCGAGAGGGGAATCTACGTTTGCCGGCAGTGCAAGGCGCCGCTCTACCGCTCCGATAGCAAGTTTAACTCGGGCTGTGGATGGCCTGCCTTCGATAATGAGATTGAAGATGCCGTGAGGCGTACGCCAGATCCTGATGGGCGAAGGGTTGAGATTTCGTGCGCCAAATGTGGCGGGCACTTGGGGCATGTTTTCGAGGGCGAGGGGTTTACCCCAACCAATACCCGTCACTGCGTAAACTCGGTGTCGCTGAACTTCATTCCCGACGAGCGGACGTAGCGGTAGCGTGAAGGAGAGGCCTAACCTGCTCCTACAGACATGATCTACCACCTTAAAAATAGAAGAGGCCCTACGCTTTATGCGGGGCCTCTTCTAGTAGGTTACGTCTATAGCTTAAATTGCGTAGTCCACGCAAATACGTCCTTCAACAACCTTCTTGATAAATTCGACAACTTTAAGGTGATCGGGGTGGTTGGCGTAGGTATCCAGATCGCGGAGGGTGGTAAACTCGCTTTCCAGGATCAAATCCCAGTTCCCCTCGGGCGTTCCGGGTGCGTTGATGCCAACCCTGATACTTCTGATCTCGTCGATCACCTCGCGGAGATCTTCGAGCTTCTCTTTTGCGATAAGCGCATTTTGCAGCTTGGTGTTGCCTTCGGCTTCGTCTTTAAGCTTCCAGCAAACTACATGTTTTACCATAAATCGTATGTATTTAGCGCAAAGATATCATCTTTGGATACAGGGTGCTTGCTAACGAACGCTAAAAGCTATGGCTGATTTAGGTGCCGATGTAGCAAAGCTACACCGGCGAAAGGGGTTTGTTTATTTTTGCTACTTTCGCCTCCTCAAATGGAGAGCATGAGCGATAACCAACCACAACCAAAGAGCCAGGAGGAGGCCGTACCCACTACTTTTAAGGCGAAGCTGAAGCAGTACCTTGTAAAGCTGAAGCTGCTTATCGTCGATCCCAACGAGAGCGACCTCACCAAGAGCATCTCGGTTGCGGTTGGGGTATTTATCTCTATCATTCCGTTGTGGGGCTTCCAAACCATTGTTGCCGTTGCCACCTCGTTTCTCCTAAAGCTTAACAAGCCGCTGGTAATTGCGGCCAGCTACTTCAGCGTACCTCCAATGACCCCCTTTGTGCTCTACTTTAGCGTGATTTTCGGGGGCTTATTTGTGAGTAAGCCCGTTGCGTTTAGCCTCTCCTCCATTAACCTTGATGTTTTGCAGGCGGCGCTCTTTCAGTACGTGGTGGGCAGTGTGGCGTTGGCGGTTGTGGTGGCCTCTACCTTTGGTTTAGCAACGTCGCTGCTGCTAAAGGTGCGTAGGCGTTAACGACGAAGAGCCCCGAAGGGCTCTTGCTGTACTCAATTTCTTTTCACTGATAGCTACTTTTGGCGTCCGATCTCCTTTTGTTCAAGGATTTTGCCATTTGCATCTTTTTTTGTGTAAACCGATCTCATCTTACCGTCAGATCCCTTTTCAACTGTGATGGTTATGATGTTTCTTTCAAGCATATCCTTCATACTATTGTAGCTTTCTTCCATATTTTGAGGTATGCTTCCCTTCTTTTTGCGGATGCTATCTATGTATGCGAGGTAGCTTTTCAGCTCCTCGTTTCTCTTTGCGAAATCTTTAAGGTCTGTCTCGTAGATATCTGCGATTTTAATGTATGTCTCGGTATTCTCAGGTTGATACCATTGGGCGTTGTTTAGCTGTTCGATGGCCTTGTCGTATTTTTTAATCTTGCAATAGCATTCGGCATTGGCAATGTACGCTTTGTAGAGCTTTACCTCGTTGGGTTGTAAAGATTCTAATGCCTTTGTTAGGTATTTAATAGCCTTCTGAGGATCGTTTATTTCGTGATAGGATTTTCCGAGGTAGTAGGGGATTTCGAATGTGAGCTGAACGTTGTTACTGTTCTTATCCCACACCTTTTGCAGCTCCTCCGAAGCGCCTAGGTAGTCACGAAGGCTTAAGTAGGCGTATCCAGCCTGCTTGTAGGTAGCATCTTCAATAGTATCGCCATCGGCTTTTAGCTTGGCGCAGTATGCCAGGCACGAATCGTATTGCACCGATCTATAAAACGCCTTCGCAATGTTTCGGCGAAGAAGAATTGCGGTACGCGACTTGTCGTTTCCTGCAATGCGTAGCCCATGATTGGCGGTTCGAATTGCGCTGTCGGGTTGATCGTTCTGGATTTGGGCGTTGCTCAGCAGCAGGTTTGTGGTAGGGTTGTTCGGATTAAGCTCCCATGCCTTGAGGTAGGCCTTAAGCGACTGCTTGTCCTTTTGTCTCGATTCGTAAATTCTACCTAGGGTAAGGAAATAGGCAGAGTTGGTGCTGTCTATCGAGCATAGTTCAAGCCCGTTTATCTCGGCAAGATCTTTTCTTCCGCTGCTTAGGTTCATCTTAAGGATAAGGCTTAGGGCTTGGGTATTTTTGCTGTCGCGATCCATCACCTTTAGTAAAGATTGCATTGCCTGCTCTTCGTCGCCCTTAACAAGATAGGCTTCTCCTAAAGCAAACGATGTTTTTACGTCGTTGGAGTCGAGCTGGTAGGCCCTGTTGAGGTAATCGATGCACCTGCTGTAGCTATTTTTCTCCTTGTAGGCCTGCGCGAGCTTCCGGTAGAGTTCTTTTGATGATTTTCCGCTGTAGAGAAGCATCTCGCCGTACTTAATGATGCCCTCGTTGTCGTCGTTGATAATCGCTCGGTTGTAATCCTCGCGTTGTGCAAAAAGGGAAGAGGTCAGTAGTAACCCAATTAGGAACAAAACGGATCGTTTCATGCTGCAGATTGTTTAAAAGTATTTGTTTGTTTTTCTTTAACTAGATGCGTTAAATATAGAAAAATGATTGTAGCAAGCATTACCCTTTATACGTTATTTCGTGGGAGACTTTGCTCCTGATTTTTTGGCGATCATTGCTTCATTTCTTCGATATGCTTCTTCACAGCGCGGTAATCTTCCATTGTTTCCTTGCTGATTTCTAGGCCGCTTTCCTTTTGCCTGTCGATAACGGCGATGTAGCGGTTGAGCGATTCGATTGCCTTTTGCCGATTCTTCATCTTTAGGTAGCAGTTCTTTAGCGCTGTGTAGGCTACGGGTTCGGTTGGGCTAACCTGGATGGCTTCCTCGAATGCTGCAATACCTTCCTTGTAATTCTTTGCCTCCACGCTGCATTGTCCCTTAAGCAGGTTGCCGCTGTATAGGAGTTGGGGCGAAGGCGTAATATTGCGGATGGCAATATCGGCGTACTTTTTGGCCTCCTTTAGCTGGTACATGTTGAAGTAGGCTTGGGCGATGGTAAAGGGCAGCTGGAATTGGAGGCTGTCGGCTTCGGGGCTCTTTTGGTAGAGCACTTCGAGGTTGGCTGCGGCATCGTCGTAGAAGCCTTTCATAAAGTAGCTGTAGCCTGCCAGCTTGTAGGTGTATACATCTATAGAATCGCCATCGGCTCTTAGCTGCTTTACAAGGTTGATGCAGGAATCCGCATTCTTTTGGTTGTACTGAATAAGGGCAAGGTTACGTCGTAGAACGATGGCGTTTTGCGATTTGAGATCGCTCATCAGCGCAAGACCATCTGTGGCAACTTTTGTTCCTTTTTTGTATTGCGCCGAGGTGATAAGGTAGCTGCACAGCTTGCTGCGGCTAAGGATATCCTTGGGATTAAGAAGCATGGCATGCTCGAATGCTTCGGCGGCATCTTTGTTCTGCCCCAAGCGAAGGTTAACGATCCCGAGGTTTCTGAAATGGGCAAAGTTGCTGCTGTCTATTTGGCAGAGCATGGTAGCACGCTTCTGTGCGCTGGTAAGGTTTCCCTTGTTCAGGAATATCTTAAGCTGAAGCGAAAGGGCATACGTATTTGAGGGGTCGATGTCGGAGGTACGGTTGAAGTATTCCAGCGCCTTATCCTCATCGCCGTTGGCAAGGTAGATTTCGCCAAGGGAGATGGTTGTTTTGATATCGGTACTGTCGAGCAGATAGGCTTTATTGAGGCAGTCGATGCTTTTACTGTAGCTGCTTTTCTCCTTGTACGCCTGCGCCAGCTTGCGGTACACCTCCTTCGACTGATGATTGCTCAACAATAGCTGCTCTCCATACCGAATAATGGCCTCCCTGTCGTCGTTGATGATGGCGCGGTTAAACTCCTCGCGCTGGGCAAAAAGGGAGGTGCTGCTTAGCAGTATCCCCGCTAAAAGTAGGAAGTAAGTTTTCATGGTCGTTATTGTTTTGAGGGGGGATTTCGAACGATTAGCGGGGATAAGAGCCGCCAGCGGGAAATGCTGGTGACTTGTAAAAGGTTACTTGTAGCCGGTAACTGTAGGGCCATCAAGAGTTGTTGGAGTAGTTACCCCATTCTTCAGTTTGATGTTAACTATTCCGTTTTTTGATTTATCTCCATATTTGGCGCACGAAGCAGCATCCTTATAGATGGATATTGACTTAATGTAGTGAGTGTCTATTGTGTTAACATCTCCTGCATACTCTATCCCATTTATGGTATACATGGGTTTGTTTTTACTGTCTATGTTTACCGTGTTTTCGGAGGGTATAGTTATGGTTGTGCTTGTGCTAACTTTTTTACCTTCTAAAACAAATTTAACAGGCAAAACAAACACTACGTTTACCTTTTTTCCTTTTTGCTTACCAGGTGTCCAGTCGGGCATTAGCTTGGTAACGCGTATGGCTTCTTCGTTGAGCAATGGATGCGCTTCGTGGATAACTTTAGTTTTAGTAATCTTCCCTTTTTTGGTAACAACAAACTGAACATATACGGTTCCCTGTATATCCTTTTCTGCAGCTTCTTTCGGATACTGGGTGTTCATTGCTAAGAACCGCATCATCTCGCTTTTGCTTGATGACTTTTGCTTTCCGAAGTAGGGCATTTGTTCTACGACTTGGAATTCCTGAGTTTTGTCCTCTTTTTTGACGGTGGATGGGGTAGCTTTAGCCTTTGATGGTTGCTTTTGTACCGATGCTTCCGATGAGGTCTCGTTGCTGTTGATGGAGCGGTTCACTCCCATCTCAACGGTAAAGGAGGTTAGCGAAAGCGCAGCCACAAAGGCAGCAGGAACGAGCAGGCTCTTTACGCGGAGCCATGTTGAATTACGATTCTTGTTCATCATTTTAATGCGTTTTTTAATAAGGATCAAACTGAAGTGGTTTACTGGAACAACCTCGCGCCCAACGGTGGCGTTTACCAGCGATGCTTGGTACTCGTAGGTGCTCACCCCGAGGTCTATCACGGCGCGGTCGGCCGTGTACTCGTGATTCTCGGTAATAAGTTTCTTGAGCATCCAGGATGCCGGGTTAAACCACTGGAACACCGTGAATAGCTCGCCCAAGAGAAGGTCGATGGAGTGCAGCTGCCGGCTATGCACGCGCTCGTGGAGCAGCATCTTGGTAAGGTCGCGATGGTCGATTAGATTTTCGGGGAAGACAATCCACCCGAAGAAGGCAAATGGGGCGATGGCCGCACGGGTCACCTTGATATTATAGCTATCGATAGTATAATCGTTGGAAGTGGCGATGATGTAGAGTACGCGGGCGTAGGCCCCCATCATCCGCAAAAGAAAGATGGCAGCACCGGTAAGGTAAATGGTAAGGATGATGGTGGTGGGATCTCCCCATCCGCTGCTGGCGGTTGCTGTGCCTTTGGCCGTGACCACCAGCTCGGGTAGGCTTATGGTGTAGGTTGGAGCGATAACGGCTACAGGCTCGCTGCTCCACTGCGTGGTGAGTAGGGGAACAAAGATGCTCCAGAGTACGGCGCCCATTAGGTAGAAACGGTTGCGGGCAAACGAATGGTCGGCGGCGAGGGCTGCCTTAAAGAGCCCCATTAGCAGCAGGATGCTGAGCGCAACCTTGGCTAGGTAGATTAGAAATTCGGTGGTCATGGTCTGGTTTAGCGTTACATGTGTATGTCGAGTGTATATCGAGAATCGCAAGAAGTAAGAAGCCGCCAGAATGCTGCTGGCGGCTTGCCTGTATTAGCAATTTGTTTTATTGAAGCTTAAACTTAACAGGCATGGTAAATTCTACTCTAACCGCTTTACCATCTTGTTTACCTGGAGTCCATTTAGGCATTAGCTTAGCAACTCTAACAGCCTCCGCATCGAGCAATGGATGTTTTCCTCTTATAACTTTAACATCCTTGATAGAACCATCCTTTTCTACAACAAACTGAACGAAAACAGTTCCTTGTATGCCTTTCTTAGCAGCCTCTTCAGGGTATTGGGTATTCTTTGATAAGAATTCCATCATAGCTTTTGTTCCTCCTGGGAAGGAAGGCATTTGCTCTACGGCTCGGTATGTTCGGTTGTTGTTCTCTTTTTTATTGGCTGGTGGAGTAACCTTAACCTTTGATTGTTGCTTTTTTACCGCTGCTTCCGATGAGGTCTCGTTGCTGTTGTTGGAGCGTTTTACTCCCATATCAACGGTAAACGATGTTAGCACTACTGCAGCCACAAATGCCACAGGAACGAGCAGGCTCTTTACTCGGAGCCATGCCGAATTACGATTCTTGTTCATCATCTTAATGCGTTTTTTAATAAGAATTAGGCTAAAGTGGCTTACCGGAACAACCTCGCGCCCAACGGTGGCGTTTACCAGCGATGCCTGATACTCGTAGGTGCTCACCCCGAGGTCTATCACTGCACGGTCGGCCGTGTACTCGTGGTTCTCGGTAATAAGTTTCTTGAGCATCCAGGATGCCGGATTAAACCACTGGAACACCGCGAATAGCTCGCCCAAGAGGAGGTCGATGGAGTGCAGCTGCCGGCTATGCACGCGCTCGTGGAGCAGCATCTTGGTAAGGTCGCGATGGTCGATTAGCTTCTCGGGGAAGACAATCCACCCGAAGAAGGCAAATGGGGCGATGGCCGCACGGGTCACCTTGATATTATAGCTATCGATAGTATAATCATTGGAAGTGGCGATGATGTAGAGTACGCGGGCGTACGATCCCATCATCCGCAAAAGAAAGATAGCAACACCGGTAAGGTAAATGGTGAGGATGATGGTGGTTGGGTTGCCCCAAGCGTTGCTGGCAGTTGCTGTGCCTGGGGCCGTGACCACCAGTTCGGGTAGGTTTATGGTATAGGTTGGTGCGATAACGGCTACCGGATTGCTGCTCCACTGCGTGGTTAGTAGGGGAACACAGATACTCCAGAGTACAGCTCCCATTAAATAGAAACGGTTGCGGGCAAAGGAATGGTCGGCTGCGAGGGCTGCCTTAAATAGCCCCATCAGCAGCAGGATGCTGAGCGCAACTTTGGCTAGGTAGATTAGGAATTCGGTGGTCATGGCTTTTCCCTGTTTTTCTGAATCATGTCGAGAATATCCTTAAGGTCTTCCTCGCTGAGGTTTTCGTTGCGGGCAAAGAACGACACCACGTTTTTATACGAGTTGCCGAAGTAGCTGCTCACAAATCCCGAAAGGAACTGGGCGGTGTACTCTTCCTCTTTTATAATGGGGAAGTATACGTTTACGTTGCCAAAGGTTTTATGGTCTACATAGCCCTTTGGTTCTAAAATCTTAATCACGGTAGCAAGGGTGTTGTAGTGCGGCTTCTTTTTGTCGGGGTAGTTTTCCATGATGTCCTTAATGGCGCCTTCGCCCGTTTTCCAGATGGCCTGCATTACCTTTTCTTCTTGTCGTGTTAGCTTTTCCATTGTTGATTCTAATTATTCGATGGAACAAATGTATACTATAAAAATAGTAATTGCAACTATTTTTATAGTAATAATACGGTAGCGCTAGTTCTTTTATGAAAATAGTGATGCTGCACCCCGAAATGGGGTGAATGGGGGCGTGCGTGTTCTTGTCGGCGGAATTTTAGCGGGTGCCTTGCCGGCTGTTTCCCCTTCGGGTGAGGTAGGTGTAGGCAATGCTGGTGCCAATAATGAGGATGACTCCCACTACGGCCAGCAGGCTGTAGCGTTCGCCAAGGAAAATGAGCGCCAGCATCGACCCAAAGATGGGCTCGAAGTAGGCGAGGAGCGGGGCCAGATCGGGGCGCACGGCGCTAAATCCCTTAAAGTAGAAGATGCCCCCAATGGCGGTTGCCAGTACGCCAAGCCCGGTTGCTGCGGCAAGGTTGTGGGGGGTAAACGAGATGGGGAGCAGGAATGCCGCCGGGAAGAGGAGCGTAAAGCCAACCAGCGCTCCGCTAACGAGGGTGTGCTCGGCATCGATGCCGCTGCCCTTCATGGCTCTCACCTGCACCATCAGGATGCTGAAGAGGAAGCCGGAGGCTACCGCCGAAATCAGCCCGATGAGGTTCAGCTTGGCGTCCGACAGGGTGGAGGCTACCACCAGCAGCAGCCCCAGCAGGTTGATGGACGACGAGATGTAGTATCGCCTGCCAAACTTCGAGCGGTGGAGGCTGGGCATGAAATATCGGCGTATCATCTTTTCGATAAACGGCAGGTAGATGGTGGCGGTGTAGAGCATCACCACGCTGAGGCCAACCGAGAAGCGGAGCGTGCCCATGACGTAGGTGGCCATCACCAGCGCCGACACCAGCCCCGTGAGCAGGTACACCTTGGGCGATGCCTTTATGGCGCTCCAGTTGCGGCTAACGTACTGCTTGGCTTCATTCTTTTTGATGATGAGCTGCAGCAGCAGGATAGCCAGCAGCCCGGCTAGGGCAAATCCGTAGCGCATCAGCAGGATGTTTAGCGGATGGGTGCCCTGCACGAAGTTGGCGAAGGTGCCCATGGAGCCCATCAAAAGGCATCCGATGAAGAGCAGCGTGGCTCCTTTGCTGTTGCTCATGGCCTTTTAGATGGGTAAGCTAAAGTAGCCGTCGAGCACCAGCTTGGTGGGGATCACCTTCATCTTCGAAACGTTGTAGACGAGCTCGGCCACCTCGTTGGGGTCGATAAAGGCCTGCACCCGCTCCTCGAAGTACCTGCGCTCGTCGGCGCTCACGCCAGCCCAGAGGGCGGTTTCCACCGGGCCCAGCTGCAGGTTGAAGACGTTCATCAGCCCCTGGCGGCCGTAGCGGGCATTGTAGCTCTTGGCCAGGTTGTCGATGTAGGCGAAGCTGGCGCCGTAGTGCGGGGCCGAGGGCAGCCCGAAGTCGGCGCTCTGCCCCAGCAGGTTCACCAGCAGCCCACCTTTGTTGAGGTGCCTTTTGGCCAGCGTGAAGATGGCCACGTAGCCGCGCAGGTAGCGCTCCATCATGGCGTAGTCGTCCAGCGAGTCGAGGCTGGTGTTGATGTACGGGAACGAGGCCGTTACGATGAGGTCCAGCGGCCCAGCCTGGGCGAATACCGCCTCTATCGCCTCAATGCAGGTGATATCGAGCTGGAATGATGTTCCGGCAGGCAGGTTATCCCTTTTCGACCGGTAGGTGTAGCAGATGTCGTACTCGCCGCCGAGCCGCTCGATGATGCAGCGGCCCATATCCGAGCCTGCACCTACCACCAACGCTTTCTTCTTCATATTTTCGGGGATGATGTCGGTGCAAGTATAGCAAGAATTGGGGATGTTTTTTTACTCTTTTTAAAGGAATGGCCCAGCATGCGCACATACAACCCTGCGCGCCATCGCCGGCAGCCCTGTATGCGTACATATTGGGCTGCCGCAGGTTTGCAGCAGCCCAATATGCATACATATTTCGTTGCCGCAGAGCTGCAGCGCCCTATTATGCATGCATAATTCGTTGTCGCAAATCTGCAGCGGCCAATTATGCATGCATAATTGCGAAAGCTGCCTTTAAATGTTCGGGGGATGTGTGAAAATGGTCGGGAATAAACGGCGTAGGGGCGAAATATTTTTCGCCCCTACAATTCAATGCAACCTAGGATATCCCTAATTTCTGCATCAGAAATTGCTTCTTTTTCCGATTTGTCGAATATCGAAAGAAGGTAGACTTGCTGGTTTTCGATATGTACGTAGGTGATAACTCGGGCACCTCCCGATTTTCCTTTATGCTTAGAGGCAATTGCGATTCTTACCTTATAGCAATTGGGGATTAGCTCAACTCCCTGAGTCGGGTTTTCCTCTAGTTTTTCAATAAGCGAGAGGAGGTCGGATTTGAGTGATGGGTACTTTTTGGCAAGCTTCTTTGCCTGCTTTTCGAATGTAGGAGTTGTCGAAATGCTATAGCTCATCGAGAAAATCTTTGGCGCTTCGGCTTTTCTTGTAGCCTGCCTTGGCCTCGTTCACGTAGTCTACCGAATCCTTGAGGTCTTCCATTTGCTCCGCCTTTTCTTTTGTCAGCGGGCTAACCTTTACGAACGAAAAGTTTTTTAGGAGTTCGAGGATGAAGTCAACCTTGCTATCCTTTATTTCGATCAGGAGTTTCATTGTTTCTAGTTTTGAGCTACAAAAGTAGCGAATAATTCTGCTAAATGCATGTTGGCAGGTTGAGGCTGAGCGGGTACGAAAAAAATCCCGCCTCCATTGCTGGGGCGGGATTTTATCTAATGTAGGGGCGAAAAATCTTTCGCCCCTACATTAACGTTTTATTTCGCGTCTACAAATTATTTTGTTCCTAGCTCCACCGCCTTGGCAATGGCCTTGGCGATGCCTTGGGCGTTCTTTCCGCCTGCTTGGGCAAAGAAGGGCTGGCCGCCGCCGCCACCTTGGATTTCCTTGGCGGCCTCGCGGATGATCTGTCCGGCATTTACCCCCTTATCCTTGATTAGGGCATCGCCGGCAGCAACGGTAAGGCTGGGCTTGCCGTCGTTCACCGCACCTATTACTATAAGTAGATCGGCATGTTCACCCTTTAGCTGGAAGGCAAGATCCTTGATGGCATCGGGGCTAAGGGCAACCTCCTGGGCAAGCACCTTTGTGCCGTTTACCTCGGAGATCTTCGCCTTAAGCTCGCTCTTCAGCGCCACCACCTTTTCGCGCATCAGCGCATCGATGGTTTTGCGGAGCTCGGTGGCCTCGTCGATCAGCTTCTTTAGCCCTGCCGATAGGTTGGCGGGGTTATTCAGCAGAGCTTTTACCTCCTTTAGCGATTCTTCCTGGCTGTAGATGAGTTCCTCGGCACCCCTTGCGGTAACCGCCTCGATGCGGCGTACGCCTGCAGCGATGGCACTCTCGCCCGTTATCTTGAAGAGACCGATCTGTCCAGTTGCAGGAACGTGGGTTCCGCCGCACAGCTCAACCGACTCTCCAAACTGGATCACGCGCACCTTATCGCCGTACTTCTCGCCGAATAGCGCCATGGCGCCTAGCTTCTTGGCTTCCTCAATTGGTGTATCGCGGTGCTCCTTTAGCGGGGTATTTCTGCGGATGAGCTCGTTTACGATGCGCTCCACCTGCATCATCTCCTCGTCGGTTACCTTCTGGAAGTGCGAGAAGTCGAAGCGAAGCCCCTCTGGTCGAACCAGCGATCCCTTTTGTTCAACGTGGGTTCCAAGCACCTGGCGAAGCGCGAAGTGGAGCAGGTGGGTTGCCGAGTGGTTGTTGGCGGTGGCCGTGCGGGCCTCCATGTTTACCACGGCGTGGAAGTTGGCCGATGCATCCTGCGGAAGCTTATCGGTGATATGTACAATAAGGTTATTCTCCTTAACGGTATCGATGATGGCGATCTTCTCGTTTTCCGACTCGATGTAGCCCGAGTCGCCAACTTGGCCGCCGCTCTCGCCGTAGAATGGGGTGCGGTCGAACACCAGCTGGTACTGGATCTTATTCTTGCTCTTCACGGCGCGGTAGCGGGCAATCACCACGTCGGCTGTATTGTTGTCGTAGCCGATAAACTCCTCGGAGTCGAACTTGCGCAGCTCCACCCAGTCGTCGGTTTCAACGGCAGCGGCGTTGCGCGAGCGGTTCTTCTGCTCCAGCAGCTCCTTCTCGAAGCCTGCCTTATCTACGGTGAATCCCTTCTCGCGGGCAATTAGCTCGGTAAGGTCGTAGGGGAATCCGAAGGTGTCGTTGAGGATGAAGGCTGTTTTGCCGTCAATCTGTTTTTTGCCTTCAGTTTTTACCTTTTCGATGATGGTGTCAAGATGGCGAATACCCGTTTCGAGGGTGCGCAGGAAGGCGGCCTCCTCCTCTGTGATTACCTTCTCAATAAGCGCTTGCTGCGACTTCAGCTCAGGGAACTGTTCGCCCATCTGCCCAACCAGCGTTGGCAGCAGCTTGTTGATGAATGGCTCGTTGAAGCCAAGGAAGGTGTACCCGTAGCGAACGGCACGGCGAAGGATACGGCGGATAACGTATCCGGCCTTAACGTTCGATGGCAGCTGGCCGTCGGCAATCGAGAAGGCGATGGCTCTGAGGTGGTCGGCAATAACGCGCATGGCGATGTCGGCCTCCTTGTTTTCGCCGTACTTCTTGCCCGACATCTCGGCAAGCTTCATAATCATTGGCTGGAATACGTCGGTATCGTAGTTGCTCTTCTTGCCCTGTAGGGCCATGCAGAGGCGCTCGAATCCCATGCCGGTGTCAACATGCTTGGCAGGTAGCAGCTCTAGGTCGCCGTTTGCCTTGCGGTTAAACTGCATGAACACGTTATTCCATATCTCGATTACCAGCGGATTATCCTTATTAACAAGATCACGACCGGCTACTTTAGCCCGCTCGTCGTCATCTCTTAGGTCGATGTGAATCTCTGAGCAAGGGCCGCAGGGGCCGGTTTCTCCCATCTCCCAAAAGTTGTCCTTCTTAGATCCGGGTAGGATTTGTGCTTCCGGAAGGTACTTCTTCCATATGTCGAGGGCCTCGGTGTCGGCATCCATGTTGTCGTCCTTGCTGCCACCAAAGTACGAAGCGTAGAGCCTATCCTTAGGCAGCTTGTACACGTCGGTTAGCAGCTCCCAAGCCCAGGCAATGGCCTCCTCCTTAAAGTAGTCGCCAAACGACCAGTTGCCCAGCATCTCGAACATGGTGTGGTGGTAGGTGTCGTGGCCTACCTCTTCGAGGTCGTTGTGCTTACCCGATACGCGAAGGCACTTCTGCGAGTCGGCTACGCGAGGGAACTTAGCGGGTTGGTTGCCCAAAAAGATGTCCTTAAACTGGTTCATTCCAGCGTTGGTGAACATCAGGGTGGGGTCGTTTTTTACCACCATAGGAGCCGAAGGCACAATTTCGTGCTGCTTCGAGCGGAAGAAATCAAAGAATGTTTTTCTAATGTCATTCGAATTCATACAGAATCGACTTTATTTCAATTTTACTTCAATTCAAGAACAGATAATCAAGAGTTTCGCAAGTTACCTTTTAGCAGAGCCGCTGCAAAATAGGTAGGCGAACCACTGTATAAGGGGCATCTCAACGCTGCCATATTTGCAGGAGATGGATCCTAAAACGAGGTTGTAAAATTAGTTTATTTCCGCTAGATTTGTCGCCCATCCAACCAATTTGTTCACCAACCAAACCACGGTATAATGGCTAAAATACAATATCGATTTAATCCCGAGACGCTCACATTCGATATCGTAGCCATCCCGTTAAAGACCCGTTTTGCCAAAGGATTGGTCACCTTTCTGGTGGGATTTGCCATCGCATCTGTTTTTATGGTGTTTTACGGGCTCTTCTTCGATACGCCAAAATCGCATAACCTACGCCGTCAGAACGCCGAGCTACGGGTGAAGTACGATCTGCTCAACAAGCGATTCGACGAGGCAGACCGCATCCTCACCGACTTGCAGGAGCGCGATAACACCGTTTACCGCTCCATCTTTGAGCTGGATATCATCCCCGAGCAGGTTCGTGAGGCTGGCGCAACTTCGTCCGAGAAGTATGCGAAGCTTGCGGGATACGAGAATTCGGACATATTAATAGGTACGGCAGAAAAGTTGGATATGCTAACCCGCAAGGTTTACCTTCAGTCTAAATCGTTCGATCAGGTTGCCATGCTCGCTAAGAGCAAGGAGAAGATGATGCTCTGCGTACCCGCCATCAATCCGGTTGCGCTAAAAGGAAGGCTTAGGTTAATGGAAAACTTTGGTGGACGTATCGACCCTGTTTACCACCGCTGGGCCTACCACGAGGGAATTGATATATCAGGACCAATGGGTACTCCGATATATGCTACCGGAGACGGAGTTGTAGAATCAACCGAATATTCGTTTAGAGGATACGGTAATCAAATCCTTATCAGCCACGGATTCGGATACCACACGCGCTATGCTCACCTTACAAAGGTGTTGGTTGCTCCCGGTCAACGTGTTAAGCGTGGCGAGAGGATTGGGCTAATGGGAAGCACGGGAAAATCTACAGGAACACACCTACACTACGAAGTCATAGTACGTGGGCGTCCTGTGAATCCGCTAAACTACCTTAGCCGCGACATGGACCTAGATGAATACGAAAGCATCGTCGACAATGCCCCAAAGGCGAAAAGTGCCGGAAAGGATCTTTCTAAAACGAAAAGGAGAAGAAGATGAGCAAGCACAAGTACCTATTCAACCCCGAGTCGTTGAACTACCAAAAGGTGGGGACAACGCTAAAGAAGCGGATTGTTCGTGCTGCTGTAATTCTTGTCACGGCAGCCGTTATTTCGACCATCTACTATACGGTATACTCGTTCTTTTTCGATACGCCTGTCGAGAAGAAGCTAAAGCACGAAAATAAGCTGCTCAGCAAGCAGTACCGCGAGCTCGACAAGCGCTTCGATAAGTTGCAAAGAGTGCTGGGCGACTTGCAAACTCGCGACCAAAACATCTACCGGGTTATTTTTGAAGCCGAGCCCTACAAGGACAGCGTCTTTTTGGCAGGAGGAAACTATGCCCTAAGGATAGAGGAAATAGAGGGTAAGGACAATAACGAGCTAATCGAGCAAAGTCAAGCCACGTTAGCGTCGGTAAATGCAAAACAGGTACCTATTGATCTGGCGCTATTAAAGCGCGTAGAGGCAATCTCGCATGCCAAATCCGACGCTATTCGGTTTATTCCCTCGATAATTCCTCTTGAGCAAAAGGATATACGGCAGCTAGCAGCACCAATGGGAATTCGCATACACCCCTTCTACAAAACGCTAAAGCCTCACGATGGTGTCGATTTTGCATCGCCTGCAGGATCGCCAGTTTTGGCAGCTGCTGATGGGGTTGTTGCTAAAACCGACAGCCGACGTTCTAGTGGGAACTCAATACTGATCAACCACACCAACGGGTATAGCACCTTCTATGCCCATCTTGGAAAAATCGGAGTTCGAAATGGACAACGCATAAAGAAAGGGATGGTAATTGGCACGGTTGGCAGCTCTGGAATGAGCGTTGCACCTCATCTTCACTACGAAGTTTTAAAAAATAATCGTCCAGTTAATCCAGTGCATTTCTTTTTTGCCGATATTAGTCCAACCGATTACCACAAGCTTATCCAAAAGGTAAGTCAGAGTGGGCAAAGTTTAGACTAAATTATACGCGATGCCTTACAAGGAAAAAAAAGTTGAAAAGTTGTTCTACAGCATCGGAGAGGTATCCGAGATGCTGGGAGTTAACCCTTCGCTTATCCGTTTCTGGGAGAAGAATTTCACCATTATTAAACCTCAGAAAAACAAGAAGGGGAATAGGCTATTTACCGTAAAGGATATAGAAACCCTAAAGCTCATCTACCATCTGGTAAAGGAAAAGGGGATGACCCTCGAAGGGGCTCAAAAACGGCTAAAGGATAACAAGGAAGGCGAGGATCGCAGCTTCGAGGTAATCGATCGCCTTACAAAAATCAAGGAAATGCTGCTCGATGTTAGCAGCAGGCTTCCCTAAAATTCACGTTGATTCTGTCAATGATGATGCACGCCTGCATGCCGAGGTGCGTCTTGTTGCATCATTCCAGCAAATAAAATCTATTAAAAGATGACAGTAAATGATGTTGCCCGAATTGTAGAGCAGCTGGCGCCTCTTGGCTACCAGGAGAACTACGACAACTCTGGATTGAGCGTTGGTTCTCCTTCTATGGAGGTTTCCTGCATCCTTCTTTGCTTCGATGTTACCGAAACGGTGGTGGATGAAGCCATAGCGTTAGGCGCTAATCTTATCATCTCGCATCATCCTGTTATCTTTTCGGGGTTGAAGAGCATTACTGGACGTAGCGCAGTTGAGCGCATCGTGCTCAAGGCAATCCAGCACAATATAGCGCTTTACGCAGCCCACACCAACCTCGACAGCGTTCCTGGGGGCATAAACGATAAGCTATGCGATATCTTGGGGCTTAAAAAGCGTCAGGTGCTTAGTCCGCTAAAGGGGCAGCTGGTAAAGGTGGTAACCTTTGTACCTCACGAGCAAGCGTCAACAGTTCGCGAGGCGATGTTTGCTGCTGGAGCCGGAGGTATTGGCCGCTACGATTGCTGCAGCTTCAGCTCCGATGGGAGCGGATCGTTTAGGGCATCCGAAGGGGCCAACCCTTTTGTTGGCGAGATAGGGCAGCTACACGTCGAACCTGAGGCTCGCATTGAGGTTGTCTGTCCTCGAATCCGTATAAATGGAGTTGTAGCAGCAATGGTTGAGGCTCATCCATACGAGGAGGTGGCGTACGACATCATCCCTCTTGAAAATGACTACCCGAAAGTTGGCTTAGGAATGGTTGGCGAGCTAGAAGCGCCCGTTGACGTCTCTGATTTCCTCGAAATGGTTAAGGAAAAGCTTGGTTGCTCGGTGCTGCGCTTCTCGAATCCCCATAAATCTCACATCAAAAAGGTGGCAGTGTGCGGTGGTAGCGGTGCCTCATTCGCCAGCTTAGCCATCGCCAAAGGAGCCGATGCACTGGTGACTGGCGATGTGAAATACCATAGCTTTCTCGACTACCAGAAAACGCTTTTGCTAGTCGATGCCGGTCATTTTGAAACAGAGCAATTTGCTATTGGTGTTTTTTATGACTTTATTCGAGAAAAAATAGCTAATTTCGCGGTTTACAAGACCGAACTAGTTGATAACCCAGTAAAATACTTATATCGCTGAATATGGCAACAGAAAAAAACAAAGCCCTAGATGCCAACGAGCTTTCGATTGAGGAAAGACTCAGAACGCTTTATGAGCTTCAGGTTGTAGATTCTGAAATTGACAAAATCATAACTCTTAGGGGGGAACTTCCTCTTGAAGTTCAAGACCTCGAAGACGAAATTGAAGGTTTAGATACGCGCGTACGAAATCTCGAAACCGAAATTCTGAACCTCGAAAGTCAGATTGCCAAAAAGAAATCAGACATTGAAATCTCGAAAGGGTTAATCGCAAAGTACGGCGAGCAGCAAGATAACGTTCGCAACAACCGCGAGTTCGAATCCCTAGCAAAGGAAATCGAGTTTCAAACACTCGAAATAGAGCTTGCCGACAAGCGTATTCGGGAGTTTACCATTCAGGTTAAAGAAAAGCGTCGCCTTATCGAAGACGCTAAGACGCACATGCAAGAGCGTGCCGTTGACCTGGAAAATAAGCGCCACGAGCTTGACGAAATCACCTCGGAAACCCAGAAGGAGGAGAACGACCTCCGCGATCGTTCGGAGCAGCTTCAGCAGCTTATCGAGCCCCGTTTGCTTTACGCCTACAAGCGTATCCGCTCGAACGCCCGCAACGGCTTGGCCGTGGCCACCGTAAAGCGTGATGCCTGCGGGGGGTGCTTTAACCGTATTCCACCACAGCGCCAGCTCGACATTAAGCTCAGCAAGAAGGTTATCGTTTGCGAGTACTGCGGGCGTATCTTGGTTGACACCTCGCTATCTGGCGAGGAGGTTGAATAGCCCAATCCAGCATGATATAGGCCAAGGCTGCTCCTTCAAGGGCAGCCTTTGTTGTTGGGTAGCAATCGCTATGCTTTTTAGGATGAAGTGCCTTGGGGGCTGCTTTTGCTGGGCATAGTTCCATTCCAACAATGAAACAGGTTTCCGCTGGTAGCGGAAGCTCATTTCATCCTTGAAATAGAAATCCGCAGCCAGCGGAAATCCATTGCATCGTTGTAATGGATTGCCGTTAGCTGCGGACGTGCACTTTTATGCTGTAAGCTTACTTGTGCAATTAGCATTCAGCTACCAGTCGCCGCCAGCACCGCCGCCGCCGAAGTCGCCGCCGCCAAATCCGCCGAAGTCGCTTCCTCCGCCTCCGCTGAAGTCGTTCCATCCGCCCGAGCTGCGCCCACCACCAAAGCCGCTGCCCATGCCCATCAAGAGGAGCCACCAAGGGAGGCTGCTCGCGTGGTGCCCCGCCGAGCTGTACACCGATCCTGCATTTCTTCGGGCACGCCCCAGCGCCGCAATAGCGCCAAATACGATGGCGATTATCAGGAACACCAGCAGGGAGGACAATGGCGAAACCTCTTTTCCTGCCCCCTTCTTGTCGGCTTTGTACTCGCCTCTCGCCATCTGGATCAGGGCCGTTGTGGCTTCGTCTAGCCCCTGGTAGTACTGCTTCTTCTGAAATGCAGGGATGATCACCTCGTCGATTAGCCTGTTGCTTCGGGCATCGGTAATTGCACCTTCCATCCCGTAGCCGGTAGCAATAAAGACTTTCCCTTTTTCGCTGCCCGCTTTGGGCTTTACCAGGATAAGGATGCCGTTGTTCTTGCCTTTTTGTCCGATTCCCCACTTGCGCCCTAGGGCAAAAGCGTACTCGCTGATGTCGTAGCCATCAAGGGTAGGTACGGTTACAATGGCAATTTGGGTAGATGTCGTGTCGTTGTAGGCCCGGAACTTCTGCTCCAGCTGCTGCTGCTCCTGAGGGGTAAGCATGTTGGCAAAGTCGTTTACCATCCTAGGTGGATTTGGCTTCTCGGGTAGGTTTTGCCCCAACGCCGAAAATGCCGAAACCAAGACGAATAGCAGCGTATGTAGTACTCTCATTTTGTTTAGATTTAGTTGCTATTCCATCGAATCGCCAAAGGATATTTCATCGGAAAGCTCGTTGACATCGTCACTTGCTCTGGGAAAATGCTTCTTGAGCTGCTCTCCGGCAAGGAGTAGCCCTTCGGTAAGCCCCTCGGTAAGCCGTCCCTCCCTGAAGTTGCCTGCCATCTTCTCCTTAATGCACTCCCAAAAAATCGCGGGAACTTTTTGGTTGATTCCCGCGTCGCCAATAATGGCAAACTTGCGGTCGGCGGTGGCAAGGTAGACGAGCACCCCGTTCCGAAGCGCTGTTTTGTGCATGCCAAGCTCTGCAAAAACCTTTGCGGCTCTATCTAGCACGCTTTTCTCTTTGCAGTGCGACTCGATATGAACCCGAATTTCGCCAGAAGTGTTAAGCTCTGCCGCCTTGATGGCGCCGACAATCGCTTCTTTCTCCTTTTCGCTGAATAGCTGCTGGCTTTTCATTGTAAGATGTTGAAAGAGCAACCCCACGAAAAGAGGTTGCTTGTTGTTATGCTGTTAGAACTTAACTTGTGGCGCTTTCTCGGCACCCTTGTCGGCTTCGAAGTAGGCAGCCTTCTCGAAGCCAAACATCGATGCAAATATCATTTGAGGAAATTTGCGGATGGTTTTATTGTAGATTTTCACCTCCTCATTGAAGTCGTTACGGGCAACCGTAATCCTGTTTTCAGTCCCTTCAAGTTGAGATTGAAGATCGAGAAAGTTTTGGTTAGCCTTTAGGTTTGGGTAATTCTCGGCAACAGCCAACAATCTTCCTAATGCCGATGAAACCTGATTTTGGGCGGCTTGGAATTGCTGAATACTCTTAGCATCGAGGTTTTCTGGGCTAACCTTTACTTGAGTTGCACTTGCCCTTGCTTCCATAACTTGAGTTAGCGTCGATTTTTCGAAATCGGCATACCCCTTAACAGTATTCACCAAGTTTGGTATAAGGTCCGCTCTTCTTTGGTACTGGGCTTCTACCTTCGACCATTGTCCCTTAACATTCTCGTCTAAAACTACGAGCCCGTTGTACGAATTTTTAAACCATAAGAAGATGATAAGAACAAGCACTGCAATTGCAGCTAACACTATCCACGTCTTTTTCATTTTGTCGTTTTTATTTTGCGTTAACAGGGGAAAAGATAAGCAAAATGCGTGCAACATTTCAACATTCTAGGTTTTGCCGGCAAAATATTTTTCAAGTGTGTATTTCGATGGAAGGAGCATTCTCCTCAGGGTGATCAATCTTGCTTTTAAGGGGAATTAGTCCTATTCGTAGTAAGGCAGCACGCCATTTTGGCAGAGATGCTGCTCAATAAGCTAGCGGTTGTTTCCATGTGCTGTAACGTTCGTATATAAGTTCTTTCCCTCCATTACTGATGGTAATCCGATTGAAAAACAGATTTAAATGCCATGTAATAATAAAGAAAGCCCGGCATATTATTGCCGGGCTTTCTTCCTATGCTTTAATTCTAGCGATGCCTTCTTCCTCCTCGTGATCGACCTCTTCCGCGGGAGCTACTGTATTTGTCTTGTCCCAGTTCAGTTCCAATTGTTATTCTAAAGGTGTTTGCTAGAGGGTTGTTTGCGCTATTGGATGTTGCCACTAGGTAGGCAACATCCAATACGAAAAGGTTATACTTTAGCCCTCCGCCAACTGTAAAGAACTTTCGGTTTCCCTTGTTTTTTGATTCGTTGAATGTGCCAACTCGTAGGCTAAACGTGTTGTTGAAGGTGTATTCGGCCCCTAGCGAGAAGGAAAACTCGTTCAACTCCTCTTTCATTCCACCAGGAGCATCTCCAAACGAGCTGAAAATGCTGCTCACAACGCTTTTATTCGCATTTAGATTATTCCCTTGTGCATCGTATTTGGGTGTAGGAACAAGTAACTTCGAAGTTTCAACGAGGCCTGATATTTTATGCGTCCGGTTGGCGATTATTGAGTATCGGCCCCCTATGCGTAAGGTTGTTGGTAAAAACGACTTGGCATTTTCGTTGTCGCTGTATGAAATTTTTGAGCCAATGTTAGATATCGACATCCCGAATGCAACTTCAGCATCGTTATACCCCATTCGTACCGATTTTTCCAGGTAAAGAGATATGTCTGCAGCAAAGGAACTCGCTTTTTTTGTTTCCACAGCATTCTCGGCGTAGCCTCCTGTAAGGTTGGAACTAATATATCTAAAGCCAATTGCCGATGATAGAATGTCATTTAACCGACGGGTATAAGCAGCGTCAAGTGCAAATTCGTTTGGCTTAAACTGTTTCTGTAAGGTATTCGAATTATCGGTGAACTCTACTTCACCAAGCGAGAAGTACCTTAGAGAGGCGCTTACTGATTGGTTGTTGTCAATTTTGTAGTAGCCGGCAAGGTTGCTTAGGCTTATTCCACTTATGATATTTCTGAGCCACGGGGTGTACGAAAAAGACACCCCCATCTTAGGATCCGCAAAAATGTACTTTGCAGGATTCCAGTACTGCGAGTTATTGTCGGCACCACTTGCTACTCCCTGATCCCCACAACCTGCCGCTCTGGAGTCTGGCGTTATGGTCAAAAACGGTGCAGCAACTCTAATCGGATTGAACTCTCGTCCAATTATATCCGATTGAGAAAACCCCATGTTTGTTAATAAAATTCCCCCGATAACACACACGCCAACAGCAAACTTCCTTAACATCCCCTTAAACCATATTTATAAACCATAAAAATAGTTTTTTCTTTTAATTAACAATGTCTTTTTTGCATAACTAGTTAGTAAAAAAGTAATACCGATTGCCTACGTTGTTGAATTACAAGAAAAAGGCAGAGAGTAACAATCTTACATTCTCTGCCTTTTTTATAATCTTTGATTCGAAGAAACACGCGGATCTCTTAGACCTTTATTTTACATAGGGCATTTTAAATCCTACTTTGGTATTTGAAATCCCAATGAAAATCTGAAAGTATTATCAAGAGGGTTGTTTCGACCTCCATTAGATGGTGCTAGGTATGAGGCATCAATAATGAACATCTTATAGTTAATTCCGAAGCCAAAGGTGTAGAACTTTCTATTGCCTTTCGTTTCTGCCTCATGAAAGTATCCTGCGCGAAGGGCTATAGTATTTGCATAGCTATACTCTGCACCGATTGAGTAAACAAATTCTTTGAGTTCTTCCTTAAATCCTCCTGGGGCATCACCAAACGAAGAGAAAATGCCATCGAGTACTCCTTTATTGGCGTTTTTGTCAACTCCGTTCTCGATATCTGGGGTTGGGACAAGCAGCTTAGATGTTTCAAGCAAGCCTGATACTTTACTTTTCTCACCAACACAGCGGGTGTAGCGAACCCCAACTCTTAAATTTGTAGGGATGAAGGATTTTTCTCCTACGTTGCTGTAGGAAACTTTTGGACCAATGTTAGAAATGTTAACGCCTAAAGCGTACTCATTTTGACCAACTACTTTTTGATAGTAAAGAGCAATATCTGCAGCAAATGCAGATGCGGCTTTTGTGTCAATATTTAAATCTGGAATGGCATTGTTTCCCGTTAAATCTGATCGTAAGTAGCGGAATGCAATAGAGGCAGATAGGGATTCTGCTAGTTTTCGCGAATAGGCAACATCAATAGAAAATTCATTTGGCTTAAAATCGGTAGTGATATTCCCGTCATTACCTGTGAATGTAATATTCCCTAAAGAAAAATAACGTAAGGAAGCGCTTACGGTTTGTTTGTCATCTACTTTATAATAGCCCGACAGGTAGTGTAAACTTATATCGTCAGTAATGTTTTTAAGCCATGGGGTGAACGAGTAAGATCCTCCGTATTTGCCATTTGCAAAAGCGTATTTGGCAGGATTCCAGTATTGAGAGTTGTTGTCGGGGCTTGTTGCGGCACCTTGATCTCCATAGCCTGCAGCTCTTGCGTCTGGTGTAATGGTTAAAAACGGAGCACCAACGCTTATCTGGTTATCTTGTCCAAATAGGTTCGATGCAGAAATCAAAAAAGAGCCGAATAGAAAAAAAGGCCGTAACTTTTTATGCATTATTTTCTTTTTTATATTAATGGGGTAAAATTAAATCAAATTAATTGGAATTAGAAACCTCTCCCTTGTTTGTTTATGGATTTCATGTAAAAGAAATTGTTTCCTCATGGTCACATGCAACTCGTATGGCAAACTTTCAGCTACTTTGGTGAATTCCTGCATTCATGCTCGTTTCGCTTTTATAGCTGATAAAAATGCTATATTCACCTCTTTGATATACCATAATAGGCCCAACCAATAGGAGCTGTGGGGGGCGATAGCGGTTTTCTGCAGCCCCGAAGTAAATGCTTAAGGATAAAAACCACCCTTCTGCGTACGCTATTGGTCGCTATGCCAGAATGCATTTATATGCTAGCAAAGAGGCATTGTGACGTATAGTGGCGTTTTCGTGCATAGCACATTAAAAACGAAGAAATATTAATGTCTATAGGGCGTGCAGGTGCAGTCTTCGGTTGCTCGTTATGTTCCAATTTGTTAGTGTGATAGGATGACGACGTTCTTTTATTTGTGTTGATGCGTTTTTACTTGGTGATGTCTCGTATATGGTTATGTTATGGAGAAAACTTGCAATAGAACTCTGATGGTTTTATAAGAAGCCCTGTGGTTGCTCAAAAACAATTATGCAGGATGAGTAATTTAGGGTATTTGCAACTTGCATTTAGGCTATATGAGACTAGTATGCTCGACGGGGCTGTTGCTGGCCATATCGTGATGTTCTTTTACGTGTAATGTGTTGTTTATATGTTTATTTGCTGGCGTTTGTGTCCTAATTTAATTCAGTAAGTTGCTGAATTAAGCTCAGTAGCTTACTGAATTCATCGCAGTAGGTTACTGAATTAAGCTTAGTAGCTTACTGAATTCATCGAAGTAAGTTACTGAATTCAGCTTAGTAGCTTACTGAATTCATCGAAGTAAGTTGCTGAATTCAGCTTAGTAGCTTACTGAATTTATCGCAGTAGGTTACTGAATTCAGCTTAGTAGCTTACTGAATTCATCGAAGTAGGTTGCTGAATTAAGCTCAGTCGCTTACTGAATTCATCGCAGTAAGTTGCTGAATTAAGCTTAGTCGCCTACTGAATTTATCGCAGTAGGTTACTGAATTAAATTCAGCCATCTGTTGAATTTAATTTGCACCCGAAACGTGCTACGCACAAGATTTTTTTAGAAATCAACTTATCTTCGGATGTTTGCACAAGATTTTAAGGCACAAACCGATCTTTCAATGTGTTTTTTAAGGGCCTAAATCATTAGTGAATCATGGCACTAGCAGGTGAAATGCCACGAATGGAGGGTGATTTGTTATTGTTGGCAGTTCTACAATAAGCCGAAGGGAGGACAGTCAAAAAAATTGCTTTCACGATTTAGTTAATG
Source organism: uncultured Acetobacteroides sp. (assembly GCF_963678165.1). Classification (NCBI taxonomy): domain Bacteria; kingdom Pseudomonadati; phylum Bacteroidota; class Bacteroidia; order Bacteroidales; family Rikenellaceae; genus Acetobacteroides; species uncultured Acetobacteroides sp. The sequence continues at coordinate 3,490,935 of NZ_OY782755.1, read as the reverse complement.
CTGTATTCATCCAAAGTCTCTTAAAGGGAACTTTAGGGTAACTCAACAATAATGGGAGAAGTCCGGATCATCATTCGGCATGTTACCGTTCACTTGTTCTTACACTGCTTTTCAAGAGTTAGGCTTCATGTGCTTTTTTCTTGATTTCTAGGGTTGTTAACGCGGGTATTCCTTTTATTTATGAAAAACACATTCCGGTGGTAGCTTATTGTTTTTGCAGAAGTGCTACAGCATAAGCTTCAATGCCTTCTTCGCGACCAACGAAGCCCAATTTTTCGGTGGTGGTTGCTTTTACATTTACCTGGTCTGCGTCAATTCCCATAACTTGAGAAAGAGTCTCAACCATTTGGGGAATGAAGTCTTTTACTTTAGGACGTTGTAGGCATAATACGCAGTCTATATTATTGATGCTAAATCCCTTTTCTCTAGCCAAAGACGCTGTTCTAGATAGAAGAATTTTGCTGTCTATACCTTTAAATTCTGATGAGGTGTCAGGGAAATGATAGCCAATGTCGCGGAGCCCTGCGGCTCCTAGTATTGCATCGCAAATAGCATGAATAAGAACGTCTCCATCTGAATGTGCTACCGATCCTTTTTCATGCTCAATTTTAATGCCTCCTAACCAAAGTTCCAGTCCTGGTGCAAGTTGGTGTACGTCGTATCCATTCCCAATACGTATATTCATGGCTAATTGTGTGTTAGTGTTGCTTGTTCGTAATAGGCTTCTTCATTTTCAAAAGTACTCTATTTTTTTATTGCTGTACGCATTCGTTTTGAATTAGGTTCGAGTCGCTTTATAATGGGGTTACTTTTGGCCTGTTTTCAACAAGTTTGGTATTAATTCGTTGCGCATTTTAAATATTGATGGGGCATTTTGTTTTAACAGAACAAGAAAGCTCTTGTGTCATCAGTCGGTTCTTTTTTTTTATTTTTCATAAAATAATCTTGTTCCACCGACCTTGTTAGGGTATTAATATTTATATTTGGAATGTAAAAATGAAGGGATAACGTAGACCAAAGGATTTTACTATGAAGATTAACAGTACGGTATTTCCAATATTGGCCATTTCAGCACTAATGCTTGTTGGATGTGGGGGGAATAGCAATACGGCACGAAAAGGGAATTCGCCAACAACAGGTTGGGCTTACAACGATCCCAAAACAGGAGGTTTTGAGGTGAAGGATGCACAAGAACAGGATCTTGGTCCTAATCTGGTGTTCATTGAAGGTGGTACATTTACCATGGGACAAACTCAGCAGGATATCTTTTATGATTGGAACAATATTCCTAGAAGGGTAACTGTGGATAACTTCTATATGGATGAAACCGAAGTTACCAATACGGACTATAGAGAGTATCTGTTTTGGTTACGTAAGGCTTATCCAAACTTCATTCAGGTATATCGTAAGGCGCTTCCCGATACTAACGTATGGCGTAGAGAACTTGCATTTAACGATCCGTTGATGAAGAACTATTTCCGTCTTCCTCAATTTAACGATTATCCAGTTGTTGGAGTTTCGTGGCGTCAGGCTAACGACTACTGTACTTGGCGTACCGACCGTGTTAATGAACTTCGCCTTATAGAATATGGTGTTCTAGATTATGACCCAGCCTCTCAATTTAATACAGATGCGTATCTTGCTGGGCAATATGAAGGAAAAGTAAAGAAAAACCTTCCTAGCTTAAGCAACTCTAAAGATGGGAAGAATGGAACTCGTCGAGTAACTCTTGAGGATGGTCTTATTCTTCCACAATACAGGCTCCCAACTGAAGCAGAATGGGAATATGCAGCTTTAGCTCTTATTGGAAACACTTACGATGAGCGTGTAGTTGAACGTCGAAATTATCCATGGAATGGTCACAGCTTGCGTAATTCTGACCCCAAAGATCGAGGTGTTTTTGCAGCGAACATGAGACGCGGAAGTGGTGACTACAAAGGAACGGCAGGAAATGCAAATGATGGTTTCTCAAAACCAGCACCTGTTCGCTCTTTCTGGCCTAATGATTTTGGGCTCTATGATATGGCAGGTAACGTGAACGAATGGGTTCTTGATGTATATCGTCCGCTATCTGCTGAAGATGTAGAAGATTTCCGTCCTTTCCGTGGAAACGTCTTTACTGAATATAGAAAGAAGGAAGATGGAAGTGTGATGGTTGACTCGTTAAAGCACCTCGTGATAGATACTCTTAAATCAGTTAAGCGATACAACTATCGTAAGGGTGACAACCGTAACATTAAGGATGGTGATCTTGGAACTATCCTAGGGTATTCGATGGAGAATAGCTCAGATAGTGTAAGTACTACTCATAAGATGTACTATCAAGGTAATAATAAAGCAAAGACTCGACCTAATGACGGGATGACCTCGCTTATTAGTGACAAGTCGAGGGTTTATAAGGGAGGTTCTTGGAGAGATAGAGCCTATTGGATGGTTCCTGGAACTCGTCGTTATCTTGACGAAAATGAAGCACGAGACGATATCGGTTTCCGTTGTGCTATGGAAAGTTTAGGAGACCGTATTCCTGCGGCTACAAGCAAGAAAAAGTAATAGACAAAATCGTGATAGTATAAAGAAAGCCTCAATTTGAGGTTTTCTTTTTTTATAATAGTACCCAATGGAAGCACTTGATATAATTTTTCAGCAGTATCAAAAAAATCCACGAGTTACGACTGATACTCGACAAATAACGACTGGCGATATTTTCATTGCCCTAAAGGGCGGTAACTTTGATGGAAATAATTTTGCAAAAAAGGCTCTTGAAATGGGAGCTGCTCTAGCAGTTGTTGATGACAGATCAATTGAAGGTGACGGAATTGTTTACGTTGAAAATGGTTTGTTCGCACTTCAGGAACTTGCCAGAATGTATCGTCGTACGCTTAAGATTCCTTTTATTGGATTAACTGGCACTAATGGAAAAACAACGACTAAAGAGTTGATTGTTGCAGTGCTAAGCAGTAAGTATAAGGTTGCTGCCACCAAGGGCAACTTAAATAATCAGATAGGAGTGCCGCTCACAATTCTCTCAATACCTTCTGATGCTCAAGTTGCTGTGATTGAATTGGGTGCCAATCATCCATTAGATATTGATGAGTTGACATCAATTGCCATGCCTGATTTGGGTTTGATTACTAACGTTGGAATGGCTCATCTTGAAGGATTCGGTTCTTTTGAAGGAGTAAAAAGGACGAAAGGGGAACTTTACGACTTTATAAATAGCGTAAATGGCACGATCTTTTTAAACACCGACAATTCTTATCTAGTTCAAATGGCTCAGGAACGTAAAGTTGCTAGTACGGTAGCTTATGGTATGAGCAAAATGGGGGTAGAGATCTTAACAAAAGATATTGATCATCCATTTCTTAGAATGCGAGTTGATAAAGGAGAAATGGAAGGGATTACGCTTGAGACGCAACTTGTAGGTGATTACAATGCCGATAATGTGCTAGCAGCAGTAACGATTGGTCTTCATTTCAGAATCTCTGTCGATCATATTAAAAAGGCTTTGAATGAGTATACTCCAACAAATAACAGGTCGCAGCTGATGCGTACCTCCAAGAATTTGGTTATTGTAGATTGCTACAATGCAAACCCTACAAGTATGGAAGCCGCAATATCAAACTTTACGAAGTTTAATGTTGGCAGCAAGATTGCAATTCTAGGCGATATGCTTGAATTGGGTGAGGCCTCAGCAAGCGAGCATGTAAAAATAGTTAACCTTGCGGAACAGTTGGGGGTGGAGAATTTGCTCCTTGTTGGTCCTGAATTTGTGTCAGTTGCTGGTAGTACAAGTGCAATTCTATTTACAAATTCAAACGAACTTATCGAGTACTTAAAAGCGAATCCAATAGAAAACTCGCTTGTTCTGGTAAAAGGGTCGCGTGGCATTAAGCTGGAAAATGCCTTATCTTTACTATAAGCAGATTAATTTGTGAACATATGAAATCTATGGATCCAATTGTGGGGAAGTTGATGGGATTGCGGTATAAGTCGCATCCTTGGCATGGCGTGTCAATAGGAGAAGAGGCACCTACGGTAGTAACATGTTTTATTGAGATGGTGCCGACAGATACCGTAAAGTACGAGGTTGATAAGATCTCTGGTTACTTGCGATTGGATCGCCCTCAGAAGTATTCGAATGTTGTTCCTGCGTTATATGGCTTTATTCCTCAAACCTATTCGGGAAAAAAGGTTGCACAGATGACAATTGATAAGGTAAGCAGAGATGGCATAAAGGGGGACGGTGACCCTATTGATATTTGTATTCTTACAGAAAAGGATATTGCTCACGGTGATATTTTGGTTCGTGCACGTCCGATTGGTGGTTTTCGGATGATCGATGGAGTTGATGCTGACGACAAGATTATTGCAGTGCTGGAGAATGATGCGGTATATGGCGAATATAGAGATATTACCGATTGCCCTCCAATGGCTATAGATAGGCTAAGGCACTATTTCTTGACATACAAAGATCTCCCTGGAGAGAAGCGTAGGGTGGAAATTAGCCATGTGTACGATAGGGAGGAGGCTTATGAGGTAATTAAACGATCGATGGAGGATTACAACGACCGATTTAACTTAGAAGATATGCTCATGCTAAAATAATAGGGAAGTCGCCATAAGGCGACTTTTTTTATGCAGTGAACTTTGATGGATCAAGTAGGCTGTACGTCTTTTTACCTTTTACTAGGTGGCTAAAGACTATACTTTTCTTGTAAAACCCACTTGGCTTACTTTTTCCAACCTCTTTGCGTTTTGCAAGGAACTTACTTAGCATTCTATAGAAATCTCTGTGTGCCTTTAATACGGCTACAAAGAAGCCCCACTTGCCTTGGATTAGAAATGCCACTCCTGCTGCACCATCTAAAACCATTCGCACAAACAGGGTTGTTAGTAGCGTCTTGGCTGGAAGGTTTTTTACTAGCATTAAAAGGCTATTCCTAAAGTTCAGGTACATTTTGTGGGGATTGTTGTTGGGTAGCGTTCCTCCTCCAACATGGAACACATGGCTTTGTGGGTATACCATAACTTTATATCCAGCATGCTGTAGCCTCCAGCAGAAGTCAATCTCCTCCATGTGAGCAAAGAAATCGCTATCGAGCCCCCCTAACTTCTTGTAGAGGCTGGTACGTACCATAAGGCAAGCTCCAGAAGCCCAAAAAACAGGAATGGGGTCGTTATACTGTTCGCTATCGATTTCTGTTGTGGATAGGATTCTCCCACGGCAAAATGGGTAGCCGTACCTGTCGAGGAATCCGCCTGAGGCTCCTGCATACTCAAAGGAGTGCTTGTCGGCGTAGGCAAGCATTTTGGGCATACATGCTCCGACGTGTGGATTCTTCTCCATCTGTTCGTAGAGCGGTTCTAGCCAACCCTTGGGTGTTTCCACATCGGAATTTAGGAGGATGGTGTACTCGTGGGTGAGAGTTTCTATTGCCCTATTATATCCTCCTGTAAAGCCATAGTTCTTGTCGAAACAGATGGTTTTTATTGAGGGAAAGCGATCCTTTAAGTAGGCTAAACTATTGTCGGTTGATCCGTTGTCGGCAACAATAACATCGGCTATATCTGTCGGCGTATTTTCAACAACAGAAGGAAGAAACTGCTCCAAAAAGGAACAGCCATTCCAGTTGAGGATAACAACGGCAACTCTATTCATGTTTTAAGCTGTGTAGTGCGGTTTGGCTTGGCCTAGATCTTTTCCAGCGTCGATGCGACCATAGCCAGTATTCGGGTTGCTCTTTTATAATCTGTTCGAGCATGCTTACGTGCGCTTTGGTGATTTCGCCAGGCTTTGTCTCCTTGGGGTTCTCGCAGATGACGGTTGTTGTTAGCGTGTAGTATCCGCGCTTGGGCTTGTCTACGCGAAGGAAGAGCACTGGAGCATTAATCTTTTTGGAGATCTTTTCGGGACCTAGGAAAACTCCGGTTTCGTGGTTTAGGAAGTTCACCCAAAAGTCGGTTTCCGATTGGGTGGGAGCCTGGTCGGCAATAAGCGCAAGGGCTGTTGGCTTCCCGTTTTTGGCGCACTCCAGCATCCTTTTTATCGTTTGCTTCATGGGCACGGCCTCTATTCCGAAGCGTTCGCGGCCTTCCTGCATCTTCTTGTTAAAATGCTTATCGTTTAGCGGCTTGTAGGTGGCTAGGGTTTGGAATTTCGACCAGAGGGGGAACGTTACGTTTACCTCCCAGTTGCCGTAGTGGCCCAGCACGACAATGGCGTTCTTGTTCTCGGCGTAAAGGCGCTGATATACCTCGGGGTTGGTGTACCGGAATCGTTTTTTTGCCTCATCAGCGCGCATGTGCAGCAGCTGCATGGACTCGATGAACAGGTCGCAGAGGTGGTGGTAGAACTTTCGCTCGATCTGCTTAATCTCCTGTAGCGATTTCTCGGGGAAGGAGGTGGTTAGGTTCTGGCGTACTACCTTTTTGCGATACCCAACAACCAGGTACATGAAGAAGTAGAAGGTGTCGGAGATGGCGTAGGCGGCGTGCAACGGCAGCGCCCAGATGATCCAGCTTAGCGAGTAGTATAGGGAGTAGCCGATTCTCGATATCATTTTCTAGCGGTTGGTTGTATTCAGGTGATCTTTGACGATGGCCGTGAACTCATCCTTTAGCAGGGCGTTGCAGGCAACGATTTCTCTGCCGAAGATGTAGCTGGAGCCGCCGGCGAAGTCGCAGACATGGCCGCCGGCCTGCTGCACGATGATGGAGCCTGCTGCCACGTCGTAGGGATTGAGGCTGTACTCGTAGAAGGCATCGAAGCGGCCTGCGGCGACGTAGGCGAGGTCGGTTGCGGCGGAGCCCAGCCTGCGGATGCCGTGGGTGTTGCGCATGAGGTGCTCCAGCAGCTTGAGGTATTCGGGAAATCTCGAGAAGTCGTAGTAGGGAAACCCTGTGGCCACGAGGCTGTCGTGGATGGTGGGTGCCGTGGAAACTGCGATGGGCGTTCCGTTGAGGAAGGCCTGGCTGCCCTTCCAGGCGTAGAAGCATTCGTCGAGGCTAACCTCGTAAACGACGCCTACTACGACAGCTTCGTTCTCCATGAGGGCGATGCTAACGGCGAAGGGGCTGATGCCGTGGATGAAGTTGGTGGTTCCGTCGAGGGGGTCGATCACCCATCGGAATTTCTTGTTTTCAGTGGCTACGGTTCCCTCTTCGGTGATGAAACCAGCGTCGGGGATGATCCCCATCAGCTCTTTTACGATTAGCGCTTCCGAGCCTCTGTCGACGTATGAGACGAAGTCGTGAAGGCCCTTGGTCTCTACCGCATCTTTCTGGAAGGTGGCTCTTTCGTTCTTTATCCAGTGCCCTGCCTCTACGGCAACGGAGATGGTTTTGCGGCAGATTTTCTCGTAATCTATCATTTTTAGTATGCTGCTTGTGGTTGGAAAGGTGTGACTTCCCTAGTTTTCGGTACAAAGGTAAAATCATTGGGCAAAAGTTTGATAGGTGGAGGCTTTTTTTAAGCTATTTATTGGGCTTGGGGTACGATGGTTTTGGGGTGAGGCTGTGGATGTTTGGGCGAGGTGGGCTGGGGAGATACCCTTGGCGGATGAGGTGGCAGGGGGCTGCAGAGATCAGGGTGCGGCGGAGCTGCTGCACGGTAAGCGGTTCGGGAATGCCTCGGGGCTGGAGGCTATTATCCTGGTGCAGGTATCTATTATCTCACGGCAGGCATTCATTATCTAATGGCATATGTTTATTATCCGATTGACTAAACTTATTATCTCACGGCAGATGTCTATTATCCCAATGCCACTAATCATTATCTTAAAGCAGGTATTTATTATCCCAAGGCTACTAACCATTATCTGATGGACTATACCTATTATCCAACAACCAGTATTCATTATCTCATTGACTATGCCTATTATCTCACGGCAGGTGTCTATTATCTCAATGCATAAGGCTATTATCCCAACGGAGGAGGCTACGACTTTGCAGCGAAAGGCGGTTGGTTAACGATGCAAGCGATTTTGCTGAAGGTGAGGCGGCGGATGCTACGGCGCTTTGCGAGGGATTGGAGGGGCTGGGGTGCTGAATTCTAAGCGATGGCTGCTGTTCTGGGTGGGCGGCGGAGTTAAGTTAGATCGACAAACCCCACCGTTGTCGCAACGGTTTGGCTTTGTCGGATCTATCTTCTAAAATATAAAACACACTTGAATAATGAGATTTGTAGGAACGGGTTAGTCCTTGTAGGCGAAGCCGTAGGTTTCGTGGTGCTGGCTGAGGTCGAGCCCCACCTCTTCGGAGTGCGTGGAGACGCGCATGGGGACGATCTTGTTGGTGAGCCAGTAGAGCAGGTACGACATGCCGAAGGAGTAGGTGGCAACGACTACCAGGGCAACCATGTGGACGACGAAGGTTTTGAGGTTGCCCGAGGTTAGGCCGACATCCTTGGCGAATACGCCGGTGAGGATCATGCCCACCACGCCGCCCATGCCGTGGGCTGGGAATACGTCGAGCGTGTCGTCGATGGAGGTTTTGGTGCGGAAGGATACGGCGAAGTTGCAGACGATGCCGGCAATGACGCCGATGAGGATGGACTCGCCAACGGTGACGTAGCCGGCCGAGGGGGTGATGGCCACCAGGCCGACCACTAGGCCAACGGCGGCTCCGATGCCCGAGGGCTTTTGGCCCTTGGCGCCATCGGTGAAGATGTAGGCGAGCATGGCGGCCGCGGCGGCGGTGTTGGTGTTGAGGAAGGCGGCGATGGCCTGGGCGTTGGCGGCGAGGGCCGAGCCGGCGTTAAAACCGAACCAGCCGAACCAGAGTAGCCCAGCGCCGAGCAGCACGAAGGGGATGTTGGCGCGCCTTTCGGGGAGGTCGTAGTCGTTGCGCTTGCCCAGAAAGATGGCGCCGGCTAGGGCGGCGAACCCGGCGGTCATGTGCACGACGGTGCCCCCGGCGAAATCGAGCACGCCCATGTTGCGGAGCAGCCCGTTGGGGTGCCAGGTTTGGTGGGCAATTGGCGTGTAGACGAAGAGGACGAAGAGTATGATGAATAGGATGTAGGCGCGGAAGCGTACCCTGCCGGCAAACGAGCCGGTGATGAGGGCCGGGGTGATGATGGCGAACTTCATCTGGAAGATGGCGAACAGGGCGAGCGGAATGGTGGGGGCGAGATCCTTGTTGATGCCCGCGGTGACGTTGTTGAGCATGAAGAAGGTGGCCGGGTTGCCGATGAGGCCGGTGTGCGCTCCGCCGATGCTGTCGCCGAAGGCTAGGCTGAAGCCGACCAGCACCCAGAGCAGGCTGACGATGCCCATGGCCACGAAGCTTTGCAGGATGGTGGAGATGATGTTCTTGGGGTTGACCATCCCTCCGTAGAAGAAGGAGAGGCCTGGGGTCATAAGGAGTACCAGGGCGGTGGAGGTGAGCATCCAGGCGAGGTCGCCGGGGTTAACGCCTTGGATTTCGCCAAAGGGGGTTGACGGCATGAAGAAACCCAGTACGGCTAGGGCGATCAGTGTGAGCAGGGTAAAGAACCACTTCGTTTTTGTTTCCATAGCTAAGACCATTTAGTTGAACAATGGCAAAAGTATGGTTTTAATTTAATCAGCAAACAAAAAAGAGGGGGTGTAGTTGGAAATAATGTAAAATGTATTGATAATATATGCGAATAATAGGGGTTGTATGTTTGAAAAGTTAGTATTGGCTGTGATTGAACGTAAAAAAAGAGGGGTGTCCCTCTTTTTTTATAGTTTTCCGATCATGTGCCCTTCGGGCGAAAGGCTGGCGTACCGCACCGGCACGAGCTGGTTGACCAGCTGCTTGTCGTAGGGTACTTCGACCTTGATGTAGCGCTCGCTAAAGCCGTACATCTTGCCCTTTCGGTTGGCGCTCTCGAAGAGGACAAGGCCCTCGGTGCCCACGCATCGCTCGTAGTACTGGCGGTGCAGCTGGTCGCAGAGCAGGCCTAGGCGGTGGGCCCTGTCGGTGATGTCGCTGTCCTTCACCTTACCCTCCATGAACACGGTGGGGGTGTTGGCGCGCTCGGAGTAGGGGAATACGTGCAGGAAGGCGGGCTGGAGCCGTTCGAGGAACTGGTAGGTGTCCTGGAAGTCCTCCTCCGTTTCGCCGGGGAATCCGACGATAACATCGATGCCGAAGAAGGGGTTGGGGATGAGGGAGCGCACCTTTGCCAGGCGATCTTCGAAGACCTCGCGGCGGTAGCGGCGGCGCATCAGCCCGAGTATCTTGTCGGTACCCGACTGTAATGGGATGTGGAAGTGGGGCATGAACTTGGCGGATTGGGCGCAGAACTCGATTACCTGGTCGGTGAGCAGGTTGGGCTCGATGGAGGAGATGCGGTAGCGCTCGATGCCCTGCACGGTGTCGAGCTGGCGGATGAGGTCGAGGAAGGACTCGCCTGTAGTTTTGCCAAAGTCGCCGATGTTGACGCCGGTGAGTACCACCTCCTTGATGCCGCTGGCGGCAATCTCATGGGCCTGCGTTACCAACTCGCCGATTGGTATGTTTCGGCTTTTGCCCCGTGCAAGGGGGATGGTGCAGTAGGAGCAGCGGTAGTCGCAGCCATCCTGCACCTTTAGGAACGAGCGGGTGCGGTCGCCCATGGAGTAGGCCTTAAAGAAGTTGTCCACCTGCGTAATCTCGCACGAGTGTACCTCGGGGATGGTGCTGTTTTCCTCCACAAGTTCTACCACTCGCTTGTAGAGTTCGCCCTTTTCGGCGGCGCCCATTACGAGCTTTACCCCGTCGATGTTGGCCACTTCTTCGGGCTTCAGCTGCGCGTAGCATCCGGTAACGGCAATAACGGCACCTGGCGACTGCTTGACGAACTTGCGGATGGCCTGGCGGCATTTCTTATCGGCGTGCTCGGTAACCGAGCAGGTATTTATCACGTAGATGTCGGCCGCCTCGTGGTGCTGCACCTTTTGGTATCCGCCTTCGGTAAACTGGCGGGCAAGGGTGGATGTTTCTGAAAAATTCAGCTTACATCCGAGCGTGTAGAACGCAACTTTCTTACTCTCTTTCTCCATTTTTTCGAATAAAGTGGGGCAAAGATACTGCTTTTGAAATAATGGCTTGCTGGTGCTAAGCTGGTGAGAGCTAATAAACCGTACTGTAGGAGTCTGGCTTTGTGCGAGGCGTAAATAAAAAGAGTGGCATTATACCACTCTTATTTATATAATGATTCGGATGTAGCGGGGGGGTCATTCCTTTTCATCGGTTTTATCCAACAAGTTCTCCATATCGTACAGCTGGAAGTTGAGGGCGTGTACGGATATGTACAGCTCCCATACCGATAAGGCAAGAGAAATAATCAGAAGGCCAAGGCTCGCCGAGAAGATGAGCTTAGCGGCAATCATCCAGCTTTGAAAAAGGAAGAACATGCAGATTACGCTGCAAAGGAAGCCGGCACTGCCTAGTACCTGCATGTTGCGGATGATGTTAATGCGCTTGCGGAGGTTCTTCAGCTGCAGCAGGAGCAGCTTATCGGGGTTGTTGTGGTACTCGGAGTAGAGGTTGCGGGTGAGCTGCGCCAGGTGTAGGAAGCGGCTGGTGTAGGCCAGTAGCAGCAGCGAGATGGCCGGGAAAAGCAGGGCTGGGGTGGTGAGGGTTAGCTCCATGGGTTACTTGTTTAGTACGTTCTTTATGGGCATCCCCTTCTTGTAGTCGGCGTAAAGGCTGCGGATGATGCCATCGGCAACGCCAATGACGGGTACGTAGATGTTTTTAGCATCGACCCACCGGCTGGCCATGAGGAAGACCTCGGAGGCGGGGACTATTACGTCGGCTCTGTCGGGGTTAAGCCCAAACTGAATTATTCGCTCTTCAACAGAAATCTCGGCGAGTTGTTTAGCTACCGCCATGAGCTTAACCCTGCTTAACGGCTGACCGATCTTGGTGCCAGCTAGCTTGTAGAGCTTGTTGATGTTGCCTCCCGACCCGATGATCTCGATCTTTCCGTACTTTTCGGTCATGCTGTCGAGCCACAAATGCATTTGGTCCCACTCCTTTTTGTCGACACTCTTGTTGAGAAGGCGGAGGGTGCCGATGTTGAAGGAGCGCGACTTTTCGAGCTTGCCATTCACCAGAAGCGTCATCTCGGTGCTGCCTCCGCCAAGGTCTACGTAGAGGTAGTTCTTTTTGGGTTCGAGCATATCGGCAATGTGGCTGTCGTATATGATCTGGGCTTCCTCTCTGCCGTCGATGATCTCGATATCGATGTTGGTCTTTTCCTTTATCAACCTAACGATCTCGGCGCCATTCTTGGCATCGCGCATGGCCGATGTTGCGCAGGCTCGGTAGCCAATAACGTCGTTTACAATCATCAGGTGCTTGTAGGCCTTCATCAAGTGTACCAGCTTTTGCTCGTTCTCTGTGCCTATATTACCCTTCTCGAACGCTTCGAAGCCGAGCCGGAGAGGGCCTCGGGTGAGCGACGCCTTTTTGTAGATAACCTCGCCATCGTTCTCGATAACGTTGGTGATGAGGAGGCGCATGGCGTTGGATCCGATGTCGATGGCGGCAAACTTCAGTAAATTCATTCTCTTTGCTCTTTGTTTTAGTATTCGAGTTGGCTGTAGTAGCGGTAAAGCTCTATTTGCGACCTAAACTGGGGCGCGTTGGGTTCGGTTCGGTACTCGTTCTTTAGGTTGGCATCAACAACTCTGGACTTCTGGTTGTCTCTTAGCGTATACTCCATGATGTTGCGCAGCTCGCGCTGGATATCCTTGTCGTAGATTGGTGCGGCTACCTCGACGCGGAAGTCGAGGTTGCGGGTCATCCAGTCGGCGGAGGAGATGTAGTACTTGGGATCGCCGTCGTTGCCGAAGATGAAGATGCGCGAGTGCTCGAGGAATCGATCGACGATGCTGGTAATTTCGATGTTCTCGCTCTTGCCCGGGATGCCCGGAATTAGCGAGCACATGCTTCGCACGATCAGCTTAATCTTTACCCCTGCGCAGCTCGCCTCGTAGAGCTTGTCGACGATTCCCTCATCAACAAGGTTGTTCACCTTGCAGAAGATGAAGCCCTCCTTGCCGCTCTTGGCGTTCTTAATCTCCTCGTTGATGAGGCAGACCAGCTTCTTGCGCATGCCGTGCGGCGATACGAGCAGGTGCTTGTAGCTGTGCGTGTAGTAGGGGCTCTCGATAAACCTAAAGGCATGGTCGATCTCGAGGGTGATATCCTTTTGGGCGGTAAGCAGCGTAAAGTCGGTGTACAGCGCGGCATTGCCTTCGTGGAAGTTGCCCGTGCTGATGGCGGCAATGCGGGTGGTTTTCTTGCCCGATTTCTTGGTGATGAGCAGGATCTTGCTGTGCACCTTAAACCCGGGCTGCCCGAAGAGCACGTTGATGCCCACCTCCTCCATGCGCTGCGACCAGTAGATGTTCGATTTCTCGTCGAAGCGGGCGCGCAGCTCCACCATGGCGGTAACCTTTTTGCCGTTTTCGGCGGCGTTGATGAGCGCACGGACCACCTTCGACTCGAAGGCTACGCGGTAGAGCGACACCTTGATGCTTACCACATCGGGGTCGAGCGCTGCCTCGCGGAGCAGGCGGATGAAGTAGGCGAAGTCCTGGAACGGGTAGTGGAGGAACCGATCCTTCTTCTCGATCTCCTCGGTCATGCTTTGGCACTTGTCGAAGGTGCGTACGTTAAGCGGGGGAAGCGGTGGGTTTACGAACTCGTCGCCAAGCAGGTTGGGAAAGCTCATGAAATCCTTAAAGTTGTGGTAGCGTCCGCCGGCAATAAGCGTATCGCCACGGTCGACACCCAGCTTGTTGGTGAGGAACTTTAGGAGGTCGCGGGGGATCTCCCTGTCGTATACGAGGCGTACCGGTTCACCCTTCTTGCGGTTCTTTATCCCCTTGGATACCTTTTCGAGGAGGCTTTCGGTAAGGTCGTTGTCCACATCCATCTCCGCATCGCGGGTTATCTTAATGGTGTAGGCCTCGAACTTGTCGTAGGGCAGTATCTTGAAGACCTCGGCAAGGTTGGCGCGGATGACATCGTCAAGGAGAATGACGAACTTCTTGGTGTTATGGTCGGGCAGAACAACGAAGCGCGAGGCATCCGAAGGTATTTCTATCAGGGCAAAGTCCTTCTTGGGGTGCTCCTCGTTCGAGCACTTTATGGCGAGGTAGATCGACTTGTCGTTGAGCTGCGGTATCCGGTCGACATGGTTGAGCATGATGGGGCTCAGCAGGTAGCGGATGTTGGTTCTAAAGAAGTCCTTAACGTAGGTATGCTGCTCGGGGCTGAGGTCGCCCTCGTTGATGAGGTAAACGTTGTGGGTGCGCAGCTCCGCCGTAAGCTCGTTGAATATCTCCTCGAACTTCTCCTGCGATTGCTTGGTAAGCTCCGATATCCGGCTTAGCGTTTTTCGGGGGCTTTCGCCGTAGTAGTCCTTCGTTTTCTTCTCGAACTCGGTTAGCCTGCGCAGGGTAGCCACCCGAACGCGGAAGAACTCGTCCATGTTATTCGAGAAGATGCCCAGGAAGCGGACGCGCTCTATCAGCGGCACCGTCCTATCCTGTGCCTCCTGCAGCACGCGCTGGTCGAATGCGAGCCAGCTAACCTCCCTATTTATGTTCTTCAATACTTTATCTGCCATTTTTACTTAGGAAATATATGGAACTCTTCTTTTGTATTCGTACTGCTTACCTCGCTCCAGCTGTCGGCAGTGACGCTAAATGCCATAAAGCCACAGGTGGGTAGCTCGAGATGGTTTTCGTTGAGCAGCTTTTCGCAAAGGTACGAAAGCTCGGGGTTGTGCCCAACAAGCATTACCGAGGCAGCGTTGTCGGGGAGCTGCCTGATGTACGCCAGCGTTTCGCTGTAGCTGGAGAGGTACAGGTTGGGGATAACCCTCAGCGTCTCGAACGGGAGCTCTGCTGCACGTGCCACTATCGAGGCGGTTTGCAGGGCGCGCGTAGCGTTGCTTACCGCAATGTAGTCGACCTGAAGCTTCCGATGCTCCAGCTCATTGCCCAGAATGTAGGCATCCCGTATGCCGCTAGGCTTAAGCGGTCGGTCGATGTCGGCGTATTCGGCATCGCTGCTTGCTTTGGCATGCCGAAGGATGTACAGCATCTTCATTTTCGATGGAATTGGGTATGCCTAAAGATAGGAATAAATGTGAATTTTTGGCATAAGGCATAGAAGGGACGATAGTAGGGGGCGTGAATACACCCCTGTAATTGGTCCGCCGAAGTCTGGTGGAGCAATTACACCCCTGTAATTGGCTCGCCGAAGTCCGGCGGAGGAATTACACCCCTGTAATTGGCTCACCGAAGTCTGGTGGAGCTAATTCACCCCTGTATTAGCCCTCAAATCTTCTTAGAGAAATACGATTTGTTGGCTACCAGCTGGCAATGAGGGAAAGTTTTACCCATACAAGCTGACAGGGAACCGCTTTTGGGGGTAGAAGATAAGTAACCTTTGTCTACAAGGGCTACCATTCAAATTCAATAGCTACCATACAGGTGGGATTATCGACCATTCGTAAGATTCTTCTTTAACTAGCCGTATATATTCTACACCTTTGGTTGGTTTTTGCTCGTTAGTCTATGGCTTAGTGCTGCTATCCCTACCGGACTGCTGTTTTAGAGGGAGAGTGAGGTAAGCACTAACCGCGAGCTATCTGTAGGTGGTGATGCCATATTTGTGTATGTGCAATTATAGTGTACATTTACGGAGCTAATTTTTGGGGAATAATCTACATTAAAGGGAATTTTACGCGCATAAGTATGGATAGGAAGGTATACAATGGGGTGCTCATTCACCCCGACCTCAAGGGTGGTCGCTGTGCTGGCGCGCTCACCATCGATTCGTTTTCCGTCGCTTTTACTGCCAATGAAATGAGCTTTACGCTTTCGCTAGCCGAGGTGCGCATCTCGGCAGGTGGTGCAGGCAACCGGTTTGTTTTCTTCACCTCGGCGCAGCATCCCGAGGTGTCAATCTACACCGACGATAAATCCATCCTAAAGGATGAAAAGATAAAGGGCAACCCACGCTTTGCCACCGATGTTAGGGCTTCGAAGAGGATTTTTCGGAAGCTCGTCATCGGCAGCCTATCTATTATAGGTGCTTTTGTGCTGCTGGTGCTTGGGCTATACCTCGCTAAGGATAGCATGGTGCGCGGTATCGCCAACCAGGTGCCGGTAGAGTGGGAGCGTAAAGCGGGCGATCAGCTCTTTACAACGCTTACCGCCAGCCACGAGCTGGTAAAGAACGACTCCCTAAAGCGGGTATTCCTTAAGGCTGCCCAACCTCTGCTAAGCGAGGTGCGCCGCGAGGGTTTTCCGGTGGATATCTACTTTGTAAAGGATGGCACTGTTAATGCCTTTGCCCTGCCAGGCGGCAAGGTGGTCATTCAAACCGGGCTTATAGAGAGCGCCCACTCGTGGGAGGAGGTTATGGGCGTGCTCTCGCACGAGCTGGCCCACGTAACCCATCGCCACCATATCCGTGGGGTGATAAACAACGTGGGGCTATTCGCCATCCTTTCGGCAACGCTGGGCGACGTTAGCGCGCTAGCCGGCACCTTTGCCAACATGGGCGGCGAGCTGGCCTCGCTGGCCAACAGCCGCTCGTTCGAGCGCGAAGCCGACGACGCGGGGTGGAACTACCTGGTTGGTGCCAGCATTGATCCTAGGGGGATGATCCGCTTCTTCGAGGTTCTGCAGAAGAAGCAAACCGATCTGGAGAAGCTACCGCTCTCCATCATCTCCACCCATCCCGATACGAAGAGCCGAATAGCGGATCTTAAGAAGAAGGAGGCTAAGCTGTCGAAGCGCTTTACCCCCATCGCGGGCTGCTACGACGACTTTAAGCGTGCCCTTTGCCGTTAGGCAGTGCTGCCTTGGGGCGGTTATGCTCTAGCATCAGCGAGGACAGCAGCGCGCGATGGGGCATCTCGGCTTGATGGCGAGTACCAAGGCCATTTTGTGCAAGCATTTTTAGTTCAAACAAATAAAAACCATTAACGAATGAAGCTAAGCATTAAAGGGAAGCCCGTGTTCTCCTACGTAGAGGTAGAACTGCAGCCGGGTGAGGCATTCGTGGCAGAGTCGGATGCTATGGCAAGCATGTCGGCCGAGCTCGACATGTCGGCCAAGTTTAACGGCGGCCTCTTTAGGGGGTTAATCAAGAAGTACTTCGGGGGCGAAAGCCTTTTCGTAAACCATTTCACCAACAACACCTCGCAGCCGCTAAGGCTGGAGCTTACCCAGCCTACCCCTGGCGATATGCACGTAATGGAGCTTAACGGCGAATCGTTTTGCATACAGCGTGGCGGGTATATCGCCTCGGAACCTGGCGTGAAGCTAGGCGTAAAGTGGGCAGGTTTTGGTTCGCTAATTGGGGGCGAAGGTCTCTTTAAGCTCGAGGTGTCGGGCCACGGCAAGGTGGTGTTTGGCGCCTATGGCGGGTTGCTCGAAAAGGAGATCAACGGCCAGTTTATTGTTGATACCGGGCACCTAGTTGCCTACGAGCCTACCATGAAGCTTAAGCCACAGCTCTCGGGCGGCATCTTCAGCAGCTTCTTTGGGGGCGAAGGCTTTGTAACCCGCGTAGAAGGGAAAGGAAAAATTTACCTGCAAACCCGCAACCTGGCAGGCCTTGCCTCGTGGGTAAACCGTAACATCTAGCAATAACTATGGATAACTATACAGCTACCGCAGCCACCACCATGAAGGTAGAGCTGCAAATGCGTCCGGGATCGTCGGCCGCAAAGATAACGTTAGCTCCTAACGAGCAGGTTACCGCCGAAGGTGGTGCCATGATCGCCATGAGCCCCAACCTCCAGATGACCACCTCTACCCATACTAAGCAGTCGGGCGGCTTTATCCGCGGGCTTAAGCGCATGATATCGGGCGAGAGCTTCTTCCTCAACCACTACAACGGTGGTGCCCAAGGCGGCACCCTTTGGCTTGGCGCAACCCAAGCGGGTGATATGATGGTGCACGAACTCAATGGCGAGGGTATTATTGTACAGGGCGGCTCGTATGTAGCCAGTACCCCCGACATCAACATCGATAGCAGCTGGCAGGGGTTCAAGTCGCTCGTGTCGAAAGAGGCACTTTTCTGGCTTAAGGTAAGTGGTCGCGGAACCGTAGTGGTAAACTCGTTTGGCGCCATCTACCCCATAAAGGTAAACGGAGAGTACATTGTTGATACCGGGCATATCGTAGCCTTCGAGGAGAGCCTCAACTTCTCGCTTACCAAAGCGGGTAAGAGCTGGATGAGCTCCTTCTTAGGTGGCGAAGGGCTGGTGTGCAAGTTTAAGGGCAACGGAACCGTTTGGGTTCAGTCGCACAACTCATCGTCGTTTGGTTCGATACTTGGTCCAAAACTTAAACCTAGAAAGTAGCATGGAAACAACAGAAAAACGTGGGTTTGAGTATAAGTTCGACTGCAAGCCCGACTACGGTTTTATCACCGTAACCATTCCTTCGGATGTAAAGCTTAAGGTAGAGGCTGCCGCAATGGCAACCATGGACACCAACATCGAGATGAAGACCAAGTTTAAGGGGGGCTTTTCGCGCTTCCTTGGTGGGGAGTCCATCTTTATAAACGAGTTTACGGCTCGCAATGGAGCTGGGCAGATTCAGATTGCCCCCGCTTGCCCTGGCGATGTCGAGCATGTGTACCTCGACAACGAGGTGATCTACCTGCAGAATACCGCCTTCGTTGCCTCCGCCGATACCGTTACCGTAGAGTCGAAGTTCCAGGGGCTAGCCAAGGGGTTCTTCTCGGGCGAGAAGCTCTTCCTTATTAAGTGCTCGGGTACTGGCGACCTATGGTTTAACTCGTACGGCGGCATTATCCCTATTGATGTGGAAGATGGCTACGTGGTAGATACCGGACATATTGTTGCCTTTACCGAAGGGCTCGACTACCAGGTGTCGAAGGTGGGTGGCTACAAGTCGCTTTTCTTCTCGGGCGAAGGTCTTGTTTGCCGTTTTAGCGGTAAGGGAAAGGTTTGGATTCAAACCCGAAAGATCCAGCCATTCCTATCGTGGGTTAACCCTTTCCGACCAAAGAAGAATAATTAGCGGATTTCGCTATTGCTATAGAACAAGGAGGCTGCCAAAAATGGCAGCCTCTTTTTTGTTGGGTGCTGCGGGAATATTATTCCGTATCACGATTACTGTTTTCTTTTTATTGTGAACATATGTTCATTATATTTGTCGAAAATTACGGTGGATGGCACGGATAAAGAAGAGCAGGCTAATACAGCGAGCCCCCAGCTTTGGAGGGTTTACTCCTTTTGGGGTACAGCAGAGCATCTCCAAAGAGGTGGTGGTTTCCTACGAGGAGTATGAGGCTTTTACCCTATGCGACTACGAGCTGCTGAAGCACGAGGAGGCTGCCGGGCTGATGGGCGTGTCGCGCCCCACCTTTACCCGTATCTACAGCAGCGCCCGCCGCAAGCTGGCGCAGGCGCTGGCTGAAGCTGCTACCATCAGAATAGAGGGGGGAAGCGTAGAGATGGCTACTCGTTGGTTTCACTGTAGCGCATGCAGTATCGACTTTAATACCGAAGGGGAAGCAGATGCTCGCTGTCCGCTATGCTCGAGCAGCAACGTAACACAAAATCGTTAAGCAATGATTCTAGGAATAGCCGCAAGCCAAAATACCGTAAGCTCTCCCATCGACCTGCACTTTGGTAGATGCTGCTGGTTTTGCATCTACAATACGGAAACAGGAGCAATTACCTTTTTGGAGAATCCTTGTCATTCTGAGGCGAAGCATGCAGGATTGCAGGTTGCCGAAATGCTGGAGCAGCATGGGGTAACCGTTGTGGTGGCAGGTCGCTTTGGCAACAAGGTGGTGGAGCTGCTTCGGGGCAAGGAAATTCAGCTAGTTGTTACCCCAGAGGGGAAAACCGTTGAGGATATTATTAACCGTACAAAATAATGGGCTATGAAAATTGCACTACCAACAAGAGGTACCCGTATCGACGATCACTTTGGTCACTGCGAGATGTACACCGTATTTACAGTAAGCGAAAACCGCGAAATTGTGGCTACCGAAACTATCCCATCGCCACAGGGCTGCGGGTGTAAGTCTAACATTGCATCGGTGCTGCAGGCGCAGGGCGTTGTGGTGATGCTCGCTGGCAACATGGGGGCTGGTGCGCTCAACGTGCTTAGCAACCACGGTATTCAGGTGGTTCGTGGCTGCTCGGGCGAGGTGAAGACCGTAGCCGAAGCATGGCTAAAAGGCGAGCTCACCGACTCGGGCGTGGGCTGCTCGCACACGCATGACGATGGGCATGTGTGCAACCACTAGAAAAATAGATGGCTTACCCCTTACAGGGTTTCAAACCCTGTCGGGGGTAAGGCATTCTCCACATGTAAATCAAACCCCATGAAAGTTACCACCCTAGTCGAAAACCTCACCTACAAGTCGGGACTATTAGCCGAGCATGGGCTGTCGTTCTACATCGAAACGGCGAATAGAAAGATTCTCTTCGATACCGGGCAATCCGATGTTTTTGTGCGCAACGCTCTAGCGATGGGCATCGATCTCACCGAGGTGGATGCGGTGGTGATCAGCCACGGGCATTACGACCATGCGGGTGGGCTAAACACGTTTCTACGTCTTAACCAAAAGGCGAAGGTGTACCTCAAGCGGGCTGCACTGTTCGATAAGTACAGCGGCACCTCCCGCTATGTTGGTGCTGCGGCGGATGCCTGCTTGGCATCAGGGCGTCTCGTTTTTGTCGATGACCTACAGGAACTCGATCAGGGGCTATTCATCATCCCTCAAACCCCAATTGTTAATCCTGCAGATACCCACTTCAAGGGTTTCCTAGTCAAAAAGGAGACCTTGTTTGAGGAGGACACCTTCGTGGATGAGCTCTTCCTTGTTGCCGATTCGGTTGATGGCATCTCCATTATCAGCAGCTGTTCGCACAGGGGCATTACCAACATGGTTGAGGCGGCAATATCAGCATTTAAGAAGAAGATAAAAGCGGTAGTGGGTGGATT
This sequence comes from uncultured Acetobacteroides sp., assembly GCF_963678165.1. Lineage (NCBI taxonomy): Bacteria > Pseudomonadati > Bacteroidota > Bacteroidia > Bacteroidales > Rikenellaceae > Acetobacteroides > uncultured Acetobacteroides sp. Next base: position 3,469,957 of record NZ_OY782755.1, on the reverse strand, counting down.
TCATCTGTTAGGATGCACCCCAGAGCAGCTGGAGGCGACGATTTGCTACTTCGAGCAGCTGGCGCCTAAGTCGCTTGGCATCTGCCACTGCACCGGCATCGATCGATATGGTGCATTTGTACAGCGGTTGGGGAGCGTGGTTTTCTACAATTCGACAGGAACCACCTTCGAGTTGTAGCCTTTTTTGGTAGCTTTAGGCACATTAAACGCTCAAAAATGCCTATGGCTACTTGTCGGAATCGTACCTTATTCCTGCTTCTATCGGTATCGTCCATTCTACTCGGGCTTAGTTCCCGCAAAATGGCGGTATACCTTCCTGATTTTATAAACCTTGGTTTGGGCGATACGCTTTGGGCTGTGATGGTTTATCTTTTATTTGCCACCGCTTTTTGCAGATGGAGCATCGTTCGTACTGCTCTTGTTGCCCTTGCCTTTTGTTACCTTATCGAGATATCGCAGCTCTACCATGCGCCATGGATTGATGCAATTAGGGCTAACCGCTTGGGTGGTCTCGTGCTAGGCTTCGGCTTTCTCTGGTCCGATATCATCGCCTATACGCTGGGTGTGGGGAGTGCGGTATTGTTCGAATCGTTTGCGCACAGGGTGCCGCTTCTTAGAAATCATTTATATAAGGATAGATAATCGGAGGTTTTTGTAACTATTTCCAACAACTTTGGTTTTCTTATAGAAAAAGCCTTTACCTGTATTAATATATGCATCACATGATCTTCAAGAAGCAGCTTTTAATTATATCGATATTACTCCTTGGGGTAGGCATGTCCATGGCACAGAGCAATCCATCGACGAAGTTATGGTACAAAAAGCCTGCGCAGAAATGGTCTGCCGAGGCGTTGCCAATTGGTAACGGTCGGATGGGGGCAATGCTCTATGGTGGCGTTACCCAAGATCGTATTCAGCTTAACGAGCAAAGCCTTTGGTCGGGCGATAATAACTGGGATGGCGACTACGAAACCGGCGATCATGGATTTGGTTCGTACCGTAATTTCGGTGAGATTGTCGTTGACTTCGCATCAAAAAATGAGGTTTCCTCCTATACTCGTTCGTTGGACATCTCGAACGGCACTCATTCTACAAGTTTTGTTCAGGATGGAGTGCGCTTCACCCGCGAAGCGTTTGCTAGCCATCCCGATCAGGTGATGCTCTTCCGCTATGCGGCGGATAAGATGGGTGCCTTGTCTGGTAAAATTTCTTTAACCTCAGCCCAAGGTGCTGTGGCTGTCGCTTCCAGCGAAGGGCTGATCTTTAGAGGCGAGATGCCCAATATGCTGAAGTATGCTGCCGTTGTGCGCGTTCTTCACAATGGAGGAACGGTGATGGTTGAGGGGAATCGCCTATCCTTTAGCAGATGCAACTCGTTAACCCTGCTTGTTGATGCCCGCACTAGCTACAAGCCCGATTTTAAGTCTGATTGGCGCGGGAGAGACCCTATGGAATTAATAGGAATTGAGATCGCCAAGGCTCAGAGAAAAACGTTCGACGCATTGCGAAAGAACCACATCAAGGATTTGACGGCCCTTCTAGGGCGCGTAAAGTTCGACATTGGCACTGCTTCGTCCGATTTGTTGTCGCTCCCAACCGATGTGCGCTTGAAGCTTTACGCTGGGAAAGAAGTCTTAGCTGAGGAGGCTAAAGGGTGCAATATCGATTCAAGAGCATTCGATAAGCTGATAAGCCAACGTAAAGTAACCAACGACCCCGATTTGGAGGAGACCATGTTCTACTACGGACGTTACTTGTTGGCTAGCAGCTCACGTCCAGGAGGGTTGCCAGCCAACCTGCAAGGGCTTTGGAACAACAGCAATACTCCTGCATGGGCTAGCGACTACCACAACAACATCAACATTCAGATGAACTACTGGGCTGCCGAATCCACCAACCTTTCGGAGTGCCAGCAACCCCTAATCGATTTTATTATTGCCGCACAGGAACCTTGCCGTATTGCTACCCGCAAAGCCTTTGGCGATAGCATCCGTGGCTGGACTGCCCGTACCAGCCAAAGCATTTTTGGCGGAAACGGCTGGGAGTGGAATATCCCGGCTAGCGCCTGGTATGCTCAGCATGTGTACGAGCACTGGGCTTTCACGCAGGATATGGACTATCTGCGAAAAACTGGATATCCTATTATAAAGGAGATTTGCGAGTTTTGGGAGGATCACCTCAAGAAACTACCCGATGGAACGCTGGTGGTGCCCAATGGCTGGTCGCCCGAGCATGGTCCACACGAGGATGGGGTTATGATGGATCAGCAAATTGTGTGGGATTTATTCCAGAACTATCTTGATGTTGCCAAAGCGCTTAATACGGATGCTGACTACCAGAAGAAGGTTGCCGATATGCAGGCGCACCTTGCTCCGAATAAGATAGGCAAGTGGGGGCAGCTGCAGGAGTGGCAGGTCGATAGAGATGATCCCGACGACCAGCATCGGCACACCTCGCATTTGTTTGCCGTATACCCAGGTCGCCAGATCAGCAAAACACAAACGCCGGAGTTGGCTGAGGCTGCAATCATCTCCCTGAGAAGCCGTAGCGGCAACTACGGAAAGAATACAAACACGCCATTTACGGTTGAATCGACGGTGGGGGATAGCCGCCGCTCGTGGACATGGCCGTGGCGCTGTGCTCTTTGGGCTCGCTTGGGCGAGGGCGAGCGTGCTGCCATAATGATCCGAGGTTTGCTTACCTATAATACGCTGCCCAACCTATTCTGCAACCACCCACCATTCCAGCTCGACGGAAATTTTGGCATTCCTGCTGCAATGGTAGAAATGGTGATGCAAAGCCATGCCGGAGAAATTCAGCTGCTACCTGCGTTGCCTAAGGAGTGGGCTGCTAAGGGCTCCTTTACCGGGCTTCGTGCTCGGGGTGGTTATGTGGTAGACTGCGCATGGCAGGATGGTAAGGTTACCTCCTACAAAATTCGCGGAGTAAGGCCGGGTAAGGTAACGGTGCGAATTGGAGGCGAGGTTAAGGATGTTGCTGTGGGGGTCATCTAGCATTCGTTGGTGTTTTCTCATAACAAGAGAGCCGTAATGATTGAGTTATGGCTCTCTTGCTGTTTCTCAACTATTCAATTTTTTCTTCTTCTTTATTTCGTTAATCAATTCACAAGACATATATTTGCGGCTGTAAATAGTTGACAGTGTCAAATAAAATAGAATGAACTCAATTTGCAAGCTAAAGGATATCTATAAGGCGCTTCACGAGTTCGAAGCGTCGTTTTTAAAGCAGTATGGCATTACCGTAAACGAGGGGATCATCCTCTGCATGCTGGGAGATGGGCCGCTTAAGGTAGGCGATATCTGTGCCGATTGCTCGTTGTCGAACTCGCGGCTATCGAAGGTGCTGGGAAGCATCGAGCAAAAGGAGTACATACAGCGCACAACCGATCCGAACGATAGGCGTGTGGTGATGGTAGAGCTTACGCCAGCAGGAGCAGAGAAGCGATCTGCTATGTCGGAAGAGCAGGTGTGCATTCCCGATGCGCTATCGAAGTTGCTAGAAAAATAAAATCAGAATATATGAAGTACCTAATTGTAGGTGGTGTTGCTGGAGGTGCTACCACCGCCGCTCGCCTCCGAAGAATGGACGAGCAAAGCCAAATTGTGATGTTCGAGCGCGGCGAACATGTGTCGTACGCCAACTGCGGATTGCCCTACTACATTGGCGGCACCATTGCCGAGCGCGAGAAGCTTTTCCTTCAAACGCCTCAGTCGTTTAACGCCCGCTTTAACGTTGACGTGCGCGTTAACGCCGAGGTGGTGTCCATCAACAGGAGTGAAAAGACGGTTACCGTAAGGAATCTGGCAAGCGGAGAGGAGTACGTGGAGAGCTACAATAAGCTGGTGCTCTCGCCCGGTGCCGAGCCTGTTCGTCCGCCGCTTCCGGGGATCGATACCGAGGGTATCTTTACCCTTCGCAACGTAACCGATACCGACCGGATTAAGCGCTACGTTACCGAGAACAGCATCAAGCGTGCGGTGGTGGTAGGTGCAGGGTTCATCGGGTTGGAGATGGCCGAGAACCTCCATCAGTTGGGCGCGCTTGTTTCTATCGTGGAGATGTCGGAGCAGGTGATGACGCCGCTCGACTACTCGATGGCCTCCATTGTGCATCAGCATCTGAAAACAAAGAATGTGGAGTTCTACCTGAAGGAGGCCGTTACCGCTTTCCGCAAGGAGAATGGGCAGCTGGTGGTGTCGCTGAAGAGCGGGCGCGAGCTGAAGGCCGAGTTGGTTATTCTATCCATCGGCGTTCGCCCCGATAATAAGCTGGCCAAGGAGGCTGGCCTTGAAATCGGCGTAACGGGCGGCATCAAGGTGAACGAGCACCTGCAAACCTCCGATGACGACATCTATGCGGTGGGCGATGCCATCGAGTACATCAACCCCATCACCCAAAAACCAACCATAACCTACCTGGCAGGTCCGGCCAACCGTCAGGGCCGCATCTGTGCCGACAACATCGTTTTTGGCAATGAGATCGCCTACAAGGGCTCGATTGCTACGGCTATCGCCAAGGTGTTCGACATCACCGTTGGCTCGACGGGCGTTGCCGGGAAGACGCTTAAGCGCGAGGGGATACCCTACCTCGAATCGACCACCCACTCGGCCTCGCACGCGGGGTACTATCCGGGGGCAATCCCAATGACCATAAAGATTATGTACGCGCCCGAAACGGGCAAGCTGTACGGCGCGCAGGTGGTGGGCTACGATGGCACCGACAAGCGCCTGGACATGCTGGCCACCATCATCAAGAATAACGGTACGATCCACGACTTGGTGGATATCGAGCACGCCTACGCGCCGCCGTACTCGTCGGCCAAAGATCCGGTGAACATTGCGGGGTACGTGGCCGAGAATATCCTTGCCGGAAAGATGCGCCCCATCTACTGGCGCCAGCTTATTGGCGACGATGTCCAGGAGTTTTTCCTTCTCGATGTTCGAACCAAGGAGGAGCATGCGCTGGGAACCATCCCCGGGGCGGTGAACATCCCGGTTGACAGCCTTCGCCAGCATCTTAACGAGATCCCGAAGGATAAAAAGATTGCCGTATTCTGCGCAGTAGGGCTTCGCGGTCACGTGGCGTCGCGCATCCTGATGCAAAACGGGTTTGCCGAGGTGTACAACCTCTCGGGGGGCTACAAAACCTACCAAACTGCCGTTCAGAAGCAGAGCAACGAGGATATTTACGCCAACCTTACCATCGAAAAGGACGATCACATCTATCAAAAAACGCCGAAGGTTAAGGTGCAGACGCTTAAGGTTGATGCCTGCGGCCTTCAGTGCCCCGGGCCAATCATGAAGCTGAAGAAGTCGTTCGACGAGACTCAGGCGGGCGATATGGTTGAGGTTACCTCCACCGACCCCGGTTTTGCCCGCGACGTGCAGAGCTGGTGCAACAGCACCGGCAACCGCTTGGTGTCGCTAACCAGCGAGAAGGGGGTGATAACCGCCATTGCCGAGAAGGTGGAGGCTAAGGCTACCACGCAGGCTGCCGTTGGCCCCAAAAACAAAACGCTGATCGTGTTTAGCGACGACCTCGACCGCGCGCTGGCCACCTTCGTGCTGGCCAACGGCGCCGCAGCAACGGGCCATAAGGTTACCCTGTTCTTCACTTTCTGGGGGCTAAACGTCATCAAGAAGCAGCAGAAGCCTGCCGTTAGCAAGGATATCATGGGGCGCATGTTTGGCTGGATGATGCCGTCGAGCAGCCTAAAGCTGAAGCTCTCGAAGATGCACATGGTTGGCATGGGAACCGCCATGATGCGCAACGAGATGAAGCGTAAGGGCATCGACTCGCTCGAAAGCCTCATCCAGCAGGCCATCGACAACGGCGTGGAACTTATCGCCTGCCAAATGTCGATGGACATGATGGGCGTGAAGCAGGAGGAACTGCTCGACAACGTCTCTATTGGCGGCGTGGCCACCTACATGGAGCGTGCCGAGAATGCTGGCGTGAACCTGTTTATCTAGGAAGATACGAGACGCAAGATACGAGACACAAGACTCAAGTATCAAGACTTAAGATGTGAGAGTCTGATCTTCTAAAACCATACGAGGGGCTAGATTTTTCTGGCCCCTCTTTTTTTGCTGAAGCCCTTCAGCAGCTCCAAATGCTCGTTTTGAACCTGCAGAACTCCTTCAGCAACCTCAAAATTGCGTTTTGGGCTTGCTGAACCCCTTCAGTAGCCTCAAAATTTTTGTTTTGGGCTTACTGAACCCCTTCAGTAACCTCAAATTCCCATTTTGGACCTGCTGAAGCCCTTCAGCGACCTCAAAACGACAAAACGGGATTGCTGAAGGCCTTCAGTAAAATTTTAGAATGATTTTGAATTCCCCGTCGCCCGTCGTTAACCTCAAATCGCCGTTTTGGGCTTACTTCCGCCCGACGGTAAACCCAAAACGGGGAAATGGGGTTACTTCCAAAGTGCGGGAAGCCCAATTCTTCCATTTTGGAGCTACCGCTAAAATGCGGGATTCTCAAAACGAAAATTTGGGTTTACCGTCAAAGTGCGGGAAGCCCAAAATAGAATTTCGAGGTTCCCGCACTTTGGAGTTTTTTTAATCTGCGAGAACCTTCGTGCTTTTTAGTGGGTAAATCGGCCTACAGCAGGTTGCTGGCCAGTTCGGCCAGCATGCTGCGCTCGCCCTTAACGAGGTTGACGTGGGCAAAGAGCTCCTGCCCGAGCATCTTGTCGCTGAGGTAGGTGAGGCCGTTCGAGCGGATGTCCAGGTAGGGCTGGTCGATCTGGAAGATATCGCCCGTAAACACCAGCTTGGTGCCCTCGCCGGCACGGGTGATGATGGTCTTGATCTCGTGCGGGGTGAGGTTCTGCGCCTCGTCGATGATGAAGTAGACGTTGGTCAGGCTGCGCCCGCGGATGTAGGCCAGCGGGGTAATCACCAGTTTGTCCGACTTCAGGATCTCCTCGATGCGCATGTACTCGCGGTTGGTGTTCTTAAAGCGCGTTTTTATGAAGTTGATGTTGTCGTACAGCGGCAGCATGTAGGGGCCAATCTTCGACTCCACGTCGCCGGGCAGGAAGCCGATATCCTTGTTCGAAAGCGGTACAATTGGGCGGGCCACCAGTATCTGGTCGTACTCCTTCTCCTGGGCGAGGGCCGCGGCAAGCGCCAGCAGGGTCTTCCCCGTGCCCGCCTTTCCGGTAAGGGCCACCAGCTGCACATCCTTTCGGAGGAGCGCGTCGAGCGAGAACGCCTGCTCCGAGTTGCGCGGTTCGATGCCGTAGGCGCGGTGCTTCTCAATCCGCTTAAACATCCCCGAAGGTTTGTCGAAGTAGGCGAGGGCGCTCTTGGAGTTGCCCCTTAAGATCAGGTACTCGTTATGCGAAAAGGTCTGCTTCAGCTTATTTGCCGGCAGCTCGTTGTTCTTGTAGAAGGTCTCAATCAGATCATCGCCAAGGGGCACTTCCTCAACATCCTTCTTCAGGGTGTCGATGTCGGCCACCTTATCGGTCAGGTAGTCCTGCGCCAGCAGCCCAAACGCCTTGGCCTTCAGCCTAAGGTTGATGTCCTTCGAGATGAGGATCACCGGACGATCGGGGTGCTGCTCCTTTACGTGTAGGGCGATGCTGAGGATTCGGTTGTCGGGGATGTCGTCGTAGAGCGACTGCTGCACCCTCTCGGGCATCTTCTGGCCCAGCTCCACGCGCAGCTTGCCCATGTTTTTGCCCAGCGCGATGCCGCCGTTGAAGAGGCTGTCGCCCGAAATCTTGTCGAGCTCGCGGGAGAATTCGCGGGCGTTGTAGTTGACCTCCTCGTTGCCCTTCTTGAATTTGTCCAGCTCCTCGAGTACGGTTATCGGAAGCACAACGTCGTTGTCCTGGAAGTTTCGGATGCAGCTATGGTCGTGTAGGATGACGTTGGTGTCGAGTACGAATACCTTTGAAATACCTTTCGTTGCAGTACTTTTCTTCATGATGGTCAAGGATTAAAAGGTTATAGGGCGAGGAATGGTTGCAGGCCGATCGCTGCTAAAAACTAAAAGTAAAACCCACCCTCGTGAACATTTGTTCCTCTTTTATAGCTAAAATTGCAGGAAATTTCTCATCATGACCTACCAGGAAACGCTCGATTATATGTTCAGCCAGCTCCCCATGTTCCACCGGGTTGGCAAAAGCGCCTACAAGGCAAACCTCGACAACACGCACATCCTCGATGAGCATTTCGGCCATCCGCACACCAAATTTAAGACCATCCATGTGGCCGGAACCAACGGAAAGGGTTCCACCTCGCACATGCTGGCCTCCATCCTTCAGGATGCTGGACTAAAGGTTGGCCTATACACCTCGCCCCATCTGCGCGACTTCCGCGAGCGGATTAAGGTCGATGGCGAAGAGGTCTCGGAAGCGTACGTTGTCAGCTTCGTGGAGCAGCACAAGGCGCTCTTCGAAAGAATTCAGCCCTCCTTCTTCGAGATGACGGTAGCCCTAGCCTTCAAGTACTTCGCCGACGAGCAGATTGATGTTGCCGTGGTTGAGGTGGGCATGGGCGGCAGGCTCGACTCCACCAACATTATCAGCCCGCTGGTTAGCATCATCACCAACATCGGCTTCGACCATACCGAGTTTCTTGGCGATACCTTAGCGAAGATCGCCTTCGAAAAGGGAGGCATCATCAAGCCTCAAACGCCAGCCGTTGTCGGCGAGTCGCATCCCGAAACGGCTCCTGTATTCGCCAGAATAGCCGAAGAGGCACAGGCTCCCATTGTTTTTGCCGATCAGAAGTACAGGGTAGGGGAGCGCACCCTAACCGGCGATGGTCTGCAGCGGTTTACCATTGTAGGCTGCGCTGGCGATATCATTTATAAGGATGTTGAGGTCGACCTGCAGGGCAGCTACCAGGCAAAGAATATCCTTGGCGTACTTGTTGCTGTAGATGTGCTTAAGGCGCATTTCCCTTCGCTCACCGACGATGCTATTCGTCGAGGGCTACGCCATGCCTCATCGCAAACTGGGCTCCGTGGTCGCTGGTTTAGGTTATCCGACAGTCCGCTGACCATCTGCGATACCGGGCACAATGTCGATGGCCTTACCTACATTGTCGATCAAATCAGCAAAACACCCCACGAAAAGCTCTTCTGGGTTTTTGGGATGGTGAGCGATAAGGATATCAGCACGGTTATTGGGTTGCTCCCCAAAGATGCCTACTACATCTTTACGCAGGCAAGTATACCTCGTGCCAAGGATGCGAATTTGCTGGCCGAAGAGTGTCGCGCAGCAGGTTTAGTTGGCGAGGTCGAAAAGAATGTTCAAAAGGCGCTAGAAAAAGCAAAAAGCATGGCGTCGAGTAACGATCTTATTTTCATAGGTGGAAGCACGTTTGTAGTTGCCGAAGTGGTTTAAGGATACAGCTGTCAAGAACAAAAAAAATGGCGGACTCTTGCAGAATTGAATTTTTGCTGTACCTTTGCATCGCTTTTGGAAACGAAAGCAACGATCTTTGTAAAAGATTTTTGAAAGGGAGCTTAGCTCAGCTGGTTCAGAGCATCTGCCTTACAAGCAGAGGGTCACAGGTTCGAATCCTGTAGCTCCCACTTCTTTCAAAAACAACATAATTCGGGAGCTTAGCTCAGCTGGTTCAGAGCATCTGCCTTACAAGCAGAGGGTCACAGGTTCGAATCCTGTAGCTCCCACTTTTTGAAAACAACATACTTTGGGAGTATGACTCTGCTAGTTCAAAGCATTCCGTTTACGACGAAAGGGGGTCACAGGTTCGAAGTAAATGTTTTTTGGAAAATGTATTCGGGAGCTTAGCTCAGCTGGTTCAGAGCATCTGCCTTACAAGCAGAGGGTCACAGGTTCGAATCCTGTAGCTCCCACGAAAGATTTTAGAAGGGAATTACTTAACGGTGATTCCCTTTTTGCATTTATAGCCTTCTGCATGGAAACTTTTTGGGTTTACATTCTTTACAGTGCAAAGTTGGACCGATACTACATTGGTAGCACCGGCGATCTAGCACGTAGGCTAGCAGAGCATGAGCGGGGTAAAACTGCCTACTCGCGCCAAGGTTCTCCTTGGGTCTTGAAGTATAGCGAAACATATTCTTCCCGTTCGGAAGCCTACCGTAGGGAGATGGAGTTGAAGGGCTGGAAAAGCCGCAAGCGGATAGAGAGTTTAATAGCGGCTGGAGCTCAGTTGGGGTCAGCGCCTCCCGCTTAAGGCGGGAGGGTCACAGGTTCGAATCCTGTAGCTCCCACGAAGGTTTTAAAAGGGAATTACTTAACGGTGATTCCCTTTTTTGCATTTACAGCTTTCGGTATGGAAACTTTTTGGGTTTACATTCTTTACAGTGCAAAATTGGACCGATACTACATTGGTAGCACCGGCGATCTAGCACGTCGGCTAGTAGAGCATGAACGGGGTAAAACCGCCTACTCGCGTCAAGGTTCTCCTTGGGTTCTGAAGTACAGCGAAACGTATTCTTCCCGTTCAGAAGCCTACTGTAGGGAGATGGAGATGAAGGGCTGGAAAAGCCGCAAGCGGATAGAGAGTTTAATAGCGGCTGGAACTCAGTTGGGGTCAGCGCATCCCGCTTAAGGCGGGAGGGTCACAGGTTCGAATCCTGTAGCTCCCACGAAGGTTTTAAAAGGGAATTACTTAACGGTGATTCCCTTTTTTGCATTTACAGCTTTCGGTATGGAAACTTTTTGGGTTTACATTCTTTACAGTGCAAAATTGGACCGATACTACATTGGTAGCACCGGCGATCTAGCACGTCGGCTAGTAGAGCATGAACGGGGTAAAACCGCCTACTCGCGTCAAGGTTCTCCTTGGGTTCTGAAGTACAGCGAAACGTATTCTTCCCGTTCAGAAGCCTACTGTAGGGAGATGGAGATGAAGGGCTGGAAAAGCCGCAAGCGGATAGAGAGTTTAATAGCGGCTGGAACTCAGTTGGGGTCAGCGCATCCCGCTTAAGGCGGGAGGGTCACAGGTTCGAATCCTGTAGCTCCCACGAAGATTAAAAAAGGGAATTACTTAACGGTGATTCCCTTTTTTTGCATTTATACTCTCGGCATGGAAGCTTTTTGGGTCGATTCCATGCTTTGGGGTTGATCCATATTTTCCTTGCAGACAATCTCCTTTGTCTTCCTAATATTTATTCTGAATCTTTTCGAATTAAATACTTTGATTTATTATTGCTTTAAGCTAAATTAAGCGCAAACTAATTTCCCGGAATTACATGGCAAATACTAAATCGAACTACAAAGGGGTAATTGGCGTCCTTACAGGAGGAGGTGATGTCCCCGGCTTAAATCCCGCTATCAGAGCGGTAACGTTCCGCGCTATTCGTGAAGGTTACAAGGTGGTTGGGATTCGTAAGGGTTGGGAGGGTATGATAACCATCGATCGCTCCAAAAAAATAGAAGAGCAGGAGGATGTAGTTGTGCTCACCGAACAGATGGTAAACCGATTGGGGCGAACTGGAGGAACTTTCCTTCATTCGACAAGAACCCGACCTGATAATGTGAGGTTGGATAAGGTTCCCGATCTTTATAAGGATAAGTACACCCTTGATATTAACGATCTGACGGGTGAGGTGATGTCGAATATCGACTATCTGGGGCTCGATTACCTCATTCCAATTGGAGGAGACGACACGCTAAGCTACGGGGTGCATCTGCACAATAAAGGAGTTCCAATCGTAGCAATCCCCAAAACGATGGATAATGATGTTCCTGGCACCGACTACTGTATAGGCTTTGGTACCTGCATTTCGCGTACAATTGAGCTTGCCCACGAGTTGAGAACTTCTGCAGGTTCGCACGAGCGCTTTTTGGTAATAGAGGTGTTTGGGCGCTATGCAGGTTTTTCAGCGTTACTTCCAACTATGGCAGGTGCTGCCGACAGATGCGTTATCCCCGAGTATAAGTTCGACATAGAGCATCTCACCGAACTGATGGTTCAGGATAGGGCTAACAATCCAAGTAAGTACTCTGTGCTCTTAGTCTCCGAAGGCGCTATGTTTAAAAATGGCGATATGATCTTTAAGGGTGAGGAGGCTGACGCCTACGGGCATAAAAAGCTTGGCGGTATTGGCGATATACTTTCGGAGCAGCTTCGGAATCTCTCTGCGAAATATAATAATGGACGAAAAATTGATGTAATCAACCAGCGTTTGGGCTACATGGTACGCTCTGGTGCCCCTGATGCTCTTGATAGCATTGTGCCCATGGCTTTTGGTAACCTTGCGCTCGATCTTATTCTTAAAGGTACCTGTGGCAGGCTGGTGAGCTTGCGTAATGGTCGGTACGACAATGTTCCTATCGACGTTGTAACCAGCTACAAGAAAAAGGTTGACATCGAAAAGTTCTACGACAAGGAACGGTATCGTCCACGGTACGAAAATTTCAACGATAAGCCGCAGCTTATCATGACAAGCGACTTCTAGGCAGATAAATAAGGGAGAGGTTTTTATCTCTCCTTTTACTTGAATAATTGTAGTAAGTATTCATCACTCTTCTAATGTCTCTATTTTTGAGTGTTAAATCTAAAAGACGAATCTCGTGTTTGTAGTTCAATCTGCTACAATAAAAACATCACTTTGTGTCGTTTTGTAGCTTAATCGATGATTGGTGCGATAAATTGTAATGTATAATAGTTTCGTTAGTGATAAATTTGTTAAAATCGTTTTTGCTAAACGAAAAACTATTACTTTTGGTGGTATCAGAAAACGCAATCATATGGAAAATTTAGATTGGGGTAAGTTGCCTTTCGGTTACATAAAAACTGACTACAACGTCCGCTGTACATTTAAAGATGGGAAATGGGGCGAATTAGAGGTGTCTGATTCGGAGTATCTCCCAATTCATATTGCCGCAACAGGACTTCATTATGGGCAAGAAGCATTTGAAGGCTTGAAGGCTTATAGAGGTAAGGATGGTAAAATCCGCCTTTTCCGTTGGATCGAGAATGCAAAACGGTTACATCGGTCAGCCGAAGGTATTCTTATGGCTCCAGTTCCTGAAAAGCTTTTCGAAGAGGCTATCCTTAAGGTTGTGAAACTTAACGAGCGCTTTGTACCACCTTACGGTACTGGTGCATCGCTATATATCCGTCCCGTTCTTTTTGGTTCGGGTGCCGAGGTTGGCGTTAAGCCAGCTAAGGAGTATACCTTTATTGTATTTGTAAGCCCCGTAGGTCCTTACTTCAAGGAAGGTTTTAAACCTGTTAAAATTGCTATTGTAAAGGATAGCGACCGTGCTGCTCCGCTAGGTACAGGAACCTTAAAGGTTGGCGGTAACTATGCAGCTAGCTTACGCGGCGTAGTCGAAACTCACGATAAGGGCTACGGTTCTCCTTTGTACCTTGATGCGAAGGAAAAGAAGTATATCGACGAGATTGGTGCTGCCAACTTCTTTGGTATTAAGGATAACATGTACATTACCCCTAAGAGCACGAGTATTCTTCCATCTATAACCAACATGAGTATACTTACGTTGGCTGAAGATCTTGGACTTAAACCTGTGCGTCGTCAAATTCCAGTGGAGGAACTCGAAACTTTTGAAGAGGTTGGCGCTTGCGGTACTGCTGCAGTGATCTCTCCAATTGGTGAAATTGCCGATCTGGAAACCGGAAAGGTTTACAAGTATTGTAAAGATGGTTGTCCTGGTGCATGGTCAACTAAGCTTTACGAAACTCTTGTTGGTATTCAGTATGGCGATATTCCCGATCCTCACGGATGGGTAACCATTGTTGAGTAAGCAATAAAATAGCAATCAGCATAGAAGGGCGGCAGTTTGTCGCCCTTCATTTTTAGATAATTGTCGAAAAAAGGCTACATTTGTGCCCGATTTGGCGATCTTGCAAACAACGTAAGATTAAAGGGAATCCGGTTAAAATCCGGAGCTGTACCCGCAGCTGTAAGTTCTAGTAGCAGCCTTTAATGTTTTTACCACTGTCAGCTGATGATGGGAAGGTTTTAAAGGTGGAACGAGCCAGAAGACCTGCCTGTATCATGGGTAAAATATCAACTTTCGGGAATAAAAGTTTAAGGAATGACACGTTTTAGAGCCTTTCTGGCAATTGTATTGGTTTCTCTGCTGTTTAGCGCTTGCTCTTCCAAGAAAAATGGCAACGGCGAATCGTCAACTTCTGGTTCGTCCTACTTCTCCGAGAAAATAACCCTTAAATACCTTCGCGGATTTAGCATCAGCTACAGCGGCAGCTACGCCACGGTTGATGTTCGCGATCCGTTCGACTCCACTAAGCTGCTTAAGCGCTACATTCTTATCGATCGCACGAAATCTACCCCTTCGGGATTACCCAAAGGCATTGTCGTGAAGGTTCCTGTCGAAAAATCGGCCTGCTTTTACGGCTTAACGGTAAACGAAATGGCTCGCCTTGGGGTAAATCAAACCATAACTGGCGTTGCAGAGCCTCAGTACGTAAAGGATAGCCTTGTACAAGCGAAGCTTAAGCAGGGGAAGATAGCGAATCTTGGCGAAGTGGCGCAGGCTAACGTAGAGCGCATCATCGAAGCGAACCCTGAGATCTTGGTTGTTTCACCCATATCGGGTGGTCCACTTAACAAGATTGAGCAAACGGGTGTTCCGCTGGTGTACGACTGCTCGTACCTCGAAAATACCCCTTTGGCGCGTGCCGAATGGATCAAGTTCATCTCCTTATTCTTTAAGAAGGAGGCGCTTGCCAACAAAATGTTCGATAGCGTTGATGCCCGGTACAACCGTGTTGCAAAAATTGCGAAGGCTGCCAAGTCGCATCGTCCTACCGTATTCACCGAAAAGAAATTCGGACAGGTGTGGTACACCCCTGGAGGTCGCAGTTACATGGCTCGCTTCCTCGAGGATGCTGGTGCAGACTATATTTGGAAGGATGATAAGAGTACAGGTTCGCTTTCGCTGAATTTCGAATCGGTGCTGGCTAAAGCATCGAATGCCGACTACTGGATCATCAAGACCAACACCCCATACGTGTTCACCTACGCCCATCTCGAAAAGGAGTTCGGTCTTTACAGCAGCTTCAAGGCGTTTAAAGAAGGCTCCATCATCAACTGCGATACGGGAAGAACTCCCTACTACGAGGATGGCTATCTCGAACCAGACGTCATCCTTAGCGATCTTGTAAACATCTTCCATCCGGAGCTGCTGCCCGGCTATGTTCCAAAGTACTTCCAAATGCTGGCACGATGAGCATGTCCGCAGTAAGGCGTAAGCGGGGCCAAAGCATACGCATCATGGTAGGCGTGGGGTTGCTGATCCCTCTTCTGATGCTGATGAACATCGCCTGGGGAACGGTGTCCATTCCATTGGGAAAAGTGTTCTCCATCCTTTTTAGTTCCGACACATCAAACGTTGCTTGGTGCAACATCGTATGGATGTCGCGCATGCCCCAGTCGATTACAGCCATGCTGGCGGGCGCTGCCCTTGCGGCCTGCGGGCTGATGATGCAGACGCTCTTCCGCAATCCGCTTGCCGATCCTTCAATCTTAGGAATTAGCACGGGGGCAAATCTTGGCGTGGCCATTATGGTGCTATCCCTTAATGGGTCGATGATCGCTGGAACGGTTATGGGCTACACGGCCAACATCCTTGCTGCATTTCTGGGGGCGCTAGTGGTGCTCTTCATCATTCTTTCGCTATCGGCAAAGATAAAGAATACGGCCATGCTGCTTATTGTGGGTATCATGATAGGCTTCATGGCATCGTCCATCATCTCTGTTCTTAACTTTTACGCCTCGAAGGAGAATATTCAAATCTTCGTGCTTTGGGGGATGGGCGATTTCTCGAACGTAACCTGGAACGAGATGCCCTCCTTTGCCATCGCCTCGATTATCGGGGTTATGGTTGCCCTTTTACAGATTAAGCCGCTGAACGCGCTGCTGCTGGGCGAGAACTACGCCTCCAACTTGGGGGTTAACGTTAAGCGGGCGCGATACTCCATACTGCTGGGGGCTGGCCTGCTAATTGCAGCCATTACGGCCTTCTGCGGCCCGATATCCTTTATAGGTCTGGCCGTTCCGCACGTAGCGCGCATGCTGCTCGGAACCTCCAACCACAAGACGCTGCTGCCTGCCACCATTCTGCTTGGCTCTGTGGTTGCTCTTTTTTGCAACCTGCTCACCACGCTGCCCGGCGAGGGAGGAATTATCCCCATTAATGCCGTAACTTCGATGCTTGGTGCGCCAGTTGTCATATACGTGATCTTTAACCGTCGTAAGCTTCAATACTTTTCGTGATGAGTGCAAGGAAACAACCGCAGACAGAGCAGGTAACCCTTAAGGCTACTGGGTTGGGCATCGGTTACTCCGATGGCCGCAACCAGCCTACGCTCCTCCACGAGAAGCTAAACCTCGAGCTGAAGGCGGGCGAGCTAACCTACCTGCTGGGCCCTAACGGTGCGGGTAAGTCTACCCTTATCCGGACGCTGGTTGGCTTTCAGCCAAGGCTGGCTGGCGAAGTTTCCATTGGCGGTAAGCCCATAAAGGGATACTCTCAAAGCGAATACGCCAAGCTGGTAAGCGTTGTGCTCACCGAGCGATCGCTGGTAGGAGGGATGACCGTGCGCGAGCTCGTGGGTATGGGCCGATATCCGCACACCGGATACTTTGGCATTCTTCGCACAAAGGATCACAGGGTAGTCGAGCGGGCAATCGCACAGGTGGGCATTGCCGATTTGGCCGCCAAGTACGTATCGGAGCTTAGCGATGGCGAGCGCCAAAAGGCGATGATCGCAAAGGCGCTGGCTCAGGAAACGCCCATCATCATTCTCGACGAGCCTACCGCCTTCCTCGACCTTCCCAGCAAGATTGAGGTGATGGTGCTGCTCCACAACCTTGCCGTAGAGACCCAGAAGAGCATCCTGCTCTCCACCCACGACCTAGAGCTGGCGCTGCAGCTCGCCGACCGCCTTTGGCTGCTGGCAAAAGGGCGACCGCTGGTGTCGGGCGTACCCGAAGATTTGGTGCTCTCGGGTGAGTTCAACTCATTCTTCGAGCGCGAAGGCATCCTCTTCGACAAGGAGACTGGTTCTTTCCGCGTGCATAACGCTATTGCCAAGTCGGTACACATCACCGGGGCAGGGGTGGAGGCGCAATGGGTGGCCAACGCGCTGGTGCGAAACGGCTTTACGCCATCTGCCGACCCCGAGGCCGAATACCGAGTGGAGGTCAGCGAGGAATGCCCCGGCGAGTACCTAGTCTACCGCAACTCCGAGAAGATGTTCACCGCCAACTCCATCGAAAACCTGCTGAAGCTGCTAAAGGCATCGTAACAGCCTATATACGTAAAATTCCTGAATGTAAATATGTATGGTGAGTCGTAGCATTTCTGCTGCGACTTTTTGCTACGTATAGGACTCTTCTATTAACGGAATGGTATTCTACTAAATGGAAGTATCTTCTTGCTATTAAGCACGAAAGTTGTCCTTGTTATTGGCTGTTTAAGCCCGTTTTATATCTCCTAAGCCTTAGTATTGTTGGCCTCACCATTACCTTTTCTCTTT
The DNA here is from genome assembly GCF_963678165.1 of uncultured Acetobacteroides sp. NCBI lineage: Bacteria > Pseudomonadati > Bacteroidota > Bacteroidia > Bacteroidales > Rikenellaceae > Acetobacteroides > uncultured Acetobacteroides sp. The sequence goes on along the minus strand of NZ_OY782755.1, from coordinate 3,452,453 downwards.
TCACTTGTCTTTGTAAAAAGTTGCTGAAATGCTAACTTTGTATTGCAGCACGAAACGAATCTTTGGCCTTTTTATTTTTGTTATTGCGGGGAAATTTTATTCGCATTCCTTGTCAATTTGTTGGTACTGTTTAGTCCTCCTCTATGTTGTATTTTGGCTGATTGGAAGTACATCAATAGATCGAATTAAATAAAACTTAAAATTCATACCTATGTCTTTAAATCTTTCGCACAAGAAAGTCTTTATCCTCACTTTGGTTACAGTGTTGGTTGGTATTGCTTTCGAACTCATTACTCTAGTTAATTTTAGGGTAACAGAAACATCATCGGTTGTTTATTTTCTGTTGAAGAGTTTAACTCCTAATTTGCATTTGACTTTTTTTGATATGCGCCTGTTCCTTTACGACGGCTCCGATGGCGGCTTTCCCATGTACTTAATTGATATGGCCGTTTATATTGCCGCTCTTGTTGGTGTCATTGTTTACCAACGAAGCCGCTATTGCGAAACAAGATTGCTGCGTTTTTTCTTTTCAATTATTCTTTTAGTAAAGACGATACTTCTTCTTAGTTACATATTCTACTTCTTGTCGGGTTCTAATTCTATGAACTTTAATATTTACATACTTTTGGCAAATGTCGTATCTGTTGCATTTTGGTTTTATATTTCCTTGAAAGTACTCCATTCCCTTTCAAAGGATAGAGTTCTGGAATATGCTACCGAAGGTGAGACAAATGTTGACGCTAAGTTGGAATTGAAGGAGGCTAGTAAGCTTGTTCGATTAGTTCATAAGATAGTTGATGCTTTAATTTGCCTTGCCATTTGCTCTTCCTCGTTTTACTATTACTGGGGATTTTTGTTTGAGCGTTTGGGATTAGTTGATAGTTCTAGGCTTTTATTGTACGTAGCAGCAATATTTTCTCAGTTCATTTTCTTCCTCTTTTTCGAGTACTTTTTCGGGGCTACCCCTGCTAAGTATCTTACCGAATCTCGGGTAGTTAATAGCGACGGTCATGCCGCTTCCTTCGGACATGTATTAGGCAGAACATGCGCTAGGCTTATCCCTTTCGAGTTATTGTCGTTTCTGGGGTCAGGATATGGCTGGCACGATAGCTTATCGAACACCACCGTTGTCCGAGAAAAGAGCATAGGTGTTTCAGGTCGAAAATATCTACTGCTCATTCCAATGTATATTCTGCTTGCTGCGGGATGCTACTATGGTAGCGAGTTTTATTCCGATTATAGAAGCTATTGTTCTGCAAAGAAGGAGTACGAGCAGACGATGAATGGTATTACCGAAAAACTCGCAAAGCTATCTACTAGTAGTGTTATCGTACTCTGCGATGTTGACGATCCCGTTAGTACTACCAACCTAGTCCTTAAGGTCGAAAAAGTTTCTGGCGAGAATATTGTTGCCTCCGTATTAGCTTACGATGCCTTCGCTACTTATCCTGTGATCGAAAAGCAGTATAGCGCTGCTAGTGGCATGCTCGATAAGGTTACCATTAGCCTAAGCGACTTACGAAAAGGGCTAACTCCTAATTATAGCGACTATAAAAATGAAAACTTTAGCTGGCTTACTATCCCCAATGACAAGCATAAATACAGAATAGAGGATGTTGTTGATATATTTGGACCTTGCATCGTTAGCTCCTATAGCGGATGCCGCTATGGCGATATTTTATCTCTGAAATTTGAAAATAAAGGATGGAGTGCCGATGTTGTTGAACTTAAATTGTTAGCTGGAGATTTAAAATGGAATGATCCTCTTCCGATTCATATTGATGCTGCCTCTAGCGATCGCTATAGCTATCCTACGTTCAGCCTTTCTGCTTCAAATTATAAGGAGGGTGCATCCTACAAGTTCACATTTGCCCTTGTCGACTCCCTTGGTCACAAGCAAAAATACCTTGTAGAAGGTGTCGACTTTGATAAAACTGTAAAACGCATTCAGTAGCATCCTATTATTTCAGGGATAGAGAAGAGTTACGCCTTAAAAGAACGCCCCCGCAGCTGCGGGGGTGTTCTTCTATAGCGTTATTCCTTCTCCATTTTAATGTGCAACGTCGTCATCTTCCCATCGGTAATGCTCACAGTTTGCGTTACGGTAGCAAATCCAGCCTTCTCAATCGTTACCTGGTAAACCCCTTCTGGTAGATTCTTTATCCTAAGCATCCCTTTGGTCGCTGTTTTCTTTTCTACGGGCTTGCTGCTTTTGGCGGCAGTGGCTATCCCTGGTTTAGCAACAGGCGTAAGTACTATTCGAGCACCCTTTAGCGGTTCCCCATTAACTGCACTTGTTACCTTGGCGGTAAGCGATAATGTCGTACTTTTCTTGCTAGGCAATTTTCTATTCGACTTATATCCAGTATAAAACTCAGGATGGCTGAGCCGAACAAGCTGCATCAGCAGATCGATCTTCTCTAGTATGGCTTCGTTTGCCGAAAAAAGCGCCTTTAGCTGCTGGGTTAGCGCTACTGCCTCATTGCGTTCTATGCGCGTACTCGGGATAGTCGTCTCCATAAGGCCTATGGCGCTCTTCAGCTCCTTTAACCCATCAGCCGTCACCCCATACTCCTTTAGTGGCTCTAGGTTCGCGCTGGCTCTGCTGTATATGAGATTCGCCCGATCAATAAGTTTTCCATCCTTAATGTGCGATAGTATCGACTCCGTGCATTTCACCTCATTGGCAAGAACCGGATTCTCAACCATCTTCGCAAACACCATCGTTTTATTGGCTATGTCAAAGGTCTTGTTAATAAGGCTTGTTTTAATTTTCTCCTTCTTTTCCGATACGCCCGCCGTGCTGGCCGATTTCTTCTCTTTTATTAAACCTATCTGTAAGAGATTCCCGCAGTACTGGGTGTATAGCGGTCCAAAGTTGGGCAGTAAATCGGTAATCGTTTTCTTGTTACCTAGGAAGTCGCGGATGGTAATCTGCATCTCGTAGCTGTTTTCTTGAGGGTTGGTCATATTCTTTGTTCTTTTTCGGTTTTTAATGTGGCCATTTCTTTTACTCTTTGCAGAGTTTTATAAAAAAACAGCCATTGGTTTTGATATGTTTAAAAAAATCATGTTTTTTTTAATGTCTGTTATCTTTTTGCTTTCTGTCAAATAAATTGCAGGACAAATTGCATCAATACCGATAGCACTCCAACCCATCCCATTGTTGCATAATGTACTTTTGCGCCCTCATCAAGCATTCAGGAGCTGCGTAATGCACTTTTGCACTCTCACCAAGCCATTTAGGAGCTGCGTAATGCACTTTTGCGTCCTCACCAAGCCATTCAGGAGCTGCGTAATGCATTTCAGCGCCCTCACCAAGCCATTTAGGAGCTGCGTAATGCACTTTTGCGCCCTCATCAAGCCATTCAGGAGCTGCGTAATGCACTTTTGCACTCTCACCAAGCCATTCAGGAGTTGCGTAATGCATTTCAGCGCTCTCATCAAGCCATTCAGGAGCAGTAAAACATCATAAATAGTTGAATCTATTTCTTAGCAAGCATCACCCGCTAAATTCTACTATTTTTCTTTTTCACTGTAGAGCCACGAAAGCTATTCCATTTTCATTATAGCCTATTTCGATAATCCCCAAAGGCAATAAAAAAGGCCGCACGATTTGTCGTGCGGCCTTTTTTATAAATATATTTGTTTAGTTGAGGAAATATCCGCTATTAGGGCCAACTCCTACAATGTATTCCTTAATTTTGCTTCCTGTAGCGTTATAGCGAACCACCATATTGCTATTTGCATCAGTCCAATCGGCAATCATAACCATAATTTCTCCGCTTGTTGGGTTGAGGGCAAAGCCATATATACCATCAGCCTTTATTAGAGGAGTTGTTGGTGCCAATTTCGCTGTAATCTCAAGCTTGTAAATGCTAGGATCTCCGTATGCACCTCCATAGTAAATAGCATCCTTTGCGCTATTAATTGATAGCTTCTCAGGGTGATAGCTTCCTAGGTCAATTTTGGTTGATACTTCATAGGTTGATGGCGTTATTTTACAAAGCATCGCGTTAGTATTAACCTTGTCGTAGTCGGTATAACCAGCACAAAGAACCCAAACTGCACCATTCTTATCGGCTACAAATTTCTTTGGACAATCCGCTACTGTCACAGTCTTCTCGATTGTATTGGTTTTAATGTCAATTACAGATACCGTATTGTTTTTGTCGTATCCACCGCTATTTGCCACATACAGTTTGCCATTATTAATAAGTATGCCTTCTGGTCCTGCTCCAACCTTAATTGATCCGGTAACCTTGTTGGTTGCAAGATCAACCACCGCTACTTCATTGTTAGTCCATCCAGTTACATATCCAGTTTTCCCATTAACAGCCATATAGCGGGGATTCGCTACCGAAATTGTAGCATATTTCTTACACGAGTACTTGCTTACGGCAACTACCTTATTCGACCCATTGAGAATTAAGTAGGCCGAAGTGTCAGCCTCTGCGATGCTTTGCAGCACATCGCCAAGAGCCTCTTTGTTCACCTTGTAGTAAACATCGTTGGCTAGGCTATCGCCGGTGGCGTAGTAGAGCGAGATTGATGCATTATTTTTTCCATAGTTCCCCTCATTGGCAATTACCATCCCTTGGGTTAGGTCGTAGCGTTGCTTAGGCTTGCTTGTCGAGTCATCATTTTCACAAGCCGTAAACTGTAGCGTGGCGCCAACAAGTAGGGCCGCATAAAGAAGCTTCTTCATCTTTCTATTTTTTGTTTATTGTTGATTATTCCTGTTGTAGGTGCATTCTGCGGCTAATTCTACCTTCCAAAGCTTACCGATATCCCGGCCTGAAAGGTTCTTAGCGGAAGCGCATAGCCTTTTTGCATCTGATACTCCTCGTTCCAGATATTATCTATTCGGGCGAATGGGCGTAACCCTCCCCAGTTGAAATCGAATGTTTTGTCCACTGCAACAGAGGCCACCCAAAACGGATTCAGCCAGTCGGTGTTGCCGATGTAGTAGCGCCTACCCGTATACGATTGCGTATACCTAATGCTAAACGATTTCGCTTGAACGTAAATGGCCGCGCTTCCCTTGTACTTGGGGGTATACATCAGCTGCATCCCCTTTGTCGGCGATTCTTTTGTTTGATCTGTCGATCGGGTGAACATCCCCGACACATCTACCCCCAGCGTCATTCTATCCACCTGCTGTTTCACCGTAATGCTGGCTTCCGCGCCTCTCGACCATGCCTTTCCCACGTTTATCGGGCTCCATACTGATCCGTTTGGCTTCCACTGAATCCAGTTGTTTACATTGTTATTAAAAGCCGCAGCTTTCATCGACAGCAAAAAACCATTCTTTGTATGTAGGTAGTCCAGCCCCAGCTCTTCGCCGTAGCCCTCTTCTGGTTTTAAGTCCTGATTACCCCATCCCTTCCAGTACAGATCGTTAAACGAAGGAATACGGTAGTTCCTCGATGCATTCCCCCTTAGTTGAAGCCCCTTCATCAACCTTTTTTGTATTCCCACCGACCATGTCATGGGCGATGCCTTTCCATCAACCAGCTCCTGTCGGATGCTAGCAAAGCTCTCCAGCCCTATATCATCAGCTTTAAAGCGATATCCCAGCACCCCGGCTGGCCGGTAGCGCTCCTTGATCTCAGGATAGTTGGTCGAGGTTGCTCTCTCGTACGATGCGTTGATTCCCCCCTCCAGCGTACTCTCAGCGCTAAGCTTTACGATGGCTTCCCCCTCCAGCAATCCCTGAGTGGTGTGGTGGTTCGATCGTTCTATGCCAGGGTTGCGGTAGTTTTCCCAGTCGCTAAACAAGGCCGACTTAATGTTGAAGTCAACCCGGTGGCGAGTGGCCTGCCACTGTGCAGTTGCCCTTAAAAAATGGTTGTAGTCGTACTCGCTGCTCATGGTGTTGCTCACCATCGGCGGGTACTGGTTGTAACCATCCTGCCCCCAGAGCGATACCACCATCCTGTCGTTGCCCGTTAGCGCAAACGTGCCGGTTTCCATTATTCCTCCCTTGCGGTAGCGGGCGTTTATCTGCCTGTCGCGGTTGTCGCTGCTGGTAATCTTGTAGTTGTTCTCGGCTTCCGTATAGAATAGGCGAGAGGATATCGCCATTTTGGCCCCGCTGTAGGTATATTTGGCTCCGGTATAGGTCAGTCCGTAGCTGCCCACCGACTGCATCACCTCGCCGCTGCTTCCCGTTCCAAAAGGCAGCACATTGTCCAGGTGAATCACCCCACCAATGGCTCCGCTGCCAAACAGCGCGCCGTTTCCGCCCTGCTGCACCACCACCTGATCCACGAAGAAGGTTGGAATACTTCCAAAGCTAACGCCAGCATTCATCGAGCTCTGCAGGTTTATGCCATTCCAGAGCACCGCCGTGTGCGCCGAGCTCAGCCCTCGCAGCGAAACGTTCGAAGTTCCCCCAGGGCTGTAGCTATTCACGTTTACGCTAGCTTGATTCGATAAAAGATCGGTCAGCAGTGCGCTGCTGTTCTGCCTAAGCTCAGTAGGCGAGACGATTTTTAGTGATAGCCCCGACGAGTAGCGCTTCAGCTTGCTGCTAACCACCACCTCCTTCAGCCTTACCGTATCGGATGTGGTCTTTTCATCGATGGCTGTAGGGCCATATACGGACAGCGCGCTAAGTAGAAAAACGTTTAATAACATGTTTTAGAAATGATCAAAATCGTTAGCGATTCAACCACTTAAAACCTGCGAATAAAAAGAAGTGATGCGAAAAGTAATGTAAGATGAATTACATCGAGCTCTTTATCCGAAAGCTATAAATGTTCCAGTTTTGGCAGGTCTTCTGGCTTGCTCCCCTTTTATCCGCCTTCCCGTCCTCAATCGGACAGTGGCATTTGGATGGTGATAAAAGGTTTTGATGGAGCTTACAGCAGCGGTAACTGCTCGGGTTTCTCACCCGATTCCCTCTTCGCTCCGCTTGTGGCGGAGACCAAAACTGCGGCAAAGATAGATTTAATTTATCTTCCCAAAGGCGGCATTAGCTTTTTTTCTTCTCGAATTCCAGTCTCGTCTTCCCAAATGCAGTTACATGCAGATCTAGTCGCGGATTCCTCATCAACAAATAAATAATTTTCTGTAAGATGCTTGTTGATACAATAATAAGTATACATTTGCAGTAAGCTTTATTCAGAAACAGATGCAGGGCGAACGGATCTTCCAGTAGCTCTGCATCTTTTGTTTTACGACATCCCTTGTTAACCTTCCTCATTTACACCGCCTAATGCCAAATCTTGCTAAAAATAAGGCGTTTGGCTTTATGGTTTCATGTCTTTTCCGATAGACTCAGTAGCATTGTTAATGTAAACCATCCCATTTCTATATGGTAAACCATCGGCGAGCAAGCTAAACGGCACCCAACAACTTTTTCTCCGTAATCATCATGGCGAAGCTGGAGGCGTTAGCCGACATCCCAACTTTCCGACAACGGGATATACAAGATTGGCACGAATCCTTGTTTGAGCAAGGTCGCCTCCGCAGCATTTCTCAAAGTAGTAATCGCCTTAAGGCGATTACCTTATCTTAAGCCAAGACATTCTACCGCAACTGAGCGAGTTAATTCGTGCCAAGGGCTTTTCTTTTCTTCTGCCCTTCAAAAAGAAAAGAAGGTAGAGGTCTCTTCCTTTAGTAGATTGCTAGCGGCTATTAAGCGATTCTTGAATTCAGAGGCTATGTTCAAAAGGCAAAGGCTTATATGCTAAATCTAAGGCGTTTGGCGGATATTCGCAGAAATAGCTAACTTCGTGGCGGATGTGTTACGTTTGCATCCTTCATCTTAAATCTATATGCGACAAAGTAAAAAGGACGCTATTCGCCTCAACAAGCTGATTAGCGATGCAGGATTTTGCTCGCGCCGTGAGGCCGACGAGTATATTGCCCAAGAGCGTGTTACCGTAAATAGCCACACCGCAAAGGTTGGCGACCTCGCGTTTAAAACCGACTTTATTCGAATCGATGGCGAGCCCCTCCGCTTCGTCGAAAAGGTGGTCGAGCAAAAGCGAAAGCCTGAATTTCTCTCAAAGCGAGTTTCCCGGAATACGGCCGATGGATCCAAAAAGGAGAGACCAGTCAAAGCAGAAGCAGGTAAAAACGAAAAGTTCGCGGAAAAGAAGAAATCGAGCAATGCCGACAGCATTAAAAAGGATGCATCTAGCGCTTCTGCACCTTCAAAATCATCCCCTTCAAAACCCGATAAGAAGACAGGATCGGCAAAAAAGTGGTTTTCCGGGCGTAAAAAGTAGCGGTATTGCTGTATTCTTATTTATTCATTTTATAAGTTTGTAAGACCATTACGGCTAAGCCAAAAGCCAGCATTAAGCATGTTCCGAAAAATAGCTGCAACAATATCTTTGTTCACCCGAATTCCCATTGCCCGATGGATGTCTATTTCCCATGTCGATTATGGGCGTACGGCACCCTATTATGCAATTGCTGGATGGGTAGTAGGAGGTCTTACCGCGCTCGTCTTTTACCTGGTTGACTATCTTTTCACTCAGCCCGTTACGGTAGCAATCACCCTAACGTTCTCTATCTTCCTAACAGGAGGTTTACAGGAGGGGGGGCTGGCCTACTTCTTCGACAACCTCGGAGGAAGGCACGGGCAGCGCTTCTACATCAAGAACCGCACCGATAAGCAAATCGGAATCCAGGGCATTCTTGGCGTTGCTCTGGCTCTGATACTCCAGTTTTCCATTCTTCAGGAGCTAAGTCCTGCTCTAGTTCCCTGGCTAATACTTTCGGGCGAAAGCCTCTCGCGTTTGGCGACCATAACCCTGATTGACACCAATCGGTACTTACGTCCTAAAGAGGGGTACGATGCAGCCCCTGCTTTTGGTAAGTTAGGCGTAGATGGTTGGCTCATTGTTCTTATCACAGGCTTACTCCCTTTCTTCCTAACCCTTAGGTTGAAGATTTGGGTGGCAATAGCACCTCTTATTGCAGTCCGAATTATTATGCAGATTTTCTTTAAACGATTCAGGGGAGGCGTAAACTTCGAAGAGTGCTTGGCAACGCAGCAGTTCTGCTTGATTGCGTTCTATCTGGGAGTATCTGCAATACCGAACATTTAGCAGCATGCATATAATGTAAAAGCCCCAAAGATTTCTCTAAGGGGCTTCTTTATTTTAGACGAGTCTGTTGCCTTTTTTCGACCTTGCGCTTTGTTGGGGCATAAACGCAAAAAAGGGTAAGCTACTTACATCGCACCGCTACAACCGCCTACCCTTGCTACCTTCCGGTCCTGGGGGGATTCAGCAGGAGCTGGTCGTGTAAGACTTACCCGGGCACAAAAGTACAACAATTTCCGAAGAAGCCAAATAAAATGCGTGCGCATTCCCCAAATCTCTTATCTTTGACAATCATTAACCGTATTAAACAACATGTTATGGAAGACGAAAAAAATCCCTCATCAGTAATGCTAAAGTCCGCTGCAACAAATGGAGCAATTTTAGGCTTAATCTCAATTCTATTTGTAGTAATAACCTATATGACAGGTGATATTTACAAGGGAAATGTTTGGTTAAGCGTGCTGAGTATGGTCATATCAATTGCCGCTCTTGTCTATTTTGCCCTAAGCTATCGAAAAACAGCTTGTGGTGGTTTTATTACCTATGGAAATGCTTTTATCTACTGCTGGCTTACCTATATCTTTGCAGGCGTACTCTCTATCGCCTTCATGGTACTTCTCCAAACGGTCATAGAACCTAACTACATGGAAAAAATGGCCGATGTTCAGCGCGAAATGCTATTGAAGAAAGGACTCTCTGATTCTCAGGTCGAACAGTCAATTGCAATGGCCTCAAAGTTTCAAACTCCACTTTATATTGCCATCATAGGTTTTCTCGGTAATGCGCTTGTTGGTTTGGTAATTAGTTTAATTACTGCAATCTTTGTCAAGAAAGATAAGCCTGTGTTCGAGTAGCAGGTTGTTTTTGATAAATAAAGGATAATGAGTAAGTTAGATATTTCGGTAGTAGTTCCGCTGTACAACGAGGAGGAGTCGATTCCCGAGTTGGTAGAGTGGATTGATAGGGTGATGAAAGCCAACGGCTTTTCGTTTGAGGTTGTTATGGTCGACGATGGTAGCACCGATCGTTCTTGGGATATTGTAGAGGAGTTAGCAGCAAAGTATCCGTTTGTAAAAGGAATCAGTTTCCTTCGTAACTACGGGAAATCAGCTGCACTATATTCCGGTTTCGACGCCGCCCAAGGCGAAGTTGTTATTACAATGGATGCCGATTTGCAGGATAGCCCCAACGAGATCCCCGAACTTTACCGAATGATTGTCGAAGAGAAGTACGACCTCGTGTCAGGCTGGAAGCAGAAGCGCTACGACCCAATAGGGAAGCGTCTCCCCAGCAAATTCTTCAATGCAACCGCTCGTTTTGTAAGCGGTATTAAGCTTAACGACTTCAACTGCGGACTTAAGGCGTATCGTCGTAAGGTTGTGAAAAGCGTAGAAGTCTATGGCGAAATGCACCGCTATATCCCTGTTCTTGCCAAGCAGGCCGGCTTCAAGAAAATAGGAGAAAAAGTAGTAGAACACCAAGCTCGCAAGTATGGCGTCACGAAGTTTGGCTGGGAACGCTTCATTCACGGCTTCCTCGATCTGCTTTCCGTTGTGTTTGTATCTAAGTTTGGGAAAAAACCAATGCACTTTTTTGGAACCCTAGGCATTATTACCTTTTTAATAGGCGGAGTTTTGTCCGGGCTCATGATTGGTGAAAAGATTTACCACTTGGCCAACCACATGAAAGTGCGTGAGGTTACGGCACAGCCTCTATTCTACATTTCATTAACGCTGGTGATTATCGGAGCACAGCTCTTCCTTACCGGCTTCCTTGGTGAGTTGGTGTCAAGGAGTTCTAGCGAGCGAAATAACTATCAAATCGATAAAAGAGTATAGAGAAAAAGAGCAAGTTCTTGAATTCAAGACTTGCTCTTTTTTTTGTAGATGCTGCTTTGGTCTATCACTTTCCTTTGTAGGTAGAACGCTGCTGCATTTCTATCCTTTGCTGGTCTAACTCGATGGTTCTTGTCTCCGTTGGTAAAATTAGTACGGGATAAATTTCAGAGATTAGCAGATAAATGCTAGATTCGCAGTGTCAATTTGTGTGATTCTTTTGTATTTAAAACATGATAATAATGAAGAAGTTACTAGTTGCTTTGCTAGCGTTGGTTGTTTTGGCTGGAATAGTTTCGTCATGTGCTAGTTCTGAGAAAAGTTGTCCCGCATACCCTCAATCTCCCAATAGGAGGTAGTGGCTGTATTCTAGGGTTAACTTTTTTTAGGGAGTTCTTACGAATCCTTAAGGGATTCGCGATTAACATGACAGGCTGTGTTTCGAATTGATTAAGGGTTTTAAAATCAACAATATAAAACTATGTATAGGTATTATTATTGTTGTTGGGCTGTGGGAAGGGAATTGATGTATTCTTCAGTTTTATTATCTTTGTGAATCGATAAACAGCAATTTATTTCATTATAACATTTAAGCTATGGCTAAAATCAAAGTTGGTATCAACGGATTCGGAAGAATCGGACGCTTAGCATTCCGTGCTGCTCAAAAGCGTAGTGATATGGAAGTTGTTGCAATCAACGACCTTATCGATGTTGAATACATGGCCTACATGCTAAAGTACGACTCAGTTCACGGTCGTTTTGATGGCACTGTAGAAGTAAAGAATGGACAACTTATCGTTAATGGTAATGCTATCCGCGTAACTGCTTGCAAGAACCCAGCCGACATTAACTGGGGTGCTGTAGGTGCAGAGTACGTAATCGAATCTACAGGTTTATTCCTTACTAAGGAAGCTTGCGAAGCTCACATTCAAGGTGGTGCTAAGCGTGTTGTTATGTCTGCTCCATCAAAAGATGACACCCCAATGTTTGTAATGGGTGTAAACCACACTACTTACAAGGGCGAGCAATTCGTATCAAACGCATCTTGTACAACTAACTGTTTAGCTCCTCTTGCTAAGGTTATCAACGATAAGTTTGGTATTGTTGAAGGTCTTATGACTACCGTTCACGCTACTACCAATACTCAAAAGACTGTTGATGCTCCATCTGCTAAGGATTGGAGAGGTGGACGTGCTGCTGCTGGCAACATCATCCCTTCGTCAACTGGTGCTGCAAAGGCTGCTACCAAGGTTATCCCTTCGCTAAAGGGTAAACTTACTGGTATGTCTTTCCGCGTTCCAACTCTTGACGTTTCTGTAGTAGACCTAACTTGTCGTATCGAAAAGTCTGCTACCTACGATGAGATTAAGGCTGCAGTTAAGGCTGCATCTGAGAACGAATTGAAGGGTATTCTTGGATATACTGAAGAGGCTGTTGTTTCTAGCGACTTCATCTCAGATCCTCGTACCTCTATCTTCGATGCTGAAGCAGGTATCATGCTTAATCCAAACTTCGTTAAGCTTGTATCTTGGTACGACAACGAGTGGGGTTATTCTAACAAGGTTCTTGACCTTATCGCTCACATGAGTACTGTAAAATAGTTTAAGTACTATATAAATTAAATAAATTAAGGCCGACTATAGTCGGCCTTTTTTATTATCTGAACATTCTGTATTTTATTTCCTCTATTCGTACCGAAGTGCCTCAATCGGATCAAGTCGTGCCGCTTTAACAGCAGGAAGGTATCCTGAAGCAAGGCCAACTCCAAAGTTTAGGGCTATGCCAATAATAATCCATCCCCAAGGAATAATGAATGGGCTGTCAATCAGCGATGATATGACGTTTCCTAGTAAAACACCGAGAATAATACCGAGAACTCCTCCCATTTGACAAATCATTATCGACTCGAAAAGGAACTGCTGCTTGATATTCTTTGACTTTGCGCCTATGGCTTTTCGAACTCCAATCTCCTGTGTTTTCTCGGCAACAGCAACAAGCATGATATTCATTAAGCCAACTGCAGCCCCGAGTAGGGTGATGAAGCCGATGAGCGTAGCTGCATAGGTTACGTACTTGAGATTCTCGATGAGCACCTTTGCTATTGCATCACTTTTTATGATATTGAAATCGGATGGGTCTGTTGCCTTGAGCTTTCGGATGGCACGGAAAAGTCCCTCTGCTTGTTTGGGTGCTTCCTTAAAGTGCATTGGATTTTTTGGCAATACCAAAATGTAAAACGATGATTGTTCGCGTGCCCGTAGTGTTTTCCCTAGGGAGACAGGGATAATTACCATTCTATCGGTTCCTCCTCCAATCATTCCTCCTTTAGTCTTTAATAGACCTACTACCCGATACTTTCCACCTACTGTGCTGATGATTTCCCCTGTGGGGTCTTTCTTCTTGGGGAAAAGTTTAGTTGCAATGTCCTGCCCAATGACGGCTACGTGGTTTAGGTTTTCAACTTCCGATCGAACGATTCCCCTTCCTTTTTCCAACTCATAGCCTGAGTTGGAAATGTAATTTTCATCCGCAGAAACTATGGTGTTGTTTGGGTTTGTTTCGTTTCCATTCCCACGGACAATCTTTGCACCACCCATTCTCATGTATATGCTTATGGTCGATGGCAGCTCATACCTTGACTTGAACTCTAGGGCTTCGTTGTAGGACACGTTAGGGTTGTTTCTTACGCGTCCCCTCGAATCTCCACCTATTCGTATGTTGAAATCACGGCTTGTTATGGTGAAGGAGTTAGCCCCCATCATTGATAAGGTACTTGTAATTGAACTTTTTATTGAATCGATAGCCGTTGTAATGCCTACTAAAGCCATGAGCCCAATGGCAATGATAACAATGGTTAGAATAGTTCTTAGCGGATTCGATTTTATTGAAAGCCATGAAATTCGGAGGTTTTCTTGGACAAATGCTCCTGCACGCATATGCTATCTTTTTTTATTAGTATATATCCTTCTAAATGTACAAAAATCATTAATAAAACAAAGCTCTTGAAATGGTGGCTTTGTTCATTCTATATTTTTTATTTTTGGGGAATAATTAACGACTAAAATCTTTTATATGGTTTTTAAATTCAGGGCGTTGTCGGGAGATGTGGAAAACTTTGCTCGTGACTACGAAATATCTGAAGAGAATACCCTTTTTGATCTTCACCAGCTGATACAGTCTGACTTGAACTTCGATTCTTCTCAAATGGCATCGTTCTTCGCTGTCGATCACGAGTGGAATAAACTACGCGAGTTCACCCTTTTTGATCTGGGGGAAGAGGCTGACGATATGGATGACGCTCCAGTTCCAATGGATGTTATGACGCTTAAAGAGCTGGTGAAGGAGAAGAATCAGCGGTTGCTCTATACGTTTGATATTTATAGCGACCGAAGTCTCTTCCTTGAAGTATTAGAGCATAAGAAGGTCGAAGTTGGCGTGAAGTACCCTATTGTAACCTATTCCGAGGGTGAGCCTCCTTTGCAAATCGAGAACGTTAGCGAAGAAGACTCTTCGATTTACGATGATGTGATGGAGGACTTTGATGATTTCGAATCGTATGAGGATTACAACGAGCGGTCGGATGATGAATTTTAGCGCTAATGGGTAAAAAGACTCTGGTTGTGCTGATGGGGCCAACGGCTGTAGGTAAAACCGATTTGAGCATTAGCATTGCCAAGGCGTTGAATGCCCCCATCGTTTCTTCGGATTCGCGACAAATATATAAGGAGATGAGAATAGGAACTGCGGTTCCTGAGCCCGAGCAGTTGGCAGCAGTACCTCACTACTTTATTGGTTCTCGTTCAATTCACGAACCGTATACGGCAGGTCGTTACGAGTTCGATGCCGTGGAGGTTATCGAAAAGCTTTTCTTGGATGTTGATTATGTAGTACTATCGGGAGGGTCTGGCTTGTACATCGATGCTGTATGCTTGGGTATTGATGCCATTCCCGCAACCAATAGCGAAACTCGCGAGATGCTGAAGCAACGCTTAAAGAACGAGGGGATAGCTGCGCTAACCGATTGGCTTAAGCGGTTGGATGAGAATTCGTATAATACCATCGATTTGAATAACCATCAGCGGGTAATTAGGGCGCTTGAAGTATGTATAATTGCTGGCGTACCATATTCCACCCTCCGAAAAAACTTTGAGAAGACCCGCAACTTCGACATCGTAAAGATTGGCTTGCAGCGCGACAGGGAGGAACTTTACCAGCGCATAAATCAGCGTGTGGATATGATGATGGAGCAGGGATTGCTTGAAGAGGCACGGTCGCTGTACGAGCATCGCGAGCTAAACGCGCTCAACACCGTTGGCTATCGTGAACTTTTCGACTACTTCGATGGAAAAATAACGATGGAAGAGGCAGTTGAGCTCATCAAAAGGAACTCTCGAAGGTATGCCAAGCGACAGATAACCTGGTTTAACCGCTACTGCGATATTGCCTGGTTTTCTCCAAACGATTTCGATGGGATAATGGCGCATGTTGCAGCGGCACGCAAAGCTTGATGCATTCCCATTTCGCAATCTCAATAAAAAGAGCCAATTTTGCTGGCAATCATACGATTTAACATGACGAAACCTTTAGATATAGTAATAGTTGGACCCGCTCATCCGTTTCGTGGGGGTATTGCTGCCAATAACGATAGGTTGGCTCAGGAGCTTATGCGAATGGGGCATCGCGTAAAGATTTACACCTTTAGCCTACAGTATCCTTCGTTTCTTTTTCCTGGAAAAACGCAGTACACCACGGAGCCTAAGCCTGAAGAACTGGATATTGACATTGCCGTAAACTCCATAAATCCGCTAACCTGGCTTAATGTTGGGATGAAAATCCGCAAAAGGAAGCCAGATATCCTTCTTATTCGTTACTGGTTGCCCTTTATGGCTCCCTGTTTTGGAACGATAGCCCGAATTGCCAAGGGTAACGGTCATACCAAGGTTGTTTCGGTGGCCGACAACATCATTCCGCACGAGAAGAGAATAGGGGATAGGCTACTTTCGAAGTTTTGGTTGGGTTCTACGCATGGTTTTGTGGTAATGTCGCAAAGCGTTGGAACGGATTTAGGAACGCTTGGCTATAGGCGTCCTGTTGGCTTTTGCCATCACCCGCTGTTCGATAACTTTGGAGCCATTCTTCCTAAAGATGAGGCAAAAAGGTTGCTGAATCTTGATCCTTCGTTTGACTATATGCTTTTCTTTGGGCTGGTTCGCGACTACAAGGGGTTGGATTGGCTGCTTGATGCCTTTGCAGATGCTCGTTTGCAGAACAGAAAGCTAAAGTTGCTGGTGGCTGGGGAGTTTTATGCCGATCCAAAGCCATACTACGATCAGGTGGAGCGTCTTGAGCTAAAGGATAGGGTTATCTTCTACCCAATCTTCATCCCTGATCCCGAAGTTGGAAGATACTTCTGTGCTGCCGATATCGTGGTGCAGCCGTATAAGCATGCAACGCAGAGCGGGGTGACCCAAATTGGATACCACTTTAATAAGCCCATGCTGGTAACCAAGGTTGGTGGGCTATCGGAGATTATTCCAGATGGAAGAGTGGGCTACGTTGTGGAGCCTAAGATTCCTGCCATTGCCGATGCGCTTGTCGATTTCTACGAAAGTGGGCGAGAAGCCGAGATGTCGGAGAATGCAAAGAATGAAAAGGTAAAGTACTCGTGGGGCAGCATGGCTAACGAGATTCTGAGAATATTTGATGAGGCGACAATAAAGTAATGCGATTAGATTATTCTTCTTCGAATGAAACTTTAGTCTAATTTCTAATGTCTAAACCCTAACGTCTAATAAAGAAACGTATGAATACCATATTTACCCATCGTTCGATAAGGAACTTCACCAACCAAAAGGTGGAGGAGGAGAAGTTAATCCGTATTCTGGAGGCTGGTGTACGCGCATCGACCACCGGGAATATGCAGGTGTACAGCATTGTGGTAACCACCGACAGCGAGTGCCGCGAGGCGCTTAACGCCTGCCACTTTAATCAGCCTGCCACTAAGGCACCGGTTATGATGACCTTCTGCGCCGACTTTAACCGCTTCAACAAGTGGTGCGAGCAGCGTAAGGCCGCTCCTGGCTACGACAACTTTCATGGTTTTGTGGTTGCAGCAATAGATGCGCTACTGGCATCGCAAAATGTGAGCCTAGAGGCAGAAAATCAGGGATTGGGAATTTGCTACCTTGGCACCACAACCTACACGGCCGATAGAATCATCGATATACTAAAGCTGCCTAAGGGTGTGGTTCCCATTACAACCGTGGTTATGGGCTACCCTAGCGAGATGCCCGAGCTAACAGACAGGCTTCCACTCGAAGCAGTTGTTCATCGCGAGGTGTATAGGGACTATACCCCTGAGGATATTGATAGAATTTATACCGAGCGCGATACCCAGCCGCTTACCCTTAAGCTGCTTGAGGAGAACGGCAAGGATACGCTTGCGCAGGTGTTTACCGATAACCGCTACACCAAAAAGGACTTTGTTGCTATCTCGAATCTGCTGCTCGATGTGCTAAAGAAGCAGGGGTTTATGAACAATATATTCAGTGAATAGGGAGTGGCGAGTAGGGAATAGTTCAGATCGTCTGCTACGATAGCTCTGATATCTGAGACTTGATCCATTTTTAAGGAAGACATGTTTTGAAATGCCGTATGGGAGTCTGGAATCAAGGCTCCCTTTTTTTGTCTCTTTACTTGGAGCAGGTATGGTTCTATAACAAATAGGGTTGACTGAAGGAACTGGAATAGATGCGTGTTGTAGCCTACATTCAACCCCTTCATGATTGTTTATTTTCCTTGTCTTACTTACCTGTGTTTCACTCGGGTTTATTGGCCTTGAAGACCTTTGGGGCTTTGGGCAGCTGCAATGATGGCTTAGGTTTGCCATTTCCGTTACTACCGGCATCTTCCACACCGTTTGGCGACGGCAGGCTAACGGTGAATGGAGGTATGTTTGGGAGTAGTGCCGCTTCTTCCGTTTAAATAGGCTAAGGCTACCTTTAGCATCGATTCTTGGCCCTTTATCATCTCTGCGGTTGTCTGTCGTTGGCGAACATCGATTAATGCTAACTTTGGGGATTAAGCAAATCCTTACCTGATGAGACATAAAATAACCGCTATGGCGTTGGCTGTTGCCGCTTGCTTCGGAGGCAGCGCGCAACCTTCGCAAAGGGCCATATTTACCTCGCCGAACTTCTCCATCTTTTCCGATTTGGTGACGTGGAAGGCTGATCGTGCCTTCCTGAAGGGCGATACGCTATACTCCACCTTCAACGGAAACGACGAACCTGCCTTTAGCAGCACTACGGGCGCCTACAAGCGATCAATCATACTAAAAAACACCAGCTATCCGCAGCTAAAGTCGTCGGTGCCGATGGTGGATGCGCTCTACAACATGACGTTGAATGAGCTCGATCTGCTTCGTACCAAGGATGGCTACTTTGACACGGGCAAAAGCTGGGGAGGCGTGTGGACGCGCGACCTTAGCTACGCTACCATTCTGGGCATTGCCATTGCCGACCCTGAGGTTGCCATGCGAGGGCTGATGCGCAAGACCAAAGATGGCCACATCATTCAGGATACCGGTTCGGGTGGGTCGTGGCCGATTTCGAGCGACCGTAATACGTGGGCGCTTGCCGCGTGGGAGGTGTACAAGTACACCGGCGACAGGAAATGGCTGGAAACCATCTATCCTATTATAAGGAATACGGTAGAAGCCGACCTGAAAACCATCTTCTACCCCGGAAGCCTTCCGCTGGGCGAATCATCGTTCCTAGATTGGAGGGAGCAAACCTACCCACAGTGGATGAAGCCCATCGATATCTACCGCTCGGCAAACCTTGGGACATCGGTGGTACACTATCAAACCTACAACATCTTAAATAGCATCGAAAAAATCCTTGGCATTAAGGGCGAAAAGTATGGTAAGCTGGCCGAAGCGGTGAAGCGTGGCATCAACACCCAGCTGTGGATGGGCGATAAGGGCTACTACGGGCAGTACCTGTACGGTATCAGCTCGATATCGCTATCGCCCCGATCGGAGGCGCTTGGAGAGGCGCTTGCCGTTATCTACAACGTGGCCGATGGTGAGCGTAGCCAGTCGGTAGTTGCCAATACCCCCATCACCGAATATGGTACTACGTGCATATACCCCCAGATACCCGAGGTTGGGCCCTACCACAACAACAGCGTGTGGCCCTTCGTGCAGGCATTCTGGAATATTGCCGCCGCAAAGGTGAGGAACGAGGCTGCGCTGACCTACGGCATGTCGTCCATCTACCGAGCTGCCGCCATCTACCTTACCAACAAGGAGAACTTTGTGGCATCGACGGGCGATAGCCACGGAACCGCCATCAACTCCGACCGCCAGCTATGGAGCGTGGGTGCCAACATCGGGATGACCTATAAGGTGATCCTGGGGATGAACTTCGAGCCCAACGGCATTGCCTTTGCGCCCGTAATCCCGCAGGCTTACGCGGGTAGGTACTCGCTTGCCGGCTTTAAGTACCGCAATGCTACCATCAACGTCGCTGTCGATGGGTTTGGCTACGAGATAGCCTCGTTCACCGTAAACGGCGTAGAGCAGCAACCTTTTGTTGATGGTAACGCTTCGGGCGTGCTCAACATCAGCATCAAGATGAAGAATGCGCCGTTTGCCCCATCGAAGGTAAACCTGCGGAGCGTTGACTTTGCCCCTGCAACTCCGGTGGTTACCCTTAACGCTGGCGTGCTGGCCTGGCGGAGGGTTGCAGGCGCCGGCGTGTACGAGCTGTACCGCAACGGCAAGCCGCTGCATGGAACTCCCGATACCACCTATGCCATTGGCAATGATGACTGCTACACCGAGTATCAGGTGAAGGCGGTAGATGCGCGTGGGTACGAGTCGTTCCTTAGCAATCCGATTGCCATCGAACCTCAGACAAAAACCTTTACGGCCGAAGCAGAAGACTTCAACCCTAAGTCGGATCTACCCTATACCAGCTTCTCCGGCAAAGGTTTTGTGGAGATGTCGCCCACCAAGAACACGAAAGTCGCCATTCCCGTAACGGTAGGCGAGGAGGGCGACTACCTGCTCACCTTCCGCTACTCGAATGGAACCGACCGCATGTGCTGCGGGAACTCTGCCGCCCTTCGCACGCTTTGGATCAACGGGAAGCAGGTGGCTACCATGGTATTCCCGATTGTCGAAAAGGATGCCTGGAGCGATTGGAGCCGCTCCAATGTCGTTCGCGTACAGCTGAAGAGGGGAACCAACACCCTTAAGCTCACCTACGAGAAGCATAACCGCAACATGAATGGCAACATCAACCTGCTGATGCTCGACAACGTTAAGGTGGTGAAACTGTAGATGGTGGAGGCTATACGAAGGTATTTCGAAAGCTAAGCGACGCTAGAAGAAGATCTTTTTTTTAGACGTATAATAGTAAACGAGCGGGCCTGAGCAGTTGTTGCTTAGGCTCGTTCGTTATTTTATGGGTAGGTTGATCTACTTTCGCCAGTCCTGCCTCCCACATCCGCTGAAGGTGGCTTGCTGCCATTCGCTGTTTATGCTTTTTGAATTCTGGCAGAAGCCCCCGCCGAACAGGTGGCTACAATACGCTCAGGCGCACCCCACGATCACCATCCATAATTCACAATTTGGTAGCTTGCACCTACCGCTCAGCTAACATCCGTTTGCTTACTTGCCGTCGCAAAACAGAGAATGAACGGGCTCCTGCCAATGCACAAGCGTTGCGGCACGGCAGAGCTCAGCGTATTTGAATTGATTGTTTCATTATAGATGTGTGTTTAGATTAGGTTAGTTCATTAGTTTACGTTTTTAGACAAGATGAGGGATGTCCGCGAGGAGCAGCCCTTTTTTTATGCGATGGGGATAGAAGCGCTTCTGTACAATTCTCAATCGTCCCTATACGCCAAGGGGCAGCCCGTACAGGCTGCCCCTTGGCGTATGCAGTAGTTCGGAGCGGCTACTGGGCGAAAATTCGGACGCTTTCGCTAAATGTTAGCGTATCCTCGCTGCCCTGGTAGGCGCACTTCAGCTCGTACTCCTTGCCCGGCGTAAAGCCCGAGATATTCTTCTTGCGCGTCGACGAAGGGGTAAGCCGCCACTCGTTGATGTTTTCGGGTGCAGGCACCGGTGCCGAGTAGAAATTGTACACAAAGGCATCTGGGTTGGAGTTTACCTCGCACAGCAAGTCGCCCTTATTGGTGCCGCTCGCCACCTTAAACTTGGTGGGCTTGGGCAGCACCCCCTTTTTCTTGGGCTCCTTGGGCAGGTTAAACCCGCTCGACTGCAGCTTCACGATATCCCCCTTGGCCTGCACGTTTACCTCCATCGCAATATCATGCAGGCATGCGCACACCAGCTCCTTCTGTACGTTCTTCTCGGTGATATCGTGCGGCGCACCCGACCGCGCCTTTACTAGCGACCCGACATATGTAGTCGTTCGCTCGTCGAGCATTGTAAGCGTAGCGGCGTCAAACTTAAAGTTTACATTTCCTGTTAGCTTCTTCGATACATTCTGAGAAAAGGTGGATAGCTCATAATCAGACATCCTAAAGTAGTTAATGATAACGTCACGCTTTGACATGGTTTGAGAAGTTTAGTTAATAATGCTATTTATACGTTAAGGATTTGTGGCGAGTTTCATTTTGAAAACATGTTTTACAGCATAAAATGCGTTCTGGCAATCTCATGATGGCATAACATAGGTTTTGTTTGTTTTTTAAAACATACAAATTCTTGAAAATTAGATATATCGCTATTTTGCGTTGCTCCATTGTAGGTTTACATTGCTCCATTGTAGGGTTGCAATAGATCATTGTAGGGTTGCAATAGATCATTGTAGGGTTACAATAGATCATTGTAGGGTTACAATGGATCGTTGTAGGGTTGCAATGGGGCATTGTAGGGTTACAATGGATCATTGTAGGGTTACAATGGATCGTTGTAGGGTTACAATAGATCGTTGTAGGATTACAATAGATCATTGTAGGGTTGCAATGGATCGTTGTGCATCTACAATGCTCCATGCGCTCCCATGGTGCAAGCCCGTTGGGGCCGCCAACAAAAAAGCCAGAAACCTCCCGGCATCTGGCTCTATGAATAAAATATAAAAAGGCTTACATCAGAAAATGCTAGAATAGGTTCACCGCTAGCTGGATATTCCCGCTGTTGAACTCGGGGTTCCAAAGGGCGGTGGCCGATACCGGAATGGTGTGGTCGCCGATGGTCATACTCTTCGATGTCACAACGCCGGTGGCCACGATGTTGGACTTGGGGCCGTAGTGGTGTTGCGCATGCTACGGTAGCAACCTCGGCGAAGCTCCCTTCTGCTGCTAGTCCCCTTTGTGCCTAGCTGCAATGGGGTAAACGACAGTTTTTTGGATGTTGTTAATGGTGTGTGCAGGCGTGCGTATCGAAGTGTCGTCGCCCTATAACATGAGTAAGTACATTTTATGTAAATATTCACGTAAAAAGGGTGAAGCAACTTTGGGCGTTATGGGGCGTATGGGTTGTTTCATCGGAAGGTCGAGTGGAGGGTGAATTATTTAAGCTAAAATCGACTTTTACTTTGCAAGTGTCTTTATTGTAGAGATATGTGTAAAACGGTTGCTGGTGTGTAGCAAAAAAATGAATGAATTTCCTCCTTAAATTGAACTGAAAACGCACCGTTGCTGTTGCCCGTATTCGTTAATATTGCCGTGTAAACGTTATTTTGTTAAAAGGACCAACCGAGGAATCTAATTGTTAAACAATTTTCTGTGCTATGGAAAAAGAGAAAAGAAGGAAAGCGCTCTCTAGGAAAACACTTCTTGTTTTTCTAATGTGTTCTTTTTCTATTTTGCTGTATGCCGCTGGAGGCGCTAGTCCTAGCAGCCTTCAAGCGCAAGGTAAAAAGGGAATAGAGGTAAAGGGACAGATCAAGGACCAAGCGGGGAATCCCGTTATTGGGGCCACGGTGTACTATAAGGGAGCACCAACCAGCGGCGTTGCTGCAAATGTTAACGGCATGTTCACCATCAAGTGCCCCGATCTGAAGGGCGTTCTGGTGATCTCATTCGTTGGATTTGAGACGCAGGAGATCTCGCTGAATGGGAAAACGAGCTTTAATGTCGTGCTCAAGGATGCCTCGAAGGTGCTAGACGAGGTAATGGTTGTGGGCTACGGACAGCAAAAGAAGGTAACCTCTACGGGAGCCGTAACCGGGATGAAGGGCGACGAGCTGCTGAAATCCCCAACCGCATCGCTGGGCAACGCCCTAGCGGGTAAGGTTACCGGCGTTTCTTCAGTTCAGTATACCGGCGAGCCAGGTGCCGACAACCCCGAGCTGTTCGTTCGTGGTATCGGTTCTTTGTCGGCCAGTAGCTCTACCCCTCTGGTGCTAGTTGATGGGGTTGAGCGTAACTTCTTTCAGCTAGACCCCAACGAGATCGAGAGCTTAAGTATCCTGAAGGATGCCTCTGCAACGGCGGTGTTCGGGGTACGTGGCGCCAACGGGGTTATTATTGTTACCACCAAGCGCGGAAAGCAGGGAAAGGCCCAGATCTCGATTTCTTCGTCTTTTGGCGTTCAGGTTCCTACCCAGCTGCTGGAGTTTGCCAATAGCTACCAGTACGCCCAGTACTACAACGAGGCGCTGACCCGCGATGGGGGCGATGTTACCAAATCTCGCTTTACGCCTACGGTTATGGAGGCATTCCGAACCCATTCCAACCCCATTCTGTATCCTGACATGGATTGGATGGACTACTGCTTAAAGGACTTTACCACCCAAAGCCAGCACAACATCAATATAAACGGGGGAATTGATCGGGTTCGCTACTTCGTTTCTCTCGGAATGACAAGCCAGAATGGGCTTTTCAAAACATTCGATTCCAGCAGCGAATCGAACTATAAGTATAATAGGTACAACTACCGCGCAAATATCGACTTCGATTTGACGAAAACTACCGTGATGTCGGTAAACATTGGAGGTGTTGTTGCGGAGAAGAACCAGCCCATATCCGGCCAAACGCAGGAAGAGATCTTTAGGTTCCTCTATAGGGCAACCCCCTTCTCAGGTGCAGGTATTGTGGACGGTAAGTGGATAAAAACCAACCCAGACTACATTTCGAATCCAGGATCTGATGGGTTGGATATCTACTATGGGCGAGGATACCAAAAGCGGGTAGACAACGACCTGAACCTTGACTTTCAGCTGGATCAGAAGCTGGACTTCGTAACCTCTGGGCTATCGCTAAAGATCAAAGGTGCTTACAACAGCACCTACTACCAGAATAAGAACCGATCGGCTTCAAAGCCCTACTATACCCCTGTGCTGGGAGCCGATGGCTCTATTTCGTACAGGAAGAGCGGCGACGAGGTTGACCTAGGCTATGGCGAAAACTTTGATAGGGGAAGAAACTGGTACACAGAGGCAGGGTTGAACTGGAAAAGAGACATTGGGGATAACCACCTTAGCGCGCTGATCCTTTACAACCAATCAAAAAAGTACTATCCCAAGACATACACGGATATCCCATCGGGGTACGTTGGCCTCGTTGGCCGCGTAACCTACGACTTTAAGTCGAAGTACCTGTTCGACTTTAATATTGGCTATAATGGTTCGGAGAACTTTGCTCCTAGCAAGCGCTACGGCGTATTCCCTGCCGCTTCATTGGGTTGGATTGTCTCCGAGGAGCCTTTCTTTAAGGCACAGGAGGTGGTGAACTACCTGAAATTCCGTGGATCGTACGGCATTGTTGGTAACGATAAGATCGGAGACGACCGATTCTTATACCTCGACGACTCGTATGTGCTTGGGGGCAATAGCTACAACTTTGGCGTTAACGTTACCTCCAACCAGCCTGGCGCCTACGAAGGAAAGCTCGGCAACAAGGACGTAACCTGGGAAAAGGCGGTAAAGCAGAACTACGGGGTTGACATGAACCTCTTTAACAGTAGGCTGAAGCTGAGCGCAGATTTCTTTAGGGACGATCGCTCGGATATCCTGATTACAAGAAGGACGGTTCCCGGATACGTTGCCATAACGCTTCCTGCCGTAAATATGGGTAAGGTCGAGAATAAGGGGTGCGAGTTTAGCGTTAACTGGGACGATAAGATCGGCAAGGACTTCAAGTACTTTATCAAGGGAAACCTATCGTACACCAAGAACAAGATTGTCTTCAGCGACGAAGTTCTCCAAGACGAAGCCTATATGAACCGTACCGGACAGTCTGTTGATCAGCCTTTCGGACGTGTGTTCTGGGGATTCTACGACGAAACAGCTGTTGCCCGCTACGAGAAGGAGTTCAATACTAAATTCCCATCACATGGCATCACGCTGCAGAATGGAGACTGCGTGTACGTCGACCTTAACAAGGATGGCGTAATCAACCAAAACGATGTTAAGGCTATCGGATACCCGAACTACCCTCGCTTTACTGCAGGATTAACGCTGGGCTTCGACTATAAAGATTTCAACTTCAGCATGAACTGGGCCGCTGCAACGCAGGTGTCTAGGCAGCTTGACGAGCTGCTCCGTCAGCCTTTGGGCGATATCCAAAACCATGGGCTGCTGATTTCCCAGTACGAAAATCGTTGGACTGAAGAAACCCGAAATTCGGCCACCTTACCAAGGGCCACCTTGTCCACTGGCTTGGCCAATAACTATGCCATGTCTACCCTATGGCTTAAGGATGCCAGCTACGTAAGGCTTAAAAACGTGGAGATGGGGTACAACATAACCGGTGCGTTTGTAAGCAAGGCTAAGGTTAAGTCGCTAAGGGTGTTTGTTAGCGGGTACAACCTGTTGACATTCTCTAAGCTCAAATTCCTAGATCCCGAATCTAGAACTAACAGTCGTCCTACATACCCTTTGATGAGGGTGTTTAGTGCAGGGGTGAAAATTGGGTTTTAATTAAAAAAACAGAAGGTATGAAAAAGATACGCTCAATAATCGTACTGCTAGCGATGTTGGCTTCTATGAGTGCATGCGTAGAACCTCTTAAGGTTGGGGACGACTTCCTAGAGAAGGCTCCTGGCGTAGACGTTAACGTCGATTCGGTATTTAGCAAGGCGGAGTATGCTCGACGATTCCTTTGGAATGCGTATAGCGGCCTTTACTATGGTTTGCCTCTTAGCTGGTCGGATATTGGTGGTAAAATGAACATGTCGACATTTGAA
The DNA here is from genome assembly GCF_963678165.1 of uncultured Acetobacteroides sp. Classification (NCBI taxonomy): domain Bacteria; kingdom Pseudomonadati; phylum Bacteroidota; class Bacteroidia; order Bacteroidales; family Rikenellaceae; genus Acetobacteroides; species uncultured Acetobacteroides sp. The sequence goes on along the minus strand of NZ_OY782755.1, from coordinate 3,426,384 downwards.
TGCTTGTCGGACTGCATGAATACGGCTTGCTCGTGGGGTACTGCCAATAGCATTTACTACAGTGGTTCGTACAATGCTGGCTATGAAGATAACAGCGGGCATTCTCGTTGGGGGTTTGCCAAGGAGGGTATGTGGCAAAACGTTCGTAAATGCTGGATATTTATAGAAAATATCGAAAGAACGAAGGATATGGACGAAGCCGAAAAAAGCCGTCTAAAGGCCGAGGCTAAGACCATGATTGCGATGAACTACTTTGATGCATTTCGCCATCTTGGCGGATTGCCCATTGTTAACCATGCGCTTAAAATAAATGAGAATTTTACCAATCCGAGAGCAACGGTCGAGGAAACGCTCAACTTTATGGTTACACTCCTCGATGAAGCAATTGCCACCAACGAACTTCCTTGGGCTCTTCCTCCCGAAGATATTGAGAACTGGGATGGAAGGCTTACCAAAGCTGGGGCTATGGGTTTAAAGTGCAAGATATTGCTGTTTGCTGCCAGTCCGCTATTTAATGATGATGTACCATACAGTACCGAGCCCCCTCAGGTTGCCGTAGAAAAACGACAGGTTTGGGTTGGTTCTCGTAAGCAGGAGCTCTGGGATCGTACGCTTTCTGCCTGTGAGGCCTTCTTTAAAGAGCAAAGCGCGCAAGGACGCTACGGACTATACACAGGGGGAGACTATCAGGCTGCCTTTAAGAATGCCTACTTCTTGCGTGGTGCAGGGGGGGGGAATCCCGAAATGCTAATTTCAACAAGGCCTCAAAAGTACAGATTCGAATCGTGGGAAGGATATAACTACTACTTCCCCGATGCAGAAGCAAATGGGATGTTTAATCCAACGCTCGATTATGTGGACATGTTCCCCATGGCTGATGGTAAGCCTTTCGATTGGAATAATCCTGCTCATGCTGCCAATCCGTTTGCCAATAGGGATCCCAGACTTTACCAAACGGTTTTAGTTAATGGTGCTCCATTCAAAGGCCGCAAAGCGGAGATGTACATTGGTGGACGTGAACGTACTACCAAAGATATGGATCGGTACAAGTCTGGGTTTGGTCTGTACAAGTACATCCAGGAAGGTTCTGATAGAATGAAATCTGTAACGTGGCCCTACCTGCGTATGGCTGAAATGTACTTGATTTATGCGGAAGCTTTAGCAGAAACCAAAAATCTTCCTTTGGCAATTCAACAGGTGAATTTAGTGCGTGGTAGAGTAGGTTTAGGCGGTTTAGTAGAAAGCAATCCTAGCTTAGATCTTACTGATAAGAATGTTCTAATAAAGGAAATTCTGCGCGAGCGTGCTTGCGAGCTGGGGCTGGAAGATACCCGCCTATTCGATATGATTCGAAGAAAGTTGGCTGATGATTTTACCAAGCAGCTGCATGGATTAGATATAACTCGTACAGATGGCCTGACTACAGGATGGCCAAGCAGCTTTAAGTACGAGAGGTTTAACCTATCACAACGCGATTGGTCTAAACCTGGCAGATGGAGCCCAAAGTGGTATTTGGCTGCATTCCCTCCTTCTGAAATAAATAAGGGGTACGGGTTAACTCAAAACCCAGGATGGTAGCAGATTATACGGAGATAAGTCGTTTAATTTCCAGCAATTACCTTCCTTCCTTGTTTAGGTAGCGCAGGGTTCTTGTAGAACTGAAAAAAGATTTAACATGAAAAAAATAGCATTGCTGTTAATATTGCTTTGGGGGGCAGCTGCAGGTTTTGCTCAACAAGTGACGGTTTTGGGTCATGTGGCGGATCGCAAAAACAATCCGTTACTTGGAGCAACGGTATCAGTTGTTGAGGCTCCAGCGGTAAGAGAAATGGTCGATAGTACGGGAGGTTTTAAGATATCCGCAACCATTGGTAATAAGCTCATCATTTCGAAGGCTGGAGTTGGGCTAAAGTATGTCAAGATAACGAGCGCTGATCCTTTATCTGTGGTGCTCGACTATAGGGACGAGGTGGTTTTGCTCCCTCATGGGGTAGAACGTAGAGCGGAGGAGCTGACGGGGGCAATTTCGGTTCTTAAATCGGAAGAGCTGATGAAGAGTTCCTCGCTAAATTTGAGCAACGCATTGTTCGGAAATATATTGGGACTGTCTGCCCTGCAAAATGGTGGCGTAGATTGGGAAAACAATGCATCCCTTTTTGTAAGAGGATCTAAAACCCTTTCAAATAACTCGCTTCTCGTTGTTGTCGATGGGCTAGAACGTTCGATTGACAACATCGTGCTCGACGAGGTTGAAAGTGTAGAAGTGCTAAGAGATGCAGCGGCAGTTGCCCGTTATGGCTTTAGAGGAATTAACGGGGTGTTAGCAGTTACAACCAAGCGTGGTCAGTACAATTCGAAGAGCATTACTTTCAGGTACGATCACGGGTTTAAGCAGCCTGTACGTCTGCCTGAATTTGCAAACTCGTATCGTTATGCAAACGCGATAAACGAAGCACGTGCGAACGACGGGCTTTCGCCTCGATATAATGCCTACGAGGTTGATGCGTTTAAGAATGGAACTTATCCTGGTGTTTACCCAAACGTAGACTGGTTTGATGAGGTGCTAAAAGATTGGTCATCTACCAATATCTACAGCTTAAGCTTTAAAGGAGGCGGAAAAAACGCCCGCTATTTTACGGTGCTTAACCTTGAAACAAGCGATGGCTTGTTGAAGAATGCTGATGCGAATAGCGGCTACTCAACACAGCTGAAAAGTTCGAAAGGTAATGTTCGTACCAACTTTGACATCGACTTGACCAGTACAACTGCATTACAGGTAAATATTCTTGGTATTCTGGGTGAAACTAATAGACCTGGTACTCACCAATCGACCCTTATGGATCAGCTTTACTCTGTGCCTTCTGCGGCTTTTCCTGTAAGGGCACTAGATGGGAAGTGGGGGGGCGATGCCACTTGGACTAATCAAAATCCTGTTGCAAACTCTATTAGTACAGGTTATGCTCGTTCCCAAACAAGGGCGCTACAGGCTGATGTAAAGCTGACGGAGAAGCTTAACTTTATTACTCCTGGGCTGTCTGCTTCGTTGAGGGTTGGATACGATAACTATACCGAATACTGGGAGTCGAAAACAAAGGGATTTAATTATTCGAATAATGTGATTGTTTTTGATCAGGCTGGGAATCCAATAGACACCACCACAACAGTAGGTGGTAAAGTTTCGCAGCTTAACTATACCTCATCGCTGGGAGTACAGTCTCGCCGTCTTAACATTGTTACGAGCGTTGACTATGAAAAGGTGTTTGGCGAAAGCAAGTTTGGTGCTTCAATCATGCATCACCACGATCACCTAGTGAATTCGGGGAGAGACCAAACCTACAATAGGGAAAACATATCGGGTAGCTTTAACTATGGATATGCTAATCGCTACTTTGCCGATTTAGTACTAATGGCTTCAGGGTCGAACCGCCTAAAGGGCTTAAAGGAGTGGGCGTTTTCGCCTACCATTTCGGCAGCATGGGTGCTTTCGAATGAAAACTTTTTGAAGGATTCTAAACTGGTAAACTTCCTTAAGCTACGAGCCTCTGCGGGAATTATTAATACCGATTATGTTCCAGAATTGGACTTGGGAACTCAAGCTTATGTAGGTGGTAGCAGCTACTATTTAGGAGATTCTCCTCAGAAGGTAGATGGTTGGAAGGTAGGCCGTACTCCAACAGCTAATCCAACTACCGAAAAGGCATACAAGTATAATGTTGGGGTAGATGCAATGCTGTTGAATAGCTTGCAGCTTACTGCCGACTGCTTCTTCGAGAGACGTAGCGATATCTTTGTTATTACAGGAGGGCAAAATACTTTGATTTATGGTGCATTCGACCCATACGCCAACGACGGCAAAGTAGATAGCAAAGGGGTTGAACTTGGGTTGGACTATGCCGGTAAGGTAGGACGTGACTTTAGCTGGTTTGCAGGCGCAAAGTATACCTTCTCGCGTAGCAAGATCGTGGAATCGCTAGAGACTCCTCAGCCTTACGACTACTTGAAACGTACAGGAAAATCTATTAGCCAACTTTTCGGATATCAAGTGTTGGGAATGTTCAAGGATCAGCAGGATATTGACAACAGCCCTCGTCAAACACTTTCGGCCGTGAAACCAGGTGACTTTAAGTATAAAGATCAAAATGGTGATGGCGTAATTGATGCGTTGGATATGGTTGCTATGGGTTATAATACCGTATGTCCGGAAATATACTACTCATTTAATATAGGAGCCGAGTATAAGGGGTTTGGCTTTAGCGCAATACTTCAGGGTGTTGGAAACTATAGCGCGTTGCTAAATACGAAAAGTGTTTACAAACCACTAATTGGCAATTCTACTATTTCTAATGACTATTACGAAAATAGATGGACTCCAACCAACCTAACGGCAAAGTACCCTCGCTTAACCACTGTTGATAGCGACAATAACTTTGCGAATAATTCGACCTGGATTGCTGATAGGTCATTCGTGAAGTTGAGAAACTGTGAGGTTTACTACTCGTTCCCTAAGCAGCTGCTATCTAAGATTAAGCTGAACACCGCTAAGATTTATGTTCGTGGTGTAGATCTTCTTTGTTTCGACAATTTAGACATTGTTGATCCAGAGAGTTACGGTGTAAACTATCCTACATTGAAGTCTTACCATGTAGGGTTAAGTATTGGTTTTTAACATAAAAAAGTTCATATCATGAAGATAGTTAATAAACTTTTTATGCTAATGTCTATAGTTGGGCTGGCTGCTTGTAGCGATCTTGACTATGATGAGCATGTAAGTGCTGATAAGAATGATGTATTTACCAGCTTCGATAAAACTCGGGGGTTCGTTACGGATATATATGGACAGCTTGGTGGTTTTGTAACGTTTGACAATGGAATGTTAGCTTCGGCAACTGACGAGGCTGTTTTTTCGAAGCCATCATCACGAGTTCACGACTTTTATAATGGTTCGTGGAGCGCTATTCGTACAATGACCAACTGGAGCAACTACTATAAAGCCATTCGTTCGGTGAATACTTTCCTTATTGAGTCTAAGGGGCAAACATTTTCGCAGTTCGCCAATAATAAGGATTACAAGGAGCAAATGGATCGCTTTAATAACTACCAGTGGGAGGTCCGCTTTTTGAGAGCCTACTTCTATTTTGAGCTGGTAAAAACCTATGGAGATGTTCCGTTTGTTGGAGATAAGGTTCTTTCTGCTGAGGAAGCGAATACCATTACAAGAACGCCTGCAAAGGAGATCTTCGACTATATAAATAAGGAGTGTACGGAAATTATTCCGAATCTTCCGCCAACCTATGTGGGATCGGTTTACAAGGAAATTGGGCGTGTAACTCGTGCTGCTGCCATGGCGCTAAAGGCTCGCGCGGCCCTATATGCGGCAAGCCCTCTTTTTAATAAGGATAACAACAAGGAGCTATGGAAAGCTGCGGCTCTTGCTTCGAAGGAGTTACTCGATTTTGCCAGTTCTAACGGAATTAAGCTAGGTGCATACGAGAAGAATTGGGGCGTTGATAACTATAAAAACGCAGAGGTAATCTTTGCTCGTGGTACTGGTGACAGTAACTGGATGGAGTATGCCAACTTTCCTGTTGGGGTTGAAGGAGGCGGTGGAGGAAACTGCCCCAGCCAAACCCTTGTAGATGCCTACCAAATGAAGACCACTGGTAAATACTGGGATGAGGCAGGAAGTGGTTATGACCCTGCTTCCCCTTGGGTTGGCCGAGATCCTCGGTTTTACCTAACTGTAGCAAAGAACGGCGACACTAAGTGGCCAACCTACAACACCAAACCGCTCGAAACCTTCGAAGGAGGGGTAAATGGAGCTCCTTTGGCTGGTGCTACGCCTACAGGCTACTATCTGAAAAAGTGGATAGAGGTTTCGGTGGATTTACGTCCAGGAAAGGAAACTTCTAAGCGCCATAGTTGGGTAATCTTCCGTTTGGGTGAATTCTACCTAAACTATGCTGAAGCCGTATACCGTTATCTAGGTAGCCCTGATGCTACGTCTGCAGAGTTCCCCATGTCGGCTATTGCGGCAGTTAACGTTATTCGTAGTCGTACCGGGGTGGCAATGCCTGCTCTTCCTGCTGGAATGGACAATGCAACCTTCGAAAAAAGCTACATGAATGAGCGATTTGTGGAACTCGCTTTTGAGGATCACCGTTTCTACGATGTGCGAAGGTGGAAGAAGGGACCCGAATTCTTTACTAAGGTTGGTGTGCTGCACCTAAAAAAGGATGCCCAAGGGAGCCTTGTTTACGAGCGTGGCTACCAGTCTCGAATTTGGGAGGACAAAATGTATTTTGCTCCAATCCCTTATGCAGAAATTGTAATAAATCCAAACCTGAAGCAGAATACAGGTTGGTAGCATCCGAATGCTAGGTTTAGCATCCTTGGATATTTATTGAAGCTGATATGAAAGCCTCGACAATAGAGTAGTCTTATTGTCGAGGCTTTCTTTTCTGTGGGCGATACCGGAAGGGGAGGCTGCCTATGGCCATTCTATGTAAAGGCTCTTTTGCGCTGTATTCCTTGGCAGGTTTTAGATGAAATTGTTTAGCTTTATTTGTCATCTTGCTTCGTTTTTCTAATTTTATGGGCGTTGAAGGAAGAGGCAGTAGGCCAAAACGCTGCTTCGCGTGCTGTAGAAATTTAGTAATCATTTTTAAACGGTATTTTATGAGCAAGACAGATTATGATCTCCTTGCAGCGGAGATCGAGAAAGTTCAGAATGCTGCAACCCCCAACATGCCGATATCGGTGATGCTTCAGGAGGCCGAAAATCTCGAACATTGGGTTCAGGAAGACAAGGTGCTGCTTACGGCAGTTGGTTTAGACTGGAAAGTGGTGGATAGCATTAGTCCTCGTGCAGGTGCGCTACGCTACCTTCAGGGCGAGTGGAACAAGGAGTTTCAGAGCAAGGATGAGGCACAGAAGGAGTGGAATCTGCGTTCGCCAGAGGCTTACGCCCTGCACGACGAGCTGATCCATCACGGCCTGTTCGCCTACCGCAACATGCCCGATGTGCTAACCAAGGTTCAGCGTATTGCCGATGGATCCGGGCATGCCGACATGATTCAGGATTTGACCGATCTCTGCGCGCTGGGGAAGGCCTATCCGGCTCCGCTTACGGCCATTGGTGTTGATCTGAAACTATTCGACAAGGCAGGTGTGCTATCGGAGGAGATGGCCGACCTGCTTGCCCGTGCCAACGGCTCGCGCATGCACTCCAATGTTACGGTTCAAACCCGCAACAAGGCCTACATCCACCTCAAGGAGGCTATGGATGAGGTTCGCCGCTGCGGCCAGTACGCCTTCTGGCGCAACGAGGAGCGCAAGAGGGGGTATGTGAGCCAGTATATGAAGGTAAAGGTTGCCAAATCGAAGGCAAAAACTTCCGAAGAGTAGGATCTTATAAATGATTTATTGAGTACCCTCAGCCGTAGTACGCCTACAGGTTGGGGGTACTTTCTTTTTGCGGTCGGTTACCTAGTTTGACTACCCGGTTACCACTTTTTTGTGCCCAGTTACCGTAACCGACGCCCCAAACCTGGTAACTGGTGGGTAAACCATGGTAACCGACTCCCAAAACTTGGTAACTGATGGGTAAACCAAGGTAACTAGCTGCCAAAACTTGGTAACCGATGCTCAAAAACTAGTAACCGGAGGGTCAACTACTGTAACCGACACCCAAAAACATGTAACCGATGCCAGATTCCAACAAACGCAAAAAAAAGCCAGAAACCTCCCGGCATCTGGCTCTATGAATAAAATATAAAAAGGCTTACATCAGAAAATGCTAGAACAGGTTCACCGCTAGCTGGATATTCCCGCTGTTGAGCTCGGGGTTCCATAGTGCAGTGGCCGATACCGGAACGGTGTAGTCGCCGATGGTCAGGTTTTTCGATACCACAAAGCCGGTGGCTACGATGTTGGACTTGGAGCCGTAGAAGTTCTGCGTTTGTCCGGCAAGGGCAAATGCGCCGCCCAGGTACAGCTTCATGTCGTAGCCGTTGTAGCTGTAAACGGGGTACTCAGCATACGCGTAGGTCGAATAGCGGTTGTCGCCGTATTGTGGTCCTACGCCGGGTAGGTTGCTAGGAGTTGTCTCCAAGTCTCTGCCGTATATGATGGTGCTGGCCGAGAGGTATAGCGGAAACGACTTGCCAAACTGGTACCCGAGGGTTACGTCGATAAAGTGGCTGGTCGTCTTTTGGTCGTAGTCGAACAGCTTGGAGGGCAAGCCAGGCGAGAAGTTAAAGATGTCCCACACCTCGAACTTAAAGCCACTCTTGTTGTAGGCAAGGTAGTAGTCGAATTCGCGGTAGTCGCCGTTAAATCCTTCACCACCCCAAACGCCAATCTTAAAGGCCTTCGATGGGCAAACGTAGGCAACATCGAGCGCGGTCATTGGTGCATCGGTAACGGCGTAGCCTCTCCAAAGGTGCATGTTCTTAACCTGAAGGTGCATGTCGATCGAGCCCTTCGCAGGCGTATCTTGTGCTTGTGCGAACGGGAATGCCGATAGCATTCCTACCGCTAGTATGGTCGATTTAAATAGTCTCATAGGGTTAATGTTTGTCGTGTGAAAATCTGCATTCAAAAGCCGAGGTCTTTGGTGGATGGTGGTAAAATGTCGGTTTATTAGACCTGACAGGTTTTCAAAACCTGTCAGGTTTACCCACCCATTATATTGTTCGCTATACCAAGAACAGGTATAAAGCTGCTGCTAGCGTTCCACCTGTAATAGGCGCAATAACAGGAATCCAAGAGTATGCCCAATCGCTACCTCCCTTATTCTTCATAGGAAGGATGGCGTGCATGATACGTGGGCCAAGGTCGCGCGCTGGGTTGATGGCGTAGCCGGTAGTTCCACCTAGCGAAAGGCCAATTACCCAAACCAGGAATGCTACAGGAATAGCACCTAGCGAGCCTAAACCGATTGTTGTACCAGTGGCATCCTGAATCTTAGCATCCGTGAAGAATAGGATGACAAACAGCAGCGCAAATGTTCCGATAACCTCGCAGATGAAGTTGAGCGGATAGTTGCGGATGGCAGGACCCGTGCTGAATACGGCTAGCTTGGTTGCCTTATCTTCCGTTTGGTTGAAGTGATCGTTGTAGGATAGCCATATCAGGAAGGCACCAGTAGCGGCACCTAGCATTTGTGCTCCGATGTAAGCTGGTACACTTGCCCATGCAAACTTGCCGGCGATGGCTAGGGAGATAGTTACGGCAGGGTTGAGGTGGGCTCCGCTATAGGGACCGGCAACGGTAACGCCGATAAATACGCCCAATGCCCATCCTGTGGTTATTACAATCCAGCCACTTCCATTGCCTTTTGTTCCCTTTAGGATGACGTTGGCAACTACTCCACAACCCATTAAAATAAGGAGCATGGTGCCTAAGAATTCTGCGGTAAATGCGTTCATGTTCTCGAAATTAAAAAGTTAGATTTGAAAGGGATTGCAGCCCTTTTTTAGGTGTTGTTTATCGGGCTGCAATCCTATAATTATAAATACTCAGCAAGCACTCTGCTATTCTTCGTTCTGGTCAATCCAGCTCTGAGCGCGCTCAACGGCCTTGTGCCACTGCTTAAGGTACTTCTCTACGCGAGTCTTTTCCATTTTGGGCTCGAATACCTTATCGATAGACCACTGCTTTTGCAGGTCGTCGGTGCTATTCCAGAAGCCGACTGCAAGACCAGCCAAGTAGGCTGCTCCAAGTGCGGTTGTTTCTAGTACTTTCGGACGGATAACCTTGCCTTTAAAGATGTCTGCTTGGAACTGCATTAGGAAGTTGTTGGCAACAGCGCCACCATCAACGCGTAGCTCGTGCGATTTTTTGCCCGAGTCGTGCTCCATAGCCTCTAGTACATCGTAAACTTGGAAGTCAATAGCCTCTAGCGCTGCGCGTACCATGTGCTCGCGCGAGGTGCCGCGGGTGATGCCCACCATGGTTCCGCGGGCGTACTGATCCCAGTAGGGAGCGCCAAGTCCGGTAAGTGCAGGAACAAAGTATACGCCTCCGTTATCCTCTACGCTGGTAGCCATTGCCTCTGTTTCCGAAGCGTTTTTGATGAGTTTTGCACCGTCGCGAAGCCACTGGATGGCTGCACCACCTACGAATACGCTACCTTCGAGGGCGTAGGTGGTTTGTCCGTTAATCTTCCATGCAACGGTGGTGAGTAGGTTGTTTTTCGATTTTACAGGGGTGCTTCCGGTGTTCATCATCAGGAAGCAGCCGGTTCCGTAGGTGTTCTTTGCCATACCTTCGTGTAGGCAAAGCTGTCCGAAAAGAGCTGCCTGCTGGTCGCCGGCAATACCTGCAATAGGAATATGTGTTGCAAAAAGGGTGGTTGCTGTCTCGCAGTACACCTCGCTACACGACTTAACCTCGGGTAACATGCTTTCTGGAATGGTAAACAGCTCCATCAGCTCCTTATCCCACTGCATCGTGTTGATGTTGAATAGCAGGGTCCGGCTAGCGTTGGTTACGTCGGTTAGGTGCTCCTTACCTTGGGTGAATTTCCATATCAGCCAGCTGTCCACCGTGCCGAAGCAGAGCTTGCCCTTTTCGGCTCTCGAGCGTGCTCCGTCGATGTTGTCGAGAATCCACTTAACCTTAGTGGCAGAAAAGTAGGCATCAAGAACTAGCCCCGTTTTTTCCTGGATCTTCGCAGCTAAGCCTTGCTCTTTTAGCTCGTCGCAGTACTTTGCGGTACGTCTATCCTGCCAGACAATCGCATTATATATAGGTAGCCCGGTTTCGCGGTCCCATACAATGGTAGTTTCACGTTGGTTGGTAATACCAATTGCCGCGATGTCGGTACCATTAAGTCCTGCCTTAGCGATAGCTTCGGCTGCAACCGATGCCTGGGTGTACCAAATCTCGTTTGGGTCGTGCTCAACCCAGCCAGGTTTGGGGAAGATTTGCTCAAAAGGCTTTTGCGATACTGCCTTAATTTCGCCCGAATGTTCGAAAATAATTGCCCTGGAACTGGTTGTACCTTGGTCTAGGGCTAAGATGTACTTTTCTGTTGTCTTGCTCATGGTTAAGTGCGTTTTATATATTGGTTGTTACTATCTCACAATAAACCCATTTGCTAGTTTTGTGTATGCAATTACTTGCTCGTCAATCCACTGCTGGTCTTTACCCAGCTCCTTTGCCATGATTTGTGCAACCTTAGGCGCCATCTCGATGCTTAGCTTTGCGTTGAGGAAGAGAACTCTAACCCTACGGGCAAGAACATCTTCTACAGTGCGTGCCATTTCGCTGCGTACCGCCCAAACAACTTCCGATGCACGATACTCGTGGTTAGGATGGAGCTTTTCAGCGAATTCGGGATTTTGTTTTTCCAAATCGAGGATCTGATCCATATCCGAGCCGTATACGTACATGTGGTTGTTAAGGTCGGGGTTTGGTCGGTATCCATGTATCTTAAACTTCGTGGTGACGCATTTGTTTGCTATCAATCCTACATTTTTGATGGCGGTGTCTACAGCATCTTCTGCCATCTTTCTAAAGGTAGTCCATTTACCTCCGGTGATGGTAATCAGACCGCTATCAGATACAATAACCTTATGGCTACGCGAAATTTCTTTGGTATTCTTTCCTTCACCCTTTGGTGCAGCAAGCGGACGAAGCCCTGCGAATATAGAAAGAACATCTTTGCGTGTAGGCTTCTTGGTCAAATACCTTCCAGCTGTATTGAGGATGAACTCGATTTCCTGCTCAAGGGCTTGAGGTTCTAGTTCTGGCTTTTCGCGAAGGGTGTCGGTTGTTCCAACTACCACTTGGTTATGCCAAGGTACGGCAAAGAGTACGCGACCGTCGTCGGTCTTTGGGATCATCAGCGCGTAGTCGCTTTGTAGGAACGATCTGTCTAGTACAAGGTGTACGCCTTGACTTGGGCGAACCATATCTTTAGCCTCAGGGGTGTCCATCTGCATGATTGAATCTACGAATACCCCGGTTGCATTAACAACGCTTTTCGCCTTTACCGTATGGTTTCGATTGCTTTCGAGATCCTTCACCTCAACGCCGGAGATTTTTCCGTTGGCGTCCTTTGTCAATCCGGTTGCCTTTACGTAGTTTACAACGCATCCGCTGTTCTCTACGCACGATTGAGCCACATTGATGGCAAGGCGAGAGTCGTCAAACTGTCCGTCGTGGTAGATTACGCCGCCATAAAGGCTGCTTTGCTTAAGGAGAGGCAGATTTTTTATCGCCTTCTTTTTCCCGATATGAACCGATCTTCCAAGGCTTAATCTTCCTGCAAGAATATCGTAAAGCGTAAGTCCAATAGTGTAGAATGCACCTTCCCACCAACGATAGTTTGGAATGATGAACGATTGATTCTTAACGAGGTGAGGGGCGTTCTTGAGTAGAAGTCCACGTTCGTGCAATGCCTCAAGAACCAGCGCAACATCGCCCTGAGCCAGGTATCGTACACCTCCGTGTACTAGCTTGGTGCTTCGGCTTGATGTTCCCTTTGTAAAGTCAGCTTGTTCTATTAGTAAAACTTTTAATCCTCGGAGTGCTGCATCGAGCGCAGTACCTAGGCCTGTTGCTCCTCCACCGATTACTACTATGTCCCAAACAATGCTGGCATCCTCCATTTTATGGATCTGTTCTTCTCTTCTCATGGTTGCTTTATTTTTGTTTCTCCTTTTTGTTGTGTTCCGAATTGGTTTCGAACTTGTGCTTTAGACCTTACGTAAAGTTTCGACTACAGTTGCAAATGAAAGAATAAAAAATGAAAAACAAAACAAAACGAAAGAAAAGATCGTAAAAAGAGATAAAGATTTTTTTTGAAAAGGAAAGTGTTATATTTGATGTGCTGAGAAAAAAGTAATCTGTTTGTATGAAAATCACTGATCGACATAAGTTTATTCTTGATAAGGTGCTTAAGGAAGGAACGGTTTCGGTTGTAGACTTAAGTGAAGAACTGAAAGTTTCGGCTGTAACTATTCGAAAGGATTTGAAATTCTTGGAGGAGAAGAAGCTTTTGTTTCGTGCTCATGGCAGTGCAAGCCACTTCGATCCTTACGTAAACGATAGTCCTGTTAATATAAAGGAGCGCATTCATGTAGATGAAAAGCGGCAAATCGCTCAGAAGGCTGTAGAGTTCATTAAGCCAGAAGATTCGATTATTATAGCTTCGGGCACTACGGTGCTAGAGGTTGCTCGTGCTATCGATCCTTACACAAAGCTTACGGTGCTTACTGCAGCGCTGAATGTTGCAGAATCGCTGCTGGGGCATAAGGATTTGGAAATTGTGATGCTTGGTGGTGTGGTGCGAAAGAGCTCCTTCTCTGCCGTGGGGCCTTATGCCGAAAAGATGCTTAACGACTTTGCCTGCAATAAGCTTTTCTTGGGAGTTGATGGTATCGATTTAGAATTTGGTTTGACTACCACCAATATGCTTGAGGCTCACCTTAATCAAAAGATGATAAAAGCTGCTCAACGAATAATCGTGGTTGCCGACTCATCGAAGTTCGGGCGCAAAGGGTTTGGCAAGATTTGCGACATCGACGCTGTTGATATCATTATTACCGATAGCGGCATTAGTTCTGCTTTTGTCAAGAAGATTGAGGAGGCCGGCGTTAAATTGATTGTCGCTTAGAGGAGCGGCGTGCCGTGGTTTGAATGTTGATGGGCCAAATTTTCAAACGTTGATTAGCAAGGGGAATCTCGTAAGGTTGTGTCAATAGATTCCTGCGTTATGGTCTAAAATCTTAAAGTTACATTATCATCCTCATAATTGGGACAAGCAGCGCTGTAGCTGCGCCCATTAGTCCAATGGCAAGCCCGCTGATGGCTCCTTCTATGGCACCCAGCTCCATTGCGCGGGCGGTTCCCATTCCATGAGCAGCGGCTCCAAGAGCCAATCCTCGCGCAATCTTGCTAGATATACCCATCTTATCGAGTACAAATGGTCCTACGATTCCTCCAAATATGCCAACGGCAACAACAATTACAGCGGTTAGTGCAGGTAATCCTCCAAACTTTTCGGAGATGCTCATGGCAATTGGCGTAGTAACCGATTTGGGCTGGAGCGTTGCCACGAGGGCTTTGTTTGCGCCCATCGCATACAATACTGCGGTAACGCTGGCAATACCTACTATAGCCCCAACAAAAATTGATGTAAGGATAGAAAACAGATTTCCTTTAATATGGGTAACCTGATCGTATAGGGTAACTCCGAGGGCAACAACGGTGGGCCCTAGCATAAAGTTGACGATGTCGGAGCCTTTTTCGAAGGTCTTGTACTCAACTCCAAATATCTTCAGAATAACTATAATCAGCAGTATGCTGGTAAGTAGCGGATGGAGTAGGCTTATCTTGGTTTTGCGGAATAGCCATAAGCTAAAGGTGTAAATTCCGAGCACAAAACCAAGTACAAAGGCCTGCGAGGCGAATAACTCTTTTACAGTTTCCATTTCTCCATCTTTTGTTGAATCCAACCTACAGTAATAATAACCAGCACGGTGCTAATAATGCTCGATAGCAAAATCGAAGCCCAGTATTCCTCTAAAATGGCAGTTGCCGTAACAATTCCAACTCCTGCTGGCAGGAAAAACAGCGACATGTTTTGAGTTAATGTATTGGCTGTTGGACGGATTTTATCTGCTTTTACGATTTTAAGGAGCAATGAGGCAAAAAGGAGAAGCATTCCAATCACACTTCCAGGAATAAAGCCATCGATCATGCTGCTAATCAAATTTCCTATCGTTAGGTATAGGAAGATGATGAATAGGCCGTAAATCATGCTTTTGAGATGTTTAGGGGCAAAGGTAGCCCCCTTTTAAAAATCTTGGCATGCTGATTTGTAGTGATTAACAATAAAAGGGTTTATTAAGGCTTCCCTTTTTTGAATACGCTAAACCGAAACACAAGGAAGTTATTCTTTATTATATGTTACCCTTTACGATAAGAATTACAGCAAAATCTTGATTCTTGTGTCTTGATACTCGTGTCTCCTTATAGGCTAAGCACGTAAACCAACACAGATATGGTTGCTACACCTGCAATAACGGCAGATGCTCTTTGCCACAGGTTTAGGTTGGCATTTATTCCGGGAAGCCTTTTTGTCCCAGAGAACATTGAAAATATTGTTTTGGCGTTCTTTTCCGTGTAGAAGCTTGTGGCTAGACCGATAATATGCGTTCCAACTAGAATCATTAGTATCGTTATAAAGGTCTCATGCAGTTCGAGGTGACCTTCGAAGTTGGAGAAGCGGGCTGGTCCAAAGAAATCGGTATCATCAGACAGCGCTGTGAGCAGACCTGTTGCTGCTACGCAAATACCTGTAAGGATAATAAGCAGCATAATGGTAGCTGCTGCAGGATTATGCCCCGTATAGAGGTGTTCTTCAGCTTTGATGTTCTTTATAAAGTGAATTACCTTTTTGGGTGAGATGGGAAAGTCCTTAAATCGGGAGTAGCGAGGACCTGTAATGCCCCAAATCAACCGAAAGAGTAGGAGCGTGCCTATGCTCAGCCCAATTGCAGCATGGGTTTGGGTGTAATCGCTTAGAAGGTATGCCAGCACGCAGCCTGCTGCTAAGTACCAGTGGAATATTCGGGTGGGTAATGTCCAAACATTTGTTTTCATAGGTTTGCTAGTTTTGTCGACCACCAAATTAACTGAATTATGTAATTAATCAAGCACGATGTTGCGATGTTTTTTGGAGATCATCATAATGAAAGATAAAATGTTGCTATTACGAGACTCTATACAAATACTAGTGCTACTTTTGCAATTCTTAAAGCGTATAGCATTGAACATCTCTTATCAGAAACCATAGGCTGCAGAATGAAAACATACAAAGTTCTTTTAGATGACTACCGCGATCCCGAAGATCTCTACTACTACAACCACGACGAGGTTTACCTCGAGCAAGGTTGGTTGGTGGTTCGCAGCTTCGAAGAGTTTACCGCTAACATTAGCGGATACTACCATCGTGGAGCATTTCCCAGCCTGGTATCATTCGATGGCGCCATCTCTACGCTGCACCTAAGCCGTGATGTTGGGCGAGATTTAGAAACCTATGTTGAGAAAAGTACGGTTGATTGCGCTGAATGGCTCGCAGAGTATGTGGCTAAGAACCATCTCGAAATGCCAGAGGTGAAAATCCATGCATCAAGCGGCGAAATCTCCCAAAGCATCTTCGAGGTAGTAAAAGCCGTTAAGGGAGAATTGTAGCAAACATAGAAGGAACCTGAAATCACTTTCTGTCCCTTCTTTTTGGATTCATTTCCTATTTTTTCAGACAAGGGGAAAACGACTCGGAAGCCGATATCATCGCCACTGCCGCTTGGGCTGCGATAGTCGCGGCGTGCACTTCGGCTGTAAGTCGCCGAAAAGATCCAGCTGCTTCCGCGGAGAACCTTCGACGCTAGCGCTGTTGCCTCCGCTGGCCCTGTAGGGTCTATTTGTTCGGCAATGCCGTAGGATTTGTACCAATCTCCACACCACTCCCATACGTTACCATGCATGTCGTACAACCCCCACCTATTGGGCGGATAGCTGCCTACTGGCTGCGGACTTTTGGTGTAGGATGCGGTGGTATTCGTATTAGAGCAGGAGTCGTAAGGGTACTTGCAGTCGTAGTTGGCCTGCGTACTGCTTAGGCAGTAGCCCGTGCTAAATGGTGTAGAGGTTCCTGCACGGCAGGCATATTCCCATTCGGCTTCGGTTGGTAGCCTTCCCCCTACATAGGTGGCGAATTCGGCTGCGCCGTACCATGATACAAATACCACGGGATGATTTTCGAAGCCAGCGGCTGGTACCCATTGATCGTTTATATAGTGTAGCCCCCAATCCTGAATGCCCGAGCTCGTGCATATTAGCGTTTGCGTTGGGTAGGAGCCCGCAGCATACTTTCCATCGCGGCCAACTCCTTTCGTATTTAGGAATTTGGCGAATGCAGCGTTGGTTATCTCATGCTGACTCATCTTAAAAGCGCTCACGGTTACCTGGTGCTTTGCCTCATTTTCGTAGCATCCCTTCTCATTTTTTGTGCAGCCCATGGTAAAAGTACCTGCAGATATGGTTGTCGTTTGTATGTGGATACGTTTGGTGCAACCGCTTGTAAGCAGTATGCCTATCAGCAAAGCTGCAACAAGTGTGACTCTACTTTTTTCAATCTTCGTCATGAAAATCATCTTTTTCTATATTGATTACTTCCTATTTGTGAGGAGGTTCTTGTTTACAGGTGATTGTCTGTTGTCTGTTGGTTGTGCATTGCTTTAGGGGGCGTTAAGGTAGCATTATTGCTGCTATGCTACGAGAAACACCTGCCTTTTTATCTTCTATATGTATTTGTAAAGTAAGCAGCCTGTTTGCACGCTGCGTTGATGCATATCAGCTCGCCGATGGGCGAACAACAGCATCAAAATATCTTTCCACTATTCGTATTGCGTTAGCTTTGCCGCATAAACCAAAAAGATGATCACATGGCTTTAACAGTTAGCAAAAGCAGATGCCCGCAGAACCACCGATGTCCCCTTATCCCAACCTGCCCGGTTGGCGCTATATCGCAGAATGGCTATGGGCTTCCGGTTATCGACGAAGCAAAATGTATTGAATGCGGCAAGTGCATCCGCCATTGCGGGATGGGCGCCGTGCATAAGCAGTAGCCTTACAAGCATTGTTCAAAATAAAAGCGTAGGCTAAGCAGCCTACGCTTTTATATCATGCTCGTTTCGCCTTCTCAATTATTGCTTAGGAGCAGTTCGGCTCCGGTAATATACTTTTAATGGCTCTTCGGCTACCAGGGAGGATGCAAAAGAAGGTATACTACTTCTTTTTAATTGGCGTCAATCGGAGTAGGACTACATCATGTCCAGGAACGACAGCCTTTAGCTTGCTCTTTGTAGTCCCTGCTGGTTTCTTCGCCCACAAATCTTTTAGCTGGTAGATTACCTTGTCGAGGCTGGCGCTGGTGTTCGATAGGGTATCCACCACCGCTTGGGTCTTCCAGTCGAATTCAACGTTGGCGGCGTTCTTCCCTCTGTTGAGGAAGCAGATGGCCCAATCGCCACCCTTAAGAGGTTTGCACCAAACCTGAATGCTGTCCTTTGTCGAATGCTTAAATGCGGCAATGCCTAACGAATCTTGGCTTACGGCAATCACCTCCTTGTTGGTAAGGATTTCTTGCGTTTGTGCCGAGGCGTTACGCAAGTCGTGTCCCATAATAAGGGGTGATGCTACCATGCACCACATGGTAAAGTGGGCACGGTCTTCGTTGGCCGGCATGCCGTTGCCAACCTCGAGCATATCTAGGTCGTTCCAGTGGCCAGGAGCGGCATACTGCCTTAGCGGTTCTGACATGTCGAGGATCTGCATTGTTCCCCAGCACTTGTAGGTTCCGTGATCCTGAATACCATCAAAGCAGTTGAAGATATCGCCTGTGGTGCGCCACATGTGGGCTATGTTGGAGGCCCAAAGCCAGGGCTTGTTGGTACCCCACTCGCACATGCTAAAGAGGATAGGGTGTCCGGCAGCAGCAAGCGCCTTGCTCATGGTGGTATATGCCCCCTTCGAGTTCACGTTCTCGGTGAAGCACCAGTCGTACTTTAGGTAGTCTACACCCCATTGCGCATAGGTAATGGCATCCTGGTACTCGTGCCCAAGGCTGCCGGGTTTCCCTCCGCAGGTTTGCGTTCCGGCATCGGAGTAGATGCCAAACTTTAGCCCCTTGGAGTGAACGTAGTCTGCTAGCGCCTTTATTCCCGAAGGGAATCGGGTAGGATCGGGGTGAATAAATCCAAGGCTATCGCGTTGGCCGTGCCAGCAATCATCGATAACAATGTACTCGTAGCCGGCTGCCTTATAGCCGTTGGCTACCATAGCGTCAGCAATCTCGCGGATTAGTTTCTCGTCGATGTTGCAGGCAAACTTATTCCAGCTGTTCCAGCCCATTGGAGGCGTTTTGGCTAGGTTGGCAAACTTTTGCGCGTAGCCGCTGCCCACTGCAATTGCTAGGGCTAGCATTAGTACGATTTTTTTCATTACATGTGTGTTGAAGAATACGTGTTGCATGGCTATTGCCCATGCCTTATCCCTTCAAATATATAGCGCGATTGGCTAAATATGTCGCTTTTAGAGAATAGTACAACGAATGGATGTAATAGTACATATTTGATGGCAGAGCTCAGCACCCTTACCCTGATGGCCACTAGAGAGGAGGTTCCAACCGCGAGGGGTGCGTCCTAGTTGATGTTAACTTTTGCAGCGAGCTAATCTTTTTGGTGTAACTGCTGTTTATTCGCAAAACCCAATACCATGAAATGGCTATTGACTATTGCATTGGCGCTACTAGCAGTAGGTACCAATGCTCAAACAGGGAAAGCAGTCCACAAAAATACCAAGAAGATGGAACTAAAGAAGTTAACACCCGAGGAAGAGGCAGTAATCGTTCGCAAGGCAACCGAACGCCCCTTTACCGGCAAGTACGATAACTTCTACGAAAAGGGAACCTACGTGTGCAAGCGCTGCGGTGCGCCCCTCTACCGTTCGGAGAGCAAGTTTGATGCGGGCTGCGGATGGCCCGCCTTCGACGGCGAGATTAAGGGTGCCGTTAAGCGAATCCCCGATGCCGATGGTATGCGTGTCGAAATTATATGTGCCCATTGTGGAGCCCACCTTGGGCACGTATTCGAGGGCGAAGGGTTTACCAAAACCAACACCCGCCACTGCGTAAACTCCATCTCTATGGAGTTTATCCCCGATAGGAAGTAGTGAGTTTGTTTGCCAATTGTGGAAGATGCGATCTAATTCCGTAAAAAAAGCAAAGCGCAACCCTAGGGCTGCGCTTTTATTCTGGTTCGCTATAAGTTTGTCTTTGCTGTCGGTTTATTGATTTCTGTAAATAGGCTTTGAAAGTAGCATTTAAGCATTGCCCTTCGAGCCCGTGCTACATCTTGTGCTTGTTTCGATGTCAGTAGATTACCTCCAAGTGTCTGTTTCTCGTTAATGCTGTAGTATTGTTCTCTTGGTTTTCTTGCATCGAAGAGATTTTGGCCGAGGGCAAAGTACTTTGCCTTGCTAAGCACAAGGGGGGCAAGCGTTGGGATTATATCGTAGTGCGATCCCATTTTTGCCGTATCGATTTGCACCTGCTTTTTTAGCGCAGGAGGGAGGTATATATATAGCGGCACCGAATTCTCGTACAGGTCGGAGCCTGGCTTGTTGTAGGGCAAGATCATTCGAATGTTATGGTCGCCGGTTATAACTACGATGGTGTTGGCGGCCAACGGCGAACTTTTTATCCACGTCATAAAATCGCCCAATGCTTTGTTGGAGTACTGGTATCCCTTAAGGTACTCCTTCACCAAACTCTCTTCGCCTTGGTATAGCGCCATATCCTTGGGTGTAAGGTTTAGTGGAGGTAGCGGATATCCCTGAGGAAACTCAAATGGCGTGTGGCTGGTAGAGGTTAAGCACAGAAAAAAGTTGGGCTTACGCTGTTTCTTAAGCTTATCGAAAACGCACCGAAGCATTTCGTGGTCGTATATTCCCCATGTGTTATTGTATGTTGCCTTGGGGTAGTCGTGCAGTATTTCGTACTTCCCTAATGCGCGCTTAAACTTTAGGTTGGGGAGCACCTCAAAAAGGTTTCTCCACGATAGCTCTATTCCCGAAATGAACTCCGTATTATACCCGTTCTCGTTGAAGGGTTCGGCAATCGATGTTGGTAGCTGCGTATAGCGATACTTCGAGGTGAATAGCGGTTGGTAGGGGGTGTTGGTGGTTATTGTCTCTAGCGTGTTGATGGTGCCGTTGGCCGCCGATTGGAAGTGGCGGAACAGGATATCCTCCTTCAAATGCTTCTCCATGGAGCATAACAGATTTGCGTGCTGACTGCTATAGTCCATAAGTTTGTTACTCCAGCTCTCCACAACAATAAATACCACGTTGTACTTACGGGCATTAGCGGTCGGCGGTGTTACCTTGTAAATCCACTCCTCCAGTGGCTTTTTTGCCGCTTCCTGCACCGGGATGTTGTAGTAGGTGGCTATTGCCTCGTTGATGTTGCTAAATCCCTCCTCTTTCAGGATTGTCTGGGGCTGTCCTAGCTCAAACTGTTTTCCTTCTTCGCTGAAAGCCTTTTTCAGCATAAACACGCCGTTGGGTACGCAATCGTTTACCTCGCGGTTTTCCGATATGTATATATCCTCCGAGCGTAACGGGAATGTGGTTACAGACCCCCTAATGGCAATTGGCAGGAGAATAAAGTACCCGATAACAAAGGCTATGATGCGCTTGGCGTTCGGGTGGGTTGGTCGGCTTAGTATCTTGTCCGACCAGTACTTTAGTCCTATAAAGATGGCTGAAATGCATCCCAAAAACAGAAGCACCGGATGCTCCTTCCATATGCTTTTGGTTAGCACCAAGGGGCTCTCCTTAAAGAAGTCGAACAGTACAAGGCTGTAGTGCGTCTTAAAGTTGAGGTAGTACTGCTGGTCGAGCATCAGAATTAGCGATACCAGCGTATATACGATAACGATATACCATTTTAGGATGGAGATAAAGGTGTTGGGCACCTTATCGTTCTTCGAGACCAGCAGCCAAATCATAAGTAGCGATATGGGCGTGAAGATGTAGGCCAGAACCTGAGCATCGAATCGAATGGCGTTTAGCAGCAGGCGCCATGTTACCTCCATGTTACTCGCTATGGCCGAGTAATCGCCGAATCGAAGCATAAACAGAATTCTGAATAGGAAAAAGATAAGAAACCCTACCACCACAAACCGGAATACACACCGGTAGTAACCAACTTTATTCATATAGATTGCTAGCCTTACAAATTTTTCTTAGGAGGACCGAATGTTGCGGCGGAGGTACAAGTTTGATGGACCAAAAGAGGAATCTTAGCCAGTTTGCTATATCCCCTCATTCAAGTTAATGCAAATGGCTAAGGGGGCAACAGCCACCTGTACATTTTACCTACAATTACAATGTCATCCCAAATCTGCTTGCAAAGGTACTTTTTTAAGTCTTTCGTTTGCCTGTTGCTGGATAAGGAGTAGAAATTTTGACCTTTAGATATTTGATTAAGCGAAAAAGCAACACTAAACGAAAAGCGCAACCCTAGGGCTGCGCTTCTATATTGATAGGCATGCTATTTCTACCAGTTCATTACCACCCTAAACCTGCTGCTTGGAGGTACAATGGAGGTTTTGAAATCGCTGTACTGCACGTACACCCTTATAGAGCCTGGCGTAAAGTCGAAGTCGTATGTCTCCGTCCATAGGGCATTCCCTTCGGCCTTGTGGGTAACGTAGGGTAGTGGAGCTTGTACGTTGTCGTTGGTAAATTTGTATACAAATACATTTCCTTTGTTGGCAATAAACGATGTGAGCTCTGGGATAGCCAAGTCGGCATAGTAATACGAGCCATTCCCATCTACGTTTCCGCTAAGCGTCCATTTGTTTACGGTCCATTCCGACACATCCCAGCTGGTTCCTTCGCCGGGAGCACCGGTTGGACCATCAGGTCCCATTGGCCCCATTGGCCCTTCGCATCCTAGGAGTAGGAACGCGGCTACAAGTAACGGTAGAAATCTTTTCATAGTATTCGGTTTGTTTGAGATTTGCTATGGCTTAAAAGCCGGTGGTATTATCAGTGCTACAGCAGATGGTAGCTCTTTTAACCACAAACAAAAGTAGCAAAAAAGTAAAGCGCAGCTACTGGTGGTCGCTGTGCTTTAGCATTGGCTAGCTTACAGCTTGAGTTGAGCCTCCACTCGGTCGTATACGCCTTCGACTATTGGGGTTTTGACTGTTTTTGCAGTAGGCTGAGATCTTGCTTGCAGAAGACCTTTCTTTTTACGATACTGCAATCTTCGATTCATCATCGATCTCTATCTGCAGCTTAACCTTTGCCTTTAATGCTTTAAAAACTTTGGTTATTGTTGCAACCGTTGCGCTGCTGGCTCCATTTTCCAGCTTCGAGATTTGTGCCTTCTGTACGCCAATAAGTTTCCCCAGCTGCTCCTGCGTGAGATTCCTTTCCAGTCTCATCTTCTTGAGCTTTTCACCAAGAATCTCCATGCTAAGCTCAAACTCGTATTGCTCTCTTTCGGGGGTGCCGGCTTCACCAACGTACTTATCCTCCAATTCTTCTAGGGTGGTGTACTTCTTCTTTTCCATGGATTATTGCTTTTTTCTGTTTTTGCGCTCTTCCTCTAGCCTCTTCTCCTTAAAGTATGCCTTCTTAATTTGTTCGGCCTTTAGTATTGCTTCCTTCGGTGTTTTGTTGGATTTCTTGGCTATACCATGGGTGCTTACTATCAGGCTTTCCTTTTCGCCTTTGGTATCCCAAAATGCGAACAGCCTGTAAAATTTACCGCTTTCGTCGATGCGAAACTCGTAGATCCCATCGCTGTCCTTCAGTTTAGTAAACCATTGGCCAATTAACCTTTCCTTCGTTTTTCGAATTGCCTGAAAGAACTTGCGCCTCGATTTCTCGTCTAGCCTATCCACGAAACGTTCCGCTTGCGGTAGGAAAATGGCTTCAATCGGTTTCTCCATAGGTTAAACTGGTTATGTGCGAATAGGTTTCCAAATATAGAAACCTGTTTCGTAAAAATCAAGAAAAACAAAGCATTCGATTTGCATGGATTTCATGTGAAAGTAATTGTCTTTTTAGTGGTCACATGCAACTCGCATCGCAGTCTTTCATCAACTTTGCTGAATTACTGCATTCATGCTCGTTTCACTTTTTGGATATGCTAAACGTTGAATTCACCCCTAAATCCCCTAAAGGGGACTTCGCGCAGCTCAACCATCATGGGGAATTTCGAACTCCTATTCGGCTTCTGGTTACGATACGTGCTGCGCTGTAGCCCCCTTTAGGGGGTTGGGGGTGAATACGGATGAGTTTACCTGCAGCTCCTAAAAAAAGAGAAATCTCTGATCCGGCTTGCTGCTAAGACACTATTTCCTTCAACAATGCTCAAAGCTTTGCTGATTCTTGTGCTACAACTCTACGATTAGCAGGTAGCAAAAAAGTGAAGCGCACCCCCTTGGGCTGCGCTTCATTATTGCTTGTCTATATGCTTGCGGTTTACTGTGGGGTAAGTCCATGAAGGCTCCACCTGCTATTTCCCCCCTTTGGTCAGAAATCCGGCAATTGTCCGCGAGTAGCAGATGGCAAGGAAGGCAACTACCACCTTTACCCCTAGCGCCACTACGGCATCCCAATCGTTAGCCATCCAAGGCATCCCCATGGGCTTAGGCGTTGCCAGGTATTTGAGCTTAACCCCCAAGTCGGGTAGAAACCAAACGATAACCACCAGCCCCATTAGGGTTAGGGCAATCTCGTAGATGGTGCGCTTTTCGGTCGATAGCTTTGCGCTTTCCTCGTAGTCGGCAGTGCTGCAGATGTGCTTGGCTACCGCCCTTGTTCTAAAAACAAATAGGTAGCTAACCAGGGCTACTATGGCTAGGTTAAGCACGCTGATCCAGAATATGCCAGTCTGTGCGGGAGTGTCCATCATTTCGCTGCTCTTTGTAAGGATTACAAGGTAGCTAAGCACCTCACGTGTAAGGTCGATGGCTTTAAAGAGCAGGTAAATGCCAAATAGCTTTACCCCTAGCTCGTAAACGTCTGCTTTTCTCATAGTGTAAGTTTTCTATTTATTATGAATACTTGTTGTTGTCGGTAGCTTTGTGTTGAGGTTTTGCCTAAGCCCTCAGCTTTGCGTAAGCACCCTTTTCCTCTGCTAAGCGTAGGCGGAGCCTACGCTTTTGTTTACTGCGGCCTCCGCCCATTCTTGTATCAGGACATAGGCCTTGGTTGTAGGAGCGGAGCAAGGACTCACCACTCGCCGAGGTTAGCCCATCTTTTCTATAAGGAATACTTAAGACCTACAAGCAACCCTACCGAGTTTGTCTTAAGGCTGTTGTCCGCAATGTTGCATAGTCCCAAGTTCTCCACACCCCCAACGTCGAGTATTAACCTTTTATAGATAGGGATTAAAGCTCCAACCCCCACCGTCAAGCCTCCATCGATTCGCTTAAAGTCGCTGTTCGTAGCTAGTGGCTGAACATCTTCACCATCCCAATCCTCCGAGTACTTTAGCAGGTATCCCACAAAAAGGCCTCCGTTGATGTACCCTTTGATTTTTCCACCTGTCTGAAATGAAGCTTTAATGGGAAGTACGAGGTAGTCGAAGTTGAAGCGCTGATCGTTGGTTGCTACTTTATTTCCTTCGTCATCCATATACGAGATATCTTTCATTTTTCTACCCTTCCTCTCAAAACCAAGTCCTGTGCTAATCGCAAGATGCGGAAGAATGCTGTAGCTGGCGGTGATCCCGCTTCCGAAGCCCATTTGGCTTGTAAAGATGCCGTTAGGATCGCTACCGCGCATTGATGTGATGGTGGTGGTTGATTCTACCCCAACGGTTAGCTTCGACGATTGCCCTAAGGCCGAAATGGTAAATGCCAGCATTAGCGGAACGATTATGAATCTTTTCATTTTGTAGGTAATATATTTTTAGGAGGTGCAAATGTAGGTAATCCTATGCAAAGCTTTAGCCCCAACCGAACGTAAAAACGCATCCAAAGCTTTGCTAAGTGTTAGGCTCCGCCTCCGCTTTTGCTTTCTACGGTCTCCAGCCTTTTTTATATTAGGACTGATGCCTTGGCCGAAGGAGCGGAGCGAGGGCGCTCATAGCCGTCAGGCTAAGGTTTAATGACTCCTCCGGAGTCGTGATTCCATGATGATCCACCTATCTACAAACCTTTAATGCCTCTGGCATTATGCTTTCGTTCGAAAAATCCCAGAGGGATTTAAGGTTTGTAGATCGAAGCTTGGCAACCATACCGACCCGATACGGGTCGTACTAGAGCATACAATACTGCTAGCAGAATCTTTTTCTTCTTGGGCTGACGGCTATGAGGCTCCGCCTCCGCTTTTGTTTTCTGCCGCCTCCGCCCATTCTTGTATCAGGCCAGAGGACATGGTTGTAGGAGCGAGGTGCTTACTTATAAATCTCTGCATTTACCCCTTTACTTTGCAGCATCTCTATGGTGTTTCGCATTAAAAATAACTTTGCTTTTGATTCTATTTCCACCTGATAGCGCCTTCCATTGATGTCTATGTAGTTGTTTATTCCATCCTTTGTTCTTAGTGCACCAACACCAACATAAGCCCCACTATAGCTATCGCCTTTTGTCTCATTATGGTAAAATGCAAGCTGGGTAATGTCTGAATATGCTATTGTTTCGCTAGTACCATTTGCAGGAATTATAGTAGTCAAGTAGCTAGTGTGAAACTCTACGCTGCCAATTACGCTAAACGGCTTTACAACGTAAATGGTGTATAGCCAGATTAAAAGGAAAAGAAATGAAGTAGAATTAAAAACATTAGTATAAAAGCTGGATTCAATATTCAATACAACCGATAAAATAATTGGCGCTATCGTTAGTACAAAAAATGCCATCCTAATGGTAATGATCTTCCTATTGGGTGTAACAATGCTCAGCTTCGTCATCAGGTCTCCTTTTATCGTTGGTTACTTCAACCTCTATTACTTGTGGTGCCTCTGCCTATACGATGAAAACCAAACGGACGCCAGCATCGGAAGGTATATCAGCAGCATTTTTACCCCCGCCTTTGCGGCCTCGCTAAAGCTCCCCTCTCGGCCAAGCAGGTAGCAGAAATTCATTACCATCAACCCTATTAGTAGTAGAATCCATATTCTCGCCTTTACCCATTCGAAGGCGCTTGTGCTTTTTCTCATGGCGGTGTGTGTAATTGTTAATGCTTACGTTTTGCTGCGGACTAAGACCTCTATTTAAGTTCGGCGGAATTGTAAATTCCGCCGAGCCTCGTGCTTATATGCTACGACTAGCGGAGGGCCAAACAGAATTTTTAATTTGTATTTTAGCATAGCAGAATTCTTAGTAGACGCAGATTAAAACCACTTATTTGCCAGATTGTAAATTTTATTCAGTTTTTTAATTGAGATATCATCATGGCTTTTCATTCTAAAGTTGATAATTGGACTAATCGTATCGTTGCTAACCCTATTCTTATTTTTGTTTTTTTTAAACAGTCTATTCTGCTCATCTATCAAGTATGTTAACATATTAAAAAGCGCTGATGTTACTTTGAGTTCTTTTTTATCCGCAGTAAGGATAATGGTGCCATCTGGTGCTTCTTTTATGAATTTTAGCACTCTAATATATGCGTGGTAGTAGTTAGACTTTAATCTGTCAATCTCTTCCTTGTTACTACTTTCGTTATCCACCTTTGTTTCTATCGGAGTAAAGTCTAATATATTATCTTCTTCTTCAATACATGAACTCTTGAGCCAACCGCAATGCCATATTAATAATAGAGTAATGATTAATATTGGAGTAAATATTAAAATTGAATTTATTACAAAATAATTTGAATTTAAGACGTAGTTTACACTAAAAGTATTGAATATTTGAAATAGTGACACTGTATGTACAATACATGTTATTAAATATATTGAGGCAGATATCTGTCCAATTGCAATATTTATTTTGGAAGGAGAGTATGCTCCTCCATTCATGGAAAACAGAGATGAGTTAACGTCTGCCCTATCTTTTTCTTTTACCATATCATAGCCTTGAAATGCTGCATAAGGCTTTGCTCTATTTTCAATATTTCTATAATCCATTTCAAATGCATATATAGTTTTCTCATATCTCTCGTACCATGCTTTAGAACCTTTTGCCATTGCTATCCATAAGCATGAAAATAGAATTCAAATAATAGATAAAAAAAAGGCCGAGGTATGTAATAATATGAGACTCTTTGAATCTTGAACTTGTGATGAATTTTTTATAGCATTAATTATTACTATATTCGTTTCTTGTTTATTTACTATTGCTGAAATTAGAAATCCATATCCAGTATAACATAACACTAAAAGTGTAGTTAAAAATATAGATCGTTGCCATAATGATGTAAGTTCAAAATCTCTACATTTCCATAGTGTTTGATGAATATCTTTGATATCTATTTTGCTAGATTGTTTTGGAGATGGTAAATTTTTAGGCATTCTAACTGTGTTTATTGTTTTCTTGCAAACTTCGATTTATACTTATTCATTAGGGCTCTGCTTAACTCACAATAAGGGCTTGATGAGGATTAGCAAAGCATAGTTTCATTTAATATAGTGATTATATATTGCGGTTAGCACCGCAGAAACCACAGACAAATAAGTTTATTTGATTTTACTTAAAAATGATCTTCTAAATATTGTTTTTGTAGCGTCGCTATACTGTGTGGTGTGTATCTCAAATAATTCATCAAATAATTCTTTATTTTCAAAACGCAATTCCCCAAATTCTAATTCTTTTATGCCAAGTGTACTCCATATTTCTTTTAGGGATGTTCCTAGGTACACTCTGTTGGGAATTTGTTCTGATATTTCAATGATTTTATCAATTCTTGAGATAATTTCTTCGGGTGTAGATTCTATCTTTCTAATTTTTAATTTAGTCATGTTTTTGATTTCGTGTTTCTAGTTAAAAATGAAAACTCCTTGCTAGGGGTAAACTCTGCTAGCCTTAGTTTTAAACCTTTTCAAGGCTAGGCGAAGTCTGCAACTTCGTCTTTACTAAAAAGCGGTCTTCTGACCGCAACTAGCAGAAACCGCCCCCAAATATACCCACTTTCCCCCACCATTAGCACCCATAAGCTTAAAAAAAGTTCAGCCTAAAACACCTTTATACGCTACCAGAGGCATATACCAGAAAAAAAACTTATTGTGCAGCTAAAAAAAGTTGTGCAATTCTTTGGTTGTGTTAATTAAAACTTCTAGTTTTAGGCCGTTTCAGACCAAATGCTAAACTTTAAAAAATAATTATTATGGCAAGCACCTCCGAAACAGGCCACGCCAAGAACGTGGATAACTTCAGCAGCTTAATCGATGGAATTGCCTCTTTTGGCGCTACGTACAACCCCTCGAATCCTTCAACCATTCTTGCCGCGCTAAAGGCCAAGAAGGAGTCGGCCCGTACATCCATCAACGCCGTTAACACCGCTTCCATTCAGTACGCCAACGCTACCAATAAGCGCGAGACGGCCTTCGTACCCTTCAACTCAACGATAACCCGCGGGCTCAACTCCCTTCGCGCCTCGCCATCGGACGACAACACCGATGCTGCCGTAGCTACCATTGCCCGAAAGATACTGAACACCCGTGCGCCCAAAGGGTCTACCAGCAAGGAGGCTCCTGCGCCTGCCGCTGGACCTGCCGTTAAGGTCAAGAAGGTGTCCACATCGCAGCGCAGCTACGATAGCCAGGTCGATAACTTCGACCGCTTCGTGGAGGCGCTGGCCAACATCCCCGAGTATAAGCCCAACGAGCCCGAGCTAAAGGTGGAGGCCCTAAAGGCCTATGCTGCCGAGCTCCGTAAGGTTAACGACGAGTGCAACACCACCAGCTACGCCCTCGATGCCGCACGTGCCAACCGCAACGCCGAGCTCTACACCACCAGCACCGGGCTGGTTGATGTGGCCCTAAGCGCTAAGGCCTACGTTAAGTCGCTCTTCGGTGCTACCAGCGCAGAGTTCAAGCGTATCTCCTCGCTCGAGTTTCGCACCGTAAAATGATCGTGAATTTGTTTACTCATTGCCCGTCCTTATAGAAGCATACGCTTCATGTTTTAGAGCGGAGGTTACCTAAAACGTAGCCTTCGCTTCGTTTTTAAGCACATTGGCTCCGTCGCTTTACACATTGGCTCCGTTGCTTTACACAATCACACCTGCGACTTACACATCGGCACCTGCGGCTTACACAATCGCACCTGCGACTTGCACAATCGGACCTGTGGTTTACACAATCACACCTGCGGCTTACACATTCACACCTGTGGTTTACACATTGGCACCTGCGACTTACACATCGGCACCTGCGACTTGCACATCGGCACCTGCGACTTACACAATCAGACCTGCGGCTTACACAATCGCTCCTGCGCTTTACACATTTGCTCCTGCGCCGAGCTTCTTCTCTTCGTATCCATTATTACCCTTATCCACTTTCTGCCCCTTCGCGCCTAAAAAAACATCTAACGTCTAATATCTAATCTCTCAACACTTGCATCTAAAAACGAAGGGCCCCGAGAAAAAATCTCCGTGCCCTTTGTGCCATCCTCCGTGCCCTTTGTGGTAAAAGAGAATCTAATATCTAACGTCTAACATCTAATATCTCAACACTTGCATCTAAAAAGGAAGGGCCCCGAGAAAAAATCTCAGCGCCCTTCGTGTTATCCTTAGCGTCCTTTGTGGTAAAAAGGCGTCTAAAATCTAATATCTAACATCTAACGTCTAGATGTGAATCACCTCACCGTAGGCTGCCGCAGCCGCCTCCATGATAGCCTCGCTCATGGTAGGGTGGGGGTGGATCGCCTTGATAATCTGGTGACCGGTAGCCCCCAGGTTTTGGGCCAGCACCATCTCGGCCACCATCTCGGTAACGTTGGCACCGATCAGGTGGGCGCCCAGCAGCTTGCCATCCTTGGCATCGAAGATCACCTTCACGAAGCCATCCCTAGCGCCGGCAGCTGTCGCCTTGCCCGAAGCCGTAAATGGGAACTTGCCCACCTTCACCTCGTATCCAGCCTCGATGGCCTTCTTTTCGGATAGTCCCACCGATGCCACCTCGGGCGTGGTGTAGGTACATCCGGGGATGATGCTATAGTCAATCGCATGCACGTCCAAGCCGGCAATCTTCTCCACGCAGCAGATACCCTCGGCCGATGCCACGTGGGCAAGGGCTGGTCCGGCCACGATATCGCCAATGGCGTACACGTCCTCGATGTTGGTGCGGTAGAACTCGTCCACCACCACCTTGCCGCGCTCGTTGGCCACGCCTACCTCCTCAAGGCCCAAGCCTTCGAGGTTGGTGGCAATACCCACTGCCGATAGAACGATGTCGGCCTCAACGGTCTCTTCGCCCTTCTTTGTTTTGATGATCACCGAGCACCGCTCGCCGGTAGTATCCACCGAAAGCACCTCGCTGTTGGTCATCACCTTGATGCCCGCCTTTTTGAACGAGCGCTCGAGCTGCTTCGACACCTCCTCATCCTCCAATGGAACTACGTTAGGAAGGAACTCCACCAGCGTCACCTTTGTTCCGATGGCGTTGTAGAAGTAGGCGAACTCGCTACCAATGGCGCCCGAACCTACCACCACCATCGACTCTGGCTGCTTGGCAAGCGTCATCGCCTGACGGTATCCGATGATCTTCTCGCCATCGATGGGCAGGTTCGCAAGCTCGCGGCTGCGTGCGCCCGTTGCCAGGATGATGTGGTTAGCCTCAACCTTGGTTACGGTGCCATCGGCTGCGGTAACCTCTACCTGGTGTGGGGCAACCAGCTTGCCGAAGCCCTCTATCACCTCAACCTTATTCTTTTTGAAAAGGAACTGAATGCCCTTGCTCATGCTGTCGGCCACGCCACGACTGCGGGCTACGATTGCCGCAAAGTCGGGTTTGATGGCACCCTCAACCACCACGCCGTACTCGGCTGCGTGTTGGGCGTACTCGTACACCGATGCGCTCTTAAGCAGCGCCTTGGTTGGGATACATCCCCAGTTTAGGCAGATGCCACCAAGTTCGGCACGTTCAACAACGGCCACCTTCATGCCCAGCTGGCTCGCGCGGATGGCTGCCACATAGCCTCCAGGACCGCTACCTATAACTATCAGGTCAAAATTCATGTCGTTAGTTCTATTTAGTGTTAAGTGTTTCTTCTACTAAGAGACGTTAGATATTAGACTTTAGATGTTAGAAGAGGTTCGAAGGTTTGTGTTTAGAATATCTTTCACTTGAACTTTCTTTTTTCGCTAAAATTCATAAATATCGTTTGCCTTTCTTGCTTCTACTTTATCCTCCCGCTTTGGCGGGAGGGCAGGGGGTGGGTAATAGTTACTTCAATTAACCTACCACCTTTATCTCCGTGGGATAAATCCCAGTTGTTTCTCTCCTGATATAACTCACAAACCAACCTACGGTATATAAACATTAATTCGTTAAACCACCTTATTCCGTAAATACCGTGGCCTTGGCCATACCATCTTCGTCGTGGGTTCTGTTCGAAGCGGACGAAGCATCCACAGCACTTCGTAAAGTTCAAAGTCTCAATGCGCGTGCAAACCATTATCATGGTAAAACACCCTACGCCGAAGTCTGCAAGTTAAGGCACGATAGGCTTTTCTTTGTTTCGTTTCTTTTGGACACAAAAGAAATGAAAGTAAATATATCCTATCCCTATACCTCTGTGTTAGGCGAAGGCTTCAAGCCCATTGCCGTCAAGCTAAGGTCTAATTCAAAAGTACAAACGCCCAATTGCAGCACGTTATCCTCCCGCTTAGGCGGGAGGTAGGGGTGGGTAATGGTCACAACCAATATCCTCTCCAACCTTTATTCCTGCGGGATAAATCACACGGGAATTTATAGATGTCGCCCCTTCAGGGCTTTATCTATTCACTACTCCCTTCTCACCTTCTTCAAAAACTCCACCCCCTTACACGCCAGCCAAATCACCGACTGTGCAAGTATGATAGCCGCCCCCGAAGGCAAGTTCACCTCAAAGCTGACGTACAGCCCCACCAGCATCCCCACAAATCCAAGCACAATGGAGGCAACCATTATGCGCTTAAAATCTTTATAGAAGATGTTGGCCGTAACAACAGGAATGGTAAGGAGCGCAATCAGCAGGATAATCCCCACCACCCGAATGCACATCACGATGGTAACCGATATCAGGATCATCATCATGTAGTTTACCAGCTTCACCGAAGCATTTTGCGATATGGCAAACTCCTTGTCGAAGGCTATATATAGGATAGTTCGAAGTCCCAGAATAAAGAGAAGCAGCAGCACCACATCGAGGGCCAGCATCACCCCAAGGTCAACCTTGGTAACGCCTAGCAGACCTCCGAAGAGGAAGCTCATCAGGTTAGGTGCGTAGCCTGGCGTCATCGAAACAAATATTACCCCGATGGCCGTTCCCAATGCCCAGAGGATGCCAATGGCCGAATCCTCGCGCATCTTGGTTTTATCTGCAAAGAACTCAATCCCCATTGCCGAAAGCACCGAGAATACAAACGCTCCGAAGATGGGGTTCAACCCTAGGTAGTAGGCAATCCCAATCCCCCCAAACGACGAGTGGGTGATACCTCCGCTGAGGAACACCAGCCGCTTTGCTACGATATAGGTGCCAACAATCCCGCAGGCGATGCTCACCAGCAGTCCGGCGATAAAGGCGTTCTGCAGGAATTGGTACTCGAATATGTCGTTTACAAACTCTACCATTACTTCTTATTATGATTTTCGAGAACGGTATGCGGAATATGCCCGTGCGTGATAAGCTGTATCGGACAGTTATAGTTGTCCAGTTGCTCCTGGCTGATGATGTTCGATGGGTGGAGGTGTAGCCCTCTGTTTACACAGGCAATCGACTTTACGTACTGGCTCACCGTCCCAAGGTCGTGCGTAACGATTACGATGGCCATCTGCTCGTTTAGCTTCGTGAGCAGCTCGTAGAGTTCCCCCTCAAACTTGTTATCCACGTAGGTGTTTGGCTCGTCGAGGATCAGCAGCTTCGGCTTCGATATCAGCGCACGGCTAAGAAACGCCCGCTGCATCTGTCCGCCCGATAGCTCGCCAATTACCTTTTTTCGGAGATGCTCGATGCCAGTTCTCTCCATCAGCTCGCGTGCAAGCGCCTTATCCTCCTTGGTGTATTGGGTAAAGATGCCCTTCCTAGACATGATGCCCGAAAGCACCACCTCCTGAACGGTTATAGGAAATTTCTTATCGATGTTATTTACCTGTGGAAGATACCCGATGAAGTCGCGCTTGCCATCGGTCGATCCATGTAGCGCTATCTTGCCAGAAAATGGAGGGAGGATACCCAAGATTACCTTAAGCAGCGTAGTCTTTCCGCCTCCATTCGGACCGATGATGCCGATGTAGTCCTGCTCGTTAATAGTCAGGTTAACGTGCTCGATGGCAGCAACGCCGTCGTATCCGGTGGTAATATCGGTTAGCTCAACCAGCTTTTCACTCATTGGTTGGCGGAATAAAGTGCGTTAATTATATGGTTTGTGCTTTCAAGCCAATCGTACGCAAAGGTATTTATTGGTTCGATAGTAGCGCCAACTTCTCCGGCAAAACTTTTGATTAGGCTTAGGTCGAACTCCTTTTGCACGAATATCGTTTTGATGCCAACCTCTTTTGCCTGCGATACAAGTCGCTTCATGTAGTCGGCGGCAGGTTCCTTGCCATCCTGTTCGATGGATATCTGCTCCAGTCCGTAGTCGCGTGCAAAGTAGCTTAGCGCCGGATGGTAGATGATAAACTTCTTAATCTTTAGGTTAGCCAGTTTGCTTTTTGCTATGGCATCGATGCTGTCTATTGATGCAACAAGGCTTTTAAAGTTCTTTTCGTAGCTTGATTTATTCTTCGGATTCAGTGTAACCAGCTCGTTAAGCGTTGCCGTTGCCATTACCTTGTAGTTGGCAGGCGATAGCCAGATGTGAGGGTCCATCCCTCCATGATGATGTTCATGCTCCTCGCACTCCTCATGGCTGCATGAGCCTTCAACCATTTTGACACCTTCCGATAGGTTGGCGTACTTCAGCTCAGGGTTGTTTGCTTTAATGTTGTTAAGCCATTTCTGCTCAAACTCCAGCTCGCTAATGCCAAGGTATAGCTTCGACTTTGCCACATCCTTCATTTGCGATGGCGTAGGCTCGTAGGTTTCCTGGCATGCTCCCGTTGCCACCATCACGTTTACATCAAACTCATTTCCCGAAATTCGATCAACCAAATATTTAATGGGAGGAATGCTTACGGTAATTGTCTTCCTATTGCTTTCGGTTGACTTGCTGCTGCACGCGGTAAATCCCCCAATCAGCACAATTGCAGCCAGTACAGCAGTAGCCTTCCTAAATTCTTTTCTATAGTTCATCTCTTTGCCTAAGTTCTTTAATCTGTCAATATACAGTTGTATCGATAAAATGTTCACTCTTTAGCTTCGTCCAAAGCAAGAATCTTGAAGTTAATAGCAATTATTGCCTGAGGCTTATTCCCCTCCTTTTAAAGGAGGGGTGCCCGTAGGGCGGGGTGGTTTTGCTTTTTAATGGTCAATCCCATACTTCTTCATCTTCAGGTAAAGCGTGTTTCTGCTTATGCCCAGTGTTTTTGCCACCTGCGAGATGTTGCTGTTAAGTTCCTTTATCGCCTCCTTAATCATCCTTTTCTCCATTTCATCGATGGAGGTAAGGCTAACTTTTGATGATGAGCTGCCTCTGTGAGGTGCTGAGCCAACATCGGGAAGGTTCTTTACCTGATCTTTGGTGACATCCCAAACGATGTTGCCGTTCAGGTTCACCGTCTTTTCGATGAAGTTCTCCAGCTCGCGAACGTTGCCCGGCCAGCTGTAGCTTAGCAGGAAACGGTATACTTCGGGCGATATCTCGGGCACATCCTTGTTCAGCTTCAGCGCCTTCGACTGTAGGAAGTAGTTGATTAGCATAGGAATGTCCTCCTTCCTCTCGCGCAGCGATGGTAGTCGAAGAGGTATTACGCTTAATCGGTAGTATAGGTCCAAACGGAATCGTCCTTCCTTAATCTCCTCCTTCAAATCCTTGTTGGTAGCGGCAATAATGCGCACATCAACCGGGATGTTCTTGGTTCCGCCAACGCGGGTTATTACCCCTTCTTGGATAACTCGTAGCAGCTTCACCTGCATGTCGAGGGGCATTTCGCCAACCTCGTCTAAGAAAAGTGTACCACCATTTGCCAGCTCAAACTTACCGGGTTTGCCACCTTTGCTTGCACCTGTAAAAGCGCCGCTATCGTATCCAAAAAGTTCGCTTTCAATGAGCGATTCGGGTAGGGCACCGCAGTTTACCGCTACAAATCCAGCGTTCCTGCGGTTCGAGTAGGTGTGTATCGATTGGGCAAGCAGCTCCTTACCGGTTCCGCTTTCTCCATCAATTAGTATGGTCGATGGGCTGTTTGCTACAATCTTTGCGTATTCAATTACGCGCTGCATCTCGTAGCTTTCGCCAATAATATCCTCGAAGGTGTAGCGCGCGTTCATTCCGGTAAACTTGTTTACGATGTTGTAAACGCGCTTCATCTCCCTAATTAGAATTACAGCGCCTACAAACTCTCCTTCAATAATAGTTGGAAGAAGGTTTACCGCGTAGCGCTCTTTGTTAGGGACGTTATCGAATACAACCTCCTCATCGAAGATCCGTTCGTTGCGTTTTAGGATTGGTAATGACAAATCCCATTGGGGCAGGATGTCGGATATATTACGCTTCTCTAGTTCTTTATCGTTTAAGCCTAATTCTGATAGTGCAGTTTTGTTGTGGCATAGCACCTTGCCGTTAGCATCAACCGCAATAAGCCCGTGATTTAATGTGTTGATGATGGTTGATAGCAGTCGGTTGCTATGTTCTAGGCTTTGCTGCGTCTGAGAATTTCTCACTTGCGTACTAATGCCCAATGCTGCCGCTTGTACAATGTTTATGGTGTTTGGGGCAACACTCTCGCTCTTAAAGAAAATCGATAGCACTGCAATAAGGGCACCTTCTTCGTTTGTTATTGGCGCACCAATGCTTGTGTATTCGTTAAAGAAAAAATGAAAATGATCCTTTGGGGCTAGTTGGATTGGGTGCTTTTCATGCAATGTGATTCCGATTGATGAGCTACCCAAGTTTTCTTCATCGGAAAAAGCACCTGGCTTTAAGAAGCACTTCGCTGCTCCTTTTACCGATTGCGAATCTCCGTAAACCTTTAGGATGCAGCCCTCGCTATCGGTTAGCACCAAAAATGTGCCCTTTTCGTTGAAGTAGCCATTTAGGGCTTGTACTGTAGGCTCAGCAATAGCAATTAGCACCTCGTTATCCGATTGCTTTTCTATCAGTTCATCTTTCGAAATAATTTTAGGATGAGGATTCTGGCGTCGTTCAAGTCCGAATGCCATACTTCGGGCAAATGAATGGCGGACGATTTCTTCGTGTTTTTTTGCGGAGGTTGGCATCGTTAAAGTGTGTATGGCAAATGTAGCAAATTATGGCAAGTTGTACTAAAAGTGCTCACTGTTGGGATGGCGTCGCAAAACTCCTTACTTTGCATCGAACAAAGGATTTTACCATGGATTTTAGTAGCGACCATTTACAACAACGAGTTCATCTCGTACAAACTTCCGACGGATCTCAAACACTTTCTGTTGATGGTGGAGTTGAGCATTACCACTCAACCAATGGGGCTATAGCCGAAGCGCTTCATGTGTACATAAATGCTGGTCTAGCACCGTTTTTAGGTCGCGAAGTAAATGTCTTTGAGGTTGGTTTTGGTACAGGTCTTAACGCCATGTTGACCTATCAATTTGCAGTATGCAATGGCACTAAGGTAAACTATACGTCAATCGAGCGCTACCCGTTACCTTTGGAACTAACTGCGAAACTAACCTATCATGAACAAGTAGGACTTGATAGAGAAAAATACTTCAACGCGCTACATAGTGCTCCTTGGAGTTACAAGGTTGAACTCGATAGCTATTTTTCACTTCAAAAAATAGAGGGCAATTTAGTTGAGTATAGCCCATCGTCAGGTATTGATGTTGTGTTTTTTGATGCTTTTGCTCCCGATTTGCAGCCTCAACTCTGGGCGTTATCTATCTTCGAGAAAATCTATAAGGCAATGAATGAAGGTGGTGTCCTGGTTACCTATTCATCAAAAGGATTCGTTAAGAATAATTTGAGAGAATCGGGTTTTAATGTTAAGAGATTGCCTGGTCCTAAGGGTAAAAGACATATGATTTTAGCTCAAAAATAATTTATCCATCCGTTGCTAATCGACTGAATTTGCGTTAAATTCAAGCCAAATACAAACGGCTATGCTTACTGCTAATAATACCGAAAAACAAGAGTTGACCTTGAGTGAGGTAAAGCTCTTCAACATAGGGACTCCATTGTTAGTGCTTGTATCTCTATGTGTGGTTTTATACTATCTAATCTGGGGGATAGAACCTCTTCTTTGGGGTGTGCAGAAGTTTTTTTCCTATATGTGCGTTCCTATTGTATTAATAGGGCTTTTCCTGAATGAATTCTTTTATAGGCTAACGCTTGCTATTTTTTGCAAGTTTCCAATGTCAACCTTTTGGTACGGTTTTAATTTGGGTCAACTAATGAAATGTGGTGATAGGGATATCCCTGCTGGGGTTGATTATTACCGCTTGGCATTATTCCTTCCGCATCTAATAGTTGGCGTCTTTCCTCTGATTTTTGGAGTTGTAATCAACCATCCAATAATATTTATCTTTGGATTCGTATTTACCATCGCGTCTGTCGGTGACCTTGTTCTTTTGTGGGAAATGCGTCATTTGAGCTCTAGAAATGCAGTGAGCGAGCTTTCTTCGCGAGAGGGAATTGCAGTAGAAGATGAAGTGTCAGAAGAATAACCTGATTTAAGTTAAATTCAATTCCCTAGTAGATTTGCTTTTATTCATTAGCAGATGCTTTTACCATTTAGTATTGAATTATTGTATTGATTAAAAATTCTTAAATCAAAGATGGTTGAGGAAGCATGATGCAAGTTATATGGTATCTTGTCGAGTGTTCTAAATAAATTATATGAGAAAAATGCTAGCGAAAAAACGTATCGCATTAGTAGCCCATGACAACTGCAAAAAGGATATGATTCAATGGGTCGAGAAAAATTCCGAAAGTATAATTGGTCATGATTTGACCTGTACCGGTACTACCGGTCGAATGATTGAGGATGCACTTCGTCATAAGTACGGAGATGAAGCAATAGATAAAGTTTCAATCAGCCGGTTAAAATCAGGACCTCTAGGGGGCGACCAGCAGCTCGGTTCGATGATTGCAGAGGGCAAAATTGATGTGCTTATTTTCTTTTGGGATTCTATGCATGCCCAACCTCATGATGTAGATGTTAAGGCGTTACTACGTATCGCAGCAGTTTACAACATTCCAACTGCACAAAATCGTTCAACTGCCGATTTTATAGTAACATCTCCTATTTTGAGTAAGGATTATACCCCCAAGGTGTACGACTACTCGAGTTACATCAGCCGTAATATCGACCTGTAGCCTTATTCTTAGGCTTCAAACAAGCTGCTGCTCGAAAGGGCAGCTTTTTTTGTTTTAGAACATATTATTTTTTAAGCAGAATCCCTTTAGTAACTAGTCTTAAGTTAATGCTTAATGTGTTTTTAATCCGTTAAACTCTCCTAATGGATTTCGTGAATCCGTATTCGTATTATGCAAATAGTCAATGCTATGTCAGATTAGTTCTACGCTTTTTAAACTGGTACTCCTTTTTTCTTTATCACATAAAGCCTTAAGTTTACAAGGTTTTTCTTTGCGAAAGGCCCTCCGTAACTTTATTAAACGCTTCAATGGATCTTAAAAACGTTAAGCTTGTTCTGGAGGACGGTACAGAATTCATCGGTAAGTCTTTTGGCTACGAAGGATGTTCTGCAGGTGAGGTGGTTTTCAATACTGCCATGACCGGTTATCCTGAAAGCCTTACAGACCCTTCTTACCGAGGTCAACTTCTAGTCCTCACCTATCCTCTTATCGGAAACTACGGTGTTCCGGGTGCCAATCAGGAGGATAACCTCTTTAAATTTTACGAATCCGATCAACTCCACATCGATGGATTGATTATCTCAGACTACTCTGAGGAGTACAGCCATTGGAATGCAAACGAAAGCTTAGGTGACTGGCTTAAGCGGAACAAGGTTCCCGGAATTACGGGGATTGACACTCGGGCGTTAACCAAAATCCTTCGCGAAAAGGGGGCCATGATGGGCAAAATCGTTTTCGAAGGACAGGATATCGCCTTTCGAGATCCTAATAAGGAAAACCTTGTAGACCAAGTCAGCACTAAAGAGGTTAAAATTTACGGAGAAGGGCGGCAACGGGTAGTTTTGGTCGATTGTGGGGTTAAGAACAACATTATTCGTAACCTTATTAAGCGCGATGTAACGGTTGTTCGTGTTCCTTGGAACTACAATTTCCTAAATGAGGAGTACGATGGGCTGTTTATCTCGAATGGACCGGGAGATCCTAAGATGTGCGAGGCAACCATTAATAATTTAAAGGTGGCAATTACCCAAAATAAGCCTATTATGGGTATCTGTCTTGGGAACCAATTGCTTGCTTTGGCATCGGGTGCAAATACTTATAAGTTGAAGTACGGACATCGTAGCCACAATCAGCCAGTTCTTCAAGTAGGAACCAATAGGGCGTTTGTTACCTCGCAAAACCACGGTTTTGCCATTGATAACAGCACCCTGAGCGGCGAATGGGAACCTTACTTCATCAACCTAAACGACGGTACAAACGAGGGTGTGCGCCACAAAACAAAGCGTATCTTCTCGGCTCAGTTCCACCCCGAAGCTTCGAGTGGTCCAACTGATACCGAATTTTTGTTCGATGATTTCATCCGTAACATTGAGGCTTACAAGGCCGAATAGCAACGTTTTTGCCGTTTAACCGATATTCGAGATCAGATAATGAGCGAAATAAAGAAATTTAAGAAGATAATCGTACTGGGTTCGGGTGCCCTTAAAATTGGTGAGGCTGGCGAATTTGACTACTCTGGTTCGCAAGCACTAAAGGCACTAAAGGAAGAGGGAATCAAATCGGTACTGATTAATCCCAATATTGCAACCGTACAAACATCCGAAGGTGTTGCCGATAAGATTTACTTTCTTCCTGTAACGCCTTACTTCGTAGAAAAGGTTATCGAAAAAGAGCAACCAGATGGAATTATGCTCTCCTTCGGTGGACAAACTGCCCTCAACTGTGGTACGGAGTTGTTTGACTCAGGTGTTTTGGCAAAGCATGGCATCGAAGTTTTGGGTACACCGGTTCAGGCCATTAAGAACACCGAGGACCGCCAACTTTTTGCTGACCTGCTTCACGAAATTGATGTTAAGACTCCTCGAAGCATCTCATGCACCTCTGTAGAAGAAGCGCTTAAAGCTTCGGAAGAACTTGGTTTTCCAATTATAGTTCGTGCTGCTTACACGCTTGGAGGACAAGGATCAGGTTTTTGCGACAACCGTGATGAGCTGCTAAAACTTGCTGATAAGGCATTTTCATACTCGCCGCAAATCCTTGTGGAGGAATCAATCAAGGGTTGGAAAGAGGTAGAGTACGAAGTGGTTCGCGACCGATTCGACAACTGTATTACGGTTTGTAATATGGAGAACTTTGACCCGCTTGGAATACATACGGGCGAAAGTATTGTTGTTGCTCCATCACAAACGCTTACCAATGCCGAGTATCACAAGCTTCGCCGTATTGCCATAAAGATTGTTCGCAAGGTGGGCATTGTGGGTGAGTGTAACGTTCAGTATGCGCTTGATCCATACTCCGAAGATTACCGCGTTATCGAGGTTAATGCTCGTCTTTCGCGCTCTTCGGCTCTAGCTTCTAAGGCAACAGGCTATCCTTTGGCGCACGTTGCTGCGAAGCTTGGCTTAGGCTATGGCTTGCATGAGCTAAAGAATGCCGTTACCAAAACTACTACCGCTTTCTTCGAGCCAGCGCTCGATTATATCGTTTGTAAGATTCCTCGTTGGGACTTGAACAAGTTTATCGGCGTATCGAAGGAGATTGGCTCTAGCATGAAGTCGGTAGGCGAGGTGATGTCCATCGGACGTACCTTCGAGGAGGCTATCCAAAAGGGCCTTCGAATGGTTGGTCAGGGCATGCACGGTTTTGTTGGCAACAACGACCTAGTGTTCGACGATATCGATAAGGCTCTTTCCGAACCAACCGATATGCGCGTGTACAGCATTGCTGCTGCCTTTGCTGCAGGATACGATATTGATAGGGTGCACGATCTTACCAAAATTGATAAGTGGTTCCTTGTTAAGTTAAAGTCGATTTTCGATACCAAAAAAGCCCTTCAGGAATACGATAAAATTGAGAGCGTACCAGCTGATACCCTTAAGGACGCCAAGCGAAAAGGATTCTCCGATTTCCAGATCGCCCGTTTTGTGCTTAAGGATAATGGTCGCTCGATGCATGAAAAACTTCTTGAAGTTCGTAAGTACCGTAAGGATTTAGGGATATTGCCATATATCAAGCAGATTGATACGCTTGCGGCAGAATATCCTGCCCAAACAAACTACCTGTATATAACATACAATGCTTCAGAAAGCGATGTGGAGCAGCCAAACGACAACCAGTCGGTTGTGGTTCTTGGCTCTGGAGCATACCGTATTGGTAGTTCGGTGGAGTTTGACTGGTGCTCGGTGAATGCCCTTCAAACGGTTCGTAAGCAGGGGCTTCGTGGGGTGATGATTAACTACAACCCCGAGACGGTATCTACTGATTACGATGCCTGCGACCGTCTCTACTTCGATGAGCTTACCTTCGAAAGGGTGATGGATATCATCGACTTCGAAACACCTCAGGGAGTAATTGTTTCCACAGGCGGACAGATTGCCAACAATTTGGCGATGAAACTTTACGACCAAGAGGTAACGGTGCTTGGAACATCGCCAGTTGATATCGACCGTGCAGAGAATCGCCATAAGTTCTCTTCGCTTCTTGATGAGCTTAAGATAGACCAGCCTCGCTGGAAGGAGCTTACCTCGATGAATGAAATCCATAAGTTTGTTGACGAGGTTGGATTCCCAGTGCTTATTCGTCCTTCGTACGTGCTTTCGGGTGCTGCCATGAATGTGGTGTCGAACCACTTCGAGTTGGAACACTTCCTTAAGCTTGCAGCGAATGTATCGAAGGAGTACCCTGTTGTGGTAACCGAGTTCATCGAGAACGCTAAGGAAATAGAGATTGATGCAGTTGCGAATAAGGGCGAGGTAATTGCCTACGCTATCAGCGAGCACATTGAGTTTGCCGGGGTACACTCTGGCGATGCTACGATGGTATTCCCTGCACAGAAGATTTACTTCGAAACGGCTCGACGCATTAAGAAGGTTGCTCGTCAGCTTGCTAAGGCGCTTAGTATTACCGGACCTTTTAATATGCAGTT
Source organism: uncultured Acetobacteroides sp. (assembly GCF_963678165.1). NCBI lineage: Bacteria > Pseudomonadati > Bacteroidota > Bacteroidia > Bacteroidales > Rikenellaceae > Acetobacteroides > uncultured Acetobacteroides sp. The sequence continues at coordinate 3,383,324 of NZ_OY782755.1, read as the reverse complement.
CCTTGCCAAGGATAACGATATTAAGGTAATTGAGTGCAACCTGCGTGCATCGCGTAGCTTCCCATTTGTATCGAAGGTGCTAAAGGTTAACTTCATTGAGTTGGCAACTAAGGTGATGCTCGGAATGGAAGTTCAGCGTCCTGATAAGTCGATTTTCGAACTCGACTATATTGGTATTAAGGCTTCGCAGTTCTCGTTCTCGCGCCTATCTAAAGCCGATCCAGTGCTTGGTGTGGACATGGCATCGACAGGAGAGGTTGGCTGTATTGGCGAAAACTACTACGAGACGCTGCTTAAGGCCATGCTTTCGGTAGGGTATCGCGTACCAAAGAAGAACATCCTGCTATCTACAGGTGATGCTCGCTCGAAGATTGAGCTGTTGAACAGTGCCCGCATGCTTAGAGATAAGGGGTACAACCTATTTGCAACTCGCGGATCGGCGCAGTTCCTTAACGATAATGGGGTTCAGGTTACCGTTCTTCACTGGCCTGATGAGGATGCCAAGCCAAATACGCTCGACTATCTTCGTGAGAGGAAGATCGACCTAGTGATCAATATTCCTAAAAACTTGAGTAAATCGGAGCTGGCAAACGACTACACCATTCGTCGTAGTGCGGTAGATTTCAACATTCCGTTAATTACCAACGCACGTTTGGCAAGCGCATTTGTGTATGCCATTTGCAAGTATAGCATGGACGATCTGAAAATAAAGAGCTGGGACGAGTACCGTTAACAGCACACTTATCAGCATAAAAGGGCGGGATTCATTTTGATTCCCGCCTTTTTCATATATTTAGGATTGAGATAATTGTTGAGAACCACTCATTCCTCGTACCAATGAGAGCACTTGTTGAACCATTGCGGTTACTGCCAATCCTAAAAATCGCAGCTGCTTTTAGTCTAGGTATTGCATTTGCTACGGAGCTAGATCTTGCTTGGTATTTCTGGTTGCTGCTATCGCCGCTTGCGCTACCTGTAATGTATTGGGGGTATAAAACGGTGCGGTATAGCTACCGCTGGATGTTTGGTGCAGGCACATTTCTTCTTTTCTTCTCGTTGGGGGCAGCCTATGTTAGCGTGGCAAAGTCTCAGATACCTGGAGCTTCTTTTGATGAGAATTCGTTCCTAACCGTTCAGGTTGACGATAATCCTGTAAAAACAAGGTATGGATGCCGGTGGACGTCGAGGGTTGTTGAGGCTCCATCAAATTTAAAGGCTTTGGTAGGTACAAAGGCGATTACCTATAGTAGGGATACTGCTGTGCCAGACTATGCTGCCCTTCTGCGGATCAGGGGCAGGGTTGCAGCAATCGATCCGCCAAAGAACCCGTACGAATTCAGCTTTAAGGATTACTATGCGCATCAAGGCATCTACGCTTCGGTGTTTGTTTCGAGAGATGGGGTGCTGCCTATAGGGAAAGTTGTGGTTAACCAGATGCTCCGGTTGGCCTACTTTCTACAGCGGTACACGCTGCAAACATTTAGGCAGTTTGGGTTCGAGGGCGATGAGCTGGGCGTTATCCTTGCGCTAATGATTGGCGACAAGCAGCTCCTCGATGGAAATCTTAAAACAATGTATGCCAATATAGGAGCAATGCATATTTTGGCTGTATCCGGAATGCATGTTGCGCTTTACTATTTGGTTTTGGTGTGGCTGCTCTTTTTTATGCGAGGTAGGGTAGGCGGTTTGCTCAAGAATATGGCCATTCTTCTTGCGCTATGGGTGTTTGCTTTTGTGGCCGGATTCTCCCCGTCGATTGTGCGGGCAACCGTTATGTTCACCTTTATACTGGTGGGGAAGATGTGGAATAGAAGCTCCAATACCTATAATATGGTTGCCGCATCATTTGTAGTTCTGCTGCTGTACAACCCCTTCTCGCTATACGATGTTGGCTTTTTGCTGTCGTATGCTGCCGTGTTTTCAATCTTGCTGTTTTACCCGTTCTTTGGCGCATGGGCTCCAAGTAGTAGAATCCTTAGGTGGGGGTACGATCTGGTTGCCGTTTCGTTGGCGGCACAAATTCTAACCTTGCCGCTTACCGTTTACTTCTTTCATCAGCTTCCGTTAGTCTTTTTGCTCACCAACATCATTCTTATTCCGCTTACAACCCTAATAATTTATGGGGGATTGGCTTTGCTTTCAATCTCGTGGTGGACATGGGGGGCGCATTGGCTGGCTGCTGCGCTTGTTTGGCTGCTGAAGCTGACCAATAGCTCCGTTTCGTACATTGAGCATATTCCGGGAGCCGTATTGTCGAGCATATACTTCGAGCGCTGGCAGATGCTGCTGCTCTTTGTGGCATTTATGCTGCTTTTCATCTTCATGCTTCACCGGAAGCCTCGGCTAGTGCTGCTGTCGCTTACGCTGATGGTGGCTGTAGCATCAGGCAGCGCCTTTAGTAGGCTTAAGGATAGGCGGCCGCTTTTAGTTGTTTATGCCATGCGCGGGGGAACTGCCATCCTTATGAGCGGTGGTGAGTGCAGCTACTGCCTCTGCGATTCGGTTCGCGACGGTTACAGCTACAAGTTCATGGATCAGTCGCTCCTGAAATGGGGGCGGTTAGCCTCCAGCGAGGTTCGCTTTTTCGGCTTTAAGGATTCTCTGAGCGAATCGGATTGCAAGTATAGCAGCGGCTGGTGCTCTTTTAGGGGAAAGGTGATATATGTTTCGTCGGCACCAATAGCGAAAAAGAGGACGGCGGATCCTCCTGTTGATGTCGACTATCTTATTGTTTGCAGGAAGACGAGGGGAAGACCCGAAGAGCTGCTGAAGTATATTCGGCCAAGGCTGGTGGTAATCGATGGCTCTGCCTCGAAATATTTAGCAGCTAAATGGGCTGACAGGTGTAAGCTGGCGCGTGTACCTTTTTATAGTGTAAGCAAAAAGGGCGCTTTTGTCGTCAATCTGTAAAATAGAGCCGCATGCAGCGCCTCTAGGGAGGTGTTTGAAAAAAGCTATGGAACATCGTGTTGGTTGTTGAGGCTTACAGCAAAGAGCACCCCAGCTCCGAAGGTCTGCTAGCTTAAATGTATTAGCTAAAATCACCGGATCGAATAAAAAGTGTAATAGAATGTGCCGTTAAACATCGTTAATAGAATGGCATCCTAAAAACTTTTATATACTTTCGAACCGAAATTTTAAAGCGGGCTAAAAAGTTATGTAAGGGTTGACTTTACTTACGATCTGTAAGAATTCCCTTCCTTGCCTTTAGGGCACTTCCTTAGCTTCCTACTAAAATGACATTTCAGCGAAAGCTTAAAGATACTGCTTGGCTCGTTTTCATATGTTAGAATATTGGTTAAGACACATTTATTGAGCTAGGAACAAAGAGGACGATGAGAATCGGTCCTCTTTTCTTTTTTACGGGGTTTTCGATTCCATCTTGATTCGTATATTTTGCATGCTCGGCGAGTTGGGCTTCTGCGGCTGTGCGCGCTGCCGGAGGGCTTACGCCGTTAGCCATTGGGGCAATCCGCTTTGCATCCGGCATTTTCATCAGCCATCATTAGCGCTATAAGAATAAAAAGCCCACCCGGGTTGACTGGGTGGGCTTTCGTGTGCGGTATGGTGGTGTGTGCTACTCCTTCTTGCGCGCCTTAGCCGAGCGGGCGCGGGTAGCGCGCTGCTTGAGCGTTTTCCGGCATTCGGCAATGGTGGCGTTTATCGAGTCGGCGAGCGTCTTGTAGGGCTCGCTCTTCTTAAATTCGACATAGAAGTTGATGTAGCGGAACAGCTTGTTGATGGCCTGGCACAGCTCCTGGGCGGCCCGCCTGGCGTTTACCTTGTTCTTCGACTCCTTGACGCTGTCGCGGAGCAGGCTGTGCTGCTCGTAGCTGGCGTGCCCCTCGCGGATTTCGTCGATCCACTCCTGGGCGTTGATGGTGGCTATGGCCTCCCGCAGCTTGGGCTGGCTGTCGAACTCGGCCAGCAGGGTGTCCACCAGCATCGTCTCCTCCTTGTTGCCCTTCCGGTTCATGTCCCAGCCGGTTTTCTTGATGGCGTTCACCAGCAGCTGCCCCGCATTCGCCCAGGTGGGGTCTTTTCGGCCTGCGCACACCTGGGCGTAGGTGCGCAGGTTAACAAATCCGTGGTCGCGGAGGCTATCGTCGGCTTTCATCTGCTTGGTGATGCTGGCGTAGCTCAGCTTCATCAGCGCCTTGGTCAGCAGTTGGTTTTTGGCGCGTACGTCCTCGATCAGCAGGGCTAGGTCGGCATCCTTGTCGGCGTAGGGCGCAACTGTGTCGAGCACCCTGTCGCCAAAGTAGCCCTTCTCGTTGATGCGCATGTCGTGGAAGGCGTGGGGCTTTATCATAGGTTAAGCGTTTACGTTCTACCGCCTTGAAGGTATAAAAAAATGGCCGATTCCGATGCGGTGCACGGAAAGATTGATGGGCAAGGCGGCGAAGCGGGGGCTGTGGCGGTGCCGATGCGCTGGCTTAAAGCTGGCGGATTGCCTTGGCCATGCCCCAGGGCAGCTGTACTTGGTGGCGGATGGATTTGGCCCGACGTCGGGCAAGCAATGTTTGGGGCTGGGCAAGTGTGGCCCGACGTCGGGCAAGGTGTGATCGGTGGTGAGAGATGCTTGCCCGTGGGCGGGCCAAGTGTGATCAGGTGGGTGTAGTACTTGCCCGAGGTCGGGCCGAGCCTTCGCGGAAGAGGATGGTACTTGCCCGGGGTCGGGCCAGCACTTTTCGGCAGGTAGCAGTACTTGCCCGACCTCGGGCCAATTCTTCTGTGGTGTTTTTTGTGCGTTGATCGTGAGATGTATGCGCTATTTATCAAAAAAAGTTGGGTGCATCCGTAGGGGATTCTCCGGGTGGCGCATCATAAGGGTGTAAACAGCAAACAACAAGTAGAACGCACAAAATAAATACTACGACCATGAGAAATCTTGTTAAGAGAATGCTACAAATCGGCATGATAGTCGTGCTGGTAGCCAGCTTCGGATTTGCCTACGGCCAGAACGGCAGCTACACCACGGTGTACGGCATTGTGAAGGATGCCAACACCCGGAACGCCGTGGCTTTTGCCAACATCAGCATCCCTAACGGCAACATCGGTACGGTAACCAACTCTGAGGGCGAATTCCTGATTAAGGTGCCCAAATCGCTCAACGCCTCCGAGCTCGAGATCTCGCACGTGGGCTATAAGAACAGCACGCTGAAGATCGAGGAGAGCAACGGAAAGCCCGGCGTCTACTTCATCGAGCCCCACGTTCTTTCCCTTCAGGAAATTATAGTCCGTCCCGAATCGCCCGACATGCTTGTTCGGATGGCCATTTCCGATATCTCGAAGAACTACGCCATTGCTCCCGCAATGATGGAGGGCTTCTACCGCGAGACCATCAAGCAGCGCCGCGACTACCTGTCGGTTTCCGAGGCTGTAGTTGACATCTACAAGACGTCGTACACCAGCTACGATAACGACCGCGTAAGGGTAGAGAAGGGCCGCAAGGGTACCAACATCAAGAAGGCCGACACGCTGCTGGTTAAGCTGCAGGGGGGGCCATCGGTAGCGCTGCTGCTCGACGTGGTGAAGAATCCCGACTACCTGTTTTCGGTTGAATCGCTCCGCGACTACAAGTACGAGATGAGCGGCGTGGTTAACATCAACAACAAGCTCAACTACATCATCAGCTTCAGCCCTGCCTACGAGCAGCCCTATCCGCTATTCTTCGGCAAGTTCTACATCAACCAGGAGACGCTAGCGCTCACCATGGCCGAGTTCAGCATGGACATCAGCGACAAGGCAAAGGCCGAATCGTTCTTCATCAAGAAGAAGCCAATTGGGCTGAAGATGGTGCCTACCGCCACGAGCTACCTGGTATCGTACAAGACCGGCCCCGATGGCAAGTACTACGTAAACTACGTCCGCAACGAGATGAAGTTTAAGGCCGACTGGAAGAAGCGCTGGTTTAACAGCTACTACACCGTGATGTCGGAGATGGCCATCACCAACATCTCCAAGGCCAACGTGGCCAAGATCCCATTCGACGAAACCTTTAAGACCAACATGGTGCTCAACGACCGCATCCAGGACTTGCAGGATCAGAACTTCTGGGGCGAGAGCAACATCATCGAGCCCGAGCAGTCGATAGAGAATGCCATCCGAAAGATTGCAAAGTACATGCAGAAGAATAACAACTAGGAATTCCCGGCGTATGCAGAATCTCCCCTCGGGGAGATTCCGCTTTACCGCCAAAGCTGTATCTTTAACCGTAAAAATAGCCGTATGGGACTTGCCGATATCTCGATACAACGAAGGATTCAGGAAGGCGACATAAAGGAGTTCGAGCAGCTCTTCAAGAGGTACTACGAGCCGCTTTGCCGCTACGCTGGTGGCATAGTAAAGGATATGGATGTTGCCGAAGAGATCGTTCAAGAGCTATTTTACGATTACTGGAAGAATCGGGAAACGCTCTCCATCCAGCTATCGCTGAATGCCTACCTCTACCGATCGGTTAAGAACAACTCGCTATCCCACCTTCGGAAGCAAACCGTTCGCCAGCGCTATGCCGAGAAGGCCAAGAGCGAGTACAACGAGGCAGAATCGGTAACCGTAGAAGACGAGCTGGTTGCCGAGGAGCTAAGCAAGGTCATCGACGACACCCTACACCAGCTTCCCGAAAGGTGCTCGATGGTGTTTCAGATGAGCCGCTTCGAAGGAAAAAAGTACCAGGAGATCGCCGATAAGCTAGCCATCTCGATAAAAACGGTAGAAGCCGACATGGGGAAAGCCCTCCACCATTTCAGGGAAAACCTAAAGCGGTTCAACCGGGTAGCCATGTAACCACAATTAATTCTTACTGCCATGACGCTAAACGAAAACAACACCGAGCATCTAGAATTAATAGCCAAGTATCTGGCTAACGAGATGGACGAAAACGAAAGGGCCAACTTCGAAATCGATATTGCCCTAGAGCCAAGCAACGCAAGGCTGATAAACGAAATGAGAGGGGAGTGGGAAATGATAGACAAGCACAGCAACCGAAAGAGCATAAACGTAAACAGCGCCTGGGAAAAGCTCAATGAGCGGCTGGAAAAGGAGGATTTACTACCTCAAGCAGAGCCACAGCAGCGCAGGCTAGGTGCTCGGAGGATGCTGCGGTACGCCGCAATGCTGGTGGGCGTTGCCATTCTCGGAACAGCATCCCTATGGATGATGTCGAAGCAGGAGACGCCTCAAATGGTAAGCGTGCTAAATGCTCAAGGGCAAAACACCATGGTGAAAACGCTTGCCGACGGCTCTGTCGTGTACGTTGGCGGAAAAACCAGCTTCGAGTATCCCGTCAAGTTCTCGAAAGACGAGCGCAAGGTTGCCCTTAAGGGCCAAGCCTACTTCGACGTTGCCAAGAATCCGAAAAAGCCATTTATCATCGAAACCGAAGATGCCTATATACAGGTGCTAGGGACAGCCTTTAACGTAAAGTCCTACGATCAGAAGGCATTCGAGCTGATCGTGGAGCGGGGCAAGGTGAAGGTGACGCTTAAGAACGATTCTAGCGTAAGCCAGATTGTAGTGGCAGGCGAGAAACTCGTGATTAATAAGAATAATCTCCAAAAGAGCGCTTGGGAAGACGATGGCTCTCTGGCCTGGCGCTTGGGTAAGATGCAGTTTAAGGACGAAACGCTGCAAAATATCGTAAGGGTAATCAACCGAAACTATCAGTCGAACATTACCATTGCCGATGAGCAAACCGCCAGTCGCAGGCTCACCGTTACCTTCGATGAGAACTCGCTAAGCACCATTACCGAGCTAATCTGCATAACCTTAAACCTCCAGAGCGAGAAAAAGAATAACCAAATTATTCTGAGTTCTACCGATGCAAAATAGGCAACAAGCTGCTATACGATCTGTAAAAAGCACATCGGCGCTATCCGTAAAAGGATTGGTGCTGATGTGCTCCTTGCTTTTCGTAAGCCTGCTGGTGAATGCCCAAAGCAGCATCCTCGAAAATCGCTACACCTTCGAAGCAAAGCGAACCTCGCTATACGACGCATTAAACATTATTAGCCAAAAGACCGGCTACTTCTTCATATACGACAGCAAAATTCTTGAAAGCGATAAAAGGGTAAAGCTAGAAGCAAGAGGGGCGAAGCTAGAATACATTCTTAAAGATCTTCTTAACAACCCTAAGCTGGGTTTCCGCGTATTTTCGAAGCATATCCTCATATTCGAAAAAGATGAGAATGTAGCAGCAGCTCAACGGAAAGAACCCGTTAGACAAGACTCTGCAGCTACAATTTTAGTAAAGGGAAAAGTCTTTGATGAGGTATCGCGAAAGCCTCTTCAGTACGTTTCTGTGGCAATCGAGGGCACATCGGAGGGTACGATTACCAATGGCGAAGGATATTTTATTCTGAAGCTACCTCATAGTCATGAGCAATGCAACGTCAGGATCTCGCATATTGGCTACAAGCCGTACACCTTTCCGATAATGCTTGCTCGCGATCAGAATGTCGACCTCTACCTTAAGCCTGATATTGTTTCGCTGCAGGAAATAGTAATTCGTCGGGTTGATCCTGTCGAGATAGTTACTAGCGCAATTAAAAATCGCAAGAAAAACTACTCCTCAACGCCTTACTGTTTGACAACATTCTACCGTGAGGGAGTACTTAAGAATGGAAGTTATCTCAGCTATGCGGAAGCAATCTTTAAGGTATATAAGCCTGCGCTTGATCAGTTTTTCGGCGTAGAGCAGGTAAGTGAGGTCAAGTCGCGCAAAATCGTAAACACAGAGCAATCCGACACCCTGTTTGTGAAGCTAAAGGGCGGGATTTCAGCATGCCTTAGCCTAGATATTGCGAAAAGTACTCCTGATTTTCTTGAACTATCCGAAATTGCACGATATCGGTACACCCTTTCCGATATGGTGTCGTACGAGTCGCATAATGCGTATGCCATAAACTTTGTACAAAAAGCAGATGTCGACGATCCTCTTTTTACAGGAACCATGTATATCGATGCGGATAGCCTTGCTATACTTGGCGCCGAATTCGAGATTAATCCGGCATACATTTCGAAGGCCGCAGACTACCTAATCTCGAAGAATAGCAAAAAACATATCGTTAAGCCCGAACGCTTTACATATAACGTCACATACCGAAAGGTTGGAGACTACTATTACATCAACCACGCTAAATGCGATGTGCAGCTGAAGGTGCGAAAAAAAGGAAGGCTATTTAGCAGCACGTATTCTGCCTTTTTGGAGATGGCTACCTGCAATATCGACACCAAAAATGTGAGCAAATTCGACAAGCAGAAAACCATTCGGCCTCATGTAGTCTTTTTGGATTTGCCCTACACCTACGATCCCAGTTTCTGGGGCGATTTTAATTACATCATACCCGAAGAGAAGTTAAACGAAGCCTTAAAACGCATAAATACTAAGATTGAAAAAGTTGAGTAAGCGTAGTTGATAGGTGCTATTCTAATGGTGTTTACTTGCCATAAATCAGTTTAAAGTCAACCTCTCATATTTGCTGTTAGGCTATATCTCCAAAATATTTTGTACTTAAAGGGAAAATATGGAGTTAATGTCACGTGAATTTCAAGGGTTTGCAATTTGAATGCAAGGTTAAATTGTGCTTTTTTTAGTGTAAATAGGAACTTTTATTCAAAACAGGATGTGTTTATAAAAAAATGGTAGTAATTTTACTTTGGTTTTAGTTCAGATATAAAACTGCCCTAATATGCAACAGTGAAGTGTACCTACACGCCCTGTATACATAAATTTTATAGTAAAATTTTAATAACAGTACAATTATGAACATTGGATGTGCCTCTTCTCTAAAAAGAATCGGTGTTTTTTACGATGGTAATTATTTCCTACAGGTAAGCAACTATTACAACTACGTACACCCACGTAAAAGACGCTTAAGCATTTCTGGTCTCCACTACTACATTCGTCACTTAGTATCAAAAGAAGAAAATGTAGACATTAAGCTTTGTAAAATTGCGGATGCCCACTATTTTAGATGTAGGTATAGCGCTCAGGATGCCAGTCAACGCGGCAACCAGCTTTACTACGACCGTGTATTCGACGATATTTTAATGTCGGAAGGCGTAATTACCCACTATCTTCCTTTTAAGAACAACTTTGGTAAGAAGGAAGAGAGAGGTATTGACGTATGGTTAGCGCTTGAAGCATTCGAACTTGCCATTTACAAGCAGTTTGATATCGTTGTTTTAATTGCGTCGAATGGTGACTATGTACCATTGGTTCGTAAACTCAATACGCTAGGAACACGTGTGATGGTTCTTGGATGGGAATTTGAATACACTAACGATGAAGGACAAAAAGTAGTAACCAAAACTTCGCAGGATCTACTCGAAGAGGTTAGTTATCCTGTTCCAATGCATGCTGAAATCGATGGAAACGAAGAAGAAGCAGACATTGTAGACAACCTTTTTGTTAGCAACGAAAGTGCTCCAAAGCCTGTGATTGCAACAAATATTAGCGCTGTATCATCTAAATCGAAGGCTTCTATTGCTACCGAAGAATACCAAGAAGGTGAAATTCTAAGTTTAAAGAATGGTTATGGATTCATCAAGCATCCAAACAATAACCTATTCTTCCACTATCTTGATCTTCAGGATGTCGATTTTAACGATCTTATGCCTGGTGATCCAGTTGAGTTCACCATCGAGCAAAACATCCACGGACAAGATGTGGCAAAAAATGTACGTAAGGTGGAGTAAACCTCCTCTCTTCATAAAAAGACCATCCTTGCGATGGTCTTTTTTTTTACTAAAAATGTTAATTGTTCGTTTGAATTAATAAATTTGGGGGCTTTTAATGATGCTAATCTAGTTTTGGATTTAGAGTAAAGTGTTAAGTGGAATTGAACAAGGATGGCATGAGGTCATTGCGCGGAACTTTATAGAGTGGAATTGAATAAGCGCCCATCTCTCAAACGTATATTCTGAAAAGGGAGGTTTTTCATTGTCATCCCAGAAGTCACCAACTCACATTGGAAAAACTAGAGATTCGCAAGCTACTGGTTAATGCCTTAAAATGATGCATGAACGACACCTACACCTACAGTCCTAAACTTAATGAGTAAAGAAATATGACTTTCCAAAACGAACAAATAGACAAAACATTATCGATGCTTGCTCGGATAAATTGGAGTAGCATCAGTGCGATGATTGTACTACTCCTTATTACATCCTTTATCCAAAAAAACACAACCTCGTATATTTCGCCTGAGACAGCCGCAAAACTATACTTTACTGCAATTGTAATTGCTCTTATGACAATTCCTCTTACAAACTGGCTATTTAATAAAAGAATTAAAAGAATTAGCGGTAATGATCCAACCGAGTTGTGCCTTAGAATATATAGGGTTGCGTTCTTTACAAAACTCATTATAGTTAGCTCGGTTTTTTTTGTAAATCTTGTGCTATACTTCTTCTCGAACAACACTCATCTTCTTATTATAGGGGCAATATATATTGTATATCAGATGATCGCTCTTCCAAGCAAGGAGGGGTTGTTTGAACTAGTAGGAGTCGAAACCGAAGAAAAGGAAGCTGATCAGCCTCTTTAACAAAAGATAAATTAATCTGTAAATCGTATATCCTTTGTACGATTTATATCTTTGTGCGACTAAACAGCAGCTCAATGAACGTACTAGAAAACTTCTCTTTAAAGGAGATTACCACCTTTGGTATTGATGCAAATGCAAAAAACTTTGTTCAGCCTGCCAATGACGATGAGGTGGTTGGCTTCCTGAAATCAAATAAGACGCAACCTATTTTTGTACTTGGAGGAGGTAGTAATATCATATTTACTTCAGATTTTGAAGGAGTAGTGCTTCAACCAACAGGAAAAAGTGTTGAGGTTTTAAGCGAGGATTGTGATAGCGCAACTCTACGAGTTGGGGCTGGCATGGAATGGGACGACTTGGTTAAGCTTACCGTAGGAAAAGGATTGGGAGGGTTAGAAAATCTTTCGCTAATACCTGGTCATGTAGGGGCTTGTCCGGTGCAGAATATTGGTGCTTATGGTGTAGAGGTAAAAGACACCATAGTTGCTGTTGAAGGTTTTTATCTTGACAGCGCCGAACGTTTTTGCTTTGATAATGGCTACTGCCAATTTGGCTACCGCGATAGCATATTCAAGCACGAGTTGAGGGGGAAGGTGGCGATTACCCATGTAACGTTTTTGCTAAGTAAAAGCCCTGTCCTAAAGACTCACTACGGCAATATAGAAGAAGAATTAAAGAATTATTCCGAAAGAACAGTACAAACTGTGCGCGATGCGGTTATTTCTATTCGCGAAAGAAAACTCCCTGATCCTAAAGTTATAGGGAACTGCGGTAGCTTTTTTAAGAATCCGACTATTTCGAAGGATGAATTTGATGCCGTCAAGGCTCAATATTCGAATGTTCCCAACTATCCAGCGGCAGATGGCAAAATAAAAGTTCCTGCGGCTTGGCTTATCGAAACCTGTGGCTATAAAGGTATAAAGAAAGGGCATGTTGGGGTTCATGGCCAGCAAGCACTTGTGCTGATTAACTTAGGCAATGCAACCGGTAAAGAGGTGATTGCCTTGGCTGATGAAATAATAGCAGGGGTATCCGATAAGTTTGGGATTGTTCTGGAAAAGGAGGTGAATATCCTTTAAGGTGATTGAGAAAAAGATAAGCAAAAAGAGAGGCACTTGTAAGCGCCTCTCTTTTTCTTTATTTCTTTATGTTTCGCTTGTTAAGTGCGGCTTGGTATACCTGAGCATTCTTTTCGTGCTCCTCTTTAGTAACGGCAAATGCATGTGCTCCGGAGAAATCAGCCTTTGCGCAGAAGTATATATAAGGTGTTTTTGCGCTATTGAGAACTGCATCGATAGCCTCGATTGATGGTAATGCTATAGGGCCTGGGGGCAATCCCTTGTACTTATAAGTATTGTAGGGAGAATCAAACGATAAATGCTTGTTTAAGATTCGGCGAATGGTTGGATCGCCAATGGCAAACTTAACTGTAGGATCGGCTTGGAGCAGCATTTCCTTCTTTAAGCGATTGAGGTAAACACCGGCAATGGTGTTCATCTCTGGAACGTAGTTGGTCTCCTCATCGACAATTGAGGCAACGGTGATTACCTGTTCGCGGCTAAGACCCATCGAATCGGCCTTGTGCTGTCTATTCTTTTCGCCCCAAAACTTGTCGTACTCCTTCTTCATTCGCTTAAGGATATCGTTGGGAGTTACGTTCCAGTAGAGCTCGTAGGTATTTGGAATGAAGAGGCTGATGATGGTTTCTGGTGTCATTCCTATAGATTTGGCAACAGAATCGCTATTGAGCATGGTTACTATAGCCAAAGAATCGGGCTCTAACTGTTTTCCTAGTATTGATGCAAGCTTCTCCTTTGTTCTAATATTGTTGATGTAGATCTGTGCAGGATCTTGGTTGCCTGAGATTAGCATATTAAGCAACCGACGGTTGCTCATGCCTGCAACCAACTTATATCTACCTGGCTTTACTTTTTGAGCATATCCTTTTTTTTCGGCATAGCTTTCGAACGTGTTGAAGTTCTTTATGTAGCCCGACTGCCTAAAGATGGCAGCAACGGCATTGTAGTCGCTGCCTGTTGGAATTAGTATGTGTGCCGATTTTTTACCGCCCAGATCAACATTGGGCATAAGTACCCGTGTGTAGAGCCTTATGCCGAAAAACAGGGCAATCGAAAATGCCGCAATTGCTACTGTAATAGCGATTTTCTTTAAGGGCGTCTTGGCAGGTTTCTTTTGTTTTGCAGAAGCCATTGTCTATTATTTTTTATGCAAAATAAACCATTTAAGCCTAAAGTCGGCTAGCTTCCTAAATATTTAAGGCATCAATATCGTATCTTTTAGGTAAATTTGGTAAATTTTTCAGGCTATGACAGAAGTAATATTGTTCGCAGTTTCAATTATTTGCGTTGCAGCAGTTGCTATTGTTGCTATTGCGCTTACATTGAAGCACCAAAAGTCGTTCCAGCAGATAGAGCAGCAGCTCGTGCGCAATAAGATTACGCTACCCCTTAGGCTGCAGGCTTACGAGCGGTGTGTCGTTTTCTTGGAGAGGATAAGTCCCGATTCTTTGGTTGTTAGGGTGAACAAGGGCGAGGATACGGTTGCAAGCCTTCAGGCTAGGTTGTTAAGCACCATTCGCACTGAATTTGAGCACAACATATCGCAGCAACTGTACGTTAGCCCAGAGTCGTGGGTTTATGTTGTTAATGCAAAGAATAATATTGTTGGCTTGGTCAACTCGTGTAGCAGCAAACTTCATCCCGATATGAGGGCTATTGAGCTGTCGAAGCTCATTATCGAGGCTTATGCGAATATCGAAACTTCGCCTACGGCACTCGCCAAGCAAAAGATAAAGCAGGAGGTTGCTCTGCTCTACTAGGGCATGGTTGATGTAAAAAATAAGGGGCATGCGCCCCTTATTTTTTACAAACAAACTGCTAAAAACACAAATGCTGGTTAGAATCTCTCTAAGACATTCGCTCTCTTCTTTAAATTTATTAAGGCGTATCTCATTCGGCCCAGTGCTGTATTGACGCTGACGTCGGTAAAATCGGCAATTTCCTTGAAGCTCATTCCTATGTAGTACCTTAGGAGTACCACCTCTTTTTGCTCTTTGGGAAGCTCATCGACAAGCAATCTGAGGCTGTTATTTTGCTGCTTTCGGATAATTGTCCTTTCGGGCGACTCATCGGCTGACATGTTCTGCAGCTTATTCTCGATGGCGCTATTCTCATCAATGGAAATTGGGAGGTCCTTGCGGTAGTAGTCGATAACCATGTTGCGGGCAATGCGCATCAGCCAGGGAACGAACTTGCCTGCATCTTTGTACGCCCCTTCGGTAAGCGAGCGGTAGGCCTTTATGAAGACGTCTTGCGCGATGTCTTCGGCAACATCCTGCCTCCGGATGAACAGGCAAACGTAACCTAGAACTTTCTTTCGGTATCGGTTATGCAGGATTGCAAACGAAGCATCGCTGCCCTTGGCAACGCGCTCTACCAATTCGTTATCTGCAAGCAATGGAGTTCTCAATGTCTGGATATTTTGAAGGTTTCTACTGCTGTTGTTCAAATACGGCTGCAAAATATCCATTCCGCATCGGCTTGGCATTTAAAATCCGCCACAAAACGGTTAATAACTTGTTAAATATTCAGCTAATGGTTTTGCTGTAATGGCTGTAACTGGCTGTAAATTAGTGGTTGGCGAAATAAACATTTTGTTAATCCAGAAGGTGACTTGCCCTCGCTGGTGCTGTTGGGAAGCCGCTAAGTGGGGGAGGGGGCCGGGTATTTCTGCCATGGTTGGGCATGCGGCCAAAATGTAAAAGCCTCGAGGTTGACTCCCCGGGGCTTTTCAGATTTATGGTGTTCTACCCGTAAAATGGTTTCTGCCTAGTCTTCGTACATGGCATCGAAGATGCGCTGGCGTACGGCTTCGAACATCACCAAGGCGGCAGCAACGCCTACGTTTAGCGAGTCGATTTGGCCGCTGAGCGGAACCTTCACCATCTCGTCAACAAACTTGAGGTTGTCGGGAGAGATGCCCTTATCCTCCGACCCCATGATGATGGCCGTTGGTGGTGTCATGTCCACCTTGTACATCATGTCCTTGGCCTTTTCCGACGAGGCCACAATCTTAATGCCGCTATCCCTGAGGTAGAAGATGGCGGAGCGCAGGCTGGGAACTTTAACGATGGGAATGAAGTGAAGCGCCCCTGCTGACGACTTGATGGCGTCGGAGTTGATTTGCGCCGAGCCTTTGGCCGGAATGATGATGGCGTTAACCCCAGCACATTCGGCCGAACGGGCAATGGCGCCGAAGTTGCGGACGTCGGTAACGCCATCGAGAACAAGGAATAGTGGGGTTTTCTTCTCGTCCTCGAGGGCGGCGGTAACCACATCCTCGAGCTCGTAGTACTCAATTTGAGCGGCAAAGGCAATTACGCCCTGATGGTTCTGGCTGGTGATGCTGTTCAGCTTCTCGGCTGGAACGTACTGGGCGAAGATCTTCTTCCTACGGAGCAGGTCCTTCAGCTCCTGAATCAGCTCGCCCTCCAGCCCGTTCTTAATCATAACCTTGTCCAGCGGCTTGCCGGCGTTGATGGCCTCTATCACAGGGCGAATTCCAAATATCGAATTTTGGTTGCTTGCGCTCATATTGTTTTTATTTGGCGCAAAGATACAAAAACTCTGTGCGTAAATAAAAAGCCCATCGCCGAACGGTGGAGGACCTCGCTGTGCCTCGATTCATGTTGGTTTTAGCAGTCTCCTATTTTCTTACTGGACTGACCTTTTTTAGGTTTACTACAACGTATTGCTGGCGCTTTTTTCCTTTCCCCTTCAAAAAAATGACGCACACTACACATGAACTGCCGTAATTGGCAAGCGGTAACGCCTCCGAGAGGCATCGCAACATCTCCAATGTCCGAGCAACCACCCCTACAGGTGTTCCCGACCACCTACATAGGTATTCCGTACCACCTCCGAGGCCCAACCGACCACCCTCATAGGTGGTAGCGACCACCCCAACAGGTGTAACAGGCCGCCTTGGAGGTCTGCCGATTAGGCTTTGCCAATAAAGCGAAGTCCTGGTTTCTTTCGAAAGATGGGGAATCATCATTCTCTCATAAAGGAGGATAAATGGTGGACCAAAGTACGCCTCTAGCTTTACATTTTACTGCGGCAGCCATCATTGAGGAAGGATGTAGCTCTAGTCACAACCATGCACGGAGGCGGCATAAATGCAGTATCTGTAGGGCGTCTCTATCGAACCTTGAGCGAGAAAAATAAAGGACGTGCGAATCTGCACTTGCAAGTAGTATGTGCTTGCAAAAGAAAAGGCTATAAATCGAACGATTCATAGCCTTTTTACTTCTGTGGAGCTGGAGGGTGTCGAACCCTCGTCCAAACAAGGAACCCAAATGGTCGCTACATGCTTAGCCGTCACCTTGTTTTTCGAGATTCAACCTGACAGAGGCCTTCTAGCCGAATCCTTATCCCCTAAATCTTATAGATGCTTAAGGGCGTCACATCTACCAGCTCTATGTTTTTTGAAACCCCGTATGCCTTTGTTCAAAGAGCAGGAACTTGGGCGGGATTCTCGTCTCTGAGCCACCTTGGACCCTGAGATTAAGCTAAATCACTTAGTGATATTAAGCAGCGAGAGCGTAGCTATTTTCGCCATTTGAAAGTTGAGACCTGATATTTACGAGCTAGCATCACAACGCTCGGCATGCTACCACTCCGACTCGGCTTGCTGTCAAAACCAATACAGCCCCTTCGGATGATTTGCAATTGTAGTACGAAAATAGTTTTGCAAAGATACGCTATTTAGGCATTTTTCAAACCCTCAATAGCCAATAGCGGATCTTTTGATTTAAATACAGCGCTACCGGCAACCAAGCAGTCCGCTCCGGCATCGTATAGAGCCTTGGCGTTGGTGCTGTCTACCCCGCCATCAATCTGAATAATGGTACTGGCCCCCTTTTGCTCAATCATTTTTCGCAGTTCTACTACCTTGCTATAGGTGTTTTCAATGAACTTTTGTCCTCCAAATCCGGGGTTAACGCTCATCAGAAGCACCATATCAACATCGTTTAGTATGTTTTCAAGCAGCGCTACCGGCGTATGAGGGTTGAGCGATACGCCAGCCTTCATTCCGTTATCCGTAATGTGCTGAATCGTGCGATGAAGGTGGGGGCAGGCTTCGTAGTGCACGGTGAGGATTTCGGCTCCTGCTTTTCTGAATACCTCTACGTATCTGTCGGGGTCGACAATCATTAGGTGTACGTCCATTGGCTTTTGCAGCAATGGCTTTATACTCTCCAGAACAGGTATTCCATACGAAATATTGGGAACAAATACGCCGTCCATGATGTCGAGATGAAGCCAGTCTGCCTGGCTTTTATTGATCATTTCGATCTCTTTGTCGAGCTGAAGAAAGTTGGCCGCAAGAAGCGAAGGGGAAACTAAACGTGGCATCTGCTATATTTTTTTGCAAAAATAGGAAAAGGCGGGTAATCCGCCTATTCCTATACATTACAAGTATCCTCTAAGAACCTTTTCTTTGGCCATACATTTGAGTTTTCGTAGCGCTTTTTCCTTGATTTGGCGAACACGTTCTCTGGTAAGATCGACCTTAAGCCCAATTTCATCTAGCGTATGGGGGTGGTTGCCGTTTAGCCCGAAGTACAGTTGAAGAATGATGGATTCTCTTTCGGTGAGCGAGTTTAGAATACGATGAATCTCTGTTTTAAGCGAGTCGTAAGAAAGATCGCCATCAGGCGTTTGCTCTTCGGCATCAAGCAGGATGTCGTGTAACGCCATATCCTCGTCGGTTCCTATTGGAGCATCCATTGAAACGGGGCGTGAAGAACTTTTGAGGACCTCCCTAATTTCGCGAGGCCCAATTTCCACTACATCGGCTATTTCCTCGATTGAGGGTTCGCGCTCGAACTGCTGTTCAAGTTCTGCAAAAGCCTTGTTTATTTTGTTGAGCGAACCAATCTTATTTAAAGGTAGTCTTACTATTCGCGCTTGCTCGGCTAAGGCCTGCAAAATGGCTTGCCGAATCCACCAAACAGCGTAGGATATAAATTTGAAGCCTCTTGTGTCATCAAACCTTTGGGTAGCTTTAATCAGTCCAAGGTTTCCTTCGTTAATTAGATCGGATAGAGTGAGCCCTTGATTTTGATATTGTTTTGCGACAGATACGACAAATCGCAAGTTTGCACGGATCATCTTTTCTATCGCTTTCGGGTCACCTTGTCTTATTCGTCTGGCTAGCAAAATTTCTTCTTCTGCTGATATTAAATCCTCTTTCCCAATCTCGTGTAAGTACTTGTCTAACGATGGGGTTTCTCTATTTGTGACCTGTTTCGTTATTTTAAGCTGTCTCATACATTTAGGTTGGTTAACAAATTCTTGTTGAATATAAGCAAAAAGGTAGTGTAGCAAATAAATCTCTAAAAATAAGATAGTATTTGCTGTTCTTTTTACTCTCTTTCAACAAAAATGTTTGATAAAAGTTGCAATTTCTTTGGAGTTGTTCTATACTTGCAGAGATTTAGGTCTTCTAATAAAATCAACCCCCTTTCGTTATTCAAGAGTTTTTCTCACAACATTTCCATGAAATAACTTTCAAGCGGAATAATTCATAGTTCATTTATGTATGATATTTTAGAGCTGAACAGCAAGCTGCTATCTGATTTAAAGGAGATAGCCAAGCAGCTTAATATTAAGCGTGTCGATTCGCTTAAAAAACAAGATTTGATATATAAAATATTGGATGAGCAAGCCTTACAGGCGGCAACTGCGACTCCTCAAAAGGAAGTGTCTTCGCGTCGAAAGGCGGATGCTCCTAAGAAAGAAGATAAAAAGGAAGTTAAGCAGGTTACTGAAGAGACTTCAAAAAAGGAGGAAAAATCAGTTCCTTCTGTAGAATCTGTAGAAGAACTTAAACCTCAGGATCCCGAAGAACTTAAAATTAAGCGTGAGCGTCTTAAAAAAGGTAGCGTTCGTTTCGAACGTGTTGTAGGATATACTGGAGACACCAGCTCTTCAACCGACTCTTCAGCTGATAGTACTCAACAAAAGTCAGAAAAAACACACGGTAGACAAGAAAGAGCCTTTTCTCGTCAGCAAGAAGGCAAACAGCGTCAAGAAAAAACATCCCAGCGTCAGCCAATGGAACAAAGAGGCCTTGGCTCGAAGCAACCATCTTCCGAAAAAGTTGTTTTAGACGAAATTATTGAGGATGCTTACTCCGAACCCACAGTTGAGGTTGAAGATGAGGGTGATGTTTTTATTTCTTCAGATGTAAATAAGATGCCCGAGGAGGTTGCTGCTACAATGCCAGAAGATCTCTTCGATACACGTAGTCAGGAGCCTCAGCCATCGGTTTCTTCAAAAAAGAATGATCGTTACGAGTTTGATGGACGAATAAAAGCTACTGGAGTTCTCGAAATAATGCCCGATGGATATGGCTTTATGCGTTCGTCGGATTACAACTACCTCAATTCTCCTGATGACATTTACGTGTCGATGTCGCAGATTAAGCTTTTCGGGCTTAAAACTGGCGATACAATTACAGGTGAGATTCGTCCCCCAAAAGAAGGGGAAAAGTACTTTCCTTTAATAAAGGTACAATCAATAAATGGGCGCGATCCTGATTTTATACGCGATCGTGTTCCTTTCGATTACCTAACCCCATTATTTCCTACCGAAAAATTCACTTTGGTTGGTAAGGGACATAATAACCTATCTGCTCGTGTGGTTGATCTTTTCTCTCCAATAGGTAAGGGACAAAGAGGTCTTATCGTTGCTCAGCCTAAAACTGGTAAAACGATGCTTCTAAAGGAAATTGCCAATGCAATTGCCGACAACCATCCAGAGGTATATATGATAGTGCTTCTTATTGATGAACGTCCAGAGGAAGTTACTGATATGGCTCGCAGTGTAAAGGCAGAGGTGGTTGCCTCTACCTTCGACGAGCCTGCGGAGCGCCATGTTAAGGTTGCCAATATTGTTCTTGAAAAGGCTAAGCGTTTGGTGGAGTGTGGTCACGACGTGGTGATTTTACTCGATTCGATTACTCGTTTGGCTCGTGCGTACAATACTGTTCAACCAGCATCGGGCAAGGTGCTTTCTGGTGGTGTAGATGCAAACGCACTACATAAGCCTAAGCGCTTCTTTGGAGCTGCCCGTAATATCGAAAACGGAGGTTCACTTACCATTCTTGCCACAGCTCTTACTGATACTGGTTCTAAGATGGATGATGTAATCTTTGAAGAGTTTAAGGGAACTGGAAATATGGAACTTCAGTTGGATAGAAAGTTGGCAAACAGAAGAGTCTTCCCTGCGGTAGATGTTACCCTTTCGAGCACTCGTCGCGACGACCTGCTTCTCGACAAGGAAGCGCTGCAGCGCATTTGGATACTCCGAAACTATCTGTCGGATATGAATTCCGTAGAGGCAATGACATTTCTTCGAGATCGAATGTCAAAAACCGTCTCGAACGAGGAGTTTTTAATATCGATGAACAGCGATTAATAATAAAGGAGGAGGCTTAAGAGTCTCTTCTTTTGTTAAATAGGGTTATAAGTGTTTTTTGATTTATAATATTTTAATCCTTCAATTAGCTGGAATACCTGCAATTAAATTGTTATTTAATTAGCAGTTAGTTTGGTGTATAGCCAAACAAATATTGCAAGGTGGCAGAGCTATTATTTTTCCTTATTTTTGTACCACGACTAAAGCAAATGCTTATTCCTTAATAAATTAAGTGACGATGACAAAAAGCAAAAAGTTCATTACCTGTGATGGTAATTATGCTGCTGCGCATATCGCCTATATGTTCAGCGAAGTAGCGGCCATTTATCCCATCACCCCTTCGTCTACTATGGCAGAATATGTCGACGAGTGGGCCGCAAATGGTAAGAAAAACATTTTTGGAGAGACGGTTAAAGTAGTAGAAATGCAATCGGAAGCAGGAGCAGCTGGTGCTGTACACGGTTCTCTTCAAGCTGGAGCATTAACCACCACATTTACAGCTTCGCAAGGTCTTATGTTGATGCTGCCAAACATGTATAAGATTTCTGGAGAAATGCTTCCTGGTGTTTTCCATGTATCTGCTCGTGCTTTGGCTGCTCAATCTCTTTCTATCTTTGGTGATCATCAGGATGTTATGGCCGCTCGTCCTACTGGATTTGCCATGTTGGCAACTGGTTCGGTTCAAGAGGTTATGGATCTTGCTGGTATAGCTCACCTAACGTCGATTAAAACTCGCATTCCTTTCCTTCACTTCTTCGATGGATTCCGTACTTCTCACGAAATTCAAAAAATTGAGGAGTTGGATATGGCCGATTTGGAGTCACTTCTTGACCACCAAGCTCTACAGGAATTCCGTGATAGAGCGCTTAACCCAGAGCATCCTGTTACCCGCGGTACAGCGCAGAACCCTGATATTTACTTCCAAACTCGCGAGGTTAGTAATAAGTACTACGATGCTATTCCTGATGTAGTTGCTGATTACATGAAGCAGATTAGCAAGATCACAGGTCGTGAGTACAAGCCTTATACTTTCTACGGCGATCCTAACGCAGAAAATATTATCATTGCTATGGGATCTGTAACCGATCCTATCAAGGAAGTTATTGATCACCTAATGGCGGCAAAGGGCGAAAAGGTTGGTTTGCTTAACATTCACCTTTACCGTCCATTCTCAGCCAAGTATTTCTTCGATGTGCTTCCCAAAACGGTTAAGCGTGTTGCTGTACTTGATAGGACAAAGGAGCCTGGTGCTAATGGAGAACCTTTATACCTCGAGATTAAGGATCTATTCTACGGAAAGAAAAATGCACCAGTTATTGTTGGTGGTCGCTACGGTTTATCTTCTAAGGATACTACCCCAGCACAAATCATCGCAGTATACGAGAATCTTAAGCTTAACGAGCCAAAGGATCACTTTACCATTGGTATCGTAGACGATGTGACTTTCAAGTCGCTTCCAGTACTCCCTGAAGTTTCGCTAGCAGCTGCTGGTACCTTTGAGGGTAAATTCTATGGTTTGGGTTCTGATGGTACTGTAGGTGCTAACAAGAATACTATCAAAATTATTGGAAATTCTACCAATAAGTATTGTCAGGCATATTTTGCCTACGATTCAAAGAAATCGGGTGGTATCACTATTTCTCACCTTCGTTTCGGAGACTCTCCAATTCGTTCTTCTTACTTGGTTTCAACTCCTGATTTTGTGGCTTGTCACGTTCCTTCCTACCTTTGGAAGTACGACATGCTTCGTGGTATTAAGGAGAACGGAACTTTTCTTTTGAACTCTGTTTGGGATGTAGAGGAAACCAAGGCTAAACTGCCAAGTTCAGTAAAGAAGATTCTTGCTGAGAAAAAGGTAAACTTCTACATTATCAACGCAACCGCAATTGCAGAAAAGATTGGTCTTGGTAATCGTACCAACACTATTCTTCAATCAGCATTCTTTAAGATTGCCAACGTGATCCCTTATGAAAAGGCTGTTGAGCAAATGAAGAAGGCTATTGTAAAGAGTTACGGAAAGAAGGGCGAGGAAATTGTTAACATGAACAATGCTGCTGTTGATCGTGGTGGTGATGCTGTTAAGATTGAAGTTCCTGCTGAGTGGGCTTCGATTGTGGCTGAGCCTCTAACTTTCAATACGAATGCTCCTGAGTTCATCCAAAAAATAGCCGATCCAATCAACGCACAGATGGGGGATGATCTACCTGTTAGCGCATTCCTTGGTTGGGAAGATGGTACGTTCCCTGCAGGAACTACTGCTTACGAAAAGCGTGGTGCTGCAGTAAACATTCCAGAGTGGCAAGGTAATAACTGTATTCAATGTAACCAGTGTGCTTATGTATGCCCTCACGCAGCTATCCGTCCATTCCTATTAACTCAGGAAGAGGCTGCTGGTGTTCCAGAAGGAACTCAATTGGTTAAGGGGAATGGTGCTGTTAAGGAATTCCAATTCCGTATTCAGGTAAGTCCGCTTGACTGTACAGGTTGCGGCAACTGTGCTGATGTATGTCCTGCTCCTAACAAGGCTCTTGTTATGAAGCATCTCGACACCCAAATGAATGAGGTAGAGCGTTGGAACTACATGCATGGTAAGGTTGGCTACAAGGATACAATTCTTGACAAGACTAAGACTGTTAAGAATCTTCAGTTTGCTCAACCTTTATTTGAGTTCTCTGGGGCTTGTGCTGGATGTGGTGAAACCCCATATATTAAGGCTATTACCCAACTTTTTGGTGATAGGATGATGGTTGCCAATGCTACCGGATGTTCTTCTATCTATGGTGGTTCTGCACCAGCGACTCCATACTGTACTAATGCTAAGGGGCATGGTCCTGCATGGGCAAACTCGCTATTTGAAGATAATGCAGAGTTTGGTCTTGGTATGCGAGTAGGGGTTGAAAAAATGCGAGAAACTATCAAGAATAAGCTCGTTGCTAATCTTGAATCATTTAGTGCTGATACTGCTGCTGCTGCTAAGGAGTGGATCGAGAACATGGCTTTCGCAGAAAAGAGCCGTGCTGCTTCTGCAAAGTTGGAGGCTGCACTTGCAACCGAAACTTCAGAAGTTGCTAAGGACCTGCTTGCTATTAAGAGTTACTTCGTAAAGAAATCTCAGTGGATCTTCGGTGGTGATGGTTGGGCATACGATATAGGATTCGGTGGACTCGATCACGTAATTGCTTCTGGCGAAGACGTAAATATTCTCGTAATGGATACTGAGGTTTACTCAAATACCGGGGGACAGTCTTCTAAGTCGACTCCTGTTGCTGCAGTAGCAAAATTTGCTGCATCAGGTAAGCGTATTCGTAAGAAAGACTTAGGCATGATTGCTATGTCGTATGGTTATGTATATGTTGCCCAAGTTTCGATGGGCGCAAATCAGAACCAATACTTCCAGGCTATTAAGGAAGCAGAGGCTTATCCAGGACCATCGCTTATAATTGCATATTCTCCATGTATTAACCATGGTTTGAAGAATGGTATGGGGCACTCTCAAAAGGAAGCGAAGTTAGCTGTAGAATGTGGTTACTGGCATCTATATCGCTTCAACCCACAACTGGAAGCAGAAGGCAAAAATCCATTTACCATCGACTCTAAAGAACCAGAATGGGCGAAGTTCCAAAACTTCCTTATGAGTGAGGTTCGCTATACTTCGCTTAAGAAAGGATTCCCTGAAGTTGCCGATGAGTTATTTGCAGCTTCTGAGGAGAATGCAAAGTGGAGGTATAACTCGTATAAGAGATTGGCTAATATGGATTATTCCGCAGAATAGCGTAATCCTAGAATAAATGAAAAGGCAGGATAAAATCCTGCCTTTTTTTATATATTGTCGGTCAAACCTTCAGCCTTGTTAGTTAATGAAACTTTTTTTTAGGGTATTACTTTTCGGGACTTTGAATCTTCTGATTTTTAGTGCAACATCCCAGGTTCCGAATTTAAAGCAGTACACCGTTTCCGATGGCTTACTAACTAATGAAATCTTTCAGGTTTATCAAGATTCTAAGGGTTATATTTGGTTTGCAACAGCATATGGGGTGTGTAAATTTGATGGGAAACACTTTGTTCAAATTGAAAGACCTAAAGAATTCAGAAATTCATCGATTCTCGAAATTAAAGAAGATAGTAAGAAGCAGCTCTGGTTTGTTTCGCTAAAGGGTAACTTATACCATTTTAGATCCTCGAAATTAGTTCCTTTCATATATAATTCACAGATTCAGGATAATTTATATACAAATAAGGGGCATATACGCGATTCATTTGTTCCTCTTTCCGATTCTTCGGTGATGATCTCATTTAAAGAAAAAGGGGCAGTTGTTGTTAGGCAGAATGGCATCGTCAGCTTTAAATATCCGAATCAAAAGAGTGTAGTACTTTTTGATTTTTCTAAGAGTAACCCATTTATCTCTTTTCAATTTGTTCCTTCAGGACCTATTGAAGTGCGTGATTCTAAAAAAACTTCCTTTATTTATAATTCGAAGATATTTCCAACTCATCTCTATGCTGCAAAACTGAAGAATGGGAATAAGATATTTTCTTTGGATAGGATAGTCTACGTAGCAGGGAATGGCTGGTGTAAAAAGTACGAAATGGTTGATGCTATAACGGGAATCTATCAGGATCGAGATTCGCAAATATGGCTATCCATAAATGGACATGGCGCTTACTGCTATCCAAACGAAAATTTCAGTCATGCTCCTTCATTTAAAATTCTCGACAAAGAGATTGTTACGTCAATACTTCAGGATAGGGAAGGTTCTTATTGGTTTTCTACTTTAAATTCAGGTGTTTTTTTCACCCCTTCACTATCATTTGTAAACTATACCACGAAGAATGGACTTTTTTCCGACAAGGTGTCGAAAGTTACCTGTAACAACAATGAAGTGTGGGTTGGCTATGCTGATGGCTTTGTTTCGAAGATTAATAAGGATGGGGAAATTAGACACTTTGTAGATGGTAAGAATCATACGACTTCTGTTAAGGGGCTTGGTTGCCTAGGGTACAACAAGTCAGTTTGGATTTGTTCCGACATTCTTTATCGTATAGATAATGACAGAATTGATCCTGTAGAAAAGACGTTGGTGAAGCATAACAAAAATCCAAATTATGCATTGCTTCCACGCGCAGTAGAGAAGTCGAGAGATGGAGGTATTTGGGTTGCATCAAATAGGGGATTTAAAAAGATATTAAAAGGCAAGGTCGTTTACGACTCGTATGAGACTGGTGATTTTGTCGGTATTGTTTACTCGTTGGCAGAAGAGCAAAACGGGGACTTGTGGATTGCTTCTAATTCGCTATTCCTTTATTCGAGGGGTAAGGTTCGACAAATAGGAGCGTCGAACTCGTTGCTAAATACGAGCATCGTAAAGAGTGCTATTAATAAGTATGATCACCGACTTTGGTTAGGCACGAAAAGTAATGGAATTTTAGTGCTTAATAGGGGCAAAATAATCCAGATTTGTACTAGAAATGGGTTACAGTCTGACAATATCTCAAGTTTTGATTTCTCGGGGAATCAGGTATGGGTTGGTTCTAATCGTGGAGTAGATCGCATAGCAATTAATCAAACCTCTCCGCTTAAATATAGCATCAAGCACTATAACACATCACATGGGCTTATTTGTAATGACGTAAAGGATGTTTGCGTATCGGGTGACTACGTGTATTTTGCTACTATTTCAGGATTATCTCGCTTTAGTGTTTCGAAAGGGGCTGATAACAATGTTCCTCCTCCAGTAATGATTTCTTCTGTAAAGGTAAACGATAAGGAAGTAGGGCTTGATCAACTTTTGAGGTTAAATCACGATCAGAACTTTATTGATATCTCTTTTAATGGCTTAACCTACAAGTGTGCAGGTGATGTAAGATACCGTTATAGAGTAGATGGGCTGAGCAATAAGTGGTTTTATACGTCAGAAGGTACAATTAGGCTATACAAACTCCCAGCAGGTGATTATAGGATAACCATTGCTGCAGAAAACAATGACCATGTATGGTCGAATAAACCGGCAGTTGTTAGTCTCTCAATTGCAAATCCCTTTTGGGCTACCTATTGGTTTATTGGTTTATGCTTAATTGCTGCAGCTGCAATCGTCTTCGCTTTTTTCCGTGCGCGTTTGCGTATTGTTCGAAAAATTGGCATGCATGAGCAGAAGGAAAACTTGTGGAAAAATCAGAGCCTTAGCTTGCAAATGAATCCACATTTTATCTTTAATACGCTGAACTCAATTCAGCTGTACATTCTTAAGTGTGATGTGGACTCTTCGTTGCATTACCTGTCGAAATTCTCAAGTTTGATGAGGAAGACACTTGAGAACTCCAACAGGATGAATGTTACGCTTAAGGAGGAACTGGAATCCCTTGAACTTTATTTAGAATTGGAATCTCTTCGTTGCGAGGGAAAATTTACATATAGCATTGAATGCGATCCGAGTATTTCTCTTTCTGATAGCTACATTCCAACTCTTCTAATACAGCCCTATGTAGAGAATGCAATCTGGCATGGTGTAATGCCCAAAGCAAGCAATGGGCATATTCAGGTTAAAATTCAAAATGCAGGAACATTTGTTAAGTGTAGTATTGTCGATGATGGGATTGGACGAGTTAAGTCTCAAGAGATTCAGAATATGAGCTTGGTTCGAAAGCATAAGTCTTTTGCAACAAAGATTACAGGACAACGGATAGAGATACTAAGATCTCTGTACAACAAGGAATTTAGTTTCGAGTACGTTGATAAGTACGACGACGAAGGCAATGCTTTTGGAACAGAGGTGATTCTAATATTCCCTCGTGATTTTGTGTCTGTTAAACATGTAACCCAAATTGTTGAATAGCAATGGATGTAATAAAGGCGATTGTTGTAGATGACGAGCGAGCCGCCGTGGAATCGCTAAGTATTATGCTTAATAAGTATTGCGAAGATTTGAATATCGTAGCAACAGCAATGTCAATAAATGAAGCTAAGAAGGTGATTGTTGAACATAACCCTGATGTTGTATTCCTTGACATTATGATGCCTGATGGTACCGGTTTTGATATCCTAGAAGCACTTCCTGATCGTAATTTTGAGCTCGTTTTTGTTACCGCATACAATCACTTGGCGATAAAGGCGCTAAAGTACTGTGCAATTGAGTTTATTCAAAAGCCAGTTTGCAAGGATGATTTAACCAAGGCTATTGATAAGGTGAAAAACAATAGGGGAATAGTACGGAATTCATCTCTTCAGTACACCGTTTTGTTTGAAAACTTAGGGAATGAGCTTCCTAATAAGCTTTGTTTGCCAACTGAGAGGGGGCTAGAAGTGGTGGATTTGGGAGAGGTGTTGGCTTTTGAGTCGAAGGATGGTGGTGTTATTGCTTATACCATCGAGGGGCGAAGTATTGTTTCTGAAAAAGACATAGATACCCTTGAGGATACACTATTGGACAGCAAATTTTCTAGGATTGCCAACGACCTCTTGCTAAATCTGAAAAAAGTAGAGATCATCTCAAAGGGAGAAATCTTCATGCATGGTGGAAAGACTTTTAATCTATCTGCCGAGCAAATTAACGAGTTCAAAATAAGATTTGGCAATCCGCCTTATTAATTGGCTAGTTTTTTAACTTTGCAGCTTATTTAAACAGCATTGGGACGACTACTAGCTATTGATTATGGAAAGAAACGGGTTGGCATTGCGGTTACAGACCCGATGCAGCTTATTGCAACAGGACTTTGTACTGTCGCATCTAATCAGGTTATTACCTTTTTAAAGGAGTATTTGGGTAAAGAAAGCGTCGATTGTATTGTTATAGGGCTGCCCAAGCAGATGGACAATAGTGAATCGGAGTCGATGGTGTACATAAAACCCTTTCTTAAGCAGCTGGCTAAACATTTTCCACAGATTAAGGTTGAAGCATACGACGAGCGTTTTACTTCGAAGATTGCGCATCAGGCTATTT
This sequence comes from uncultured Acetobacteroides sp., assembly GCF_963678165.1. Taxonomy (NCBI): domain Bacteria; kingdom Pseudomonadati; phylum Bacteroidota; class Bacteroidia; order Bacteroidales; family Rikenellaceae; genus Acetobacteroides; species uncultured Acetobacteroides sp. The sequence continues at coordinate 3,354,332 of NZ_OY782755.1, read as the reverse complement.
TGGATGGTGGCGTAAAGAAGATGGATAGGCGCGATAAGTCGCTGGTGGATATGGTTAGCGCTACAATTATCTTGCAGTCGTACATGCAGAGCAAAGAGTTACGAAAATTTTAGACCAATGATACTGCCAATTTTTGTTTACGGATCGCCTGTTCTAAAGAAAGTAGCAGAGAATATCGATCCAAGCTATGAGGGACTAGATACATTTTTAAAGGACCTGTGGGAAACGATGTACCATGCCGATGGAGTTGGTCTTGCAGCTCCTCAGGTCGGGAAATCAGTTCGTGTATTTGTAATTGATGGAAGTGGTTTTGCGGAAGATGATCCCAAACTGGAAAATTTTAAGAAGGCCTTTATAAATCCTCAAATATTGGAGCGTAGCGGTGAACCATGGCCATTTAATGAGGGATGCTTAAGCCTTCCTGGGGTGCGCGAAGATGTTTACCGTGAAGCAACCGTAAAGATTAAATATCAGGACGAGAACTTTGTAGAGTACACCGAAGTATACGGCGGTATCGCTGCAAGAATAATTCAGCACGAGTACGACCATTTGGACGGTTTGCTCTTTGTTGATCGGCTTTCTCCGTTAAGAAAGAAGCTTGTGAAAGGTAAGCTTGCCGCAATGGCAAAGGGTAAGTATAGCGCCGATTACAAGAGTAAGCAAGGATAGGACGTAATTTCGCAGCAATGAAACGAGCATGTTGGCAGAACGCACAAGCACCCTTGAAATGCCAATATTCGAGTTCCATCCGACCTCTGAGAAATAAATAATTATCGGATGAAAATAATAATTGCAGGAGCAGGAGAGGTGGGAACCCACCTTGCAAAGATGCTGAGTAACGAGTATCACGACTTAGTGGTGATTGATGACGACGATCAGCGGCGCAAGCAGCTTGCTGCTAATGTCGATGTGCCCTGCATTGCTGGAAGCCCATCTTCGTTCGAAATGCTTTCGCAGGCTGGGGTCGAAAAGGCGGATCTGTTTATTGCGGTTACTCCTTCGGAGGAGACAAATATCATTTCGGCATCGCTAGCCAAAAGGCTTGGCGCCCGGAAGGTAATTGCGCGTATCGATAAGAACGAATACCTGTTGCCCAGCAACAAGGAGGTGTTTGTGGATATGGGTATCGACTACCTTTACTATCCAGAGAAAATTGCGGGTCGCGAGGTGGTTGATCTTCTTAGCCAGTCGTTCTCTACCGAATTCGTCGATTTCGCCAATAAGAAGCTGAAACTAGTCGTATTTAAGCTCGAAGAATCATCCCCAATTATTAATAAAACGTTGCTGCAGGCATCGGCTTCTCGTATCGATTTAAACTATCGGGCGGTTGCCATCTCGCGTAATGGTGAAACCATAATACCAACGGCTACCGAACGATTTAAGGTTGGCGATATTATTTACGTTATTACCAACGAAAAGGGGGCTCCTGAGCTGGTAAAGTATACGGGTAAGTCGCCAATCGAGGTTCGGAGCGTGATGATTCTTGGAGGAAGCCGTATCGGGATATGGATTGCCCGTGATTTGGAGAATAAGGTAGGCGTTAAGATGGTGGAAATTAACCGCGAGCGCTGCCAAAAGCTTGTAGACGAGCTGCCAAATACCTTGGTGCTGAATGGCGATGGCCGTAACTCTGACTTCCTTATTGAGGAGGGGCTCGAGCATGTTGACGCCTTTATTGCGGTTACCGGAAACTCGGAAACCAACATCCTAGCCTGCATGCTTGCCAAGCGACTAGGCGTTAATAAAACAATTGCCGAAATCGAGAACCTCGACTACATTAAGCTAGCGGAGAGTGTTGGTGTTGATACGGTAATCAACAAGAAACTGATTACGGCTGGTCGCATCTACCGCTTTACCATGAGCACTGATGTGCAGTCCATAAAGGTTCTTTCGGGATCGGATGCCGAGGTGATGGAGTTTATCGTAAAGCCGGGTAGCCCTGCGGTTCGCGGGCCTGTTAAAACTATTAACTTCCCTAAAGATGCAATGATTGGTGGTTTGGTTCGTGGCGATTTAAGCCTGATTGTTACCGGCGACACCGTCATTCTTCCCTACGATAGGGTGGTGGTGTTTGCGCTACCGTCGGCCATCAACAAGATAGGACGATACTTTAACTAGAATATCGGAAAAGAGGATTTCGCAGGTCCTCTTTTTTTTGCGCTAAATTTGTGCGGCGTACGCTTAAGAAGAAATTAGAATGACAGCATTAGAAATATTCGAGAAGCAGGTAACGGGAAAGAAGGCTTTGGTGATCTTCTCGGGTGGACAGGATAGCACCACCTGCCTGCTTTGGGCCCTGAAGAAGTATGACGAGGTTCGTGCTATCAGCTTTAGCTACGGGCAGCGCCACAGCGTGGAACTGACGCTGGCGGCCGACATCTGCTCCCAGTTGGGCGTAGCGCAAACGGTGGTTGACCTGTCGGTGCAATTTGCCGAGCTAAACGAGTCGGCCCTGCTGACGAAAGGCGACGATGTGAATGCGGAGACCACCCGTGGCCTTCCCGCCTCGTTTGTCCCCAACCGAAACCTTATCTTCCTGATTTATGCCCATACTTTTGCCCAAAAGATAGGCTTCGACACGCTTGTTACTGGCGTTTGCCAAACCGACTACTCGGGCTATCCCGACTGCCGCTACGACTTCATCCAGTCGGCAAAGGCTACCATGAATATGGCTAGCGAGGTGGACATCGAGATCGAAACCCCAATCATGTGGCTTAACAAGGCGGAGACCTTTATGCTTGCCGATCTCTGCGGGGATATCAATATCATCATTAATAAAACCCTTACCTGCTACAATGCTGAGCTAACCATGAACCGCTACGGCTACGGGTGCGGCAAGTGCAACGCCTGCCTGCTAAGGGCGAGGGGGTACGACGAGTACGTTGAAATGGTGAAATGCAGCGAGTAGTGAACTTGTTTCTACCATAAATCAAAAAAGCGCAGAGGTTATCCCCTGCGCTTTTTTGTTTATCATGCCTGCTTACTTAATGGCAACGGGTTCTACCGTATAGCCTTTTTTCTTCAGCAGCTCCAGGATGCCGTTGCTGCCGGGAAGGTGCCCCGCGCCAACGGCAATAAAGCAGCTTCCGGCATCAATTTTCTTTTTTAGTCGGGGAATCCACTTGGTGTTCCTATCCGTGATAAGTACCTGATCGAACTCTGGGTACTCCTTGTTTTCCTCTTTCGACATTTTTGCAATCTGGTCGAGCTGCTGCGAGGTGTAGGCCGCCACCATTTGCTGGTACTGCTGCCTGGTTTTGCTCATGTCGGAGATCATTTCCACCAGCTGCTTCACCTGCTTGTCGAACGGCAGGCGGTCGAAGGCTTCCACCTGTTCGGCAACCGTTTCGATGCCGTCAATGGGTTTGTTGGCCTGCTTTGCCTGCGCCAGCAGGTACTCCTCGTAGCTGGCGGGGGTAGAGCCCACCACCTTCGATAGCAGCAGGCTGGTAAACACGAACGGCTTAAGCGCGGCCACCTGCTCGAAGGGGATGCCTGCCGAATCGGCCATGTAGCGCGATACCTTCTCTAGCTCTTCTGGCGTCATGAAATCCTTGATGGATTTTCCCTTGGCCGCAATCAGCGCGGGAAGCGAGGAGAGCTCTTGGGCGTCGTCCATGTCGATTTCGAGCACCAGCCGGTCGGATGCGTTCAGCGCCTCGGCGGCTGCCTTGGGGAAGAAGAACTTGGACTGGGGCAGCGCGTGGATGGTCCCAAATATGAACGTTGGCTTAGCGGCACCTTTGGCGGTAACCTTCCAGAGCAGCGAGCTCTGCTGTGCGCCAGCGCCGCCTGCCAGGAGCAGCAGCCCTGCTGCTAGTAGCGCCTTGCGTAGGTGTATCTTCTTTGTCATAGTGGTATTGTCGAATGGTTGGCTAGTGCAGGTTTTGCTAGAGGTTTACCCCGAAGGCGGCCAGCTCCTTCTTTAGCTGCTCGGCATCGCGGAAGTTGATGGCGTTGAGCCCGAGGCGCTGCCCTGCCTCTACGTTGGCCTTGTTGTCGTCGATGAATACGGCCTCCGATGGGGTTACCGAGTAGCGGTCGAAGAGGATCTGGTAGAAGTCGTCGAAGGGCTTGCGCGTCTTCTCCTCGCCCGACACCACCACCCCGTCGAACCAGCCGAGGAAGTCGAAGTGCTTTTGGGCCGTTGGAAACGTTTCGGCGCTCCAGTTGGTAAGGGCCAGCAGCTGGTACTCCTGGTTCTCCTTCAGCGTCTTCAGGATTTCCACCGTTTGGTGGAGCGGTCCGCCCAGCATCTCCTCCCAGCGGCCGTAGTAGGCCTCAATCCACTCCTTGTACTGGGGGAACTCGGCCACCTTCTCTGCGGTAGCCACCTGGCACAGCTTGCCGGCATCCTGGGGCTCGTTCCATCTGTAGGGGCAGATCTCGGTGAGAAACCACTTCATCTTCTGCTCGTCGTTGTCGAATATCTTGCGGTACACGTACTCCGGATTCCAGTCGACAAGCACCCCGCCGAGGTCGAAGATAATTGTTTTGATGTTGCTCATGAATTGAGTTTTGGTGAGCCGCAAATGTAGCAAATGTTGCCTTTGGCTCGCCGCAGAGGGGCATCCGAAAGCGTTAATGTGTTTTCGAAAAGCTACAGGAGGTTAACTGCTTTTGCCGACAGTCCTCTGCCAATCGCCGAAAGGGCAAGCTGTACCCGTTTGGGGGTATCGTACGGCTGCAGCAGGGCAACTACTCGTGGTTTAGCCCCTTCGATCATTATGTATTTTTCAAGACAATAGTTGATGTGAAAAATGCAGCTGTATTCTTAGTGAAGATAGTTGCGGCATGAAAAATACAAGTGTATTCTTTGTGATGAGAACTGTGCCTTGAAAAATACATTTGCATTTTATGTATAACAGTATTGGTGATGTAAAATACATTTGTAAATTTTGCGATGCTACTTTATGCATTAAAAATACACTTGCAAAATTTATTGCGCTTTATGTGATGAAAAATACAAATTTGACAAAGCCCAGAAACGAAGAGCCGTTGGGGTTCCGAAGGGCGCCAGAAGGATAAACGCAGGAGCAGGTGGGCTTCCGTCGTGCTGCAAAGGGGAAAACGGACTTCGAATTGGCATGCTGCCTTATGGCGGAACGGGAAAATCGGTGTCGGTTGGGGAATAAAAAAGGCGAACCCGATATCCGGTTCGCCTTTTCGTATGCTTTCTACTGCTGGTCGGGGAGGGTGAGGGTGCCCGATATCCGGCGGAGCTCCACCTCAGTATTCTTCAGGTTAACCTGCGCGTTGATCAGCCGGTACGATACATCCACGAAGCTGCGCTGGGTTTCGCGCATGTCGATGTCGCTGATCGACCCCTGCTCGTAGGCCTTTAGGGCGATGGTGAGGTTCTTCTGCGCCAGCTCCAGCGACTTTTGCTCGATCTCCACAACCGACTGCGCGGTGGTGTAGGCGTTGTAGGTCTTTAGGATGCTGGTGCGCAGCTCCTGCTCGAGCTGCTGAACCCGTACCTCCATGCTGCTTACCTGCAGCTGCGCGTTGCGCTCGTTGCGGCGGATGTTAAACCCGTCGAAGAGCGTTACGCCTGCCGTAACGCCAACGTAGGGCCCGTGCGAACGGAGCGCGTCGTAGCTTCCGTTGGTGTAGCTGTACTTGTTGAAGGTGTAGCTGGAGTTGAGTGTCACGTAGGGCATCGCCATCGACTTTACCTCCTTTACGCCCAGCTGCTGGATGCTCAGCTCCTGGCGTGCCTCTATCAGGCTGGGGTTTTGCTCCATTGCCTTAGCGGCGATATCCGGGTAGGCGATGGGGCCAGCCGTTGGCTGCTGCTCCTCTACCTCAAATGCGGTTTCTGGTGCTCTGCTCAGCAGCTGGTTGAGGTCGGCCTTCAGGTTGCGTAGGGCGAGGCTTTGCTGAACGAGGTTCGAGCTGTCGCTCTTGTAGTCCACCTCGGCTTTCAGCAGGGCAACATCCGACCCCGAGCCAACCCGCTTGGCGGTTTGGGCGATCCTCACCCGCTGCTCCGAGATGCTCATGGTTTCGGTGAAAACCTTTATCAGCTGCTTCTGCTGAACGATGGCGTTGTAGGTAGATATGATCTGCGCCGCAGAGTTCTCCATGTTTACCCGGAGGGTGGTTTCGCCCTGCTTCTGCAGGAGGTCGAGCTTCTCCTTGGCGATGAACATGCCCATGCCGTCGAAGAGCGTCCACGAGAGCGATACCCCAGCGTTGGCATTAAGCGTGCGGGGGCTTGCCGATGTGGTGGAGCCATCGAGGCGGGTGGTCTTGTCGGACGATGCCTTGATGTTGCCGCCAACGGTGGCGTCAACGCGGGGCAGGAAGCCGGCATTGCCGTAGGTGTTGTTGTTGGCTGCAATGCTGCTGCTGTTCTTGGCTATTTGTATCGAGTACCCGTTTTCGAGCCCCAGCCTTACCGCATCCTTTAGGGTAAGCACCTCTTGAGCCGAGGCGCTAGTCCCGCCGAGTGCTGCGGTAGCAAGGAGTATGAGTAGCGTTTTTTTCATTATTCTATGGATGTTTGTTCACCAAATTTCTCATGATCCTGATCCTGGTCGTGCCTAATGTTCGCCGTTTTCCTCGACATGTAGGTGTATAGGGCCGGAATCACGAAAAGCGTTAGGATAAGCGAGAAGAGTAGGCCGCCGATTACGACAATCCCCAGCGGAATACGGCTGGTAGAGGCGGCACCAAGGGCAAGCGCAATAGGCACTGCTCCGAATACTGTAGCAAGGCTGGTCATCAGGATGGGGCGAAGGCGGAGTGCCGCAGCTTCGATAACCGCCGTGCGAATGTTGATGCCTAGCTGCTTCTTTTGGTTGGCGAACTCTACGATCAGGATGCCGTTTTTGGTTACAATACCCACCAAAATGATGATGCCGATTTCGCTGAAGATGTTCATCGTTTGCCCGAATATCCAGAGCGAGAGCAGCGCACCTGCCAGCGCCAGCGGAACGGTGAACATGATGATGAGCGGATCGCGGAAGCTCTCGAACTGGGCCGCCAGAACCAGATAGATCAGCACTATTGCAAGTATAAACGCAAAGTAAAGGCTGTTGGAACTCTCCTCGAACTGCTGCGAGATGCCCGACAGGGTGGTGGAGAAGGAGTCGTCAAGCGTCTCCTTCGCAATGCTACGCATCTCGTCGATTCCTTGCCCCATGGTTTTTCCAGGGGCTGGGTTTGCCGATACGGTTGCCGAGATGTAGCGGTTGTAGCGGTAGCGTTGTGGAGGAGTGCTCTCCTCGATGGTCGAAACGAGCTCGCCTAGCTGGATCAGCTCACCAGAATCGCTGCGGATGAATATGCTCTTGATATCGTTGGGGTCGTCGCGTAGGTCGCGCGAGGCCTGCCCAATCACCTGGTACTGCTTGCCGTTCATGATGAAGTAGCCGTAGCGCTGGCCGCTAAAGTATAGCTGTAGCGCTTCCGAAATGTCGGCTACCGTTACGCCAACCGAGCGAGCCTTATCCCTGTTGATTTTAATCTGCAGCTCTGGCTTGTTGAACTTCAGGTTGACGTCGACGGTTTGGAATACCGAGCTTGCCTGCGCCTTATCCATGAACTTTGGGAGGTACTCCTTCAACTTCTCAAAGTTGGGTGCCTGTATTACAAAGCTAACGGGCATTCCACCGCCACGTCCTGTGCTGATGGTCTGGTCTTGAATGGCAAACGACTTGGCAAAGTTGTTCTTTTTGGTAACCTCCGATAGCGCGTCGGCAATTTGCTGCTGGCTTCGCGAGCGCTCTGATGCCGATACCAGCGATATTCTGATAAAGCCCGAGTTTGCGCTACCACTTCCAGGAGCTGTTAGGGCTATAATGCTTTCTACTTCGGGTATTGTATCAACAACTTGGGCCAGATCCAGCATGTAGCTATCCATCTTTTCGAATCCGGTACCTTCGGGGGCAGTTGCCATTATCGATACACGACCTTTATCCTCGAGTGGGGCAAGCTCCGATGGGAGCATTTTCCCAATAACAACAATAATCACGAACGAAACAACCATGATGACGATGGCAACCCACCTGATACTCACGAATCGGGTGAGCCCCCGGCGGTAGCTGCTGCTTAGCCATTCGAAGAATCGCTCCGAAAACTGGTAGAACTTGCTCTCGCTTTTCTTGTGTTTAAGAACCCGGGCGCACATCATAGGCGTTAGGGTTAGCGATACGAAGCACGATATAAGAATCGAAGATGCCACCACAATACCAAATTCGCGGAATAGTCGCCCTGTGACGCCTTGGAGGAAGATAATCGGGAAGAAAACGGCAATAAGGGTGATGGTCGTCGACAAAATGGCGAAGAAGATTTCCTTCGTTCCTTCCATGCTCGACGAGTAGTTGTCCTCGCCGCGTTCGATGCGCTTAAAGATATTCTCGAGCACCACAATGGCATCGTCCACCACAAGCCCTGTGGTAAGCACAATTCCCAGCAGTGTAAGTATGTTGATGGAGAATCCGGCAAGGTACATCACAAAGAAGCTGCCGATAAGCGAGATCGGGATAGCGATTATTGGGATTAGCGTTGTTCGCCAGCTGCGCAGGAAGAAGAATATTACCAGCAGCACAAGCAGGAATGCGAGTAGTATGGTTTCCTCTACCTCCGATATGGCTTTTCGGATATTTTTGGTGACGTCCCAAACAGGGGTAATGCTGATATCCTTTGGTAGCTCCTTTTTTAGCTGGGCTATGCGCGTGTATGCCTCATCGGCTATTTCTATTTGATTCGATCCTGGTTGAGGTATCAGGGCAACGGCAACTTGAGGAACGAGCCCTTTCCCACGGTTGACGCTTCGCTCATTCTCGGGCTTTAGGCTGGCAACGCCAACATCTCGGAGCTTAATATTGGAGCCTTCAATATCCTTTATAATAAGGTTGTTAAAATCATCTACGCTAGTTAGTCGTCCTAACGTTCTGATGCTTAACTCTACGTTATATCCCTCAACTCGTCCTGCTGGCAGCTCGATATTCTCCTTGGCAAGCGCGTTTCTGATATCGCTTGGGGTAACCTTGTAGGTTGCCATTTTTTCGGGATCGAGCTCTATTTTCATCGCATAGCGCTTCTCACCCCAAACGCCAACCTGGCTTACCCCATTTATGGTTTGGAGCCTTTCTTTGAGCACGTTATTGGCTAAGTCGGAAAGTTCGAGCAAGCCCCTATTGTTGCTTTGTATGGAGAATGCTATTACAGGATCGGAGTCGGCGTCGGCTTTCGATACGACGGGAGGGTCAACATCTTTGGGAAGAAGGCGGATAGCCTGCGAAACGCGGTCGCGTACGTCGTTGGTTGCACTTTCCATATCCTTACCAAGCTCAAACTCTACGGTGATACGGCTTCTTCCATCCGAAGACGACGAAGAAAGCGACTTGATGCCTTGGATACCGTTGATTGATGCTTCGAGGGGTTCGGTTATTTGCGCTTCAATAACATCGGCGTTTGCTCCCGTATAGGTTGTCGCTACGGTAACAACAGGCGGATCGATGCTGGGGTACTCACGAACTCCCAAAAACTTGAATCCAACAAACCCGAAAAGGACTATAACAATGGAGTACACCATTGTTAAAACTGGACGTTTTATACTTGTTGCGTAAATGCTCATGGCAAAGAATTGAATGGTTAAGAATCGGTTATTTTACAGTAACATTTACAGGCTTTTCGTCTTTGAGCATCATTAAACCTGTGGTAATAACCGTATCGCCTTGAGCAATACCTTCAATTATTTCAACTTGGGTTCCTGTTCTGTAACCAGTCTTAACCTTGGTGAGCATCGCTTTGCCACCTTTTGCTACGTATAAGTTCTGAGATCCTAGCTGAGGAACTATTGCTTCAGCAGGAACAAGAAGCGCATTTCCTCCTTCTAACTGAATGTTTACCTTAATATATGAACCTGGCAAAAGTATATTCTTCGCATTCGATGCAAGTCCTCTAACCTTTACGGCTCTAGTCATGGGATCTATTTCGGGTTCTATTGCGTAGATCTTTGCCTTGTATTCAGAGTTGTCCCCTTCCACGGTAAAGCCGATTGTCTGACCTTTCTTTACTACCATGGAATAACGCTCTGGTAGATTAAACTCGACTTTTAGGGGGTGAGTTTGTATCAGCTTTGCTATTGTATTACTTTGGCTGACGAAGGCACCTAAGCTAACTGCGCGCAGACCTACGGTTCCATCGAATGGGGCTCGTATTTCTGTTTTTGCAATTTGGGCTTGGGTCATCTGGATATCGGCACGGATGGCATCGAGCGAAGTTTTTGCCTGCTCGTAATCTTGCTGGCTTATTCCGTTTACGGCTAGGAGGGCTTTTTTTCTTCTCTCATCGTTGCTTTGCTGAGCCTCTTGTGCTTTTTGGCGTTTCAATGTGGCTAGCAGATCTGCATCGTTGAGCTTTGCGAGGAGGGCTCCTTTTCGAACGGAGGATCCTTCTACAAGATTAAGGACGATAATTTTCCCTTGTGCTTCTGCCTTTAGCTCTACCTGCTCATTTGCCAAAAGAGTACCATTAAGCGATACCTCATCCTCTAATTTCGATGGTTTGACAACAAGCGCATTAACTGCCAATGGTTTCTTGTCTTTGTCTTTATCCTTTTTTCCTCCCTTTTTATCGGAGCAGGATGCAAGTAGAATGGAACATGCTAGAATTAGCATTGTTGTTTTGTAGACTAACTTAGTAGATTGCATGGACTGTTGATTTATACACTATTTAATGGTCTTTAGACACGATACTTCCTGAAAACTTTTACTTTTTCGCAGTTTTCTTGACCGATTGTTGGTTGTATGGCAAATTACAGATGCTTTAAAGGCTGAAATTATTAATCCTGTTATTGTATATCAATCAGAGTTGATACCTCCTTTTCGGTAAGCACTTTTATATTTCCCGGATTCATGCCGTCAATGACTAATGGTCCAATAGCGCTTCTTACTAGCCGTAAAGTAGGGAATTCAACAGCCGCTGTCATCTTTCTTATTTGCCTATTCTTCCCTTCTGTAATGGTTATCTCTATCCAACTTGTAGGTACGTTTATCCTAAATCGGATTGGAGGAACTCTTTCTGGAAGATCTGGCTCTGCAACTCGATTAACTATAGCAGGACGAGTTCTGTATTCTCCATTAACGTTTATGGTAACTCCTTTGCGTAGCTGCTCTATGGCATCATCTGTAATCTCCCTATCTACCTGCACCAAGTACGTTTTTTTGTAGTGATGTTTTGGATTCAGAAGCCGACTGTTTAGGCTCTTGTCGTTGGTGATAAGAAGCAAGCCCTCGCTATCGTGATCTAGCCTTCCAACAGGGTAGGCGTCTTTGGGAAAGTTGAAGCCAAGATCAGCAAGGGTGTGCTTATCACCCTCCCTGCTGAACTGAGATAGCATACCGTATGGCTTATAAGCTAGAAAGTAAACGAGTCTTTTATTATTCTCTGATTCTCGTCTTGACGCTTTTATTCCCATCGTTCCCACTTTAGTCGCTCTGGTTTATACTTATCCTTCGGCTTGTTTTCGCCTTCAGGATGCCCAACAGGAACTACATTTAGGGGGATAACATATTTTGGGAGATTCAAGCATTTGCTTACAAGTTCAACCCTATCCATATCAGGGTAAACGCCCGTCCAAACGGCTCCTAACCCAAGCGACTCTGCCGCAAGAAGTAGGTTCTCGGTTGCTGCTGAGCAATCTACCACCCACTTGTCTTTATCTTCCTCTTTGGCTTTGGAAAGATCTCCGCATACCACAATAGCGCAAGAAGCATCTTTTACCATTTTTGCGTAGGGAAGGCTTGCCGAAAGTTGGTTGAGCATTTCCTTCTCTGTAATTGCAATAAAAGACCAAGGCTGCCTATTCTTTGCCGATGGTGCTGCCATTGCTGCCCTTACGAGTAATTCTATCGTTTGGCGATCTACAGGTTGCTTAGTGTACTGGCGCACACTCTTTCTTTCGAAGATGCATTTAATAGTTTCGTTCATGTTTCATGCTTTTTAGGACGTCATTCAAAGGTACTAAAACGTCATGTAAACCTCAAAAAGAGTAGGGATGGTTATTGCGAATGGAAGGTTACGTGAAAAAAGCAATGCTAAAATGCATAAAATACAGCGACATGCAAACGCTTGCGCTTTGTATAGTGTTTAAATTTAGTGTTTTGATGTTTTAGGCTGTTTTGTTTTTACTAGTGCATGTCGTAATTGGTGAACTTGCCATGCTGGGAGGCTAAAAAAGAGCATACATTTGTGACTGAGAGAATGAGAATTTCTCAAAAAAGGGTTTCGTTGTGATACCGGATGCTTATTTTGAGACTTTCAACTTGTTAAAACACCATGAAGTTTACGAAAAGCGAGTATTGAAAGTTTGTTCATAAATCGCTTAGATGTTAGTTGGAAATTGATCGCTTAAAAAAAGAGAAGCAGCCCAATACGTTGGGCTGCTTCTCTTTTGTATATCGCCTATATGCTAATTTAATTACCTTTACGGGGCAAAATTGGCATACAATGTTTAACTTCTTTAGGGTTACCAAGATTTATCGTCCAATATTTCTTATTGTAGGGATAATCTCAGTCGGCACCGTTGGTTTTGTTTACATCGAAAATTACAGGCTGCTCGACGCAATCTACATGACCATAATTACAATAGGAACCGTTGGCTTTTCGGAGGTCCATCCGTTATCCGACATGGGGCGAATCTTCACTTCTCTCCTAATTCTTACAACACTTGGTGTTTTTGCTTATTCTGTTACCCTCATTAGCCATTCTTTTGTAGAGGGTGATGCTCGGCGGTATTTTTTGCACAAGTATCTACGGAGAAAAATCAAGAAAATGAAAAATCATGTTATTATTTGTGGATTAGGGCGAACAGGACGTTCGGCCTGCTATCAGTTAATGTCTACCGATTCGGACATTGTGGTGGTTGACAGGAAGGGTGAGCGGAAATCTCCTAAACTGGACGACCTAGTTATGGTAGCTGGCGATGCAACCGACGAAAAGAGCCTTATCGAGGCTGGTATTATGAATGCCAAGGCAATTATATGCACCCTCCCTTCCGACGCCGATAATGTCTTTGTTATTCTTACCGCCAAGGGGCTTAACCCTGCTATTCGAGTAATTAGTAGAGCTTCTCAGGAAAGTGCGTACGATAAAATGCTAAAAGCTGGAGCCGATGCGGTTATTCGACCCGAGGAGATTGGGGGCAACCTTATGGCAAACCTGGTTGTAAAACCCGACATCTCGGCATTCTGGAGGCTGCTTTCCTTTAACGATAGCGCCTCGGGCAACTACAGGGAGATACTTGGCTCTATATTCTCGAAGGAGACCTGGGGTAAGCCTATCCACGATTTGCATATCCGAAGGGCTACTGGGGTGAGCATTATTGGCTACAAGACTGCAGCCGGCGAAATTCTAATCAACCCTACGCTCGACATCCCTCTCGAACCCCACGGAAAGCTTTTCGTGCTTGGAACGAAGGAGCAATTAGAAGCGTTCTATAAGGTATTTGCCAAGAAGTAGGGTCGAGAAGGTTAGTAGATATTCCTAATTCTGACCTCTACGCCTTTTATGCCTTTCAGCCTCTTTTTAACCTCGGTAAGATCCGTCCCCTTATAGTGGTAGGGATATACGATTGTGGGCTTTACCATCTTTACGGCATGCTCGAACATGGTAGCATCCATGGTGTAGGGGAGGTTAACGGGGAGAAAGGCGACATCAATCTTCTTTAAGCTCGCCATTTCGGGGATATCCTCGGTATCTCCGGCAACGTAGAACCGTTTACCACCTATGGTTATCACGTAGCCATTTCCGTCGCCCTTGGGTGAAAGAGCTCTCCCTTTTCGTTCTTGTGCTGTATGTTGTAGGCGGGCACTGCCTCTACAACTATGCCGCTAATCGTTTTTTTCTGCCCATTCTTTAGGATAACCGTCGGCTTTATGGCGCTGCACTGCTCTGGTGCCACTACGACTGTGGTGCTGGAGGAAAGCTGCTCAATCTCCTTTGCATCGAGATGGTCGAAGTGGTTGTGGGTTACGATGACGATGTCGGCCTTCGGAAGGTTCTCCTGCTTCATAAATGCCTTGCAGGGATCTACGTAGATGTTCTTGCCATCAACCTGAAACAGCAGGCTGGCATGCCCCAGTAGGGTTACGGTGAGCTTGCCTGCGCTTGTTGGAAAGGTGTCGGCACCCTCGGGCTTAAACGACGAGGCTCCTAGCAAAACAACGGCCATTGCGATGGCCAATTGAACTTTTGTAAGCATGGTAGCTGATGTGTAGTGAAACAATAGTTATTGTAGAGCGGCAATATAGCGAATAATATGCAGATGGTGCCCAAACAGGAAGAGGCCGCACGTGGCGGCCTCTTCCTGTTTGGTGGTATGCTTTGCTATAGGTTTCGGGTTACATACATGGCGCTAGCTTGCTGCGTAGGGGTAACCTCGATGTCGTTGATGCTAACGTGGGCAGGCCTAGTTAGCACAAACATGATGGTTTGCGCGATATCCTCGGCAAATAGCGGCGTGATGCCCGCGTAAACGCCCTTGGCCATCTCCTCGTCGCCATGGAACCGTACGATGGAAAACTCCGTCTCCACCATCCCAGGGCGTATCTGCGTTACCTTAACGTTCGATTTCAGGAGGTCGATGCGCATGGCCTTGGTGAGCGCGTTTACGGCATGCTTGGTGGCGCAGTACACGTTTCCATTCTCGTAAACCTCGGTGCCGGCAATCGAGCCAATGTTAACGATGTGGCCCGACTTATGCTCGACCATGATGGGGGCAACCCTACGGGTGATGTACAGCAGCCCCTTAATGTTGGTGTCCACCATGCGTTCCCAGTCGTCCTCTAGGCCATCCTGGAGGTGGCTAAGCCCGGCGGCCAGCCCTGCGTTGTTAATCAGAACATCAATTTTTTTCCAGCGTTCGTGGAGGGTGCTAATGGCGTTATCCACCTGCTCCTTATCCCTGATGTCGAAGCAAAGCGGAAGAACATCTGCCTTGAACTTTACCTCAATTTCCTTCTTTAAGTTGTCTAAAAGCTCAGTACGCCGTCCGGTGATTATAAGATTGTAGCCGTTCTCTGCGAGAAGAAGAGCAGTGGCCCGGCCAATTCCAGAAGTCGCACCAGTAACAAGTGCTATTTTTTTCATTTGGTCTGTTTGTGTGTTATTGAGCGGTTGTATATATAAGTGGGGCAAATGTACGAAAAGGTTTTTGATAGCGCTGCTGGGGGGTGATGCAATTTTGCCAGCGTTCCACATAAAGTGCTTGCCTGCTAGGCAGATGTATGAAATGTTAATTACTCGGCTAGCTCAGAAATTCCACCCTCCATCGCAGGCTGATGCTCGCCCCCTGCCTGCGCGCTACCTGCTTCTGACTTGGCCTGTTGGACCTCGGAGGGCGCTGTATTGGTAGATCCCCTTCCGTAATCGGCGCTCTTGGAGGCTGCATTGGGTAAGCCTCCCCCTGCTACGTCCCTTCAAAGGTCTGTAGCTCCCGAAAAAGTACCATGGACTGCTGAAATTGCACCGTCGTAGCCTAGAAGTACTCAATGCTTGGACTAAATTCCAGCAACAAATGACTAAATTCCTCATTGATTTGACTAAATTCCACCAGTAGATGATTAAATTGCTCGACGCCTTGACTAAATTCCACTAGTGAATGACTAATTTGCACGAAGCTTTGACTAAATTCCACCAACGGATGATTAAATTCCACGAAGCTTCGACTAAATTCCACCAATAGATGACTAAATTACTCAATGCTTCGACTAAATTCCACCAATGAATGACTAAATTCCACCAGCAGATGACTAAATTCATCATCACTTCGACTAAATTCAACTAGCTAATGATGAAATTACTCATCGCAATGACTAAATTCAGCTAGCGATTGACTAATTTGCTCACTTCGTTGTGCAAATTCCACTAATGGATGACTAATTTCAGCAATTGCTGGTGGAAATTCCCCCATCGGAGGCCTGCGAGTAGGGATGCAAGGCGGAGAAATGGCCATGCAAGGCCCGCGAAGCTGCTCCATCGGGCTGCGCCATGCCGGTGAAGGCCTAAGGCGGTGCAGCGCTGGCGTGGCTACCCGCGAGCGATAGGTGGCGCGCTGCGTGGATTGCTTTTTTTACATCAGAAACCAATAAATTAGCGTAGAGCCACATAACTCGTAGGTATTTCTTATATTTGGAGGTAAAGCGCTACCTATGCCAACAATCAGAGAGAATAGTACACGACACGAGGTCGACCAGTACAGCCGCTTTTTGGCCGAAAAGGTTGACGATTTTGGCCGGCTTACCCAGGCCGAGCAGGGCGCCCTTCGGGCGCTGTTTACCTACTGCGTTGCCCACTCGCCCTCCGATAGCCTGCTCGCTGGGCTGCCCCTTGGCTTCCGAATCCGCCACAGCACGATTGCGGCCCATGGGGTAGAGTTCCCCTCCATCGTGCTGAGCAACCCCAGGCCCCTGTTCTCGCTGCTTTCGGGGGTGGTGCCATCGCACAACCGGGCGACCTTCCATATCGAAAAGCTGATAGACCTTACCGCGAAGTACTACGCCTTGAGCGGATGCGCAGTGGTGGACTCGAAGCTGGCCTTGGCCGATAACCTCACCAAGCCGATTCTTTTTTCGTTGGATGTCGAGCCAGCCTACGATGCGCAGGCCTCGGCGCTTACGCAGCCGAAGTACCACGTATATGCCGTTACCGTAGGCGAGGAGTCGGCCATTCGCTTAGAGGGGGAGTATGATTTCCTCCGTATCTTAAGCTCGTTCGGCACAGAGGGGGCCGCTATTGCCTACTGTCAGGTAAGGGATGAGGCCGACTTTGGGTACGTCGTCCGAATGGCGAGCCACTTCGGCTACAAGCTCTCGTTGAATGCCGATTTGTTGGCGGCAGCCATCCAGCCGAAGGCCTTTTTGTGCATCGTCCCATTCTCCGATGCCGAAAGGTTCGAGGAGGCCTGCAGCTCCTTTAGCCTCACCTCCTGCGGGGTTCTCTCCGAGGGGGTGGGCGAAAGCATTCTTGTACGGAAGGGCGAAACGCTCCATTTCTCGTCCATCCTCCTCGACGAGATCATCCTTGCCGCCATTCAGTACCAGTTCTACGGCAACTCGGCGGTGGGGTTCGCCCAATTCGATACCGCCGCTGCACCATCCCGTCGGCCAGCCGAGCGCACAATTCAGGATGTGCTCGAAAACATGGAGTACGTATCGGGCAGCCAGCTCGCCGCTCGATTTGATCCCTGCATGAATACGCATCAGGCCAGCTTTGCCCGTTCGCCGTATGCCTCGTATTTTGCGGTAAAGGATGTTGGCCGCTTCCTCGTTTCGTTGAATACGCTGGTGCCCGGTGGCGATGGCGACCTGGACTCAACATTAAGGGTGATTTTTGAGCATCAAGCATACGGCGCGAAACCCGCGTTGGCGCTAGTCCGGCTCCTCGAGCGACCTCGGAATGCGGGAGAAGGGCAACGGGTGGTTGACGAACTGACCCGGTTCTTCGATATCTTTTCCATCCAATGCCGCATTGAGCGGGAAGAGATCGCCTGCCTGTCGAGCGCCTACGTGCTGTCCTTGGGGCTGGTCTCCAGGCTAGATCAGAAGGTGGGCGAGTTGATGTCGGGCTTCAAGCAAAAGGGTGATGTTATCTACATGCTAAACCTTCGTTCGGGAGGGGCTGCACAAGATCCGGAACTGCTTTTTTCGAGCGGCATCATTCCCCATTTGGTTAGCCTAAAGCTGGTGAGTGCGATCGCTCCAATTTCGAAAGGAGGGCTTTTCTACTCGCTATTCTCAATGGGCGAAAGCCAGAATCTCGGGTTCGATATAACCAGCGATTCCGAACAAACGCCAGAGTGTTTTTTATTCGATGATTCTATTGGGCGTGCCGTTCTGGTTGTTTCTGACGATCGCGAGGTGCAATTTCTTGACTATGTAGGGGAGAGTGGTGTATCAGCTACTTTGCTGGGACATGTAACTAAAGGTGAAATTAGAATTGATGATGTTTCATACGGTTTTATTGCCGATTTAAAAAAGAAGGTTTCCTTTGCATTCCAGAATAACATAAAGAAAATGGCATCAAAAAAGGTTGTAAAACCCTACGAAGACTCACAGTCGACAAAGAAGGAGCAGGTCGCAAGCATGTTTGATAATATTGCACCTAAGTACGATTTTCTAAACCACTTCCTTTCATTAGGAATCGATAAGCTTTGGCGTAAAAGGTTGGTAAAAGAGGTTGGTAAGTACAAGCCATCTCGAATTCTCGACGTTGCAACTGGCACCGGCGATCTTGCCATCGCGCTGTCTAAGCTTAACCCTCAAAACATCGTTGGTATCGACATTGCCGTTAAGATGGTAGAGGTGGGCATCGACAAGGTAAAGGAGCGAGGATTGGACAATGTAATATATCTTCAGCAAGGTGATTCGGAAACCATCAACTTCGATAGCAACACCTTCGATTTTGCCACAGTAGCTTTTGGTGTTCGCAATTTCGAAAATCCGTTGTTAGGCCTTCGGGAGATGCACCGTGTCCTGAAATCGGGTGGGGGAGTAGCAGTCTTGGAGTTTGCTATGCCAACAAAATTCCCGATTAAGCAGCTCTATAAGTTCTACTTCTTTAAAATACTACCCTTTGTAGGGCGATTCTTTTCTAAAGATAGTTCAGCCTATACCTATTTGCCCGAATCGGTAGAGGCATTTCCAAGTGGTGCCGATTTTATAGCCTTACTTAAGGAGGCTGGCTTTACAAAAGCTAGAATCATACCGTTAACTTTTGGGGTTGCAAATATCTATATTGGCGAGAAATAGGCTAGTTGTATGAATATAGGGTTGAAGATTGCTCTTCTAGTGGGTGTTTCCATATTTTTGGCGAACCATTCTTGTGGTCAGCTGAAAAAAAGTCGCCCGCTAACCAACCCTGCTTACGATTTAGGTCATCGCATTCATTTTGGATTTTCGTTAGGCATAAACAATATGGATGCGGAGGTGAATTGCAAAAGATTCTTCGCTACCGACGAGAACGGCAAAACGGTTTTGCTTTGGACTGATGTGTCGCAAGTTTCTCCCGGCTTTAATGTGAATATAATATCGGAGTTGAGGCTAAATCGCAGCTGGTCTCTTCGTGTGTTGCCGGGTATGTCGTTTGGGCAGCGAGCCTTCTCGTTCTATGCAATCGCTCATAATACTGGTGAAAAGGACTCTCTGTACCACAGTATGAAGGTGGAGTCTGCAATGATCGAGGTGCCTATACTTTTCAAGTACAGTGCCGTTCGGCACAGCGACATCAGGCCGTACTTTATAGGCGGCTTTACGCCTCGTTACGACTTGGCTGCCCGTAAGCGATTCAGCGAAGGGGTTTATATGGGATTAAATCAGTTAAACTATTACGTTGAGTTGGGTGTTGGCGTTGATTTTTATCTGCCCTACTTCAAGTTTGCTACTGAAATAAAGTACTCAAGAGGCTTAAAGGATATGCTATCAACCCGAAAGCAAGAGGTGTATGAGTATTTCCCTGAGTCAATTGAGGGGATAATCACCGATATGGTAGTAATATCTTTTAACTTCGAATAGCAATTTTAATGGTTACTTTTGTGGCAAAATAAAGTCAATGCCACAGGATTTAAATCTGTTACTTACGCCAAAACAGGCGTCGGACAAGCAATACTACCTGCCCATAATAGCAAAGCAGCTAAATATAGACCCCAGCCAAATAGCCTATGTTATGGTTACTCGACGTTCCATTGATGCTCGTAGTCGAGAGGTTAAGGTAAATATGGGGGTTCGCGTTTTTGTTGATGAAGCGGCGCCTCAAACGCTAAGTTACCACTTCGAATATGGCGATGTATCTAAAAAGGATGAGGTAGTTATTGTTGGTTCAGGTCCTGCCGGGCTCTTTGCTGCTCTTCGCTTAATTGAATTAGGCTATAAGCCAATTGTACTAGAGAGAGGTAAAGATGTGTCCTCACGAAAGCGCGATGTGGCTTCGTTAAACAGAAATCAGTCCATCAATCTTGATTCAAACTACGCATTTGGCGAGGGTGGGGCAGGTACATTCTCGGATGGTAAACTGTACACACGTTCTAAGAAACGCGGCGACTATCGCAAAGCCCTAGAAACACTTTGCTTTCATGGTGCTAACGAAAACATCCTTTCAGATGCTCATCCTCACATAGGTACCAATGTGCTTCCCCGTATTATTGCTAATATTCGAAACACAATAATGGCAGCGGGAGGAGAAGTACACTTTGATGCACGTGTTACCGATATTATTATAAAGGACGGCAAGGCTACAGGCGTTACAATTGCCAATGGGGATACCATAACAGGTCGTGCTGTAATCTTGGCTACAGGTCATTCTGCTCGCGACATATACCATCTGCTATATCAAAAGGGTATTTTGCTCGAAGCAAAATCGTTTGCAATGGGGGTACGTGTAGAGCATCCTCAAGCAATGATAGATTCCATACAATACCACATGCCAAGCAGAGGGGAATATCTTCCTGCAGCTGCTTACAGCCTCGTAAATCAGGTTGCTGGTCGAGGCGTTTATTCGTTTTGTATGTGTCCAGGAGGTTTTATAGTTCCTGCATCAACAGGGGCAAGCGAGGTTGTTGTAAACGGCATGTCTCCTTCGGAGCGTAATTCTAGGTTTGCCAATTCAGGAATTGTTGTCGAAACACGAATTGAAGATACTGCTGCTTATTCCAAGTATGGCGTTTTAGCGGGCTTGCATATGCAGATGGAACTAGAAAGGTTGGCGTTTGAAAATGGAGGGAATGGAGTTGTTTCGCCAGCCCAGCGTTTAGCCGATTTTGTGCAAGGCAAATTCTCTCAAGATCTACCTAAAACATCATACCATCCAGGTGTTCAGTCTTCGTCAATGCATCACTGGCTTCCAGAGTTTTTTTCTAAGCGACTCCAGGAGGGATTTAAAGCATTCAATGGGAAGATGCGTGGTTTTGTAACCAACGAGGCGCTAATTCTGGGTGTAGAATCACGAACATCTTCGCCTGTTCGCATTCCTCGTGATAGCAACACCTTTCAGCATCCTCAAATTGAGGGGCTGTACCCTTGTGCCGAAGGTGCTGGCTATGCTGGAGGAATTGTTTCTGCAGCAATCGATGGTGAAAAGGTTGCTGAGAAATTCGCCGATTGGGCAAAACACTAAAGGATACGTCGCTTAAATTCAGAGCAGCATATGGCTGTTGCAATTGCTACATTCAGCGATTCTACATTCTCTGTTTTAAACGATGGTATAGTCAGCCTTTGGGTGACGAGAGGCTCAATCTCTTTGCTTATGCCGGAACCTTCGTTACCCATAACTAATACCCCATAACGAGGTAGATTGATGGTGTAAATGTTATCACCATTCATAAATGTGCCAAATATGGGGATATTTTTACTTCTTGCATCTTTCAAGACTTCCTGCAAGTTGCAGTAAATTATTTTTAGTCGCGCTATAGCGCCCATTGTTGCCTGTACTACTTTAGGATTGAAGCAATCGGCTGTATTTGTACTGCACACAATTGTGCTTATTCCAAACCAATCGGCAAGTCTTATGATAGTCCCTAGATTTCCAGGATCCTGAACCTCGTCAAGTACTAGCGTAAATTCATCTTCGATTACCCTATACGTATTAATACTTTGGGGGATTCTCACTAATGCAAAATAGTTGGTTGGGGTTTGTAGAAAGGATATCCGCTCCATTTCAGTTGTGCTAATCATGATGACATCCTTTACGGGAAGTTCATTTTGATTACTAGCATATAACATTTCTATGTGGAATCCAGCATCAATAATCTCCTTTATTGCTTTTTGTCCCTCGACAACGAATAAGCCCTGCTCGTATCTGAATTTTTTCTGGGCTAACTTTCTAATCTCGGCAATCTCTTTTTTTGTCATCTGTCGCAATTATCTTGCAAAACTATATGTTTAATTCTTTGGAAGGTAATTCATAAGTTGTTAAATCAACTTTTATGTGTATTTACATCTATGGAGGACAATGAATCATGCAATAATTCTCACTGAATGCATTTTTTTGTATTTGAAAAGTTGAAAATTGAAATAATTTCATAGTTTTGCACCTAAATTCTTATAGGCTAAAGTTCCTAGAGAAGATTAAGCAATTCGGTTAAATTGCTTAAGACAAATAGATAAGTGGTTAACTTCGCTACTATAAAGTAGCAATGGTGTTTAGAGGTTGAAAGTGCTCGATGTGAATCGAGCATTTTTTTTATATTCTACCAAGTATTATCCGCATTCCAACTATATTTGTTCTAATAACGTAACTCTGCCTTTTGTGAAAAGACTAATTTATATCTTGCTGTGCGCTGCAATTCTGGTTGGATGCTCCCAAACAAAGTTTGTTCCCAAGGGAAGTTACTTGCTTACAGATGTTGACTTGAAAGTGGATAATAAGAAGGTTAGCAAAAGTGCTTTGTCTGGTGTTATTCAGCAGAAACCAGTTAGAAAATTCTTAGGTATTCCGTTTGAATTGTGGATTTACGACTTGTCGGATAGTATTGGTAAAACTCATTTTAAACGTTGGATTAACAAAACGCTTCAAAAAATAGGGACACCTCCTGCAGTATTTGATTCTTCTTTGTACACTAGTTCATTAGAAGGTATAACTCAGTACCTGAATTCAAAGGGATACTACAATGCAATTGTTCGAGATTCTTTAGTATATCGCAAAAACAAATTCGTAACAGCAAAGATTAATGTTCAAACCAATACTCCTTATAGGCTATTGAATTATCATATAAGCGGGTCTGATTCATCTTTAATCGCTATCGTAAGGAAAAATTCTACGTCATCGATGTTAAAACGCGGGATGATTTTTGACTCTGATGTGCTTGAAAAAGAGCGAGACAGAATCGTATCATCCCTTAAAAATGAGGGATACTACTCTTTTAATAAGAGTTATATCGTTTATGAGGCAGATTCTACTGTTGGTGGGAAAGGGGTGGCGTTAAACCTTCTTGTTAAGAATAGTTCAAATTACAATGCTGATAGTGGGGTTGTTGAAGAAAGTCAACACGAAAAATACATTGTTAAAGAAGTGAATGTTTACACTAACTATGAGCCAACAATGGCTTTGACAGACAAAGAGTATACGAGTAGGTTCTCTACATACGTTTACAATGGTTTAAATATAAAGTATTTGAATAGGCAAAATGTTACCTCAGAATTAGTAAATAGAGCAGTACAAATAAAACCTGACGAACTTTACGATAACTCTCAAGTTAATGCTACCTATAATAATTTTTCGGGTTTAAAGATGTTTAGAACAATAACTATACAGTTCAATGAGTCTGAAAAAAATACGACTGCTAATAGTAATGTGAAAAATACTGTAAACTTTGAAAATGCTAAAGAACTTGTATGCAATATCTTTCTTACTCCTATGTTGCTGCAAGGTTATAAGGTAGAGGGGGAACTGTATTTAGCTTCTCAAATTTGGGGAGTAGCAGGGAATTTAGGTTACTCTCATTTAAATTTATTTAAAGGTGCTGAGCAACTAAACCTTAATTTTAATGGAACTATTGACTTCCTAAGAGGAAATCAACAAGAGGATGTTATCAACCAGATTAATAAATCTACAGAATATGGAGTGTCATCTTCAATATATGTTCCTCGATTTCTTATGCCATTTAATCTCCAGAAAAAACTGAAGTTGCAGGCTCCAAAAACACAATTTTCTGGAAGTTATAATTTTCAAAGTCGGCCATATTACACTAGAAACCTAGTTAATTTTGGTTTTGGATATAGCTGGATGACTAAAAAAAAGTTTGCTATTTCTTATACTCCTATTAATTTGAGTATTATTAAAATGTCTAATGATGATAGCCTTAAAAAATATTTGGGAAACAAGCCTTTGTTAGCAGCTACTTTTTCCAACCACTTTATTTCTTCAGGTATATTTTCTATAGTTTATAATACGCAACAACTTAATAGCCAGTCTAGTTATTTTTATTCGATTTTAAATATAGAGGCAGGTGGAAATGTTGTTAGTTTGTTTAATCCGATTTTAAAAAAGATTAAAAGTGCAGATAACTCATCGGTGAGTTCTATTTGGGGAATGCCCTATGCTCAATTTGTTGGAACTGATTATACCGTAGTTTACAATCAACGTCTTGACTCTAAAAATAGGGTGGTGTATCGATTTCAGATAGGAGCCTCTTTTCCGTACGGTAATTCTTCAGCATTGCCTTACGAAAAGTATTATTATGTGGGAGGCGCGAATAGTATGCGAGGTTGGCAGGTTCGTATGCTCGGACCAGGTGCTGCTTCTGATTCAGTAATGAGAGGCTTGGGGGATTTTAAACTTGAAGGGAATCTTGAGTATCGATATAAACTTTTTTGGTCGCTTGAGGGGGGGGTATTTCTTGATGCAGGTAATGTTTGGTTCCTCCCGCGAGACCATAGGCAATCGAATGAAACGTTTAAGATAGATACTTTTTTGAGCCAAATAGCGACAAATACAGGTCTTGGCTTAAGATTGAATCTAGGTTATCTTATAGTGCGGTTTGATGTAGGGATTAAGATGATTGATCCTACAAAACCATACGGAAATCGTTTTCTGCTTAGTCGAATGCCTAAAAGTGATAACTTTTCGTATCACATAGGTATTGGTTATCCATTTTAACAGTGATAACAATTAAACGATATATCAAGGAATTCTTGACATTCGCCAAATGGGAGCAGAGGGGAATAATCCTCTTATCGGCAGTGTTTGTTGCCCTAATGATTTTTACTATATCGTACAATCCTAAGCAAAAAGTATTAGTTACACCAGATATTTCGAGAAAGATTAAAGATTTTGAACGGCAGGTGATGTTGTCTGAGAAAAAAAGTAGAATTGGTAGCGCAGAAATGGGCTGGAGTAATTTTTCTTCGTATTCCAATTCTCGTAACAACTTCACTCCGTTTAAATTCGACCCCAATACGGCAACATTGGAAGAATATCAGGCACTAGGCTTCTCGTTAAAGCAATCACAGTCACTTCTAAATTATCGTGCTAAAGGAGGACGATTTAGAAAACCCGAAGATTTTAAGAGATCATTTGTAGTATCGGGAGAGCATTACAAGCGGCTTGCTGCTTATATCGTTATACAAAACAGTACTAAAGACACGGTACCCTGGCATGTTTATCAGCCTGTGGTTTTTCAGCTCGTCGACCTTAATGATGCTGATACTACCAGTTTAAAAACACTAAAAGGAATTGGTTCTGCTATTGCTAAAAGAATTGTCGATTATAGGAGGAGATTAGGAGGTTTTGCTAGGAATGAACAACTCTTAGAAGTTTATGGAATTGACTCTTCCAAATACTCCCTTCTACAGAATCAACTCAAAAGACCTTCAAAATGGACAAAAATATGTATAAACACTGCAGATGTAGAGACACTTAAGCGCCATCCGTACATATCTCCTTATGAAGCACGAAATATTGTATATTTTCGGACGAAGAGAGGTTCAATACGGAATTTACAGCAGCTTGTGTCTGATAGAATCATCTCAAAATCTACTTCGGAAAAGTTAGGTGAGTATGTAGACTACTCAAATTGATTAAAAAAATCAATACGCTTGTTTTTCACATTGAAAATTTAGTAACTTTGCGGCTCGAAAACAAAAACTGTAACCATGATAATCGTTCCAATCAAAGAAGGAGAAAACATTGAGAAAGCTCTTAAAAAGTTTAAGAGAAAATTTGAAAAGACTGGCATTCTTAAGGAGTTAAGAAATCGCCAGTATTTTACTAAGCCATCTATCGAGCGTCGTGAGCAGATTAAGAAGGCTATCTACATCCAGCAACTGCAGCGTATAGAGGAGTAGTGAAAATTAACTGAGAATCCTTTACAAGATTGTCGAAAAGGGCTATCTTAGAAAGTATGATAACTCAGTTTGAACAGTACCTTCTTGCGGAAAAAAGATATTCTCCACATACTGTAAAAGCCTATAAAACGGATCTTTTACAGTTTGTGGATTTTTTGGGTTATACCCCTGAGAACTTTCTTCCAAGTGATGTTACCTCTCAACTTGTGAGAGGATGGGTCGTTAATCTTGTAAAATCGAGGTTGGCATCTTGCTCTGTAAATCGAAAAATTGCATCCGTAAATACCTTTTATATATACCTCAAGCGGTCGGGAGTCGTAAGTAAAAATCCGGCAGCAAAGGTTATGCATCCTAAAGAGCCTAAACGCCTTCCTGCATTTGTAGGTTACGATGCTATCGAACAGATTGCGCGTAATGAGGGTTCTGACTTTGTATCTTTTCGAAATCTTCTAATTGTAGAACTACTTTACACCTGTGGAATTCGACGTGCCGAACTGGTTGGCATAAAGGTTGATGATGTTGATGGCCAGACGTTAACTTTGCGAGTGTTTGGGAAAGGAAAAAAAGAACGAATAATTCCACTCATTCCAAGTACTAATTCGCTTTTAAAATGCTATATTAGCCAAAGGGAGGAGTTCTTTAGCGAGCGTCCGACACCTTATCTCTTTTTAACTGCAAAGGGTGAACAAATATACCCTAAACTCGTTGAAAGAGTTGTAAAAGAAATGTTGAAAAATGCTGGTGTTAATGGGAAAAGAAGCCCGCACGTGTTAAGGCATACCTTCGCGACGCATCTTTTAGATAATGGAGCTGATTTGCTTAGCATAAAGGAAATGTTGGGGCACTCGTCGTTAGGGACAACGCAAATATACACTCACAACACGTTGGAAAAGATAAAGACTTCATATATGAAGGCTCACCCTAGAGTCCACAAAAACAGTTAGGAGGTTTTTTATGAACATCAAGATTCAATCCATCAAATTCGACGCCGACAAGAAGCTTGTTGATTACGTTGAGGCTAAACTATCTAAGTTGAACAAGTACAACGAAGAGATAACCACAATTGAAGTATACTTAAAGTTGGACACAAACTACACAGAGGGGAATAAAAAAGTTGAAGTGATGATACCTTTATCGGGTAGCGACATTTTTGTTGAGCGTCAAGGAAAAAGATTTGAAGAGGCTGTCGATCTATGTGTCGATGCTTTAAAAATATCACTAACTAAAAGTAAGGAAAGGGCAAGAAATATTTAGTCTTGTAAGATTTTTCGGTAAAGGAGGAAGGGGGCTTCCTCCTTTTTTTAAATTAGTTGATTCATAAGCCAAAACTTACATTTTTCTTTTGTACTTTTGCGGCTGTTTCCGAAAAGAAAGGTTGCTTTATGAAAAAATAAAATAAAGCTGGAGAGGTCTTTGCGGTGAAGTAAATTATTCGTACATTTGTCCTCCGAATTTGGAGGCATTTAGCCTGTAGTGTAGTTTGTACAGGCGATGTTTAAGCAAGGGGAGATACCAAAGCGGCCAACTGGGGCAGACTGTAAATCTGCTGACTTATGTCTTCGTAGGTTCGAATCCTGCTCTCCCCACAAAAAATGCGGAAGTAGCTCAGTTGGTAGAGCATCAGTTTTCTAAACTGAGGGTTGCGAGTTCAAATCTTGTATTCCGCTCGAAAAGATTTGCCGATGTAGCTCAGTGGTAGAGTACTTCCTTGGTAAGGAAGGGGTCACGAGTTCAATTCTCGTCATCGGCTCTTTGGAGTTTAATAAAATTTATCTAACAGTTTAACAATTTGGAGTTATGGCTAAAGAAAAATTTGACAGATCGAAGCCTCACGTAAACATAGGTACCATCGGTCACGTAGACCATGGTAAGACTACCCTTACTGCTGCAATTACTACTGTACTTGCAAAGAGAGGGTTGTCAGAGTTGAGAAGCTTTGACTCAATTGACAATGCACCTGAAGAAAAGGAGCGTGGTATTACCATTAATACTGCTCACGTTGAGTACTCAACTGAGAATCGTCACTACGCGCACGTGGACTGTCCAGGTCACGCCGACTATGTAAAGAACATGGTAACTGGTGCTGCTCAGATGGACGGTGCTATCCTAGTAGTTGCTGCTACTGACGGTCCTATGCCACAAACTCGTGAGCACATTCTTCTTGCTCGTCAGGTAAACGTTCCTAAAATCGTTGTTTTCCTTAATAAGGTTGACATGGTTGAAGACGAAGAAATGCTTGAACTTGTTGAAATGGAAGTTCGTGAACTTCTTAGTTTCTACCAATTCGATGGTGACAACGCTCCTGTAATCCGCGGTTCTGCTCTTGGTGGCCTTAACGGCGAAGCTAAGTGGGAAGATAAGATTATGGAACTTATGAACGCTGTTGATGAGTACATCCCAATTCCTCCACGTGACAACGAAAAGCCATTCCTTATGCCAGTTGAAGATGTATTCTCGATTACTGGTCGTGGTACTGTTGCTACTGGTAGAATTGAAACTGGTGTTGTTAAGGTTGGTGAAGAAGTTCAGATCATCGGTCTTGGTGAAGAGCCAAAGAAGTCAGTATGTACTGGCGTTGAAATGTTCCGTAAACTTCTTGATCAAGGTGAAGCTGGTGACAACGTAGGTCTACTTCTTCGTGGTATTGACAAGAAGGATATTCGTCGTGGTATGGTTATCGCTAAGCCAGGGTCGATCACTCCTCACACTAAGTTTAAAGCTGAGATTTATGTACTTAAGAAAGAAGAAGGTGGACGTCACACCCCATTCCACAACAAGTACCGTCCTCAATTCTACCTACGTACTTTGGACGTAACTGGTGAAATTACCCTTCCAGAAGGTGTAGAAATGGTAATGCCTGGTGATAACGTAACTATCACTGTTGAGCTTATCACTCCAGTTGCTCTTAACCAAGGTCTACGTTTTGCTATCCGCGAAGGTGGTAGAACTGTAGGTGCTGGACAGATTATTGAAATTGTTGAGTAATTTATAACTTCTAGGATTGGTCTTTGCTGACCAATCCTATTTTTACGGGTGTAGCTCAGTTGGTAGAGCATCGGTCTCCAAAACCGAGTGTCGGGCGTTCGAGTCGCTCCTCCCGTGCTTCAGAAAATTAGACCTATGAGAATTAAAGAATATTTCAAAGAGTCTTATAACGAACTCAAAAATAAGGTTTCCTGGCCTTCATGGAGTACGTTGCAAAATAGCGCAATAGTTGTTATGATTGCTTCCCTACTATTCGCTATTGTAGTTTTTGCAATGGACATCACCTTCAGGAATCTTATGGAGTTAATCTACAGCATGCTGTAATAAAAATAGGAAAGAGCGATGAGCGAAACCGAAAAAAAGTGGTATGTCCTAAGAGCAATTGGTGGCAAGGAAAAAAAGGCAAAGGAGTATATCGAAAACGAGATACGTAACCGAGGCCTTTCTGATTTTGTTTCCCAAGTGCTTATTCCTACTGAGAAGGTTTACCAGATTAGAAATGGTAAAAAGATCAGCAAGGAGAGGATACACTATCCCGGTTATATTCTTATTGAAGCGGCGCTAGTAGGTGAAATTCCTCATATTTTGACCAACATTACTAATATCATCGGCTTTTTAGGAGATCCTAGAAACCAAAACGCTCCTATCCCTCTCAGGAATGCGGAGGTTAACAGGATTCTTGGTCGTATTGATGAGCTTACAGAAGGCGAAGAGGAAATTTCTATTCCTTATGTGGTTGGCGAATCGGTTAAAGTAATCGATGGACCATTCAACGGATTCAATGGTGTCATTGAAGAAGTAAATGAGGATAAGAAAAAGCTCAAGGTAATGGTTAAAATTTTTGGCAGAAAGACTCCTCTGGAGTTGAGCTTTATGCAAGTTGAAAAAGAGTAGTTAAACTAAGTAAAAACTGCTATGGCTAAAGAAGTCGCTGGACTTATTAAGTTGCAGATTAAAGGTGGCGCAGCAAATCCATCACCACCAGTAGGACCTGCTTTAGGTTCTAAGGGTGTGAATATTATGGAGTTCTGCAAACAGTTCAATGCCAGGACACAAGACAAGGCCGGAAAGGTTCTTCCTGTCATTATTACTGTTTATAGCGATAAGTCGTTTGACTTTATCGTAAAACAACCACCAGTAGCTGTTCAACTTAAAGAGGCAGCCAAAATTCAATCTGGTTCTGCTGAACCAAACCGTAAGAAAGTTGCCACCATTACATGGGAGCAAGTAAGGGCTATTGCACAAGACAAGATGCCTGATATGAACTGCTTTACCTTGGAATCGGCAATGAAAATGGTTGCTGGTACAGCAAGAAGCATGGGAATTACCGTACAAGGCGAATTCCCTCAATTGTAATAATAAATACTGCGTGCAGAAATGAGTAAACTTACCAAAAATAGGAAGCTAGCTTTATCGAAGGTTGAGCCAGGCAAGGTTTACAAGTTATCGGAAGCTGCAGAATTGCTAAAGGAACTATCCTTTACCAAGTTCGATGCTTCAGTAGATATCGACGTACGCCTTGGTGTAGATCCTCGCAAAGCTAACCAGATGGTTAGAGGCGTTGTGACCCTACCTCATGGTACCGGTAAGCAGACCCGCGTATTAGTACTCTGCACCCCTGATAAGGAGCAAGAAGCCACTGAGGCTGGAGCCGATTATGTAGGTCTTGACGAATACATCGACAAGATCAAGGGGGGATGGACCGATGTTGACGTGATCATCACTATGCCTAGCGTAATGGCTAAGGTGGGTGCTCTTGGTCGTATCCTTGGTCCTCGTGGTCTGATGCCCAACCCTAAGACCGGAACTGTTACCATGGAAGTGGGAAAAGCAGTGAAGGAAGTTAAGAGCGGTAAGATCGATTTCAAGGTAGATAAGTTTGGTATTGTTCATACCTCAGTAGGTAAGTTGTCTTTCGAGCCTAATAAGCTTGTTGACAATGCGCACGAGTTCTTGAACACAATTATCAAACTTAAGCCTTCTGCTGCGAAGGGTACTTATATGAAGAGTATTTACCTTTCTTCGACAATGAGCCCCGGCTTACAAATTGATCCTAGATCAATTAACGAGTAATTTTTTAACCTTGTTACTATGAGAAGGGAAGAGAAAAACGTTATTATCAATGGTTTAGCCGAGCAACTCAAGAATTCTCCTCATTTTTACCTAACTGATATTTCAGGTTTAAATGCGGAAGACACCGCAGCACTAAGAAGACAATGCTTTGAGAAAGAGATTACCCTTATCGTTGTAAAGAACACTTTACTTCGTAAGGCGCTCGAGCAAATCGAATTTCAAGGCACTGAGTTGTTCGACGTGCTTAAGGGGTCCACTTCGATTATGCTAACCGAAAAGAACAATGTTCCTGCTAAACTAATTAAAGAGTTTAGTAAGAAGAATAAGCTTCAAAAGCCAGTTCTTAAAGGTGCATTCGTAGAGGATACCGCTTATATCGGTGAAGCAAGCCTAGAAGAACTTGTTAACATCAAGTCTAAGGAAGAGCTTATCGGCGATATCATCAGCCTATTGCAATCTCCAGCGAAGAACGTTATATCTGCGCTGCAATCGGGCGGAAATATTTTATCGGGTGTTGTTAAGACCCTATCTGAGAGAGAAGAATAGTAGTTTAGTCAAAATTTTTTTTAAAACGAAGTAAAATGGCAGATCTTAAGAAATTTGCAGAAGAATTGGTTAATTTATCTGTAAAGGAAGTTAACGAATTAGCTAAGATTCTCAAGGACGAGTACGGCATCGAGCCTGCTGCTGCTGCAGTTGCTGTAGCTGCTGCACCTGCTGCTGGAGAAGCCGCTGCTGCTGAAAAAACTCAATTTGACGTTATCTTGAAGTCAGCCGGTGGTGCTAAACTTCAAGTAGTGAAGGTTGTTAAGGAAATGACTGGTCTTGGTCTTAAAGAAGCAAAAGACCTAGTTGACGGCGCTCCTAAGGCAGTTAAGGAAAAAGTTTCTAAGGAAGAAGCAGAATCAATTAAAGCACAACTTGAAGAGGCTGGAGCTGAAGTTGAAGTTAAATAGCATTTACCTAGTAAGTAGGTAATTTGGGTTTAGAATCTAATTTTATTAGATTCTAAGCCTTTTTGTTGTTTTTTCTAACTTTAGTTCAACAAATCTTGAAACGATGTCTCTAAACAAAAACAGCCAGCGAATCAGCTTTTCATCAACGAAACATCAGCTATCATACCCTGATTTTCTTGAGATACAGCTTCAATCATTCAGGGATTTCTTTCAAATGGAAACCACGCCCGAAAATAGAAAAAATGAAGGGCTCTACAAGGTTTTCATGGAAAATTTCCCTATTACAGATACCCGAAATAACTTCGTTTTAGAGTTTATCGACTATTTCATTGACCCACCACGCTATGCGTTGGATGAGTGTCTTGAAAGGGGCTTAACTTATAGCGTTCCGCTAAAAGCTAAGCTAAAGTTGTATTGTACAGACCCTGAACACGAAGACTTTGATACCGTGATTCAGGATGTCTATCTGGGTACCGTTCCTTACATGACTCCTAAGGGAACATTCGTTATCAACGGTGCCGAGCGCGTTGTAGTATCTCAGCTTCACCGCTCACCAGGCGTGTTCTTTGGGCAAAGCGTACACGCAAATGGAACAAAACTATATTCTGCCCGTGTAATCCCTTTCAAAGGATCGTGGATTGAATTTGCTACTGATATTAATAGCGTGATGTACGCCTATATCGACCGTAAGAAGAAGTTGCCTGTAACGACTCTTCTTCGTGCGATTGGCTACGAAACGGATCGCGATATTCTTGAAATCTTTGATCTCGCTGATGAAATCAAGGTTTCTAAAGTAAATCTGAAAAAGTTTATTGGTCGAAAGCTGGCTGCTCGTGTGCTTAAATCGTGGATTGAGGACTTCGTTGATGAAGATACTGGAGAAGTTGTATCGATTGAGCGTAACGAGGTAATTATCGACCGTGACGTTGTTTTAGAGAACGATCATATTGATGAAATTCTTGAGTCGGGAGCAAAGACTATCCTCCTTCACAAGGACGAGGGTATAAATGCCGATTTCTCGATCATCAATAATACCCTTCAAAAGGATCCTTGTAATTCCGAAAAAGAGGCAGTGGTGTATATCTATAGGCAACTTAGAAATTCTGAGCCACCAGATGAAGCTACTGCTCGTGATGTTATTGACAAGTTGTTCTTCTCCGATAAGCGCTATGACTTGGGAGAGGTTGGACGTTACCGTATCAACAAAAAGCTTAATCTTAACATCGACTCGGATACTAAGGTGTTGACTAAAGAAGATATTATCAACATTATTAAATATCTTATCCAGCTTATTAACTCAAAGACTGACGTTGATGATATTGACCATTTGTCGAATCGCCGCGTGAGAACTGTAGGAGAACAGCTGGCTAATCAGTTTAGTGTTGGTTTAGCTCGTATGGCTCGTACAATTCGTGAGCGTATGAACGTACGCGATAATGAGGTATTTACGCCAGTCGATCTGATTAATGCTAAAACGCTATCTAGCGTTATTAACTCGTTCTTTGGAACAAACCAGTTATCTCAGTTCATGGATCAAACCAATCCTCTTGCGGAGATGACTCATAAACGCCGTCTTTCGGCGTTAGGACCTGGAGGTCTTTCGCGTGAGCGTGCTGGATTCGAGGTTCGTGACGTACACTACACGCACTACGGGCGTTTGTGTCCTATCGAAACTCCTGAAGGTCCAAATATCGGACTTATTTCTTCGCTTTGCGTTTTTGCAAAGATCAACCATCTTGGATTCATAGAAACTCCTTATCATAAGGTTGTAGAAGGGAAGGTTGACTTTGAAACCGAAGGCCTTGTATACCTCTCTGCAGAAGAGGAAGCTGGAAAGATTATTGCGCAGGCAAGTGTTCCATTGAATGAAGATGGTACGTTTGCTACCAATCGCATTAAATCGCGTATGGAAGGCGACTTTCCAATCGCTGAACCAGAGCAGGTGAAACTGATGGATGTTGCTCCAAATCAGATTGCTTCGATTGCTGCATCGCTTATTCCGTTCCTTGAGCATGATGACGCAAACCGTGCGTTGATGGGATCTAACATGATGCGTCAGGCTGTGCCACTTCTTCAGCCTGATGCTCCTATTGTAGGAACTGGTTTGGAAGGCGAAGTTGTGCGCGATAGCCGTACGCAAATTGTGGCAGAAGCAGATGGTGTTATTGAATACGTAGATGCTGCTGAAATACATCTGCGCTACGATATGACCGAGGAAGAACGTTATGTGAGTTTCGATCCCGAGATTAAAGTTTACAAACTTCCAAAGTATCTTAAGACCAACCAGAGTACCTCTGTCAACCTTCGTCCGATTGTAGAAAAGGGGCAAAGGGTTGTAAAGGGAGAAATTCTAACAGACGGTTATTCTACCGAAAATGGAGATTTGGCTCTTGGTCGAAACCTTAAGGTGGCGTTCATGCCATGGAAGGGGTATAACTTTGAGGACGGTATTGTAATCTCTGAAAGGCTTGTTCGTGAGGATATCTTTACTTCTGTTCATGTTGATGAATATATTATGGAGGTTCGTGATACCAAGCGCGGATTGGAAGAACTTACTTCTGATATTCCTAATGTAAGTGAAGAAGCAACACGTAACCTTGACGAAAACGGTATGATCCGTATTGGAGCAACCGTTGAGCCTGGTGATATTCTTATTGGTAAAATTACGCCAAAGGGTGAATCTGATCCCACTCCTGAAGAGAAACTGCTACGTGCAATTTTCGGCGATAAAGCAGGAGATGTGAAGGATGCTTCGCTAAAGGCATCTCCATCTTTGCGTGGTGTAGTAATAGATAAGAAACTGTTCTCTCGTTCTCTTAAGGACAAGAAGGGAAAAGTCAGCGAAAAGGTACTTCTGCAAAAGGTTGATGATGAGTTCGAAAAGAAGACTAACAACCTTAAGGTAAAACTTGTCGATAAGTTGTTCAATCTTGTTAATGGTAAAACTTCTCAGGGAGTTCAGGATTATTACGGAACTGAACTTGTTGGTAAGGGGGTTAAGTTTACCCAAAAGGTACTTGTTGAACTCGATTACCTAAGCGTAAATCCGAATAAGTGGACAACAGATAAGGATAAGAATAATATAATCAAGAACCTGATTAATAACTATATTGTTAAATTCAAGGAACTTGATGCAGAAGCAAAGAGAAAGAAGTTCAACATCTCTATTGGGGATGAACTTCCAACAGGAATTGTTCAACTTGCTAAGGTTTATATTGCCAAGAAGCGTAAGATTCGAGTAGGGGACAAGATGGCAGGTAGACACGGTAACAAGGGTATTGTTGCCAAAGTTGTACGTGACGAGGATATGCCATTCCTAGAGGACGGAACAATTGTTGATATTATTCTTAACCCTCTTGGTGTACCATCTCGTATGAACCTTGGTCAGATATACGAAACCGTATTAGCTTGGGCAGGTAGAGAACTTGGTGTTAAGTTTGCAACTCCAATTTTTGATGGTGCTGAACTCGATCAAATTGGCGAGTATACCGATAAGGCAGGCGTTCCTCGTAACGGTAAGTCATACCTTTATGATGGAGGTACTGGTGATCGCTTTGACCAACCTGCAACTGTAGGTATCATTTACATGCTGAAACTTGGTCACATGGTTGACGATAAGATGCACGCGCGTTCTATTGGACCATACTCGCTTATCACTCAGCAGCCACTTGGAGGTAAAGCACAGTTTGGTGGTCAACGTTTCGGGGAAATGGAAGTTTGGGCACTTGAAGCATTCGGTGCGTCGAACATCCTCCAAGAAATTCTTACCATTAAATCTGACGACGTTATGGGGCGTGCTAAAGCTTACGAAGCAATCGTTAAGGGTGAGCCGATGCCAGCTGCTGGTATTCCAGAATCGCTTAATGTGCTTCTTCACGAGCTTCGCGGCTTAGGATTGAGCGTTAACCTTGAGTAACAAACATAGAGCCTCCCTACTTTTGTAGGGTTGGCTCATTTTTATCGAATATAATAAGCTCAAAATATGTCATTCAGAAGAGAGAATAAGGTTAAAACCAACTTCACCAAAATCTCTATTGGACTAGCCTCTCCGGAAGAGATCCTCGAGCGCTCTAGTGGCGAGGTTTTGAAGCCTGAGACAATCAACTACCGTACATATAAGCCTGAGCGTGACGGACTTTTCTGCGAGCGCATTTTTGGTCCTGTAAAGGATTACGAGTGCCACTGCGGTAAGTACAAGCGTATTCGCTACAAGGGTATTGTTTGCGATAGATGTGGGGTTGAAGTTACCGAGAAGAAAGTTCGCCGTGAGCGTATGGGACACATCTCGTTGGTGGTTCCTGTTGCTCATATTTGGTACTTCCGTACTCTTCCTAATAAAATTGGTTACCTTCTTGGTATTCCTTCAAAGAAACTTGATGCTGTTGTATACTACGAACGTTATGTAGTAATTCAGGCAGGTATTAAGGCTGTTGACGGGATCAAAGAGATGGACCAACTTTCTGAAGAAGAATATCTAGATATTCTAGATACGCTTCCAAAAGAAAACCAGTATCTTGATGATAGCGATCCAAACAAGTTCATTGCAGGGATGGGTGCTGAGGCGCTTTACCAACTGCTTGAACGTACTGAGTTGGATGATTTATCATACTCGTTACGACACAAGGCAAATACAGAAACTTCTCAGCAACGTAAGAGTGAGGCACTAAAGCGTCTTAATGTTGTTGAAGCTTTTAGAGAATCAAAGGGCATCAATCGTCCTGAATGGATGATTCTAAAGGTGGTTCCTGTAATTCCTCCAGAACTACGTCCGCTTGTGCCCTTGGATGGTGGTCGCTTTGCAACATCTGACCTTAACGACCTTTACAGACGTGTTATTATCCGTAACAATCGTCTGAAAAGATTGATAGAAATTAAGGCTCCTGAGGTAATTCTTCGCAACGAAAAGCGTATGCTTCAAGAGGCTGTTGACTCTCTATTCGATAACTCTCGTAAGTCGAATGCGGTTAAGACAGAAGCTAACCGTCCATTGAAGTCGCTTTCTGATTCGCTAAAGGGTAAACAAGGACGTTTCCGTCAGAACTTGCTCGGTAAGCGTGTCGATTATTCGGCTCGTTCGGTTATTGTCGGCGGTCCTGAACTTAAGATGCACGAATGTGGTATTCCTAAGGACATGGCTGCTGAACTTTACAAGCCATTCGTTATTCGTAAGCTTATCGAGCGTGGTATTGTAAAGACCGTTAAGTCTGCTAAAA
Source organism: uncultured Acetobacteroides sp. (assembly GCF_963678165.1). Lineage (NCBI taxonomy): Bacteria > Pseudomonadati > Bacteroidota > Bacteroidia > Bacteroidales > Rikenellaceae > Acetobacteroides > uncultured Acetobacteroides sp. The sequence goes on along the minus strand of NZ_OY782755.1, from coordinate 3,317,315 downwards.
AGATTGTTGACCGTAAGGATCCGGTTGTTTGGGATATTCTTGAAAATGTTATCAAGGGGCATCCTATAATGCTAAACCGTGCACCAACCCTTCACCGTTTGGGTATCCAGGCATTCCAGCCAAAGCTTATAGAAGGAAAAGCAATTCAGCTGCACCCACTTTCATGTACCGCATTCAACGCGGACTTCGATGGTGACCAGATGGCGGTTCACCTTCCTCTAGGCAACGCTGCAATTCTTGAGGCCCAAATTCTAATGTTGGGTGCTCACAATATCCTTAACCCTGCTAATGGCGCACCTATCACCGTACCATCTCAGGACATGGTTCTTGGTTTGTACTACATTACCAAGGAGCGTAAGGGGGCAAAGGGTGAAGGAACTATTTTCTATAGCCCTGAAGAGGTGATTATTGCCTATAACGAAAAGGCTGTAGAACTTCACGCAATAATTAAGGTTAACTACCCACAATACGATGCTGATGGCAATGTTATTGGTCATGAGCTAATCGATACTACTGTTGGTAGGGTGATCTTTAACCAAAATGTACCTTACGAAATGGGCTTTATCGACGAGTTGGCTACTAAAAAGTCGCTTAGAGATACTATTTCGCAGGTATTCAAGAAGTGCGGTACTGCAAAAACGGCTAAGTTCCTCGATGATATCAAGGACCTTGGTTATGGGATGGCATTCCGTGGTGGTCTATCGTTTAATCTTGACGACGTGCTTATTCCAAAGGAAAAGCAGGAACTCATTCGCGATGGATATGCTCAGGTTGATGAGGTGGTTGCCAACTATAACATGGGTTTCATTACCAACAACGAGCGCTACAACCAGATTATCGACATCTGGACACATACCAACGCCAAGATTACCCAGATTCTGCTAAAGCAGCTTAAGGAAGACCGTCAAGGCTTCAACTCTGTTTACATGATGCTTGACTCTGGGGCTCGTGGATCTAAGGAGCAGATTCGTCAGCTTTCGGGTATGCGTGGTCTGATGGCGAAGCCTCAGAAATCTGGTGCCGAAGGAGGTCAGATTATCGAAAACCCAATTCTTGCAAACTTTAAGGAGGGGCTATCGGTACTTGAATACTTTATTTCTACCCACGGTGCTCGTAAGGGTCTTGCGGATACCGCGCTTAAGACGGCTGATGCGGGTTACCTAACTCGTCGTCTGGTTGACGTATCGCATGACGTAATTATCTCTGAAGTAGACTGTGGAACGCTTCGTGGTCTTGTTGCAACTGCAATCAAGAATAACGAGGATGTTGTTGAGACGCTTTATGAAAGAATTCTTGGACGTACTACCGTTCATGATATATTCCATCCGCTCACGGGTAAGCTAATTGTTGCTGCTGGTGATGAGATAACCGAGGAGATTGCTTCTGAAATTGAAGAATCACCAATCGAACAGGTTGAAATTCGTTCGGTACTTACCTGCGAATCGCGTAAGGGAGTATGTGCGAAGTGCTACGGGCGTAACCTTTCGACTAGCCGAATGGTTCAGATCGGAGAGGCTGTTGGTGTAATTGCTGCACAGTCAATCGGAGAGCCCGGTACGCAGCTTACCCTTCGTACCTTCCACGTGGGTGGTACTGCAGGTAACCTTGCTACAGACTCTAAGGTTATTGCTCGCTACGATGGTCGCATCGAAATCGATGAGCTTCGTACCGTTCAAAAGGTGGATGGCGAAGGTAAAAATGTTGACGTTGTTATTGGTCGTTTGGCTGAAATGCGCATCGTTGACAAGAATACCAGCATAACTCTTTACACTCACGCAATTCCATACGGTTCTATCCTTTACATGAAGGATGGTGATGAAGTGACAAAGGGTGATCTAGTAGTTGAGTGGGATCCATATAACGCGGTTATAATTTCGGAGTTTACTGGTAAGATTGCCTTTGATAATGTTCAGGAGGGTATTACCTACCGCGAAGAGTCTGACGAGCAAACCGGATACCGCGAGAAGGTGATCACTGAATCGCGCGATAAGACGAAGAACCCAGGCATTAAGATTGTTTCTGATGCTGGAGAAGAGTACAAATCGTATAACCTACCAGTTGGCGCGCACATTGTTGTAGAAAACGACAATCCTGTTAAGGCTGGTGATATTCTGGTTAAGATTCCTCGTGCAGTTGGTAAGGCAGGTGACATCACCGGAGGTCTTCCTCGTGTAACCGAGCTCTTCGAGGCACGTAATCCTTCGAACCCTGCTGTGGTTTCGGAAATTGACGGTGAAGTATCTCTTGGCAAGATCAAGCGTGGTAACCGCGAGATTGTGGTAACCTCGAAGCTTGGCGAAGTGAAGAAGTACCTTGTGCCACTTTCACGTCAGATCCTTGTTCAGGAGAACGACTACGTTCGTGCCGGAATTCCGCTTTCTGATGGTGCAACTACCCCAAGCGACATCCTTGCCATCCAAGGTCCAACCAAGGTTCAGGAGTATATCGTTAATGAGGTTCAGGAAGTGTACCGCCTGCAGGGTGTAAAAATTAACGACAAGCACTTTGAGGTTATCGTTCGTCAGATGATGCGCAAGGTGGAAATCGTTGATGCTGGGGATACCAAGTTCCTTGAAAAGCAAATTGCGGATAAGTGGGACTTCATGACCGAAAACGACTGGATCTATGACAAGAAGGTTGTTATTGATTCCGGCGATTCGAAGAATGTTAAGGCAGGACAGATCATCACGGCTCGTAAGCTTAGGGATGAGAACTCCATCCTTAAGCGTAAGGACCTTAAGCTTATTGAGGCTCGCGACGCAATTCCCGCAACATCGAACCAGATTATGCAAGGTATTACCCGTGCTGCGCTTCAAACCGGCAGTTTCATGTCGGCAGCATCCTTCCAGGAAACGACGAAGGTGCTTAACGAAGCCGCTATCCACGGTAAGATCGACTACCTAGAGGGCATGAAGGAGAACGTAATCTGCGGAAAGTTAATCCCCGCAGGTACAGGTCTTCGCCAGTTTGACAGGCTAGTGGTTGGCTCTATGGATGACTACCAGGGCCTGATGAGATCGAAATCGCACGACGATATTACCGAAGAGTAATCGTTGATATACTATAGGAAACCGGGGCTTGTCCCCGGTTTTTTTATACATTTACCCGAAATAAATTCATGAAATGGAAGATAGCAATCAGCATCCAGACCTAAACATTGAGCTAAACGACGAAGTGGCTCAAGGGGTATACTCGAACCTTGTCGTTATTTCGCACTCGTCCTCTGAATTTGTACTCGATTTCATTAGAATTATGCCTGGGATGCCCAAGGCTCAGGTAAAATCTCGTACGATTTTAACTGCCGAACATGCCAAGCGTTTGCTAATGGCCCTTCAGGACAATATTCAGAAATACGAGCAGCATTTCGGCGAAATTAAGATTAAGGAGATGGAACCTATTATTCCAATGCCTTTTTCGAGTAGCAGCAACGGGCAGGCTTAGCAGCAGGGGCGGGTAAAGACGGGTATGGCATCTTCTGATTGCCATGCCGTTCTTAATTTCTCTTTGTACTTATGTTGATTGTCCAAGAAAGCGAAAGAATATGGAATCGCACAGCTATCGGGTTAGCCTATAGCTGTGCGGTTTTCTTTTTTCAAGGAGGGGTGAACTTCTGGGCAATGTGCTGGGAATACGTTGTGATGTATCTATTGCTTCGCCAGATGGGGTTGGTTGAAAATAGGTCAACGCAAAGTTGGAGTGCTGGTATTTCCCTTTGTTGATTTATGCGGGAACTCTATTGTTCTGCATCTCGCTAATGTGTCGATGCTGAGCTTAGCGGGATGGCCGTTTATTTGGTTGGGCGCGCGAGATGCTGTGTGCTGCCAGTTTGGCGTATGTAGTGTTGGTTTATGGTTTTACACCGCCAGTTTGGCGTATGTTACGCCAGTTTGTTATTCTGCACTGCCGGTTTGGCGTATGTTGGGCCAGTTTGCTGTTGTGTACTGCCAGTTTGACGTAGTTTGCGATAGTTTTGCGTTCCGTATTGCCAGTTTGCCGCTGTGCAGCGTAAGTTTGGGCTGTGCACGGGCCTTTGGGCGTTGGGTGGCGGTAGTGCCTACGATGGCGTGTCGGGGGATAGCGCTTACGGTAAATCCAAGTGCCATAAGCGAGCGGTTGCTGGTAGCAGCTGTAAATTGCACCTCTTAAACTGCTATCTGACTACTCCGGTAAGTTGCGGCGCCCCGTATTTGAGACTCATATCGCCAACGATGCCGTAGTAGGAGCCGGTGAGGTGCTGGGATACGAGGCCAACTCAAATGGCTGCATACCATTGGGCATGTAAGCTGTCAGGTCAAACCATGATTTCTAACCACATTCCCTTCCCAAAAAAGTCATGGTACACAGCAGCCCATCATCGAGCATTTACCGGCAAGAGGCTATGTCTGCTTTCGTTCTGCCGATGTTAAGGTGCCGGTGTTTCCTGAGGTGCCGTTGCTTTTGCCTGCTCTTGCTTCATGAAATCTTCGAAGCTCATGCTTTTATAAAGGTCGGCTTTGAGGTACTTAAGGATGGGCAGCAGCTGCTGGGGCTTTTGGTAGCCGGATAGCAGCGTTAGCACGTTCTGCGACTCATCAAGGTAGGCGGTTGTCGGATATCCAATGCTACCATTCGAGATGGCAAGCACAAATGTATTTATCGATCTTCCGTTGGTTGTTTCGAGGGAGTAAACCTTGCCCTTGTAGGTAAAGGAGCCTTGCTTCTCGGCATTCAGCTTCACCGCGTAGTAGTTTTCGGTGATGTAGCTCGCCACCGCAGGGGTGCTGAAAGTCTCCCTGTCCATAACCTTGCACCAGCCGCACCAATCGGTGTAGATATCAACGATGATTTTCTTCGGATTCTTCTCCGAAGCGCTCAGCGCCTCCTCAATGGTCATCCATCGAATTGGAGATGGCTCCTGCGCTTTTGACGCGAATGCTAGCAGCATAAGTGCGGCAAATAGGTACTTTGTTAGCCTCATAAGTCGGTTCAAGTTTTCTGCGAATATAGGAACTATCGGCAAGACAACTATTTTGAGGGGCCTTATTAAGCAAGGGCGCCGCTAATAAATGTTAATTTAATTGGGGCCTAAACTGAAAAAAGAGTGTATATTTACGCATCAAGAAATCCAATTACTATGAATAAAGACATAAAGGGATTAAACCCACAGCTGATTTGGAAGCATTTTTATGCGCTCACCCAGATTCCTCGTCCATCGGGACACGAAGAAGCCTCCGCACAATACGTTATGAACTTCGCCAAGGAGCAAGGGCTCGAGGCATTCCGCGATGAGGTGGGCAATGTTATCGTTCGTAAGCCAGCGACCGCTGGAATGGAAAACCGCAAGGGGGTTGTGCTTCAGGGGCACCTCGACATGGTTCCCCAAAAGAATAGCGACAAGGCTCACGACTTCGAGAAAGACCCTATCGAGGCTTACATCGATGGCGATTGGGTTACCGCCAACGGGACCACCCTCGGAGCCGACAACGGAATGGGCGTTGCTGCATCGTTGGCTGTGCTCGAGTCTAAAGATATCGCACACGGTCCAGTCGAAGTTCTTATGACTATTGATGAGGAAACCGGAATGACCGGCGCTTTTGGGCTAAAAGGTGGCGTGCTAAAGGGCGATATTCTGCTTAACCTCGATTCGGAGGACGAAGGCGAACTTTACGTAGGTTGTGCTGGTGGCACCAATGCAAATGTAAAGTTCGAGTATAAGGAAGAGGCTGCACCTGCCGGAATGGTTGGCTACGACCTCGAAATCCGTGGTCTAAAAGGTGGGCACTCCGGCATGGAGATTATCCTTCAGCGTGGAAACTCCAATAAGCTAATGTTCCGCTTCCTTTACGAAGTTATGGGCATGGGCGTTCGCGTAAGCAGCGTTGATGGAGGTAGCTTGCGCAATGCCATCCCTCGCGAGTGCTTCGTTAAGGTTGCAGTACCTACAGCAAAGGCCGCAGAGTTCGAGGCAAAGGTGAAGGAGTTTGAAGCAATTTACCTTGCCGAATACGCTTTGGTTGACGAAAACTTAACCTTTAAGGCAAGCAAAGGCGATGTTCCTGCAAAAGTGATGGATGCTGAAACGCAGAACAAGCTAACCTATGCCATTTATGCATGTCCAAATGGGGTTGTTCGCATGAGCGATTCGATGGTAGGCCTGGTAGAAACATCCAATAACCTTGCTCGTGTAGAGGTGAAGAGTGGGGCAGGGCAGGTGCTTTGTTTGCTCCGTAGTTCGGTTGATAGCGCAAAGCTCGACCTTGAGCGTCAAATCTCCAGCGTGTTTACCTTAGCAGGTTTCGAAGTTTGGATGGATGGGCAGTATCCCGGATGGAAGCCAAATCTAAGTTCTCCAATCCTCACTACCATGCAGAATGTTTACCAGAAGATGTACGGGAAAGTACCAACCATCAAGGCTATTCATGCCGGGTTGGAGTGTGGTCTACTAGGAGGCGTATATCCAAGCTGGGATATGATTTCGTTTGGGCCAACCATTCGCTACCCTCATTCACCAGATGAGAAGGTAAAGATCGATACTGTGGATAAATTCTGGAACTTCTTGGTAGAAACACTAAAGAATGTCCCCGTAAAATAGTGGAGAAAATATGTCTCTAATAGATATAAAGGCTCGCGAAAGCGGGCCTTTAGTTTTTAGTAGTATCAAGAGGAGGTAGTCGGTTCGGCTGATAGTAAGGAGCCATTTTGGGGCAGGGCGAGCCTGCCGGAGGCGGAACTAGGTGCTGCACCAGCACCTGTCTCCGGTTCTTTTTTCAAAAAAACATTCCCTTCAACGGCCTCTTACAAAGGCAAGCAACGTTCGTTAACGCGTTAAGGTATGGTGTAGGGGTTGCGGAATCGGAAAATAGGCGTACTTTTGCATCCGCAATCGGGAACAACGGCGCCTTCGCAGGGAGGGCTAGCGGGAACGGGAGCGAGGCTCTTTAACATAAGCGGCTTAGGAGGTAAGCCGGAACGGACGAGGGAGTAGCGAGAGCACCGGCCGCCCAGAAGGGTTTTAGGACGGAAAGCCGCGAAGGGGCAACCGAAAAAAAAGTTGGCCAACCGCTTGGAAGTTTCGAAATAAAGCCTACCTTTGCAGCCCGCAAATGAGGGAGCGGGTCGCTGAGAAGCGGCAAAAAGTAATAGGTTCTTTGAGGAAGTGCAGTGAAAAGATAGAAAACGATTAGGATGATTTATTAGACTAACGTAATCCTGATGGGCTAAGGAAACAACAGGGGAAGCAATTCCCCGAAATCAACATCTTCTACTATGGAGAGTTTGATCCTGGCTCAGGATGAACGCTAGCGGCAGGCCTAACACATGCAAGTCGAGCGGTAGAGGACCTTCGGGTCCTTGAGAGCGGCGCACGGGTGCGTAACGCGTATGCAACCTACCCTTTACAGGGGAATAGCCCGTCGAAAGGCGGATTAATGCCCCATGGCTCCCAGGTCCGGCATCGGATTTGGGGTAAAGATTTATCGGTAAAGGATGGGCATGCGTGCCATTAGCTTGATGGTAGGGTAACGGCCTACCATGGCTACGATGGCTAGGGGTTCTGAGAGGAAGGCCCCCCACACTGGGACTGAGACACGGCCCAGACTCCTACGGGAGGCAGCAGTGAGGAATATTGGTCAATGGGCGCAAGCCTGAACCAGCCATGCCGCGTGCGGGAAGAAGGCGCTACGCGTCGTAAACCGCTTTTGTCTGGGGGTAACCGCAGGGACGTGTCCCTGCCTGCAAGTACCAGACGAATAAGGGTCGGCTAACTCCGTGCCAGCAGCCGCGGTAATACGGAGGACCCGAGCGTTATCCGGATTCATTGGGTTTAAAGGGTGCGTAGGCGGCCCGGTCAGTCAGCGGTGAAAGGCTCCTGCTCCACAGGAGAGCTGCCGTTGATACTGCTGGGCTAGAATCTTAGCGAGGCGGGCGGAATGCGCGGTGTAGCGGTGAAATGCATAGATATCGCGCAGAACGCCGATTGGGGAGCCAGCTCGCCAGCTGAGTATTGACGCTGAGGCACGAAAGCGTGGGGATCAAACAGGATTAGATACCCTGGTAGTCCACGCCGTAAACGATGATGGCTCGCTCTTGGCCTGCAAGGGTCAGGGGCTTAGCGAAAGCGTTAAGCCATCCACCTGGGGAGTACGCCGGCAACGGTGAAACTCAAAGGAATTGACGGGGGCCCGCACAAGCGGAGGAACATGTGGTTTAATTCGATGATACGCGAGGAACCTTACCCAGGCTCGAACGCCGAACGAATATGGGGGAAACTTCATAGCCAGCAATGGCGGTCGGCGAGGTGCTGCATGGTTGTCGTCAGCTCGTGCCGTGAGGTGTCGGCTTAAGTGCCATAACGAGCGCAACCCCTATCGGTAGTTGCCAGCGGGTTAAGCCGGGAACTCTACCGAGACTGCCAGCGCAAGCTGCGAGGAAGGCGGGGATGACGTCAAATCAGCACGGCCCTTACGTCTGGGGCGACACACGTGTTACAATGGCCGGTACAGAGGGCAGCCACCCAGCGATGGGGCGCGAATCTCGAAAGCCGGTCGTAGTTCGGATCGGAGGCTGCAACCCGCCTCCGTGAAGCTGGATTCGCTAGTAATCGCGCATCAGCCATGGCGCGGTGAATACGTTCCCGGGCCTTGTACACACCGCCCGTCAAACCATGGGAGCTGGGGGGACCTGAAGTGCGTGACCGCAAGGAGCGCCCTAGGGTAAAACCGGTGACTGGGGTTAAGTCGTAACAAGGTAGCCGTACCGGAAGGTGCGGCTGGAACACCTCCTTTCTGGAGCGCCATCAGGGCGAAATCTGAGAGCTGCACTTCCCAAAAGATATTGAGCGCCACGAGGCAGACGGCCGCATCGGATGCGGGTGGCGCGCAAACGGTAAATCCGGCTTTAAAACCCGGAGGCACCAGAAGATCTTTGACGTTTGAGGACGAAGCGGCGCATGCGACGGAGTTGATCTCCGGCGGGTGCGCGGAAAGGAGTAAGAAAAGGGCGCACGGGGGATGCCTTGGGTCCTATAGGCGACGAAGGGCGTGGCAAGCTGCGAAAAGCCGCGGGGATCGGCAAGCACGAATCGATCCGCGGATACCCGAATGGGGCAACCCACCTGGCTGAAGGCCAGGTATCCGGAGCAATCCGGAGGCGAACGGGGAGAACTGAAACATCTAAGTACCCCCAGGAGAAGAAAACAATAGTGATTCCCCGAGTAGCGGCGAGCGAAAGGGGATTAGCCCAAACCCATCCGGTTACGGCCGGGTGGGGGTTGTAGGGCCTCCATTACCAACCACGAGCGAAGCTGAAGCCGCTGGAAAGCGGTGCCATAGCGGGTGACAGCCCCGTAGGCGTAGGCGAGTGGGCGGGGGAGGAACCCTGAGTAGGGCGGGGCACGAGAAACCCCGTCTGAATCTGGCAGGACCATCTGCCAAGGCTAAATACTCATAGGACACCGATAGTGAACCAGTACCGTGAGGGAAAGGTGAAAAGTACCCCGAATAGGGGGGTGAAAAAGACCCTGAAACCGTGCGCCTACAAGCGGTCGGAGCCCTTTAGTGGGGTGACGGCGTGCCTTTTGCATAATGAGCCTACGAGTTGCTCCTGTCCGGCAAGGTTAAGTGCGGTTACGTACGGAGCCGAAGCGAAAGCGAGCCTGAATAGGGCGAATAAGTCGGACGGGGCAGACGCGAAACCTTGCGATCTACCCATGGCCAGGATGAAGTTCCGGTAATACGGAATGGAGGTCCGAACCAATAAGCGTTGAAAAGCTTCTGGATGAGCTGTGGGTAGGGGTGAAAGGCTAATCAAGCTGGGAAATAGCTCGTACTCCCCGAAATGCCTTTAGGGGCAGCCTTGGACTTACCACCATGGAGGTAGAGCTACCGATTGGATGCGAGGGCCTCACCGCCTATCAAATCCTGACGAACTCCGAATGCCGTGGTGCGATATCCAGGAGTGAGCCGGCGGGTGCTAATGTCCGTCGACGAGAGGGAAAGAACCCTGACCGCCAGCTAAGGCCCCCAAGAGGCGGCTAAGTTGATGAAACGATGTGCGGCTGCAGCGACAGCTAGGATGTTAGCTTGGAAGCAGCTATTCATTTAAAGAGTGCGTAACAGCTCACTAGTCGAGCGGCTGCGCGTGGATAATAATCGGGCATCAAGCCGTCCGCCGAAGCTGCGGATAAGAAATTATGGTAGGGGAGCATTCCACCGGCGGTGAAGCTGGGCCGTAAGGTCTGGTGGAGCTGGTGGAAAAGCAAATGTAGGCATGAGTAACGACAAGGCGGGTGCGAAACCCGCCCACCGATAGACCAAGGTTTCCTGATCAACGCTAATCGGATCAGGGTAAGGCGGGGCCTAAGGCTAACCCGAAGGGGGATGCCGATGGACAGACGGTTAATATTCCGTCCCTGGCCAGCGCTGCGATGGGGCGACGAAGGAGTGAAAGGACCGCCCGGCGACGGAATGCCGGGTTGAAGGGTGTAGGTATAGGGTGTAGGTTAATAGCCGGATCCTGCCGAACCTGATAGTACCGCGAGCCCACGGGCAAGCGGATAGCGTCCCTAATCCGACTTCCAAGAAAACCCCCTAAGCATCAGGCGCTGGGCACCCGTACCGCAAACCGACACAGGTGGTCAAGGAGAGAATCCTGAGGTGCTCGAGTGAATCACGGCTAAGGAACTCGGCAAACTAGCCCCGTAACTTCGGGATAAGGGGCCCCCACGGTGACGTGGGGCGCAGCGAAGAGGTCCAGGCGACTGTTTACCAAAAACACAGGGCTCTGCGAAACCGAAAGGTGAAGTATAGGGCCTGACACCTGCCCGGTGCCGGAAGGTTAAGAGGAGAGGTCATCGTAAGAGAAGCTTTGAATCGAAGCCCCGGTAAACGGCGGCCGTAACTATAACGGTCCTAAGGTAGCGAAATTCCTTGTCGGGTAAGTTCCGACCTGCACGAATGGTGTAACGATCTGGACGCTGTCTCAGCCGTGAGCTCGGTGAAATTGTAGTATCGGTGAAGATGCCGATTACCCGCAACGGGACGGAAAGACCCCGTGCACCTTCACTGCAGCTTAGCGCTGGTTCTGGGGTGGCGATGTGTAGGATAGGCTGGAGGCTGTGAAGGCGGTACGCTAGTATCGTTGGAGCCGACGTTGAAATACAGCCCTTCGCCACTTCGGGGCCTAATCCCTGATAGGGAGACACCGCTTGGCGGGTAGTTTGACTGGGGTGGTCGCCTCCAAAAGAGTAACGGAGGCTTCCCAAGGTGCCCTCAGCGCGAATGGCAACCGCGCGTGGAGTGCAATGGCACAAGGGCGCTTGACTGTGAGGCCGACAAGCCGAGCAGGTGCGAAAGCAGGGCATAGTGATCCGGTGGTTCCGCATGGGAGGGCCATCGCTCAAAGGATAAAAGGTACGCCGGGGATAACAGGCTGATCGCCGCCAAGAGCTCACATCGACGCGGCGGTTTGGCACCTCGATGTCGGCTCGTCACATCCTGGGGCTGGAGAAGGTCCCAAGGGTTCGGCTGTTCGCCGATTAAAGTGGCACGCGAGCTGGGTTCAGAACGTCGTGAGACAGTTCGGTCCCTATCTGTTGCGGGCGTAGGAAGTTTGAGGGGGTCTGACCCTAGTACGAGAGGACCGGGTTGGACGAGCCTCCGGTGTACCAGTTGTTCCGCCAGGAGCACCGCTGGGTAGCCGCGCTCGGTTGGGATAAGCGCTGAAAGCATCTAAGCGCGAAGCCTGCCTCAAGATGAGACTTCCCTTAAGGGCCGTGGGAGACTACCACGTTGATAGGCCGCAGGTGTACGCGCAGCAATGCGCTTAGCCGAGCGGTACTAATTGCCCGAACGAGCTCCGAGAGGGCCGCGCCCTTAGCGGGCAGACGCCGCTTCGTCCGAAGAATGTCAAAATCTAAAAGATATAAGATTTTAGACGCTAGATATTAGACGCTATATGAGGATTGAATGGCATATGCTATGAAGTCTAAGATCTAGGTGCTAAATACTAGGATCTAAAAGAAGACTTAGGTGGCTAGGCGGCGGGGCTCCACCCCTTCCCATTCCGAACAGGGCCGTTAAGCCCGCCAGCGCCGATGGTACTGCTACACCAAGCGGGAGAGTAGGTGGCCGCCAAACCTATAGAGTTCCGAAGTCTTGTACTTCGGAACTTTTTAAAAAACTGATGACTATACAGTCTCGTAGCTCAGTTGGTTAGAGCACTACACTGATAATGTAGGGGTCCGCGGTTCAAATCCGCGCGAGACTACTAAATGGGGGATTAGCTCAGTTGGCTAGAGCATCTGCCTTGCACGCAGAGGGTCAACGGTTCGAATCCGTTATTCTCCACAAGTAGGAAGGGTTTGTCTGAATAGGCAAACCCTTTTTGCATTCTATGTGTGCATATTATTGTTGAATGTATCAGGTCTAATAAAAAGGAGCGATGTTTGGTCGCTCCTTTTTTGTTTATGGTAATTAATGCTAATCAGATCGTTTAGTCCACCATCATCTCCCTATCCCTAAATCCTAGAAGGTAAAGGATGCCGTCTAAGCCAATGGTGGATAGCGCATGCTTGGCCTTCTCCTTTACCTTGGGCTTGGCGTGGAAGGCTATGCCAAGTCCTGCGAGCTGGATCATGGGGAGATCGTTGGAGCCATCGCCAACGGCAATAACCTGATCGAGGCGTAGGTCTTCCTTAAAGGCTAGCAGCTTCAGCAGTTCGGCCTTCTTTTGCCCGTCGACGATATCGCCAAGGTGCTTTCCTGTTAGCTTCCCGTCTTTTATTTCGAGGTCGTTGGCAAAGACGTAGTCGACGCCGAGCTTGCTCTTGAGGTGGTTGCCGAAGTAGGTGAATCCTCCCGAAAGAATGGCCGTACGGTAGCCGTAGCGGTTCAGCGTTTTCATCAGCCGTTCGGCGCCTTCGGTTAGGGGTAGGTTTTCGGCGATCTCCTTCATTACGCTTTCGTCCAATCCTTTTAGGAGCGATACGCGCTTGATGAAGCTTTCCTTAAAATCGAGTTTTCCCTGCATGGCATCTTCGGTGATGGCCCTTACTTGGTCGCCTACGCCGGCGCGTTCGGCCAGCTCGTCGATCACCTCGGTTTGGATGAGGGTTGAGTCCATATCGAAGCATATCAGGCGGCGGTTGCGGCGGAAGATGTTGTCGACCTGAAAGGCTACATCTACGCCTGTTTCGCCGGATATCTTTACGAATTCGCTTTTCATCTTATCGATATCCTTGGGGGTTCCACGAATCGATAGCTCTACCACTGCCTTTGTTTTGCTGGTGTCGCCATCGAGCGGGGTGCGGCCCGACAGGCGGGTGATAAGGTCGATGTTGAGCCCCTGCTCGGCGATAATACTGGTGGTTCGGGCTAGGTGCTCGGCGGTGAGCTTGCGGGCGAGCAGGGTGAGGATGTAGCGGTCTTTGCCCTGGTGGTTTACCCAGCCGTTGTAGCGCTCTTCGGAGATGGGGGTGAACTTTACGTTGACGCCCATCTCGTAGCTCTTAAATAGGAGGTCTTTGAGGATGGGCGACGACTCGGACTCTTCTGGCACCTCGAAGAGGATGCCCAGCGCGAGGTCGTCGTGGATGGTGGCCTGCCCGATGTCCAGGATTTGTACGTTGTACTGGCTTAGGATTTGGGTTAGCGAGGAGGTTAGACCCGCTTTGTCTTCCCCTGAAATATTGAGAAGGATAATTTCTCTCTTCTTTTGCTGCATGCTCTGTTTCATTAGTTCTGACTCTCTGATTTCACAATATACCAAAAATGCGGGGCGGCGGTTTGGGGGCATCATCCTTTTCGCTTTTTTTAGCATACTCATCGGCCGATGGATTTTGCGGGGGAGCCCGTGTGCAAAGTTTTTGCTTACTTTGCCCTGCGTTAATCAACCTAAGCATGAAATACCTTCGATATGCCCTTGTGGGGGTGAGCGTTCTTATCCTGCTATACCTGTTTGTGCTTACCGATGCCAGCTTCAGCAGGGAGAATAGCCTGGCGTGGGGTTCCCTTGTGGTGCTGTCGGTGGCAACCTACGGGCTGGACTTTTGGGTGATCCGACGAAACAGGCGCAGGGGGGAGTAGCGAATTTGTACCGCTGGTCCTCGGCTTAATCAACAAAAGCGGGTGGCTTTGAGCCTGCTTAACACTAGAAATGCTGTAAAGATGTCTGCAGAAAAGAAGTTTTCCTGTCCAGTTTGTGGCGCCAAGGTGCCCTTTAGCTACGCCATGCGCATTGCCGATGATAAGCGGCACGTGTGCGAGCGCTGCCACACCCATTTGATCCCTAAAACCAACAATGTTATCTACATCAGGATTTGTACCGTAATTGCCACGCTGATATTCGTGCTTACCTACAGCAAGGTGGTGTTCGGCCTCTACGGGGTAGAGCGCACGTTTGTGGCCTCGCTGGTTCATCTTGCTGCAACGGCGGCCTTCTACTTTGCGCTAACCTACGCTGCCATTGTTAGGGTGGTGGTGATGAAAAAGCTGGAGCAGTAGCGGCGCTACAGTTCCTCGTGGCTGATGGAAATCAGCGAGCCTTCGTGGGTGGACTCGATGGTAAGCGTCCCGATGGCGAGCAGGTCGAGCACAATGCGCTCGGCCTCTTTAGTTGATAGGAGCAGCTTCTTCCAGATACGGGTAAACGATGATGGGCCGTTTTGGGTGACGAAGTCGATTACCTTTTGGTGGCGGTCGCCAAGGCTTACGGGGCGCTGTTTCCCGCACGACTGCCGCAGGTAGAGCGAGTGCAGGCGGCCCACCTTCATGTTTTCGTCGGCTACGCGGATGTAGGTGGTGGGCTTCATCTCCTTGTCGGGGGCGGTGTGGGGCTTCTTGCGGCTCTCCTCGATGACGATTTCGAGCACCACCTTTCCGCCGACATCCCAGCGGATAACGCTAAAGGGCACTTCGGGCTTGCAGTAGAGCTGGGCGGCGGTTTCGATCATGTAGTACTCCTCGTCGGAGTTCACGCCGGCAATCCGGCCGTTATCCTTAACGCCGAGCAGCAGCGAGCCGCCCGTGGTGTTGGCAAAGGCGGCCAGCGAGCGGGCTATCTTCTTGGAATCGGTAACGGCATACTTAAAGTCGAGATGCTGCCCTTCTCCTTCGGCGATCCTATGTTGCAAAATGGTACTCACCCTTTCCTGAAATTTGGCGTAAAGATAGCAGAATGGCAGAAATGTGGCTTTGGACGAGGGTGCCTACGCCAGAAATTTTGCTTTAGCAGTTTTCTCTTAGGGGCTGCCGAAAGGCTCAGCCGTTTTTACCCCTACTTCCCTTCGGGTGTTTACGGAGGGATACAGCGGTTGGTTAATGATCTTTGGGTAGAGGCTGCAAAAAGCAGGGTAATAGGCTGCAAAAAGCAGGGTAGAGGCTGCAAATTGCAGGGTGTAGGCTGCAAAAAGCAGGGTGCAGGCTGCAAATAGCAGGGTGTAGGCTGCAAATAGCAGGGTAGAGGCTGCAAAAAGCAGGGTAGAGGCTGCAAATTGCAGGGTGTAGGCTGCAAATTGCAGGGTGTAGGCTGCAAAAAGCAGGGTGTAGGCTGCAAAAAGCAGGGTGTAGGCTGCAAAAAGCAGGGTATAGGCTGCAAAAAGCAGGGTGTAGGCTGCAAAAAGCAAGGTGCAGGCTGCAAAAAGTAGGCAGGCTGGTTTGAGAGGCCTTGCCGCAAACGAAAAAGACCTAACAGGGGGATAAATCCTGTTAGGTCTCGTGGAGTTTCTTTATCTCAAAGCCTCAAGGCTAAGGGGAAACCTAGGTTTCTATATTCTTCCGAATAATTCCGCCCTAGCTGGATGTCGCTTCGCACCACTTCTCTCCAGCCTATCGTAGCTGAGCCCCGTAGCTGCGGTCGAAGGCCTTCACCAGGTTGTCCATGATGCGGTCGATTTGCTGGTCGGTGAGCGTCTTGGTTTCGTCCTGTAGGATGAAGCTAAGCGCGTACGACTTCTTGCCTTCGGGGAGGTTCTTGCCCTCGTACACGTCGAAGAGGCCAACCTTCTTAAGCAGCTTCTTCTCGGTTTGAAGGGCGGTCTCGCGCAGCTGGGCGAAGGTTACCTTCTTGTCGAGCAGTAGGGCTAGGTCGCGGCGCACCTCCTGGAACTTGGATATCTCCTTGAAGGTGGTCTTGTTCTTGCGAACGAAGCCAATCAGCAGGTCGAAGCGGATCTCGGCAAAGAACACCTCGTTCTTCACGTCGAACATGTTGCGGAACTTCTTGGCCACGGCGCCCATCTCGATGAGCTTCTTGCCGTTTAGCAGGTAGGTAACGCCATCGCTGATAAAGTCGAGGCTGTTCTCCTCCACCTTTAGGTCGAACAGGCTAATGCCGAAGCGCGATAGCAGCTGTTCTACCGAGGCGCGAAGCGTAAAGTAGTCGCTAGGCGCAACCTTGGTGTTCCAGCTCTCGGCGTTGCGGTTGCCGGTAACGAACAGCGCCACGTGGTAGCTCTCGTTGTAGGCGCGCAGGTGGTTATCGTCGGTTGCCTTCTCGGCGTTGTAGGCGTACACGTTGCCAAACTCGTACAGCTTAAGGTCGGCGTTACGGTGGCTGGTGTTAAGGCCAATGGCCTCCATGCCGTTGAAGAATAGGGTTTGGCGCATCACGCTAAGGTCGCCGCTAAGCGGGTTGATGATGCGAACCGACTTCTCCTCGGGGTAGGCCGTTAGCCCTTGGTAGTAGGCCGCCTTGGTAAGCGAGTTCGACATGATTTCGTTGAATCCGTTAGCCGAAAGTAGGTCCGAAGCGGTGTTCACGATTCTATCCTTTTCGGGGCGTGGCTCGAACGATAGGGTCGAGCGTACCTGTAGCGGCATCTCAATGTTGTTGTATCCGTAGATGCGGAGCACCTCCTCCACAACGTCGGCCTCGCGCTGAACGTCTACGCGGTAGGCAGGAACGTTTAGCAGCAGCACGTCGCCCTTATCCTCAACGATGGCTATATCTAGCGCATCTAAAATCTTCTTGATGGTGTCGGTTTCGATCTCCTTGCCGATTAGCTTGCGCATCTTATCTAACGATACCTCTACGCTAAAGTTGTCGATAGGGGTAGGGTAGATGTCGATTACTTCGGATGAGATCTCGCCACCGGCCAGCTCCTTCACCAGAAGGGCAGCACGCTTAAGCGCGTAGATGGTTTGGTGAGGATCGATTCCACGCTCGAAGCGGAACGACGAATCGGTATTCAAGCCGTGGCGGCGGGCCGTCTTGCGCACCGATACGGGGTTAAAGTAGGCACTCTCGATGAAGATGCTGGTGGTTTCCTCGGTAACGCCCGAGTCCAATCCTCCAAATACACCCGCGATGCACATCGGCTCGTTGGCGTTGCAGATCATCAGGTCGGCCTCGTTAAGCTTGCGCTCTACGCCGTCGAGGGTGGTGAATGGCGTTCCCTCTGGGGCGGTGCGAACCACAATCTTACCTCCGGCAATCTTAGCAGCATCGAAGGCGTGTAGCGGTTGGCCAAGCTCATGAAGTATGAAGTTGGTAATGTCTACCACATTATTCTTTGGGTTGATGCCGATGGCGCGAAGCTTCTTCTGTAGCCATTCGGGCGATGGGCCAACCTTTACGTTCGATACGGTGATGCCGGCGTAGCGGGGGCAAGCCTCCGCGTTCATAACCTCTACGGGGATGATGTTCGAGGTGCTATCAACCTTAAACGCATCTACCGATGGCATCTCCAACGACGATGGAATACCGTTTACCTTTAGGTAGGCAGCCACATCGCGGGCAATGCCGTAGTGCGATGCCGCATCTACGCGGTTGGGGGTAAGCCCTATTTCGAAAACGTACTCATCTTCTAGCTTGAAGTACTCCTTAGCAGGTGTTCCTACTGGGGTTTCGGGGTCGAGCACCATGATGCCGTCGTGCGAGTGAC
This sequence comes from uncultured Acetobacteroides sp., assembly GCF_963678165.1. Classification (NCBI taxonomy): domain Bacteria; kingdom Pseudomonadati; phylum Bacteroidota; class Bacteroidia; order Bacteroidales; family Rikenellaceae; genus Acetobacteroides; species uncultured Acetobacteroides sp. Next base: position 3,299,458 of record NZ_OY782755.1, on the reverse strand, counting down.
CTAGGCCCAGCTCATCTTCGGCGCAAATCATACCCAACGACTCAACGCCGCGTATCTTTGACTTCTTGATCTTAAACTCGTCGTCGCCCGAGTAGAGAACGGTACCTACGGTAGCTACGGGTACCTTTTGCCCGGCGGCCACGTTGGGCGCACCGCAAACGATCTGTAGCAACTCGGGGCCGCCAACATCAACTTTTGTAACGCTTAGCTTATCGGCATCGGGGTGGCGCTCGCATTCTACAACGTAGCCCACAACAACGCCTTGCAATCCGCCCTTAATGGCCTCCTCCTTTTCGAGGGAGTCCACCTCTAGGCCAATCGACGTTAGTATCTCAGAAATCTGTTCGGGTGTAAGGTCGGTTTTCAGGTAGTCCTTCAACCAGCTATAGGAGATATTCATGTGATAAATTTTTCTCGTTACAATTAAGGCGTAAAAATAGGGAATAGATGCTTACCCTCAACGGCTTTTTGCATAAAAACTGTTTCAAAGTGCGGGGGATGGGAGCAATCCTGACCGGTATATGGAAAATAAAAGAGACGTTGCAGCGCAACGTCCCTAACCAAATTATGCTCGTTAGTGGATTGGGCTACTCAAACTTCTTCATTATCCTTTCGGAGATGATGGAGTAGAGCTCCTTTAGCTCGGGGGTATTCTTGAGGTAGGCCTCGTGCATGTAGATGGTTCGGCTGTCATTCCGGCGTGCTGGGCCGGTTTGTACGGCAATGGGGTTCTCCGATTCGAGCGCCTTGGAGATGGTCTCCTCGATGAGCGGCTGCAGCACGGAGATGTTTAGCCCCTCCTTGTGCAGCACCTCGTTGGCGCAGGCCATCATGTAGTTGGTAAAGTTGCAGGCAAACACGGCGGCCACGTGGATGGCCTTACGCTTGTCCGACTCCAGCCAGTCCCACCTAGCCTCCAGCTCCTCAACGGCTTTAACGAGTACGCGCTTTAGGTGCTCGTCCTTGGCCTCGAGGTAGAAGGGCACATCGCGCAGGTCGATGATGCGGTTGCGCGTAAAGGTTTGCAGCGGGTAGAGCACCCCAACGGCATTGGCATCTTTCCCAAAGATATCGATAGAGGTGGTTCCCGAGGTATGCACAATGCAGGCTTCCGGCGACACCCGCTTGGTGAGCTGCTGGAACACCTCCTCGATGGCGCGGTCGGAAACGGCAATGATGTACAGGTCGGCGTTGGTGTCGCATTTCTCGATTGACGAAATGTTAACCTTTAGGTCGAGCCCGTCTATAATGTCTTTTGCCTTTTGAGGGTTTCGGGCGGCAATCTCCACTTGGAAGTTGGTGGTGGTGGCGAATCCAAAGGCTAGATTTATGGCAACAGCCCCCGAGCCAACTACTACTATCTTCATAATTGTGTTGAATGGTTATCAATAGAAGCAAAGATAGAAAAGTTGGATAACTATTGCTGCAAGTTGGGGAAAAAGGTGTGCAGGGATGGGCGATGACCATCCTTAGCCTAGCTTGTAACCTTCTCTAGGGAGGTTAATAACCGCCTCGGAGATGGTTGTAGGGGAGACCGCGAGACTGTTCATGCAACTGTGTCTGCAAAATGATAACGATAACTTTGCAGACAATGAAAGAGGAAGAAAAAGTAGCGAGCTTCAGTTACGAGGAATTTGAGAAGGAGGCCATCAAAGGCCTTTACGAGCGCAAGAGCCTAAGCGGCGAGAATGGGGTGTTCGCCCCGCTGCTCAAGCACTTTTTGGAGAAGGCCCTAGCGCTGGAGCTGGAGCAGCACCTGAAGGATTCGGAGGGCAACAAGCGCAACGGCGCTACCACCAAAACGGTTAAGAGCTCGAACGGCGAGTTTGAGCTCAGCCCCCCCAGAGACCGTAACGGATCCTTTACCCCAGAGATCGTGGCCAAGCGGCAGGTGCTGCTGGACGACGAGCTCTGCGAGAAGGTGCTCTCGCTCTACGCCAAGGGGATGAGCTACGCCGACATTCGGAAGCTGCTGATGGAGGTTTACGGGCTTTCGCTCTCGCCCGCCCAGATGAGCGAGCTCACCGATCGGCTCATCCCCGAGCTGCAGGAGTGGCAGCAGCGCCCGCTGAGCCCGCTCTACGCGATAGTCTGGTTCGACGCCATCCACTTCAAGTGCCGCGAGGGCGGTGCAGTGCAGGGCAAGGCGCTCTACAACGTCTACGCGGTCAGCCAGGAGGGCTTTCGGGAGCTGCTGGGCATCTACATTGCCGGGAGCGAGTCGGCCCGCTTCTGGCTGGAGGTGCTGCAGGATCTGCGCCTTCGGGGCGTGGAGGACATCCTGATCGCCTGCACGGATAACCTCAAGGGCTTCAGCGAGGCCATCAGCAGCACCTTTCCCGAGACGGTCATCCAGAGCTGCATCGTCCACCAGGTGCGCAGCACGCTCAAGTACGTGGTTAAAAAAGACTACAAGGCCATCACCGCCGACATGCGGGCCATCTACGGCAGCCCCACGCTGGAGGCGGGCGAGGCGGAGCTCGAGCGCTTCGCCGAGCGCTGGGGGACGAAGTACCCCACCGCCGTCAAGAGCTGGCGGGAAAACTGGTACAAGCTGAGCTCCTTCTTCGACTTCGGCAGGGAGATCCGCCGGCTCATGTACACCACCAACCCCATCGAGGGCATCCACCGGCGCATGCGGAAGGTGACCAAGACCAAGGGGTGCTTCTCCTCCGACATGGCCATCAAGAAGCTGATATACCTCGTTATTCGGGATATCAACTCGAGCCCAAAGCGGGAAGTTGCGGGGTGGAAGCTCATCTACGGGCAGCTTTGCATTAAATTTGCCGAGCGGATGGCCAAGTTTGGAGCATGAAGAACACCCGCGAAGGAAGGCCAGGCCTCCTAGCGGGGCAAGGGTATACAAGTGGCTCCGTTCCTCCGCCACCCTTGCCCCGCTAGCAGCCCTAACCTAAAAGGCAGGCGTAATTCCTGCTTCCGAAAAAATAGGGTAGACACAGTTCCGTGAATAATCCCGAGACCGCTGGTGCCAATAACCAGTTCAGAGCAGGTAATAACCAGTTTGGAGCAGGTTACTAACCTATTCGGAGCAGCTTATTAGCAGCTTGGAGCAGGTTCTTTTCTTTTTGGAGGATGCTTGCATCCTTGGCCGTAGCGGTTGGTAGGGTGGCAGGGGGGCAGTAGCAGCAAAGGCCACCCCGATCGTTATCGGGGTGGCCTTTGCCAGTATGTATTTGCTCTATGGAGCCACCTACCGGGTGGGGCTAACTCCCTCCGAGGTCATCTGAATGCGCTTGATGGTATTATCCTTGTTGTAGTACAGGCGGTCGATGCACACCGAGCGCCGGAAGCTACCCCCATCGGTGTTGATGCTGCCGTTGTGGTAGATGAAGTACCAGCTGCCCTTAAACTTCACGATGGCCTGGTGGTTGGTGTTCGAGTTGCCGGCCACCTCGTTTAGGATGCCCTTGTACGCCCAAGGCCCGTCGATGCTTTGGCTCATCGAGTAGGCGATCTTCTCGGGGAAGCCTACGGCGTACGAGAGGTAGTACCAGCCGTTATTCTTGTGTATCCAGGGAGCCTCGGTAAAGTGGGGGAGGTTGAGCACGGGCCTGATGGGGCCAACGGTGTCCACCATGTTCTCCTTCAGCTTCACGTAGTAGCACTGCGTGTTTCCCCAGAAGAGGTAGGCCTGGTTGTCATCGTCGATAATTACGGTGGGGTCGATGTCGTCCCAGCTGATGTTGGTGTACTGGGTGGTAAGGTTGTTGGTGATGATGGCCGATCCCTTGGCATCCTTAAACGGGCCGGTGGGGCTGTCGGCAACGGCTACCCCAATGGCCTTGCCGTGGATGCTCTTATGCTCTACGGCCACGTACCAGTAGAACTTGCCGTTGCGCTCTATCACCTGCGAGGCCCAGGCATCGCCACGGGCCCACGCGAAGTCCGACACCCTCAGCGGTACGGGATGCTCGGTCCAGGTCTTCATATCCTCGGTCGAGAATAGGAGCCACTCCTTCATCTTGTAGAAGTTCTCGTTGGTGGGGCACTCGTCGTGGCCGGTGTACACGTACAGCCTGTTACCGTGCACGAACCCTGCCGGATCGGCCGTGTACTTGTGGGTGAACACCGGGTTGCCACTGGCCACAAAGGTGGTGTCGTGCTGCACTACCGGTTGGGCTTGAGCCTGGGCAGCCCAGAAGCCCATCATTGCGCACATTGTTGCTATTATCTTTCTCATAGTTCAGATTGCTAACGGTTAATGCCATTCATGCACCACGAGGAGCATGCGCTATCAATATAGAGAAAAATGAAAAGTTGATGTGGCTATCAACAAAAAAAGCCCCGAGAAATCGGGGCTTTACTATTGAGTAGCGTAAGCTTATGCTTGCTTGATAACCTCTTCCTGTACCATCTTGTAGATGCCAAGGTCGTCGATATTGCTCTTTGCAATATAGCTATAGCGATCCTTGTTCCATGCTGCACCAAGCTTGATGAATACATCAGCCGAGTTGGTGAAGCGGGCGTCGCGCTGAGCGTCGAGTAGGAGTAGGTAGCCCATGATGATGTGGCCAGCCATCTCCACCAAGCGGCGAGCGTGGAAGTCTAGGTATTCGTTGTCGCCAACGGCGTGAACCAGTTCGAACGCTTTCACGTACTCCTCGGTCATATCGGCAAGAGTCTTCTTCATGTACTCCATGTCGGTATGAACAGGGGTAGCAGCGTAAGCCTTCATCTGCTGTAGGAATACGCCGGTGGTTACGCCCTTAATGGCGGCAACAACCTGTAGCTGCGAGGTTCCTTCGTAGATGGTGGTGATACGTGCGTCGCGGATGATGCGCTCAATTGGGTAATCCTTCATGAAGCCCGATCCACCGTGGATTTGTAGCGAGTCGTAGGCAATCTGGTTGCTGTACTCCGAAGCGAATAGCTTAAGCAGCGGGGTGTAGCAGTCGGCCAGCTTGTTAAATTCCTTTTGCTCGTCGCGCTCGTTCTTCTCCAACTTGCGGTCTTGGCTGATGTGGTAGTATGCCTTGTACACATCAACAAAGCGCGATGTCTCGTAAAGCAGCGCACGCGATGCCTGAAGCTTAGCCTTCATGTTGGTGAGCAGCTCGTATACGGCTGGGAACTGGATGATGGCCTTGCCAAACTGCACGCGCTCGTTGGCGTACTTAACAGCCTCGCGGTAGGCAGCCTCTGAAAGGCCAACCGACTGAGCACCTACGCCAAGGCGGGCACCGTTCATCAGCGACATTACGTACTTGATAAGACCCATCTTGCGGTCGCCCACAAGCACTGCAGGAGCGTTGGTAAATACCAATTCGCAGGTTGGCGAGCCGATGATACCCAGCTTATGCTCGATACGGCGAACCTTCATGGCGTTGTCCTTCTTGTCGTACACGAAAAGCGACAGACCACGAGCGTCGTTGGTGCCATCTTCCGAGCGGGCAAGAACTAGCGAGATCTCAGCGTCACCGTTGGTGATGAAGCGCTTTACGCCGTTCAACAACCATGTACCCTTCTTTTCGTCCCAAGTAGCCTTTAGCTGTACAGCCTGTAGGTCCGATCCTGCATCAGGCTCGGTAAGGTCCATGGCAGCGGTTTGGCCTTGGTGGATACGAGGAAGGAACTCGTCCTTTATTTCTTTTGATCCAAATTCGTGGATGGTCTCAGCGCAGTCCTGTAGCCCCCAGATGTTGGCAAAACCAGCATCGGCACGCGATACCAACTCGGCAGCAACCACGTAGGGAACCATGGCGAAGTTCAATCCGCCATACTCGCGTGGAAGCGACATGCCGTAAAGACCAGCTTGGGTAAGCGCATCGTGGTTCTCCTGAGTACCACGGGCATACTTCACGCGGTCGTTGATAACCTCGGGACCCTCGGCATCAACCGACTCGGCGTTGGTGTCAAGGATGTTGCCGCAAATGTCGCCTACAATCTCCAGCGTCTTGTCGTAGCTGTCAATAGCATCCTCGAAATCGATAGGAGCGTAGTCGTAGGTTTCCTTATCTACAAATCCCATTTCCTTGAGCTCCACGATCTTCTTCATCAGTGGGTGCCCTAGGTGGAATTTCAAATCTTCGTTATCTGAGTAAAAATTTGCCATTGTTCTTGGTTTTAAATCGTCCTACTTAGTGCTACTTCGAGTTCTTCTTGTAGTACTTAATCAACTTAGGGATGATTTCGGATACGTCGCCGGTAATTGCGTAGTCGGCAATTTGGTTGATAGGGGCAGCAGGGTCGTTGTTGATCGAGATGATCATGGCCGATTGCTCCATACCTGCGGTGTGCTGAATTTGTCCTGAGATACCGCAAGCGATATATAGTTTAGGACGAACGGTAACACCGGTTTGGCCAATCTGGCGGGCATGCTCGGCAAAGCCTGCGTCGACGGCGGCACGCGATGCGCCCACCTCGCCACCAAGAACCTGAGCAAGCTCATGTAGAAGGGCAAAGTTTTCCTTCGATCCTACACCGTAACCACCAGCAATGATGATTGGAGCGCCCTTGATATCAATCTTACGCTCTTCAATTTCGCGCTCGATGATACGGATAACCTCATCGGTATCGGTAAGGAACTTGTTAGCGTCAATCTTCTTAACCTGTGCAGGCTTGGCGTTGGCAATAATCTCCTTCTTCATCACACCCTCGCGAACGGTTGCCATCTGTGGGCGGTGGTCGGGGTTGATGATGGTAGCGATGATGTTACCACCAAATGCTGGGCGGATTTGGTATAGAAGCTTCTCGTAAATCTTTCCGGTTTTATTCTCGGTATGCGAGCCAATTTCGAGCGAGGTACAGTCGGCAGTTAGACCGCTATGTAGAAGCGATGAAACGCGAGGACCTAAGTCGCGACCAACAGACGATGCTCCAAAAAGCGCAATCTGTGGTTTCTCTACCTCGAACACGGCCTTAATAAGGGTGGTGTGAGGAAGGGTGCGGTATGGGGCAAGGCGAGCATCGTCGGCAACGTGTACCACGTCGGCACCGTACTGTCCGAGTTCTACCTCAATACCCTTAAGGTTATGACCGAGGGCTAGCGCCTCTAACTGGCAGCCTAGCTGGTCGGCAAGGTTACGGCCCTTGGTAAGCAGTTCAAGGCTCACATCGGCAACCTTACCATTTTCTATTTCGCAGTAAACAAAAATGTTGTTCACGGTAAAAGTCTTTTTAAGTTTAGAAAATTATGAGGATTAACCAATGGTGTGATTAGCCATAAGCTCCTTAATCAGCCATTCGATATCTGTATCTTCTGATGTTAGGCGCTTTGCCTCCTTAGCGGCAAACACCACGTTGTCGATCTTCTTAACCTTGGTAGGCGATCCCGAAAGACCTAGCTGCTCTACGTCGGCGTCAACATCGGCAACACCCCACTCTGGAATGCGAAGGTACTCGCGGCTTTGCAGCTCCATGTAGTAGTCCGATGTTTGCTCCTGCAGCTCGGTAACGGTGCGGGCATGCTTAAACTTCATCAGCTGCTTGGCGTTGCGTGGGCGAGCTTCTGGAGCCGATGCGGTAACGGTGATTACCATTGGTAGCTTTCCGGCAACAACCTCGATGCCGTGCTCAAGGCGACGCTTGATGGTTAACTCCTCGTTCTTGAACGATAGGATGCTTTCGGCATAGGTTACCTGAGGCCAGCCTAACTTCTCGGCAACCTGTGGCCCTACCTGAGCGGTATCGCCATCGATAGCCTGACGGCCTGCTATAACAAGATCAGGTTGAATTTTCTTAACGGCTTGCGAAAGCGCGTAAGAGGTTGCTAGCGTGTCGGAACCCGCAAACTTACGGTCGGTAAGCAGTACGCCATCGTCGGCACCACGGTACATACCTTCGCGAATAATATCGGCAGCACGACCAGGGCCCATGGTAAGGATGGTTATTGTGGTGCCAGGATAGCTGTCTTTTAGTCGGAGAGCTTGCTCTAAGGCATTTAAATCCTCTGGATTGAAGATCGCAGGAAGGACAGCGCGGTTAACGGTACCGTCGGCCTTCATGGCATCCTTGCCCACGTTGCGGGTGTCGGGTACCTGTTTTGCGAGAACAACAATCTTTAAACCTTTATTTGTCATATATTCAGGGGTAATTTTTGCTGTGACGGGCAAATATAGGAAAAAATGCACAGACTCAAACTGGTAAATAGGGAATTGGTCGGCACCGTTTATTTGCTGGCGGTAAACATTGCCTTGTAAGTGGGGTTGCGTAAGTAGGTGTTAGTAACCTGTTTGATATTTCCCATTAACGCCGGCGTGCTGCTGTTCTTTTACGGTTGTTTATCGGCTGTGAATTGTCGTTAGGGTATTCGGAGATGGGTAAGAAAGCAGGGGGTGCATTTTACGCTCAATTAGTTTCTTGTTTTTGTACGGATGCTAATTAATAGGTACTAACGCTTAAGGTAGATCGCTGGCGGAGGTGTATATTTGTAGCTGCTCTTTAGGCAATTCTATCGTTTATCGACAACCATTGATTTTAATGAGAAAGCAATCACTCTTGTTCCGTTCCTATCTTGCTACTGCTGCATTTTTACTTCTGCTTGTTCCGCTGGCCCTTGCCCAGCAGCGCCCTAAAATTGGGCTGACGCTCTCGGGCGGTGGGGCAAAGGGGTTGGCCCATATTGGCATCCTGAAGGCCATCGATAGCGCGGGCCTAAAGGTCGACTACATTACGGGAACCAGCATGGGGGCTGTTGTAGGGTCGCTGTACGCTGCCGGTTATTCGGGAAAGGATATTGAGAAAATTGCCAACGATATCGATTGGAATGACCTGTTTAAGAGCAATCCGCAGTACAACGAAATTGCCCTACGCGAAAAGGATGAGTTTGGCAGCTACATGTTCGAAGTTCCTTTTAAGGGCTTTAGGCCAGCGCTAACGTCGGGGATTATGGATCCCGAAGGGGTGTGGGTTGAGTTCCTGAAGGCGCTTTACCCTGTTTATGCGGTGAAGGATTTCCACCAACTGAGCATCCCGTTCGAGTGTATTGCCACCGACTTGGAGATGGGTAAGCCTGTTGTGCTCAGCTCGGGCGAGCTGGTTCCTGCCATTCGCAGCAGCATGGCCATCCCGTCGGTGTTTACGCCAATATCCTACCAGGGAAAGATTCTGGTGGATGGCGGCCTGGTGCAAAACTTCCCGGTGAGCCAGGCAAAGAAGATGGGCGCCGACTACGTTATCGGCGTGAGCCTGTACTCGGGGCTGATGAATAGGAACCAGCTTAAGACGGCCTTTAACGTGATGGACCAAATTACCAGCTACGTGGATGCCGCCGACGAGGTTAACCAAAAGGCCATGTGCGACCTGCTGATTATGCCGCCAATTGGCGACTACAACGCGGCCAGCTTTGGCGACTACAAGGATATCATCCGAATTGGCAACGAGATGGGGGCTATGATGTACCCCACGTTTAAGCATCTGGCCGATTCGCTGAACGCCATTCAGCCCATAGCATACGATCCCTACTCCCGCTTTAAGCCGGAACCCTCGGTGACACTGGACAACATCGAGGTGGTGGGCATCAGCGAGACTACCCGCAAGCAGCTGCTCGACAACATGGCGCTGAAGGTGGGCAAGTCCTACTCGGCCCGTCGGCTCTCCGAGGCGCTTAAGCGGGCCTACGCTACGCTCGACTACAAGTACATCTACTACGAGCTCTCCCCGACGGCCATCCCCCATCACGCCAACATCCGAATCGTTGCCGAGGAGTACACCTCTACCTGGGTAAAGGTGGGGCTGCTCTACAACAGCTTCCTAGGATCTGCCATCAACCTGAACTACACTCTCAGAAACTTTAGGAAAACCAACAGCCGGTCGATGGTGAAGCTGTCCATCGGCGATAACTTCGACGCGCTTGTGCAGAGCCGCCTGCTGTTTGGCCCCAAAAACAGGAATCAGCTGCAGGCCGAGCTGCGGTTTACCGACCTGAACATACCTTTATATAATGGGGCAAAAAAGCTCTACGTTTACAACACAACCTTCAACAAGGTGGACTTGTCGTTTACGCGCTACATGGGCAATACGTCGAGCCTTGGCGCGGGCATTTCCTTTAACTACATGACCTACGCGCCCGATATTGCCGCCGATATCCGGTACCGGGGCGGGGAAAGCCACCTGTACGGGTACGTAACACAGTACACCAACTCGTTGGACAGGAGGTACATCCCTACGCGGGGGGGCACGTCGAAGCTCGAGGCGGGCTGCGTGTTTGGGCGCAACCTGCACCGCAACCCATCGCAGAACAAAACCCTCTACGACTCGCTTCTGCTAACGCTAAAGGGGAGGCCCTACTACCAGCTCTCCTACCAGGCTACCGTATACAGCCCCATCGCCCCAAAGTCGTCGATTATCTGGGAACTGCAGCTCGGGGCACAGCTCGATTTTAGTGGGCTTTACTTCAGCGAGTTCTTCCTGGGAGGGGATCAGTCCCTCTTCCACAATCACATGAACTTTACGGGGCTAAAGGATGCCCAGGTTACAACGAGCTCGTTTGGCAGCATGCTGCTGGGGTGGCAAACCAACGTGTACGACAACCTCTACCTGCAGGCGAAGGCAAACTACGGTATCTACAACTTCGTAAAGAGCAAAACGCTGGATGCCTCCCTCAAGGCAAAGCAGCTGTGGGGCTTTGGAATCTCGGCCGGCTACTTTGTCTCGAAGTGGCCCATCAACCTGTCGGTATCCTACTCGCCCGAGATGAACAAGGTTTGCACCAGCTTCTCGCTGGGCTACGCCTTTTAGGGATTAGGGTCGCATCCGCGTTGAAGGAGGCGTCCTCGCTTGCGGGATTCCCCGTTTCTGCAGCAATGGTCCATCCCAGCATCTGGGATTCTCCGTTTTTGCAGCAACGGCCCAACCCAGCGTGCGGGATACTCTGTTTTTGTAGCAATGGCTCATCCCAGCTTGCGGGATGAGCCATTGCTACAAAAACGTACTTGCCATCCGCCGAGGGGAAAGAAAATCTGCATCTGCCGGGGGATGATGAAGGCACTCGTAGTTGTAGTGCGGGTGCAGCATTCGGATCGGTGCGATTCTGGCACGCGATCTGCACTACCTCCTTCAAAAAACTAACACGATGAGTAAGCTAAGCTGGCCGTTTATGGCGCTGGTTGCCGCAGGAATGCTGGTTTCGTCGGCTGCTTTGGCCGATGGACCGAGAAGGCATCAGCAGGAGAGGGAGCACGGAAGGGAGCGCGGAAATCCACACCGTGAGGATTATTATCGCGAAGATGGGGATAATCGTGGCGACGATCGATACGAAAGGCCCCACCGCGAAAGGGGGCATTGGAAGGAGCACGGAAATCCTCATCGCGGGCGCGTTGTTGAGGTTTACGATTCGCCCTCAAGAGATAAGCGCTACCACCCGAAGTGGCATCCGCACCACGATTTTGCGCGCCGATGGGTGTACTTCCCCCGCTACAACATGTACTGGGATAACTACCGCGAGATGTACGTCTACAGCTCGTGCGGGCGCTGGGTTGCCGAACCCGAACCTCCACGTATTGCGATAAACGTCAACCTTTCCAGCGAGCGCTTTGTGGAGTTGGGCGTCGACCTCGACGCTAGAAGCGATGCGTTTGTCCTGAACAGCCGGCACCGAATTGTTTTTAAGCTGTAGGAGAAGCTATGAAAAAGGGAAGAGGCCCGCTAGAGCCTCTTCCCTTTTTTTATTCGGATAAAATGAATTCCGGCTTAAGAATCCCCTTGAGTTTGCTGTAGGGGATGGTGTAGCTGATGACGCCATCGGCATAGCTGGCAATCTCGTAGTAGTCGTACGCCATGAGCAAGCCTTGGCGGGTGAGGGCAAACGACGCGGGCAGGGGGAGCTCATCCTTAGCAACAAAAAGGCCCGACTCCTCAAGCGTCGACGGCTCCTTGATGCCCCGATCCTGCTTAAGCTGGGCAATGCTGATGGCTTCCAACTCGGATAGCCGGCCAGCCTCGGCAACATCCTCAAGCCTTAGCCGCTTGCCCCTGCTGGCGCTGAAGCAGGTGTACGTTTCGGAGGGATTGCCGTGGGCACCGCCGGTAAACGAGTAGTGCTTGCGCCGCAGCGACACCACCGATGGCGTATTGGATATTACGGTTATGCTATCCATGCTTTCCCAGCCCAGCATCGGCAGCCCTTCCTCGTCCTTGGTTTGGCGGATGCTCTCATCCACAAACGTCTTCATGGCTTCCTCGGCGGTCTGGTATCCTCCAAAGGTTGTGTACCTAATAAAGGTATTGATGCTGTCGGCCAGCACGGCATTTTGCTTTTTGTCGAATAGGGGGAAGGTTATGGACGATCGGAAAAGAAGCGATGAGTCTTTGATCCTATCGCTTTCCTGAACGAACTTCGCCGTTCGGTATTCGTACTTGATGGTGTCGATGCTGTTGGCAGTGCTTCCACCGTTTACGCTTGTGCACGAGGCTATATTAAGAAGCAGGGTATAGCTGGTCGCAAGAAAAATAAATAGTCGCATGGCTTAATTTGGGTTACTCAAAGATAGCACGCGAAAAGTTGTAGGTAAAATAGCCCCCGATTTTATCCTTGTATTTAACTTTAATACTAAATTCGAGAAAAAAAGTTGATGGGATCTGCGCACGCCTGCAGAGCACCCCAGCACCGCCTTGCGGGTTGGGATGCGCGTCCTGATCGACCGTTACAGCTTAAATGGAACAATCGATGAAGTATTTTGGAGCACATGTTAGCGCATCGGGAGGAGTTGAGAACGCACCTGCCAATGCCAGTAAGATAGGCGCAAAGGCGTTTGCGCTGTTTACGAAGAATCAGCGCCAGTGGAAATCGGCGCCGTTGTCGGCTACCTCCATCAGCAGCTTTAAGGCCAGCTGCGAGAAGTATGGGTACACGCCAGCGCAGATACTTCCCCACGACAGCTACCTGATTAATCTAGGGCATCCCGAGGAGGAGGGGTTGGCCAAGTCGCGCGAGGCCTTCCTCGACGAGATGATGCGCTGCGAGCAGCTGGGGCTCGATAGGCTCAACTTTCACCCAGGAAGCCATCTGGGGAAGATCGATGAGGAGACCTGCCTGCGCACCATTGCCGAGTCTATCAACCTTGCTTTGGATAAAACCCGTGGGGTTGCCGCAGTCATCGAAAATACGGCGGGGCAGGGGTCGAACCTTGGGTTTAGGTTCGAGCAGATTCGGTATATCATCGATCATGTCGAGGATAAAAGCCGTGTAGGCGTGTGCATCGACACCTGCCACGCGTTCTCCGCTGGATACGATTTGTCTACGCAGGAATCTTTCGATAAAGTCTTTGCCGATTTCGAGGCCATCGTTGGCTTTCGCTACCTAAAAGGAATGCACCTTAACGACACCAAGAAGGCGTTGGGCAGCAAGGTGGATAGGCACGAGAATATTGGTTCTGGTATTCTTGGTGTCGATGCCTTTAAGTTTATAGCCAAGGATTCTCGGTTTGATGGTATTCCTCTTATCCTGGAAACTCCCGATGAAAGCCTTTGGGCGCAGGAGATAGCCCAACTCTACAGCTTTGTGTAGCCGATGAGGGGAATAATTCTAGTAAATACGGGAAGTCCAGCATCTCCATTGCCTGGGGATGTTGGTCGTTACCTCTCCGAATTTTTGATGGATGAGCGGATAATCGACATTCCGTTCATCTTTCGCTTCCTCTTGGTGCGAGGTGTAATCGTCCCTTTTCGGAAGTACAAGTCAGCAAAGGCGTATGGCGCTATTTGGACCGACGATGGCTCGCCGCTGCTCGTTAACTCCATCCGGTTAGCCCACAAGGTCGAAGGGTTGTCGGGTGTTGCCGTCGAGGTTGCCATGCGGTATGGTAGTGAAACAGTCGAAAGCGCTCTAGCTAGACTGAAAGCAAGGGTGGCAAACCTATCAGAGGTGGTGGTAGTGCCAATGTTTCCCCACTATGCAATGTCGTCCTACGAAAGTGCTGCGTTGCACGCCAAAAGCGAGCTGCAGCGTCTCGATGGCCGCTTAGCGGTAAAGGTTGCAAAGCCGTTCTACAATCAGCCCGGCTATATTGCTTCGCTGGTTAACCTATTTGCTTCGCTTGACCTATCGCAGTACGACTGGCTGCAGTTTTCCTACCATAGCATCCCAATTCGGCAGCTGCAAAAATCGCTTAGCACTGTTTCGAAGGAGCATGCTTTGGATGTAAACTACCAGCATCAGGTAGAGGAAACATCGAGGCTTGTAGCCCAGCAGCTAGGAATGATGGATAGGTATGGCGTATCTTACCAGTCGGCGATGGGGAAGAGCTGGCTAGGACCTTCAACTAGCGAAGTCTTGACGGATTTGCCCAAGCGAGGGGTCAAAAGAATACTTGTAATTAGTCCTGCCTTTGTTGCCGAAAACCTAGAAACGCTCAAGGATATCAATGTCGAAGCGCGTAAAATATTTATGGATGCAGGTGGAACGGAGTACACCTACGTTTCTTGCTTGAATGATAGTAGCCAGTTTGCTCAATTTATTGTCGATTGGGTTGAATCGGTATAAGATTCGTAAAGCATTTCGGTTGTCGTTATGCGTTGAGAAACAAAAGGAAGCAATGGCTGTTCCTAAATTCGGTATAAATCAGCATTAAGGAGGCGTAGTTGCAGTAACGTTATCTAACTTTCCAGAAAAAATGCACGAGCATTCCAACCATAGCAACCATAGCAAGCATCATCACGCCCATCACCCCCATGGCGCCCTAAAAACAGCGCTGTTTCTTAATGGTGGCTTTGCCATTGTTGAGTTTTTTGGAGGAATATTAACCAACTCAACAGCGATTCTTTCCGATGCCATTCACGATTTGGGCGATGCCGCCGCAATTGGAACGGCCATCTACTTCGAAAAAATATCGCAAAAGCAGCGCGATGGAAAGTATACCTATGGCTATAAGCGATACTCGCCATTGGCAGCTCTTATTAATACGTTGATTTTGCTCGTAGGCTCAACTGCCGTTCTTTTTCAGGCAATTCCCAGGTTGCTTAATCCACAACCGCTTCATACATCAGGAATGATGCTGCTTGCAGTATTCGGGTTGTTGTTTAATGGCATTGCAGTGATTCGCTTGAGGCACAATTCTACTACAATTTCGCAGCGCGCTGTCATGTTACACCTTTTTGAAGATGTTCTTGGTTGGCTTGCCGTGTTATTGGGTAGTGTGCTGATTAAGTTAACGGGATGGACTATTATTGACCCGATATTGTCATTGGGAATCGCTGCATTTATTCTGTACAACGTATTCAAAAATCTGAAGGCTATTTTTTACATCTTCATGCAATCGGCTCCCGATAGCGTTGATGAAAATGAAGTTCGCGAAAAAATCATGTCTTTGCCTCATGTTATAGACGTGCACGATGTTCATCTTTGGTCGATGGATGAAAGCTACCATGTGGCAACCCTGCACGTTGTGGTACCGCAGGGGCTTAGCAGTGAAGATCAGGTTGGATTAAAACAAAGTATAGGCAAGTTCATGGCAGATTTTGATGTCAACCATGTAACCATTGAGGTGGAATTCGATTCAGAGACCTGTCAGAAGTGCAACTAGTTGCTGCTCCAGTTGAGTAGCTGGTAGCTGGTTGGCTGTACCGCTTGGCTTAATGATGGAAGAATACGTTCGAGCAGTATTCCTTCGAGCGGTTTTCCTGGATACCCGAAAGTGGCTCTTACGCCAAGAGACGCAAAGTTTACCGCCCTATCTAGCGCTATAGGTAAGCTATCGCCTTGTAGAATTGAGCCAACAATTACGCTTGCAAATGTATCTCCCGTTCCGGGGAAGGCAGCCGGAAGATAGCTGCAGGATACTTTCCAGAATCGACCATCTTCGCGATTGTAGGCAATTACAGAGGTATGTTGATCGTCCGTTGCAGGGATGCTTGTTATCATTACAATCTTTGGCCCCATTTCAGCGAGACGAAGCAGGTAGCTGCGGATTTGCTCGTGGTTTACCTTGGGAGTATACGGTTCGTTGAGTAGCAGAAACACCTCGGTAAGGTTTGGGGTGATTATATCTGCCTTTTTTACGAGCATCTGCATTTCGGTTACCATATCCTCGCTAATTGGAGTGTAACGTTTTCCGTTATCACCCAATACGGGATCTACAACAACCATCACCTTTTCATCTCTAAAATCATCAATAAACTTTGCTACAATATCAATTTGGGCAGCAGAACCAAGGAACCCGCTATAAATAGCATCGAAGTGAAGTTTGAGCCGCTTCCAATGATCAATTATTGGCTGCATGTTTGGCGTTAAATCTACAAACTCGAAGCCTTCGTATTGGCTATGCGTCGAAAGGATGGCTGTGGGTAAGGGGCAAACCTGAATTCCCATCGACGAAAGTATCGGTATAATAACTGTTAACGACACTCGCCCAAAGCCAGACATGTCGTGTATTGCTGCAACGCGTTTAACAGGATTCGAGAACATACGTATTTAGTATTTCTTTGCAAAGATAGTCGACGTGGGGAGAAGTTGTAACTGCTTGATATAAAATATAAACTTTATTTGTGCTTAAAATAAATACAATAATAAGGTAAATGTTTTTTTTCATTCAAAAAAATGTATAAATTGGAAAGCAGTTAAGAATCCCAATTCCCAAACTAAACAAGCAGGGTTATGAGAACTATTACGTTTAATGAACTCAGAAAAATTAAAGACAGTCTTCCAGAAGGAAGCATTCATCGCATCGCTGAGTCGTTGCATGTAACCGATGAAACAGTTCGCAACTACTTTGGCGGTGCTAACTACCGATC
Organism: uncultured Acetobacteroides sp.; assembly: GCF_963678165.1. NCBI lineage: Bacteria > Pseudomonadati > Bacteroidota > Bacteroidia > Bacteroidales > Rikenellaceae > Acetobacteroides > uncultured Acetobacteroides sp. The sequence goes on along the minus strand of NZ_OY782755.1, from coordinate 3,282,772 downwards.
AGGACAAACTGTTGGAATTCACATTGAAAAGGGGCCAGACGGAGGGGTGGTTGAACTTGACGATACCACGATCTTGGATATGGCATTACACATGCTTAGCGAAAAATCTTAGCGTATTTAGAAAAGAGTTCTCATTATAGAAGGCAGTCATCCAACGATGGCTGCTTTTTTTATTAACGCCTTTTAATAAGATAAGGGGCACCCCCTCGTTCCTGTTTGGTTAACTTTGCGGCTTTAACCATTCAAAATATTTAAACCATGCGAGTAAAAAGTTTTTGTAAGCTTTTTTGGGGCTTATCGATGGCTCTTTTTATTCAGGGGTGTTCTTCTACATCTAATATTCCTAAGCCTAATGAGGGATATACAAGTTTCGAATACAAGCCAACCTCATCGGTGGTAAATGTTCCTGTTTCTCTAAGCGAAAAGATGCTCAACGGTAAAATCAATAGTGAGATTAGCGGGCTACTTTTCGAAGACAAGAATATGCAGGACGACAACGTAATGCTTAAGGTCTGGAAAGTTCAGCCTATTGCTGTTCAGATCAATGGGATGAGCATTGACTATCGAATTCCTCTTAAAATTTGGTTGAAAGGCGGAATGACTAAGCTAGGTATTACGGTTGCTAAGGAGGTAGAACTTCAAATAGCCCTAAAGTATCACACTACATTTGGTATATCACCCGATTGGTCTGTTTCTTCAAAGACTGTTTCTTCAGGATTCGAATGGATTAGTAATCCATCGGTTAGCCTTGTCGGGTTTAATGTTCCGGTTAAGTATGTAGCTGATAAAATTGTTGCAGGAATGCAAGGACGGGTTTGCTCGGAAATTGACAACCAGATTAAGGCTCAATTCAACATTAAAGCGCAAATGGCTACAGCGTGGAAGCAAGTTCAGCAACCAATGCTAATTAATAAGGATTACAACCTTTGGCTTAAGCTAACTCCTTCAGAGATTACTGCTACTCCATTTGCCACCCACAACGGTATGATCAGTACAGCAGTAGGCGTTAAGTCTCAAACTGAAGTGCTTGTTTCATCAAAGGCTCCTGCTGTTACACCTGTGGTAAAACTACCGAACTTCCGATTGGTTCAAAAGTCCGATGGCCAGTTTAACTTCAATATCTGGACGGATATTCCTTATGCAGAAGCAGAACAAATGGCTGTTAAGGAGGTAAAAGGAAAGACGTTTAACTCGGGGAGTAAGGCCGTTACCGTAAATAGCCTTCAGATTTATGGAAGCAACGGAAAGGTTGTTGTTGGCGCTAACCTTTCGGGTAGCTTTAATGGTACAGTTTACTTTGTAGGTGTTCCAGTTTACAACAAGGAAAAACAGGCTGTTGAGATTACCGATTTCGATTTCGAAATGCAGACCAAAAACATTCTACTTAAAGGTGCAGCATGGCTCTTCAAGAGTACAATTAAGGAGAAGATCAAGGAAAACATGGTGTTCCCAATTAGCAGCTACCTTAACACTGCTAAGAATACCGCAAATACAAGCCTTAAGAACAACCACTCAGTTCAGAATATTGCCATCAATGGTGTAGTAGACCAAATTGATATCGACAATATTTACCTTGCCGACAAGTCGTTTAAGGTACTTGGAGTTGCAAAGGGGAAACTTAACGTTGCCGTTGAGGGGTTAAACTTCTAACGGAGTATAATCGTATAATTTAAAGAGCCATCTGCCAATGCGGGTGGCTCTTTTGTTTTAGGGACGGTTGATCCCTTTTGGTGTTTGTGGGCAATTTAGAATATCTTACCTTCGTAGGCATACTATTAGAAAAGATGCAGGTAAATCATTTGTCGTATCTGAGATTGTTGATACAGAAGATAAAGCGGTTGCCAAGTCGGCGGTTAACGCTTCTTTTTAGCGTCCTTACTGGTATTATCTGTGGGTTTGCGGCCATAACAATCAAGTGGCTTATCCATTTTGTGAAGCTTAACCTTACAGGATGGCTACCAACCGATAGCGGAAGCATTCTTTTGTTTGCCTATCCTATGATAGGTGTTCTTTTATCCATTATTTTTCTTCGTCTTTTTGTAAGGGATGACATTAGCCACGGCGTTACAAAGGTGCTTTATGCCATGTCGCGTAAAGAGTCGAGGCTAAAGGCGCATAACATGTACACGTCGATGTTGGCAACTTCGCTTACAATTGGGCTCGGAGGTTCTGTTGGCGCAGAAGGGCCAATCGTAATGACTGGTTCAGCTATAGGTTCGAATATAGGTCAATTCTTTAGGGTAGATGCGCGGATGGTTATGCTGCTTTTAGGGGCTGGTGCGTCTGGAGCTATTGCTGGTGCCTTTGGTGCTCCTCTTGCAGGGGTGATCTTCACCCTTGAGGTCTTGATGCTCGATCTTACCATGTCGGCAGTGGTTCCGCTGCTGCTTTCTACGGTTTGTGCGGTGAGCATTACCTACCTATTTGTGGGTTCATCCATTATTTTCCCGGAGCGGTATATCCTTAACTTTTCGGTGTATAATATACCTTACTATATCATCTTAGGTATTATTTGTGGGGCCGCTTCGCTTTACTTTACTTGGGCTTCCATTACCATTGAGGGCTTTTTTAGGCGACAGAAGAGTCTTGTTTCGCGGTTCCTAATTGGAGGAGTGCTCTTAGGTTTGCTAATTATGCTTTTCCCTTCGTTGTACGGAGAGGGATACGAGGCTATTGGGAAACTTTTGACGCTGAAGACTGATGTGCTTTTCGAGCATACTCTATATTACAATTTGAATGGAGAAGTTTGGGCGCTACTTCTTATCCCATTGTTAATCATCTTTTTTAAAGTTCCTGCAATGGCTTGTACGTTTGGAGCAGGTGGAGTAGGGGGAATTTTCGCCCCAAGTCTTTTTGTTGGGGGGATGGTTGGTTTCTTTGTGGCCACGTCTATAAATGTTCTTTTTGGGATGAGCTTACCTGTTGGCAATTTTACGTTGGTTGGTATGGCTGGTGTGCTTGCCGGGGTAATGCACGCCCCTCTTACGGGAGTCTTTCTTATTGCCGAAATTACAGGAGGGTACCAGCTGTTTATTCCGCTAATGCTGGTGTCGGTTCTTTCCTACATAACTGTATTTAGCCGTAATCGTCACTCGCTTTACACGCTGCGTTTGGCGCAGTCGGGAGACTTGATAACCCACCATAAGGACAAGGCGGCTATAACCACAATGTCGCTCGACGAGGTCGTTGAGGCTGACTTTATACCTGTAGCGCTTAATGCAACTCTTGGCGAACTGGTTAAGGCTGTTGCTAAGTCGAAGCGCAACATTTTTCCGGTTGTCGATTGGGGTGGTTGCCTTAAGGGGGTTGTTCTGCTTGATGACATTCGCCATATAATGTTCGACCAGTCGAGGTACGATGAGGTGTTGGTGAGCGATCTTCTTATATTGCCCCCCGATCAGGTGGTGGTGGGTAGCACCATGGAGGAGGTGTTTGCAATGTTTGAGGAGTCGGGGGCCTGGAACTTACCAGTTGTGGATAGTAATGGTGTGTATGTTGGGTTTGTCTCGCGATCGCGGATTCTCTCAATCTATAGGGAGAAACTGGTAGATCTCTGTAACGATTAGCACCGTATTTCGGTAACCTTTATGCTTCTACTTTGGGTATCTCCATTAGAGACGGTAGTAGAAACTGAATCCTAGGCTAGGAAACGATGCCTTTCCCAAGTTCGAAGTAATCCCCCAATACGATGAATCTTTTATTCGTTTATTGCTACCAACCTGTATAGTGTAGCCGAGGTATACCTCCACACCCCAATTGTACGATAGGTTAAGCTGACGTCCCAGCTGCAAGTTCAGCAGCGAGTGTAGTTCCTCTTCTTCCTGCGAGTCTTCATTCAAGAAACATACACCTACGCGTGAAAACCATGGTTTTTGTGGCGATAGCTCGGAAGTTCCAGCGATATGAAATTGCCCTGCTATCGTTACCGTTTGGATTTGATTGCCAAAGATTCGAAACCAACCGTACGAGGCGCCAAGCTGTACTTGCCCTTGCTGGTAGTGGATACCTACATTGCTCATCTCTGGAACTCCAAAGCCAGCAGTAATCAAAAAATTACGTTGTCCTTTTGCTGGGTTATTAGGATATACCGCTATGGTTGTAAATAGCATTGCTATTACAGCCCATTTTTGTACGATGTGCAGCATGCTTCTTCTTTTAGTGGAGTAAAGGGTTTCTACTAATGGAATAAATGTATTTTATATACGAATTGTGATTTTTATAGTTTTAATTGGATTGGTTCTTTCGCATTATTCTACGCTGTTATGAGCGAAATTTTTTGTAAAATTCATTAACCCATTTCCATTTTTGATAGGGTAATTTCTTTACCTTTAGCCCGCAAACTTAAAAAAACGTATTATGGTTCGCGATACACAGATATTCGATCTAATTGCGAAGGAGCGTGAACGCCAAACTCATGGCGTAGAGCTCATCGCTTCAGAAAATTTCGTTTCAGAACAGGTAATGCAGGCAATGGGTTCTGTGCTTACCAATAAATATGCCGAAGGTTATCCAGGTGCTCGTTACTATGGCGGGTGTCAGGTAGTAGACATCGTGGAGCAGCTTGCTATCGATCGTCTTAAAGAACTTTACGGTGCAGAATATGCTAACGTTCAGCCACACTCGGGAGCGCAGGCAAACATGGCCGTGTTTATGGCTTGCCTAAAGCCTGGCGATACATTTATGGGGCTCGACCTTGCGCATGGTGGTCACCTTTCTCATGGCTCTCCAGTAAACATATCGGGTACGCTTTACAACCCTATTGGGTATAAGGTAAACGAAGAGGATGGCCGCGTAAACTACGACAATATGGAGCAAATGGCCATCGAGCATAAGCCTAAGCTTATCGTTGGTGGTGCTTCTGCCTACTCGCGCGAATGGGACTACAAGCGTATGCGCGAAATTGCGGATAAGATTGGCGCTATCTTTATGGTAGATATGGCTCACCCTGCTGGTCTTATTGCTGCTGGGCTGCTTGAGAATCCCGTAAAGTATGCGCACATTGTAACGTCAACCACCCACAAAACGCTTCGTGGACCACGTGGTGGCATTATCCTTATGGGTAAGGACTTCGAAAATCCTTTCGGGATAAAGACTCCTAAGGGTGAAGTAAAGATGATGTCGGCGGTGCTTAACAGCTCTGTTTTCCCTGGAATTCAGGGAGGACCACTTGAGCATGTTATCGCGTCTAAGGCTGTTGCTTTTGGCGAAGCTTTAACTCCAGAGTATAAGGTATACCAAGCGCAGGTTAAGAAGAACGCTGCTGCTCTTGCAAAGACTTTTGTTGACATGGGCTACAAGGTTATATCTAATGGTACTGAAAATCACCTTATGCTGATTGACCTTCGAACCAAGTATCCTACCATTACGGGTAAGCAGGTGGAAAATACGTTGGTTAAGGCTGATATTACCATTAACAAGAATATGGTTCCTTACGATTCTCGCTCTCCATTTACCACTTCGGGTATTCGTGTTGGCGCTCCTGCCATTACAACCCGTGGTCTCAAGGAGGATCAGATGCCGCTAATCGTAGAGTATATCGATACAGTTATTGCTAACATCGAGAATGAGGCAAAGATTGCGTCTGTTCGCGCAGAGGTTAATAAGATGATGAAAGATCTACCGCTGTTTGCTTGGTAGTGTTTAAATACAAGTCGTAAATTTTTTTTAAGGGTAGCCTACAAAAGGTTACCCTTTTTTGTGTTTCACAGGTAGCACCTGCTGGCTTGCTTGAGGTAGCCTTACTGGTTCGGCAGGCGATTGCTTTACGCCCATATCCCTCGGCTTGGGGAATAGGCAAGGATGCTTATGGTCTATCATGCCGCACTTATAGGCGTTGGCTTCAGGCAACGGATGATGAGTAGACAAATTTTTTGGCTTCAGCCTAAGAGTTGCACGCTGTACGATGGTGCTAAAACTTCTACCCTGCTAATCATCTGTAATTTGTTTGTTAATGCGGGTGGTAGCGTTGAATTTCAAAATAGCGTTACATCGCTTGGCCTTACTTTTACTTCGGGTTGTACAGCGGGATTATCTTATTGGCGATTATGCTCATTGTGCTGCTCCATTGCTGGATGGCTACGGTGGACGAAACGTTGGCCCAGCTGTTGGTGGCAACCACAATAAGGTTCGCATCGGGGACTACGACGATGAATTGTCCGCCATAGCCATTTGCAAAGAAGTAATCGTGCGATGATAGGCTGCCTACCCAGAAAAAGTAGCCGTAATTGGGCCCATAAGGTTGAGCATTGTTGGTTGTTATCTTTGCTGTTGTTGCCTTAGCTACCCAACTTTCCGAAACTACCTGGGTATTGCCGTAGCTACCTTTGTTTAGGTACAGTTTTCCGATGGCTAGCATGTCGTAGGGCGTGAGCTCTAGCCCTGCACCTCCGTTATTTATCCCTCGCTTATCTACTAGCCAATTTCTATCGCCTATACCAAGTGGTGTAAAAAGGTATTTCTTCGCAAACTGGTAGGTTGACATCCCCGTTGCTTGAACTAGCACGGCTGAGGTGAGGTGTGCGATGCCCGAGTCGTAGTAAAAGCTTTGCCCAGGTTTGGTAATAAACGGCTGGTTTAGTGTAAAGGCTAGCTGGTCGGGAGCATTGAACCAGTCTAGGTACCTTGTTGTACTGGTAAGCTCGTCGCTGAACATTCCAGCGCTCATTGTCAGCAGGTGGTAGAGCTTTATGTTGGCCTTGGCGGTGTCTGTGATGGGTAGATAGGCTTTTAGGTAGTCGCCAATGGGCACTTGCTCCGATTGGATGTAGCCTTTGTCTATCGCTATTCCAACTAGCGTCGCCATTACGCTTTTGGTAACCGAGCGAACGTCGTGCGGGGTGTTGGCTACGTTCGATTGGTAGTACTTCTCCTTTACTATTTTCCCATCCTTATACACTATCAGGCATCGCAGGTTGGGATTGCTGGCAGCAGCATCGAATATATCGTCGAGCTCGGTAGGGGTGGGGGTGGGATCCTGCTTATTCGCATTATCCTTTCGGCATGCTGCGAATGCCACGACGATGAGCAGGAATACGTAGAGCAGGAACGATTTTGCTTTCATGGGGTTGCCGTTTTTCAGACCGCTATGCTGCTCGGCATGCAAAGCCGTAGCGCCGCTTACACTTTCTGTAAACGTTGTTGCCCCTTGTTTTGTTACGGGTAAGGGGGCGGAGGTGCTGCTACCTGTTTGCAGCACACCTGCTGGCGCCATGGCGGGCTGCGGATGGGCGTGCTTTGGGGTTACCGGGCTGCGGTTAACTCGATACGGTTGCCGTCGGGGTCGAGCACCACGCTCTCGTAGTAGCCATCTCCGGTTGTTCGGGGATAGCTGGCTACGGTGACGCCTGCTTCCTCCATCTTTTGGGTGAGGAGGTCTACCTGTTGGGCGGTTCCTACGGTAACGGCAAAATGGGCTAGTCCTATGGACTCCTTACCCACCACTTCGGTGACATCTACCCGTTGCATGATCTCAATACGTGCCCCACTGCCGAAGGTGAGAAAGTAGGACGAGAACTGCTTTTGGCGGTTGTCGTATCGGGCTGATGCCTTGCAGCCAAAATGTGTCGAGTAGAAATTTTTCATCCGCTCTATGTCGGTGGTCCAAATGGCGATGTGGTCGATATGCATGTTGCTGCTATTGGTGTTGATTGATTATTGTCGGTTGCAAGTTGGCGCTTTAGCCTGTATGCTTTGCTGTATGCGTTTGCATAGGCGCTTGGCAAATTCCGGTTCGGCGTAAATTAAATGCTCTCCCTCCTTTACAATTTCGGGGACGATTCCCATCTGGCGAAACCAATCCTGTTGAGGCTTATGCTCGTCCTTTTCGCCATAGAAGAGGGCTATGCTGCTGATGGGGGAGGTGTTTTCGAAGCGCAGCCTTGTTGACGAAACGCAGTACATAGAATCTACTCGTTGGGTTTTGAGCCCAAACCTCCAGGCTATTGTTCCGCCAATGCTAAAGGCTAGTACTGCCACATGCTCCGGCTCTAGCTTGGTTAGCTTTTCGACGGCTCTTTCGATACCTCCGCTTACGAACTGGTGATGGAGATGCTCTTCGGTGTACACCGATTTTCGCACATCGCCCAGCTCGCAGCAGTCGTAGTACTTTACCTCGAAACAACTATTCAGCTCTGCCAGGTAGAGGTCAACCCACTGCGATTTGTTGACACCCCATAGGTCAGAAAGAATAATTAAACGTCTTCTCATGGTATATTTTCTGTGGTTCTACTTATTCTCCGTGTTGCGGCTCGGCTCTTTTACCCTCGCAACTCGACTGCGCTTTTGTTATTTTTAGGCTTTGGCTTATAGCCTATGACAGGGGCTTTGGCTGCTTAAAAGCGTCGAGGAAGTTCTGCTCGGTAGCGGGCGGTGGCCTATAGCTTTGCCCTTATGGCTGCCTTCAGCTGGTATGCCTCTATGATAGTTGTGTCGAAGTATAGCTTTAGGATGTCGTTGAGGTTGCTGTACGTCTTTGGGGCAAACGCTCCGTTCTTAGAGAAGTATACCCCGTTGGAGTAGTAAACGGAGTGGATGGCCCTGGAATAGCGGGAGCTAAATACGAGGATGGTGTTGCTGACGATGCCTTCTTTGGGCTTATGCTTGGGCTTTATGGTTAGCTCCTGAACTTTTTCGAATGTGCTTGCAAGTATTTTCGTAAGGTACTCGGAGCCTACACTCGTGTTATGGTCGAACAGGCTTATACCTTCTATTCCTGAATTCTTGAAGTAGCATTCCAACGAGTAGCTGTGGCAGTTTTGTGCTCCAATTTCGAAGAACGAGAGGTAGCGCTCCTTCTCTTGGTCGGTTGGCACGTAGGTGCTGTCGAGCCTGTTGCTCTTTAGGTAGTATTGCAGATCGAAGGTGTGTGGCGTTACCAGGTTGCACGTTACAACGGTATCATTAAACCATCTGCATCTCTGGTTGTAGTAGTGCTGGCTGGTGCTGAAGGTGTCGATTTTGGTGTAGATATCCTCGAAGCGTAGCTTTGGTGGGCGGTTTTGAGCCTGCACCCATAAGCTTACGCCTATAAGTAGCAGGATGGCTATTGATGTTTTCCTTACTATTCCCTGTAGCTTCATGGTAAAATTTTCTAGTATATGTTGGTCAGGTAATGTCAAAGCACTTGCTCAACTTCTCCCAGTAGTTGTTTATCCGCTGCGATTTGTTGAATCCCCATAGGTTGGAACGTATAACGAGTCGTTTCTTCATCCTATTTTGCCTATCCCATTCCTTTTCAATGTCCAGATCATGGTTGCCTTGGTGAGCCAGTACTGCGCCGCTACCAGCATGATGCCGCCAGCTACAATTATGGCGTACAGCATTGCGGGGGTGATGTCGAACGGCAGGCGGAGCATGTGCTTTAGGTCGGCCGGTGTCGATTGGCTCATCAAAGCAAAGATAGCCGATGTTAGGCCAACTGCTGCAATTACGGCCGAGGTAAATGCCGATACCTTTCGGATTTCTGCCCGTAAGCGGCTCGTGTCGCCCGTTGCGAGCAGCCTTTGACTCCAGTAGTAGCCGGCGGTGGCGCCTAGCGCCGGATGGAAGATGGGTACGCCCATGAAGAACCCGAACATGCAGCAGGTGTAGAACAGGTAGATGAGCATCAGCGTAGGCTTTGATATGCGGTAGACGTCAACCCCTCGAATGCGCTCTACTAGCGCGTTAACCATCATTCCTATCGCTGCGCCCGAGAGCGCTGCCCCTGCAATTGCCAAACCGCTTTGGGTGAATAGCAGCGATATCCACCAGGCGCCTAGAAAGCAGCTGGTGGGCACTACCAGCTTCACGATAAAACCAAAGAGTAGCCTGTCGAACATGGCCGTGTACTCGTTGCTGTTGCTCATTCTTTTCCTCCCTTATACTTTTAATTGCCCACTTGGGCGGGTGCCATTCTAGGTTGTCGCTGTGGTGCGGGTACCTCTCCGTGCGAGGCTGCTGGTAAGAGGGCTTTCTCCTTTAACTGCTAGGTGCTAATGGAGGTGGAGAGCCCTTTATCCAACACCTGCAAGGTGAGCCTATCGGCTGCTGTTGGCTGCTCCTTTGCCTGATGGCTTGGTGAGGCAGCATTGCGCCACTACCAGTATGATGCCTCCACTTGCTATTGTGGGATACGGTATTTTTCGATTAATGTCGAAGGGTAGCAGAAGTCTGTTCGTTAAGTTGTTTGGCGTCGATTGGTCTGCTAGGGTAAAGGTTGCTGCAAACTGGACTATTGCTTCTTTTACTTTTGCTATACGTCATGACATCTTCATGAAAAAATCATCTATTGGGCCTTTACAATCCGTAGGTTTCCTTTTTTGTCGGCTTTTTCCACCTTCCAACCTTGGTTTAGCTCTATGGTGTAGTACTCTCCTACAATAGTGTTTCCTTTTATTTCTGTAGGAAGTGGAAAGGTAAACCAAGTGTTTTTACCGTTACGCTTTTTCAAGATTCCAGAAACGCCAAGTGCCGCTTTACCCTCAGCTGTAGAAAAGTTGCCAAAGTTTTTCCCTTGTCGATCTTTACCTTTGATGTTTGAGTACACCATTCCTTTTTCTTTAAGAGATAGTGTTCCATTCATGTCGTAGCTTTGTGCGAATAGGCTATCGGCTAGCAACACCGATAGCGTAGGCTTCTTGAAGAACATTTCGGTATAGTAGGCAATATTCTTCTCATTTACCTTCTTTCTTTCTGCTTCTTGCTTATGGATGCTGTCGTAACTGTTTCTTTTTCTTGCATTTTTCAGCTCATTGGCGGTAAAGTTCAGCGCTTTGCCTAGGCATTGCTTCTCGTAGATGTCTAGAAAGTTGTACACGTGATCTAGCCCCTGGCGCCATTGGATATTTAGGTGGTCAAAGAGCAATCCATAGGCAAAGCCGGTGGCATAGGGGAATGGACGGGTGTAGGTGTCAGCAACTTCTCGTTCGTCTATCTCTTTTATTGCTTCCTTATATTTGTTGGGGTAGGTAGATAGAATGTAGCCGGTATAGTTGGCCGTTCCCTCTAGCGTTTCTATCTCGAGTTCTTCCTTCAGAAAGGCGCTATACTTATCCTGGCGTAGTTTCCTAAAAGTAATGGCATCGTGCAGGTAGCTTTCAACAACACTCTTTTCCTTTTGCTCATTTGCCGATTTGAGGGCGTTTCGTAGCGCCTGGAATTCTAGCCGTAGCCACTCTCTTGCATCGTAGCTGTCTAGGTAATCAATCTGGTTGCCGTAGAGCTTTATGTGCTTAGCCTGTAAAATGTGGAAAAGTTCATGGATAATTGTTCCGCTATTGTTGTTTAGGTAGTTATACAGAATGGTGGCAAATTTCTCTCCTTCGTATTCCTGTACGGTGTTTGTTTGGCTTAGCTCGTTGGGTTCAATTTTTTTGTAGTATAGAACAGAATCGGTGGTGCTGCTTCCCTTTAGGGGGTAGAGCGAGTAGATATCGCCATTGCGGCCTAGGATAATTGATTTGTCTGTCCATATGTTTTCTCCCCACAGCCTTCCGTCATCCTTGTTCAGGATAGCCTTTGCCTTTAACAGTTCGTCTTTAGCCTTTTCCTTGATTCGTTGGGGAAGTGTCTCCTCATTATGCTTAACCTTATCTAGGATAGATTTCCATTCGTGACAGGCATGGAGGCATATCAGGTCGCTGTCGCCAGCTATATGCTGGTAGTTGGTATATAATCGTTTATCGGCAAGTACGCCTAATGCTTTTATGGCATTTGTGGTATCTTGGTTTAATGCGTATATGCAGGCTCCGTTGTAAAGGCTTGTGGACGAAATTTCGTATCCGCAGCTGTCTATAACTCTGCTGAATTGAATTGCTGCTGATTTATAGTCTTTGGCCTTGTAGTATTTTATTGCATTTGTATAAGTTGCATTTGTATCAAAAGTTTGCGCATGCAAGATAGGTGATGTAAGTAACAGCAAAAATAGGCTTGCTGTATTCCTCAAAATGTTAGATTGTTTGTAGCTCATTTATGGTTTCTTTTTTTTGTATTATTTTTTCGTGGTGAAGCAAACGGTGATCTCCAAATATACTCTTTCCGTTTATTCCGTACAGCTGTTTGTACAGCCTTTTACCCGGTAGCCTGCGAGGGTAACCTATCGGCTGCTGTTGGCGACTCTTTTACCTGGTGGTCTGGCCTACTGCCTTGCCGCTGTGGGGCGGCCGCTTGGGCGGGTGTTACCGCTTTACGATCTCTACCCGGCGGTTCTTGGCCCTACCTTCAGCGGTTCGGTTGTCGGCAACGGGCTTCTCGGCACCCCAACCCGCCGTGGAGAGCCGCTGCTTGCCGATGCCCTTGCCCGTTAGGGCGCTTGCAACGGCGTTGGCCCGCTGCTCGGAGAGCTGCTTGTTCTTGGCCGCATCGCCAACATTGTCGGTATGCCCCTCAATGCTCACCTTGAGCGCTGGGTTCTCCGACAGGAGGCGCTCCAGCTCGGCGATGATGGGCTGCGATTCGGGCTTGATGGTCGACTTTCCGTTGTCGAAGAGAATGTCGAGGGCGATGTACCCATCAGCATTCAGCGCCGCTAGGATGTCGGTTGCCCGGATGACCTGCACCATGGCCTCCTTCTCGACAATGGTTAGCTGGTACTCCGGCGCGCTGGCTTCAACCTTTATCCAGGTCTCGTTGGTGCCGTTGGCTATCTTGGCGCAGATAAAGCTGTAGCTGTTTCCGCTCTCAACCACCTTGCCGACGATGGTGGCGTGGATGCTTTTGAGCGCATTCTCGAAGTTTCGGAATATCTGTAGGTCCGAGACCTCGCTAGCCCCCTCGTCGAGCAGGTAGGTGTAGTGGTAGAATTTACCCTCCACCGTTGTTCGCTTCGCGCTCTCTTCGGTGCTATTCTCCACGGTGAAGCTGTAGGCGTCGAACTCCTTGAGGTCGCACTCCGATAGGTGGAAGTGGGGCATACGGTTGAACATCGGATGGTCCTTGCAGCCTTCGGCATCCTCGCCTTGCGCTGCGGCAAGCGTTACCCCAATCAGGCAGTAGCTCAGCAGTAGTAGTATCCTCTTCATGTTTCAAGTCGCTTTATATGGTACTTCGGCGGACAGCCCACTCCTTGGCCTTGAGCCTGGCGCAGGCGTTACGGCGTGCCCATCCGTTATTTTATCCCTATAAATTTCGGCAATACAATCGTATAGCGCAAGAGGGCGGCTCCTCTTTTGTGCCGTTGCCCTCCGATGGGGCGCCCGTGCATCATGGCCGATGCGCCTGCTGGCGCGCTTCCCTTGGTTGCGGTACCGCAGCCTTGGCTGTTGCTCGTACTGCCGCTGCTCCAATGCCGGGTTGGCTGGCCTCACCTCCAGCTCGCAAACGCGCATCGCCGTGCTGCGGATAGGAGGTGGTGGCTGGTTTGCCTTTACACCTCTACTGCCACCCCTGTTCGTGCAGCCTACTCGTTCGGCAGCTGGGCCATCGAAATTTGGTACCTCAAGCTGGCGATGATCTCCTTGGGTATGGTGGCGTAGATGTCGTAGGTGCTGTAGTCGATGGGCCTTGTTAGCACCAGGTGGTTGTCCTTCACCTCGTAGGTGTAGCTGTAGCTCACGTTCTTGGTAAATACGTTGTACGACAGGTTGAGCGTCTCCCCGTTGGTGGAGTAGCTTCCCGTGAAGTCGGTGCAAACGTCAATGTCCATCAGGGATCCCCTAATCTTCCCGTTGCTGGTAAAGGTGATCTTCTGAATGGGAGCCTTGGTGAAGAACATGGCATCAACAATGGGGTACTCCACCCCCTTCTTTATGCTAACGGTTGGCGCGCTTAGGCTTACGTCAACCTCGATGCTTTCGGTTTTGGAGGTGGCGGTTCCTTTGGCGGTAAAGGTGCCTTTAGCCAGGTCTACGCTAAAGCCGCTGGTGAGCACGTAGCTCTTTTCGTTTTGTACAATAGCTACGGCATTGCTGTAGAAGGTAAAGTTGATGCTCTTGCCGTATAGCCTTTTATCGCCAAGCGAGTTGTCGATGATGAATCGGTTGTCGCTAAAGTCTACCAGGTTTCCGTTTACCCTTACCTCCCCCTTCCATGGGTTGCCGAAGAGGCTAACGAAGCTGTAGTCGCGGGTAAGCGTAACCAGAAAGCTATGCTCCTGGGGTTGCCATGTGGCCAGCAGGTTGCTGGGGTAGGTGGTCTCCTTGTCGCATCCCGAGAGCAGGAGCGTAAGGCATGCGGTAATCAGCAGCAATCTTTTCATACTATTGGGTGTTAGACTGATTCGTACTTATGGGTTTTGTGCGGATGGGGTTGGGGGGCAGAACTAGCACCTGTTTGATGCTGTTCTAGCTCTTCTGTAGTCACCACATCCTTCTTGCAATGCGTTGGCACTGCCTATGCTTTTGCTTTATGTGGCGGTTGCCCTCTATGCCGCTCCAGTGCACTTGGCTGGTAGAGCGGATAGCTTTGGGTATTCCGCTTTGTTTGTATTCTGGCTTTGTCTTTTTTGTCTCCCTTTTTTGCTTTATAGCGATGATTGCGGCTTGCCCCTTATTTCAGATCAAACCTTACGAATACGCTATACTCCAACTTTATCTTTTCAAATTCAATATTCTGCTCCGATTTGTCAGAAACCGACATAACTGAGTTGGCGTAGCCTCTCACTACAATACCGGGGACTCTTCCTTGTAGTGCATTGTATGCGTCATTCTCGACTTCCCTTACGAATAAGGCTCTGCCGATATTCTGGCCTATAGCTTCGGTAAGCGCCTTCGCTTTTTCCTGAGCGGCTTTTATTGCTTGTAGCTTCACCTCTTTTCTGTAGTCTACAATTTTGCTGCTTTCAACTCGGTCTATCGATACGTTGGAAATACCTATGCTTTGAAGCTCTACGAAAGCTTTACCTGCCGAAGTGCCATCATGAACGAGCAGCTGGTACTCCTTACTAAGGATAATGTCCGATTTAGCAAGCCAGTAACTTTTAAAGTTGCTGGCAACGTCTTTAATAGCTAGATCCTTCTTTGTGTCTATTCCTATTTCCTGCAGCTTTGCAACCATCGAGGTCTCAATCTCAGCGAGACTTTTGCCTTTAATGTCCTTTTCGTTTACTACAATTTTTATGTAGATCTTATCGGGAGCGATTTCCATCTCCGACTTTCCGGTTACCTCTATGTAGTTTTGGTCTATGAAGTTTTTCTCGCCCTGTTGCCCAAATGCAGTGGTGGAAAGTAGTAGCGCCAAAATGGCTAGTGCTTTTTTCATTGTGAATGATGTTTTATCCGTTGCTTTCAATGATCTTAATTACTGGTGCTAATATTTTATTTTTCTCGCTTCCGGCTACTACTCATAGGTTGTAGCCCTCGATTGCTCAAAATTGTTGTATGGGTATTTCGCCTAGCTAGGGGATGCTGCAAGTTGTGCTTTCTTTACTTTAACTTCCAATCTGAAAGTACGAGTGTTGTTATTACATCGTTCCACATCTCGAAGCTGGTAAGCTTTGCTTTTACTGGCAGCACATCGGTGCTAATCCACTTGTCGTGTCCAACAATAAACATCATGGCTTTATATTCTAGCACCTTATTAAATGGATTGTTGATTTCTAGCATCATGTGCTCACTTATCCGATCCTTTACCTCTTGTGATAGTTCAATGGTAATGGTTTTCTCAGGGTTAAGGTTCTCTTTTACAACCTTCATTGAGGTGATCGTGCTTGTGTCGCTTTCAACCTCAACGAATATCTTTTCTCCCGGATAGATTTGAAGGATATTATCCTTTACAAAAAAAGGTGATCGGTTAACTTTTTGCTCGTAGAACTGCTTGCTGTTTACAGGCAGCTTGAGCACATACTCTTCTCGATAGGGTCTTTCGTTCTGCGAGTAGGACCAGAGGTATGCTACACACAGTAGAAATGATAGAAGTATTTTTTTGGGCATGTTGAAAGTCCTTTCTTGCTGATTCTTCATTACAAGTTAATATACTAGGTGTTTTTTGTTAGCAGACGGTTTTCGCTTTCGTCATCTTTGCTTATTATCGTGCTTGCCCGTTACTCTTCGCTCTTATCCTTAACAAACCACGATGCCACAAAGCCGGTAAAGGTGCCGAATATGCCTACGCCTGTTACCATTAGGAATGCAGCAATAATTCGTCCTTCGGTCGTTACAGGGTACAGGTCGCCATAGCCTACCGTCGTTATGGTGGTGAAAGACCACCATATTGCATCTTCGGCTGTTCTAATGTTGGAGTTGGCTGCCGTCTCTACCTGCAGTATAGAGATGGAGCCAAACACGATCATCAGGAAGGCGATAAGGGTCACGCTCGTGAATGTTCCCTGTTTCTTGTTCCTGTAGATATGCTTTGCGATGAACTTTATAGAGCGAAAGGCGCGAAGTATACGCAGTAGCCTGACAAGGCGTATGAACCTCCCGTAGCGGAGGACTCCAATGGTGGGAATGCTAGATACCAAATCTATCCATCCCCACTTCATGAATTGTAACTTATTTGGTGCCTTGTAGAAGCGATAGGCGAAGTCGGCAAGAAAAATATAGCAGATGAAGTTGTCGATGATGCTTAGCAGATGCGTCATGTTGCTCGGCAGCTTGCCAAACGTCTCTACCATTAGCGAGGCTAGCACGTAGACCGATAGAACCAAAATTACAACATCAAGCAGCGTTAGCTTGTTCTTTTCTTCAAGGGCTACTAAATTTTCCAAAGCGCAATATCTTTTTTATACGCTTCGAAGGTACTGATAAAGTATTACGATACGGCTGGTGTGCGTTTGGTATCTACTTCTCTTCGCTCTCATACATCTGTAAGGTATCCACTAGCTGCGTGCCATAGCCGTAGATATCGTCTAGCGTTGCAATTTCAATCTTGGTTTCCTTCTTGTTCTCGTCAAAAAGGCCGATATACTTCTTTGTTTGTCCATTTAGCCATAGTCGGCATATCGGTTTCCGATTGTTATTGTCTAGGATGACGCTGCAGTAGGTTTGCGAATCGCGGTAGTGTATTCTTTCGGCATCAATGCTGGTGCGAAGGATGCTTTTGATGATGTAAAAGCCGTTAAGCTCCTCTTCGGTGGTTACAATCTTGCTTTCCTCCGCTGCTTTTTCATGGGCATTGGCTGTGTCGGTCTCTACCTGTTGAGGCTTTGTTTGGTTAATGGCGTTCATCAATCGGTCGCTAACAATGTCGTTGAAGGTTTGGTCGACGGTCTTTCTAACAATTTCGGTGAACTGCGTCATAACCTTTTCGGTTGCCTTACCATCGTACACGCGGCTTACGAAAAACTTCACGAACTCGGCGCTTGGGGTGGCAAGCTCTTTTGTTAGGACATTTTTTATTGCATTGGAATATTTAAGCTCGCTAGCGGATGTGAGTATCGTGTTCACATCAAATCCGCTCTTGTGGAAGCGGGCTAGCTCTTTTATCTGCTGCTCCTTGATGGTGGTGAGGTCGAAGCTAAAGAATGGCTTTTCATCCATCTTATTGGCGTTGTCTAGGTCGGTGTAGAAGTTGTATTCCACGCCGTTTGTTAGCAGGGCAAAGCGCGCTTTGGTTAGGTGAAAGTACTTGTGGATTTGGGTGTAATGCTTATCTAAGTTCTCCAGATGGTTTTTGCATTCAATAATCATTATTGGCTGTGTTTCCTTTAGGATAGCATAGTCAACCTTTTCAATGTTCTTGGCTCCAAAGTCTGTTACAAATTCGGGGACAACCTCCATGGGGTTGAATACGTCGTACCCGAGGCTCTGTATGAATGGCATAACAAATGCGCTTTTAGTTGCCTCTTCCGTTTGAATTTGGTCTCTGAGCTTGGTAACCTTGTCGCCAAGCTGCTTGATCTGCTCTTTGAACTCCATAATGTTAGGGTTATTATTTGCTATTCTATCTTTTTATCATTTTCTCTGTTGGGTTAGGTGCGCTTACCCCTTTGGGGATTTTTGCATGCCTTTCCTTTCAGGTTCCATGCTGCTGCTATTTCTTGTGAATACCGCTGCGGGCATTATGAGCTTATCCGTAGAATTTTTAAAAGAAACCTTTCCATGTCCGAGTATACAGGATAGACAGTTGAGGAGGACGTCCCGGACAGGAAAGGTTTCGTGACCAAATTTTTATCACCCCAAACATAGGTAAATAATGCTAACATTGTTCTTCAATGTTTAACTTTTTTTGGTTGACTTTCTTTTGTCGGCGTTACCTCCTCGGCATTTACCGATGGGCTGCTACCCCTGCTGCCGGTAGTGGCAATAATTTAGCGATGTTTAATGGTATATCGTATCGCATAAAAGCTAATACGGCTATCACATAGGGATATGTTTGCTGCATTATTTTATTACCATGATGAAATATTTGGTGAAAAATTTGTTTTTCTAGTAAAGAATCTTAAATTTGTTTTCTGTACTTCGTGATGAGAGAGTGTACATTGCCAACAGCCAAAAATGTAATTATACAATTTCACCGATGTATAAGTTAACTCAAATATTAATTAAAACTCTTTTAGTATTTATGGGTACAGCAAGTAACACGGGTCATGCCAACAACCTTGCCAACTTTAAAAAAATAGTAGGCGTTACTGGGGAGCTGGGGGCTAAGTACAACCCTGCGCAGGAAATGCTAAAGTCGCTCAACCTTACGAAGTATGGGGCGCTTGGCCAAAAAACGTTAGACGATCAGCAGTCCGCCGAGGCGGCTTGCAGCGATGCCATAAACGTTCGTTTTGCTCTTTTCAACGATCTCGATTCGTTTTTTCCTCGTGTGGTAAGCATCTACTCCATTTCGGGTGTCGATGCGAAGGCTCTAGAAAGCATAAAGGCCATTGCCCGCAAGATGCGTCCTAAGTCAACCTCGAAGAAGGAGAATAAGAATTTGGAAGCCACGACCGCCCTTACAACAGCCGATGCTGCTTCTGCGGTTACTCCCGAAACGAAGCCTAAAGCGCGTACTGCCTCTCAGCTGGGCTACGAAGACAAGGCCAGCAATTTTGCTCAGATTGCCTCCTTCGTTGAGGCTAACCCTAAGTATGCGGCCAACGAGCCCGAGCTTACCAAAGAGGGGGTACGCAAGTACTCCGATAGCCTTATCGCGGCCAACGACCGTTGCGCAGCTGCCGAAGGCGCCCTCGAATCGGCCCGTATCGAGCGCGATCGGGTGTTCTACACCAATCCCGATTCGCTTTATACTATTTTTCACGACATTAAGCGTTACGTTAAAGGGGTATTTGGCAGTTCAAGCGTTGAGTATAAGCGTATATCTGGTATCGAATTTAAGCTCCTAACTAGGTAGGCGCTATTTGGTTTTCTTTACACTAGGGTGGCAGCAATGCCACCCTTTTTGTTTGGAGAACATTTGGAGAGCCTTGTCGCCTGCCAGGCAAAGCTCCTGCCGTACCGCTATGGCGGCTCGCTATTCTACATTAAGCGGCTTCACCATCCCGGTAATCGTCGAAAAGCGGTGGCAACCTAGTGCTGCCGCATGCGCTTATAGCGGCGCAGCTAATAGCATCTCCACATTGCCCCACTAAGGCTCCTCATTTCAGGTTTACTCTTTCCATTAAACCCGATAATGCAGCAGAATCCATCTTGTAGCTTTTTGGCTGACGCTGATAACCTTCCGGCTGACGCTAATAGTGGAGCGATGGACGCTGATAACCTTTTGTCTGACGCTGATAGTGGAGCGATGGATGCCGATAACCCTCCGTCTGACGCTGATAGTGGAGCGATGGATGCCGATAACCTTCCGTCTGACGCTAATAGTGGAGCGATGGATGCTGATAACCTTTCGTCTGACGCTGATAGTGGAGCGATGGATGCTGATAACCCTCCGGCTGACGCTGATAGTGGAGAGTCGGATGCTGATAGCCCTCCGGCTGACGCTGATAGTGGAGCGATGGATGCCGATATCCTTCCGGCTGACGCAGATAGTGGAGCGATGGATGCCGATAACCTTCCGGCTGACGCTGATAGTGGAGCGATGGACGCTGATAACCTTCCGGCTGACGCTGATAGTGGAGCGATGGATGCCCTTATACAAAAAATCCGCAAGAGCAACCTCGTGCTTCATGCGGATTAGTGGGTGTTAGCCGGCAGTAACCTTCGGCTTGTAGGCTATTACTAGATGGCTGCGGTCTTTGCCTTCAGCCAAGCTTTCTCGTTCTCGTTGAGGTATGGCGTTAGCTTTTCGAATACCGTTTGGTGGTAGCCGTTTAGCCAGGCCACCTCGTCGGGAGTGAGCATGCTCTTCTCAATTGGCTTCGTGTCAATGGGGCATAGGGTGATGGTCTCGAACCGCTCGAATGCTCCAAACTCGTTGGTAACGTAGGGTACGCAAAGGGTTAGGTTTTCGGTTCGGATGCCGTACAGTCCTGGGCGGTAGAGCGCGGGCTCGTTCGAGGTTACCATTCCGGGCTTCATCGTAACGGGGTTTTCCTGCATCCTGATGCTCTGTGGCCCCTCGTGTACGTTAAGGAAGTGCCCAACTCCGTGTCCTGTCCCATGTCCGTAGTTAATGCAGTGCTGCATCATCGGCCCTCTTGCCAGGATGTCGAGCTGCGACCCGCGGGTTCCGGCAGGGAACACGGCCATGGCCAGCGCGATGTGCCCCTTTAGCACCAGCGTGTAGTCAATCTTCTCCTGTTGGGTTGGCGTACTCAGGTGTACGGTTCGGGTGATGTCGGTGGTCCCCGTTCTGTACTGCCCGCCCGAGTCGATGAGCAGGAATCCCTCCCGCTTCACCTCGGCGTTGGAGGCTTCGGTGGCCGAGTAGTGGGGGAGTGCCCCGTTGCACCTGTAGCCGGCAATGGTGCCAAAGCTTTCGCCCATAAACTCATCCGACATGGCGCGCAGCTCCCGCTGCTTGTCGGCGATGCTCAGCTCGGTTACGGTCTCTTTCCCCAAGCTATCCTCCAGCCACATGTAGAAGCGGACGAGGGCTACGCCGTCCAGCTCCATGGCATGGCGGAATCCGGCGACTTCGGCCTCGTTCTTTACCGCTTTCAGCGAGGTTGCCGTTCCGTTGGCGTCCCTATCCTCAATGATGTTCACGCTGCGGTGCTGCAGCTTCTGCCTTACCAGTATGTTGGTTTTCCTTGGGTTGATGATAACGTTTCTGGTGATGTCAATTCTTTCGACAAACGCCTCGAACTCCTCGTAGGGCCTGATGTGCACGCCGCTGCCGGTAAGCACCTTCTGATCGTCCTCGCTCAGCTTCTCCACGTCGACAAACAGCACCGCCTTGTCGTAGTAAACCGCGGCGTAGGCCAGCACAAGTGGGTTGTAGTCGATGTCGGCCCCGCGGATGTTGAAGAGCCACGCCACCTCGTCGAGCGCCGATAGCAGCATGATGTCGTCCTTATGGATGTGGGCCGCCTTCACCAGCTGCTGTAGCTTGCTGGTGGTGCTCATGCCGCTTATGTTTTCGGGTAGGAGGAATGCTTTTTTCTTGGGGATCTCAGGGCGGTCGCTCCAGATGGGGTTCACCAGGTCGGCCGCAGCCTTCAGCTTGTTTGGGGCAAGCGCATCCGACAGGCGTTCGAACTCGCTTACCGAGAAGAGGCGCCCATCTACGCCAATGGTCGAGCTCAATTCCATCATATCCTTTATATATTGCTCGATGGAGGGCACACCTGGCATTCCCATGCGCATCAGCTCGATACCCGAGCCCTTCAGCTGCGCCTCGGCTTGAATAAAGTAGCGGGAGTCGGTCCACAGCGCCGCCGAGGTGGTGGTAACCACCAGCGTTCCGGCCGAACCCGTGAAGCCGCTAAGCCACTCCCGGCACTTCCACCGGTCGGCCACGTATTCGCTAAAGTGAGGATCGTTGCTGGGCACGATATATGCTTCCAGCTTGTGCTGTGCCATCAGGCTGCGAATATCGCTCAGCCGTTGAGGAATACTTTTCATAGGTAGTTTGTTTAAATTTAGGAACTAAATGTACTAATATTTGCTATTGATGGTTCTTACCCGCCTCTTTTGCTGAAATTTTTATTGATGGAGCAAACTCAGCTGCGGATAGCCGCCCCTCACCGGGCACTATCGCCTACGCAGTATTGGCATTTTTAGGGACAGCTGGCGTAGCCATCGTTGTAGCTCCGGTATTTTATGGTGATGGAAAAGAACAGAGGAAGGTATAAGGCTGAGGTATTTCTGTACATAGGGATCAGAGTTCTTCATTTCTTTTTTGATGATTCAAGGGATCGCTTGTACTCCTTATACTTGTCGAATGAGGTGTAGCAGCCCTGGCTTCCCTTCATAAATTACCCGAATAAGTATAATTGACGAAGGGGAGCGGTGGCGCTATTTCAGTTGGATTTTTATATCTTTCCATTCTAATTTAGACAAAACAAAAATAACGCAATACAATGAACAACTTTCAGTTTTACAATCCTGTAAAGATTGAGTTTGGCAAGGGTGCTGTCGAGAAGCTTAGCAGCCACATCCCCGCAGGCTCAAAGGTGATGGTCACCTACGGAGGTGGAAGCATCAAGTCGAACGGTGTGTACGATGCAGTGTTTAAAGCCCTTTCAGGTTTCTCGGTTGTCGAGTTTGGTGGCATCGAGCCCAACCCTGCATACGAGACTTTGATTCAGGCAGTGGAGCTTGCCCGTCGCGAAAAGGTCGATTTCCTCCTTGCAGTAGGAGGTGGGTCGGTGGTCGACGGCACTAAGTTTATTGCAGCCGCCATTCCTTTTGTTGGAGATCCTTGGAATATTCTTGTAAAGCATGCTAAGGTCGACTCAGCGGTTGCTCTTGGCGCCGTACTTACGCTTCCCGCTACCGGATCCGAGATGAACTCCGGTGCAGTAATCTCTAAGCGCGCCACAAAGGAGAAGTATGCCTTTGGATCGCCCTATACTTTCCCTAAGTTTTCGATTCTCGACCCCGAGTATACCTATTCGCTGCCCAAAGCTCAGATTGCCAACGGTACCATCGATGCTTTCATCCACGTAATGGAGCAGTACATGACCTATCCTGCAGCTGGGTTGGTGCAAGATCGCTGGGCCGAAGGTTTACTTCAGTCTCTCATCGAGCTAGGTCCAAAAGCCCTCGAAAACCCAACCGATTACGACGTGCGTTCGAACCTAATGTGGGCTGCAACCATGGCGCTCAACGGCATTATCGTTGTTGGCATGCCTTCCGATTGGGCTACCCACATGATAGGACACGAGCTCACCGCCTTACATGGGCTTGCCCACGGCGTAACGCTGGCTATCATTCTTCCATCCATGCTCGATGTGATGTTCGAGGAGAAGAAGGAGAAGCTAGCTCAGTATGCCGAGCGCGTATGGGGCATTACCAGCGGCTCTGCCGACGAAAAGGCTCGTGCAGCAATCGCTAAGACCGAAGAGTTCTTCCGATCGATGGGCGTACCAACGCATCTCAAGGAGTACGGCATTGGCGACGAAAGCTTCCAGACCATTTGCACCCGCTTCACCGAGCGTGGATGGACCGCCATGGGCGAACGTCAGGCGCTAACGCCAGAACGCGTTCTCGAAGTTTTAAAGAAGAGCTTGTAAGCTTTAGTTTGCGAAGGCGGAGGGGGAAGTCCTTCCTCCGTATTTTTTCAAGGAAGGAAACAACAATTAAAACATGAATAAAGACTTGTACATTTTTATCAAGTGGTCCGATGCCGATTACTCTGTAGGAATAAAAACTATCGACGATCAGCATAAGGAGCTCATCAAGTACATCAACCAAATCTATCAGTCAATACTCGATCGCAACACCAAGGAGGTTACCATCGATGTGCTCGGTAAGTTGGAGGATTACGCTAAGTTTCACTTCGGGTTCGAGGAGAAAATCTTCAGCCAGATCGGCTACGAGTTTACCGAGGAGCATATCGCCGAGCATCGTGCTTTCACCGACAAGATAAAGCACTTTAAGGACGGTATGGCTAAGGGGCACGATGTCATCTTCAGCATAACCAACTACCTGCGCGACTGGCTACGTATTCATATCCAGAAAGAGGATAGAAAGTACGCCCCAGAGTTTCAAAAGTTAGGAATGGAATAGGAGTTGCAGACGATCTTTGTCCTGCAAATAACAAAGGAAGCCAACCTCCCGGTTGGCTTTTCTTCTTCTTTTTATGCGATGATGACTACTTTTGGAAAATCTTAGTCCAATTCTTTGGCTCACGATTTTTCCAGTCACCTTTATGAAATACGTAGCTTCCAATAAGTGGTAGAACAGTGGTCGCTTCTGCGTAAACCATTTGTTCGTACACGGTATCAACCTTACCCCACGACGATGCTTCCTTAAGTGTCGACGACGAGCAAGCGCCATCGCGAACATCAGCAACGGTAATAAGCACTGCATACTTGTGCATCGATGCATCTACCCCAAGGCACTCTGCACAAACTACGGTATCCTGTGCGAAGTTCTTAGGAACTCCACCACCAACCATGAATAGACCGGTAGTCTTAGCCGCAATCTTAATGTCGGTAAGCTCACGGAAGTCGGCAACCGAGTCAATAGTAACGTAAGGTTTGCCTTCCTTCATGCGTTCAACCTGGTGCATTACTAAACCGAATCCTGCCGAGCAGTCAGAGAATGCTGGAACGAAGATAGGCACGTTATGCTCGTAGCAAGTTTGAATAAGCGACTCCTTCTTAACGGCATTCTTCGAAAGGTACTTGCCCATTTCGTAGATAAACTCGCGCGAAGAGTAGGGGCGAGGCTCTAGGCTATCAGCAATAATCTTGATGGTTGAATCACAAGATTGCAGTTCCTCTTCATCAATATAGGTGTCGTAAATACGGTCAACATAGTTGTCGCGTAGAAACTTATCGTCGATAAACTGGGTTCCTCGGTAGTGCTTGTAGCCAAGCGCTTCGAAGAAGTCCATGTCTACAATCGATGCACCGGTCGAAACAACGGTGTCAATCATGTTGTGCTTTACAAGGTCAACGTACACCTGCATGCAACCGGCAGCAGAAGTCGAACCTGCAATGGTAAGGATGTTGGTGCATCCATTTTCGGCAATCATCATGTTGAAGATGTCGGCTGCATTGGCAGTTTCTCTCGAAGAGAACGACATTTCTCTCATTGAATTGATGATTGGGCTAGCATCAAACGATTTTATATCGACGTGCTTTATAACTTGTTTAAGAAGATCTTTCTTTTCCATTACGAGTAAATTCCAAATAATGTAATTGTGAGCGAAAGGATGAAAACAGCAACCTTATTATGGGAAAGGTTGCTGTTTTGTATGTCGGACTAAATGTCTTCAGCGTGTTAACCCTTGATTACAGGGTAGAGGTAGGACGTAAAGCAAATCGCAACAAGTGCGGTTCCGTATTTTTTTTCTGGAACGAAGCTTTCGATGTTAATGCAGATGTCTTCTAAACGGAAATCTTCTGAGAATCCGTTATAGTAAAGTTCGTCAAGGCTTAGTCTAAGTAGCTTTTCTATTTCCTCAACCTCATAGTTGCCGTTGTGTTCACACACGAGACCCCCATGGCGTTCATTTGTTTTGCGGTCGTATAACCAACCGTAGATGATACCGGCAGAAGCGCGCTCGCCCTTACTAGTAGTTGCAACAGCCATAATCGATTCAACAACGGAGCCGTGGGTAATTTTGGCAGGTTGTGGTACCTCTGTGGCTATGCTAGGCATAATCGACGAGTAAGTCATGATATTAAACGTCTCTATGTTTGCCTGTTTTAAAGCTAGGTGATATGAGCCAGCGTGAACAGTTATGTCACTTTCTCCGTGTCCTTTGGTAACGAAGTAGTCTTTTGGAATCCGGTTTCCAACTACGATTCCTTGTAGTTCTTGTGTTGAGCTAAGGTTTGTCATCGTCGCACATAAAAAGATAATTGGTTAATACTAAAAGTTATATCGCCTTTTATGGGATCTTATCCCATGCGTATTGTCGAAATGAAACAATTCTCCCTCGTTAAGAGAAAATTATCCTAAATAAGGAATAGTTGAAGGCGTGTCCGCAGGGGTAGAATCAAATCTGGCGGACGCAAAGACTTCGAAGAAGGTCGCTGAGTATCTTATACCTAAAAACCACCGTATAGGTGTCCAAGAATGTGTTTTTAGTGTGCAAGGTTCTTTTCATTTCGTTGTTCAAAGTTTACAGTTGACCTGTCTTCGAGTTAGTTATTAATGAACTGTAAGCTGTGTTTTTCATTTGCGCATGATACACCTGAAAAACTTTGCAAGTATAGGAAAATATTAGATTAAAAGAGAAGTCTTTTCTCTTAAATTTTAACTTTCTTCAAAAAAACACCTAATAGAATGGTTTGTAGTAGGTTATGATAGTGTTACGACTCGTTAATAACGGCTGTTTATGTGTCAAAATAGTCTTGCTTTTTTGAAATGTGCCGTATGCCTCTTCATAAATGGTTCTAGATGCCCCCAAAAACAGAACTATAATTTGATTTTTTCTTCTCGTTTTCGACTATTAGGGTATGGGTACTTTGTTGGATGATTCCAGTTTTATTTTCTTTGGAATAAACTCTTCATTTTTATAATAGGCTAATATGCTCATGCCGGGAAGATGGCTATTGATTGTTTTATATACGAACATTATTTGCCATTAGCATTAACAGTGATAAAATGGAAGAGCCTGTTTTTGTAAGAAATTCAGATAAATAGGACTGCCTTTTGCAATATATGTGTAAAAACTTTGTTTTTTTT
The DNA here is from genome assembly GCF_963678165.1 of uncultured Acetobacteroides sp. Taxonomy (NCBI): domain Bacteria; kingdom Pseudomonadati; phylum Bacteroidota; class Bacteroidia; order Bacteroidales; family Rikenellaceae; genus Acetobacteroides; species uncultured Acetobacteroides sp. Next base: position 3,256,220 of record NZ_OY782755.1, on the reverse strand, counting down.
ACCCCAAGAGGGTACAACATTGGAATTCTGCGATTATATTTGCAGTGCAATTGAATTTAATCGTTTCACAAAACAAAAAACTGTACAATGAAAAAGTTACTCGTTATCGTTGCTGTTGCTGCTATGTTCGCAGCTTGCGGTGGAAACAAGACTGAGCAAAAGGACACTACTGCTGTTGACACTACTGCTGCTGTTGTAGCTGATACTACTGCTGCTGCTGATACTGCTGCTGCTGATACTGCTGCTCCTGCTGTAAAGTAATTTGCAACGATAAGCAAAGAAATTAGAGTCAACCTAGTGGTTGGCTCTTTTTTTTGTGCCTTTATCGCAAAAGAATAAAAAATAAAGGAGAGCATCCTACTGTAATGCTCTCCTTTATTATATCTAGTGGTATCTTCTATTTCATCTTGCATTTTAAATGCTCTAATGTCAACTTATCGTATTTTGCTTGCTGTTCCTTGCTAAGGCTCTTGCGAACTTCAATGGAGTATGTAAGCCAATTCTTGCGAATTTGAGCGTTTAGTAGTCCTAAACTATCGGTATATATTCTTATCGTAGCAGTATCAGGAGGTGTATTGCTAACCTGATAATGTAATTGGATCATTATGCTATCGTACCTATTATAGAGAGGTTCGTTGATTGCCTTGAAGTGCGCCTTTCTGGCAATAAAGTTCTTTTTTTGATTTTCTGTTAGCCCTAACTTCTTAAAAAAATGGTTGCGCTGCTTTTCTGGTGAGTCTTCTTTGTCTGAATGAACAATAACAACGCCAATAAATGTAGCAACATTGGCAACAAGAAGCAATGCTATAACCCAAAGGAGAATTTTTGGCTTAAGAAACGAGTTCATGGTAATACTTTTATTTTTCGAAAGCAACGGGTACTTTCGTAATATCGTTAAGGCTGAGCATATCGTACTGCTGCGACTGGTTTTTGCTGTGTGCAATGTAAACAGTAAGACCTCCGACAAGGAAGGTAACAACTACCGATACAATTAGGGCATAACGGACGCTGTTATACTGGCGTTGTTGTGGTTTGTGGGCTAGTTTGTCAATGACCTTTTCGGTGAAGTATGGGTTAAATGTAGGACACTTTGCCTGTTCGATTTGGCTTGATAAGGCTAAATATGATTCGTACAGTTGCTTACAATTTGCACATGAATCCATATGGGAAAAGGCAACCTCATCGAGCTGCGAGGGCTCGTTGTTGATGAATCTTGATTTGAATTCTTTACATCTCATGTGTATACCTTTTATCTATTGACAATTTTTTGATTGAAAACTTGCGGTTCGGTTCTAATAATTAGACTTTGCCACCAAAATCCTTCTAAGATTTCGTTTTGATCGAAATATAAGCGATTCTACCGATGATATTGAAATATTCATAATCTCGGAGATTTGCTTGTATGAAAGTTGCTGATAGGTGAATAACGTGATTGCAACTCTCTGGTTGTTCGGTAGCTCGTTAAGGGCTAGTTTTAATCTTTTGAGGTTTTCATCGGGATCGGTAAAGTCATCTGGTAGTCGATGGTCATCTATGTATTCCCCTGTATCAGCCTTTCCTTTCCCAATCAGCAGGTCTTCGAGGCTTTGCATTATCAGCCTTCGTTTCTGCTTTCTCAGATGATTTAGCGATTTGTTTACTGCTATCCGGTAAATCCAAGTGCTAAATTTCGACTCATGTCGAAAAGATCCAAGCGATTCAAATACTTCGATAAACACCTCCTGAGCAATATCCTCAGCATCGGGAAGCGATTGCGTAAAGCCATAGCAGGTCCGCTGCACCTGTTGCTTGTACTTATCTACAAGATGCCTGAAGTGAGAATTGTCTCCGTTAAGTGTTTGTTCTATAAGGTCTTTATCTGACATTGATGGGTGTAGAAACGCTTTGCTAATATATTAAAAATAGATTATGAACGAATGTGGGTGTTTTTTTACTTTTTCTTCCCTATTTTCGTATTAAATTAACAAGAGTTAAAGTACTGTTATGGGGATTAAATCTAAAATGCTAGCCGGTTTTGTTGTAATAGGATTGCTGCTTTTCCTCTCAGGTGCAATTACCCTTTTTGAGGTAAATAGTATGGGCAATTCAGTGCAGGGTATGCTAAATGATAATCTTCGATCAATTGAAGTCTCAAAACAGATGGTTGGCGCATTGAACCAAATTAATCAGGGGGTTCTCCTTGCTATTAATGGTAAGTCGGAGGGGGCAATAAAGGCCATTGATGATGGTGAAAAGCTTTTTGAAAGATCCTATAGTGCTGCTTTGAATAATCTTACAATTGAAGGAGAAGAACATTACGTTAAGGCAATAGATAGCAGCTATAGAATGTTTAAGATGCAGGTGGATAGTGCTGTTTTAAGTTCAAATGCCAAAAATATTGATTGGTATTTTGCTGTTCTTATGCCTAATCAAAATCAACTTATTAGAGCAGTCGATAGTTTGATGGCGGTTAATCAAAAAGCTATATATCAAAATGTCAAACAAATGAAAACAGGAGCGAACAGAGCTATGATGCCTGGTCTTATAGCCATTGGGGTAGGGATCGTTTTTGTTTTCCTTTTCAACTATTTTGTCAACATCTTTTTTGTTACTCCGATAACTCGAATTTCTCAAGGTGTTGAGAATTACGTAAAACATGCTATCCCTTTTAGGGTTAAGGTTGATACCAAAGATGAACTTGAGCGGCTGAAAAATTCGGTTGAAAAACTCATAATTCAAAACAAATCAAATAAGATAGAAGACTAATGAGACTTTTTGTTATCGTTAGGTATGTATCGATGGGATTACTGCTTAATGCAGTTTTCATGCTTATTGCAACTACTGTATCTACTTTAAATCATTTTGATGCGGGATTTTTTCCTTTGCTGCTCAGCTTTTTGGTTACTACGGCGATGGGGGCTTTCCCTTTGATATTTGTTCCTGTTTATCGTGATATTAGCCTAAAGGAAAGTTACGTTATTGTAGCCTTTTCGTGGCTTCTTTGTTGTGCTATTGGTATGCTACCCTACTTGCTGTGGGGTGGTGAGTTTTCTGTAACAAAGGCATGGTTCGAAAGCGTTTCGGGCTATACAACCACAGGTGCTACCTCGTTGGCAAACATTGATGCCTTACCGTTAAGCATTCGTTTTTGGAGATCCTCGACCCAGTGGATTGGTGGAGGTGGCGTTGTCCTTTTTGCGTTGGTAGTTCTTCCTTCGCTGGGCAAGGTACATGCTAACCTATCTAAGATAGAGATGTCGTCGCTATCGAAGTTGAACGTTTCTAAAGGGGTGTTTGGGTCTCTACGCACGATTCTTGTGGTCTACATCATCTTAACGGTTCTTCAAGCGATACTCCTATACTTGTCGGGACTTAGCGTTGTTGATGCTATCGCTTACTCGTTTAGTACCATATCAACAGGCGGATTTGCAATGAGCAATAGCAATATAATTGGTATTAATAACTCCGTTGCCGAGGTAATCATCTTTATCTTCATGGTTGTTTCGGGGCTAAACTTTAGCCTGATATTCGCTTCTTTTATGCGGAGGGAGGTCTCTGTATTTAAGTCGGGTGTGGCAAAAATTTATCTGCTTTCTATTTTGATAGGGGCTTTGGTTTTATCTGTAGGGCTTCGGTTATCGACCTATACGGGATGGGCTGATTCTTTTAAGCATGCCTTTTTTCAGGTTGCATCGTTGGCTTCCTCAACAGGTTTTTATAATGCCAACACTTCGCTATGGCCACCGTTTGCTATAATGCTGCTCATCCTTTTTATGATGCAGGCCGGTTGTGCGGGGTCAACATCGGGCGGAATTAAGGTGGATAGGGTTGTGCTTTTTGGCAATACCATCAAAACTCAGATAAAGCGACTTCAGCATCCCAATGCGGTTATCCCTGTTCGCATAGGGAAAACCATCATTGCAGATGAGGTGGTAAGCTCCTCGTTGTTGTTCATCGTTTTTTACGTCATGATTATCTTCTTGTCGACGGTTGTCTTAGGAATGTTTGGCCTCGATATCCTTAGCTCATTTTCGGCATCAGCGGCGTGTATGGGCAATGTGGGACCTGGCTTTGGGCTAGTTGGCACAATGGGGAATTATGGCAGCCTACCCGATTTCTCGATGTGGTGGCTAACTCTTCTGATGCTACTTGGCAGGCTCGAGATATATGGTTTGCTGATGATAGTTTTTATTCGTTCGTGGAAGTAAAGAAATAAACATAAAGGAAATGCAAAGTTTTCAAGTAGTAAAGTGCCCTTATTGCGGCGCGCAGCACCGAATGGTTAAGCCAGCAAAGAAGCTTAAGGATTACGAAATGTACTCCGATGGTAAAACCGTTTCGTCGGAGTTGAATGAGGCTCTTGAGGTATCTCGCTGTAGCAAGTGCAACGAGTTCTTCTGGATAGAGGATGCAGCCGTAGAGGTAAATCCGGTTGAAGAAGAACTTCCTATCGTTAGATCGCTTAGCATCATTGAATATGTGGAAATGCTAACCGATAACACCCAAACGGTGACACCTGACGAAGAGGAAATTCTGCGGATGGAGCTTCTTTGGGCATTTAATGACAGGGTTAGGCAGGGTAAGTCCCTTTTCGAAAGCGAAGATGAAAAAACTATTTGGCTTACTAATATGAATGCCCTTTCGGAATTGCTGGACGAAAGCGATGTTTACTCAAGAATGATTAAGGCTGAGATTGCCAGAGAGCAGGGTAATTTCGAACTAGCCGAAAAGTTGCTGTCGTCTATAAAAGAGGCTCAGCTGATGCCTATTAAAAAGATGATGCTGAATGCAATTAGCCATGACGAAACAGAGGTGTTCAAGATTGAAATGTAGCTTTATTTGGCTCTGGTATAAACGTAAAAAGGTGGCATTAGCCACCTTTTTACGTTGTTATTGGGGTGTGTTACTTTTTGAAATCGACTCCGAAAAATGTAAATATCTGCTTCATCAGCGAATTCTTCGCAGCTTCTGAAGATATTGCTTCGAGTGGGAAACCTAGTACAACAACCTTACTACCATTCGATTTTAGCAGCGTTCCTGCGCTGGTTTGCGTATCGCGGTAGCGCATAATGCGGATTGCTTTATCTGTGGGTTCGATGGCATCGGGTGCTTCGATGCGAAGGCTGCTACCGTTGAGCTCTTCGGGCGTTAGGGTTGAACCGTTGAAATTCCATGTCCCTTTGATGTATGGTTTTGCATTATCGGTAGAATATACGACTCCGGTATTGCTAGCATGGTTGGTCATCCACCTGAAGCCAAGCTTGTCGGCGGCAAACTTAATGGCTGAGGAATCTTTTTGCTCAACCATATCGGTGCCGATGTAGGCTCCCGATAGGAGTAGGGGGATGTTCTTGCCTACAGCTTTGTCAAGTGCTTCCACCATTTTGGGGGTGAATACGGCAAAGCTGTCGCGCTCTTCCCTAAAGTTCTTAACGGTGCGTTGCTCGCCAAAGAGTACATCGATAAATCGGTATGGCGTAACGGTAGTGCTGCTCTCGAAGGCGCTACGGCTAGTAGAGACGTACGAGATTCCCCATTTTTGGTAGGATGCTCCCTGAGTATGGGTAAAGTCGTGGGTGTTGCCGTGCTCGGTATTACCCCACCATTCGACACCCGATGAGCCCCATCCGGTGTTGTCGTCGTCGAGCCAAGGCTCGTTGCGGTTATAGTTTTGCTGATACCCAAGGAAGGTTGGCTCCATGCCATCGGCTACGCCCTCATCTTCCCACCATTCGAACCCTGCTTTTGCGCCTAGGTCGAACGATTTTGGGGCCGATATGCGGGTAAAGCCGTTGACAATTAGCGCTGGCTTCTGGCTGTTGTTGAAGAGGCATGCCGACAGCTGCTCGGTGGCGAAGCTTTCGCCACCATCGTTGACGCCGGTAACCTTAAACGAGTAGCGCGTGCCCCATTCGGGTAGCTCTATTTCTGCCGATTCGCCGGTTACCTCCTTGAATTTGGGCGAGAATCCGTTGTCGTTGGTGCGCATGTAGATGCGGTACTTGGCGGCGTTGGCGGTGGGCTCTAGCGGATCGGCGGTATTCTTCCACGAAAGGCGAATGGTCTTTCCCTTTACCTTTTCAATTGCTAGGCTATTGGGCGCAAGCGGCTGAATGGGGGCATCGGCACCGTTTAGGTAGCGTACCATGCCCTTGTAGATGGCGCGGGCAACGGTGAAGCGGAAGCGGGGGTCGAGCCCGTAGGTCATGTCGGCCAAGTTCTGGTGCGATAGCAGCTCGAGGAGCAGGGTAGGGGCGTCGGCAACGGAGGCTTCGCTGTACGAGGCATCGCGGAGGGCGCGCTTGGTCCACTTCGAGTTGTGCAGCTGCTTGATGTCGTTGCACACCTGGGTTTGGATGATGTTGCCCATGATTCCGCTTTGCTGGCGGCTGCGGCCATCGCTCATGTTGCCGTTCTTGGTGCTGTAGATGGCCAGCGTACCCACAATCGAGTCGTTGGGGGTCGCTCCGGCGTCGGTGTGGAAGGCCAGCGTTAGGTCGATGGGCACCTTATGCTTCTTGAGGAAGTTGGCCCAATGGGGACGGCTCTGGTAGTCGTCGTTGTAGTCGTTCTGGTACTTGGTACGGCTGTAGATGCTGTCGGGGATACCGGCGGCCTGCAGGTAGTAGCGCGAGGCCTCGAGGTAGCTGGGCACGCCGCTGGTCTTCCATTCGTAGTCGTCGGGGTTTACCGATTGGGCCTTGGCGGCCCCGTTGGAGCTGGATTTTGCGTTATCGGTGATAGTAGCCGATGGGCGGCGGGCAACCATGCCCATGCCTCCACCAAAGCGAACCGCATCGGAGGTAACCACTCCCTTTTCGTTGCTCCTGTTCGACACTACCACGGCGGCATGTGCGCTATCGAAGTTAAAGGTGCCGAGGTACTGCCACGTTTCTCCGTACATCTTTTGGTTAACAACGAACTCCGAAACGCCTCCGGTGTGGTACACCTTGTAGGTTACGTCGCTGACGTTGCTGGGGGTGTTGGCCCACGAGATGTACACCGCGTAGTCGCCCTTTTTGGTGGGCGCCATGTGGGGCTTGTAGGTGAGGCTGGCCGTACCCTTTGACGAGGTCTTTGCTTCGAGGTGGGTTCCCATCTTGAAAGGGTTGTCGTGGGGGTAGAGCACGGCCTTGTACTTGTAGCCCTCGTGCTCTGCCTTCCAGACGCCCAGCTTGGTGACGGTTCCGCCCTTAGTGGATAGGTCGTTGTCTACAACATACCTCTGCTTCTGGTAGTCGCGTTCGCGGGGAATAAGCGTCACCGCACCCGCATTCTCGAGCATCGGCTCCAGGTACTTCACCACGTAGGGCATGTTGCCGATGTCCTCCACGTTGCTGAAGCAGCGGGCGCGCTGCCACTCCCATCGGTCGAGCTTCGATTCGTAGTAGTATCCGTGGCTGTGCCACATGGCGATGTGCCTCCCCGATAGCCCCTTGGGGAAATCGCCTTTGATAGGTTCTTTTACCAGCTGGTTCTGCTGCCCGTATACGGACGATACGGTGAGCAGTGCAGCAAGCAAGGCTATGTTTTTTCTTTTCATTGGAGAAATGATTGGTATGGTCTTCGAGTTATGGTTGATGCTTCTGATCTTTGAACGAATGGGGGACTTTTCGACCTCCATCTTGAGGCTAAAAGCGGAGCATCTAGCCGCTTTTTGCTTCAGCAAACAAAAGTAATCATTTTCAAGCGGGCTGCTTAGCGGGGGCTTGCCCCCTTTTTTGTTCAAAAAATACGATCTCGGTGGTTCTCTGCGCACTTTTTTGGGCTTACGCAGGTTGCATGGAACTTCCCATCGCACATTTTTGCCTCAAACATGGCTGCATGGAGCTTGCCAGTATGCTTTTTTGGCTAAAACTGGTTGCATGAGGCCTGCCAGCGCACTTTTTATACTCCCAACTAGCTGTTTGGAAGTTTCTATGCCTGCAATTGGGGCCAAGCTGCCAGCTTGGGAGTTTCTGCACCTGTGAGTCGATAAAAAACCGCTCGGGTGGACTATCCTGCTTGCGTAAAAACGAGCAGGCTCTCCGTTTTAGGGAAAGCCTGCATGCGTTTACGCTTTATTCTTTACCCCTAAAGGCATCAACGGCTTTTTTTACCGATCCGTGCTCCAGCAGGAGCGCCTTGGCGGTTTCGTAGTCGAGCCCGGTTTCCTCCACGATCATGCGGGTGCCGCGGTCTACCAGCTTTTTGTTGGTGAGCTGCATGTTTACCATCTTATTCCCTTTAACCCTACCCAGCTTAATCATGGTAGTGGTGGTAATCATGTTCAGCACCAGCTTCTGGGCGGTTCCCGACTTCATGCGGGTCGATCCGGTTACGAACTCGGGGCCTACGATGGGCTCGATGGCAATCTCTGCCGCCTTGCATACGGGTGCATCGGGGTTGCACGATATGGCTGCGGTAAGAATGCCCAAGGCGCGCGCCTTCTCCAAGGCTCCAATCACGTAGGGGGTGGTTCCCGAAGCGGCGATGCCGATCACCACGTCGAGCTCGCCGATGTTGTGGGCGGTAAGCTCCTCCCACGACCGCTCGGGGTTGTCCTCGGCGGCCTCGATGGGGTTGCGGAGCGCCTTATCGCCTCCGGCAATCAGGCCGATAACCTTGCCCTGGGGCATGCCGTAGGTTGGCGGAATCTCCGAAGCGTCGAGTACGCCTAGGCGGCCGCTGGTTCCGGCGCCGAGGTAGAAGATGCGTCCTCCCTTTTTCATGCGCTCAACGATGCCCTCCACGAGCTTCTCGATTTGGGGGATGGTTTCGCGAACGGCAAGGGCCACCTTTTGGTCCTCGCTGTTGATGTCGAAGAGCAGCTCCGAAACGCTCTTCTTCTCTAAGTCGTTATAGAGTGATGGTTGCTCTGTGATCTTCTTAAAAGCCATAGTCGTAGTCTTATAATCTTAGCGAGAGTGATATTCAATTAAGCCATTAATGGGGCTCTGCTCAACCTTGCCGAGCTTGATGCCAAGGGGAGCAGCCGCTGCCTCGAGCATTTCGCGGAAGTGGAACCCTATCGAACCGATGATGTTCACGGGGTAGCTCGTGTAGTCGTACTGCTTGATGTTGCGCTCGAAGAAGAGAATAAAGTTGCGGGTAATAAGGTCGCTAATCTCCTTCTCGTGCTTGTTCTCGTTCATAAAGCGGGTGAACGTGGCCAGGAATCGGTTGGGGAATGGCTGGCGGTACACCCTGTTGATAACCTCGGCAGGGGTAAGGTTCAGCTGCTCCATAAACTTCTTGGCGATATGCTCGGGCATCTGATTCTTGAGCACGTCGGCAACAAAGGTTTTGCCCATCATGGCACCGCTACCCTCGTCGCCAAGGATAAAGCCAAGGGGCGAAACGTTCTTCGCGATCTTCTCGCCATCCCAGAAGCAGGTGTTCGAGCCCGTTCCCAAAATGCAGGCAATGCCTGGCTTGTTGCCGCAAACCGCAAGGGCAGCACCAACCAAGTCGCTCTGCACGCTGATGGTTGCAGCCGAAAAGGAGTGGGCGAGGGCTTGGCGCACGCCCTCAATCTTCTCGGGGAGGCATCCTGCACCGTAGAAGAAGAACTCGGTAATCGTTAGGCCGGCAAAAGCGGGAGCCACATTGTCCGCTACGTCCTTCTGAATCTCCTCAACGGTCTGAAAAACGGGGTTGATGCCTAAAGTCTTGATGGTGGCAACAACCTTTCCGCCTTCAACGGCCACCCATTCGGTTTTGGTAGAGCCGCTATCTGCAATAAGTATCATAGCTTGATGTAAATTTTTCGTTTGTAAAGCTGATGCCCAATCATCCAGCAAATGAAGATGAAGAACAGCGCAAAGATTAGCGAGGCAAAGGTCTCATCGACAAAGGTGCTCACAAGCCCGTTGTAGATAAATCCCTTAATGCTTACCGGCGCATCGTTGTACATAAAGCTGATGCTGCCCATTAGGATGGAGAGCACCCCTCCCAAAACGTAAAGGAAGAGCGGGTTAATACCAAACGACTCGAAGAAAACGCTCCATTTTTTCTTCCCCTTAACGTCGATAATCCAAGCAAGCAAGGCCAACAGCAGCGATGCCAACCCGCAGGTTGTTAATACAAATGTTGGAGTCCAGATTTTCTTGTTGAGCGGAATGCCGTAGCTAAGCAGCAATCCGGCAAAGAGGAGGATTGTTCCAAAGATGAAGATCTTGCTGATCTTTTCGGTTAAGTCGGTTGTAGTCTTTATCAGCTTACCGCAGTACACGCCAAGGATTACGTGGGCAAGGCAAGGGATGGTGCTTAGCAGCCCTTCTGGGTCGAACGGAATGCTTTCGCCGTGGTAGATGTGCGCCTCGCCAAAGAGTGCCGTATCTACGCGGATGATGATGTTGTTGGGGGTTAGCTCGAATCCATCGCCGAATAGCAGGATGAGGTAGTAGCCAACAAGAATGGCGGCAGCCGCCTTCAGCCAATGCCTAGAGGGGATAAAAACAACCAGCAGCGATGCAAAGAACGAGCTTAGCGCCAGCCGTTGCATTACGCCAAGTATTCTGATCTTGTCGAATGGGAAAACGGATGAGGTAAAGCGCTCCCAGAAGGGTTGGTTGGTGCTGATGTCGAAGGTGCCGTGGCACATTAACGAAAACCAGCCAATTGCCGTACCAACAAGGAAGATGAGGACGCTGCGCTTTGCCAGCTTCTTAAAGTAGTCTGGCGAAAACGCAAAGTTGAACTTGCTTAACGAGATGTACATCGATACGCCCATGATGAACATGAAGAATGGGAATACCAAGTCGGTTGGCGTAAGTCCATGCCAAGGAGCATGCTCTAGTGGGGTGTAAATGTGCCCCCACGAGCCTGGATTGTTTACCAGAAGCATCCCGGAGATGGTTATACCGCGAAGTACATCAAGCGATAGTAACCTTTTTGATGATGGGTTTAGAGGTGTATCCATGGCTATTTATATAAGTAGTACTTCTTCGATTTTTCCTTGAACGACTTGTCGTCTTTGTGCCAGTAGTCTTTAATCTTGGCGAAGCTATATCCGTTGCCGAACTCCTTTAGGACGTAGTCGGTTCCCGAAACCTTATTCCACATGGTTAAGCGATCCTTTTCGCAGCGCTTAAAGAAGTCGATCTTGGGATTTTGCTTGTACATCTCCTGCATAATCCAAAACTGGATATCCGAAAGGACAACCGTCTTAGGATTGGTGATGTGAATCTGTACCCCTTGGTAGTTTACCCCCTTGCCAACGCTATAGAAAGGTTTGCAGAATATTGGGCGGAAGTGAACGCCTTCGAGCTTAAGCGCATTGAGGCTATCGGCTAGCTGATTTGCCGAGATAGAATCGGTAGCAACAATTTGGAAGGGCAGGGTATAGCCAACGCCAATTGATACAACCCCAAGTTCGCCAAGAATACCCGTTGTTGCATAGTATAGCGCCGCATTGGCATTAGGAATGTGGGGCGATGGGGCAACCCAGTCGAGCCCAGTTTGAGCGTAGGTCATGGAACGCTTCCATCCCTTCATAGGAATAACGGTAAGCTTGCATTTGCCCTTGATCATTCCTTCTCCGTTAAGCATTAGGGCAACCTCGCCTGGGGTTAAGCCATAAACGTATGGGATATGAAACTGGCTTACGAACGAGTAGAAGCCATCCTCAACAAGGCAGCCTTCAACTTTTTCGCCTCCAACAGGGTTAGGGCGGTCGAGCACGATGAATTCTTTTCCATACTTAGCCGCTTCCTCCATTACAATGCCCATGGTGCTGATGAAAGTATACGAGCGGCTTCCAATATCCTGTATGTCGTACACAATGGCGTCAACTCCATCAAGCATCTCCTTGGTAGGGCGTTGGCTCTTGCCGTAAATCGAGTAGACGGTTACGCCAGTCTTAGGATCGACGTAAGTTTCAACCTTATCGCCAGCGTAAACATCGCCACGCACACCGTGCTCGGGCGAGAATAGGGCAACGAGCTTTACGCCTGGTGCTCCGTTAAGGATATCGATCGTGCTTTTATACGATCTGTCAATACCTGTAGGGTTAGTTATCAGGGCAATTCGCTTACCCTGTAGCTCCTTAAACCCATTTTCTTTGAGGACGTCAATTCCACACTTCACTTCACGACTAGCCTCTGCCTTAGAAAAGCAGAGGGTCATGAATAGTGATAGTGCAATAAGATACTTGAGTTTCATTGTTAATTCTTATTCTTTTTTACTCCAAATGTAGGATCAATCTTAAGCATTGAACTTGCAAGGTACACGAGTATCGTGCAGCAGAAAACGTAGATGAAGAAGTGCTTGTAGCCTAGAAGGTCTTCTACCCATCCTGCAACCATGCCTGGGAGCATCATGCCAAGAGCCATAAATGCAGTGCATATTGCGTAGTGAGCCGTTTTATGCTCGCCAACGGCAACGTATATCATATAAAGCGTATAGGCTGTGAATCCAAATCCGTAGCCGAGCTGTTCTACAGCAACCGTAATACCGATAAGGAAGTAGTTGTCGGGTTGAACCTGCGATAGGAAAACATAGCATAAGTTGGGTATGGTTATCGACAGCGTCATTGGCCATAACCAGAACTTTAGCCCTTTCTTCGAGGCTGCAATACCACCTAGGATTCCACCTATTGTAAGGGAAATAACGCCAATTGTTCCATAGAATAAACCTACCTGGCTGGTGGTTAATCCTAAACCGCCCATCTCTTTTGCATCCAGCATAAATGGCGATGCCAGCTTAACCAGCTGCGATTCGGCAAAGCGATAGGTAAGAAGGAAGAATAGCGTGGTTTTGATTCCTGGTTTTTGGAAGAATGTGCTAAAGGTATTGAGGAATTCCCTCATAATATTGCCTGCCGTAACGTCTTTTGAAGGACGATCGTCGTCAGGGCGGGGGAGTACAATTCTGTGATAAACAAAGATGCTTCCGAATAGCGCTGCTAGAATAAAGAAGGTTAGCGACCATGCTCTTGGAATGTTTCCTGACACGCCAGAGAATGTTGCTGAGCTTGCTTTTGTTAGATTGGGGTTAACCTGTACGGCTACGAATGCTGGTTTGTTCCAGTTCTCCCCTTTAAACACCAAACGTTCACCCTGAACTAGCGTGAAGCTCTTATCGCCAAAGTCTAGCGAGGTGTTTAGGACAACATCTCTTCCGTTCTCAGGCTTTTGCGAAAGGCGTACAGCAACTATTGTTACATTACCAGCGGTGCTCGATACCTTAGCCTTTTTGGCGCGTACATTCTCGCCAAAATGCTTTTTAAGATAGTTGCCAAGCGGTTCGGAAACGTATGTAGACCAAACCGAGCTGTTTTGCGATTTGGCAACTTCGGCTTTTTTGCTCTCGGTATCGGTTGAGAATCCATTTCGGAGGTTGTAATCGCGGGCAAAGGCGATCATTTTCTGGGCGCTATCGGATGGAATTGTTCCAATTTGCATAGCATGCTCTGCGGCTGCGGTGTAGAAATGGATTTCGCCTGGAAGCGATTGTCCTAGCAGCGTATCTTTTGAAGCAGAAGATGCTGCAACCTGTTCGGTTTTTCCTTGAATGTTGATGTCAACAGGTTTCATTCCGGTTGAAACCTCTAATGCACCAGCAATCCAGATAAGAACACCCTGTCCGGCAATCATGGCAATGCGGTAGAATGTGCTACGGATACCAACAAAGAGCGATTGCTCGTGCTCGTCTAGCGCAATCATGTAGAAGCCATCGGCAGCAATGTCGTGGGTGGCTGAACTGAATGCTACTAGCCAGAAAAATGCTAACGATGCTTGGAGGTAGAATGAGGTGGGAATGCTAAACGCAATGCCCGCAAATCCTGCTCCGATGAGCAGCTGCATGGAAACGATCCACAACCTCTTCGTCTTTAATAAATCGATAAAGGGGCTCCATAAAGGCTTTATAACCCATGGGAGATAAAGCCAACTTGTGTATAGTGCGATATCAGTGTTTGATAACCCCATTCGCTTAAACATAATCACAGCAACGGTCATTACCGCTACGTATGGAATGCCCTGCGCAAAGTAAAGCGAGGGGATCCACGACCAGTGATTCTTGCTTTTTTGGGTTTGATTCATAGTCTTCTAAAAAGGTTAGGCCGGTATTACCTGCCAGTAATTAGTATTTTTTTTCGATGGAGGCTGATGGGAAGTAATGGTTTAGGATTGCCTTGTAGGCATAACCTTTATGCGCCATAACGGCAGCACCAATTTGGCATAAGCCAACGCCATGTCCCCAGCCTGCTCCTGTGAAGGTGAAGCCCTTTTCGGTTTTATCGATAACGAAGGCTGAGCTGTAGAGATGCGATTCGGAGAATGCCTTTCGGATGAGCAGTTCCTTGCCAAGTATTAGCGTCTGCTTTGTTCCAACAACCTTTAGTCGTGTAAGGCGACCCGAAGTTCCTCGTTCGACAGGTACTAGATCTGTAATGGTACCAAAGTCGATGCCGATGCGGCGATTTACCAGCGAACTCATCTCTAGTGCATCGAAATCAACCTTCCATCGGTAGAAATTGGTGGTTTCCTGATCGTAGTTGTTAAGCACCTGCGATAGCACTGTTGCATCTTTTGTATTACAGAATGCGTCAGGTTCACTACGAATCCATTTGTCGGCATTCTCCTCGGTGGTTAAATCGGGGAGCTGACCTTCTGCATTATCGTAGAGCTTAACTAGGTACGGATGCTTTTCTGGTTCCCAGCAATTTTGGAACTCTTCGACGGCTCCGCCGCAGCATTTGGAGAAGCGGGCATCGCAGATTAGCTCACCGTTCATGAGCATTTCGCCGAAGGTTTGGTCGATTGCCTTTTCTACCATGTCGAGCGATTGGCTGGCACGTGTGATTCCCTGATAGCGCTGGCAGTGGTCGTCGGCGCACACGTCGAAGTTGGTATGGTCTTCGCGATCCCACCACTTGGTCCACTCCTCGTTGGTACGGATATCGCTGATGTAGGATTTCGCAGAGCTCTCGAGCGCTGTGCGCTTTTGGATTTGAGAAAGCATCCAGCTGCGCGAAATAACGGCATGAGCTTTGAGCAGCTCCAGCGAGCTGGTGGCGCTCATCTCCGACGAAATTACGCTTACAAGATACCTCTCTATGGATATGCGGTTGATGGCGGTTAGCTTCTCATCCTCAATAATAAAGTCGAGGTTCCCTTCAAAGCGTTGATCCTCCTTGCGCTCCCAGTGGAAGCCTATGCCAATAACAACATCCTTTAGGAGAAAAGTAGACTTGGGGTTGGAGCCTTCGAAGGAGAACTTGTCGTAAAGTTGCTCGTCGAAGGATATCTTTCCCTTGTGATACTCGACTCTGTGCGAACCGCTGTACTCCTTGCCATTAAACGTAAACACTCCATCGAGAACGAACTCGATGGAGGGTTGAAACATTATTCCGACAGTTATCTCGGGACTTTTCATTGAATTAGCTTATTAAAAACATCGGGGGTAACCGTTATCTGCTGAAGGATATCCTTAATATCGGTCTCCGTAAGCTTGCTAAAATCTTTCTCGAGCGGCGTTATAAAGATGCCACCCAAGTCAATTGAGGCAGGGCTAATCAGGATGTTGGCATCTCCTTCTGCAAAGAATTGGCTTGGGCGATGCGTTTTGCGAGGGTATACCACAAGGTGGTAATGACCGTTGTTCACCCAGGCAAGCAGGTTCAGCATTGGTTCTTCTTCCGAGTTGGTTATCTGCCTAAACTTGGAGTAGAACTGGTTAAACCAGCAAATGATGGTATTGATGCTAGCCGATTTGCATACAATGGTGTGCGCAGCGGCATTGTTTAGCACGTAAACATCAGGGGCAACCTGTTTTGCCTGCGAACTTAGGATTGCCTCGATATCCATCTCTATGGGAAGGAATCCCTTGTTCCCAGCCTGAAAATGGAAGTGGTCGGGGGCAGAAGCTCCGCATTTGGGACCGTTGTAGAATATGAGGTAGTCGGTTAAGCAACCTGCAAGCTCGAGCATGTCAGCAATTTTACCATCTATTCGCTGATCGATATGGTCAACGGCAGGAATGGTAAGGTGCTTCTTGAAGATGGGGAATGGGTTTACCAGTATGGTATAGGCATTCCCCGACTTGGCTGCGAAAGGGATGCCCCGCTGTACAGCAGGACGATTGGCTTCGCAGAGAAAGCACTTGCGCTCCTTGATGCTCTTGGGGTCGACCTTGGCAGCCGACGACTGAATTCGCTTGGGGTTGAACTGAACCTTGAAGCTATATCCTTCGATTTGGGTATTGCGAACCTCAACAGTTTCGAGAGCTGCGTAGTTTTCGCCGCATTGCTGCCATTCTACGCATTGCTCTTTTAAAAGTGTGTTTACAGCACTATTCATTCCTACTTCTTCTTGTTTAGCTGCTTGCGTGCCTGAAGTTCCCAGGTACGGATACGATCTTTATATAGGTTGTGCCCGTTCATCTTCACTACATCTAGCGATGCATCGGAGTTGTCGTCCCAACGACGGCAGTTGTACACAACATCGTAAACGCGGCCAATTTGGAAATGGCGCGAGAAGTAGAGGCCAAGGGCATAATCTTCGCCGTAGCTGGTATTTGGAACCTTAATTTCGCGAAGCATTGGGGTGTAGAAGGCACGGGGCGCTCCAAGACCGTTGATGCGAAGCGCGTTATTGCGTCCGTTTTCGGGTGTCCACTCCTTGTGGTCGATGATACCAGGGGCAATCATCTCCATATCGAAGTTGGTCATCTTGTAGGTGCCAACTACCATCGAACAATTCTGCTCGTAGAAGGCGTTAACCATGGTTTGTAGCGTATTCTCCGATGAGTAAACATCGTCGCTATCGAGTTGAACGGCAAACTTACCGCATTCGGGATGGTGAACCCCTGCGTTCCAGCATCCACCAATACCTAGGTCTTTTCTTTCGGGGGTGATGTGGATTAGACGTGGGTCGTTGAACTCCCTAATGGCCTCGGTGGTGCCGTCGGTGGAGTGGTTGTCTATAATAATAAGGTTGAACTTGAAGTTTGTCTTTTGAATTAGGACAGACTTGATTGCATCCTTAATGGTTCTAATGCGGTTGAATACGGGAATGATAACCGAAGCTTCGGCGGGGAAGTTTACAGCATCAAATTGGATAGGGGTGAAGATAGGTTCGAGGTAAGCGCCAACTTTTTTAAGATGGGCTGTGCAAGCCTTTTCCATATCGATTTGTACGCCTCTGTTTTTTGGATCGACGTAGTCGAAAATCTTTTGGCCAGATTTGCGCGTATCATTTTCCACCTCAGTGTATAGGTACTCGTTGATGTGCTGGATAGAACCAAGGCACGACGCTGCAAGACGTAGGTTGTACATTCCTGCAAATGGGTAGTCTTCGGTCGAAGATGCTACCGCTTGCTTAAGAATTTGGCTGTTGTAGATGAGAACGGAGCCAAAATCGAAATCGTCACGAAGGCTACCATCTTGGCATGCGATAAGCGGATTCGCTTTACGAGTGCCGTCTACAACTTTGTAGTGGTCAGCATATGTTAGGGCTGCTTCCGAGCTGTCGGCAAGGAAGAGGAAGCGCTCGAGGGCGAAGTAGCCCAGTTCGAGGGTGGTGTACTTGGTGTAGATTAGCGAGTAGTCGGTGTCGGCATGGGCGGCAATTGCCTTTACGGTATTGCTGGATACCAGCGAGTCGACCTGTATGGTTGGGCATCCCAGCGCATCGAAGTTAGCCTGCTCGGTAACGAGAAGGTATACCTGTTTTACGAGTTCGGATGCCTTAAGGGCTTTTACAGTGCTCTCTACCTGTGCAAGATCGGCGGCAGGAATAAAGCAGTTAAGTCTTTTATTCATTGTTATTTGTGTTTTAATTGTTGCTTCTACTCTTGGTTTTTTGTGAAGGTCGTTTTGCGCTGCTGCCAACCGAGAAGACCTTGGGTTTGCGGGGTTGAGCATGGCGTAAATCGACTAAAACAAAGATAACTTAAATTCTAAGCGATGATTCGCCCCTATATATTTAGCTATATTTGCCTCCACCTTTAAACATAATAGTTAATCGTTTTACTATGAGAAAAGTAACCTTGTTTGTAGTGCTATTGTTTGCCTTGGCTGCTGCTGAGGCGCAATCGGTACGTTTTGCATTACTCACTGACTTGCATGTTGTTCCGGGTAATGCAAATGATTCCACACTTCGGTTAATTGTAAGGGAAATTAACCAAGATAAGTTCAGCTATGTTTTTATTACGGGCGACCTGAGCAACCAGGGGAGCGACGTGGAGCTGCGCAACGTTAAGAGTATATTGGATGGGCTGACAGTACCCTACTACATCATTTCTGGAAACCACGAAACAACCTGGAGCGAAAGCGGTTGTAAAACGTTCACGGAGCTGTGGGGAAAGGATCATTTCGCATTTACAGATGATCGATTCCTATACGTTGGCTTTCCCTGCGGTCCGTACATGAAGATGGGCGATGGCTTTGTTAAGTACGAGGATATTCTTTGGCTTAAACAGCAGATTGCCGAGAAACTAAAGCCTGGAATGAAGGTTATTAGCTTTGCGCACTATCCGCTTGACGAGAGCGTTAGCAACTTCTCCATGGTGACCTCGGTGCTAAAGGCTAATCGGGCTGCCGTAGCCTTTTGTGGGCATGGGCATAAGCTGCAGCTGATGAATTTTAGCGGTATTCCAGGCATCATGGGGCGTGCTAATGCCTCGGGAGACGGAAAGACCTTTGGCTACAACGAGGTGGAGGTAGGGCAGGACTCGCTGTTCTTCTACGAAAAGCTGATTGGCGCGGAACGAGTGCGAAGAGTTGCGCTGTCGCTGGCTAGCAACAACCTCTCCGGCATTAAGTCGTCGGAGGAGCAGGTGAAGATAGACAGCCTATGCCATCTCACCCGCTTTTACCAGGATGATGCCTCGGTGTTTAACGGGGTGGAGCGGGCTGATGATCTGCTGGTGCTGGCCAACTCGCTGGGTCAGGTAAAGGGGATTGGCGTAAAGGACGGGAAAGTTGCCTGGACGCGGCAGCTGGAAGGTTCGATTTACTCACATCCTACCATATATAAAGGTGTAGTGCTGCTGGGCACGGTGAATGGGCTGCTGTACGGGCTGGACGCGAAGAGCGGAAAGGTGTTATGGCAGCTGAAGACGGATAGAATAGCGGTGGGCACGCCTACCCTAGAGGGGAAGTTTGCCTATGTGGCATCGTCGAAGGAGTTTCTGAAGGTGGAGGTGAAAAATGGGCATGTGGCTTGGCGTAACGCGCTTCCTCGCTCGTACTCGCAGGGGGCTCCGCTGGTGGTTGGCGATAAGGTGCTCTTTGGAACTTGGGATACCAACCTATACTGCCTCGATAAGCAAACGGGACAAACCAAGTGGTCGTGGAATAACGGCAAGAAGGTCGATCTGCTTTCGCCGGGCAACGTGCAGCTCTTTGCTACCGACAAAACGGTGTTCCTGGTTGCTCCCGATCGGTTTATGACTGCGCTCGAAGCCAATACGGGAAGGCAGCTATGGCGCAATAACGAGTATAAGGTGCGCGAGTCGATGGGGGCATCGGCTGATGGGAAGGCAATTTACGCCAAAACGATGGATGGAATGCTGATAGCCGTAGAGCCCAGCGCCGAGAAGTTTATGCTGCTTTGGAGCGTAGACACGGGCATTGGCTACGAGCATAATCCTTGCCCCATTGTGGAGCATAAGGGCATTATTTACCTCGGTAGCCGAAAGGGCGAGGTGGTTGCCGTCGATGCGGCCTCGCATAAGCTCATTTGGGTCGAGAAGGTTGGCATGTCGTCGGTTAACGCATTTACCATTGATGAGGCTGGAGACCTTTGGCTCTCACTCATCGAGGGATCGGTATTTAAGCTATCCGCTAAGTAGCGCTGGCGCTGCGGACCGATGTTTGGTATCTAGGATATTATGGTAGAACGAGTGGCTACTGCACTCGTTCTACCCACAATGTGCTGCATTGCATTGCCGATGGCTTGATGCCACTAGGCGAATGCAATGCAGCTTTTTATGCGAGGCTGGCTAAGCGTAGGAGACGGTATGCAAAATGGTATACGTATCAACTTTGTATAGCTTGGTGTAGGCAAATGATGGATAGCATAGCAAACAATTGGCGAAGACACCCAAACAATTCAATATGTCAGTCAAACAATGGCGAAGACAGGCAAACAATTGGTAAAGACACTCAAACAATACAATATGTCAGTCAAACAATGGCGAAGACAGGCGAACAATTGGCAAAGACAACCAAACAATTTAACATGTCTGGCAAATGTTGGCAAAGTCACGTCAAATGATTCGCTTTTAAACTAAAACTATATAATTTCGAGAGATGCATACAATGCATCCCTGCCCCGAAACGCTTATTCAAGGAGGTCGAAACGCGATATTCGTATACCGACACCTATTATTATAGATGCACTTCTGCGTTTTCCTATCTCCGCACCTTCTGTCACCGCTTGATGAAGGAATAAAAATCAAATCGCTGCCTACTACCCATTCTATTCATTATAGAGTTCAAAATGTTAAAAGATGACCTGCTACTTTACGAAGTAGAATTCGTCCTTTATATAGCTGTATAAATTAAAAACGTAAAAATAAAACGTACAATTACGCATGTTATGAATAATTAATAAAAAAGCGGGTATGTTTTGTGAAAAAAGATTTATAAAAATTAACAATTGGTGAAAAAATAATTAATATTGCTTTGTACGGTTAATTTAAAGACAAAACCACTATGAATACTAAACAGGAAAGAAAGCTAGCAATGGCGTTAACGCTCCTCGATTTTTTCAACAAAAACATTTCAGTCGCGAATGCTATCCCCAATTTTCCAGCGATATTCTTGCTTTTGCAGGAGAATGTTAAGCAAATACAGTTAAACAAGGGAAAGCAGGAAGCCAATATTACGGGGCTATTTGATATTAAGGAGCAGCTGCGTAAGGAGTTGGTCGTTAATACCTGCGATGTGGTTCGTAAGTTAAAGGCTTGCGCGGTAATGTCTGGCAACAAGGTGCTGGAGAAAGAGGTCTCATATAATGAAACTGATTTTAGCCGATCGAGGGAGGCTAGCATTCCGGCTAAGGTGCAGGTGGTTTGCAACAGGGCTAACGAGCACCTGAAAGACTTGGCGGTTTATGGCGTTACCGAAAAGGCGCTATCCGATTTGAAGCAGCTATCAGACAACTTCTTGGCAGCGATTCCCACAGTACGAACGAGCATCACCGACATGAAGGTGATAACTGCCCAGCTCGACGCGCTTTTTGTGGAGAACGATAACATCATGGGAAAACTCGATGTGCTTGTAGATGTGGTGAGGCTGACCCAGCCAAGTTTCTACTCGGCCTACCGGAATAACCGAAAAATTGTAAATAAGGGCGGTACCACCCTTGCGCTTAAGGGGCATGTTGTTGATGCTAAAAGCGGCGAGGCCATAAAAGGGGTCAAGGTTACCTTTACCCCCAAAGGCGTAATCGGCGCAGAGGCATCGGCAAAAGGCAAAAAGGTGCTGGTAAAGAAAACGGCGGATAAGGGAGCCTTTTTTGTGAAAAATCTTTCCGAAGGCATCTACGTGGTAACCATCGAAAAGGTTGGCTATGTAACCCAAACGGTGGAGATCAGCGTCGATGGCAGCGAAATGGCGAAATTGTTGGTTAAGCTAGATAAAGTCTAGCGACTTAATATTTTAGTTAGGTGTGAATGCAAGGGCTCCGTACAGTGCGGAGCCTTTTTTTAGAAGCGCATTTGGCTGTAAAGCGATTGATGCAACGGTTTATGCATTTCTACAAATGCGCTATCTCTTAAGGTAGTGCTATGGCTAAAGAGAAGGGCGAATAGTGGGCAGTCGGCTAGCGCTGGTTGATGCTTAACATGCTAACAACCATTTTGTCTTAACCTGAAATCCTACAATCGGCAGTTGCAACGGCAGTGCGCATGTCAGGTGTTTTGTTCGTTTTTGTATTTGTTCTGTGCGGTAGCTCGCGAATAATGCAGGGGGTGGTGAAAAAAAAGAAAAAACAGCAGGGAATTGGTGCGTTTTAATGGGGGTGTTCGAAAAGAAAAGGATGTATTGCAAAATGCGATGTTAAATATTACGATTATTTGGAGTAGAACGTACATGTTGAATAGCATGATGTTGCTGTAAAAGGTTTATAATGCGGGTTATATCTTTTTTACGGATCGGACGAAGAAGTAACAATAGGCATTTATTGAGCTAAAAAGGATTTTTGTACATAAAAAAAAATCTTCAATATCGCTTTCTTTGCACATTGTTGCACATCTGTAATTGGCAAGATAACAGTGCCGTATGATTTTTCTTCTTCGGGTTGATGAAAAAAAAGATTAACAGATGTTAGTGCTGTTAAGAATATGTTTGTAAAGAATTGAAACGGTAACTAGTTTTGAATTGCTCTAACCATTAAATAATATTGAATGAAAAGACTTGAATACACGCTAGCTATCTCTCGAGCAAAGAGGTGCTTAGTAATCGTAGGGTCGTTGGCATTCCTCGGAATGTTCAACCCCGGGACAAGTTTTGCTGCCAGCTCGGCTATTGTAGCACAGCAGGCCGCGAAGGTGAAGATAAGCGGAACGGTCCTCGACCAAACCAAGAACGCAGTGATTGGTGCTTCCGTTGCTATTAAGGGAACCACAACCGGAACGGTTACCGACATCGAAGGTAAGTTTAGGCTTGAGGTTCCTGCAGGGTCGAACCTGACGATTTCGGCAATTGGCTACAAGCCTACTGTAGTTAAGGTGACGAAGTCGGATGCAATTAACGTTGTTCTGGAGAACGATAACGTATCGCTGGAGCAGGTGGTAGTAGTTGGTTATGGTTCGCAGAAGAAGGCAAACCTAACTGGTGCTGTAACGTCAATTGACATTAACAAGACGTTGGATAGCCGACCAATTGCCGATGTGGGGCGTGGCTTACAGGGTACAACTGCAGGTTTATCCGTAGTGCTTCCAAGTGCTGAAGTTGGATCTGATCCTAAGATTAAGGTACGTGGACAAATTGGATCTCTCAATGGTTCGAGTTCCCCTTTAATCTTGATGGATAACGTAGAAATCCCCAGCATTACCTTGGTTAACCCAGACGACATTGAGTCTATCACCGTACTAAAGGATGCCGCATCTGCATCTATTTATGGTGCTAAGGCTGCATTTGGTGTTATTCTTATCTCTACTAAGAAGGGGGCGAAGAGTGATGCCGTTAATGTTACCTACTCGGCCAACATGTCTTGGCAAAATACCGAAAAGGGGTACAACATGGGTGGCATAGAGGCAATGGAGTATGCCTTGATTGCGGCTAAGAATGTTGACGCTACTTCTACGGGTGCTTTCTATAAGGTTACCGAGGAAGGTTTAGCCAAGGCTAAGGATTGGCAGAAGAACTATGGCGGAAAGATTGGAAGCGATGATCCTACCGTTTATGGACGCGACTGGTACCAAAATTCTGCAGGACAGAAGGTCGGTCTTCGTACCTATAACGCTTACGATTATTTGATAAGAAAGTGGTCGCCTTCGCAGGAGCATAATCTTTCTTTAAATGGGAAGAGCGGTACTACTACCTATAATATTGGATTGGGCTATTTGGACCAGGATGGTATGAATAAGGTTGCTAAGAAAGACAACTTTACTCGTTACAATTCTTCTCTCCGATTGAGCACCCAGTTTAATAAGTACATTACCTTTAATGCAGGTGCTATTTACTCAAAGCGCACCAAAAGCTATCCTAATACAACAACAAGTGCTATTGACCCTTGGTACTACCTATACCGTTGGGGACCTCAATATCCAATCGGAAATGATGAGAATGGTAACGAGCTTCGTAGCCCTACCGAAGAGTTCCATCAGGCAAATACGTCTACGCAGGAAAAGAACTATACCAACATAAACTTAGGTTTTCACCTAAATTTCTCCAAGGATTGGACTGCAGATTTTGACTACTCGCATGCTAATGAGGAGTACAACTGGCTATGTCCTGGCATTCGTTTTACTGCTGCTGATACCTGGAGTGGTACAACTGCAAGAAAAGCTGCCGATGGTAGTAACGTTTACGTAAATAGCGATGGTAAGGTAGTTGCTGCCTCTGAACCTGGAGCTATGCAAGCATACGATTTGGTAAATAAAACCTATACTGATGTAGGTTCTGGTATTGACAACATTAATCGTCAATCAACAAACTCTCAGCGTAACACATTCAATGCGTATACAACCTACAACTTTAAGTTAAACGACGAGAATTCGTTTAAGTTTATGGCTGGTGTTAACCGTGTTTCTTACGTTGAAGAGTACCATTGGGGAAAGATTACATCTCTTACCGATTTAAATAATGTACAGTTTGGTAACGCAATTGGTACCCAAACCGCAGGTGGTGGAAAGTCTTGGGAGTCGCAGCTTGGTTTCTTTGGACGTATTAACTACGATTTGATGGGTAAGTATCTTTTGGAGGCCAACCTACGCTACGACGGATCGTCGAAGTTCCCTACTGATTTGCAATGGCGCTGGTTCCCATCATTCTCGGCAGGATGGCGTGCAAGCGAAGAATCATTTATGCAGTGGGCTAAGCCTGTACTTAGCAGCTTAAAGTTTAGAGCTTCTTACGGTGAAATTGGTGACCAAACGGTTTCTAATAGCCTTTACCGATCGAACCTTGGAAAGATTACACAATCGAGTTGGTTGGATGAAAATGGGAAGAAAACAAACTTTGTAACTGCGCCAACTGCAGTAGCTAGCGATATATCTTGGCAGAAAATTGCTACGCTAGACTTAGGTATTGATGCCCGTTTCCTTAACAACGAGCTAGGATTTACATTCGACTGGTATCAACGCGACACAAAGGATATGATTGTTGGCGCTGACGGAATTGCAGATACATACGGAACAACCGCCCCTGCAGGAAACTATGGTAATCTAAGAACAAGAGGATGGGAGTTGTCTGTTGACTACAACCACAGATTTGCAAATGGAATTGGCATTAATGGAATGTTTACGCTCTCTGACGCTACCACTAAGATCACCAAATTCGGTTCGGCAACAGGCATTAGCGGATGGTACAATGATAAAACATATGGAGAAATATGGGGATACCGTGCCAACCGTCTATACCAAGATTCCGATTTTGAGCATACTGCTGATGGTAAATTGATTAAAATTACATTAACAGAAGCAAACGGTGCTAAGAATGCTGGTAAAACAGCTTACAAACTTAAAGGCGATAATCCAGTTTATCAGGCCTACCTACAAAGTGATAGCTTTATGTTTATGCCCGGTGATGTAATGTTTAAGGATCTCGATGGAGATGGACAAATTACCTATGGCGATAATACGGTTAGCAGCCATGGCGATAAGGAGGTAATAGGTAACTCTACTCCTCGTTACGAGTATGGCTTCCGTGCAGGAGCCGATTACAAAGGGGTTGATTTCTCTATATTCTTCCAAGGCGTAGGCAAGCGCGACATGTGGGGTAGCTCATCTACCACTCTTGCCGGATTTAACACCGCTGATGGTGCTATGGCCGAAAGATTCTGTACTGATTATTGGACTCCCGAAAATATCAATGCCTACTATCCTCGTCCATACAGCTTAGGTAACGGCACAAGTGGTTATAGCATGCAGGTTCAGGACCGCTATCTGCTAGATATGTCGTACCTACGAGTAAAGAATATAACTTTAGGCTATACATTACCTGCTAATCTACTAAAGAAGGCTTGGATACAGAAAGCTCGTTTTTATGCATCGGTTGAGAATGCATATACTTGGGATCATTTAAGCGGAACTCCTGTTGACCCAGAATTGATTCCAGGTGAAGGCTTGCTCTCTGTTGACAACTATCAGGCAGGACGTGCAGGTATAAGTACTCCTTCATTTAGAACTTTCTCTGTTGGTCTTCAACTAAACTTCTAAAACAGTAACAACTATGAAAAGATATATATATGCAATTTTTGCTGCAGTAGCTCTTATGACAGCAACGGGATGTGAGGATTTCCTTGATCGTCCTCAGCTGGATAAGGTGCAGGATAACGACAGCTTTTGGAGAAACGAAACCGACTTCCGTACCTATAGTGTCGATTTCTATACTTGGTTTTTTACCGGGTACAACTCAGGGTATGGGGTTAACTATACTCCTCTTACAGGGTATACCTTTAACGATGATTTATCGTCGAGTTCAAAACAAGAAAACTTTGTTTCGAATGTTCCTGGTTCAGTAGGTAATTCATATACTCCATCAGGTCTTGCAGGAGGTAGTTGGTATCGCCAGTATAGCGGAGAGACGTGGAATTTTGGTTGGGTGCGCAAGGCCAACATCATGATTCAACGCGTAGATCAGTACAAGAAGAATCTTGTTGTTGGAAATTCTGATGCTGCCTATAGGCATTGGATGGCTGTAGCTCGCTTCTTTAGAGCATACGCTTACTATAACCTTGTAGTTTCATTTGGCGATGTTCCTTACTTCGACAAGCCAGTGGATGAAACCAATTTGCCAGAAATGTTCAAAGATCGTGACAACCGTCAGGTGGTAATGGATCACATCTACGACGACCTAAAGTATGCCATTGATAATTCTTACCTATTGGATAATGGAAGTTCTCAGTATGTAAATAAGTATGTGATTGCTTCTATTGCTTCGCGCATTATGCTATTTGAAGGAACATGGGAAAAGTATCACAAGGTTAAGAGCATTGATAATGTTGACCGTGTAGAGAAATACCTGAAATTCTGCGTAGAGGCAGCAGATGTAGTTAAGAATTCGAATAAGTACAAGTGTGCTCGCGATTTCCGTTCTTTGTTTGGTTCTCCAGATTTAAAGGGTCACCCAGAGGTTATCTTCTATCGTAACTATACCGCAACAATGACAACTCACTCTGTTGCTTCATATGCTAATGGTTACGAAGGACAGGGTAAGGCCGCAAATCTTCAGCTTATTAAAGCGTTTGTTTGTAACGATGGTCAGCCTTACAAGACATCTTCTCTTGCAAATGCGAATGACTTTAAGCTTTCTGAGTTAGCAAAAACCCGTGACCCTCGTTTTGAGGCGACCTTCTTCTGCTTCCCTGAAAAGAAATCGGCTACATTGCTTTATAGCGATAAGTTTATTAGTCGCGAGGGTGCCTCTTTCTGGGATAAAGATGGAATCCGTCCTAGCCAATATGGTGGGGCTGTGAATGAAAATGATGCTCCTGTAATTCGTTACGCAGAAATTTTGCTTAACTGGATTGAGGCAAAGGCTGAACTTGCTCAAACTTATGGCGGAAGCTATACCTGCTCTCAAACGGATATCAACGAGTCTATTAACCAAATACGTAAAAGACCTTTGGATCCAGATGCAGAAAGGGCTGGTGTTCATCAAACAGCACCACTTGACATCTCTATGATTCCAAACGATCCAGATCGCGACTCTGATGTTTCTCCTCTTCTTTGGGAAATCCGTCGTGAGCGTCGCATGGAATTCGTTTTTGAGTTCCCTCGTTTGCTTGATATCAAGCGTTGGGCTAAGATTAGCTACATGGATAACATAAAGTATCCTGATACAATGTTTGGAACTTGGGTGGACTTTAATAATGATAGCGACGTTAAGGCTTGGCTAGATGATCCACAGTACACAAAGCCTAATGGTCCAAAACTGATTGTTCGTACTGCTGATGGTACTGAGATTACCTATGATAAAACAAATAGGGATAAGATGGTAGGTTTCTTTAAGCTTATCAACGTACAGCCTCGTGATCCTTTCACTGATAGAGTTTATCTATCTCCTGTTGGTGTTCAGGAAATTCAAGAGTATAAAGCAAAGGGCTTTACTCTGACCCAAACTCAGGGCTGGTAGTAGGTTCTTTTAAGAATAATAAAGAAGAGGATGCAGCTTATCTGCATCCTCTTTTTTTATACTTTTATCAGCGTTATCAACCTCACCACCTTTACTATTATGGAAACCATTGATGCAGCCCACAGGGCTTTTGTTCAGAAGATATCGGCGAAGGTAAAGCGCCGAAATATTACCACTAAGGCTATTGAACGGCTTGCCTGGGGAACGGATGCAAGCTTCTACCGTCAGATTCCTCAGGTGGTCGTTTTTCCAGAAACTCCCGACGAAGTTTCTTTCATCTTGGAGTGTGCTGCGGCGCTTAGCATCCCAGTTACGTTTAGGGCTGCCGGTACCAGCCTCTCGGGGCAAAGTATAACCAATTCTGTTCTTGTTGTTGCGGGTAAAAAGTGGGAAAAGTATTCGGTTGCCTCCGATGCCTCTGCCATTACCATGCAGTGCGGATTGGTGGGGCAGCGGGTAAACGAGATTCTTGCTCCGCTGGGCCGTAAGTTTTCGCCCGATCCTGCCTCGCTCAAGTCGGCCATGGTGGGCGGGGTGATTATGAACAACGCCTCGGGGATGAACTGCGGTACGCATGCCAACAGCGATAAGGTTATCCGCTCGGTTCGTATCATCATGCCCGATGGGTTTAGATTGGATACGGCCGACGAGGAGTCGCGCAAGGAGTTTAATAACCGCTACCCAAGCTTTTGCAGCAGCTTGCTGGCGCTTCGGAAGCTGATACTCGACGACCCAAAGCTCCACGAGTGGATTCGCTACAAGTACTCCATTAAAAATGTTACCGGGCTGAATATTCTTCCGCTGATTACGTATAGCGATCCGTTCAACATCATCGCCCACCTGATGGTGGGATCGGAGGGGACGCTGGCGTTTTTGGAGGAGGCTACGGTGGTTACCGAGGAGGTGGCACCATTCCGGGCCAGCGCCATGGTGTACTTCGACGGTATACGGGAGGCCTGCTTAGCCATTCAGCGCCTAAAGAAGGAGCCTGTTATTGGTGCCGAGCTGCTGGATAGGCTGGCGTTACGGTCGGTGGAGGATAAACCCGGCATGCCGGAACACCTTAAGACGCTACCTGAATCGGCAACGGCCGTGCTGTTTGAGACGAAGGCAGAGTCGCAGCACGAGCTGGCGGAAAATGTTGCCCTGATTAAGGGCATCATCGAAAGCTATAAGATTTTGATGCCCGTCGACTTCCTGGACAACGAGCGGGAGTACAGCAAGCTTTGGGCTATCCGTTCGGGTATCTTCCCTTCGGTTGGCGCCATGCGAAAGGTTGGCACGTCGTGCCTCATCGAGGATGTGGCCTTCCATATCGAGAATCTGCCGGAGGCAACGGTGGAGCTGCAGGGCCTCATCGCCAAGCATGGGTATGCCGATGGCGTAATATACGGGCATGCGCTGGAGGGTAACTACCACTTCATCATCAACCAAAGCTTCGACAGCCAAAGCGAGATAGACCGCTACGAGGCGCTGATGGGCGATGTTATCCGCCTGGTGGTGGATAAGTACAAGGGATCGCTGAAGGCCGAGCACGGCACGGGCCGCAACATGGCTCCGTTTGTGGAGTACGAGTGGGGCGGCGAGGCGTTCGCCATCATGAAGCGCATCAAGGCGCTCTTCGATCCCAAGGGAATCCTCAATCCGGGCGTTATCTTTAACGACGATCCCCATTGCCATATAAAGAACCTCAAGCCGCTTCCGCTCACCAATCCGCATGTGGATAGGTGCATCGAGTGCGGGTTCTGCGAGGTGAACTGCCTAACCTGCGGACTGACGCTCTCGTCGCGCCAGCGCATTGTGGTGCAGCGCGAGATTTCGAGGCTGGAGCGTACGGGCGAGAATGCGGCGCTGCTGGCCGACCTGCGCAAGGGATACGCCTACTTGGGCGATGCCACCTGCGCCGGCGATGGCCTCTGCGCCACCAGCTGCCCGATGGGCATCAACACGGGGCACCTTACCCACGATGTGCGCCAGGCCAACATCCCACAGGGCGGCTTTGCCTGGAAGGTGGGCGACTTCGCGGCCATCCACTTCGAGGGTATCAAGCAGGCGTTGCGCCCGGTGCTTGCCGCTGCCAATGCGGCGCATACGGTTATGGGATCGTCGGCGCTGGGGGCGGTAACCAGCACGCTGCATAAGGCTGCGGGCATTCCGCTTTGGACGCCTTCGATGCCCAAGAGCAACAAGGTAAGGCCTGCGGTGCAGAAGCCTAGCGCGCTAAAGGTGGTGTACTTCCCCAGCTGCATCAACCAAACCATGGGAACGGCTAAGGGCGACCCCAGCCAAACGCCGCTGCCCACCAAGATGGTGAGCCTGCTCAACAAGGCTGGCTACGAGGTGATCTTTCCCGAAAATATGGAGGCGCTATGCTGCGGCACCATCTGGGAGAGCAAGGGGATGCCCGATATTGCCGACCGCAAAACTAAGGAACTGGAGGATTCGCTCTGGAAGGCCAGCAACAACGGCGAGTACCCTGTACTGTGCGACCAAAGCCCCTGCCTATACCGCATGCGGGCCTGCATCAAGTCGATGAGGCTGTACGAGCCCGCCGAATTCATCGAAACCTTCCTGGTGGATAAGTTGCGCTTTACACCCGTCGACGAGCCGGTGGCGCTCCATATCACCTGCTCGACCACCAAGATGCAGCTGCGCGATACCATCATTGGGCTGGCCAAGCGCTGCTCCACCCGGGTGATGGTGCCCGAGGAGGTGGGCTGCTGCGGCTTTGCCGGCGATAAGGGATTCACCAACCCCGAGGTGAACGCCTACGCCTTGCGCAAGCTTCGCCCACAGCTCGAGCGGGCCAACGTTAAGCAGGGCTTCTCCAACAGCCGCACCTGCGAGATTGGGCTAACCACCAACGGAAAGGTTCCCTACATGTCCATCGTTTACCTGGTGGATAGGGTTACCGAGCTCATTCAGGAATAGGCTTTAGCTGATAGGATACTTATAAAGGGGCTGCTCCGCTTAGGGGGCAGCCCCTGCGTTGTTTAGTGGGTGCTGAAAAGAGAGCTATCTATCAGCTGAACCGCCGTCGTCGAAGGTTTTTAGGGAATATTCACGGGCACGAAGGGCATTCGGCTAAACACCCCCGCGCAGCCCTCGGGGTAGTTCCTTTTACGCGAATACTCCCGTTGCCCCCATGGCTCCCAGCGCCCTAATTAGCCCGTATCGCAGCTCCAATACCCCCTGTTTTGAGCAGAAGATGCTATATTTTGATCAGCAGACGCTACATTTTGATCAGAAGATGCTATGTTTTGATCAGCAGACGCTACATGTCGATCAACAGATGCTACATTTTGATCAGTAGCCGCTATATATTTATCAGCAGACGCGACATTCTGAGCAGAAGGTGCGATATTTTCCAAAAAAGGTAGACACAGCTCCGTGAATATTCCCCGGAAGCAAGAATTTAAGCTGGGGCTGTTAGTGGCGCAAAGTGGTGGAGGTGCGGCAGCCGCTGCGCAGCTCTACCGCATAGGTTGACTCCTAGATGAATCTACCGCAAAAAAGAAGAGGTGGCCTACAAGGGCCACCTCTTATATGGTAGTTTGGCTATGCGCTTAGAGCACCGTAGCATTTTGGCTGCTCTTCGCGGAGGTATTGCCCGAGGCCTCCTGCTTATCCTCGTCCGACGAGCTCTCGATTCTCATCTTGTAGAACGAGCGCCAAACGAAGTACAGGGCGCCGATAAACATGACGATCCCCACGTATGGAGCTACCGACCTAAACTCGGCGCTAATGGCAATCTCCATGGCCAGCAATCCGAACAGGGTGGTAAACTTGATGATGGGGTTGATGGCCACCGACGAGGTATCCTTAAATGGGTCGCCCACGGTGTCGCCCACAACGGTAGCGTCGTGTAGAGGGGTTCCTTTTTGCTTGAGGTCAACCTCAACCACCTTCTTGGCGTTGTCCCAGCTGCCGCCGGCGTTGGCCATGAAGATGGCCTGGTATAGGCCGAAGATGGCGATACCAATCAGGTAGCTCACAAAGAACGATGCCGCTGCAAAGGCCACCTTCGGATCGGCACCAACAATCTCTCTGCCCGAGATGAATGCGAATGCCAGGGCAAACAGGAATACGGCAGGGAAGATGTTCCACATCCCGTTTTGGGCGTACTGGGTGCAAATCTTCACCACCTCTTTCGAGGTTTCGATGGATGCCTTCTTCTCGGCGTTAGGGTCGAGGTTGATGTGGCGCTTGATGTACTCAACGGCACGGTAGGCGCCGGTGCTAACCGCTTGGGTCGATGCGGCCGTAAACCAGTAGATCACGGCACCGCCGGCCATCAGCCCTAGGATGGTCCAAGGGTTAAGCAGGTTAAGAATAGCGTCTGGCTCTACGCCAAGCACGTTCTTAATAACCAGGATCAACGAGAAGATCATGGTGGTTGCACCTACCACAGCCGTACCAATAAGCACTGGCTTAGCGGTAGCCTTAAAGGTATTTCCGGCACCGTCGTTAGCCTCTAGGTAGTACTTGGCCTTTTCGAAGTCGGGCTTAAAGCCGAAGTCCTTCTCGATTTCCTTGTCGATATTAGGCAGATCCTCGATGAGCGATAGCTCGTACACCGATTGAGCGTTGTCGGTTACCGGCCCGTAGCTGTCAACCGCAATGGTAACAGGCCCCATGCCCAAAAGACCGAAGGCCACCAGGCCAAATGCAAAAATCGAGGAGTAGATCATAAACTGATCGAGCCCGAAGGTGCTAGCGTAGTAGGCGATAAACATCAAGCCGATAAATACCATTCCCTTCCAGAATGCCGAGAAGTTACCGGCAACAAATCCCGAAAGGATAACCAGCGACGCGCCGCCTTCTCTACCGGCCTTCACCACCTCTTGTACGTGTGCCGATTTAGGGCTGGTAAAGATTTTGGTGAATTCGGGGATGATGGCGCCGCCAAGGGTTCCGCAGCTGATGATGATCGATAGGATAATCCAAGCATTGTGGCACTGCGCATCCACAATCGATGCTGGACCGATAAGGAAGTAGCTGGCCGCAAATGTTGCGATGATGGATAGGATGGAGGTAATCCAAACCAGGTTGGTAAGCGGCTTCTCGAAGTCGAGATCGTCCGTATCACTGTAGAGCGACTTGCTGAGCAGGTTGTTAATCCCGAATGCCGATACTGATGTAACGATCATCAGGATGCGCATGCCAAAAATCCAGGTTAGCAGGGTTGCCTGAAGTGCAAGCTTGGTGCTTTCGTCGATTCCAGGAACAAAGCCTACTGCAAGAACGATAAACGAGATCAGCGCAACGCCGGTAACGCCGTAGGTTTCGAAACCGTCGGCGGTAGGTCCAACGCTGTCGCCAGCGTTATCGCCCGTACAGTCGGCGATTACGCCAGGGTTACGAGGGTCATCCTCGCCAATTTTGAATACCACCTTCATCAGGTCCGAACCGATATCGGCAATCTTGGTGAAGATACCACCGGCAATACGAAGCGCCGAAGCACCTAGCGACTCACCGATAGCAAAACCGATGAAGCAGGCGCCAGCCAGCTCGCGAGGCATCAGTGTAAGGATGATAAGCATCATGATAAGCTCAATGCAGATAAGAACCACCCCGATGCTCATTCCTGCATTTAGCGGAATATGAAGCAGCTTAAGCGGCTTACGCTCCAGCGAGGCAAAGGCCATACGGCTGTTGGCAAGGGTATTCATTCTGATGCCAAACCAGGCAACGCCATACGACCCAAGGATACCGATAACGGTCCATGCCAAGATTAGCGCAACACCGCCAACCCCTTTTTCCTGAAGGTACCCAAAGTAAAAGGTAACGCACGTAGCGATGATCAGAAACAGCCAAACGAGGAATTTTCCCTGCTGGATGAGGTAGGTTTTACAGGTTTCGAAGATTACGTTCGAAACATCGAGCATCGACTTGTGCGCTTGGGCCTTCTTTACCTTCAAGAATTGGTAGAAGCCAAAGGCTAAGCCCAAAAGGCAAACAACAAAACCCCAGCCAAGTAGGGTGTTCTGTCCGGCGGACAGGTCAGGAATTTTAAGATCGGCTTCGCTTGCTGACGATAGCAATGGAAGTAGCAACGAAGCCATGCTGAGTAAGGTTATTTTTTTCATAGTGCGTTTGTTAGTTACAACTTCTTCGCAAGGTCAAAAGTATATTCTTGACATTTTTTCAGGCAACAAAAGCAGAGTTTTTTTTGAGTTAAATTTATGTTGTACAACCTAAATTAATTGATAGGCGTTGTTGTTTTTAAAATAAGTGCTTTTTATAGTTAAGGTATGGCGTAGTGGTAGGATTATAGAGAGAAGGTGTGAGAGGTTACTCCCTAGAAATAGATCTGACAAATGAAGTTTTTATTCAAAATAATAGTTTGTTATTTTTTTGTTCGGTTAACTTGTTTATTACCATTTGCATGGTGGCTCAAGTTTCGTGTAAATTCTAAAAGCAATCTAAATAGCATCCCTATTCAAGGGCTTTTCCTTACCTTTGCGGCATTACTTCGACAGGAAACATCTGATGAGCATTTCTTTTCTAATTTCAGCTGCGTTTCTGCCTTTAATCAGCTTCTTTCTACCCAAAGGACGGCAGTTTGCCATTACGATTTCTATCCAGCTGATTGTGGCATTTTATACCGTTGCTATAGCGGTAAGCGCACTAGGGTTTGGTTCCACAGCCTCGTATTTGGGGTGTTTGGCTGGTGGTACTCCTATTTCGATAGACCCGTTATCGTTTTTATTTGTTGCTGCCATTAATCTAGTTTGCGTACTTTCTTCGGTTTACTCGAAGGGGTATTTGGCGCCTTATTTGGCAACAAAGAACAGGAGCGAGTTGGCCCTTCATGGTGCTGCGCTTGTTTGGCTGCAGGTTTCCATGCTACTGGTAGTAACCCTTCGCGAAGGGTTTGCCTTCCTGTCCGCCTGGGAAGCCATGACGCTTGCCTCCTTTATACTGGTGATGTTTGAGGCCGAGAAGCGCGAAACGTTTAAGGTTGGTATATCGTACCTTATTCAGATGCACGTAGGCTTTTTTCTTATCCTTGCCGGATTTGTTGTTGCCTATGCAAAAACTGGAATTTTTGGTTTTGATGCGCTAGCGTCCTACTTCACCTTAAATAATGGGATTCCCGTATTTCTGCTCTTCTTCTTAGGATTCGGGCTGAAGGCTGGCTTTGTGCCGCTACATACCTGGCTTCCGAATGCACACCCTGCTGCTCCATCGCACGTATCGGGTGCCATGTCGGGCATCATGATTAAGATGGGCATCTACGGAATAATCCGAGTGCTATTTGCCATGCGCAACCAGTACTTCGAGGTGGGCATGATTTTGCTGCTAGTTTCTCTTCTTACTGGTGTTTGGGGGGTAATTAGCGCCATCGTACAAAAGGATCTGAAGAAGGTTCTTGCCTATAGTAGCATCGAGAACATCGGCATTATTGGTATTGGACTTGGTTTAGGTTTTATTGGAATTCATATTCAGTATCCGCAGCTGTCGCTGCTGGCCTTTACCGGTGCCGTGCTGCATATCGTAAACCATTCGCTATTCAAGCCCATGCTGTTTATGGGGGCAGGCTCGGTGTACACGGCAACGCATACCCGCAACATGAACGATTTGGGTGGACTTATTAAAAAGATGCCGCATACATCATTCCTCTTTATTTTTGGAGCAATGGCTATCTGTGCGCTTCCTCCATTCAACGGATTTATTTCGGAGCTCCTTATATATGTAGGGATGTTCGGCAGCTTAGCAGGGCAGTCGCTTCGCGAAACCATTATGCTTATTACCTCATCGATGGTGCTAGCGCTTATTGGAGGATTGGCTGTTTTTGCCTTCTCTAAGGCGGTGGGAATTGCGTTCCTAGGCGTTCCTCGTAAGCCAATCGACCACGTTAAGGAGGTAACCGGTTGGATGCTTGTTCCTCAGTATATCCTTCTTGCTGCGATAGTGATGATAGGTTTATTTCCAACGGTTGCCATTAAGCTTATTCTTCCTGTTGTTGCTCAGTTTCCTCAGGTAACTGCATCTCCAGAACTTTTACAGCCTGTGCTGCATACAACCAGCAGCATTACCTGGATATCGTTGGCGTTTGTAGGATTTATTGCAATTATATTTTTTGCTAGAAAAAGGGTGCAGCAGGATGTGGTCATTACCGAAGGGCCTACCTGGGGATGTGGCTATTCCGCCGTTAACTCTACTCAGCAGTACACCTCTACCTCGTATGCTGATAGCTTGATATCTATATCTAAACCGTTGGTAAAGGTTACTAAAGATTTTGATCCGCTCGAAAAGACCGATTTCTTTCCTCATGCAACCAGCTTTAAGACGGGGAGCAACGACCTCTTTGAGGATATGGTTACGGTTCGTCCCGCCAATAAGCTTCAGAAGCTTATCCGAAGGGCTGCCATTCTGCAAACGGGGCATGTGCAGCATTACGTGCTTTATGCGCTGCTGTTTATAGTGGCCATTTTTGTGCTAACCTACTTTAAGATGATTTAGGATGATAGGATATCTACTCATTATAGTTGCAGCATTCTTCTTCCCGGGTATTATTGCTCGAACCAAAAGCTTAGCCTCGGGGCGTAAGGGATCACGTATTGTTCAGCCTGTACGCGATATCGTGAAACTACTTCGTAAGGGTAGCGTTTACAGCACTACCACAAGTGCAATCTTTCGTATTGCGCCAACCGTTGGTCTTGCCTGCGTGCTTACCTCAATGCTTGTTATCCCATTTGCGGGTGGCAGCGCGCTGATTTCGTTTAGCGGCGATTTTGTCTTCTTTGCCTACCTGCTTGCGCTGGGGCGCTTCCTTATGATTATTGCAGCGCTCGATACGGGCAGCAGCTTCGAGGGAATGGGGGCCAACCGCGAGACACTCTACGCTCTACTCGTTGAACCTGCTCTCTTCGTAATGATGGGGGTTTTGGCAATGATGACGGGCTACACCTCCTTTACCGAAATCTTTAGGGCATTTAATACCGTAGGCGACTACTCTTTGTTGCTTGGTGCTCTTTTTGCCTACCTCGTAATTCTTATTGCCATGGTGGAGAATAGCCGTCTTCCTGTCGATGATCCTAAAACGCACTTGGAGCTTACCATGGTGCACGAGGTAATGATCCTCGACAACTCGGGCTTCGACCTCGGTTTGATCCACCTTACCTCATCGCTCAAGTTTGGCGTTTACTCCATGCTAATGGCCAACATGCTTATTCCTCCAACATGGAAGGTCGGCTATCAGTTTCTTTACTTTGGGGTAATTACGGTTGGGTTTGCTATTCTAGTAGGATTTCTCGAATCGTTTAGGGCACGTAACAAGATGGCTAAAAACCCTCAATACCTGCTTACGCTTACGGCCATTGGTCTGCTAGGCCTAATTGTGGCTCTTATTCTAATGCAAAAAATAGCATAACGCATGAATCTCGCTATTATAGTACTATTTGGCGTAACGCTGATGTACATCTCAATTGCCGAACGGTTTGCCGCCTACCTTAAGCTTGTTGCTTTGCAGGGGGTGCTCCTGTTCTTTTTGGCATTTTCCGAACTCTCGGGTGCCAACGACCTAGCATCGCTAATATTTGTGGTTACCGAGACACTTATTTTCAAGGCTATTGCAGTTCCTCTTCTGCTTCGGAGCATCGTTAAAAAGATGAAGGTTGCCAAGGTGCACACCAAGGCTGTTCCTGCATTCTACTCGTTGCTTTTGGTGTTGGTTGCTATGGGAGTTAGCGTGGTACTAGGCGATATGCTCGAGATCGGGCGCATCGAAAAGATATTTATGATTACCGCTTTGTTTGCGGTTTTCACCGGGTTGATTTTGGTA
Organism: uncultured Acetobacteroides sp.; assembly: GCF_963678165.1. Lineage (NCBI taxonomy): Bacteria > Pseudomonadati > Bacteroidota > Bacteroidia > Bacteroidales > Rikenellaceae > Acetobacteroides > uncultured Acetobacteroides sp. The sequence goes on along the minus strand of NZ_OY782755.1, from coordinate 3,218,718 downwards.
ATCACCCACAAGAAGATATTTCCACACTTGGTGGGGTTTCTTGTGCTGGAAAATGGGGTGTTCATGTTTTCGCTTGCCGTTGGTTCCGAGATGCCGTTCTTGGTTAACGTCGGAATCCTGCTCGACCTGTTTGCCAGCATTTTAATTTTGGGAGTTTTTGCTTCGCGTATCGGGAAACGGTTGAACGACCCCGATGTGGAAGATTTATCATCGCTAAAGGATTAGGAAATGCTGTACTTTTTTATCATATCTGTTGCTTTAGTGGGGCTGATGCTCTCTATTCGGAAACCTATGGTTAGCAAGGTGCTTTCCGGTTTGTTTGTTGCCAACCTTGTTGCGCTGTTGATTCGTGCCTATGCAAGCAAAGGACAATCGGAACTAACCTACTTTACCTTCGATGGTACTGCTACTATAATGCTCACGCTGCTGGTTGTGGTTGCCATTCCTGCCTACATCCACAGCTTTTACTACCTGATACACGAGTCCGACAGGGGAATTCCTCTTTACATCTCGGGGCTCACTGGTTTGCTTACCTCGCTTGTAGGTGTCTACCTATCGAATAACCTTATTGTGCTATGGGTTTTTATGGAGGCCACCACGCTTACCGTGTCGGTGCTCATCTACCATCACCGAAGCACGCATGCGCTAGAGGCTACCTGGAAGTACGTATTTGTTAGTTCCATTGGTATTGCGCTTGCCTATATGGGTATACTCTTTCTGGGAACCATTGTATCCCATTCTGGGGATATTCCTCTTTCGTATAAGAGCCTTGAGGTGCTTGCCGTAAGCGCCAATCCGGCCTATCTGCGTATTGCATTCCTATTTGTGCTGGTTGGCTTTAGTACCAAGATGGAGCTCTTCCCCATGCATACCGTTGGCATAGATGCCAACACCATTGCTCCTCCACCAATTTCGGCTGTAATGTCTACCTTGATGGTGAATAGCGGCTTTGTGGCTATCTACAGGCTGCTTAACATCCTCGATGGAACCGTGGTTGGGCAGTGGGCATGTAACGTGCTTATTCTTTCGGGTATCCTGTCGGTGGTAATTGCGGCAACCTACCTGCTTAAGTCAAATAATCTAAAGCGCCTGCTGGCCTACTCAACCCTCGAGAATATGGGGTTGGTTGCCATTGCTCTTGGCATTGGAGGCGTTGCCCGCTATGCAGCCTTTGTTCATATCATTGCCCATACGTTCCTAAAGTCAGCGCTCTTTTTTCAAGTTCGGCAGGTGCGCAACACCTTCGATACCTACGAAATTTCGAAGATGGGCGGCTACATTAAGCACTACTCGGCAGGGGCGCTGGTGTTAATGCTCGGTACGCTGGGTATTGTAGCTTTTCCTCCGTCGGGTTTATTCGTTTCGGAGCTGGCAATCTTTAAAACCATGCTAGTGCAGCAGTGCTGGGGGCTTTTCATTGTCCTTGTGCTGGTGCTGCTATTCTGCGTTTACGCCATCGTACAAAAGCTGCTATCCATCCTTTATGCAAAGGAATCGGTTAAGCCTACCGGCTTTAAGCTCTCCATCCGACTTACGGTAGTTCAGTACGCCCTCGTTGGATTGGCGTTTTACGTCTTCTTTTTTAAAGATGGATTTGTGATGAACCTTATTAACGAAGCAATAAAGTAGGATATGAACCAGTATCATCAGTACGCTAGGGTTAAAGGTAATCCTGCAACCATTAAGCTCGCCGATATTCCCATGCTGGAGTATGGCGCATTCTTCGAGCAAACGGTACATATCCTTCGTAATCCCGATTGTCGTTGCGTTAGCTACTTCGCGAGGCCTTGCAATGACGAGTTGGCCTGCTTCATCTGCCTCTCCGATGGGGTTGGCGACATCCTAATATATGGCTATAGCTACCAAGGACAGGCTACGCTGGCCTCGCTTACGGTCGCTATTCCAGCAATGCACATCTACGAGCGCGAGATTGCCGAAAACTTTGGGGTTACCTTCGAGGGGCATCCTTGGCTTAAGCCTGTTCGCTATCCGTACAACCGCTCGTATGCAGGGTGGATGGACTCCTACCCATTTTATAGGATAGAGGGAACGGAGCTGCACGAGGTGGGCGTTGGCCCCATCCATGCCGGTGTTATCGAGCCAGGTCACTTCCGTTTTATCTGTAATGGCGAAAAGGTGCTGCATCTCGAGATTCAGCTGGGCTATCAGCATCGTGGCGTAGAGACCTTGATGGCCGATGGCTCTTCGCTTCTTCGAAAGACTATTTTATCAGAAAATATAGCAGGCGATAGCGCCGTGTCGCATGGGTTGGCTTTTACGCTTGCTGCCGAAGCGCTTGCTGGGGTAGAGGCCGATGAGCGTCTTGCCCAGGAGCGCGTGATTGCTCAGGAGATGGAGCGTATTGCCATTCACATTGGCGATACCGCTGCCCTCTGTGGTGATGTTGCCTATCAGTTGGGGCAGGTGGTTTGCGAGGCGCTGCGCACGGTAACCATTAATACTACGCAGTTCTGGTGTGGCAACCGTTTTGGCAAGGGAATTATTCGTCCTGCTGGAACGCGCTATCCGCTTACTGCCGATGTCCGCAACGAGGTGGTGAAGAACATGAGTAAGGTAAAGCGCGAGTACGTGCAGTTTACCGAACGGCTCTTCTCGCTTCCTTCCGTGCTTGGCCGATTCGAGGGGATTGGAATTGTTACCACCGAGCAGGCTCGCGGCATTGGTGCCGTTGGAATGGCTGCCCGAACATCCAACCTTAATCGCGATATCCGTAAGAGCAATCCCTACCTTGCCTACAAGAATCTGGAGCACGAACCTATTGTAATGGATTCGGGCGATGTAATGGACCGTGCACAGCTGCGTGCCGACGAGGTGGTGCAGTCCATAGACCGGGTGCTAGAGATGCTCGACAAGTTCTACTATCAGGCTGCATCTGCTACTCCAAACTTTGACTTGGCGTTTGCTCCTAACGCGTTCGCCATTTCGCTGGTGGAGGGTTGGCGTGGCGAGATTTGCCACGTGGCAACAACCAACGCCGAAGGCTCTATCGATCACTATAAGGTGAAAGATCCATCGTTCCATAGCTGGTTTGCCCTAGCGCTAGCCGTTCGCGATCAGGAGATCTCCGATTTCCCTATCTGCAACAAGAGTTTCAACCTCTCGTACTGCGGGAACGATCTTTAAAGGAGTTAGAAGAAGTTATAACTCTGTGTTCTCTGTATCTCAGTGCCTCTGTGTTTAAAAAGAAATAGTCATGCTCGACGAACTCAAAATACTCCGCGACCACGGAATCCAGTACGTAAAAGATTTACGTGGTGCAACGCTTACCCCGTTGTTTAGGGGCCGTCCTGTTATTAACCTCGACGTACCACAGGCCGATGTGGATGCGCTGGTGGACATGTGCCCCAGCAGGGCAATCGGTTCAGCGCCGCTCTGCATTGATCTGGGCAAATGCGTCTTCTGCCGCGAGTGCGAGTTTGCCTTTCCAACGGCCATACAGTTTACCAACGACTTTAGGATTGCTGCCAACCGCCGCGAGGATCTTATCGTGAGGGCAGGGGAGGATAAGCCCATTCGGCTGGATGTCTCATCTATCCGTCCCGAAATCCGCAAGACATTGAGGAACTCTCTTAAGCTCCGTCAGGTATCTGCCGGGGGCGAAGGCTCGTGCGAGATGGAGCTAAACGCCTCCTGCAACGTTAACTTCGACATGGGGCGTCTCGGTATCGAGTTCGTTGCCTCGCCCCGCCATGCCGATGGGGTGGTTATCACCGGACCTGTTTCGGCGAATATGGCCCAAGCCCTTCAGGTGTGCTTCGATGCTACGCCCGATCCTAAGGTGGTGGTGCTTGTTGGTTCCGATGCCATCAGCGGAGGACTCTTTGCTGGTAGCCCAGCCCTCGATCGCTCGTTCGTCGAGGCGAATCACATCGACCTGTACGTGCCTGGTAACCCTGCCCATCCGCTCACCTTTATCAACGGGCTGATGGATATGCTGGGGATTGAGGATAGGTAAACCGCACCGTAAGGTTGTATAGAATACTTGTAGAGGCGTTGCATGCAACGCCTCTTTTCGTTTAGTTCTTATCGAGTTGGTTGGTGGTAGCCCGCGCTACGCGTATAAAACAAATGACTTTAAATTATGCTCCAATCCCAGTTCTTATGTGTTTCTTGAAATAAAATGGGCTGTAAGTACCGATTAAAAAAAACAACAGGAAAAATTGACCAATTCGCTTGTCGTACTTACTCCATATAACCAAACAATTAAACCACAAATAAAATACAGGAATTGAAAAAAGCATCCGTATAACATTGGCAGTACTGTTCAAGAAGAAAAAGTTGATAATATCCTCTTGTTTTAGTAGCCCCGCTACAACTATCAGAACAAAAAAGATAATCATTAATAAATTTAAGTAGTAACAAACAAGCAAAACTTTCCTTTTCATAATCCCGTTAATTTATAATGTGCTTACTTTTTATCAACAATAATAAAATACAACTCTCCGAAATTAGCACCCTCTGTTAGGATAGGGTTGATTGGCAGGTTGTGGGCTTAAGAGACAAGGCAACGCCCTGTCTCTTCTACTCCTTCGGTCTGTCACCCTTGCGCTCTTGGATGTAGCGCTCCAGCTCGGCAATTCCCTTGTTCGAGATGTTCTTCATCAGCTCAATAACCGGGAGTACCTCCTCGGTACGGCGGAGCGGCTGTAGAGGGTTGGTGGGGTAGTCGTCTTTGGGTTCCGAAGGTGTCCACGAGAGCAGGTCGTTGGGCGTGCAGCCGAAATCTTGGCAGAACTGCTCCATCTCGTCGAGGCTAATCATGCGGTTTTTCCCGAAGGCTATGGCGATTGCCTTCTTTTTTCCGTATCCCCGTTTGCGAAGATACCCGCTGGGATCCGTAACTCCTTTTAGGTTAAGGATGCGCTCTAGGCTAAATATCAGCATAGGTTGGTAGTATTGGTTAGAATGCCCTCAATGTAGCAAAAATATCTCTTCCCCGATGTTGGATAACCGCTAATGGAGCCATGAAAAGGGTTTCCTGTGCCCAGAAAGGAGTTATCTGTGCCAAGAAAAGAGTTTTCCGTGCCAAAGGAGGAGTTATCGGTGCCAAAGGAGGAGCCTATCGTGCCAAGGGAGGAGCCAACTGTGCCATCGGAGGAGTTTAGTGAGCCATGATTGGAGCCGATCGTGCCACGGTTGGAGCTATTGCTGCGTGCCAAGCTCTAAAGGTTCGTCCGATAGCCGTAACGGAGGCTGCCCCAACGGCAGCGCGGGGGTGCTTAGCCGAATTTCTTCTGTGCCCTTGGGGGAAGCTCGTAGGTTTTGGGGCTAACGCTTCATCGATAGCAGTACTTTGGAGGCTGAAAGTCGATTGGCATCCAGTCGAGAGTGCTTGGCGGCTGGTCGAGGCTGTATCGTTGAGACTGTAAGCGGGTTCTCTCCAGTTTTGGGCGTTTCTTGCCGAAAATATGGCGCTGCTCGACAGTTGGAGCGGGCAAAAAAGCGAAAAAATCCGTCGTATAGGGCTGAAAAAATGGTGATTGACAATTTTTTTTTTGAATGTAAAAGCCTGCTACAGCTAGCTGTAGCCCTGTTTTTAGATAAAAAAATCTCTTTTAGTGCATAATTTAAAATAAAAGGTGATTTCTAAAATGTTAATTCGTACCTTTCGCCCATTAATTTTATCAAAATGAGCAAAGGAACAGTAAAGTTTTTTAATGAGACCAAAGGTTTTGGATTCATTAAAGATGCCGAATCGGCAAAGGAATACTTCGTACACGTATCTGGTTTGGTTGACAAAATCAAGGAAAACGACGAGGTTACTTTTGACCTAGAAGAAGGTAAAAAAGGAATCAATGCTGTAAACGTGAAGCTTGCATAAGCTGAAACTATAAAAATGCATTTCAGGAGAGGCCTTACATCGCGTAAGGCCTCTCTTGTTTATGTGCTATAACGAATAGGGTGGGGGATATCGATGGATTTGCCCGCTCCCTAGTGAATCCATTCAACCCCTTTGGCGTTTTCCCATTTTTCGATCTGCTACCAGAGTTTCACTCGAGGCTATTAAAATTAAAGCCCTCCGGTTTTTAGGTCGTAGTAATGATCGCTGGATTCTCTAATCCTGAGTATTGTCGCATAATGGTTGCTAATCTACAATCCTGTAGGGATTGAATTCTAATAGCCCGCATGTAATGCGGGGAAGTTACGTCCAGCATAAAACGTTATAGAACCCTTGTTTTCGGCCGGCTGATCTGCTCGTTTCCCTAAAAAAAAGTAGAGACGCTGCATGCAGCGTCTCTACCCGAATCTGTATGTAAAGCAGAATTTACTAGCTGAGGAAGCTAAGCAGAATACCAGCAGCCAAAGCGCTACCAATTACGCCTGCCACGTTTGGCCCCATGGCGTGCATCAGCAGGTGGTTATTGGTGTTGTATTCCAGCCCCACGTATTGCGATACGCGTGCGCTATCGGGCAACGCCGAAACTCCGGCATTACCGATAAGCGGATTCATCTTGTTTCCTTCCTTAAGGAATAGGTTGATGAACTTTACGAATATCACACCGGCAATGGTGGCCACCACAAACGCAAGGATACCAAGGATAAAGATGGTCAACGACTTTTGGGTGAAGAACACAGTAGCCTGGGTTGATGCTCCAATGGTTAATCCGATAAGGATGGTCACCAAGTCGATCATTGGGCCCTTTGCGGTTTCGGCCAAGCGTTTGGTAACGGTGCTTTCCTTAAGCAGGTTGCCCAGAAAGAGCATCCCTAAAAGAGGAAGCGCCGCTGGCACAAAAAGGCAGGTGAGAAGCAACCCAACGATGGGGAAGAGAATCTTCTCGAGTTGCGACACCTGGCGAGGTGCCTTCATGCGGATTACGCGCTCCCTTTTGGTGGTAAGCAGCTTCATAAAAGGAGGCTGGATGGCTGGAACCAGTGCCATGTACGAGTAGGCCGAGAGGGCAATTACCCCAATAAGCTCGGGGGCTATTCTACCCGAAAGGAAGATGGCTGCAGGACCATCGGCACTGCCAATGATGCCAATTGCACCAGACTCTCCGGGCGTAAAACCAAGCCATAGGGCGGCAGCGTAAGCGCCAAAGATGCCCGCTTGGGCTGCAATTCCGACAAGCATCAGCTTGGGGTTGGAGATCAGCGCCGAAAAGTCGGTCATTGCGCCAACGCCCAAGAATATTAGCGAAGGGAATACCCCGCTAGTCATCCCGGCGTAAAAGTAGCTGAGCACGCTGCCGCTCTCGTAAACGCCAATCTTGAAGCCTGGGGCGAAGGCAATGTTTCCTATAATTATGCCAAATCCGATGGGGATAAGGAGTAGAGGAGCGTAGTCTTTCTTTATGGCTAGGTAGATAAACGCTAGCCCAACTACAACCATGATGATATGTCCGAGCGTAAGGTTGGCAAAAGCCGTGTAGCTCAGAAGCTGTGATGTTAGGTCGGACAGATACGAAAAGGTGCTCTGGGTTTGTTCCATGGTAACGATACTATTCGATTACAATTAGCACATCACCTTCCATCACGCTGTCGCCTGGCTTAACCTTAATAGCAGCAATGCGGCCTTCCTTTTCGGAGTCGATGTTGTTTTCCATTTTCATGGCTTCCAGTACCAGAAGCCTTTGTCCTACCTTAACGGTATCGCCTACCTTCACGTTCACGCTAAGAATGGTGCCAGGAAGTGGCGACTTAACGTTAACCGCCGATTTGGCAGCGCTTGGGCTAGCGGTCTTTGCAGCCGATGGCTGAGGTTTGGGCGAAGGAGCAGCTTCGGGCTGTGCCTGCTTGGGTGCCTCGGGTTGCTTAATTTCCTTGCCTATCTCTTCTATTACGATTAGCACATCGCCTTCCATCACGCTGTCGCCCTGCTTAACCTTAACGGCAGCAATGCGGCCCTCCTTGGTGGAGTCGATGTTGTTTTCCATCTTCATAGCTTCCAGTACAAGTAGCCGTTGTCCTACCTTCACGGTATCACCCACCTTTACGTTCACGCTAAGAATGGTGCCAGGAAGTGGCGACTTGATAGTCCCCGAAGTGGCAGCACCTCTGCTAGCGCCCTTCGCAACCGATGGCTGTGCGCTGGTTGTAGAAGCAGCCTCTTGGCGAACCTGAGCAGGTGCTTCGGGTTGCTTTGGCGCCTTGTTAATAGCTTCTATTACGATTAGCACATCGCCTTCCATCACGCTGTCGCCCTGTTTTACGTTAACGGCAGCAATGCGGCCCTCCTTGTCGGAGTCGATGTTGTTTTCCATCTTCATGGCTTCCAGCTGAAGGAGTCGTTGTCCTACCTTAACAACATCGCCTACCTTCACGTTTACGCTAAGGACAGTACCAGGAAGTGGCGACTTAATAGAGCCAGATGTGGCGACACCAGGGCTAACCGTTTTCGCAACTGATGGGTGCGAGTCGGTTGAAGGAATAGCCTCTGGGCGAACCAGCTTAGGCGTTTTGGTTTGCTTAAGTTCCCTATCGAGCTCAACTTTATATGGAGTGCCGTTTACCTCTAACTCGGCAATGTTGCCTTCTACATTAGAGATATGAACGGTATAGTCGTTTCCGTTTATTTTAAACTTAAAGTTTTTCATGGCAGTAGCGTTTTGGATTATTTCTTATGAGGAACTTGACTCATGCTGTAAATCTTCGAGCTCCAGGGTGAGTAGGTGCGCGAAGTTTTTTCGATGGTTAGTATCGTTGAATCGAGATCTACCTTTTCGGTCTCGAACAGCTGAAGCGCCATCGCTATGGCTGCAAGTGCTTCGCCAGATATTTCTCCCTCATCCATGGACGTTGCAGGAATACCTTGCTTCTCAAATTCCATAAGTGTTGCCTTCTTGGCCCGGTTGATGTTTGCCTTGCCAATGTATTTGAACAACACAGATAGTAGAATTAGGATAACGCATACAACGACTATAGCAAAAAGCGCTAGGGCAGCACCGTGTGGGGCCGACTTTTGTATGGTCGATCCAGCTGATGGCTGTTCTGCAGCATTGTTGTTTGCATTAGGAGTTGGCTTCGCAAGAAGAGCCCATTTAGCATCTGCATCAAAAACGCGAGCACAAGAGGTGTCAGCCTTTTGTACAGCAGGGTTAAAAGATACGCTATCAATAAGCACTTTCCCGCTTTGGTCGTAAAGAGCTAAGTAGTTAGAACTTTTAAGATCGAAATTGAGGTGGAGAATGCCTTGGGTAGTATTGTTGTCGGCCCAAAACACGAGATAACCTCTCGAAGGAATTTGGGTTATAGAGTTGCCTTTGGGAATTCTGAACTTTGTGGGATTCTTGGGGTCGTTGGTGAGATAGCAGCCTGCAATGTTTACGGAACTGTTGGCTGTGTTGAAAATTTCTATCCAAGAGGACCGAGCCCCGAAGTCATCTTGATAGTTGCTGACATTGTTTACAAGAAATTCGTTTACCTTCAAGTCGCTAGCGCTTTGGGCAACAGCGTTGCCCGCAAAAGCGCATAGCGATATGAGGATACCCAAACTTCTTAACGAATTAAAAAGTTTGTTCATAGGGGAGTACCTGTTATAGTGGAATATTCGAGTGCTTCTTAGGAGGATTAACATCCTTCTTAGTAGCAAGCGACTGAAGTGCACGAGCAATACGGAAACGGGTATTCTTAGGCTCGATTACATCGTCGATGTAGCCAAACTTGGCAGCCACGTATGGGTTGGCAAATTTGTCGCGATATTCCTGTTCCTTTTCAACAAGGAATTGAACCTTAGCTTTCTCATCTTCGATGCTTCCGATTTCGCGGCTAAGAAGTACTTCGATAGCTCCCTTAGGACCCATAACTGCGATCTCAGCACCTGGCCAAGCGTAGTTGATGTCGCCACGAAGGTGCTTCGAACTCATTACGTCGTATGCACCACCGTAAGCCTTGCGAAGGATAACGGTTACCTTAGGTACAGTAGCTTCGCCGTAAGCGAATAGAAGCTTAGCACCGTGAAGGATGATACCGCCGTACTCCTGAGCTGTACCAGGAAGGAATCCAGGAACGTCTACAAGGGTTACCAATGGAATGTTGAAGGCGTCGCAGAAGCGTACGAAACGTGCAGCCTTACGCGATGCGTTCATATCAAGCACACCTGCAAGGTACATAGGCTGGTTAGCCACGATACCTACTGACATACCGTTGAAACGGGCAAATCCGCAGATGATGTTTGGAGCGTAGTCACGGTGTACTTCAAGGAATTCCTTATCGTCAACCAACATGTGGATAACTTCCTTAACGTCGTATGGCTTGTTCGTATTATCAGGAATAATATCGTTAAGACGCTCTTCGATACGGTTTATTGGATCGTTGGTAAGCTTAAGAGGAGCCTCTTCGAGGTTGTTTTGTGGAAGGTAGCTAAGCAGCTTACGGATAAGCAGGATACCTTCTTCCTCGTTGTCGGCTACAAAGTGAGCAACACCCGACTTAGTTGCGTGGATGCTAGCACCACCAAGCTGCTCTTGGGTTACATCTTCGCCGGTTACGGTCTTAACAACCTTTGGTCCGGTTACGAACATGTAGCTGGTTCCTCTGGTCATGATGTTGAAGTCGGTAAGTGCAGGAGAGTACACAGCACCACCAGCGCAAGGACCAAACATGGCAGAAATCTGAGGAATAACACCTGATGCCAAAATGTTGCGTTGGAAGATATCAGCGTAGCCACCAAGTGCCTTAACACCTTCTTGAATACGAGCACCACCCGAGTCGTTGATACCGATAACAGGAGCACCAGTCTTCATGGCCATATCCATAACCTTGCAGATCTTTGCTGCAAACATTTCAGATAGAGAACCTCCGAATACAGTAAAGTCTTGAGAGAATACGTAAACAAGACGTCCGTCGATAGTACCGTAACCAGTAACAACACCGTCAGATAGGTAAGTTTCCTTCTCTAAACCGAAATCGATACATCTGTGGCTAACGAACATGTCGAACTCTTCGAAGCTCTTCTCGTCAAGGAGCATTTCGATACGCTCGCGAGCCGTGAATTTACCCTTCTTGTGCTGAGAATCAATTCTCTTTTGTCCACCGCCAAGCTTCGCTTCTTCGCGAAGCTTGATCAGCTCATTAATTTTGTCTTGTTGGGTCATTGGAGTAATATCAGGTTATTTCTACTTGTTTTTGTCTTCGCAAAGTTCAGTAAGAACGCCCATAGTTGATTTTGGGTGTAGGAATGCGATGCTAAGACCCTCAGCCCCTTTACGAGGAGTCTTGTCGATTAGTTGCACGCCTTGCTCTGCAGCAAACTCAAGAGCACCTTCAATGCCTTCTACTGCAAATGCGATGTGGTGAACGCCTTCGCCCTTTTTCTCAACAAACTTGCCAATTGGTCCTTCAGGATCGGTTGATTCTAGTAGCTCGATCTTGGTTTGTCCAACCTTGAAAAATGCGGTCTTAACCTTTTGCTCTTTAACTTCTTCGATGTTGTAGCAAGTTAAACCTAGAACCTTTTCATAGTAAGGTATTGCAGTTGCTAAATCCTTAACGGCAATGCCGATGTGCTCGATATGCGAAAGTTTCATAAACGTTATGTTAAAAGATTTGAGCAAATGTAGTTGAACCCGATGGGATTACCGAAAGTTTTGCGAGAAAAATATGGCCTGTTTTATTGTTTAAAAACATATGGGGTTTTCTTTAATACCATGTTGGTTTAACACATATTCGTGCGAATTGAACTTTGTTTTATATTGATCTCGGTTTTGTTTAGCTTTAAACTGTAGCTTGATAAAAGGTAGTGCTGGGCAATTTAAAGTAATACACCTTTTTATTTGCCGAAATGCAAAAGGAATCGCCGCTGGAGGTTTTAACGGCGCATTCTTATAGTGCTAAACGCTGTTAATGGTGCTGGTTTTTCATGGAAAAGGAGATGAACGGGAAAATGGATTCTGACCGTTGAATGATGGAAATGATTTTAGCAGGACGATGATGATATATAATAGGTAAAAAACTTGCTAGGCTTTTACATTTAAAGTAGTTTTAGGGGACTTTAAATGTAAGCTAACTGTTTGCTTTACTCTAAAAATAAAAGTTATGGTTACTCGGAACTACCCTTACAGTGATGCACTTATGCTGGCTGGTGGAAAAATGATTGCAGCAAATTTGCGCTGCTGCATAAAGGAACTTTCGGTGATTCGTTCGTTGTGGACGCGCAGCTATATTACGGATCTTGACAACCGGCTGGATAATGCCTTCTCTGAAATACTTGGCTTGAGCCTACCCAACGTTCTCCAATTTTTAAAGTTTGACATTTACGACTCCCTGCAAAAGGCTGCCTTCGATTTAAGCTGCCTGAAAGTGCAGATTGAAGTGGATTTTCAGGCTAATCCGGAGAGGAAAAGCAGCAGCTTGGCTACTTTAGGGTTTACAATGTTTCAGAAAAAGCTAACAGCGCTGTCGGAGGAAGAACTGATATGCCTGTTGGAGCATTTCGCATTAAACTTATCAGCAGGAGTGCGGGGTGAACTAGTCAGAAATGGCGTGAATTCATTCCTTCTTGATAGGCTAACGCAACAGGCAGCGCTGCTTAACGAGATGAAGGAAGTGCAAGTGTCTCTCTTATCCACTGGTCGCGAGTTGGACGATCGGCAGGTTGCAACGCTATGCTCGCTTTACAATGAGGTTATGGGGATTTGTACGATTGCCTCTGCCTTCTTTGAAAAGAAGAACAAAAAGCATGATCTTTTTACCTTCCCTGTTGTGATAAATCGGCTAAAGGGGTTGTTTGCCGAGGAGTTAAACTCGATTTAGACCAGCTTTTCCCAGAAGCCAACGTCAAGCCATTGATCGAATTTCCGGCCCGCTTCGTGGAAGTGGGCTACTTTTTTAAATCCCATCTTCTCGTGGAGTTTCTCGCTGTTTTCGTTGGGTAGGGTTATGCAGCCTATCAGCGAGTGGAATCCTTTTTCTTTAAGCCTTACAATGAGCTCGGTGTAGAGCAAGGTGCCAATTCCTTTCCCTGCGGCTCCATCCTTTAGGTAAACGGTGGTCTCGGTGCTGAATCGGTACGCCCTTCGTGTTCTCCAGCTCGAGCCGTAGGCATATCCAATCACCTCTCCATTCTCCTCGTACACGATGTAGGTGTACTTCTCGCTGTATGCGCGTATTCGTTCGGCCATTTCATCTTCGGTAAGAACATCTTCCTCGAAGGTGATTACCGTATTCTCTATGTAATGGTTGTAGATGCTGCAGATGGCGGAGGCATCTGCGGAGGTTGCTGGTCGTATCATTGCTGCTCTGTATTCTTTTGGGCAAGATAGGTATTAATTGCTTCCGAGGATGGGGTTGCGGCTGCGCGTATGCAAATAATGCAAAAAGAACCAGGGGCTCAGCTTTGCATTATCTGTATGAATTGCGGGCGCTATCGCTTACTTCAGCTCGGCCTTGTACCCGATTTTAGCCAGCGCATCGATGATTTGCTCGGGCGTTGCGCTGTCGGTTTCTACGGTTAGCACCTTTTCGGGTGTCGAGGTATCAACATTCCAGCTCTTGATGCTGCTGTTGGCGTCGAGTACGGGTTTTACCTTTGCCAGGCATCCGCCGCAGTTGATGGTTGTCTTGAATTCAAACTTGGTCATGATATTCGGTTTTATAATTTTCCCTAGTAACATTCAACGCTAGATTTTGTGCGAACGAATCCGAAGGCTGTTCGACACCACCGATACGGAGCTGAGCGCCATGGCCGCGCTTGCCACCATGGGGTTGAGCATGAATCCCGTCAGCGGGAATAGCGCTCCTGCCGCTATCGGAATGCCGACAACGTTGTAGATGAACGCCCAGAAAAGGTTCTGCCTGATGGTGCGGGTGGTGATGGAGGAGAGGGTTATAGCCTCTGCAACCTTCGTTAAGTCGGAGGAGATGATGGTGATCTTGGCCACCGACATGGCAATGTCGGTACCTTTGCCCATGGCGATGCTGACGTTGGCTTGGGCCAGCGCTTCGGCATCGTTGATGCCATCGCCAACCATGGCCACCACTTTCCCTTCGGCTTGCAGCTGCTTTACGAAATCCGACTTGTCGGATGGAAGCAGCTGGCTTCTGTACCCGCTAACGCCGACCTGCTTGGCAACGGCCTGTGCAACCCTGTCGGCGTCGCCGGTGAGCATTACCACTTCGATTCCCCTCTCACGGAGCCTTCGTATGGCCTCGGCTGAGGTGGGCTTTAGCTGGTCGGATAGCGCTATGGCTGCCACAACGCCATCCTGCTGGGCGAAAAGAACCACCGTGCGCCCTTGGTCCGAATGATGCTCGAAGGCCTCCATCATCCTATCCGAAATAGGAATATGCTGCTCTTCGATAAGCTGTAGGTTGCCTACGTAGTAGCTAGTGGTGCCGATGGTGGCTCTTACTCCACGTCCGGTGATGCTTTCGAATTCCGAGATGTCAGCAGCTTTGCCTTGACCTTCGAGGTAGGCCACTACGGCGTTTGCTAGCGGGTGGTTCGATCGCTTTTCTATGCTGTAGAGCGCCGACGAGAGTTGGTTGATGTCAGCCTCGCTGTCCCACTCAATGCTGTCGACTTTTACATCTCCTTGGGTAATGGTGCCTGTCTTGTCGAGCAGGACAACGCCTACTTTTTGGGCCATCTCAAGGCTCTCGGCATCCTTAATTAGGATTCCGCGCTGTGCACCCTTGCCCATGGCAACCATGATGGCCGTTGGCGTTGCCAGCCCTAGCGCGCAGGGGCAGGCGATTACCAGCACGGTTACAAACGATAGGATGGCCATCGACACGGCGTTGTCGCCCCCAAGCGCCATCCATAGTCCAAAGCTGGCGAGGGCAATGGCCATCACCACGGGAACGAATATCCCCGCAATCCTATCCACCAGGTGCTGCACGGGGGCCTTGCTTCCCTGCGCCTCCTGCACCTTTTTCACGATTTGGGCTAGGATGGTTTCACCCCCAATTTTCTCGGCTATATAGGTAAGGTATCCGTTCTGGTTGATGGTGCCCGCGTATACGGGCTCGCCTTCGAACTTCTCCGAGGCGATGGGCTCGCCGGTAATCATGCTTTCGTCCACGAACGAGCTGCCGGAGGCCACCCTTCCGTCTACCGCAATCTTCTCGCCTGGCTTGGCAATCAGCCTATCGCCCTTAAGCACCTTGGCGATGGGGATCTCTTCCTCTTCGCCGTTGCTGTTGATGCGGACAACCGTGTTGGGCTGTAGCCCTACCAGCTGCCTGATGGCCGACGAGGTGCTGCTTTTGGCTCGCTCCTCAAGGAGTCTTCCTAGCAGAATAAACGAGATGATTACGGCCGATGCTTCGAAGTAGACGTGCGCCTCAAGCCCTTGGCGAAGCCATACCTCGGTGAGCAGCGTGTTGAATACGCTGAAGGCGTAGGACGTAGCGGTGCTGATGGCCACCAGCGTGTCCATGTTCGCCTTTCGATGGCGAGCCTGCCGCCAGGCGTTTACGAAGAACTGCTGCCCGAAGATGAGCAGTACCGGGGTCGCGAGCAGCCACATGGCCACGTTGGCGTAGCGCCACTCCATCCAAAGCATGCCAATGGCTGCCGTGGGGATCGAGAAGGCAATGGCCCCAACGGTTTGCCTCCGGAGCTGCCTGAGGTGCGCCCGCTGCTGCTGCGCCACCTCCTCGTCCAGCGCCGCCTTGTCCTCCTCGATGATGAGGTCGAAGCCCACCTGCTGGAGCACCCTCCGAAGGTCGGTAGGGGAGGTGAGCGCTGGCGCGTACTCCACCAGCCCCGACTCGGTGGCGATGTTCACCGATGCCTCCACCACGCCCTCGGCGGCGGATAGCATCGTTTGGGCGCTGGCCGCGCACGAGGCGCAGCTCATGCCGGTAATGGGAAATACCTCCCGCTTCAGCTCCAGCGCCACGCCGTAGCGGCGCAGCACCTCGACGGCGTGGCGGAGGGCCGCACCATCCTTGTAGCCGAACGAGAGCACCCCGCTGGTCGCATTTATGCTGATCGGGGTTAGCCCTGCGGCGGTAAGCTGCTCGGCAATAGCTTCGGCAGCAAGGGCACCGCCGGCCCCTATGCTGATTGATGCTTGTGGCATGGCAATGGTTTTCCACAAAAGTAGGATGATTGGGGCGAATATGTTGGTGAAGAGCTATGATATTTATCAGGTTGCCGATGCTAAAATCGGATGTGCATGGGGTGAAATCGAGGAGTTTGCCATTCGCGGATGCGTGAAGTTCGCCAACCTTCACGTCAAGATCGCCAACTTTCATGTGAGGAATGTCAAACTTGATGTGAAGATCGTCAACTTTCATGCGAAGAATGTCAACCTTCATGTCAAGATCGCTAATCTTCACGTCAATATCGCCAACCTTCATGTGAAGATCGTCAAACTTGATATGAAAAACGCTAACCTTCATGTCAAGATCATCAACCTTCATGTGAAGAATGCCAAACTTCATATGAAAATCGCTAATCTTCATGTTAAGAACGCCAACCTTCACATCAAGATCGCTAATCTTCATGTCAGGATTGCCGGACTTTACCGCATGTCGGAGGTGGATGGTATTCGCAACGGGGGCTAGCTGTAAACAAAAAGAGCCGCACAAAGGCGGCTCTTTCTATATATGTTGAAGTAGGTACTACTTCTTGCTATCCTTGATGGCAGCTTGAGCAGCAGCAAGGCGTGCGATTGGCACACGGAATGGCGAGCAAGAAACGTAGTTAAGCCCTGCGAAGTGGCAGAATTCAACTGACGATGGCTCTCCACCGTGCTCACCGCAGATACCGCACTTAAGGTTTTCGCGCGAGTTACGACCCTTAGCAACGGCACCCTTAACCAGCTGGCCAACGCCTTCTTGGTCGAGTACTTCGAATGGGTCAACCTTAAGGATACCTCTCTTAAGATATTCGGGAAGGAACTTGCCGATATCGTCGCGAGAGAAACCAAGGGTCATCTGGGTAAGGTCGTTGGTTCCGAATGAGAAGAACTGGGCAACCTTAGCAATCTCGTCAGCGGTTACCGCAGCACGAGGAACCTCGATCATGGTACCAACGGTGTACTCAACCTTATCGCCGTACTCTGCGAATACCTTAGCGATGGTGGTGTCGATGATATCCTTTTGGTACTCCAGCTCCTTAACGTTACCAACAAGAGGAACCATGATTTCAACCTTAGCGGCGTTAACGCCCTTCTTCTTAAGGTTAAGAGCAGCCTCGATGATAGCGCGAGCTTGCATTTCGGTGATCTCGGGGTAGGTGTTACCTAGGCGGCAGCCACGGTGTCCAAGCATTGGGTTAACTTCCTCAAGGCTGTGAACTTTCTCGCATACCTCTTCGAAAGAAATGCCAAGCTCGGCAGCCATTTCGCGCTGTTGCTTCTCTTCGTGAGGAACAAACTCGTGCAATGGTGGGTCGAGTAGGCGTACGGTTACGGCAAGACCAGCCATTACCTCGAAGATGCCTTCGAAGTCTTCGCGCTGCATAGGCAGAAGCTTAGCAAGCGCCTTACGACGGCCAGCCTCATCGTTAGCAAGAATCATCTCGCGAACGCTCTTGATGCGGTCGCCTTCGAAGAACATGTGCTCGGTACGGCAAAGACCAATACCTTGAGCGCCGAACTCGCGAGCTACCTTAGCGTCGTGTGGGGTGTCTGCGTTGGTTCTAACAAGCATCTTAGCGTACTTATCGGCCATCTTCATGATTTCGCCGAAGTCACCGCTAAGCTCTGGCTTTTGGGTTCCAACCTTACCGTCGTAAACTTCACCGGTGGTACCGTTTAGCGAGATAAAGTCACCTTCATTATATACTTTCCCGTCAACCTCTAGGGTGCGAGCCTTGTAGTCGATCTTAAGGTTGCTAGCGCCCGATACGCAGCACTTACCCATACCACGAGCCACAACGGCAGCGTGAGAGGTCATACCACCACGAGCGGTTAGGATACCGTTAGCTACGTTCATACCCTTAAGGTCTTCTGGCGAAGTCTCGATACGAACAAGGATGGTTTCCTTACCGTTGTTTGCCCACTCCTCTGCATCATCAGCAAAGAATACGATTTGGCCGGTAGCAGCACCAGGAGAAGCAGGAAGACCACGAGAGATCGTCTTCGCATTCTTGATGGCAGCCTTGTCGAATACTGGGTGAAGAAGCTCGTCTAGCTTGTTAGGCTCAACGCGTAGGATGGCCTCTTCTTCGGAAAGAAGACCTTCGCGGGTTAGGTCCATAGCAATCTTAACCATTGCAGCACCAGTACGCTTGCCATTACGGGTTTGAAGCATCCAAAGCTTACCATCTTGGATGGTGAACTCCATATCTTGCATATCCTTGAAGTAGGTGTCCATCTTCTTTTGGATATCAAAAAGTTCCTTGTAAGCAGCAGGCATAACCTCTTCTAGAGATGGGAAGGTTGCCTTTCTTTCTGCTTCAGACATGCTCTTGCGGGCAGCCCAACGTTGTGAACCAATAATGGTAATTTCTTGTGGGGTACGGATACCTGCCACTACGTCTTCACCTTGAGCGTTAACTAGGTACTCACCGTTGAATAGGTTTTCGCCTGTGCTTGAGTCGCGAGAAAAGCAAACGCCAGTAGCCGATGTTTCGCCCATGTTACCAAATACCATTGCCTGTACGTTAACGGCAGTTCCCCAATCAGCAGGAATCTTGTTAAGCTGGCGGTAAAGGATAGCGCGGTCGTTCATCCAGCTGTCGAATACTGAGCAAACAGCACCCCAAAGCTGCTCCCATGGGCTGGTTGGGAAGTCGTGACCAGTAACCTTCTTAACAGCAGCCTTGAAGCGAGAAACAAGCTCCTTAAGATCTGCAGTGGTAAGATCGGTGTCGTTTTCAACGCCTTTCTCTTCCTTAAGGTGGTCAATAATAACTTCAAATGGATCTTCCTCTTCCTTCGAAGCAGGCTTCATACCAAGAACAACGTCGCCGTACATTTGTACGAAACGGCGGTATGAGTCCCAAGCAAATCTTTCGTTTCCGCTCTTCTTTGCAATACCTTCAACAGCCTCATCGTTCAAACCAAGGTTAAGGATGGTGTCCATCATACCTGGCATAGAAGCACGAGAGCCTGAACGTACAGAAACAAGAAGTGGATCTTCGTTGTTTCCGAACTTCATACCCATGATGTCTTCCACGTACTTTACGGCTTTTTCTACTTCAGGAACAAGGGTCTTTACAACTTCGTCCTTTCCTAGTTTGAAGTACTCTGTACAAACTTCAGTAGTGATGGTAAATCCGGGAGGAACTGGCATGCCGATGAGGTTCATTTCGGCAAGGTTTGCGCCCTTACCGCCAAGAAGCTCACGCATTTTACCGTTACCTTCGGCTTGCTTGTTTCCGAAGGTATACACGCGTTTTACTTGTGACATTTTATCGAAATTGTTTTTAGGTTGTTATTTCGCTTTGTTATACAATCCTATAAGGGCTTCAAAGGTATGAATTTTTGCAAAACTGCATTCCTTAAACTGTGTTATAGCCTTTTGGTTCGCTTAATTATAGGTTTAATTAACGTATTAGTAGTGGATTTGATTTTGGTGTGATTTCGGTTACCCCTTTGGCATTATAGCCCTCGGATGGTGCATTAGCAGCACTTCGCGCAGATGCTCCTTCTCGAGGTGCGTGTAAATTTCGGTGGTGATGATGGTTTCGTGGCCAAGCAGCTCCTGGATAACCCTTAAGTCTGCTCCTCGTTCGAAAAGATGCGATGCAAACGAGTGGCGGAAGGTGTGGGGGCTGATCTTTTTCTTCAGCCCAATCTTGCGGCTGAGTTCCTTAATAATGGTAAACACCATTACACGGGTAAGCTGGTTGCCCCGGCGGTTCAGGAAAAGAATATTATCCGCTTTGGGATTTATGTTTAGTTTGTTGCGGTCTGTAATGTATTTCTCGATATAGCCAATAGCCTTTTGGTTGATGGGGACAAGGCGCTCTTTGTTGCCTTTGCCAATAACGCGGATGTACTCTTCTCTGAAGAATAGATCGCTCAGCCGGAGGCTGATGGCTTCTGTTACCCGTAGCCCGCAGCTGTATAAGGTTTCGAGTATTGCTCTGTTTCGAGACCCTTCGGGCTTGCTAAGATCAATGGCGGCAATAAGCGCATCGATTTCATCCACCGTTAGGGTGTGAGGCAACTTTCTGTCGAGTTTCGGACCCTGAATAAGTTCTGTAGGGTCTTCTTCTATAATATCCTCGAGCATTAGGTACTTGTAAAAACCTTTGATGCTGCTTAAAACCCTTGCTTGAGAGCGGGCATTAAGTCCACTGTCGTATAGCGAGGCAAGAAACTCCTCCAGGTGGTTTTGTTTAATGTCCGTGGGCGAAAGTTTTGTATAGCTCGTTTGTACGAATGAATGAAGTTTGTTGAAGTCTCTTTCGTATGCCATTAAGGAGTTCTCCGAGAGACCCTTTTCCAACCTCAAAAAATTTAAATAATCATCTTTGTAATTAATCCATTCCATCTCCACACCGTTTATTCAAATATTCAAACGTGCGAATATAATGATCTTAACGCATTTTTTATGAATAACGGTATGCGTATATGAGAATATTTAGGGATACTGTAAAAATATGATCTTTAGGTAGCCTAATATATGCTTTGTTAAAATGAGTGAAGGCTGGCGTACAATGCTTTAGCAAACCTCCTAAAAAACTACCTTTGTTGGGAATTAGTAATACAAGCGAACTCTGTAAAACTGCATAAAGATGCTAAAGAAAACGAAGATTGTAGCAACCATTTCAGATAGAAGGTGTGATATAGATTTTATTCGTCAGCTATACGAAGCAGGAATGGATGTTGTTCGCTTGAATACTGCCCATCAAACCCCCGAAGATTCTACACGCGTAATTGAGAACGTAAGGGCTGTATCCGAAAAAATAGCCATCCTTGTTGACACAAAGGGCCCTGAGGTACGTACGTGCAAGATGAAGGACGAGGAAAATATCGTTGTAAAGCATGGTGATAAACTTAAGTTTAAAGGCGATAGCAACGGTTTATCTTTTGGCGATACCATCTATGTTTCCTATGAGGATTTTGTTAAGGATGTTCCAGTAGGTGCGTCCATTCTGGTTGATGATGGAGAGTTGGCTTTCCTTGTACTCGATAAAAATGAAGAGTTTCTTTTCTGCGAATCGCAGGATAATGGTTCTCTAAAAGGTAAGAAAAGCGTTAATGTGCCAGGGGTGCAGGTAAAGTTGCCTCCTCTTAGCGATAAGGATATAGCGTTTATTCATTGGGCTATCGATAACGATATAGATTTTATAGCCCACTCATTTGTTCGTAACAAACACGACTTGCTTGCTATCCAGAAAATTCTCGATGAGAAGAAAAGTAAGACTAAAATAATCTCTAAGATTGAAAATAAGGAAGGTGTAGATAATATCGAAGAAATTCTTAACTATTCCTATGGAATCATGGTGGCTCGCGGCGACTTGGGGGTTGAACTTCCTGCTGAGCAGATTCCTGTGGTGCAGCGTAAGTTAATTCGAGCAGCAATGCAAATGCGTAAGCCCGTAATTATTGCTACCCAAATGCTTCACACCATGATTGACAATCCTCGTCCAACCCGAGCAGAGGTAAGTGATATTGCCAATGCAATCTATCAGCGTACTGATGCTATCATGCTAAGTGGCGAAACTGCTTACGGAAAGTATCCTATTGATGCGGTGAAGACCATGAGCCGTGTGGCAATGGAAATTGAAAAGCATCTTAATCCAGAGGAGGAGATTAGCTATATCAAGGTAAACAATGAGATTACTGCGCAGCTTGCACGTTCTGCAGTTAAGGCTTCGTTGAGTCTGCCAATTAAAGCTGTTATTATAGATACGAATACTGGGCGTACTGGTAGGTATATGGCAGCATTTAGAGGGAAGTTGCCTGTTTTTGCGAAGTGCTACCATAAGCGTGTGATGCGCGAACTTGCCCTTTCATATGGTATTTATACCGAATACTTTTCACCACGCGAGAGTAGGGACGAGTTCATTAAGGATGCTGTGAAGATTGTCAGCGATAAGGGTAAGTTTAAACCCGAGGATTTGATTATTGTTGTTGGTGGTAGTTTTGGAAAGAACAGTGGCGCTTCATTTATGGAGATTTCAAATGTAAAGAACATGACTGGTGGTGAATAACCATTGTCAATTTAAAGTATAGAAAAGAGAGGGGAGGTGATTAACCTTCCCTCTCTTTTTATTTCTTCATTTCCAGGTTGTCTATGGCTTTAAGCAACGGCTTTATATCGTTTGGCTTATCTACAATGCGTTTTTCTGCATCAAGAACGAAAATGGTTGGTGTTCCAGTAACGTTGTAGTTCGTTGTTATAGGATCGTTGTATGGATTTTGCACGTTCAGATTGATCCATTGATAGCCATTGTTGGCAATGTTGAGCCTCCAAGCTGGTCGGTAGGCATCAAGATTAATGGCGATTACTTCGTATCCTAGCCCTTTAAATTGGTTGTATTTCTTCTTAAGTTCGGGAAGTAGCTTTTGGCAGTGCGAACAATTCATTGACCAGAAAACAAGAACAACTCCTTTGCATTTTAGTTTCAAAAGATCTGTTTTAGTGGAGTCGGATTCGATGGCAAAGTTGGGTGCGATATGCCCAATTGATGTTTTTGATATTCTGTCGAATTCGGCATCAAGATCCTGCGTGTTCTGTAGGTAGTTCTTTTTGATGTAGTCGATTAGTGCATCATGCGATGATTGTGCAAAGTTTTTTATCATCTCGTTTATAAAAAAACTCTGCACCTCTTTAGAAATGGTTGGCTGGTTTAGCACCTCGTCGATGGCTCTTTTAAAGTAGTTCTCTTGTTCTTGACGCGATATCCCATCAACATAATATAGGTCGAAGTAGTCCCAAAGTTTATCGGCAATGCTGGGCGTATTGGTGATGTGCGTATTTTCGAAAGGAAAACTATTCCACCAGTTTTCGATGAGATATTGGTGCTTTTGTTCTGGTGTAAGATTGTCGGGGGCTTTTGTTGGTATTTCAGAGAGAATTATTTGTGAGGATAAAAGATCTCCTGGGGCATTTATGAGCTCGCGAATTGTGTTGTTGTAGCTGCTTTCGATGCTTTTCTTCTCTTTGGTAAGTGCCTTTGCAAGCTTACTTTTAGGAGGGTAGCAGCTGAGCAGCGCATCAATTGCATCGCTTTTTTTGTTGTAAATGCTGCGTTCGTTCAGGAATCTGTAGTAAACCTTATTTTCTTCCGAATGCAATATCTTAACGCTATCCGCTAATGCATCGAGAGTTGTCGACACCTCTACGTTTTCGTGATTAATGATAAATCGGGCAAACGTATCTTCACTCAATACTAAAGAGTAAATACCTGGCTCAAGTTTAGTAGTATTAAAGGTGAAAATACCTTTTCCTAGTATAATTGAGTCTACAGGAACCTGAGTTGATCCTTGGTTGAGGTATAGGTAAGCCGATATGGGGGCTTGCTCTTTTAATCTGACTGTCAGGTGAGTTTTCTGGCTGAATGCATAAAGGACACTTAAAAGAACTAGTGTAGTAGTTATCACCTTTTTCATATATGTCTGTTTGGAACGCTTAAAAATGCTAAAAACTGGGCGAATAGCATAGGGTTAGAGTATAAGATAGCTCTTCTTTGGGCAAGAAAATCTTTCTTGGATAATAGTGTTACTAGATGATCTGCTAATATGAAAGGCATGCAGTCGGTGTAGTTTTACTTACTCTTATTTTTATCAAGGTAGTAGCTGCATACCGATGTTAGCCCGCATTCCTTACAGTTTGGTTTGCGGGCAAAGCAAGTATACCTACCATGAAGTATTAGCCAGTGATGCGCTTTTGGGATCAGGTCTTCTGAAAAATGCTTCACTAGTTCTCGTTCTGTTTCAAGTGGATTCTTTGCATTTGGAGTTAGCCCTAATCGGCCACTAACCCTAAATACGTGTGTATCTACAGCCATTGCCGGCTTATTAAATATCACAGATGCTATAACGTTTGCTGTTTTTCGTCCAACACCTGGTAACTTCTGCAAGTCATCGACATCCGAAGGGATTTCTCCATCAAACTCTTTGATCAATGTTTGAGCCATTCCAAGAAGATGTTTCGACTTGTTGTTTGGGTACGATATCGATCGGATAAGGTCGAATATATCCTCTACAGTGCCATCAGCAAGTATCTCTACTGTTGGAAATCGTTTGAAGAAGCTGGGTGTAACCATGTTTACCCGCTTGTCGGTGCACTGAGCCGATAGTATTACAGCTACTAACAGCTCGTATGGGGTTGTGTAGTTCAGTTCGGTCTTTGGATCGGGCATTTTCTCGCTGAAATACCTTATGATAGACTCGTATTTTTGCTCTTTAGTCATAACTACGTTTAATTATTCAAAATTAGACATTTTCGACAATGGGCTGGCTTTAAATTTGTGAGGTTTTAGTGTTTTGAGTTGGACTGCTAAACGCAAGACTAAGTAATACCTTGTTTATGGGATGGTTAGTTAGGTTTGTGGGAGTTTGGGATTGCGATTTATTAACATAGATAGAAAGGTGTTAAAAATCGAACTGTAAGTCTTTATTTATTATTGCTTTGAATGAGGTTGCTTGTGAATCGCTTGTTCAAAAGAAATAAATTACACTTCTTTGCAAGGACAAAAAAAATGAAATTATGGAATTTGCTTTGAATGGAATTCAACTTTTCATTGCGTACATCCTAGGTTCGATTCCTAGTGCTGTTTGGATTGGTAGAAGGTTTTATGGCGTAGATGTGAGGGAGCATGGGAGTAAAAATGCAGGAGCTACCAATACGCTAAGGGTATTAGGGCCAAGGGCTGCATTTCCTGTTTTTATTCTGGACTTCGTTAAGGGATTTGTTGCTGTTATGCTTGTCCATTTCTCAGATTTTACTCCAGGAACTACTCAGTTTGTCAACTTTCAGCTATTGCTAGGTGCTCTTGCTGTTATTGGGCATATTGCACCAATATTCGCAGGGTTTAGAGGTGGAAAAGGAGTTGCAACACTCGCTGGAATTGGGGTTGCGTTAAGTCCAGTAAGTGCGCTGCTTTGTATATTGGTATTTGCAGTAGTGTTTGCATCTACGCGATATGTCTCGGTGGGGTCTATGATTGCTGGAATTTGTTACCCACTATTCATCAATCTGCTACTGCCAAATGCGCCAATGCCGCTGGTTATTTTTGGTAACGTTGTGGCTGTGTTGCTTATCTTTACTCACCGTAAGAATATCAAACGCTTGTTTAAAGGCGAGGAGAATCGAATAAACTTCAAGAAAAAGAAATCGTAGAATTTCAGTATGATATAAAGGGCTACCAGTAAAACGGTAGCCTTTTTTGTTTTGGAGGGTTTAAAACTAAAAACCTTACCACGTAAACCCCTGTATTGGTTTAAACGGTAAGGCTTTTGACTAATGTAACAATTGAATGCGATTATGAACAGGACAAAAGTATGAGTCTTGCAGCGGGTAAAATCTTAAAAAAATGGCAATTAAGAAAAAGATGGTTAATGCAATGTGTTAAAAGATAAAGCGTTAATTGGCTTGTGTGCCTGATGGGCTTATTCTAAATTTTCATGCTATTTATTACTCTTTTTATTTCATCTTTGCATAAACAAATGGTTTGATGAAGATTGTTGTAGATGATAGAATCCCCTACTTAGAAGGTGTTTTAGAGCAATACTTTGGCGAGGTTGTTTACGCTACAGGAACTCATTTTATTCCCGAATTGGTTAAGGATGCTGATGCTTTGCTAGTACGAACCCGTACGAATTGTGATGCTAAACTATTGGACGGTAGTAAAGTGAAAATAATTGCTACCGCAACAATTGGGCATGACCATATTGATAAGGAATACTGTCAGCGAAGAGGCATTTGTTGGGTAAATGCACCAGGGTGTAATGCGTATGGAGTGGTGCAGTACGCGCTAAGCGCTCTTGCCCATATCTCTAACATGGGCTATGGAAGCCTTGATGGAAAGACGCTTGGTGTTATAGGTGTTGGTGAGGTCGGGCGACGTATTGCGGCGGTTGCTCCTTACTTAGGGCTAAAGGTTCTTTTGAATGATCCTCCTCGAGCCAGAGCCGAAGGTTCTTCCAGTTTTGTTGACTTGGACACTTTGTTGCAACAATCGGATATCGTTACGTTGCATGTTCCTCTTATTCGTGATGGAATCGATAAGACATTTCACCTGGCTGATGAGCGGTTTTTTGCAAAGTTCGGCAAGCCAACGGTGCTTATCAATGCATCAAGGGGCGAGGTGGTGGAAGGCGGCGCATTAAAACATGCAATAGCCAACCAAAAGGTATCGTATTCGGTGCTGGATGTTTGGGAGAACGAGCCCGATGTGGACTTGGATCTGCTGCGGATGGTGAGCATTGCTACGCCACATATCGCCGGATATTCGCTAGAAGGAAAGTCGAATGGGACTTCGATGGCGGTAAATAGCATCCTCCGGTTCTTTGGGCTTGAGGCTAATCCGACATGGGCGCCGCAGAATTTGCCGATGCTTGACCCTACGATTGTGTTTAGTGCCGGGAATGGTACCGAACAGGGGATTAGGGATTGCATCCTGAACTCCTATAATATTGTCATCGATGATGCTGCCTTTCGTGCACGTCCAGATCTCTTCGAATACTTGAGGGGGAACTATGGGGTTCGAAGGGAATTGTCTTTTTTTGAAGTTAGTAATGTAAACGACGAGCAGCTGGCTGCTCGTCTAAAAGGTTTAACCTTTAAGGTTAATTATAATGGATAGCTTATTACGTATAGCCGAAAAGTTTTTAGGGTCAAAACCCGAAATTAAGCCATTGGTTGGGGCTGGGTCCAACCGGAAGTATTACCGAATATTCCATGATAACAGCACCTATATTGGTGTGGTAGGGGAGAGCGTTGCCGAGAACGAGGCGTTCATCTACCTCGCCGAGCATCTTCTGGGAAAGGGGAAGCGCGTGCCCAAGGTGCTTGCCGTATCCGACGATAGGCTGGCCTACATTCAAACTGATTTGGGAGATGTTTCGCTTTACGATTTGCTGATGGATGGTAGCACTTCTATCGATGAGCTAATGACAAAGGTGGTGGAAGATCTTGTAAAGATTGAGGTGGAAGGCGTCAAAGGGATTGACCCAAGTAAGTTCTTTTCCATTCAGCAAATGGACAAGCGCTCGATACTTTGGGATCTGAACTACTTTAAGTATAGCTTCCTGAAGTGCACCAGCGTTCAGTTCGATGAGCTGCTGCTCGAGGACTCGTTCGAGAATATGGCCAACTACCTGTGCTCGCTGGATAGCAATTTTTTGCTCTACCGCGATTTTCAGTCGCGCAACATGATGGTGAACAACGATAACCCCTACTATATCGACTTCCAGGGGGCTCGTCTTGGCCCGCTGGGCTACGACATCGTTTCGTTCCTATACCAGGCCAAGGCCAACTTCAGCGACGATGTGCGCAAGAAGTTCCTGAACCACTACTACGAAACGCTACGCAACTATGGGGTAGATACCGCCCAGGTAGAGGCGAGCATCAATACCTTTGTCCTGTTCCGAACCCTTCAGGTGCTTGGCGCCTACGGGTTCAGGGGGTTCTTCGAGAAGAAGGTGCATTTTCTGCAGAGCATTGCCCCTGCGCTTCGTAATCTCCGCACGGTAATCAGCAAGGAGTACCCGTTTGAGGGGAGCTACCTTATGGAGGTGTGCCGGAAGCTGGCCGATCAGGCCTGCAAGTACGAGGTGGAGCTGCCTGCCGATCGGCTAACCGTTTCGGTTGCCAGCTTCTCCTACCGAAAGGGCATCCCCGATGACTTTTCGGGTAATGGCGGTGGATTTGTATTCGACTGCCGCGCCATCCATAATCCGGGTAGGGAGGAGGCGCTGCGCCAGCTCACCGGGATGGACGCGCTGGTTATCGAGCATCTGGATGCGAATGAGGAGATGCAGGAGTTCCTGGCCGATTCGCTGAACCTGGTGGACAAGGCCGTGGCAAAGTACATCAGCCGGAGCTTTAACCACCTGCTGGTGAGCTTTGGCTGCACGGGCGGCCAGCACCGATCGGTATACTCGGCCGAGAGATGTGCCAAGTACATCAAGGAGAAGTTCCCCAGCGTACGGGTGGTACTTACCCATCGCGAGCAGAACATCCGCCGATATTTAGACTAGCAACATTTAAACCTGTAACCGCTGATGAAAGCAATGGTATTCTGTGCCGGCTTGGGTACGCGCCTTAAGCCGCTGACCGACGATAGGCCCAAGGCGTTGGTGCCTCTTGCCGGCAAACCGCTCATCGAGCATGTGGTGGAGCGCCTCAAGTCGTTCGGCTTTACCGATATCATCGTTAACGTGCACCACTTTGCCGACAAGGTGGAGGCGTTCCTTGCCGAGAGGGGCAACTTTGGGGTAAACATCACCGTGTCGGACGAGCGAAACCTGCTGCTCGATACGGGTGGTGGGCTAAAGAAGGCCGCCCATTTCTTTAGCGATGGGCAGCCATTCCTGATCCACAACGTCGACATCATCAGCGATATCAACCTTGCCGAACTGTACGGGAGGCATGTCGAAAGCCGGGCGCTGGCCTCGCTGGCGGTGAGCAACCGGCTCTCGTCGCGCTACTTTCTCTTCGATAACGCGATGCAGCTGGCTGGCTGGAAGAACATCAAGACCAACGAGCAGAAGATTGCCCGCGTTGGCGACACCTACCTACCGTTTGCCTTTAACGGCATCCACGTGGTGAACCCCGCAATTTTCGAACTGATGGATGGCTTCGACGGCAAGTTCTCCATTGTCGACCTGTACCTCCAGCTGGCCAAGAGCCACTTCATCGAGGGCATCGACGTCACCAAAAGCCGCATCATCGACGTTGGTAAGCCTGCGGCGCTTCTCGAGGCCGAGAAGCTTATCGGGTAGCCTGCCTCCGGGGGGAGCGGGGGCTGCGCGCGGATGATTTTCAGCCGATGACCCTGCAATTTTGGTCGATGACCCTGCAATTTGCAAGGTTAGCTGAGCAAATTCCACCGATGGGTGAGTAATTTACTCATATGGGTGAGCAAATTCTACCAATAAGTGAGTAATTTGCTCATATAGGTGAGTAAATTCCACCGATGAGTGAGCAATTTGCTCACTTGGGTGAGGAAATTCCACCCGAAGCTGAGCAATTTGCTCATGCAGGTGAGCAAATTCCACAAATGACCATTGAAATTGTATCGACGCCGATATAAAATGCATCGACGGACATTGAAATTACATCGACGCCGATGCAAATTCAGCCGATGACTATTGAAATTATATCGATGCCGATACAAAATGCATCGATGCCTATTGAAATTGCATCGACACCGATACAAATTCAGCCGACGACCATTAAAATTGTATCGACATCGATGTAAATTCATCCGAAGCCCTTGTAAAAAATAGCAACGCCGATATCGTGGAAAACGATATCGGCGTTTTGTATGGTTAAGCGTCCGCTCTACTCGAAGATCACCCCCGAGCCAACGAGCTCCTCGTTGTCGTACCATGCGGCAAACTGTCCGGCGGTGATGCCGCGCTGTGGGGTGTCGAAGATGATGTACAGCCCCTCGTCGGTGCGGTGGAGCGTGGCGTCCTGCAGCGGCTGGCGGTAGCGGATGCGCACCTTGTAGCGGCGCTCTTCGCCAGCGCGCATGGCTAAGTCGGGGCGGATGGCGTGGATTTCGGCTTCTTTGATGAAAAGCCCCTTGCGGTTAAGCCCCGGGTGCTGGTGCCCCTGGCCAACGTACAGCGTGTTGGTTTCGACATCGATGGCGATAACGAACAGCGGAAGCGCCTTGCCGCCTACGTTCATCCCCTTTCGCTGGCCGATGGTGAAGAAGTGGGCGCCGTTGTGCGTGCCCACCTTCTTGCCGTTGTTGGGGTGGTAGAAGTAGGGGCGGGCCAGCTCCTGCAGCGTTGTGCGTGGGGGGAGCTTGTCGTAAAACGCGGGGTCGATCTCGACGATGTTGCCCTGTTTGGCCGCCAGCTTCTGCTGAAGGAAGATGGGCAGGTCGATTTTTCCCACAAAGCATAGCCCCTGCGAGTCCTTCTTCTCGGCGGTGGGGAGATCCTGCTCGGCAGCAATCCGGCGGACTTCGGGCTTCAGCAGATGCCCGATGGGGAAGAGCGCCTTGGAGAGCTGCTCCTGCGAGAGCTGGCAAAGGAAGTAGCTCTGGTCCTTGTTGGGGTCCGATCCGGCAAGCAGCCTATAGGTTGGCATGCCGTCTACCTCGATGGTGTCCTTACGGCAGTAGTGCCCGGTAGCCAGGTAGTCGGCTCCCTGTTCGAGGGCAGCCTTTAGGAATGCCTCGAACTTGATTTCGCTGTTGCAGAGCACGTCGGGGTTGGGGGTTCGGCCACGCTCGTACTCCGCGAACATGTAGCTCACCACCCTGTCGGTATAGGTATCGCTAAGGTCGATAAAGATGAAGGGGATGTCGAGCTTTTTGGCCACCATTTCGGCAATCATCAGGTCGTCGTTCCAGGGGCAATCGCCCTCGAGCGTACCGGTGGTATCGTGCCAGTTCTGCATGTACATGCCAACAACCTCGTACCCCTGCTCCTTAAGCAGGTAGGCGGCCACGCTCGAATCGACACCGCCCGAAAGTCCAACTACAACTTTTCCTTTACTCATCAGTATATGCTAAACGCGCGCAAAGGTAGCAATTCCTTTTGGAATGGTTTTGCGCGTTAGAAGATGGTGCGCAGCACGCTTACGGCGATTATCAGGCCTACCAGGAGGATGGAGATCATGGCCAGGATTCCGCTGTACTGAAATAGCTGGCGAAGCCTTTTAACGCCGGTAGTGGCCAAGTCGTCGTCGTTTCGCAGGATGGCCTTTTGTGTGTTGATGGCAAAGTTGTAGAGCATGATTCCGGGGATGAGCGCCGTAAGGGTGTACGTGATGATGTACACCAGGGCAATAAAGAAGCCTCCGAAGGGAATCATGGTGGCAAACAGCGAGGTTATGATGCCGCTAAAGATCACTAGAATTATCATAACAAAATACAAGCAAACGATGATGATGGATAGCAGCTTTGCCCACTTGGCAGCCAGCCAGAGCTCCTTTAGCGTTCGTCCGCTAAGCTCCATGGTTTCGATGTTTCTTTCTTCCATGCTTGGTAGTTGTGGTTTGTTGTTTAAAATCGTAAAGCAAGGCACAATATATACCTTCTTTTTTGATGCCACAACCCTTGCCCACCGCGAAGTTTGGGGCTTTACTCCTTAATCCGAGCGATGTTTTTAAGGAAGCGATCGTAGGTGTTCCAGTAAAGCTTGCTGGCGTATATAGCTTCGGCATGCCTCATCTTGGGGACGAGTAGCAGCATCTTAGGTGGGCGCACGGCATTGTACAGTTCCTTGCTCATTTGGGCAGGAACGTAGCCGTCGGCTTTGCTATGCACAAAGAGAACGGGGACATCGATGTGGCGTGCCGCCTTTATTGGCGATACATCGTAGATGTTGAAGCCGTTAAACGGACGGTCCAGTATCTTTAGCGATGTCTTGAGCGCCATGTTGGGGAGGTAGTAGTGCTGGTTTACTCGATAGGCAAGCTGCTTGGCTAGGTCGGAGTAGGAGCACTCGAATACGTAAAAGGCAACCTTACGAGCCGCATCCTTTTTGGGGTTAATCTCGCCTGCGTGGAGTATTGCCGTTGCGGCTCCTGTTGATACTCCTTCAACGCCAATAATCCCACGAGGAAATATGGCAGATACGGTATCTACCCACTGATCGAGATCGAACTTTTCGAGGAATCCGTAGGTGGGGCTCGATCCTTCGCTCTTGCCGTGTGCCCGCTGGTCGAAGGTGAGCACGTTAAAGCCACGCGCAAGCAACGAGTCAATTCGGCCACCCTTTAGAACCTCCCAGCGCGAGCTGGTAATCATATGGCAGTATATAATGGTTTTGGCTGATGGCGTTGGGTTGTATATAAGCGTAGCCGATAGCAGGCATCCATCCTTCTTTGAGGGAATGGTGAACTCTACTTTTTTGAGATTATTGAGCTGTTCCTCGTTGAAGCACTTGGTACGGGCAAAATCTTCGTAGCTGCTGCCTGGTTTTTTGGTTTCGTAGCTTTCGATGGCGTTCTTCATTACGATTATGCCCACGCCAAACCATGCAACAGCAATTGCTGCTGTTATGACGAGTGCTATGATGATGGTTTTCTGAAGCCTCATTGATAGATTCTTTTATTGGTACTAACAACTTATTCAGCTAAAAGGTTTTAAACAACGGTGTAATTATTTAGGATAACTACTAGTAACCGGTGATTACAGGGAGGGTTCGATGTAGACACAACGCCCTATAAACAGCAATGAGGTGCATCACTGCGCCTCATTGCATAATGGTAAACACCATCGTAACTGAAAAAGAATTGGGATTAAGGGAATATATTAAGGCGTTATGTTAAGTTTAAGCGTATCGGCGTTTATGGCAGTAAATATTCCATAGCCATTTGTGATGTTTCCTGGTGGGGTGGTAATATTTTGCGAGCTATTGCCCGTATCCTCGTACAAGTCGACATACTCCTGGTTTATGGCAAACAGAATGACGTTGTGATCTCCGTAGTAGTAGAACGAATGCCCCATAAAGCTTTGCGAGTTGCCCTGTGTGGGTGAAATTCTGAATACGGGTAGCGCCTCGTATTCGGTTGTGTCGTTTATGGGGGTGGCCTTGGGCGTTATCGATTCGACTACCATAAGGAAGTAGCTGCTGTTGGTATTTGTCCAAGAGTATTCGGCACGCGACATAGATGGGGGGCCAGATGTTGTGGAGCCGAAAGGTTGAACCGAAATTGAAGATGTTCCCTGAAAACCGGAAGGCTTGGCAGGTACTGTTGTGGTTGCCGATAGTTCCTTGCTGTTGTAGGTAAACTTTAGGGTGTAGGTCTCGCCTACTTGGGGTATCAGCTTATCCGATTTGTATACCCCATTGCTGGTGTATAGCAATGGGTAGGCGTTGTTTTTCGAATCGTATATAACCACTTCGAGGTTCTCTATTGGGTGTGTAATGGTATCGGTAGCACCGTACAGCAGCTGTTTGGAGATGCTTATCGAAACGGGTTTGCCGGCAAATAGGTAACCTTTAACAACAGCCTTGTCGGGATTCGATAGCTGCACGTCCATCTTTTGGCACGATGCCATCGAAAGCACTACTATGGCAAGGGCGCCTACGAGCAAAGTATACAGGATGCCCGACAGCAGCTTCGTATTGCTTATAGATATCTTCATCTCTTTAGAATTTAATGGTAAAGTTGATGTTGGGTGTAATGCCGAGGTAGTTGACGTTGGTTTCTACAATGGTATTGTCGACAATTTCGAATTGCTTATACCAAACGTTGCTGCGGTTGTACGCGTTGAACACCGAGAACCCAATTGTTGCAGGGATTCGTCCGCCTAACTTCATGTTAAGCGTTGCCGATAGGTCGAGGCGGTGGTAGGTGGGGAGGCGTTTCCCGTTTTTGGTCGATACCGTTACAAACGACTTCTTGGTGCCATCGAGTAGGGTAACGGTGTAGCCGCCTTCGGGAGCGGTGTAGGGTTTGCCGGTTGCGCAAATCCAAGTTCCCGAAAAATCCCAGTTGTGCCAGTGGTAGGTT
Organism: uncultured Acetobacteroides sp.; assembly: GCF_963678165.1. Classification (NCBI taxonomy): domain Bacteria; kingdom Pseudomonadati; phylum Bacteroidota; class Bacteroidia; order Bacteroidales; family Rikenellaceae; genus Acetobacteroides; species uncultured Acetobacteroides sp. The sequence goes on along the minus strand of NZ_OY782755.1, from coordinate 3,185,253 downwards.
GCTACCGCCTTAAACTCGTGGGTGACGTCGTTTGATGCGTAGTAGTCGTAATCGCCGTAGCCATCGATGTGATTTACCACACGCCCTAAGGTGTAGCCAATCCATCCCGTTAGGTTGCCCTGTTTCTTTTGCAAGAGGAGATCGATGCCGTGAACTCGTCCCCAGCCGGTAAGGAACTGGTCTTGGTAGGTTACGGCGCTTTGATCGCCACCATGCTCGGGGCTAAAGCTGCCGTTGGCGAGCGATTTCGAGAAGCGTAGCGAATATTCGGTAAGATCGGTTATTCTTTTGAAGTAGCCTTCTACATCAATTAGGTAGTCGTTGTTCTCCCACGAGAAGCCGGCAATAAGCTGGTCGGAGTAGGTTACCGGAAGGTTCTTGCCGTCGCTCAGCGTCCAGAAATCCTTGTTGCCCGACATAACATCCTCGCGAACGACGCGTTTGGCAAACTGGTAGTAGCGACCCACCGAAGCTTTTAGCTTCCAGCTATCCGTTAGCTGGTACGACGAGGTAAGTCGTGGTTCGAAGTACATTTTGCCGGTTACGCTGTAGTAGTTGGAGCGAAGTCCGGGGGTTATCTTAAGCATGTTGTCGTAAAGCGAAATTTTATCCTGAAGGTATGCCGAGAGCAGTACCCCTTCGTTTCTGCGGTCGATAAGCTTCATGGTGTCGCTCTGGGCGTAGCTGTAGGTTATCTTGTTAAAGGTGGCGTTAACGCCATATTCGAGCACGTTGTTGGCGTTAAGCTTCTGCTCGATGTCGGCTTTTGCCGAGTAGTCGTCGAGATGGTTGTACTCCATCACCCCGCGCTTAATGCTTTGGGTAATATCATTCGAATCTACATAAGAACCGCTGGATGTTTTATCGCGGTTGCTGTAGTAGTTGGAGTAGCCGATGAGGAAGTTGCCGTAGAAGCTCTCGTTCCACTTGCGCGACCACTTGAGCGATACGCCGTGGTTTCCCCAGTTGGAGTTGTCGGTGTTGCTCATGCTGAAGTTGCTGATGCGGGGGGCATCGCCACCTCCGCCACCCATGCCACCGGGTTCGCCACCTTTGAAACCTGACGAAACGTCGTTGGTGAGGTCGTCGTTGCCGGCGTAGTAGCTTAGCCAGATGATATCCTTATCGGTGGGGCGGTAGGTTAGCTTGGTGTTGAAGTCGTAGAAGTACGAGTTGATGTCGGTGCTCCCAAATGGGTTCTTACCGTTAACGTTTCCGCTTCCCGAAGTGGCTTTTGTGCTCGAGTACTTGTTAAAGATCTTATCGTAAAGCGGGCTTTGCCAGCTACGGCGACCCGCGGCAATAACGGTAAACTTCTCGCCAATGGGAGCCTCCAGAAAACCGTTGGCAGACATTAGGCTGACGTCGGCAAATCCTCCCCAGTCGGTCTTGTTTCCCTCCTTACCGGTGATTTCTACAACGCTGGAGATGCGTCCTCCGTATTTGGCATCGAATCCGCCCTTGTAGAGCTGGATATCCTTTATGGCGTTGCTATTAAACGAGCTGAAGAACCCGAAGAGATGCTCTACGTTGTACACCGTAAATCCATCGTACACCACCAGCGACTGATCGGGCGTTCCTCCTCGAACGTACAGCCCCGACGAGTTCTCGTTGGCAGCGCTTATGCCCGGCATCAGCTGAAAGGAGCGGAAAATATCCTTCTCGCCAAGGCTTGGGAGCGATACCAGCTTGATGGGCGACATCTTTATCATGCCCACCTTGCTGTTGGTTTGCAGCACATCCTGCTTCTCCCCGTTGACAACCACCTCCTGAAGGGCAACGCTTTCGCTTTCGAGTTTTACCAGCAGGTTGCTTTGCGGAGTTTGCGGTGTTAGGTGAACCGTCTTGGGTTTATAGCCTACGGCGCTTAGCACCAGCGAAACCGTATCGCTCGGAACGCGCTGCAGGGTAAAGTATCCATCGGCATTGGAGTTTGCCCCAATTGTTGTGCCCTTTACGGCAATGGTAACAAAGGGTAGCGGCTCCACCGAGGCATTATCGATGATTCGACCCGTAAGCGCGAATCGGTAGCGGGTAGGTTTTCCCTTGTAGCGCACTCCTTCATCAAGTTTTACTTCATTCGTCACCACCCAGCGGTCTACGATAATTACCTTACCGCCATCGCTGATGTAGTACTTCAGCTTATTGTTTTTGCACACCACCACATCGAGGAAATCCTTTAGAGATTGGCTGATGGGATGATGGTCGACGTGGATGGCGCCAAGCCGTTGCCGATCGAACTCGAATTGAACCTTCGATTGCTTCGAGATATTGTCGAGAACGTTGTCGAGCGTCCCCAGGTACCAGTCCGACAGCTTGTAGTCGAGCGATTTTTGCCCGCTTGCGCCTCCTGCAAGTGATAGCAGAAGTAGAAGAAGCAGCATTCCCTTATTTGCCATAGCTAATGCGTGTGATTTAACGTAAGAACTAGTAAAGAAGCGTATTTCAGCTAGTACTTATTGCTCGATTGGGGTGAAAGGGAAACATTGGGCGGTGAAGAGGAATTTTTGGGGACGAATGGGATTTTCCTATTAGGATCTCTTTCAAGCGGCATTCTGCGTACGTTTCGCTCTCCATAGTAGGGCAATGTGCATTGTGATAAGCGAAATTCCTAAGGCTACTCCCTGTGTTTTTTCGAGATGTGCTTCCTTTCCCATGCAATCTCTGCCGATTGTGGCCATTGCTAATGCTTCAGCAAGGGCTAGTCGTGCCGAGAAATCATTTCGATTGCGCTTGAGCAGCTGGTCGATTTCGTAAGCCGCCCGCTACTTTCGTAAGTTGTCTTTGGTTGAGCCGCGGAAGGGCACTGGTATTCGTATTTCACAGAGGAGCATGTGGAAGAACAAGGGGGAAGATCCATCTGCAAAGCAATATTCTCTGTAAGCAGGAACCTGCTTCCGAAAAACAAGCGGCAACGTTTAATTTGAATCTCCCTGTAAGCGATTTGAAATGGGCTGGAAGTGACTTGAAACGGTGTGGTAGCATCAAACTTCAGGAAAACCCAGAGAAATGGCTCAAAGTATTTCTCTTGAAATGCCCCGGTAGCAAGTTGATGAAAGGTGGTAGCTTGTTGAGGAGGCCTGGAATTGACTAAAATCCCCCTGTATGTATGGTGTAAGTTTTAAAGATCAGCATGTTATCATCTTTGTGCAGGAGTTTTGCCTTTAAAGATACTGTCCCCTCATTAGGCGAAGGCTCCTGCCCATAGCCATCACGCTAAGCAGATGTAAGCGACGAAAAAGGTGCTAACCGCTACGCAAATCCGACTCACCCCCAATCCCCCTCTCTCCGAATGGCATTAGCAAGTCTGCCCATACCGTAAGCGCCTATACTTGCCATTCGCAAAGAGGGGGCAGCGGCACTGATATAAGCTGCAGCCTAATCGGAGTGCTGGAAGTCCCCTCTTTTAGCCGAGCAGGTGTCGCCTGAGTAAAGAAAGCAGAAGCCGTAACGTTCTTTTACTGGTTAACCAGCCACTCGGCTAAGAGAGGGGATTTAGGGGTGAGTTGAAAATGGACTTTCCAAGGGGTGCCGACGATGTCGATCTCCTAAAGCCCCAGCCCCTGCAGCTACTCCTGGTAAAGCAGCCCCTCAAGCGTAGCCTTGGTGATAATCGTTAAGGCTGGAGGTCTTGGTTGCTAAAGTGGGGCGAGGAGGCGAAGCCGCTTGTTAGCGGTTCATTGTTTTATCATCTTCAAGCCACCATTTTCTGTTTTCTTCTTTTTGTGCACTAATTATGTCCATTCTATCAGGACTTGCTCCATTTGCTATCATGTATCCAATCCATCCATTTGTAGCGTATTTACTCTTAACCATAAATTCACAAGTTCCACCATCAAGCTCATTACTGTCGGGAATTCTATAATCACCCCAGTTACACTTTTTAGTTTCTTTTGACATATAGTTTGACCATATTCCTTCAAATAAGTTATTCGAAAACGTATCAGCCACAAATAATAAAGCATTATACTTCAATTGTCCTTTTTCGTCTAAATAGAAATCAGTAGAGAAAGTACCTGATAAGATACCAGTTCCTTTTTGCTTTGCATCTTCAAAGAATTCATATGTTCCTAAAACAGATCCTTGTGTTAATTCAGGAAAGTAATCTTCTGTTTTATATATTTTTGCTTCTTTAATTATAAGTTTTCCTTGAAAATTACAAATATTGTTACGTACTCTTGTCTTACCGCAAATAAAATATTCAAGCTTGTTCTTGGGATTTTGGATCGCTGAGCAAAAGTGAATGTAGAAGCGCTGATAATTATCTCCAATGTAACCCAAAGGTTCTTTGCGTTCTACAATTGTTGTGTCATTTTCTACTTGAAATTTGTTCAGAGTCCATAAATGAGAAATATCATACTTAGTTAGCTCAGCTATAAAATTTGTCGTTTTAGGTTGCTGCGCACATACGAGTCCAGAAATTAAAAGTCCGACTATTGTAAATATTTGCCTCATATTATGTTGCTTTTCTATTTTTTTGCAATTACCGCTAAATCGTTTATATATGCAATAAAGCTGCTTAATATATCCCCTTCCCCTAAGCCTAGCCCCCTCGCTACGCTTTGTTTGGCGAGGCCACTAGCCGTATTCGGAGGCGGAAGGTATCGATTACCGGTAAGTTTTCCAAGATGTGTCAGCGATGTCTACCTCGTAAAGACCTAGCGCTGCAGCCTAATCGGAGCGCTGGAAGTCCCCTCTTTTAGCCGAGCAGGCGTCGCCTGAGTAAAGGAAGCAGAAGCCGTAACGTTCTTTTACTGGTTAACCAGCCACTCGGCTAAGAGAGGGGATTTAGGGGTGAGTTGAAAATGGGCTTTCCAAGGGGTGCCGACGATGTCGATCTCCTAAAGCCCCAGCCCCTGCAGCTACTCCTGGTAAAGCAGCCCATAAAGCACAGCATTGGTGATAATCGTTAAGGCTGGAGGTCTTGGTTGCTAAAGTGGGGCGAGGAGGCGAAGCCGCTTGTTAGCGGTTCATTGTTTTATCATCTTCAAGCCACCATTTTCTGTTTTCTTCTTTTTGTGCACTAATTATGTCCATTCTATCAGGACTTGCTCCATTTGCTATCATGTATCCAATCCATCCATTTGTAGCGTATTTACTCTTAACCATAAATTCACAAGTTCCACCATCAAGCTCATTACTGTCGGGAATTCTATAATCACCCCAGTTACACTTTTTAGTTTCTTTTGACATATAGTTTGACCATATTCCTTCAAATAAGTTATTCGAAAACGTATCAGCCACAAATAATAAAGCATTATACTTCAATTGTCCTTTTTCGTCTAAATAGAAATAAGTAGAGAAAGTACCTGATAAGATACCAGTTCCTTTTTGCTTTGCATCTTCAAAGAATTCATATGTTCCTAAAACAGATCCTTGTGTTAATTCAGGAAAGTAATCTTCTGTTTTATATATTTTTGCTTCTTTAATTATAAGTTTTCCTTGAAAATTACAAATATTGTTACGTACTCTTGTCTTACCGCAAATAAAATATTCAAGCTTGTTCTTAGGATTTTGGATCGCTGAGCAAAAGTGAATGTAGAAGCGCTGATAATTATCTCCAATGTAACCCAAAGGTTCTTTGCGTTCTACAATTGTTGTGTCATTTTCTACTTGAAATTTGTTCAGAGTCCATAAATGAGAAATATCATACTTAGTTAGCTCAGCTATAAAATTTGTCGTTTTAGGTTGCTGCGCACATACGAGTCCAGAAATTAAAAGTCCGACTATTGTAAATATTTGCCTCATATTATGTTGCTTTTCTATTTTTTTGCAATTACCGCTAAATCGTTTATATATGCAATAAAGCTGCTTAATATATCCCCTTCCCCTAAGCCTAGCCCCCTCGCTACGCTTTGTTTGGCGAGGCCACTAGCCGTATTCGGAGGCGGAAGGTATCGATTACCGGTAAGTTTTCCAAGATGTGTCAGCGATGTCGACCTCGTAAAGGTCCAGAAGTTGCAGCTTAATCGGAGCGCTGGAAGTCCCCTCTTTTAGCCGAGCAGGTGTCGCCTGAGTAAAGGAAGCAGAAGCCGTAACGTTTTTTTACTGGTTAACCAGCCACTCGGCTAAGAGAGGGGATTTAGGGGTGAGTTGAAAATGGGCTTTCCAAGAGGTGTCAGCGATGTCTACCTCCTAACGACCCACCTACTGCAGCTACTCCTGGTAAAGCAGCCCCTCAAAAACGCCAAGCGCAGCCGTAGTGGTGGCTGCGCTGGTGTGTTTTTTATATTCGCCGATTAATGGTAGTATAAGCCCGCTACTTAAGTTCGACGCATTTGCAAAATGCGCCGAGCCTCGTGCATTTGAATTAGACTATGGCTAACCAAGGTAATGCATTTTAGTTTGTATCCTATTTACTTTTTAATCTTCCAATTCTTCCTCACAATGGATAAATAAGTTGAATCCCAATCGGCCTGACTATGGCAGGTTGTGCACCATGCCTGACTAGTGATATCTGCAAAGAAGCTGTCATCTACCTCCCATTTCCCTTTAGAGCCCTTTTTTAGATACCCATTAAACACCTCCTTCATGGCAATCTCGTGCAGCATTTCAAAGGAGAGCGGCTCATGGATTTTACTCTTTGATACATACATTTCGCGAGAGATAACTATAAAAGGACCCTGAAAAAAGTACCAGTTACCATCTATATTGACTCCATAAAAATATGTAATACCATCGCTCTCTGTATTCCAATACTTCCTTGTCAAAATGGCCGTGATAAGTTTTGTCTTATTCGAATTAAAACACAATAATGAGTCAACAGTAATTGTTTTACCAAATACAACATCATTAAAGTATTCAATATCATTTTCTATCCACTTTTTCACTGTATCACCAGCTTGGTGATAGATATTTACATATTTGTTTTCTGAAACAATTCTTTTTGAATACATCATCCATATTCGACTTTCATTACAATCTGAATTATTATTACACGAAAAAATCATAATACATAAGAAAATACAAATTAAAAACCTCAGTAATTTATCTTGGTTTAACATAACCAGTGTCTTTTATTGATTATAACTTTGTAAATATCCACGTGTAACTTCCGAAGCGATGGCTGCTGATAAAGCCATCGGGTACGCTACCTCCAGTTGGAACATAAGCTCGCCCTCCTTTGTTTTGGCGAGACCTCTGGCCGTATTCGGAGGCGGAAGGTATCGATTACCGGTAAGCTTTCCAAGAGGTGCCGGCGATGTTGACCTTCTAAAGCCCCTGCCGCTGCAGCCTAATCGGAGTGCAGGAAGTCACCTCTTTTAGCCGAGCAGGCGTCGCCTGAGTAAAGGAGGCAGAAGTCGAAACGTTCTTTTACTGGTTAACTAACCACTCGGCTAAGAGAGGGGATTTAGGGGTGAGTCGAAAATCGGTTTTCCATAAGCACCTCGTTTAAGAATGGTAGCCATTGGCTTGTCTCCCACGAGGTCCCCCCCTGTGTATATTGGGCATATTCCAATTTATTGGGGCAAATGCTTTGCGGTATGGGGCTAATTACCTACTTTTATGGTATAGGCATAACGATTAGGTATAAATAGCATAATTACAGGTTATGAGAGCTCGCGAAAAGCACTTCTACAGCCGGTACGAAAAGGTGACTCGGCTCCTGCAGCGGAGCCAGTCTGCTGCCGACATCCCGGCTTTCGCCCAGCACGTGGCCGAAATGGAAAACGTCTACCAGCAGCTCGCTCCGGCGGTTGCGCTGCTCAACAGCAAGGAGAGCAAGCTGCGCCTGCGCGTAAAGGCGGCGCATAGTGCGCTACAGGGTTTCCTGCACGGCCCCCTTATTTCGCTTAGGGAGATCTACAAGCGCAGGGGCGATGTTGTTACCGCCGAAAGCCTAACCATTTTTGCCTCGTACTACAAGCGTAAGGGGTGCGAAGCGCTGCTTTCCCTCTGCGATAGGGTGGTTAAGTTTGGCGCCGAGAACCTCGATGCGCTGGCAAGCTACAGTATCACCGTCGGCACGCTCGACGATCTGGCGGCACGGCAGCAGGTGCTCGCCGATGCCTGCGAAAGGCTGCTCGGGCACGAGCAAACGCGCAAGGAGGCGGCAGCTACGGTTGCACGGCTAACCGTGCAGGTGCACCGCCACCTGCAGCTCAGCGATCATCTCATGGAAATGGTACAGCCTAGCGAGCCAAAGCTCTACCAGAGCTACCGGCTGCTGCGTAGGGCACAGCCAGCCCATAAGCCCGCGCTGCTATGGCTCAGCATAACCGATGCCGCCACAAAAATGGCGGCAAGCTGTGCCTCAATTACCGTTGAGCAGCAGTCGAAGGACGTTGGTTCCCGATCGGGGCGCAAACTTCTAAAATTTGTACGAACAACCGGTGAAACGGGGAAGACCTACTTCCGGAAAATGTCCTACGGCATGTATACCATTACCGTAACCAAGCTGGGATACCTGCCCGTGACGCTTACGGTAGCCATTGCCGATAGCAAGCCCGTTAAGCTTACCGTGGAGCTGGTTGCCCTTCCTGCTGTTGAGGCATTATAGGCTACCCGTTGAGTTGCGGCTGCAATAGAGGGACGTTTACGGGTGGTGGAAAGCACGGAGCCATCCGCAGGCTACTTTTAACGTCTAACCGTGAATTTCACTTGGAAATATTTCCTGTAATGAATACCTTCCGCATGCTAATATGGCTGTTATCCTTGCCAATTTCGGTGGAGCGAGGTTCTGTCATATCCTGTTTTTGAAGGATGGCTGGTGCTGTCTTTGATAAGCTAACAAGAGTAATAAAAATATGATGTTTAGACCTAAAACAATTATTACAATCTTTAGTTTTTGTGTTCTTGTAGGTGTCCTTTTAGTCTTTTTATATAGTTTGACTGACCCTGATACAAGATTCCGACACAAAAGGACAGAACTTTATAACAAAAAATATGAGGCTACCTTGGATTCTTGCAAGAAATGGGGAGGAACATTTTCAGGGAATGTAGATGTAGAAAGAATTGCAAATACTGATTCAAACTTTACTTATTTAGCAATACTAGAGGATAGGTATAAAGCATTAGATGAATATTATTTGAGACCTTTCCTTTTTTGTGATATTTGTGGGGATTCAATATGGACTTTGGTTGATGCAGAAGATGATGCAAAGTTGGATTATTTGAAATCAAGATATGGTAAAAGGATTAGAACCTATGTAAGAATGCAAAGCCGTGAGTTAAATGAAAAGTACAGAATAGTTTACTACGATTCGATTTTAAGCAGGCTAACTAAGAATGCATTTAAGAGAAGAATGATACATAACAGCATCGAAGTTGGTGAATTTGACAAGACATTCCTCAAATCTCTTCCATTTAGGGTAAAGATTGATACATCAAATAAAGGCTGGTTTTCTTTTACAGAAACAAAGAGTAAGATCATGTTCAAGGCAACGCAAGAGTCGTATTATAATCCAAAGAAGTTTATGCTACCATCCATCTCTTTTTGCTACTATTTTGACTCTGAAAAAACAAATTTCCCATACAGTAAATATTTGTTTAAAAAGATAATACTTTAAGAGTCCAGCGTAGAATAAGCGCACAAGGTTTACCGTTAAGCATAGTTTAATCCAAACGCACTTGGCAAAGCCTCAGTTGGTTCTATCCTAACAGGCTACAGCCTGTTGAAATAGAGATGGCGAAGGCTCCTGCCTTCGCCAAACAAGGCAACTTTACATACTGCTAACCGTTAGCTGCTATTATGGAAAGACGATACGAAATAGCGAAAAACGAATACGAAACAGAAGACGATGACGGTAGACATCGTCTTGTTTATGCGTATTTTGGCCTTGCCATATACTTTGGGCAGTGTTTAGAAGAGACATTTTCAATTATGCTTTGTACAGACAGAATATTCAAGAAGAAAGTCAAGACCAATGCAGAAGTTAATGGAATAATTGACGCTATTGAAAACTCAAAAAAGACAATGGGTAATTTCATCAATGAAGTCAAACAAAGCTATAGTTTGACAACTTCGATTGTTGACCAACTTGACAATATACTTGATACAAGAAATTATTTGGCTCACAAATATTTTAAACTACATATTGCAAAATTTTATTCGACCATTGGACAACTTGAAATGATTAAATATTTCTGCGACTTCATTGACGAGTCAAAACAGTTGGACGAGAAATTGAAAGAATATTACACCGCATACACAGACAAACTTGGTTTGACCGAAGAACGAATTGAGCAACTAATGACTGAAATGAAAGAACACGAAATCAAAAGGACAAAAAATGATTTAAAAGAATTTGGTTAGCCCCCTAGTTCGCCGTAGCTTAAATTAAACGCAGAGGGCTCGGCGGAATTTGCAATTCCGTCGAACTTAAGTAGTGGTCTTCGACCGCCATTAAACGGCAAGCCTGCCCCCCTACATAAAAGCGCAGCCACCACGGCTGCGCTTTACTTTTTTGCAGCTGCTACTGGGCAAAGCCCAAGTTGCAGCCAAAAGTAGTGCGCTGGGCGTAGCTAAATTTTGCCTTTATATCTAGCGAGCCTTATGCGCAGGGGAAATCCACGCTATGTTTTAAGCGGTAGATGCTTGTGCCCAAAAAAAAAGGCCATAAGAGTATCATGAGCTTAAGAAAATATTACATTTAGGCGAATAATAATCTTAACATTATGAAAAAACATTACATTCTGGTTCTCGGTTTTCTTTTGGCATCAATTGGTGCAAATGCTCAGTGGCTATACAGCTACGAAGATGCGGTAAAGGTTGCAAAGGCATCCGGAAAGCTTATCCTAATTGATTTTTCAGCTACGTGGTGTGGTCCCTGTAAGGCAATGGAGTCCGATGTCTGGTCCGATCCTGCCGTTAAAGCACAAATGGGCAATGTGGTGATGGTTAAGGTCGATATTGATTCCGATCGTGAGACTGCATTGAGGTATAGCGTGCAGGCTGTGCCCAATATTGTAGTTGCAATGCCTAATGGCGACATCCTTGAGCAGGAAGTTGGATACCAGAACTCCTCCTTCGTGATCTCAATGCTGAAGAGCTATTCCTACAACCTAAAAGATGCGTATGAAATTCTCTTTAGTGGTGAAAAAGCAAGCGCAACCGACCTGCTAAAGCTAGGCGATGCCTACGCCGAGGCTGGCGTAAGTGGGGCCGAGGCCACCAAGCATCGGTTCTTTAATTATGCCGAAAAGACGTATAAAAAGGCATCAAAGCTGGCGGATAAGGCTTCGAACGTGCAGGTTGTCGAGCTATCAACAATTCGTACAATCGGCCTGAGTATTGATAGGGGAAAACCTCAAAAGGCGCTTGATGCATTGGCCAAGGAGGTAAAGGAGGCGACGCTTACCGAAGCGGGCAAACTCGAGTTCCTAGCTGTCAATATGCGGGCGTATGCTGCATTAAGCAAAAAGGACGAGGCAAAAAAGTACCTGCAGCAGCTGCAGCAAAATCCTAATGCCATGGCCTTACTCGAAAAGTATAAGAACGAGGTAAAATCGCTGAACTAGAAGCGCGAAAAGGAAGAACGCCTCACGCATTTTCTAGCCAGGCTTCGCAGAGCAGCACCTATTTAAGCTATCGACATGGCAGTTGCCTTGTCGATAGCTGTAAAAACCTAATAAGAAGGCTTACTTTATGGCAGAGTTAGAACTAAAAAAGCACATTAAGAAGATTGTTACAGTACTAAAGGCGTCCAACGATGGAGGATGGGGGAAAAAGGTTGGCTCCATTGCAACCGAGATCGGCATCATAGTTTTTTCGCTGATGCTTGCCAACATGCTGCACAACTACAGCCTGAAGCAGCATCAGGAGGAGGAGAACCGCCTGTTCCTACACGGGCTAAAGGAGGATATAAAGGCGGATATTGTATCGCTGAATGAAAACCTGCTTTTCTACCAAAGTGCAGATTCTGCATATTCCTACCTCAGCCATTTGCCCGACCGCTCTACGCTCGATACCGCTCGCCTATCTCAATCCCTAAGTACGCTTGAAATATCAAACTCATTTCGTTCGCACAGCAGCCGCTACGAAGGGTTTAAGTCTAGCGGCAAGCTGCTGCAAATAGAAGATCAGCAGCTGCTCAACGATATTCTGCTGCTGTATCAGGAAAAGATCGGCGATTTAAAGGTGTCGGAAGGCACCTGGTTGAATATACATGGGAAACTCATCAACTACCTTATGGAGGAAAGCAACCTTACGTTTGATAATCCCGACTACTCAACGGTCTACCAAATTTTTAAGCAACGGAAGATCTACAACTACAGCAGTGGCCTAATTCCATGGGCGCAGCTTCTGGAGCGGTACCGTGAGGTTCTGACGCTGGAGAAGCAGATCGTAAAGCGAATCGACCAGTGCTACCCGCCGGAATAGGGTAGGCGCCCTTGTTTGGTTGATGCTTTTGCCCATAGCCGTCAAGCTAAGCGGATGATAGAGTTGTATTTTTTGAAAGAAAAGGATAGAAATTAAGTGGCAGCGCATGATTGAAACTGCTTATCCTCCCGCTTAGGCGGGAGGTAGGGGTGGGTTAAGTACGCTAAGTAAATCAACATTACCCACCTAAACGTTATAGAGCCGCATTTTTCATTTCTCAACTCCCAATGTTTATAGCATAAGGTCGAAAGGGATTTAAATATTGCTACTTTAGGTGCAATTTTTAAATCCAGGGAATAGTATGATGAGTATAAGGGGATGTGTCGGCCTTATCTTAGGCGTTATCTGCAGCCTAAATGCTGCTGCAGGTGCTGGTCGCAGCACAGGTTTTTCTAATCAAAGTAGCACTGGTGCAAAGGAGGATTCTACCGTTGAGGAGAAGCCCACGCATGTTACCATTTCGGCAATGGGCGGGAGTAACCTTATCGAGAACGGTAAAAAGGCGGCTACGCAGCAGTACTACGTTATGCCAACCATTTCCTACTCCTTCGAAAGCGGAATATATGCCAACGTTTCGGCCAACTATGTGGGTGATGCCAGCAAGCAGTCGTTGGATAACATCGGATTTGGCGTTGGATACTCCCATACGTTTGGCGATCACTTCTCGGTAGACTTGGGCTACACCTACGAGCATTACTACACCACCGAACAGGTTACCTCATCGGCCGCCAATAGCGTGTCTTTTGCCACCAGCTGGAGCGGAAAGGTGCTAACGCCATCGGTGGGGGTAAGCTATGCCTTTGGCGATACCAAAGATATTACCACAAGCTTTGGCCTATCGCATAGCTTCGATTTCGAGGGGATATTTGGCAAGAAAGATGCGCTCTCGATTCCCATTTCGGCAACCGCATCTGCCGGCACCTCATCCTTCTACCAGGAGTACGCCAAGAAGCATCCCATAAAGAAGAAGGGGGGAAAGAATAGCGTATCGCCAACGGAAATAAATACGGCGTATGCGCTCAACTCGGTCTGCTTTGGGGTAGGCATTACCTATACGGTAAGCCATTTTTCTATAACCCCTGCCGCTAGCTACACCGTATCCACCAACGATCCTTCGAGCATCGACGTAAGTAAGGCTCCCGACATCACCTTAGCGGTGTCGTACTCGTTTTAGCAGCGGAGGTTTGGCGAATGATTAGCAACGAGGAGAACGCAAAGATAGGGGATGAATAAGCCTATCACTTCCTTCCTTGTTTTGTCGAGATTTATGTAGCAGTCTGATAACCGCCCCCCCCAAGAGGCAAGTCATTTACGATTTGCCTCTTGGGGGTGCCCGTATTACCACAGTTCGGCTATGGGCTCCTGCCTCAGTCGGTTCTATCCTAACAGGCTACAGCCTGTTGAAATAGAGATGACGAAGGCAGGAGCCTTCGCCAAACAAGGTTTCCTATATTAGTTCACTTAATAATGGCAGGCAAACGTCGTATTATCGAACAACCTTCTTCCGTAGACACCATGGCGCAGCCATACCAGACTGGCACGAATCCCTGTTTGAGCGAGGTCGCCTCCACCATGTTCCTCAATGCTGTAACGGGCTTAGGGCTATTACCACATTTGAGGTAGCGCCATTCCTCCGCGACTGAGCGAGTTAATTCGTGCCAAGGGTTTTTGGTCCTTTTTGCCCTACAAAAAGGACAGAAAAGAATAAAAGCTCGCGGCTAAAATCATAAGCAGCATTCAAGGCTTAGCTGAATTTTGTGCTTATATTTTTTAAAGCGATATCCCTGCTGCATTACCGAATCGTCAAACAAACCCCATCCGACTGACAGCTACTTGACCTTAATAACTACTTTCCCTTTTGCACGACTCGACTCGACATAAGCAATAGCATCATTTGTTTGTTCAAACGGAAAAACCTTATCTATCACGGGACGAATTTTTCCTGCTTCTATCAGTTTGGTGATTTCACTTAGTTGTTTCCCGTCTGCTCTCATAAAAAGAAAATTAAAATTGACATTCAGCTTCTTCGCTTTTTTCGTTGTACTCCTGCTCAGTAGTTTCATAAGCAATTTTAAATGCCAGGGTAAACCAATTTTCTCTGCAAATTCAGGCGTTGGTGGACCTGTAAGCGAAATAAGCTGACCGTTTGGTTTTAATATTCGTAATGACTTTTCAAGAATTTTTGCCTCATGATTGCTATGTAAAACAACATCGTAATCTTTCAGCTTTGTTTCAAAATCTTCTGTTCTATAATCAATCACAAGGTCAGCGCCAAGACTTTTTACCAATTGAATATTGGACGAACTTGTGGTTGTAGCCACGTATGCGCCTAAATGCTTTGCCAGCTGAATAGCAAAAGTTCCAACACCACCAGAGCCGGCTTGAATGAAAACCTTTTGGCCTTTCTGCAAATTCGCAATTTCAACAAGAGCCTGCCAAGATGTTAAGCCAACTAGTGGAATAGAAGATGCCTCCTCCATTGAAATATTTTTAGGCTTAAATGCCAAATCAATTTCATTGACTGCAATATATTCGGCAAACGTTCCTATACGATAATCGGCAGGGCGAGCGTAAACTTCATCACCAACTTTAAAATTGTTGACGGCCGAACCAACCTTGACAATAGTTCCTGCCATATCGTGTCCATTTACGAATGGCGTTTTGTATGGTAAAAACAATTTGAAGTCGCCATTTCTAATTCGTGAATCTAACAGGTTTACACCAGCACTATGAATTTGAACTAGTACCTCATCTTGCTTTAATGCTGGCTCGCTAACAGTTGTTAGATGAAGTTTCTCCTTTTTGCCGTAATTCTTTACAACGAATGCTTCCATTTTAGTTGCTTTTATAGTTGTTGATTTTTTTGATGACTGAACTCTCAAATGCTTTGTAGGCGAAAAGTTGGATTGCAAGAAATACCGAAGCACCTTTACCGACAGGGTGGCTGAATTTTGGATTTTTATTTTCCACCAATTTCATGATCGTATTTATTACAGGTGTTGGTTCGGGTGCATTCGTAAATAAGTCATTTGCAAAGGCGCTGACTTTATTTCGATAGCTATCGTAATCGTTTATTTTCGTCTCTGCTGTTACCGAACTGTGGAGCAAGTTGGTTTTAAAGCCCATCGGTTCAACCATTGCTACTTTGATATTAAACTCATTCAGCTCAAATCGGAGGGATTTAAAATATCCTTCCAAAGCGTGTTTTGACGCACCATAGTAGGAAGCATCTGGAACGTTAAGCAAGCCCATTATTGAGCCAACAGTAATAATTTTACCAAACCTTTGTTTTCTAAAATATGGTAACAACACGTTTGTAAGCTTAATGGTTCCCCAGAAATTAGTTTCAAATTGTTGTCTGCCTTGCTCAATAGTTGTTTCTTCGGCAAGCCCC
Organism: uncultured Acetobacteroides sp.; assembly: GCF_963678165.1. Lineage (NCBI taxonomy): Bacteria > Pseudomonadati > Bacteroidota > Bacteroidia > Bacteroidales > Rikenellaceae > Acetobacteroides > uncultured Acetobacteroides sp. Next base: position 3,169,537 of record NZ_OY782755.1, on the reverse strand, counting down.
GATAAATAGTAACCAGCATTATTTATCAGTAAATCAATTTGGCTAATGTGCTTAAACAGTTCTTTACCAAAATCTTTAACGGAATTGTCATCGGCAATATCCAAAGCCAGCATTTTAAATGGCAGCTGATGTTTTTCAGGATTTCTGCTTGTGCCGATAACCGTATGTCCCTGTTTACAAAGCTGAGTAGCCACCATCAAGCCAAATCCTGATGAAGCCCCAGTAACTAATATTGTTTGTTTCATTTTCTGCTTTTGAAATTAACCTGTAAATTTGCTCTTGTTTTGCAAGTGTAAATATAGTAATCACTTTTGAAATGCAAGTAATGTTTTGGAAAGATGAAAACAGTTAAGAAAAGGTCGGAGTGCCCCATAAGTTGCTCACTTGATATTTTTGGAGACAAGTGGTCTTTGCTCATTATTAGAGATATGATGTTTTTCCAGAAATCAACCTATGGCGACTTTTTGAAATCGGCAGAAGGTATTTCGACAAACATTTTAGCATCACGGCTTCAAAGTTTAGAAGAGAATAAGCTCATTGAAAAGTTAGAACATCCGGACAGTAAGGCAAAGGTTCTATATAAACTCACGCAAAAAGCAATAGACCTACTTCCGATAATTGTAGAAATTCATTTGTGGGCAGACAAAAATCTTGATATTTCGGCTGATATGAAAGCTATGATGAAAGAAGCCAAAAAAGATAAGAGCGAGTTTATAGAATCAATGGCCAAACAATTAAAAAAACAACTTGACGCCGGGAAAGGCAGCAGCTAGTACAGGTTTGCATGTGGTTGGGGATTATGGTGTTGAGGATGTGTTGCCGCGTTTGAATTTATTCTGCTAGCTATAGCCTACAATGATAGAGTTAATGAAGGCAAGAGCCCATAGTTGTCACGCTAAGCGGATGATAGAGTTATATTTTTTGAAAGAAAAGGATATAAATTAAGAGCCTGCGCATGATTGAAACTGTTTATCCCCTCCTTGGGAGGGGGAGGGGTGGGTTAAGAACGCTAAGTGAAGTAAAATGTTGATTTAAACGAGTAAACTCACCATCTGCCCTCCCACCTGAGCGAGAGGATAACGAGCCATGAATATGCATTTGAGTTTTGAGAGACGGCTATGGACAAGAGCCTTCTCCGAACGGGGGGCGAATATATTGGGCTTGAATAGGTCTATCACTTCCTTCCTCGTTTTGTCGTGATTTAATAGCAGTCTGATAACCGCAACCCCAAGAGGTAAATTGTAAGCGATTTGCCTCTTGGGGTTGTCTGTTTTTGCTGTTAACGGTAGCATAAGACAGCATTCTTCAAGTTCCGCCATTCGTTGTGCATTTCATTTATGCAATGGCGGTGTTTCCTACATCCGTTTTGCCGAGTCTCATTTCGGTTTCATCGAGGTTTACGTCCGATTCGTCGAGTTTAAAAATTAGGCATGGTGAGTTTATTATACCTTTGAGTAGCTGTAAATCTAAAACTAGTAAAATGAAAAGCTTACTTGACTAATCTTAATCCATAACCAATATGAAGAAGTTTGTTGCATGCTTTATTCTTTGCACCATCTTGTTGAATGGTGCCGCCCAAACCGATGGCAAAATTTCCATTGGATCAACCGAAAAGATTCACTCAACGATTTTGAATGAAGACCGAACCGTATGGGTGTACCTTCCAGGCAGCCTAGCTGGTGATGTGTCTTCCTCTACGAAGTATCCTGTGGTTTACCTGCTCGATGGCGAAACCCACTTTTACTCAGTTGTAGGTCTCATACAGCAGCTAAGCTCTGCCAATGGGAATACCGTTTTCCCCGAGATGATTGTGGTAGGAATTCGGAATACGGATAGGAGACGCGATTTTACGCCAACGCACGTAGCATCTCCCTTCTTTCCGTTGGTCGATAGCAGCTTTGCCAGCGTTTCGGGTGGAGGTAGTAGGTTTTTCTCCTTTGTCGAGAAGGAGCTAATACCTTATATCGAATCGAAGTACCCAACGCAGCCCTACAGGATGCTTATTGGGCATTCGCTGGGAGGCCTAGCGGTTATGGATGCCCTTTTAAACCATACCGAGCTGTTTAGCTCCTACGTGGCCATCGACCCAAGTGCCTGGTGGGATAGTGGGTGGGTTCTTCAGCAGGCCCCCAAGGTGCTGCCCCAAAAGTCGTTCGAGGGAAAGTCTCTATTCTTGGGAATTGCCAATACAATGCCTAGGGGAATGGATGTTGCAGCGGCAAAGAAGGACACCTCCCTTTTTACCAGCCATTTTAGGTGTGTTTTGAAGCTGGATACGCTGCTTAGGCAGAACCAGGCAAACCATCTGAAGTATGCTTCTAAGTACTACAGCGACGAAAGCCACACCACAGTTCCGCTGATAGCGGAGTACGATGCGCTGCACTCCATCTTCGATTACTATACGCTAAACCTTACCCCCGAAGACTTCATGACCTTTAGCGAAGAGACGCTGAAGCGGATTGAGAATCACTATGAGGTTATCTCCAAGAATCTAGGCTACACCATCTGCTTCCCCGAGATGATGGCTAGTGGTTTGGGATACGCTCTCTTGGGGCAGCGGAGGCTTAAGGAGAGCGAGCTGGTATTTAGTGCAAATGTTAGAAACTACCCCAACAGCTACAGCGTGCACGATGCTATGGGCGATTACTACTCGGTAACCGGCAAACTCGAAAAGGCAGTCGCTTGCTATACAAAAGCATTATCCATTAAAGAGCTTCCGACGATAAGAAAAAAGCTTGATGTGCTAACGAAAAAGTAGAGAACAGGGATGTGGGAAAGTTTCCCCTGCATAAGGGTGAGTCTTTTGCCTCACCCTTATCTATTTGAAAAGTTTCCGGTCTGCGTTGTTGGTTGGCCCTATTCAAAGTACAAATCCTACAATAGAACTTCATCTTTTGGGAACCGATTGGAGTTTCCATAAATGTCCTGTAGGCGTTTCGGGTTTCGATAAATGGAATCTGTGTAGATCGCATTAATCATGCTAGTGCAAATCTCGTTCGTCCCTGTGTCGCATCCCATTAATGGCGTAAACACTGAACTACTTTCCGAAAGCCCGAAAAAAACGCCATCTTTGCGCACCTTAATAGAAGGCTGAATCCCGATGCCCGCATGTGCGGTGCGCATCGGTAGTAGTATTATCACCAAAAAACCGAAGTGTATGAAAATTCTATTTTTTAGCGCGCTGCTATTACTGTCGGGCGCTGCTGTTGGCCAAATTGATGCTACGGATGCGGAAGATGTGCCAGCATACGCCTCCACCAGCGTAACGGTAAGCGTGTCGGCTATCGACTTTGCCGGGGCCAAGGCCAAGGTTAATCTGCTTATCGGCGAGCAGCACATTAAGGTGCTCCGTCAGGACGAGGGGCTGAAAAGCCTAACGGTGGAGGCTAACTTTAACAGCGATCAGTACCGTCAGTTCGAGCTGATGCTCGGCACCCTGGGCAAGGTGCTCTCCAAGGAGGTGAATGCCTCGAACGGCGAGGAGCGTATGCAGGAGTTTAAGCTCGAAGGGCAGCACCTGCAGCAGAAGAGGGAGTCGTGCGCCAAGATGATGGCCAAGGTGGATAGCACCTCCGAGAGCTTCCTTACGCTTTGGCAGGAGCTGAAGGGCATCGACGAGCAAATTTACGAGAACAGCAAGTCGCAGCTGGGGTTGAGCAAGAAAGGCGACGGCTACCTAGTTAACCTGTCGGTTAACGACGAGGTTACCACCCCCGACAACACCCGGATTGCCTTTGTGAACATGCCCGGCTTCCAGTACTCGTATCTTTTCATTGAGTCGCCCAAGCAGGGAGTGTCGTACGACCACTACCAGGGCTACTTCCTGAAGTACCTCTTTACCCGCGGCAAGAGTTTCGTGTACACCGGCGCCTACAAGAGCGTTGGTGCATCGCAGGATGACTTAACTGCCTATTCGGAGATGTTCTTGTTCGGATTTGGGCAGGATTTCTACACTCGTCACTTTGGCCGTGGCGATCGTCGCTTCTTAAACCTTTATTCGGGCTACAACCTGGGCTACGTGTACGCTACGGGAAAAGATTCCAAGTCGAACTTCTGCTACGTGGCGCCATCGGTGGGCGTGGAGCTCTTCAAGAACAAGTATGTCTTGGTGGATACCAAGGCCAGCTACTTTATCCCCTTCTCGCACAACAAGGAGCTGAGAGGTCTAAGCCTCGATGCTTCGTTCAACTTCATATTCTAGCGTACCGGCACAAATCTCGTTACAACAGTAATAAAATGAAGAAAGGTCCGGGCGCTACCGTAGCAGCTCGGACCTTTTTTTTGCTGTTGCCACAAGAGATCGGCAGCTTGTATGGTGGTGCTACGATAAAGAAATTGGCACAGCCTCCTAATTTGCCTTATTCGTTATATAATCTGCTCTTTTAGGCTCTATAACGTTTTATGTGGGTGATGTTCTCTTTTTTGCTCGCTATTCAACCGCGCCGCAGTTGTGATTATGCTGGATGCTGTTTCCCCGCATTGCATGCGGGGCTATTAGCATTCAATCCTTTCGGATTGTAGCTTACCCTCCATTGTGCGATAACGCTCCGTATTAGCATATAATCTATCTATCATCACTACGACTTGAAGCCCGTAAGGGCTTTAACTTTAATAGCCCCGAGTGAAACTCGGGGAATTAGGTTGGAAGATGGAAATAACCCCGAAAGGGTTGAATGGCTTCACTGGGAAGGAGGTAAAATCATCGATACTACCCACTCTATTCGTTATAGAACCTTCTTTTATGGGAAATTCCTATAGGGTTTTTCTTTAGTGAAACGTCGTTTATTTATATGTAACCTTTTTTTATTGGTACAATCGCTAGATTTGTTGAAATGGGTTCTGTTTGTATGTGCTTACTCTTTTATATTAAGTGAGTTGGGTGTGACAAAATTGTTGACCATGTTAGTAACTTACGAAATGTTTAATTAAGAATCTGTAAAATATGAAACGCTTACTTTTTGTTTTTATCATGCTTGTTTGCTGTATTGCCTGCAAGAAGGAGGACGATAATCTTGATAGGAAGACTGCTGTAGGTACCATAAAGGATGCCGGGAGTACCTACTACATGTATGGTACGCACATTCTAGCTACTGACGATGGAAAAACCTTGTATGCGCTAACGAGTAGCACGGTTGATCTGAAGGACTACAACAATACAAAAGTTGAGGTAACAGGAGTGTTAGTTAAAAATTACCCAATAGAGGATGTATCTGAGTTTTTGGACGTTAATTCTGTTAAAGTGTACAGGTAAAAGGACTTGTAAAGGAACGAGAATGATAGGTTAAGCCTAGGGTAGATTGCAATCTATAAGGTATTTATGGGATGTTAATTGATATGGTAAAAAAGCAACGTAATGTTACGTACCGAAAATTACTTAACCTGTTGCAGGTGCTGCTGCTACTTTTGTAGCCCTAATAAAGCAATCAAGGTTTTTAATAATTCCCTTTTTTTAATAATTCCCTTTTATAACCAACAGTCAAATAAGAAAAGCACCTCGTGAGAGATGCTTTTCTTTTTTCTAATTCTTTAGTTCGACGCTAACTGTAGTGCCACGGCCTAACGCGCTTTCTACAGAGATATGTCCACCATGCCTTTCAACAAAATGGTTGCAGATTAGTAGCCCAATTCCAGTACTTGTTTTACTCTCGGGGTTTCGGGGCTTCTTAGGATTAATTTCTAGGAGATGAGGAATGATGCTTGCGTCTATGCCAGTTCCATTATCGGAAACGGCAATTACAGTCGTATCGGCTTTTGTTTCGGCGCTTATGGTAACAACCCCGCCGTTATGGCTGTACTTTATGGAGTTGGATACCAGATTTCTGATTACCGTTTTTAGCATATTACGATCGGCAAATATCCGAATGTCCTCGCTTACCTCATTGGCAAGGGTTATTCCCTTGATTTGAGATGTTATGATGAGCTGCTTTTCGACATCGGAGCAAAGGCGTCGTAAGCTGAAGTAGGAGGGTTGGTAGTCGAAGCCCTCTATTACGCTTTTGGTCCACGACACTAGGTTGTCCAGCAGGTTTAGGCCTTCTTCTGCCAGGTAGGTAATGTCTTTTAGGTATTTGGCTGATTTTGTATCGTTCTGCTTTTCGACATGCAGCAGCAGGTTTTCGGATATTAGCTTGGTGGTTATAAAAGGGTTTTTCAGGTCGTGTCCAATAATGGAATAGAACTTATCCATATTATTCTTCACCTTTTTACTCTGAATGAGCTGGCTTTTCAGCTCGGCTTCCCTTTTCTTTCTTTTAGTAATATCGTTTAGCGTTGCGGTTAAGGAGGCGAAGGAGCCATCAGCACTTCTAACCCCCGAAATTAGTACCTCTACCCAAATGGTATTCCCATCTTTCCGGTATATCTCGGCGTCCTCGTGGTAGTAAGATGCTGTTCCTGATTTAAATTCGGCGAATCGGGCAATTGAGGCCTCTCTGTGCTCGGAAACAATAATATCGGGAATGTAGGTTCCAATTAACTCCAAGGGCTGGTATTGTAGGAGCGAGGCGAACTCCGAATTGGCATAGGTGATCTTCATCTCTTCGTTTAGCCGAACTATGCAAACCTTTGCCATTTCGATAATGGATTGCGGCATCTCTCCTTCGATGTCTAGCAGCATAAGCTCCCGCCTAAATCCGTTTACCCTCCGATGTTCAATGATAACGCTGGTGATTTCGTTATCGATTATAAGCGGAAGGAATGAGCGTTCGAATATCTCGTTGTTCTCGAAGAATATTTTAGATCTTAAATCTTGGAGGTTCTGCTTGAAGGCATCCCTGTACTCGGGGGCTTTGGGATGTGCGGATAGGTCAAACAGAATACCGCTGTTAGGCTTTTCTTTTTTATAGCCTTTTGATTCGAACCATTGAACGGCGAAGTCGTTGGCAAAGGTAACCTCAAGGTTTCTGTTGAGGATAAAAAGCGGATGTCTTAGGTTTTCGGCCAACACGTTGCACTGCTTTCGCAGGATGACGTGCTCGTTATCTTCAATATTCCGATCCGTGATATCAATACCAACGGTAAAGAAATGATCCTTGCCTCTTTTGGCCGTTGTTTGCGCATTCATCCAAAAGGCCAACCGGTCTTTCTCCTCAGTTAGAAGCCGGCTTTCGGAAATGGTGTATCCACCCTCTTTCTTCAGTTTTTTGAAATGCCTATTTATCCGTTTGGTTACATGATCGGGCATGAATTCATGAAACGATCGGCCAACCAACTCTTCTGACTCTAGGCCAATAAACCGTTTCAGCGACTTGTTGACGTAGCAGATTCTTCCATCCTCATCCCACTCTACAAGCATAAATGGGGCATTATCCATGATATGCGAAAGGAAGTTTGAAGAGGACGATTCTTTTTCTGTGATATCTTGTAGGGTAAATATGTAAGAGCCATGCTTCCCATATTTTCCATCGGTAGATTTTGCTTTAACCTCTACAACTGTCTTTTTAGCTCCGAGGTTAATCTCCAAATTGTCATTCCAAAGTTCTCCTGCAGCCATTGCTCGTTGCCAGCTGCGTATTTTTTCTTTTGGGATGGAGATATCTTTTGTGAAAAAAACGTCTCCAGCACGTAGAGGGTGCTGAAACTGGTTTAGCAGTGCGTTGGCTGTTTGATTTTGGTAAACAATCCGGTTTTGGCAAACAACGAGGATGCCTGAATCTACCATCTCAGCGATCTGCAGCATTATATCTTCGTTAAACATTGCTCTATACGGATTTAGTACGATTCGAATAGCTGCAAGTATATGAATTTATTTTCATAAAAAAAGTAGCGGATGGCTGCTTCTTTCTTCTTTGATTAATCTATATTTAGGGCTTTAAATAGAGACGGAAAGCTATGAGGGGCACTAAGGTTAGCGTACTGCTTGTTGATGATCATCCCATTTTTACTGAAGGTTTAAAGCTGCTCTTAACTACAACGAATAACTATGAGGTTATTGGAACATGCCAGAATGGGCGTGAAATGCTTGATTTCTTAGCGATTCATCAGCCAGATATCGTACTTGTAGATATAAATATGCCGGTTTTGGATGGCGAAGAGGCTATCCAAAAGGCGCTGGAGCTGCAGCCCGACTTGCGCATAATTGTTTTGACATCGGAAGGGAAAGGAGCCATCGTAGAGCGGATAATTCATTCGGGGGTGAAGGGATTTGTATCCAAGAGTAGCTGTCAGGCCGAACTTGTTGATGCCATTGAAACCGTATACGAAGGCGGTGTCCATTTTTCGCAGGATATTTTCGACCTGCTTATTACCAGCATGCGGCAGCCCGAAAGGAATAGATCGGTGATCGACTTGTTTACTATACGGGAGAAGGAGATTATTCGGCTTCTATGTGATGGGAAGACATCGAAGGAGATTGCGCTGGAACTGAATATCAACCACCGAACGGTAGAAACCCATAAGGCAAAGATTTTCGAAAAAACGGGCGTTAACAATACCATTAGCTTGGTGGTGTGTGCCATTAAGGATAACCTAATAGAGAGTATCTAACTGCGATCATACCACGTTCTTGAGAATGCTCTAAAAGCAGATGTGAAGAGCGATTTTAAGGTGATAGAATATGCAAGTAAAAAAGAGAAACGCATAAAATCAATTTATGCGTTTCTCTTTTTTACTTGCTCTCCATCTATCTATGTATTTCTATGTAACAATAGAGAAGAAGGATCGTCCTAGGCTTGTGAATAAATTAAACGAAACAAGCATGAGAACATTTATCTTCTTTATGTGTGGCCTTTTTATTGCCACTGGACTATTGGGACAAACAGGTAATGGCCCAGCACAAACAAAAGTAATGACGCTTGGGGTTTTCCATTTTGCCTATCACAATTTGGATGTTGTTAAAACGGAAAAGAAAAATCAGATCTCGGTTTTCGACGAGCCTTACCAATCGGAGATAGTTGCCATTTCGAAGGCAATTGAGGATTTTAAGCCTACGATTATTGCTATTGAGCAAGCCCCTGACCAACAATATAAGATCGATTCTCTTTATTTGCAGTATAAGGCTGGAAGGTATGCGTTAGAAAAGAATGAAATAGATCAGTTAGGCTTTAGAATTGGTAAAGATCTAGACCTTCCTAATATTTATTGTGTAAACGACTGGGGTCGGCATTACGACAACATAACGTCAATGTTTAAAGATAGCCTCCGATTATCTAAGTTCGACGATTACTATACAAAGTTGTTTGGTTCAAACCCTACTGTTCCCAAGGTAACAAGCATTATTGATGAATTGAATAAAGCGAACAATCCAGATAGTATAAAGGATGATCTGTCTGGGTATTTAGACGGGATGTTTAAGTACGAGGAAAAACCAAATGATTTTACAGGTGTAGATTTTCAAACTGGCAGATGGTTTAATCGGAATCTGAGAATATTTCGAAACATACAAAGAATCCCTCATAGCAATGATGATAGAATCCTTCTGATAATTGGATCAGGGCACTTAAATCTGTTGAATTACTTTTTTGAGGTTTCGAAGGAGTTCGAGTTTATTTCTCCTTTGCCATATCTGAAAAATGCTAAGAGATAAGGTTATTCAACTACCTAATTACCCCAAGCCATACCTTAAATTCGGCAACGCGATTTTTGCTAATAATTACCCGCTCGGGTGTTTTCTGTACAAGATTTACCGATAGCCGATTGCCAAACCACACATCAATATCCTTTATGGCTTTGCGGACAACGATAAACTGGCGGTTGGCCCGGTAGAAGTCGGAGGAGGATAGCGTTCCCATAATTGTATCGAGCGATTTATCCATGGGGTAGGTTTGCCCGTTAAGGGTGGTTACATGGACATGCTCGTTGGAGGTGTAAAAGTAGCAGATGTCGTCGATGGATAGCGGAATTAGCTTACTCTTGAAGGGTATTAGGAATAGCTTGGTGCTGTCGACGGGTGTAGCGGTGTTGGTGATTTGTTGTAGCTGCCTAATAAGTTCGTGGTTGGTTAACGTTGCGAGCTTATTAAGGGCGTGGACTAGGTCGTTTGCCTTGATGGGCTTAAGCAGATACTCGATGCTGTTGAGCTTAAATGCCTCGAGGGCATACTGGTCGTAGGCGGTGGTAAATATCACCGGCGTGGTTACCTCAATTGCATCGAAGATGTGAAACGAGTGGCCATCGGCTAAATGGATATCCATAAAGATGATGTCGGGCTTGGAGTTGCTTCTTAGCCACTCTACGGTATCGGTAACCGTATCGGTAGTGCCAACTATCGTTATATGCGGGGCAACTTCGGCAAGAACCGCTATAAGGTTGCGCTGGGCTGCTATTTCGTCTTCTACTATAAGAGCCTTCATTGCTTCGATACAAGAGGGATTTTTACCAAAAATGTTTTCTCGTCGTTGATAACGGTTAGCTGTTTCCCGGTAAGCAGCTTAAAGCGGCTTGCTAGGTTCGAAAGCCCGATACCAGTACTCTCGCCATCGGGTAGCTTTGCCGAAATAGGGTTGCTCACCACTAAATTGTCTTCTTCGGTATAGATAAAGACCGCCAGCGGTTGCTTTGTGCTAATTACGTTATGCTTTACGGCGTTTTCGATTAATGGTTGCAGGGTTAGGAAGGGGAGGAGCAGTTTCATGTCGCTTTCATCGATCTTAATCTCGAAGAATAGCTTATTCTCGAAGCGGATGCTCAGTAGGTAGCGGTAGGCTTCGGTAAACTGAATTTCTTCTTCGAGCGTAACCAGCTCCTCGCTGCGTTTCTGCAGCACGTAACGGAATATTGACGATAGTTCGTCGATAAAGGTAAGCGCTTTGTTCTGCTCGTTCTCGCGGATGAGGTAGGAGAGCGAGTTGAGCGAGTTAAATAGGAAGTGGGGGTTGAGCTGGTTCATTAATCCCTGATAGCGGCTTTGCAAGCTATCGGTTTTTAGCTTCTCGTTTTCGATTTCCACCTGCTGCTTCTGCCATATAAGGCGGTAGAGCTGTCCGGCAGAGATGGAGGCCATTATTACGAAAAGCGCCTTGCTAAGGATTAGCGAGATAAAGCGCGAAGGAAAATGCTTATTGGGAAGAAAGACAACAATAAGGAAAACAAAGAGCAGCAGCCCTGCCAGAGTGCTGATGGCAACAACGGTTAGCTGATTCGACTTCTTCGTTCTCTTGTTGCTCCTGAATACTCCTGCATTGTAGGCAATAATGGTAAAGGCAGAAACGAATGAAAGCACCATCTCCCATACCATTCTATACCGAAACATATCCTCCCTAAAACGAGGCTCTCCGGGAAAACGGGGCGGGTGTGGCCGAGGGTGCGGGTCGGCGATGTACATTCCCACTATTTGGTTGATGTTGGCAAATAGGCAAACCATCAGCGCCAGCAACAGGAATATCAGAATCTTTTTGGTGAGCGTATTGTTGTTCATGGTGCGTTGCTATAGGGCGTTGGCTAGTGCATTGGTAAAGGTGTCGATTTCTTGTTCCATGCTTTTGCGGCGGTACTGCATTACAAATCGGGGATGGTTAACGGCAACTATTTGCTCGAAGGGTTTGCCGAGTAGGTTGTTTACCTCGGTGAGGTATTTAAAGTTTTTTCCTGCTCCAAGGCAAATGGCTTGCTTTCGGTTGGCGCCAAACGCTAGCTGGCGCTCGAGGTGCTCCATCATATAGGAAAGTGTTGCCTTAAGCATGGCGGGTGAGTCGTAGTAGTTGTAGTTTTTTCCGTTGTGGGTAAAGCCAATGGGCGAAGCTGAAGTTAGGTAGAACTTCGAGAAGAATGCCTCTGGGCCTCCCATTGCATCAACCACAGCGTAGATGTACTCCGACGAAAGTTCGGTGGTTGGCTTAAGGTTATGCTCTATTTGGCATGGATTCTCTAGTCGAACGGTATCCGTAAAGGCGATCCCCGTTTTCCCTGCACCGTTTCGTCCCGGGTTAATGCCAACGATAAAGGTTCGTGGATTGCTATCGGAGTAGTACTTGGTGTAGTACTTTCTGACGGCATCCATGGTTTCGGGAAGCAGGTACGGATTCATAGCCTCTACCCCATCGGGTAGAGGCTGATCGAATCGGAGTGTATTAAAGAAATCTACGACTTGTTCGCCAAAGGTCATTTAAGTTTGGTATTGAAGGTTGTTATTCCTCTCGAAAGTAGCCATCTTTTACTAAAAATCAAGAGGCCTATCCGAAGGTCCCATCGGTCTGTCAGATCTATCGGGACGATCTGGTCTGTCGAATGGCCTATCAAAATGTTTGTCCCTTTCGGGTTGAGGCATGCTGGCGCCTCCCTTGAAGTTCTTCAGGTTGTACACAAAGGTGACTAGGAAGTAGCGGCTTAGCACGCTGTTGTAGCTATCTTCGATATAAAGGCTGTTAACCGAGCGGCTGAAGCTTTTGTTCTTATTGAGCAGGTCGAAGACTCCAAACTTCAGCTCGGCTTGCCTATTGCTAAGAAATTTAAATCCTGCGTTGAGGTTGAGGTTGAGGTTGTCGTAGTAGAAGTTGTTGCCGCTGTACTGCTGGTAGGTTGCTTCGGGCTGAACGGTAAATCGGTCGGCGATGGTCCAGTTTAGCTTCGAGCGTCCGGTTTGCGACCAGTAGTTGTTGCCGTCGCTGCTCTTGTTGGTTGACGATACAATATTGTAGGCCGTATTGTACGATATGGTAAAGTCGAGGTTGGGGCTAATGTTGCTACCAATTACAACGCCTCCATTGGGTGAGTAGGTTTGGGTGGTAACATTCTTGTTGTTTAATATCGCAGGGAGTCGGCTATAGCCTGTTCCGGCCGATATGTTGACGTTACTTTTAATAAGCGATATGGGCAAGCCGTAGGTTACCATTGTGCTGAGGTTCCAGTAGCCATCGAGGTTAACAGGCTTCGAGAGCTGTGCCCCTTTCTTTAGGATTGTTCCATCGGTAAGAACGATATCCTTCCCAGCCAACAGCGACGAGGTACCTATGTAGTTGAGGGTGTTCTGCGCGTTGAAGAAGATGAAGAACGTTTTCCCTTTTTCCATGGAGGTGTAGCTGTAGCGAAGGTTGAAGTTGTTGCTGTACGATTGGTCGAGGTTGGGATTGCCGACGTACAGGTTGAGCGGGTCGCTATTGTCGACAACGCTTTGCAGCTGGCTGATGGATGGGGCTTGCGTTCTAGCGCCGCACATAAGCCTTAGGCTGTTGGCCTGGTTAAACTTAAAGTTAAGCATGGCCATTGGCAGAATGTTGTTGTACGACTTCTTGAGGTCGAAGGCTACCGGAAAGGTTTCATCGCCCTTTAGGCTGGAGTTTTGGTACGATAGGTTTAGCATGCCATTGTACGTATCTCCCTTTAGGCGGTACCCCAGCCCTAGGCGCTGGGTAATGTAGTCGCTCTCGTACACGTTGGATAGCGATGTGTCGAGGAGCGCGTACTGCTGGGTGGCCCTGCTGTAGGCGTTGGTGCGCTTGTCGACATCGGAGTAGGTGTACCCGACATCGTAGCTGGCCATGAGCTGGCTCTTTTTGCCAACGGGCTCGGTGTACATCACCGAGGCGCTAACGCTGTAGCTCTTGTTGGATAGCTTACTCTTTTGGTTGATGGTGTCGCGTTGCGATTTGCCCTTGGTGAAGTAGTCGTTTTCCGAGTACTGCAAGGCGTTGGCATCCTTGTTGGCGACGGAGTTGCGGAGCGAGATGGAGAAGGTTCGGCCATTTAGCTCGAACTTGTGGCGGTATAGTATTTCGTTGTTAATGTTGTACCCTTCGCTGAGCGAACTGCTCCTGTTCACCGACTTGTTGAGCAGCGTCGTTGGCCCCGAGGAGGTTTGGGCGTTCGAACTGGAGCTGGAGCGGCTGCTTTGGAAGCTGATGCTTGGGGTAACGATAAACGAGTTGTTGGGGTTGATGGTGTATTCGACCTTTAGGTTTAGGCGGTTGTTGTAGTTGTTGTTGCTGCTAGAACCCTCGTAGGTGTAACGTTGAGCCGTATCAACAGCGCCGTAGTACTGGCGATTAGTTTTCTGGTTGTTGGTGGTGTTGCTGTAGTTAAAGAAGTAGCTGCCGCTAAAGTTTACCTTTTCGCCCCACTTGTCGGAGAAGTTGATGCCAAATGCCGAGGTTTTGGTAAGGCCGCTCTGCTGGCCAACCATAAAGTTGGAGGCGCCACCACCATGTCCACCGGGACCTCCGCGCATCCCGCCTCGTCCGCCGCTGCTGCCAAGCACGCCAAGGATATCCTCGCTCGAAAAGTTCTGCTGGTTGACGTTGTTGGTCATCCCAATAAGCGATATGCGGGAGTCTCCCTTAAAGATGTTGACGTTACCGCCCACGTTGTAGCGGTCGTCGGTTCCGTAGCCGGCGTAGATTTTGCCGAACTGCCCGGCGCGCCTGTTGGCCTTGGTTACGATGTTGATGGTTTTGGTTGAGTTGCCGTCGTCGAAGCCGGTAAACGCCGCCTGGTCGCTCATCTTATCGAAAACCTCGATCTTTTCGATGATTTCGGCCGGAACGCTCTTTAGGGCAACCGTTGGGTCGTCGCCAAAGAATGGCTTCCCGTCAACGAGCACCTTCTTTACCTGCTCGCCCTGCGCCTTTATGGTGTTGTTGTCGGAGGTTACCCCGGGCAGCTTGGTGATGAGCGCCTCGGCATCGGCATCCTTGGTTACCTTAAACGCATCGGCGTTGTAACTGGTGGTGTCGCCCTTGACGCTGGCCCTTACGGCATGCCCCGTTATGGTGGCTCCGCCAATCATCTCGGTTTTTTCCTTAAGGCTAATGGTCCCCAGCGATGTGCTTGCACTGCCAACGGTTACCACCTTCGAGAAGTTTTCGAAGCCAACGTACTTAATATCCAGCCGATACTTTTGAGGGGCAACATTCGAGAAGGCGAATACCCCTTTGGCATCCGATATGGCGAGGTGTCTTTTGGTCGAATCTTTTAGGTTAACCAGTATGACGTTGGCGCTGATGAGCGGCTGCCTGTCGCTCGACTCAACGACCGTCCCTGAAACCCTTGCCGCTTGGGCATTGGCCTGCAGAGCGGCTGAGGCAATGAGGAATGAAAGGAATAATTTGGCTACGACTTTTTTCATTGTTGTAAGGTAACTAGGATTTACTGCTAAAACGAGATTGCAGAGCAGAAGTTTCTGCTCCTGCTCTGCTAAGGGGCTGCTGGGCTATTCTACCGGGCGGTCTCCGTGGCGTTCTCCGCGATTTTCTCCACGCCTGTGCTGCATCGGTCCAAAGGTTCCTTTGGCAAGCTCCATCTTGGAGAACGTTGCGTACTGCTCGGGAGTAAGCACCTGCTTTAGGTCCGCATTCCTTTTCTCCACTAAAGCGGGATTGGCCGCCTTTCTGACGGTGTCGGCCTTCATGTCGGCGATGGCCTTTTGGTTGAAGTCAAGCATGATTGCCTCCACCTTCTTCGACTGATCGTCGGAGAGCGTGAGCTTTTGGGTGAGCCTTTCGGTTTGGCGCTTTGCCATTTTTTCGGCTCTGTTTCCCTGGCGTTGGGCTGCTGCCGATAGGCCTACTAGTAGGCACATGCCTAATGCTAAGGTTTGAATTGCTGTTCTCATCGTTCTTTTTGTATTTAGTTAAACATGCTTTGTTTACAGTAGTATGACGCAGCTGCCGCCCAATAATTTCGAATATTTCCGTGAAAGGGAAAAAGATGGGGGTGAAGGCGAATGGTGGAAGGGTGATTTCCCTAGGTGGTATCCCCTGCGGCGAGGCATTTTACAGGGGCATCGGCTAAAATTATACCGGCGTCGATATAATTTCAATGGTTGTCGGCTGAATTTGCATCGGTGTCGATATAATTTCAATGGTCGTCGGCTGAATTTGCATCGGTGTCGATATAATTTCAATGGTCGTCGGCTGAATTTGCATCGGCGTCGATATAATTTCAATGGTTGCCGGCTGAATTTGCATCGGCATCGATATAATTTCAATGGTTGTCGGTTGAATTTGTATCGGCGTCGATGCAA
Organism: uncultured Acetobacteroides sp.; assembly: GCF_963678165.1. Classification (NCBI taxonomy): domain Bacteria; kingdom Pseudomonadati; phylum Bacteroidota; class Bacteroidia; order Bacteroidales; family Rikenellaceae; genus Acetobacteroides; species uncultured Acetobacteroides sp. The sequence goes on along the minus strand of NZ_OY782755.1, from coordinate 3,153,645 downwards.
TTTCAATGATCATTGGTGGAATTTGCTCACTTGCATGAGTAATTTGCTCACCTAAGTGAGCAAATTACTCATCTATTGGTGCAAATTGCTCAGGAAGGTGAGCAATTTGCACAGCTGAAGGAGGAAATTCCTCATCTTCATGAGCAAATTGCTCAGCTACCGATGCAATTTGCAGGGTCATCGAACGGGGATTAATAGGCTTACCGTCCAAAGAAGGTATTGTCTGTTGATCCGATATCCAATAAACATCAAATAGCAAGGTGGCTGCACCTAAAAAACGAAAGCTCCGGTAGAAAACCTACCGGAGCTTTTAGTGTCGAGATGTTAGATTTGATGCTAGGGCTTGCCTGCAGGCGTAAGTAACGTGCAAAAAGGTTGCCTGCCTGCCTCTAGCTTATTTTAGGCTGTCTTTATTTCCGAGGCCTTCCTTAGCCCCAGCTCTTCGGTTGATATCTTGCGCATATCCACCTTGCGGATTTTGCCGGTTACGGTCATTGGGAACTCCGGCACAAACTTCCAGTACTTAGGAATCTTGTAGGTGGCCATCTTCCCCTTGCAGTAGGCAACCAGCTCCTCGGGCGTGATGCTCGATCCTTCGCGGGGGATAATCCAGGCGCATACCTCTTCGCCGTAGCGCTCGCTGGGCACGCCGATAACCTGAGCGTCGATGATGTTGGGGTGAACGATAAGGAATTCCTCCACCTCGCGGGGCGAGATGTTTTCGCCGCCGCGGATGATGATATCCTTGATGCGCCCAACAATCTTAACGTACCCGTTGTCGTCCATAACGCCCACGTCGCCGGTGTGCATCCAGCGGTTTTGGTCGATAACCTTGGCGGTATCTTCGGGGCTGTTCCAGTAGCCCAGCATCACCGAGTAGCCGCGGGTGCAGATCTCGCCCTCTTCGCCTCGGCGAACAATTTCGTTGGTTGCCGGGTTAACGATCTTAATCTCCACGTGGGGGTGAACCGTACCAACGCTGCCCACGCGCTTGTCGGTAGGGTCGCCGGCGTTGGTTTGGGTGGAAACGGGCGAAGTCTCGGTCATGCCGTAGCAAACCTGCACGTCGCGCATGTTCATTAGCGTGAGTACCTTTTGCATGGTATCGATGGGGCAGGGCGAACCCGCCATGATTCCGGTTCTTAGCGAGGAGAAGTCGTACTTCGAGAAGCTAGGATGCTCCAGCTCGGCAATAAACATGGTCGGAACGCCGTACAGCGAGGTGCACCTTTCGTTCTGTACGGTTTGCATTACCGTTTCGGGATCGAAGAACTCGCCAGGTACCACCATGGTAGCGCCGTGGGTGATGGCCGCCATGTTGGCCAGCACCATGCCAAAGCAGTGGTAGAAGGGTACTGGAATACATATTCTATCCTTTGGGGTGTACTCCAACCTTTCGCCGATAAAGAAGCCATTGTTCAGCACGTTGTGGTGCGAAAGGGTTGCTCCTTTGGGGTGCCCTGTAGTTCCCGAGGTATACTGAATGTTGATGGGGTCGTCGAACTGAAGCGTGCTCTCGCGCTCTTCGATTGCTTTATCGGTAATGGCACATCCCTTACCGATGAAGGTACGCCAGTCGTTCTCCATAACTACCACGCTCTCGGGGCACGAGCCATCCGCGCGTAGCTGGTCAATCATTTCGGTGTAGCTGGTTTTGCGAAAGCCTGCCGAAGCAATAAGCAGCTTAATGCCCGATTGCTCTACCGCATACTTCATATCAGCGTAGCGATATCCGGGATTGATGTTTACCATAATGGCACCAACACGGGCCGTTGCAATTTGAACCAACACCCACTCGTAGCGGTTGGGCGCCCATATTCCCACACGATCGCCGCGTTCGATACCGTAGGCTATTAACGATTTGGCAACTGCGTCAACTTCGTCCCATAGCTGCTTGTAGGTTGCTCTGTAGTTTTGGTTTACCACAACGAGCGCTTCGTTGTCGCCATGCTTTTTTACAATTCTCCTAAAATACTCGCCAAATGGAACCCCAATTAGCGGGGTATCCGAGGCACCATGCGCATACGAGAATAAAGCCATATTCAAAATTGTTAGTTTACATGTGATGGAACTACGCTACAATGCTTGCCCATTCTTACCATATATGATGGACGACGAATGGCAGCAGTGTCATTGTCCGAGTTCGTTGCTTTGCTTCGATTGCTGTAATTAGTCGGACGAAACTAACTAAAAATGAAATTGGTGATATTGGAGTGCTTTTTGTGAGGATAAAAATGATTTAATGTGTTGGGATTTATTGACTTAAATAGGAAAAGAGGATCTTACACTTTGTAAATAAAAGTAGCAGATTGATTTCGAACTATAATTTCGTAAACAGTTGTTAACGGTATGAAATGGGTGGTGCCACCGAGAAATTACACGAAATGGCAATCAACAGGTAAATTTGGGCGGTTCTATATTTAACGACCAAGTTCGATTTCAACATCCTCAAATAAAAAGAGGAAGCCCCAACGGCTTCCTCTCCTAATGCTTAAGCTCGAACCTACCTGATTTCGATCATGCGTGGTTCTTTTGGCTTTGCCTCTTCTCTTTTTGGAATGGTGATTAGCAACTCGCCATTCTCGTACTTGGCAGAGATCTTGTCGCTATCTACAATGTTGTCGGGTAGCGTAAATGAGCGGCAGAACGATTGGTAGCTGTACTCCTTACGGGTGTAGTTGCCCTCCGATTTTTCCTCCTCCTTTTTCCTCTCCGACGAGATGGTGAGCACGTTGTCCTTAAGGTTGATCGTAAAATCCTTTTTATCCATCCCAGGAACAGCCACCTCTACCATGAAGTACTCGGGAGTATCTTTAATGTTTGCAGCGGGCAGGGTTGTGTTGGTGTCCGAGTAGTTAAAGTTGTTCCAATCGAACATTTCTCTGTCAAATAAATCTCCGAATAGTCTTGCGAATGCTGGTACTGATTCGCTTCTTCTAGCTAACATAGTAACCTCCTTTTTTAAAGTTAATCTATTGGGTTTTATCCCTAACTTTTCAAATAGAATGCCAAGCGTTGATTAGTGACAATATAGCAGATTATTAGTGCGTTGTGTGACAAAATTACGGTTAGATAATGACATTTTTTCGTAATCGGGAGTTACCTTCTGCAATGCGATAAATAGAACCCGAGATGTTACGCCTTGGTGCAGGACTATTACCTTACTTTTTCTTGTTGGGAAGGAAATATCTTCTCCAAAACTTGTATCGGGTTAGCGAGGTGTACTCAATTAGTAGCCTAAATCCTGCAACTCGTTTAAGGCGATGAAGAATTCTGTAGCCAACAATTAGCATCGTAAAAACAATGACTGACTCTAGGATAAACCTTGCTGCTCCTGCAAGGAAACCTCCACCTTCTATAGAGTAGTACTTACCTAGAATGGAGTACAACTCTGCAATAACGGTGGCATAGGTAAGGTAAATGATGCCAAAGATGAATCCGTGCCCTGTTTGTATGGCGCGTTTGGGGCAGATGTTCATGCAGCGCATGCAGCTCTCGCAGCGGTAGGTCCAGAAGGGTTCGTTATGCACCAGCTTTATTGCCTTTATAGGGCAGCTGCTGATGCAGAGGTTACATCCGTTGCAGGAGGAGTTGGCGTAGAATGTTTTTGCAATGATAAATCGACCAAGGATGTAGTATACAATGGCGATGGGGAGGATAAGCATATCCTGGATGATGTCGTATGCAGCCCTGTAGCAGTTTTTCCCGCTAAGCATTGTATCGGCAAAGCGGAAGGTGATTCGTTGGCATCGTTCTACAATGGAGTTTGCCACCTTTTCCTTCACGCCGGGATGTAGCGATATCCAGTTGGATGGCATATCGATGGAGCGCATGCCTACAACCCGATACCCCTTTATAATAAGTACCAATGCGGCAAGCCAAAGGGCAATACCGCTCATTCCTGGCAGGAATAGTTTACTTAGCTTTAATCCAGCGCGGGTGTTTACCAGAAATATGCGGTTATGGTGCTTGCTTCTTGGAAACCGAAATATGAAGTTTACTACAATAGGAGGGTAGTTGAAGCCGTGGGTTGGACTAACAATACCAATTGCCGTATTTTGGGATGGAGTGTCAAGCGAAGCCCTATTAATTTGGGCGATATCCTCGTTGGTTGTTTCTACGTGCTGCGCAATGGCGCGCTCCTCTATCCATTGTGCAACCCTACGCGCGTTGCCCGTTCCAGAAAAGAAGTATAGCTTAAGCTTTTCCATATTGTTCTATCTTTGGGATAAAGATAGGGAATCATTGTAAACCTTGGTGTTTAGTTTTTTTCGTTCGTATTCGGGTGTAAGCTAATCCTCATTAAAGGTGTACTTCTTTGGTGATAATAGATTAAACTCTTTAAGTCGTAATTGAGCGGATGCGCTATCTTTGGTCGGCAAATCATAAATGGTAATACAATGGAAAGGTATGCGGATGTTGGGCTTGTTTTAGAGGGGGGCGGATTTAGAGGGATTTATACAGCAGCAGTGCTTGACGTATTCCACCGGGAGCAGCTGTTCTTCGACTATGCCGTTGCGGTATCGGCTGGTGCAGCCTATGGCGTATCGTACGTGTCGCGGCAGTATGGTAGAAACCTCGACGTTAATCCCTACATATCCGATAAGCGCTACTGCAGCCTAAACAACCTTATCCGTAAGGGCAACTACTTCGATTGGGATTTCGTTTACCATTACCTCCCTACTACGAAGGTGCTTTTTGACTACGAATCCTTTGCAAAGTCGACTACGCGCATGAAGGTGGTGGTAACCAATTGCCATACTGGTGCTGCCGAGTACAAAGACTTTAATGAGGCATCGCCCGAGAGCTTTCGAGACCTGTTAGCGGCAACCTCGTCGCTTCCTTTTATCTCGAAGATGCAGCAAATTGGCAACCAGCGCTACCTAGATGGTGGCATTGCCGATTCTATTCCCTTTAAGAAGGCTTTTGCAGATGGAAAAGAACGGGCAATTGTAATCCTTACCCGTCATGCGGGGTACAGAAAGGAGCCTATAAAGGGTAAGCTGCTGCTGAAGCTAGCCTACCGCAACTATCCTAATGTGGTTAAGGCTATAATAGACCGTTCGAATAAGTACAACCAGGCTCTCGAAGAGCTGGAACGTTTGGAAGCCGAAGGAAAGGTATTCGTTATTCGTCCCGAGCAGCCTATTGCCGTTTCGCGGTTGGAGAATAATCCGGAGAATCTTGCCAGGGCTTACGAGGTGGCCGTTAAGGAGGCAGAGCAGATACTCCCAAAGCTGAAGAACTGGCTGGATGGGAAGTAGGGAGTAGTGAGTAGGGAATAGGGGAGAGTGTTGATTTCAATCTCAGGGCTTTGTTTCTCGTATAAAATAAAAAACGTCCGGTAGGTCTCCCTAGCGGACGTTTCCTTTTCTAAAGTTCAACTAATGGTTACCTATTGTAAATAAAAAACTCTTCTTTGCTAACTCGGACCTTCTTCTGGTTTACCAGGTAGTCGTTGGCTGTATCGCGATAGCCTAGGGCAAGAATCGCTACGCTTTGGAGATTTGTTTTGTCTAGCCCTAAAACCTTATCCATTTCGGTTGTATTGAAACCTTCCATTGGGGTTGCATCAATCTGCTCCATGGCGGCGGCGATTAATCCAGTGCCTAAGCCAATATATGCCTGGCGAGTTGCCCAAGCGGATAGCCGTTCCTGCGTTCTAGAGGCAAGGAAGTCCTTGAGCATCCCGTCGAACTGAGCAAGCTCCTCTACTGGCATGTTGCGCTCCTTTGCTACCAGCGATATGTAGCTGTCGATGTGCTCGGGGGTGATGGTTTTCCACGAAGCAAAGACCAGTAGGTGCGATGCTTCTACAATTTGAGGTTGCTGGCAGGCGCTCTCGTGGATCTTTGCCTTAAGCGCGGGATCGTCGACAACAATTACCCTGTAGGGCTGTAGCCCGAACGAGGATGCGGATAGGCGTATGGATTCGAGGATAGGCTCAACCTTTTCGGATGGTACTTTTTGTCCATTCATTCTTTTGGTGGCGTAACGCCAGCTTAGCGCATTTAGTAGTCCCATGTGTTGTATTGTATTTTAAAGTTAATACTCGGTATTGTTTGCTGCGGGAGAACAACGGGCAGGGGGAAATGTTTAGTGGCTACCCCATTTCTGCTAAAAAAAGAGGAAAAATTACGGTGACGGAAGAAAAGTGAGATGTAGCAGCAGGCGATTTTCGGTTTTTACACAACTATTTACTTACTTTGCAGGCTACTAACGCTATTGTTTTTTTCTGTAAATAAATAAGAATGGGGCCAGCAGTAAGAGTAAGACGCGGAATTCTTTACGTAATCGACCTATTTTACCCTTTGTTTTCGCGATTTATTCCTCGTGAGACCTTTGTTTACCTAGTTTGTGGAGGGGGAAATACGCTGCTCGACATCTTCCTATACTTTATCTTTTACAACTTTGTGCTGGATAAGCAGGTGCTTGACTTGGGCATTATTAGCATTAGTCCGCACATTGCTGCCTTTATGATGTCGTTTTGCATAACCTTTCCGTTGGGCTTCTTGCTGGCTAAGTACATCACCTTTACGCAGTCGGTGCTAAAGGGGCACGTGCAGCTTTTCCGCTATGGGGTAACGGTTGCCATGTGTATTGTGTTTAACTACGTATTCTTGAAGCTATTTGTTGAGATTTTTCACTGGTATCCAACCGCATCGAAGACGGTTACCACTGTTCTTGTTGCCATATACAGCTACTTTTCGCAGAAGCACTTCACCTTTAAAACGGTTGCGAAGGAGTAGGCAGCTGTTGCTGTAACCGAAATAGACCAACGGGCGGATGCTAAATGTAGCACTCCGCCTGTTTGCTTTTGTGGCGTAGGTTACGCTGCAAAGGCGATGGTAGGTTGAATGCTTTTCTTGGGATGGATGGAAATGAAAAAAGGGAAGCAGTTACACTTCCCTTTTTGTCTCTTTAAGTAGCGCATAGCAGAATCGAACTGCTATTTCCTGAATGAGAATCAGGCCTCCTAACCGTTAGAGGAATGCGCCATTGTGCTGCCTCGGTGTGAGAACGGGTGCAAAAGTAACCCTTATTTCTACACAAGCAAAGCACAAACTATAATTATAAGCTAAATTGAAGCTACAGCGGTGGATATTCTTTGGATGGCCTCGTCTTTGCCTATAACCTCGCAGATATCGGCCACGCCTGGTCCGCTGGAGGTTCCCATGAGGACAAGCCTTAAGGCGTTCATTACCTTTCCCATACCGTACTCCTTAGCTTTGATGAAGGATTCGAGCGTTTGCTCGATGACGGGGGCTTCGAATTGATCTATGCCGCCGAGAACCTCCTTTACTTCGTCCATAATAGCGGGGGTGTCCTGCTTCCAGAACTTGGCAACGGCTGCGGGATCGTAGGCTGTTGGGGAAATAAAGAAGTAGGCGGATTTCTCCCATATCTCGTGCACGAAGTTGACGCGCTGCTTCATGATGCCTACGATGCGCTCCACCTTATCGGGGGTGGCATCAACATTATTCTGCTTGAGGATGGGGTTGTAGAGCTCGGCTAGCTCGGCATTGCTCTTGAGCATAAGGTGCTGGTGGTTGAACCACTTTGCCTTTTCGGGATCGAAGCGGGCGCCCGACTTGCTGACCCTCTCGAAGGAGAAGAGCTGGATTAGCTCGTCCATGCTAAGGAGCTCCTGCTCGGTACCGGGGTTCCATCCTAGGAGGGCGAGCATGTTAACGAAGGCTTCGGGAAGGTAGCCGTCTTCGCGGTAGCCGTGGGCGGTTTCGCCGGTTGGAGAAGTCCAGAAGAGTGGGAAGACGGGGAATCCCATCTTGTCGCCATCGCGCTTGCTGAGCTTGCCGTTGCCGGTGGGCTTAAGCAAAAGGGGTAGGTGGGCGAACTGCGGCATCCGATCTTCCCATCCGAAGGCCCTGTAGAGAAGGACATGGAGGGGGAGCGAAGGGAGCCACTCCTCGCCGCGGATGACATGCGAGATCTCCATCAGGTAGTCGTCGGTGATGTTGGCGAGATGGTAGGTGGGGAGCATGTCGGCGCTCTTGAAGAGGACTTTATCGTCGAGGGTGGAGGTGTTAACGGTTACCACGCCGCGGATAAGGTCGTGGGCGGTGACTTCCTCGTTCTCGGGCATCCTGAAACGAATGACCCATTGGTCGCCACGTGCGATGCGGGCCTGTACCTCGTCGGGCGAGAGGGCGAGAGAGGTTTGGAGCTGGTTACGTACGGAATAGTTATAGGTAAAGACGGTACCGTTGACTTCGGCCTCTTTGCGGAGGGCGTCGAGCGACTCGGGCGTATCGAAGGCGTAGTAGGCGTTGCCCGATGCCACGAGCTGATCGGCGTACTGCTTGTAGATGGCCCGGCGTTCGCTCTGGCGGTAGGGGGCATGCTTGCCTCCTTCAAGGACTCCTTCGTCGACGGTGATGCCGCACCAGCGTAGCGCCTCGTTGATGTACTCCTCGGCACCGGGTACAAAGCGCTGCGAGTCGGTATCCTCGATGCGAAGCAGGAAGTCGCCACCGTGCTGACGGGCAAAAAAGTAGTTGAATAGGGCGGTGCGTACCCCGCCGATATGTAATGGTCCTGTTGGACTTGGTGCAAAACGAACGCGAACTCTTCGATTACTCATGGTGACAAAATTTTACAGCCGACAAAGATAGGAAAATTGGGGGCTGGTGGGGATGTTTTGCTCTTAAACTTATGGCTTAGGTGCTGATGGAAAGATCTGCTGCACCTACAGGAGTGTTTTCGCCGTTTGGCTGATGCTATTGCTTCTGTAGAATCTATTCGGTAGGCTGTAGCCAGCGATAGTAGAGCTGACGAGTGCTGGAGCCTTCGCCTAAGGAGGGGATTGCGCCTATTGGTATGGTAGTAGCACCACTCTTCTGCTAATGCGATGCACCAGCACCAGTAGTCCTGGAACAAAGTTGAGCTCGGCGTTGCTAATTCGTGCTAGTAAGGTATGGCAATGCCTTATGCTCGGGGAAATAATCCATTTTGCTTAAAGGAAATCTCATTTTGCTTTAACGATATCTCTTATCCTTTAAAGGATATCTCATTTCCTTTAAACAATATCTCTTATCCTTTAAAGGAAATCTCATTTCCTTTAAACATTATCTCATTTCCTTTAAAGGAAATCTCATTTCCCTTTCACTTTATCTCTTATCTTTAAAGGAAATCTCTTATCCTTTAAACAAAATCTCTTATGCTTAAAGGAAACCCCGTATGCTTAAAGAAAATCGAGTTTCTTTTTAGTAGTGTATCTCATTTTAAATGAGTCTGATGTCCTATATCCGTTAAGCTAAGCGTATGTAAGCAACGGAAAAGGGGCTAACCGCTTCGCAAATCCGACACACCCACAAACCCCCTCGCTCCTAATGGCATTAGAAAGCCTGCCTATACCGTAAGCACCTACTTGCCATTCGCAAAGAGGGGGATGCTGCACGGATTTCCTAGTGTAGCAGGTTAGGTGTGTAGAAAATTAGTACTTGATGGCTATCGGTAGGGAAAAATTAATACATTGCAGCTTTATTTTTTAATCGTAAACCTAAGGTAAGTATAGTTGTAAAGCGACACTTCGTGTGCGTCCTGTTTCGGGGATGCTTGGGTTTACGGGATAGATAGTAGATACACCTTTTTTGCGGAAAAGGTATACATACCATTACAAATAGAGGTGTTTATATGCATTTTTGGGAGGATGGAGGTGTATATATGAGTGAGTTAGCAGTAATTCTAACTCACTCAATTAAACAATAAACGTTTGTTTACAACTTTTTAAACAATAAAAAAATGGAAAAAGAACTGATAAGTACAATTAGAGAAAAAATTCCTGAACTAACAGAAGAAAGTTCGATGTTAATCATTGATAAATTATGTCGAATACAAGAACCTGAGTTTAAACTTCCAGAAGCGCATTTTGAATATATAACCATTGATGAATTTAACACCAAAGGGAGTTCCATTAAACCTGGGAATATTGTCTTAGATATGAAAAAATTATTAATTAATTCAGCTGAAATAGGATTAACAATTGCAGGTGTAATTTCAACACCTTATTTGATTCCTTTAGCGGCATTAGTTGTCTGGAATAAAGTATGGTCAAATGTCAAAATAGATTTAGACGAAAATCATGCGATGACAATTATGTTAATGTGGGAAAATAGAGACACAACCAATAACAAGATTGATGAAATTGATGCTTATAACCTTTTTAATCAATATTTAAAATCAAAAAATAAAAATGAAGTTATACTTGAGGATTTCAGGAAAGTTCTATTTGATTTAGAGAAAATGCAATGCATTAAAAAAAGTGGAACAACAAAATGGTGGCTTAGAGAATGGGTGAAAAAAGGAATCTAAAAACTACTGCTAACACACGGTGTAGTCAACAATCGAATGAAGTGGTCGGTGTTAGTTTACAATGTCGCAGCAGCCACAGTGTAAGTTAAAAAGATAGAAACCTGCAAGCGCTTGTTAACCATGTCGATAAATGTAGTGCACCATATACAAAAACACTCAGCCAATTTAAATTACAATAATTAGATTAATATGAATTACACACCGACATCAAATATTGCTAATAAAGTAAGAAATACAAGACTACCAAGAACAAAACCTTTACTGCCTCTTTTTGAGTTGATTAGCAATTCAATACACTCAATTGAAGAAGCAATTAGTAAAAATATAATCCAGTCGAATGAAGGTAGAATTGTTATTGATTGTATTAGAAATGGTTCGCAAGAAACACTAGAAAAACTTGTTAATAATGATACCTACCCAATTCATTCTTTTATTGTAGCAGACAATGGCATTGGACTTGATGACGAGAATCTAAAAGCATTTATAGAGGCAGATACTGATCATAAGATTGAAATTGGAGGGAAAGGAGTTGGTCGTTTTGTATGCTTAAAAGCATTCAAAGAACTGAACATAACAAGTTTCTATGTTGAGAATAAAATAAGGAAATCAGTTCAATTTGACTTTAAACCAACAAAAGACGGTTTTCACAATTTCTCTAAACCTGACCTTAATGGGATTCCCCATGGTTCAATAATTAAACTCAATGGTATAAGAGAAGAATATCAAAAAACTTTACCCAAAGAGTTGTCTTATATTGCAAGAGAAATTGTTACTCATTTTCAACTTTATTTCATTCGAAGCACCAATCCTCAAATTATTATTAGAAATCAAAATAATATCCATTACGATTTAGAAACTCTTTTTAGAACTGAATTTAAATCTGATGTTAAATCAGATAGTTTTTCTATTGGCGATAATAAATTTGAATTATATCTAACAAAATCATCGGAATTTCAAAGCCACAAAATACACTTCTGTGCACATAATCGAAGTGTAATAACTGAAGGTTTATATTCAAAACTTGTTGACCTAGGTAAAAAGCCAATTGTAGAAGATGATTTTAAATTCTTTTATCAGGCTCATGTTGTCAGTGAAATTTTGAATGAAAATGTAGATACTGAAAGAATTGGGTTTATTTTTCCAGATGGAGAAGAAGAAGAAGAAGAATCTGTTGATATTAATTTGGCAAAAATAAGACGAGCATCAATAAATTGCATTGAAGGATTATTGGCTGATTATTTAGGTAATGTACGGGAACTTAAAATAGAATCATACAAACCCCTTATTGACGAGGAATTACCACAGTATAAAAGCACAATGCACTTCAAGGCAGATGAAGTAAAGAAATTGCCACCGAGTTTATCAAAAGAACAACTAGACATCGAACTTTATAAAATTGATGCTAATTGGAGATTAGAAGTAAAGAAAGAAAAAATAAAACTTCTTTCAGAAGATAAGGATGTTACTAGCCGTGAGGATTATAGACTTAAGTATGAAAAATTTCTAAGTAATTTTAATGAAATAGGTAAATCAGATTTAGCAAGATATGTAGTCCATAGAAAGACAATTATTGAATTGTTAGAACAGCTAATTGAATCAAATGGTGAAGGCAAATTTAAAAATGAAGATTTAATACATTCTGTATTCTTCCCAATTAGAACATCTTCTGATGAAGTTCCTTCTGACAAACAAAATTTGTGGTTGATTGACGAAAGACTTTCATATCATTCATTTTTAGCTTCTGATAAAACATTTAATAGCATTCCTGAAATATCATCAACTGATAATGATAGAAGTGATTTGTTGATTTATAATGAAGCGTTTGCATTTTCTGACTCTAAGAATGCACCTCATAATTCATTTACAATTGTGGAATTTAAAAAACCACAAAGAGATGATTATAAGGATTATGACGATAGTAAAAATCCAATTGAACAAACAGAGAAATACATTGAGTTATTACTAGAAGGGAAAGTTAAAGGTCGAAATGGACGAATAGTAGAAGTTGATAAAAGAACTCCATTTTATGTTTACATTATTTGTGACATAAGACCTTCGCTACAGAAAATATTAGAAAGAAGAGAATTTGAGCACACCCCTGATGGTATAGGTTGGTTTAAAATAAAAAGTAAGTTTTATACTGCATATTTTGAAGTAATGCCATTTGAAAAAGTTCTTGATGACGCAAGAAAACGAAATAGAATACTATTTGAAAAACTAAAGATAGAATAATATGGGGTTTTATATTCTGTGCATTAATAGCAGGTGAAACACGTACCGCATGTTTTGTTTCCTTTTTGAGTGTAGTATAATAGAAGCACAAGGCTCGGCATAGTCTGAGACAATGTCGAAGGTAAGTGGCGGTCTTTGACCGTAATAAAACGAATACCGTAGCGGGGTGTTATGGGAAGAGATCAGCTAAGCTTAGCATCTTTGCTATACTTGATTTCGCAAAGTTTGCGGGCTGAGCCTTCAAAGAGCAAAAGGCGTAGGCTGCGCCCTAGCTTATCGGAGGGAACAAAGATAGAAGAGAGCCGCAGAGCTTGCGCTTTGCATAGGCTACGATGGTAGTATGCGGTTGGATTGAAATAAATGGGATAAATATTAAGGTAAGAATAGTACTTAAAACGAGAATTATATGAAGACACTAACAGCAAAAAAGGCGATTATAAATGTCGCTATGTCCAACGACGCAAGCAGGCCTGTTGTCATTAATCCAACAAATTCGATAGTTGTTGATTTTAGTGACTCGATGCGTTCAAGTCGCAGTCAAATAGTCGGGTTATATCTCGACCAGGTAAATGCCGACGGGAGCATGAAATCGATTAGTATTACGTCTTTGGAAGTTACCGGTTGTCCTAATGCGCGTAAAATCACTACTAGCGATGGTAGTAATCTTGAGGAGGGTAGGGAGTATCGGATTCATGTACATATAGCGACTTCCTATTCAAAGAAGCTGCCAGTAGACGATAACTACTATGGGTACTTTGCCGTAAACTACAGCCTTAAATTGGGTAGTACAGGAATGAGTGCCTTAACTGGACGAAACCTGCTGGTTTGCATAAGCGACATACATCTGGGTGCCTACGACAGCTATACCGAGTGTAAGTTAAACCGCAAATCGTTGGTAAATTTTCTGCAAAAGGTTAACGATTCGCCTAACGTTAAGGAGCTGGTTATTGCGGGCGACCTTATTGACGAATGGTTTCTGCCAGCATCCGTTGACACCCTTGAAGGTAGAAGCCAGCAGGATTTTGTGAATAAGATTCGGGATAATAATAGTAAGGTATTTAGCGGACTCAACACGATATGCGAGAATCCTGAGATTGAGGTGACATATGTTCCTGGAAATCACGATTTGTTGATAACGGAGAACGAAATCAAAAATGTTTTCCCCAAAATGGAGCAGGCTCGTGATAGGGACGCAGCGGGCAACGTTATTATTGGATTAGGAACATACGAGCCCAAAGACTTCCCTGAGGTTGCTATTGAGCACGGGCACCGCTACAACTTCTTCTGCGCTCCCGATCCTATCTCTAACAACAAAAGCTATCCGGGCAAGGGTCCCATTCTTCCTCCTGGCTATTTCTTTACAAGAATTGCCGTGGAATCGTTATACAACGGACCTAAGCAGTATCAAAATTCGCCCTACAGCATTAGCCTAACCTACGGTGATGAAAGCCAATTCTTGTGCTCGCTATACGGACAGCTTTGGCAATCCGTTTTTAAAGATTTTCCGGTTAAGCAGAAGTACGAAGAGAAATTCATTGTTACCAATATCGATGGGCTAGCTGGTCCTTACTCCGAGCAAGACCTAACGCCCCAAGTTGGCACCGATGGTAGGCTTTACACTATCTTATATCCCGGGATTCAAGATACATGGGGCGAGCGTCAGCGGTATAATCGTGTGGCGGTACCCATTCCCACAATTACGGCAATTGAGGAATCGGATAGCGCTGATGGTACCGATGATATGTCGAACGTTCAGTACTTCAGCAATGCGAGCTCTAACAAGCGGGTTGTAATCTTTGGCCATTCGCACGTGGCGCGCATCCTTTCCTATACCACCACCGACAATAAAAGAGCGGTATACGCCAATTCGGGTACATGGATAGATAACAATAAGAGTAATCCGACGATGACCTTTGTGGTACTTATTCCACCAAAGGATCAGAACTCGAACCTCCTATTCGTTAACTTGTACCAGTACCTGCCCAATGGCGAAGTTAGCTTGCTGGATGCTCAGGTAATAACGAGGTAAGCATTACCGCTAGTAGATTTTATATACGGTTGCATCCTCTGATAAGCGTAGAATAGAAGCACAAGGCTCGGCATAGTCTGTGACAATGTCGTAGGTAAGTAGCGGTCTTTGGCTGCAATATAACGTCAAAGCAGCGGTCCATATAAAAGCGCAGCCTGCACAACGGCTGCGCTGACTTTTTTGCTACTTTTGATTGCAGGCTATATACTGCAATTTAGCAAAGACGAAGTCTGTGACCCAACTTGGATTATTCGAATGGCAAAGGAATACAGTAGATTTTCAGAACAATAGAAGACGAATATAGATGTTTAAAAAAACAAGACGATACGTTTAAGAGTGAAATTGATTTTTCAGAAAATGAGTATAATAAACTAAACTAAGATTTAATATGCTAGTAAAAGAATCAGAAATCAGAGAAGTTCACGGCATCACCGATGAACAAAGGCAAAGAATTCTTGACTTTTTACAAGGAGCGGTTTATTGTTGGTGTAAAAATAGAAGAGATGAATGGTTTGCCGCACGAGATTTATTAGGTGGAGAAAATTTCTTTTGGGAAGGTACACCAATGATTGCACTATATGAAAAGTCAGAAGATGTAGAGCAAGCTGGTAAAGATGCAGGATGGTTGTTAAAGAAAATGCTAAATGATGATAAAAGAACATACGAATCTTCATCTGATGGACGAGTTAAGCATTATCGTTGGAATGGACAAGAAGATAATAGTTACAAATAAATCATTAGCACTCTGCTAGGCGAAGACTAGAAGCACAAGGCTCAGCATAGTCTGTGACTATGTCGAAGGTAAGTAGCGGTCTTTGACCGTAATAAAACGCCAAAGCAACGGTCCATATAAAAGCGCAGCCTGCACAACGGCTGCGCTGACTTTTTTGCTACTTTTGATTGCGGTCTATATACCACAATTTAGCAAAGACGAAGTCTGCGACTTCGCCTAGCCTCTAGCGCTGATGCAGACTACAGTGTAAGGGGGATATAAACGAATTGAAGGTTATTAAAACAAGAAACATGAAAGCACTACATTTAATTATCACTTTATTAATAGTTTCAAAGTTTTGTTTAGGACAGAGCAAATTTGAAAATGACACTCTTTCCAGAGATAAATATTACAACCCTATTGAAAATAGAACTTATAGAACCGAAGGGAGTTTTAAAAGATATAGGAACGGAGTGGAAGTTGATACAATTCAACGTAGTCTAAAAAAAGAAACAAAGTTAGAAAGAGTAATTTTATTAAGTTCTAATGAAGAACTAAATGAATCTATTTCAATTGAAGAGTTTAAAACCATAAAAGATAAGATAGATAAAATATTTATTGACCTTTTTGGAGAGTCTAAGCAATCTGGAAAGATTATGATTCAATTTGAGTTGAAAAAAGACATTGATAATGTAATTAGATTTTCAATTAGAGATAATTTAGACTTGAATATTATGAGAAAATTTGAAAAACGAGTTCTATCGGAAAGATTTCCTAAGTCTAATAAGTACACAATTAAATTTCAATTCATTTACAAGGTGAATTCAATAGATGACAAAAATTAAACAACCCCTCGTTTCATCCTTCCGCTAGCGTAGTATCCTCGCTACGCTCAAGTAGCCAAGGCTTCTAGCCTGCCTATACAGTACGGCCGGAAGGCGTGAGGTATAAAAGCGTAGGCAGGGCCTGTGCTTAGTTTGGGTTTATCACGTCTGGGGCGTTCAGTTGCCCGCTTCAACTTTGTAACGGCTTGAGAAAATTTTGTCCGCAGTCCGCCACAGTCTTATTTGCAGCGTTGTATGCAAGCCAAAAGAACGAACGAAATATTAACGATTAATTTGATTCTATGAAATTAAAATATGGAATGAATCCGTATCAAGATTACGCAGAAATTATTGATGATTCAAACTCTTTGAGATTATTAAATGGAAATCCAAGTGTTATCAATATATTGGATGCTTTGAATTCTTGGCAATTGGTAAAAGAAGCAAGTCAAACATTAAATTCAGAATGTAGTACATCTTTTAAACATGTTACACCTTCAGGAGTGGCAATTTTTAGGGAATTGAGTATTATTGATAAACAGGCATATTTGATAAACAAATCATTAACTAAGTTAGCTACTTCCTATGCAAGAGCGAGAGGTGCAGACCGACTGGCTTCATTTGGAGATTTTATTGCATTAAGCCATTGTGTTGATAAGGAAACCGCATTATTAATAAAATCAGAAGTATCTGATGGTGTTATAGCACCTGAATTCAATGATGCAGCTTTAGAGATTTTGCGCTCAAAAAAAAATGGGAGTTATGTAATATTTCAAATAGATAAAGATTTTGAACCTAACGAAATTGAATCACGGGAAGTATTTGGTATAACAATAAAACAAAAAAGGAACAATTTAAAAATCAATGATGAACATTTTTCAAATGTAGTAACCCCCAAAAAAATAATACCGTCAGATATTCTTTCTGACTTAAAACTTGGGATGCTTACGTTGAAGTATACTCAATCTAATTCAATTTGTGTTGTGTCAAATGGTCAGGTAATTGGTATAGGTTCAGGTCAACAATCCAGAATTCTATGCTCAAGCTTAGCTTTAACAAAAGCAAATATTTGGTATCAAAAACTGAGGCTAAATTATTCATTTTTAAATCCACTTGAAAACATAAAAAGAACTGACCTTGACCAATTGATTGAGCTACAAAGACAGAGCCAGTATGGTGATAGAGTTATATTAAATGAATTGCCAAATACATGCTTACTTTCTGATGGATATTTTCCACAAAAAGACAATATTGAATTAGCAAACAAATTTGGAATAAGATATATAGCAACTCCAATGGGTTCAATTAGGGACAATGAAATAATTGATACTGCAAACAAATATGGGATAACTATAATAAATACAGGTATAAGATTGTTTCATCATTAGTTATATAGAAAAAAAGGCCAGCGTACGATAAATAGGGCTTTAAGCGACACGCAGCGCCCAGCATGAAGCCCCCCGGTTGAGCGTAGTACAACCGAAGCACAAGGCTCGGCATTGTCTGTGACTATGTCGAAGGTAAGTAGCGGTCTTTGGCTGCAATAACGCGAATATTATAACGGAGTGTTATGGGAAGAGATCAGCAAATCTAGCGTTCTCGCTACGCTTGGTTTGCAAGGTTTGCGGGTCGAACCTGCAAAGAGCAAAAGGCGTGGCTGCGTCTTAGCTTAGCGGAGGGAACAAAGGTAGAAGAGAGCGGCAGAGCTTGCGCTTTGCATAGGCTACAATGGTAGTATGCGGTTGGATTGAAATAAATGGGATAAATATTAAGGTAAGAATAGTACTTAAAACGAGAATTATATGAAGACTCTAACAGCAAAAAAGGCGATTATAAATGTCGCCATGTCCAACGACGCAAGCAGGCCTGTTGTCATTAATCCAACAAATTCGATAGTTGTTGATTTTAGCGATTTGATAGGTACTAGTGGCGATGTAATAAGAGGGGTAAAGCTCGATATGGTAAATGCCGATGGTACCACAATCCCGGTTAGCATTAAGTTGTCGAGTATTACTGGTTGTCATTATGCTCGAAAGATTACCACCAGTGATGGGGCGAAATTTGATGAGGGTAGGGAGTATATGGTTTGCGTAACCATCGCAGTACCAGATAGGGGAAAGTCGAAAATACCCTACGACTATTATGGTTACTTTGCCGTAAACTACAATCTTAGCTTGGGCAGTGCCGGAATGAGCGCTCTTAATGGGCGAAAGCTGCTGGTTTGCATAAGCGACATACATCTTGGTGCCTACGAAAGGTACACGGAGTGTAGGCTAAACCGCGATTCCTTGATAAATTTTCTGCAAAAGGTTAACGATTCTCCTAACGTTAAAGAGTTGGTTATTGCAGGCGACCTTATTGACGAATGGTTTCTGCCTGCAAATGTTGATACCCTAAAAGGTGGAAGTCAGCAGGATTTTGTGAATAAGATTCGGGATAATAATAATACGGTATTTGATGGACTCAATGCTATATGCGAGAATCCTGAGATTGAGGTGACATACGTTCCTGGAAATCACGATTTGTTGATAACGGATGACGAAATCAGAAACGTTTTACCCAAAATGGAGCAGGCTCGTGAAAGGGACGCAGCGGGCAACGTTATTATTGGATTAGGAACATACGAGCCCAAAGACTTCCCTGAGGTTGCTATTGAGCACGGGCACCGCTACAACTTCTTCTGCGCTCCAGATCCTATCTCTAACAACAAAAACTATCCGGGCAAGGGGCCAATTCTTCCTCCTGGCTATTTCTTTACAAGAATAGCAGTGGAATCGGTATACAACGGACTTCAGCAGCGTCAAAATTCGCCCTACAGCATTAGCTTAACCTACGGTGATGAAAGCCAATTCTTGTGCTCGCTATACGGACAGCTTTGGCAATCTGTTTTTAAAGATTTTCCGGTTAAGCAGAAGTACGAAGAGAAATTCATTGTTACCAATATCGATGGGCTAGCTGGTCCTTACTCCGAGCAAGACCTAACGCCCCAAGTTGGCACTGATGGTAGGCTTTACACTATCTTATATCCAGGGATTCAGGATACATGGGGCGAGCGTCAGCGGTATAATCGTGTGGCGGTACCCATTCCCACAATTACGGCAATTGAGCAATCGGATAGCGCTGATGGTACCGATGATATGTCGAACGTTCAGTACTTCGGCAATGCGAGCTCTAACAAGCGGGTTGTCATCTTTGGCCATTCGCACGTGGCGCGCATCCTTTCCTATACCACCACCGACAATAAAAGAGCGGTATACGCCAATTCGGGTACATGGATAGATAGCAATAAGAGTAATCCGACGATGACATTTGTGGTACTTATTCCACCAAAGGACCAGAACTCGAACCTCCTATTTGTTAACTTGTACCAGTACCTGCCCAATGGCGAAGTTAGCTTGCTGGATGCTCAAGTAATAACGAGGTAAGCATTACCGCTAGTAGATTTTATATACGGTTGCATCCACTGATAAGCGTAGAATAGAAGCACAAGGCTCGGCATAGTCTATGACAATGTCGAAGGTAAGTAGCGGTCTTTGATAGCAATATAACGCCAAAGCAACGGTCCATATAAAAGCGCAGTCTGCACAACGGCTGCGCTGACTTTTTTGCTACTTTTGATTGTAGGCTATAGATCGCAATTTAGCAATGGCGAAATCTGTGACTTCGCCTAGCTTAAAGTGTTGATAAATGAGTTGCCGGTAATTGTAAGAAAAGAACCTATATGCAGACAAGCGATATTGCACTAACAAACATTAAAAAAGGAGACATTTTCTATGTTAATGTCAATAAGACCTATTATTTTCTGCAGATAATTCATATTGAACGAGCAAATGAAATCGAAAAAAAGAATGGTTACTTTCTAGTTGTGTTTGACAAGACCTTTAGATGCTTACCAAGCTCAATGAATGAATTAGACTTAAAAAATATCTATCAACCTAAATATTTATGGAAAAAAACACTTCTTTTTACCGGTATATGGAATGACGAACCGAACATTATATTTAGAAAGGATATGATGTACTACAATCTAAAAGACAAATATCATTTGACATACTTTGGCAACACAACGGTTTGTAAGCAGCTTAAACCTGAGATTAGCTATGATTTTTCTCCACAAAATGAATGCAAGTTAAATGATGAAGGTATTCAAGTAACATACCAACATTTAGAGTTACAAGTTTTACTTTGGGGAATTGAGCAGGAAGAAATTGGCAAAACAAAGAGAAAACTTAGCGTCAAACCACAATATTTTAAAGGATGGATAGAATATGTGGATTCTGAAAAAATCATTAAGACTGAAAAGATTATTGCAAAATTTGAAAATTGTTCAGACCCTAGAATGTTTTCAAAAGAGTTAAAAAAAAGCATTCTAGCCATAAACAAGCTTGATGATAAGAAAACGTTTATAACTACAATAGAAGCAGAAAATATTATTGAGAAATTATCAGAGATTGCATTATCTAAAGGAATAGATAAGACAAGTATAGAACAACAAATTGAAGAAACTAGGACATGGTAAAAACAACTACTGCCATCATTGTGTAGCATTAACGGCGGGTGAAGCTCGTTTGGCAAGGTTTGTTTTTTTATCATGCACTTAACGCCTTGAAAGGAGATTCGCCCGCAATCTGCCACTAATGCTACATGCCGATGGCGGCAAGTAAACCAAACGAGATGCAAACAGAAATCACAAAAGATATTCAAACAGAAAGTGGAGAAAATGAATTTCAAATCCGCCTCATTAAATCTGAAGGTGTTGGCCTATTGACTTCAAAATCTGAAAAGAGCTATTTACTCTTAGACAGCATTGATTATTGGTATGACCTGATACAGGATAAATATCCAACGGCGAAAAAATGTTCTTGTAAAAATATTTGGTTTAATATTCAACTTACCTATGTTCCAAGATTTGAAACAGAAGATGTAAGAGAAATCATTGTAAAGTCAACTTGTACAAAATGTCAAAAGCAAATAACACAGTATTCTATTGACATCAGATATTCACCAACACAACACCTGATTGATGAACCGATTACTTTTTGTGAAAAGCCAAAACTGAAATGTAAGTCGGAATGGATTAACACGTACTGGAGTTTTACCGATGTTGAGAATTTTCTAAGATTTACAGAAGAAGCATTACAATCACATCTATATATATGGTATTGGGACAAGGAAAAATCCTTGCGATTCTTCGAAAAGCTTGATTGTAAGAATGTGTCAAAGGTAGCTTTTGAAAATAAATACTTTATAATATACATCGCCAAAGAAGAAATAGCCATAGATCGCTTTATTGCTTATTCGGATGACAAAGCTGGAGCTGTTACACACGAAGCTTTATGGAGGAAAAATGAGCTGATAGAAATGTATTGTCCTATGACAAATAGTATCCTTAACGGAACAAACGGAATATACGTTCTTCGTTTTGGAGTTCAGCATATCGAAAAAGGAGAGGTAAAGGATAAGTCTGATAATTTTAAAAACTATATAAGCTCTATCAGAGATTATTGGAAAAGTAAATTTACTTCAAAGCGGGGTAGGAATTGTTTTGATAATGAACAATTATACAATATGACATTAAGTGAAAATGGGATTTAGTAGCGAATTTTAAACGACTTACCTAATGCTAGCACTGGCTTTGGCGTCAGGTAGGCTGAAGTAAAATAGTGAAGTTCGGTAGCCCGAACGTAAAGCCCAGCCGCAAGCAGCAAGCGTAAGTAGATACACAACATAAAGATAATTTGACAAATGATTTCAACTAAAAAGCTGAATTTACTTCCAGATAGAATAAAGCTACAAACAATTTGTAAAGCCATTTCTGTTTTAGATGCAATACTTTCGCAAGAATGGGAATACCGTTACTATTCTTACAATAATCAATGGGCAGACAATGAAGAATTTTGTGAAATGAGAAATGGTGAAGGCGATCAAATGCTAATTTTATTTACACAAAATGGTTGTGTAATAAATGGATTTGCTCACGAACTCTATGATTATAAAGAAGAACTGCCTGCAAAAGAAAAGTTGACACAAAAATTACCTGAGATATTTAGTGAGTTTATATTTGGAGAACCTGTACAATCAGTTGGCACAACGTTTTGTATTTGGATCACCGAACAAAACAATTGGCAGATTGGAGAACTTGAACATTTTCGAGATGGCTCGGATGACTTGTTAAAAATTTTTGATGAGAATCCACAGACTTACATTGATTGGGCGACCGAATATTTTGAAGGAAGTTATATTGAAAGTGGAATTCCATTAGAGACAGCATCAAAAATTTATAACGGACAAACTTTGACAAAGAAAATGGTTTTGACAATCGTAGAGAAACTTGAAGACTGGAAACAACTTGAAACCGACTTGAATGAAATTGGTTATCCGTATGATTTCAACTAACTCTCCCCAAAGACGTCAGCTGGTAACATTGTGTAGCATTAATGGCGGGTGAAGCACGTTCCGTAAGGTTCGTTTCCCGCATCTGCCACTTAACGGCTTGAAAGGAGATTCGTCCGCAATCCGCCACTAATGCTACATCCCCCATCGTTGGCGACAAGTAAACCAAATAAGATGCAAACAGAAATCACAAAGGATATTCAAACAGAAAGTGGAGAAGATGAATTTCAAATCCGCCTTATCAAATTTGAAGGTTTTGGCTTATTGACTTCAAAGCGGGGTAGAAATTGTTTTGATAATGAACAATTATACAATATGACATTAATTGAAAATGGGATGTAGTAACAGTATTCTCTAGTTGAGCGTTGCCTCCTCGCTACTCTCAGGTGGCCGAGGCTTCTAGCTTGCCTGTACAGTACAGCTGGAGGTCGTAGGGAATAAAAACTTAGGTAGAGCCTGTGCTTAGCGAGAGTGAAAATTATGAAGATATGTATTTCACTGAACAAAACTTATCGACCATTATTGTTCGTACACTCATTATACACGAAGATTGCGACCACTTTTCCCTATTGAAATTCCTGAAAGTATCAAATGTTCTATTCAGGGGTCTGAATTATGGATTATTCTAGGTAGAGAACTTGTGCCAATTTATGATTTAAAGGTTATGTTTACCTCAACAGTAATGCGATTTATGAGCAACCTTAAAGAAAGACTGTAATGGCAACAGACGGAGTTAAAATAATTGACGGAGATACAGCCCACGACACTTACTGGGGTATTATAGACTTGTATGACAGTGGTGTAGACGTAGATAATATAAGCGAAGAGTTTCCTCTTATTCAAGCAGACTACTTTGACGACTTCGACAATGAAATTTATGTTACTTCCTGTGCTTTGGCTCTTTGGGAAATAGGACAAATGACAGAAGATAAACTTTCTTACGTTAAATCGGTAATCGACAAAGGAGCTTGTGTAAAGGTTTGGACTGAGGAATATGATCTGAAAGAAGGCAAGGCACGACAAAAAGAACTTGACAAATTGTGGAAGAAAATCAGTCAGACAAACACGAAAGTAAGAGCCAGGAAAAAGTTCAGAAAAATAACTAAATTCTATTTTCAACCTGACGACTTATTGACGTTTCATCTTAGAGACGGGAATTACAGAGCTGTTATCTGTGCTTCTATAGAGCAATACCGAGGACAATGCAATTATATCTTAGTTCCAACAACATACAACTCAAGTAAAAAACCGACAGCTGACGATTTGAAGGACAAAGAAATTTTAGGCAGACAAATTGGTAGCGGTTACGACCAGCAAACAACAAAACAGCGTCAACCAGGAATAGAGAGAATTTGGCAATTAACTGGCGGTAATTGTAATTTCTTCTTTGGTGTTATCAAATTTGCAGTTGACCACAAAGACTTCATCAATTTCAAAGACAGATTTGAAAAGGTTGGAACATTAAAAATAGTCGAAGGTCTAAAAGAAACAGGTTCTTTTGGTTATGAAGAGAGCTTTGAAAGGTTTGAAACAATTTTTGGCGACTTAGAAAATCACATAAAATTATTTCAGCAAAGAAAATATCCTGTGACCGCATTGTGTGACATATAAAAACAGGAAGAAAGGCAGCCCCCAGCAGAGTGTTACCTCATCGTTACGCTCAAGTAACCAAGTTCTCTAGCTTACCTATACAGCCGGAGTCCGTAAGGCATAAAAGTGTAGACAGAGCCTACGTTTAGCAACGGGATAATAGTATATTTAAGGGCTGTTGCTGGCCTTAATGTCGGTGCGGTTTGATAAGCTTGAAGACCGCAGTCACGCGCTTTGCAGCTACCTGCCGTAGAGCGCATGCTGGCAAAAGGAGTATTTGTAGGAATGTGGAATAAAGCACTAAAGTAGAATGGAGTTGAAAGAAACAGTTGGAAACCCCAATGAGATT
Source organism: uncultured Acetobacteroides sp. (assembly GCF_963678165.1). Lineage (NCBI taxonomy): Bacteria > Pseudomonadati > Bacteroidota > Bacteroidia > Bacteroidales > Rikenellaceae > Acetobacteroides > uncultured Acetobacteroides sp. The sequence goes on along the minus strand of NZ_OY782755.1, from coordinate 3,129,184 downwards.
CTTGGTGTTAAACCTGGATTTGAAGAGTTTTTTGGGGAGATAATGGATATAGTTAGAAAAGGACAAATCAACGATAAGCTGGGTGAAGAGCTAAAGCAGCTAGCGTTGACTTTCTCCTGCAAGAATGACTTAACCCAGTTTCGTAAAGTCAGCGATACACCTTACGAGCGTACGCTTATAGGAAGGGATGAGTCTGGATGGGAAGCCTTAATTATGACCTGGCACAAGGGGGCGCAGAGCAGCATTCATGGTCACCCCGAATTTGCTGCCTACAACCTACTAAAGGGTAAACTGAAGCTGGAGATATTCGAAGAGGTAGATGGCACCGGCGAAGTTGAGCTTGCAAGAGTGGTTGAAGTAGACGATAATACCGGGTTTTATGCGTTGGGTAAGGCTAATGTTATGACTAACCATATTCATCGGATTACCTGTTTGAGCGATATCTCTTATTCGTTGCATATTTATTCGGATGATGCAAGAAAAGGGGTTGTATATGGGGAGTAGGTTGAGTTTTTCGGCTATGAGTTTTCTCTCTAAACTTATGTAGCCAAGGCTTCCATCTTGCCACAGTACGGCCGGAGGCCGTAAGGCATAAAAGCGTAGGCAGAGCCTACGCTTAGCAGCGGCACAAGGCTCGGCATAGTCTGTGACTATGTCGAAGGTAAGTAGCGGTCTTTGACCGCAATAAAACGAATACCGTAACGGGGTGTTATGGGAAGATGTCTACTAAACTAGCACCTACGCTTAGCGGTTCGATAACGAATAGGGTGGGTATTAGTGATGAGTTAGCTCGTTTCTCAGAGAATCTATTCAACCCTCTTCGGGTTTGTTTCCATCTTCCAACCTAACTCCCCGAGTGAAACTCGGGGCTATTAAAATTAAAGCCTTCACGGGCTTCAGGTCGTAGTGATGATAGCTAGATTCTATATGCTACCGTTAGAAGGGTGTTGAAGTAACGCCGTAAAGTAAGAGAGATACAATAAACCAGAAGCATATAATTCGATGAAAGGATACTTTTATGTCAGACAGCTTGCTGTTTTGATGATTTTGGCTGTACTATTTGGCAGTAGCTCGTATGCTCAATCAGGGAAAACCATTTTCGACCCGGAGTTGACCTATAAAAGCTATCATCCGAAGAAGAGCGATCGGGTAATTTCTCGGTCGGAATACGCCAACAAATTGTACGGGTTTTGGCTTGGTGAGTGCATTGCCAACTGGACAGGCTTGGTTACCGAAATGGATAAGATAGGCTCGATAGGCGAGATAAAAACGGGTAAGTTTTATACTCGCGAAGATTGGGGAAAGTCAGATCAGCCAAGCATCTGGGGGCAGGGTGTGCCAAGCAACTTGTCGGCTACCATCGACTTTGTTTTTGTTAATCCAGATGGGGTATGGGGGGCTGATGATGATACTGATATGGAGTACATCTATCAGGATCTTTTGGCATCGAATAAGCAACCGATACTAACGGGTGAGCAAATCAGGGATGGCTGGCAGAAGCATATAAAGAAAGAAGAGGAGAACTACTTGTGGGTATCTAATCAGAAAGCCTTTGATTTGATGAACAAGGGAATGGTTCCTCCTGCAACAGGCGATCCTGTAAATAATCCGGAATACGAGATGATTGATGCGCAGCTAACCACCGAGATATTTGGTCTATTTGCCCCAACACGTCCCGATTTTGCGCTAAAGATGGCTGATCTACCAATACGGACTACTGCAAGGTTTAATTCGCAGTGGATCTCGGAGTTTTATGTCTCGATGTATTCATTGGCATCTGCTGTTGATAAAAAGAAGTCGAAGAAGGAAAACATTCTTTGGATGGCCGATGAATCACGAAAAGTGCTACCCAACGATTCCTATTCTGCAAAGATGTATGATTTTGTCAAAAGCAGGTATCTGGCCAATATCCCTTGGGAACAAGCACGAGATGAGGTTTACCAACGATACCAAGTTTCGCAAGTTGATGGCTACAATATTACCTCTCAGAACAGGTACTGTAATGGTTGCTTTGCCGCAGGGATTAACTTTGCTTCGAGCTTAATTAGCCTCTTCTACGGAGAGGGTGATATTGTAGCGACCATAAAAATTGCGGTACTAGCCGGATGGGATTCCGATAATCCTGCGGCAACTTGGGGTGGAATGTTGGGCTTTATGATTGGAAAAGATGGCGTTGAGAAGGCCTTTAATAGAAAGTTTTCCGATAAGTATAATATCCACAGAACTAGGATTGGCTTTCCGAATAACGGCATTGACAATTTTGAGAATATGGCTACAAAGGGTGTTTATATAGTCGATCGCGTTGTGCAGGAACATTTGGGCGGCGGGGTAGACCTGAAAAAGAATGTATGGTATATACCTGAAGATTCGAATAGCATGACGAAGCGCTAAACCTGATGAGTATCGCGCTGTCCTATGTTGGCATGGGGGGATGACGAATGGAATGTGTGGGAGGAGGAGGGGGCTTCGCCTTCTCAGGAGGCTTTACTTCACGAAGAGGCTTCGTCTTATCACATATCTTCGCTTCATTACGAGGTTTCGCCTCTTCATAGGGGCTTCACCCCATGTTCGGGGATGGCGCCCTTTCAGGGCTTTGTGGTGGTGATTTGCGAGACGGGAAATACTCCACTTCCAGATGAAGAGTTTGTGTAGAATGTTGCATTGTTTACCACCTGTTGAGGTGTACAAAAACGTGTACTTCGCAATCCGAATGCCTAAAAAGTATATATCTTGCGGCAATCTTTTGCAAAGGTATTCTGTGCAAGGGAGGTAAACCATCAACGTATTACTGAAAATATTTATGTTGTTACAACAGCGCATTGTAGAGCGTATTGGCTCCGAAGATATATGCTACTCCTTTCTTGTAAAGGATTTACGTACAGGTGAAAACTATGGCCATAACGAGCACGAGGTGGTATCGTCGGCTAGCACCATAAAGCTGCCGGTAATGGCGGAGGTGATGTCGCAGGTGAAGAGCGGAATGCTTAGCCTAGGGCAGCGAATTACGGTTAAGGAAGCGGATAAGGTTGGCTACAGTATCCTGCAGCTGCTCGAAACGGGCAACACCTACTCGTTGCTTGATGTGGTAACGCTCATGATCATTCAAAGCGATAATACTGCCGCCAACATTCTTATCGATTTGGTTGGAATGGATTCCGTAAATAGGAATATCGAGCAGCAGGGAATGAAGGATACCAGATTGCAGCGTAGAATGCTCGACTTTGTTGCCAAAAGCGAAGGTCGCGACAACTTTACCTCTGCCTACGATATGGCTCTCTTTCTGGAACGGCTATATAATGGAAAGGTTGTTGATGATACCTATGATGCGCTAATGGTGGACATTATGAAGCAGCAGCTCGATAGGTCGATGGTGTATGTAGATATCCCCGACGATGTGGAGGTGGCGCATAAAACAGGCGACTTAGATTGCAGCAATCACGATGTAGGCATATTCTATACCCCTAAGGGCGACTTCATCTTTTCGATGCTAACGTGGAATGCGCAAAGTAATAACCATTCGCGAAGAGTGGTGGCAAGCGCAGCTAAAGCGGCGTACGATTACTGGATGGAGCGTTAAGCGAATTGCCAATGGCAGGCTAAAAGAAAAAGGTCATCGCCGGGTACCCGGGTTGATGACCTTTTTGCTGCTGATTATGAGGTTTGGTTGTGTTGCCTATTTTCTGTAAACGTCGGATGCACCAGACTTCGAAACAGAGATGCTTTTAGGATTTCCGTAGTAGGTTACATCTGATGCACCTGAAGCATCTACCTTGATTGATTGGGTTGCTGTAACTATGGCATCTGAGCCACCTGACGATTCGATGCTGCAGGTGTGAGTAGTTAGCTCTTTTGCCTTCACGTCGCTTCCACCGCTACAGCTAAAGACTGCCGTATTGGCGGTGCCATTTAGGAAGATATCGCTTCCGCCAGAGCTTTCGCATTTAAGCAACTCTACGCTGATGTCGAGGCGTAAGTCGGAGCCTCCGCTAGCATCTATGCTTAAGGACCTAGACTTAAGTATGGCGCTTTTATTTATCATGTAAACATCGCTGCCGCCCGAGGCGCCAATGCCTTCGATGGTTTTATACGAAAGGTATATCTTAATGCCTTTGGTCGTTTTACGAACGTTTTCCTTTAACTTAAAGGTAAGGGTATTGCCATCTTGTTCGACTATTACAGCGTTGATAACATTCTTGTCGGTTACCAGCTCAGCTAGGTTCTTTCCGGTTGGATCGAGGTAAATATCGATGCCTGAAGAAACCGATATGTTCTTAAATTCGTTGAGCTTGAAAACTCGTTTGCCCATTTCTCCGTTTCCAACTATTCCTCTGGAAAAGATTTGTGCGTTTACTGCAACAGCTGCAAGGGTAAGTGCTATTAGCGCTGCAAGCTTATGTATTCTCATAGTGTAGTAAGTTTTGATGATAAGACGCTCGACTTGGAGATATGTTACAGCAGATACGAAAAAAAAGAGATTCTGTTTTATGGCTTCTATTTGGCAGGGATATCGCTTTTAAAAATATAAGCACAAAATTCCGCTAAACCTTGAATGCTGCTTATGATTTTAGCCGCGAGCTTTTATTCTTTTCTGTTCTTTTGGCTGGCCCAAAAGAACCAAAAGGCCTTGGCACGAATTAACTCGCTCAGTCGCGGAGGAATGGCACCGCTTCAAATGTGGTAATAGCCCTAAGACCATTACAGCGTTGAGGATCATTGTGGAGGCGACCTCGCTCAAACAGGGATTCGTGCCAGTCTGGTATGGCTGCGCCATGGTGTCTACGGAAGAAGGTTGTTCGGTGATACTATGTTTGCCTGCCGTTGTTAAGCGAGCTAATATGGGAAACCTTTTTATTCTGTGGTTCATAGAGGACTCCTCTAAAACAAGAATCTTAAAGGCGAAATCCCTGCTATCGGGTAGGGTATTGGTGGCAAAGATGCTTTTCCTTTATATATGAGGGTTGTATTTTTACTTGTAAGCCTAAAAAAATACATTTGTATCGGATAATACTAACCTATTACGCTATACGATATGACAAAACCAGCTCTTGCCCTGCTAATCGCTCTTATTCTTGGCAGTTGTACCTCGGTGAAGCAGTACAACCAGCAACTTGCTGAGAAGAAAAATCCCAAAGATCTACAGGAGGATGTCGACTACCTCTACCGCAAGCTGCAGGCTTACCATCCGCAGCTGTACTGGTATATCAGCAAAAAGGAACTCGACTATAAGTTCGATAGCCTAAAGTCATCCATTACCGAGCCGATGACCAGCGGGGAGTTCTACTATAAGGTGGCGCCGGTGGTGTCGAGTATCAGGGAGGGGCATACGCGAATGCTTCCGCTGAATAAGGAATATAAGTCGAGGGAGAAGGACAGCCTAAGGGTAAAGGAGTTTGGCTATACGCCCTTCTCGAAGTTGAAGTTTGGGATATTCGACAACCGTCTTTACGTGGTGAAGAATAACTCGTGGAATAAGACTATTAAGGAGGGTTCGGAGGTGGTTTCGGTAAATGGCATTAGCGCTCAACATCTCCTTACAAAGTATCGGACCACCCTAACCGCTGATGGCTACGTAACCACCTTTACGGATAGGTTACTTGGCAATCGCTTCCCCACCTTCTTCTACAACGACTTCGACTTTGCCGATAGCCTCGCCTGCGAGCTACGCCATAACGATACCCTACGTAATGTGCTGCTTAGACGGGCTGCTCCAAAGGATACGGCTAAGGGGAACGCTAATGTGAAGAAGGTAAAGGTTACGCTTACGGCTGCCCAGCGCGATAGCGCCCGCAGCGAAAGGAAGAGGCGCCTGCTGCTGGGCTACAACAGCGACGAAAAGACCTACAGTAAGAACCTCTCGTTCTACAAGTCGGATAGCAGCATTGCCATTATGAAACTGAACGACTTTACGGGAGGGCAGTACGAGAAGTTCTACAAGAGTGCGTTCAAGAAGCTCGACTCGTTGAAGGTGAAAACCCTTGTAATCGATTTGAGGAATAATACTGGAGGTAGCTTGTTTGATGTTCGTTGTCTCTACTCGTACCTCGCCGATACCAGCTTTTGCTTTATAAAAAAGATGGAGGTAACCACACCTAAGAGCATCCTATTTACTACTTACTTTAAGGATGTCCCTCTTGTTTTGGACCCATTTATTCTGCCATTTTATCCCGTTTACTTTACCTATGCGCTTTCGCACATGAGTAAGGGCGACGATGGCAAGTACTACTTCCGATTGGGGAAGAAGGTTGAGAAACCTAGGGAGACTCGATTCAGGGGAAAGGTTTACATGCTAATTAACGGGGCGAGCTTTTCTGCCTCGTGCATCATATCGTCCAATCTTAAAGGGGCGAAGCGGGCCTACTTTGTTGGGGAGGAGACCGGTGGTGCTTTCAACGGAAATGTTGCTGGACGAATGCACCTATTCGAGCTACCTAACTCGAAGTTAAATGCGCGCATCGGGTTACTTTGCATGCGTCCAGAGTACCAAACCGAGCAGGAGGGGAGAGGGATTATCCCCGATGTTGCTATCACCCCAACTCTTGATGATGTGTTGAAGGGGAACGACCCTGAATTGAATTGGGTTATTGATAGAGTAAAGCAGGAGAGGGGAATGGCAAGGTAGAGATGGGGTTTAAACCTGCCTCTACCCGCCACCAACAATAGTTGACGCATATAAATGTTATATTTGCCAGCCGTTTAGTTTGGCACAATCTTATTTAAAAGCTCATATATGCCCTTTACCTCCCTTGGTTTATCGGAATCGTTGCTTAAAGCACTCGAACAGCAGAACTATGCAAAGCCTTACCCTATTCAGAAGCAGGCAATACCTGTTGTGCTTCAGGGACGCGATATGCTAGGCATTGCCCAGACGGGTTCGGGGAAAACGGCTAGCTTCGTGCTTCCCATTCTGGAGCAGATGCGAAAGGCTGCACCTTCGAAGAACCGTCATGTTCGTGCGCTGGTGCTTGTTCCTACAAGGGAGTTGGCTATTCAGGTGGAGGAGGTGTTTCGCCTCTTTAGCGATGCACTGCCCGAGCGTGTAAAGAGCCTAGCCGTATATGGAGGTGTATCCATTAACCCGCAGATGATAAAGATGCAGGGGGTGGAGATACTTGTGGCAACGCCTGGACGTTTGCTCGACTTGGTGGATTCGAATGCCGTTAGCCTTTCGGAGGTGCAGGTGCTCGTCCTCGACGAGGCGGATAAGATGCTCAACCTCGGCTTCCGCGACGAGATGGCTGATATCTTTAAGCTGCTACCTGTTAAGCGTCAGAACTTGCTCTTTTCGGCAACGCTAAGCAAGGATGTAACCACGCTTAACGACATTCTGCTGCGTGATCCGGTAGTGGTAAAGGTGGAGGCAGAGGAGCAAAACCTTGACAACATCACCCAGCTAGCCTACTACGTAACGCCCGAGCGAAAAGGGCCTCTACTTCGCTACCTTATCGATCAGGAGAACATGGAGCAGGTGCTCATCTTCGTCTCCGAAACTATTCGCGCGGATGCGGTGGTTGTTAAGCTAAGGCAGAATGGTATTAAAGCAGCTGCACTGCATGGCAAGAAGAGTCAGGGCGCCCGAACACAAGCGTTAGCCGACTTTAAGGCAGGACGCATTACCGTATTGGTGGCTACCGACCTCGCCTCGCGCGGTATCGATATCGAATTCCTTCCCTACGTAATAAACTACGAACTGCCCCGCTCGCCAAAAGACTACATCCATAGGATTGGGCGTACGGGACGTGCCGAAGCCCCCGGAACAGCCATATCCTTAGTGTGCGAGGAGGATCGTCATCACTTTAAGGTAATCCAGAAGAAGATGGGGAGGTGGGTAAACTTTACCTATACCGACGATATTAACTTGCAGGGGTTTTAGTCTCTTTCAACACAGAGACCCTGAGGTACAGAGATCACAGAAATAGAGGCTAGACTTTATTTACCACAAAGTACTCAAAGGCTATCACAAAGGGCGCAAAGGAATTACTTTGTGCCCTTTGTGGTTGAATGCTTTTTGTCTATTATCTAGCGTCTACTATCTAACATCTAAATTGCTATCTTTAAATCCCATTCGAAAATTTATATTCAACAAGTATGTCGAAGCTCGTAGTTTACAACGCCTCAGCAGGATCGGGGAAAACCTACACCCTTGCTCGCGAGTATATCCTCCAAATTATTCGTCGTCCGATGGAGTACCGCGCCATATTGGCGGTAACTTTTACCAACAAGGCAACGGAGGAGATGAAAACGCGCATCATTGAGGAATTGCACGCCCTTGCGAAGTACAGAAGGGGCGATGGACGCGAGCCCAACTACCTTTCGGTGCTTGTTGATATGCTAAAAGGCGAGCAGGGGCAGCAGCAATCGCTTTGGGATGATGATAGCTCTCGAATGGAATACGAACGTGAGGTAAGCAAGCGCGCTCAGCTGGTGCTTACCAGTATCCTGCACGACTACTCCAACTTTGCCATCTCCACCATCGACAAGTTCTTCCAAAAGGTGGTGCGCAACTTTGTTCGCGAGCTCAACATCCAGCCGGGGTATGCACTGGAGCTGGATGGAGACAGGGTTCTCTCCTTAGCCGTTGATAAGGTGCTGGAGAGCCTGCACGAGGACGAGCAGCTGCAGCGCTGGCTCTTCGACTTGGTGGAGGAGCGTCTGAACGAGGGTGACAGCTGGGAGCTTTCGGGCATCCTTACCGACCTAGGGCGCCAGCTGATGCGCGAGGACTTCCGCCAGCAGCCCGAATCGTTCTACGAGAAGATTGGCGACAAGGAGTTTCTCGATAGCTACTACCGCAAGCTAACCGCCAAGAGCAAGGCGGCAGAGCAGGAGTACAAGGCAACCGGCGAGAAGGCCGTTCGCTACCTCGAGAACAACGGCATAAAGCTGGAGGATATCCCTGGTGGCAGTCGCAGCTTTGCCACCATCTTCTTTAAGGCAATGGAGGGCGTTGTGCCATCGTCGTACAAAGCGGCTATCGATGCCTTTAACAACCCCGATAAGTGGATGGGCAAGTCGAAGCCCAAGATGGCCGATGCGGTTTACAGCCAGCTTAATCCTTTACTTGGAAATATACTCCATTATATAGAGCACGAGCGTAACACCTACGCCGTTGCCATCAAAAACTTCCGTACGCTAGGCGTGCTGGCCGACATCGACAGGCAGGTGCGCGAGCTGGCATCGGAGGATAACTTGCTTCTTATATCGGATACCAACCACATCATCAATAAGCTGATTGAGGGGAGCGACGCGCCCTTCATCTACGAGAAAATGGGCAACCGTTTCGGCTCGTACCTCATTGATGAATTCCAAGACACCTCCAAGCAGCAGTACGCCAACTTTAAACCATTGTTGGAAAACAGCATTGGCGAGGGAGGGTACGCCATGGTGGTGGGCGACGTAAAGCAAAATATCTACCGCTGGCGTAATGGCGATTGGCGCACCTTGGGCATCAGCGTATTTGAGGATTTTGCACCCGAAAAGATATCGCTCGACACCAATTTCCGCAGCAAGCGCAACGTGGTGGAGTTCAACAACGCGGTGTTCCCCATTATGGCAAACTCGCTGCAGCAGAAGATGGCGGCAGAGGGGATTGATAGCGACGTTATCTCCAAGGTTTACGAGGACGTTTCCCAAAACGTTCCCGATGTCGAGAGCAAGCGCGGTGGATATATCCATATGGAAAAGGTTAACGGTGATTCCGCTTTGCCCGATGGCTCGGCTAACGAGCTCAACTCCTCCGACAGGGCGCAATTGGTGATGCAGAAGCTGGTGGAGAGGATCACGGAGCTGCAGGATGTGCAGGGCTACAATCCTTCGGACATTGCCATCCTCGTGCGTAGGCAAAGCGAGGGGCAAATGGTTGCCGAGGCGCTGCTGGAGGCGCGTAATGCAAGTGTGCCAGAGAAGGCCAACCGCTTTAGCTTCATCTCGCAAGGTGCGCTTTACCTTTCGTCGTCGAATGCGGTTAAACTTATCGTTTCCATCCTTCGCCTTTCCATTAATCCTACCGATGCGATTAGCGCAGCGCTGGTTTCCTACATCGAGAAGCTGGAAAAGAATGTGCCCATTGCTCACGGATACTTCGAGAGTGCAATCAGCGAGCGTGTAACAGCACTCATCGAGCGCATTGCTAACCTTCCGCTGCCCGAAGCGGTAGAAGCGATCATCGCCGAGTATCACCTAAACGAAATTGTGGACGAGTTGCCCTTTATTGGGGGCTTTGCAGATGTGGTGTTGGGCTTTGCCACCCAAAAGGTGTCGGATGCAACCTCGTTTGTGGAGTGGTGGGACGAGCGTGGATTGCGTACCGAACTGTACCTGCCCAATCAGGAGGAGGCAATTACCATTATGACCGTACATAAGTCTAAGGGGCTACAGTATAAGGTGATTTTAATTCCATTTTTCAATTGGGACTACGAGCCGGCAACCGGCAGCCGCAAGACTACGCTATGGGTGAGCGGCAAGGCTGTGTCGGTAGATGATGAGTACCTAGAAGCAATACCCGTAGAGTACGGTTCATCGTTGAAGAAGAGTGCTTTTGCCGAGGATGCCTTCACGGAACAGCTGCAGAGCTACATCGACAACATCAACCTTGCCTACGTTGCGCTTACGCGCGCCGAACAGGAGCTGTACCTCTACATTCCCAAATCGCACAAGAAGGAGCACATCGGAACGTTGCTCTTTGACGCGGCTGTTCTTATCCCTGGCGCAACGATTGTGGAGCCTGCCGAGGGCGAGGAGCCAACCACCATCACCTTAGGAGAAAGGGGGAGTGGAGCGGGAACATCTGCAAAGGAGAGTTCCGACAATACCATTTCGCTTACTACCTATAGGATCGGTAGGCCGCTCTCTAAGATAAAGCAGAGCTATTCCACCACGTTGGCAGAGGGTAGCGGCAATCTGAAGAAAGGGCTGCTGATGCATAGGCTCTTCTCGCTCATCAATACCCCTACTGATATTGATTCTGCGCTCGATACAATGGTTGAGGAGGGACTTATGGTGGTCGACGAGCAGGTTTCTATCAAGAAACAGGTTCTTGCCAAGCTCAACAACCCCACCATTGCCGAATGGTTTGACGGAAGGCATGCCATTGTTGCCGAGGGTGATATTATCCTCCCTGGCGACGACTACCGGGTTCGTCGTCCCGATCGCGTGATGATGAACGACCGCGAAACCGTTGTGGTAGACTTTAAGTTTGGCGAGGTGGAAGACCCCAAACATCGCTACCAGGTGTTTGGCTACATCAACACGCTACGCAAGATGGGGTATCCCAATGTGAAGGGGTACATCTGGTACTTCGACCACGATGGGGTGGTGGAGTTAGACTAGTTGCTGCCCAGTTACTTGCGCCTGCTTGCTTGCAAGGGGGAGTAGCATCGGCAACTCCTCCACTAGGTTGGGTATGGGGGTAAGCATCTCCTCTTCGGCCTCTTTCTGCTCCTGCTGCTCGGTAAGGCTGAGCTGTTCCTCCTCCTGCTTCTTCTGGATGTACTCCATTATGAACGACGGATCGTGCAGGTTCTCCTCCTGATCGAGGCATACGCACTTGATTTCTTCGTAAAGATCAACGAGGTGGCCCAGGTTGGCATCCTCGAGCAGCTTAACCAACTCGGGTTTCGATGCTATGTCGGAGTTGATAAAGGTGCTCAGCTTGTCGATGCAGAGGTACTTCTTGTCGAGCTTCTTAAATCCGGTGAGCTTATTTAGAAGCATCCCTTCGGGTGTTCCCTCCTGCGTGATAAATAGGAAGGTGGTTACCACTAGGATGGAGTCCACGTAGTTGGCTACAAGGTAGCCCAGCTTTCGTCCGTAGAATACGACGGGGATGAGGTATCTGTCGTCGCCTATATGCTTTACCTTGGTTGTTTCTACTACCGATTTTGCCGAGAAAAAGTACTGCATTTCGTTGAGGATATAGTCTAGGCGCTCGTTCATTCGGTTCAGCGCGTGCTTTTGAATGAATAGGCGTACAGGTGCTTCCCCTTCTTTTTTAAGGAGCTTTGGCGGAATGGCGCACCACCTTAACTCGCCTTCAAACGAAGCATAGGCCATCTCGAATACCTCCCTCTTTTTTCCATCGATAACGACATGCTGCTTTCGAGGCGCTATGGTTTTGTATCGGAAAATAACCGGCGAACACCACGAGTCGTAAACAGTTCTTTTATCGTCATCCTTAACGTCGAAGTCTACTGATTCGTATTCGACATACCCGTCGATGGGGTTGGACATCCACGATGACGAAAAGTTGATGTGGTACTGAAGCGTACCAAAGACACTGTCGCGTTGCTCCTCTATATAGCTGATCATTTCGCTAAACGCTTTTCTTGCCTCTTCGTCGTTGCTCTTCTCGAGGTACGAGCTGATGTGGAGGTGTAAGGTCATCAGGTAAATTGCAAACTCTTTGTTTGTTAACGCTGCACCATTGGGGTAGCGTGTTTTGTGCTCCATCTGTAGGATGTGAGAAAGATAGCTCTTTACGTATTCCGAGTCCTCTTTGTTTAGCTTGTCTTTGCCGATTGGTTCTATTCTTACAGAGGATATTCGAACCTTAATTAAGGTGTTGATGGTTATAGGAGGAAGGCGGTTAAATGGTTCCAGCAGATCTATCCGTTGCAGAAATTCCGTTAGCCCTTTGCGGTACTCGTTCTCCTGGTTCTGAATAATGTCTTTAGCGGTGAACTTTGGCTGCTGCGCGCCGCTTTTCTTTTTTTTATTTTTTGCCATGCCTATACGAGTGATTAAAGATTAGGTATGCTAAAAATATAGAAATAACACTAAACAAGCAATGGTTATGCCTGTTATTTTTGATGTATACTAAAATAAGCTTCTTTTTATGGGCACGATGGCCTCGAAATGGGGATTGTTGTGCTGAGTGGAGATCTATATTGGCAGGGATTTCACCTTTAAGATCTACACTACTCTAATTCGAAGGATTTCCCCCGCCGGCGGGGGAAAAGGGGGTGGATTTTTAGAAGTGTATAGCTACAATTGGCTTCAAGCTTTTACCTATAACGTCTACTTTCCTCCCCCTTCCCCCTCCAAAGGGCAATGTCGTTAAGTTAAGAAAAGTTGATCATTAAGTTGATCATTAAGTTGATGCCATGGGGCATAAACCTCCACCTAGAGCGGAAGGTCCTATACCATAAAGAAAACGACCATAGTCATTACCAGTTTAACCTCTACGAGGTAAATAGGCAGGAGATGGATGGTTTCTACAAATCGTAATGTCCTACGGACAAATTTATAACGGCCAGAATACCGCATAGCGGTTAGAGACTTGTAGCATCATTCCTACGCCACTCCTTTTTTCTCCGTAGGAGATATATAATATGCAATTTTATAGCAGTTTGGCCCTTAAGTTAACGACATTGCCTCCAAAGGGGGATACGCTTTGTGCTACGATCTGCTGATTCCTTTACGTCTACCTCCATTATGATCGATATTTCTTTTAAAAGCGACATCTCTGGCTATACTGGCGAGTAGAGTTTAATCTGTAGAAGAGATAACCCTGAGAGCGATGGCCTACGAGGCTGCTACCGCGAAACGCTATAATGATGGGCTGCTGGAAGGTCTTCCCCTCCAAAATTGTTATGGAGCTGAGAGTTGAGCTCATAAATACTTAAGGTTAGCTGTTATTTGTCATCTGTTTGTACTTGTAAAATGCTCGATTTTTACCCCCATGCTGGGACTGATATTCTGTGTCTTATTTAGATTGAAAGGTATGGCTGTTCGTTTATATCGTTATGTGCCAGCTGTTTTATGATGTGGAAATGATGACGGATTTATCTTTATGCTTCTTTTGATGCTGCTCGCCGTTTTAATTTGGACTGACCTTTTTTTTACGCCTCGAATTATCTAAAAAAAGTAGAACGACCATTAAATAAGTTTAACTATAATGTGTGCAATATCTCTTGAACGCATCGTCGAATATTTATTTTTGCACGGGTCGTACACTAAACGGATCGCTAAGTGTATACCGCGCTGTAGCGAATGGTTTCGACTAGAAACCCTCTTCAAGTAAGGTTCCGTATTGTTTTACTCTTTTCATTTTTACCTCCTACCGGTAGTGTTTTCTTAGGGTGGAGCAGCAAGTTTGAAATTGGTGGATGAATATTTAGCCGAATTAGCTTGATTGTCGCGTTGGCCATGTATTATACCACTCTAACATTTTTGAATCTATGAAAAGTATAAGCTTTACTTTGGGTAAAAGCTTGAAAAAAAAGGTAATGGTGGCTATTGTGGGAGGTGTATTCCTATTCTTCACCCTTACCGGCATTGTCTCTACCCAGAGCGTTAAATCTCTTCTGCTCAAGGAGAAGTACAACACGATAAAAGCGTTGTCCGAGCAGATATCCACCCAGCTATCCTCCAGCTTAGGCAAGACCGAGAAGCTCCTCATAACCGAAAGGGAGTCGCTAGAGTACGTCCATCGGTACCCCCGATCGGAAAGGCGATCCATCATCATTAATAATCTTACGGGCCTTCTTAAGAGTAACCCCGAATTGACATCTATATGGGCCGATTGGGAGCCTTTGGCCGTTGATAGCTTGGATGCTAAGCTGCTGAATACTCCTGGGGCTACCATCACGGGAAAGTTTTGCGCAACCGTATACCGAAAGGATAGCGCCATTGAGCTGGCCGACTATACCGCCACCGACGATGAGGAGGGCGATTACTACACCATCCCCAAAGACACCCGCCAGCTGCATATCACCTCGCCCTACGTCGAAAATTACGAGGCCAGCACCGACTACCTTGTGATTACCATGGGGCTTCCCGTCATTTTGAAGAACCAAGTTGTTGGTGTTGTTGGGGCTGACATTAATATATCGCAGCTGAACCAGGAAATTATAAACGGGCTCAAGGACGAAGGGGGCCGATTCTTTATTGTTGGTTCCGGCCACAAGCTGCTGGTCTACGATAAGGAAGATGGGGTAGGAAAGGAGGCCTCGGAGGTGCTCTCGAACAGCTACAGCAAGAACGAGGAGCTGATTGAGGCGATTAAAAGCAAGGCGGCTGGCTTCTACGACTTTGTGGATAGCGATGGCAAGGAGTACCTAGCCTACATCAACAACCAGTCGAATATCCTAAAAAGTGACGACGTAAGCATTCTGCTTATACCGGGCAACTTTCTAACATCGGCCAACCTAAAGATCTTCTTCATTGCCTTCTTTATCCTTTTCGGGTTGGGCTTGCTGATCTTCTACCGGCTTACCTCCTACATTATCAAAAGGATTATCGACCCTATTAATATGGTTAGCGTGGCGCTGAAGGATCTTGCCCGAGGCAACTACGCTAAAGTGTCGAGCGTGAACATCCAATCGGGCGATGAGATCGAGGAGATGGCACATTCGTTCAACAACCTCCACCGCTCCATCGAGGAGGTGGTCGATTTTACAAAGTCTATAGGCGAGGGGAACCTCTCGGCAGCGCTGACCTCTAAGGGCGAAGGCGATATCCTTGGTAATTCTCTTTTGTCGATGAGGGATAGCCTGGTAAAGGCCGACGAAGAGGAGGCACTACGGAAGCTTGCCGACGAAAAGCTGAGCTGGATTGAGCGGGGAGTCACCCTCTTTGGTAGGGTGATTCAACAGGATCATGCAAGCGTTAACTCCTTATACCAGCAGGTGGTTCGGCAGATAGTTACCTACATCGGTGCAAACCAGGGGGCGCTTTACCTGGTGCACGAAGATGCCGATGACCAAAAATACTTCGAGATGGTGGCCTGCATGGCATGGGATAGGATGAAGCTGCAGAAGAAAACCTTCTTGCTGGAGGAGGGTTTGCTTGGCTCCTGCTACTTCGAACAAGCACCAATCGAGCTTACCGAGATACCCCAGGATTACCTCCGAATCACCTCCGGCTTGGGCGCCTCGAAGCCCCAGATGCTATTGCTCTTCCCGCTGATCCATAACGCGGAGATTGTTGGCATCGTCGAGGTCGCCTCGTTTAAGCGCTTCGACGAGCATGTGAAATCCTACCTCGCCCGTATCTCCGAGACCTTTGCATCGTCCATCCTGTCGATACGGGTAAATGCCCGTACCAACGAGCTCCTCTCCCTATCGCAGATGCAGGCAGAGGAGATGAAGGCCCAGGAGGAGGAGATGCGGCAGAACATCGAGGAGCTCCATGCCACCCAGGAGGAGATGAAGCGGAAAGCTACCAGCGCCGAGCGCTTGCAGGATGCCATTGACCATAGCTTTATTACGATGATGGTGGACCCCGATTTGGTTGTCCTCGACCTGAACGATAAGGCTAAGGCGATTCTTGGGCACGAGGCTGGCTCCGCCATTGGAAAATCCCTTACGAGCTGGGTGCAAGAGAGCGATAGGTCGCTGCTTACCGCTGCTGTTGCCAATGCCAAGGTTAACGGGGTGGTGTCGGGCATGTTTACCCTTATTGCTGGCGATAGGCGGGCTACAGACATTCAGGCAACTCTTGTTTCGGACAGCGAACGTGGCGGTAATATCTCGTTTATTGCCTATGCAATGAGCTAATCCGAAAGCAACAATCGTATAGGAAGGTATGCTGGCGAATCGTAGCTGGCATACCTTCTTCTTTTTTGGTGCAGCTGCCGATAAGCTGCAGGGATATCGCTATCTGCCGATTTCTCTCTGAAGATTCCATCGTTCATAATAGGAAAAGACGAAACGGGGGGAGCCTATTTTTCATAAAAGAGGTAGACATAAAGTAATCAGCATATCGCAGCACAAAGCATATCCCCCGCTGGCGGGGGCAGGGGGTGGAAAATGCGGTTTTATGATGAAAATGCAAAGCTTATAGTGACTATACACTGCCGAAAATCCCCCCCCTAACCCCCGCCGGCGGGGGATAACCTTCGAAATGGAGTCTGTCTAATTCTTAAAAGCAAAATATCTAGGGTAGGGGGTGGGTTTACTCGTTTAAATCAATGTCTTTCACTCCTTTTTTGCGTCCTTAACCCACCCCTACCCCTCCACGGAGGGGATTACGTGCCTATATCTTGATTCGATGCTAGCTATCGAACCCTTTCTTTCAAAAACGTAATACTATATATTTCTAACCCTTACGGCTATGTGCTCCTGCCACAGCTGGATCTATCATAACAGCTACAGCCTTTTTAAATAGAATTGGCAATAGCCTCCATCCTTCGCCCATCCCCCTCCGCTACTCCTTACCCTTCTTGCTCTCCCGCTTCTTCTTCAGAGCAGCTTGGCGCAGCCCCTCGCCCTTTACGAACTTGGTGTTGTGAATGGCGATTTGTCCGTTCAGCTCGCTCCATTTGCTATCGGGATACTCTTTCGCCTTTGTCCCCACGAAAAGCAGCAGGTCGCGCATCTCCATCGTAAACGCCTTGCGGATACTGGAGGCAACCACCGTTTTGCTGCTCTCGACATCCGTGGCAATGCTCTTTAGAAAAACCTCCTCGTATTCGGTCTGATTCCGCAGCAGCTGCTGTAGCTTGGCGTTTAGCAGCAGCGTTGCCACGGCATCGGCGTAATCCGGCTGCTTTACATCCTCAATAAAGCTCGACACTATACCGGTTACACCCCTGCTGCTCGTCTTCGAGAACTCCGCCTTGTACCTCTTAAAGAGCAGCAGCAGCTTCTGCGCCGCCTCCCTCTCGGCATCAACGTCGGAGTAGAGGTAGCTCTGTATGACATGGTGGATGGACTTGAACGTTCGGCTCCTGCGCAGCACAATATCGCCCAGCGCCTCGGTAAAGGGGTTTTTCTGGCTCTGCATATAGCCCTCCTCCATTTTGGTTAGGGAGTAGCGGAACGTTTGGTAGATTTTCGACGCCGAAAGCTCGTCTAGCTTCGCCGAAATTAGGATATAATCCAGCCTGCTTGCATATCCCATTAGCGAATCGAGCAGGCAGCTCCGAAGAAAGGTTTGAAATTTAGCCATTACTAGTTAGCATATTTGGTTTTACTTAAGGTTGGCGGTAGCTATTGCCCTCCGTATGCAGATGTTTTCCTTTACTACGCTCAGTTGTACCCTGTGCATTTGGCTGATGCGTACCATCGACCACCCTATTGCCCTGCCTACAGGTGCAGATAGGTCAACCGATTCGGCAAGTACCATTTTCCAAAGTGTAAATGGGTGGTATATGGCGAATAGTACCATTCCCAAAAGTGTAAATCGATGAATCGAACCGAAGAGTACCATTTCCCAAAATGTAAATAAAGGAAACGAACCTAAAAGCACTATATCAATAAGTGTAAATAGGGGAATTGAACCGAAAAGTACCATTCCGATAAGTGTAAATGAGGATATGCCGAGCAAAAGGCTCATTCCAAAAAGTGTAAATGGTACAATCACTGTCGAAGTATTCATTCGCAAAAGTGTGAACGGTGATTCTGTTAGGTAGGTATTCGCTTCGGCTGGTAAAAAATGCATTTCCTATCACGAAGCATCCCTTCCTTCTGGTGTAAATAGTGCTATGGGCATTCCGGTAGCTGTATTCTCCTTTTTATACAATGCGGCTTAAGCCCATTTACCTCTTCCGCCTCTGCTTTCTCTACATTAGCTAAGAAAGACATAATAAAGCTATAACTATTTTACAAGAATAGCAAGACCGAGATATAAAAAAACGGTGTAATGCGCTTATAGCTACCCTATAGTACCCTAATGTAACCCGCTAAGCCTAAAAATATGCCTACATATTGCTTAACGGAGCGGATTTATTTATTAATTAGCAGAACGAAACCTACTGTCGATTTGGTTTAGACGACTTAATGGACTCGTAGATTAGGCTAATACCTAAAATGATGGGTTTAGAGAAAGTGAATGTTTTTACCAAATGAGGTTAAAACTACTTGGTTATATGGCTATTGTGATATGATTACGCTTGATTCGAATAAAGGGTATACATATTATACCATATTGAGATATATTGTTTGTTTTATGTGTATATGTAAACAAGTTACCAGCAATTTGTAAAATGAAAAACAACCAAATAATACTGAAAAATGAAAAGTTTGTATTGCAAGTTTTTCATAATTACTATTCATATACGAAAGATCAAAAATCTTTTACTGATAGAAAGAAAGCCACAGAATGGAAAACAGATATTAATTCAAGATCAGGATTTTTAATCGACAACAAATTAGTTGTCTCAGAAAAAGATAAAGGTCCTGATTTATATAATTGTAATCTAATAATATTAAATGATTACAATTCTGACAGTGAAAATGACGCATTAGTACTACAATACAAAAGATGGAATAAAGACTTAATCGAAGCTGAAGAAAAACCTAGTGGACAAATATGGCGTACACTAAAAAATATTCAATATTTAAACTTAATTGGAAGTTCAAGAAAATTCTTAATATTCAGGTTGAGCATGGCTGATAGTACCATTGAACTTCATTTGGAATATGATTACTATGAAATAGGCCAACCAAAACGAGAGAACTTTAAATTGTGCAACTTAGAGTTAGGCGTTCCAATTGAAATTAAAATTAATGGCAAGTTGGATCATTCATTATCAAGAGGAAGAGAAAGAACTTTCAATGAAAACGTTTACATTTTTCATTTGATTGGAAAAACAAATACCATTGAATTTGATAGAAATACATTAATGGAAAAAAAGAAGAAAATTCCCATACCTCAAAAAACGATTGACTTAATGAAGGAATTGTATTAATAACTTTCGTTCGACTGACGCTATCGCTTCAATCGAATCTATTTTGCATGCTATAGCCTGCAATGTTAGAACTAACGAAGGAAGAAGTTTTAGCCTAACGAAGGAAGTGTTTATCAAACGAGATTTTACCTTAAAACACATAAAGTATTAATAGAGTAGAATTCAAAATGAGATATTTTTTACTTTTAATAATCTGCATTGCTAGTGTTGATGTACAATGCCAATCTTCAGAAAAGAATTGGCATTATAAAACAATGAACGATTTTTTAGATGGATATGCTTGGGTACAGGTAAAAGATGAAGATCATGCTAATGCAGACCAAAACTATGAGATATTCTATAATAACTGTATCTATACATACTATACTCAAGGAGATTTGGGCTTATTACCCAAGGGGTATCCTTCAAATAGTTATAGGTACTACTACTGTTCTAAAAGTTTGTGGGACGATGAAATGAATCGAATAAAAGTTTCTGTAGATTCATTACTTAAGGATGTAAATATTTGTTTCGATACAGCATCAGGTACGTTAAGTTCTTCTTTTGAAACTAACTTTATTAATACGCTTGTCGATTTTGTTAACGACACTCAGTTCTATAACCGAGGTAGTGATCCTCTAGTGATCTATAAAGATAAGCCTGATAATTTTATTTTAGGGAATGGCATTAATCCTTCTCCTGAAAACATAGTTGAGTTTCGTAGAGTAATTAATCCACCAAAGTTTGTTCAAGAGTTTATTAAGAATTTGAAAAAAAGATCACTGACTAAAACATCAAAAACTCAAACGTATATTTACAGCTCTAGCTATCAGAGGAGCAGTGTTATTATTCCACAAGGTAGTGCTATTGAAATCTTGGAAAAGAATAACGAATGGATTAAAATTAGATATTACGGATCTGCGACTGTTGAAGGATGGATAAAAAGAGCTGATATTGAGTAATGTTTCTCTATTATGGCAATAGCTAATGGCTCTATTGATCTTATTCTGTAAGCAATAGTTTGCAATTATGTGATTAGCGAAGGAGCAACTTTCGTTTTTGCGAAGAATAACGATGCCCCGTTCGGTTGAAACTCTCGCCTCAGACAAATCTATTCTACAAGCTATAGCCTGCAATGATAGAACAGATGAAAGCCGGAGTCCTCGTCTAATAATAGGTATCAGCATTAAAAAGAAGCTAATGGTAACATCACCTACATAAAGCTATGGACGAAAAAAATATTCCATTTCAGACCATCGATTGGTCGACAATTCCTACCACCGAGCATAAGGGCGAGGAGGGTGTTGCGCTATGGCAAACGGTTCAGTTCCCCGGATTAAGAATTAGAATGGTAGAATACACCAAGGGATACCTGGCAGACCATTGGTGTAAGAAAGGGCACATTGTGCACTGCCTCGAGGGCGAATTTGTAAGCGAAATGCAAACTGGCGAGAAGTTTACCCTCTCGAAGGGAATGACCTACGTTGTTTCCGACGACCTTAGCTCGCATCGCTCGCACACCACCAATGGCGTAAAGGTAATGATAATCGATGGCGACTTCCTACAGCTGAAGTAGCTGGTATTGCTACTCAAGTAGAGTGGTAGAAAAGAATCTGTTTTATTAATCAGTACAAATAAGTAGATATAATGAGCGTAATTAGTCTCTGTGGGGTAGATTGCACTACCTGTGATGAGTACGGCAAAACCTGTAATGGGTGCGAAGCCATTCAAGGAAAAGTATTTTGGGCTCCGTATATGGAATTGGACTGCTGCCCCATATACCGCTGCTGCAAGGACAAGAAGAAGCACGAGCATTGCGGTAAGTGCAACCAGCTGCCCTGCCAGCTATACATTGATACCCGCGATCCATCCTATAGCGAGGAAAAACATCTGGAAAGCATAAAGGAGCGGGTGAAAATATTGAAGGAGCTATAGCTCCTTCATTCAACACGGCATGGTTTAGGCAGTAGGCTTGTCTGCGATGGCGTTTACATCGATATTTGGAAGCGTATATTCCGCGTCCTCCTAATTCTGCAGCTATAAAGTGGGGCCAAGCAATCGGTGAGATTCGTGCAATCCGATTAATCGTTGATTCGAATGGTGATAAATACGGGTTAATTGCCAATTTTGGATTAGGGATACCGTATTTGTAGGTAACGTGCAGAAAAAAGTTCCTATCCGGTATAGTGTGGTGTAAATTATAGCTAAATTGCAGCTCGAATGCTAGCTTTGTGGCATTTCGTGACGATTATTTATCAAGATAGTATCCTTGATGCAGAGCGCTGCTCGTTAGAATGTTGCCTTCTGCTGCAAAACAAGAAGGAAGCTTTATAGTATCGATTTACCTTAGTATAGGAGTAAAGTATTATGGAACCAAAAATATCGGATAAAGTATTGCTTAAAGGTGCCTGTTTTCTACTACCACTCCTGTTGCTGCTGTCGTGCGGTAAATCAAAGGAATATGCCGATGGGCAAAACCAGCCAAAAATAGAATCGCTCATTGCTGTAGCCCGCGATTCGTTGTCGGGCAATGTACCATTTGCCCGAGCGCAGGCCGATTCGGCAATGAAGCTGGTAAAGGATAGCCTGCAGTACCACGAGGTTCTACAGGTAAAGGTCAGCTGCTACCTCATGGTCGATTCCTACGATACTGCACGCAGCTACATCAACCAAATCGTAAGATTCTGCCGGAAGAGCGCTGCATCACCACGTGTTACGTTCCTGTTGGCCTCGGCGTATAACTCCTACGGGATATACCATCAGCGATTGGGCTCGTTCGACTCGTCGATTGTCTACTTTGCCAAGGCCTACGCGCTGAAGCCTTCGGGTAACCTAAAGGAGATTGTCCCCAACGTCCTGATAAACCTTGCGGATACCTATATGATGAAGGGAGATCTCACGAATGCCGCCTGCTACTTCAGAAGGGCGCTCTTTGTGAGCGATTCGTTGCAGCTTACCGGCAACATGGGGTTCCCCATCTACTTTGGTCTCGGACAGGTTTACATGGGGCTGCGCGATTTCGATCTCTCCGACACGTACTTCCGCATGGCCGAGAAGACGCTGAACAAAAGAAGGTTGGGCGAACAGTTCTCCTTCTGCAACAATAGGGGCAACTACTACTACTATAAGGAGGAATACGCACGGGCGCTTCCCTGGTTTACGAAGGCAAGGGCATTGGTGCTCCCCCGGCATGTCGACTACTCGATTTACGTCTGCGAGCTCAACATGAGCGACATCTATCTAAAGTTAAACCGGCTCGACTCCGCGCAGTACTATGCCGATAGAAGCTTTCGCTTCTTCTCCTCCATCAAGCAGCCAACGGCGCTCTACTACCTAGCGACCGTAAAGGCCGGCATTGCCCTAAAGCAAAACCGAAAGGAGCAAGCCCGCTTGCTACTGACGAGCTACAGCGATACCACAGGCATCGAGCCCTCGATCATCTCCATTCGGCATAAATTTCTACAGGATTACTACGATCGTACCGGCGATTATAGGCAGGCGTACCTATTCCTAAAGAAGAATATAGCGATAGAAAATAAGGTTCAGTCGGAAAGGGTGAAGAATAGGGTGGCCGAGCACGATATGCGCTATCGGCAGGATACCTCTTTACTCCATCGCGACATGCTTATTCAGGCTCAGCAGAGTCGGGTGAAGAATTTACTGCTGGCAAGATACCTCTGGGGGCTAGCTTTGCTGATAATTCTTGCCATTGCCGCATTCATATACTTCTACATGCGAAAGCAACGCGACCTGCAGCACATTCGGTACTTCAACCAGGTGGCAAAGCTGCGTATGCAGAGTATTCGCAACCGCATCTCTCCGCATTTTATCTTTAATGTGCTCAATCGGCAGCTGATAACTGCCGAGAGTGAAAAGGAGCAGGCCGAGCTTCGCGGATTAGTTAAGCTGCTTCGGAAGAGCTTGGAGATTTCGGAATCCCTAAGCGTATCCCTAGAGCAGGAGCTGGAGTTTGTGCAGACCTACATTAACCTCGAACGGCAAAGCCTTGGCGAAGACTTCAGCCTCGATTGGAATGTGGAGGCAGGCGTAAGCTGTAGCAGCATCTTTGTTCCCGCCATGATCGTACAAATCCCAGTCGAGAATGCCATTAAGCACGCATTACGCGGCATGAAGGGGCATAAAATGCTGAGCGTATCCGTAAAGGAGCAGAATGATGGAGTAAATATTCAGATTCAGGATAATGGATCAGGATATTTCCCTGGTATGAGCAGCCATAAGGGAACAGGTACAGGGCTTAAGGTTATCTACCAAACCATTCAGCTGCTCAATGAAAAAAACGAGCAGCAAATAGCCTTTACCATCGCCAACCTATCAAAGGATGGCGCTAATGGCACACGAGTAGATGTTTACATACCAAAGCATTACTCATTCGATATGTAGCGATGTCCGATGCACTAAGAAATCTACAGCTTCAAGCTATTATAGAATAGAAAACCATCAGGGATATCGCTAAAAAAAAGTAAACATCAATCATAATAGAGTTAGACGTAAAGGAATCAGCAAGTCGTAGCACAAAGCGTATCCCCCTTTGGAGGGGGACGGGGGAGGAAAGTAGACGCTAGAGGTCAAAACTTGATGCCAATGGTCGCTATACACTTCTAAAAATCCACCCCCTAACCCCCGCCAGCGGGGGATATCCTTCGAAATAGAGTAGTATAAATCTTAAAGGCGAAATACTAGAGTAAACCATACCTAAATGAGAAAATTTAATGTAGTAATTGTCGATGATGAAGATTTTCATGTGAAGATTCTCAGAGACTCTCTTTCTAAGTACGATAGCATTCAGATAACGGGTGAGGCGGAAACCCCAACCACAGCAAAAAAGGTAATCCTGGCACAGCGCCCCGATTTGCTCTTCCTAGATGTGGAGCTCCCTGGCACTACCGGGTTGGAGCTGCTTCGCGAAATGCGCGATCAGATAGACTGGTCCATGCAGGTTGTCTTTTACACCTCCTACGAGAAGTACCTATTAGAAGCGCTGCGCTCATCCGCCTTCGACTATTTGCTAAAGCCTTTCGACGCAGACGATCTTAATGTTGTTATGAGCCGTTTCTTCGAGTATGCGCAGAGCAATCGGACAAGCCTATCCTTTCGGAGCTCTCTCTCCCAGCTGTTACCTGGAGACTCTACCTTTATGGTTGCAACCATTACCGGATTTCAGATATTGCATTTGGAGCAGATCGGCTTCTTTACCTACGTAAACGAGCGGAAGCAATGGGCGGTGCACCTAAGCGATCAAAGCCAGCAATTCCTAAGGCGGCACACCAACTCTAAGGACATACTTAACCACTCCTCCTCATTCGTGGCGATAAGCCAAAATCAGATCATCAACATCAGCTACTTGGCCATGATTCAGGGTAAGCAATGCAAGCTTTACCCTCCTTTCGATTGGGCAAATGATTTAACCATCTCGCGGGCATACTTTAGCGCATTGCAGGAGAAGTTTAGCTTCATATAGAGTCCTTCATCTACATCACAGTACATTTTTCAACCATTTAGTTGGTATTTATTACCGAATAGGGGGCAGTTCTTGCAGGATAGATGCATATCCTGCAGGAGCTGTTTCTGTTTTGTGCATACTTGAATAATTTCGGACAGTGTTTTTGTAAGTCTTTACGCCAAAGTTTAGTGGTTGGCCGTAAAGATGAACTTCTATCAATCTGAGCGAATTAAGACATTAGAAGAAGTCGATGGTTAGTACTTTTTAAACGGATCTTTAAGTAGTAAATTAGAAAAGGGCATGTGTCTAACTGCTAAATAAGAGAGAATAAGGTAGCTTCCTGGTGGTTTTAAGGCCGCTATCTTATAATTAATGAAGCCACTCCACACCAATCTTTTTTAGTTGGCTTCATTATTGGAAAGTGGGGAAGGAGTATCGTTTGTTTCAGATGAATATTCCTTTCCCCTTTTATATTTAGGATCAGAATCATGCTGTAACTCTTATCTTATTTGTAATATTGTGATATAGTTAATCAAAAACGAATACTAATGAAGGATACAAAAGACAGAGAGCCTGTTGAAATCTTTGCAGGAACAACATGGCAGGCCGAAATGGTAAAAAGTCTACTGGAAAATGCCGAAGTTGAAGCCTTTTTGATGGACGGAATTATGGGCACACTCAATCCATGGTATACCGCGCCTGGAGGTGCAGGTGCCGTAAAGGTGTTTGTTGCTAGTTCGGATTACAGTAGGGCAAAGCAAATTGCTGACGAATACCAAGAAAACCTAAAGAATAACGGTTAAGCTATTTGGATATCTTCAGCTTCGATAGTACCTCTTTTCGGCTAAAGGAGTAAATGGCAAGCGCTACCCATATAAGTCCAAAGCTAATTTGGTAGGCAAGCGTAAAGGGTTCTTTATAGATGAAGATACCTATTAGGAGGCTTAAGCTGGGCGAGAGGTACTGAACAAACCCCATTGTTGTAAGTGACACCCGTTTGGCTCCTTGTGCAAAGAGCAGAAGGGGAATAGAGGTAACCACGCCTGTAAGAAGAATCATTATCGACATCCCGTAGGAGATGGAGCTATAGTTATTTACAGTTCCGCTAACCTGCATGTATAAATAACCAAGAGCCAACGGCGTTACCATCATGGTTTCGGCGGCTAGTCCCGTTAATGGCGAAAGCTTAGAGAGCTTTTTGACAAGACCATATAGGGCAAATGAAACGGCTAGGGAAACTGCAACCCAAGGTACCTCTCCAAACTGATAGGTGAGGAGCGCAACCCCGACAAATGCAAGAGCAATGGCTACAATTTGCCACACATCGCTTCGTTCGTGTAGCACCACCACACCCAGCAGAATGGTAAGCAGCGGATTGATGTAGTAGCCTAAGCTTGCCTCTACAATGTGGTTGTTGTTTACAGCCCAAATGTAAATAAGCCAGTTGACGCTAATAAGAATGGCAGCAACAGATATGGTTAGCAGGCTCCTGATTGATGTAAAAGCCTGTCGAAACTCTTTCCATCGCCTCATGCCGCTGATAATAACCGCCAAAAATAGGAAAGACCAAAAGATGCGGTGGGCAAGAATATCGCCAGCTGGTAGCTGCTTCATCACCTTCCAGTAGATTGGGAGGATTCCCCAGAGGCTGTAGGCTGCAATGGGGTAAACGATGTCGGCTCTCCCGTTAGAGGCTGCTTGTGCTATTGTTTTATGCTGCATTGCTATCTATTTTATGGTGCCAGCTGGGCTTGGAATAAATTCGGCGGGCAAGATACTACTTCTGGGTTACAAAAAAATCCCCGATGCCATCGTAAAGACGCGATCGGGGGGCTTGCTTGTTTGAATAATAGCCTATGCTACGTATTCTCTATGTAAAGGCAGTTTCTTCTACACTTTTTTTATGGTAGTATATTACTATTTACATCTACATTTTGGATAGAAGAGGCTGTACGTGACTCCAAAAATCCTCATCAAAAAGACGGGCAGCACCTACTAGTGCTGCATCTTCCATTAACTCGGATTGATGAACTGCAACTTGGCAGCCGCTGTTCTTGAATGCTTTTTCTAATGATTGTCCAAAGTGCCTATATGCCTTAGAGATGTTGCCTCCAATAATAAGCGCTTCTGCACCAAATTTGATCATCCAAGGGGCAAGGAATTCGCCTAAATTGGAACCAAGTTCCTCGAATACCAGCTTGGCTACCTTGCTGCTTTCTGCCTCTTCGGCAATTTGCTTTACGCCATTTGCCTCTACACCGCTTAATTCTTTATAGCGCCTGATGCACCAGCGTGTCGAAAAGTTGTTATCAGCAATGCTGCCCTTGTATGGTAGGTGCCAAACGCAGCCCATATCAGGAACTTCATTACCATCAACAACCGGAATACCGTCGGCAATAAAGGCCGAACCAAAGCCAGTACCAAGGGTTATCGATAATGAACGGCAGTAATCTTTGCCCATGCCAAACCAAGCCTCTCCAACTGCAAAGGCGGTAGCATCGTTCATAAATCGAATGTCGCTAGCTGCGTTTATGCTTAATCGCGTTCTTAGCTCATCGCCTACGTTAATGCCGTAAAGCTTCTCAAGCTTGTCGTTTTGAGCAGTAAAAAGGGCAACTCCCTTGTCGTAGCTAAATGGACCTGGCATTGCAAAGCCAATACCTGCCACTTCATCAGCACTGATGTGAGCCAACGAACGATTTATTGCGGTCGCCCATCTATCATGAATATCTTTTGCTTCAGCCTTATTATTTACCTCTTCGGATGCATAAGTTTCCGTAATAATGGTTTTGCTGTTCAAATCGATAACGGCGCAGCTAATATGGCTTCCTCCAATATCGGCTCCAATGGCATATCTTCTCATTGATCCTTTATTTTTTTCATTTAGGGGTCGTTTTAACCAAAGGTTGACCTTTGGAACTTAACTTTTTCGAGGTTGTTTGGTGTTTCTCCAAAGATATCTCATCGATGTATCTCTTTCGCAAAGTTGATGATATCCTGAACTTCATTACGATTTTACTGCCGCAAGAGGTCGAAGAATAGGGCAACTCGGAACTTTTCCATCTGCTCGAAATTATTTAGCCATCAAAAGTATATTTTTTACTTGTATCGGCTTACAGTAGGCACATTTCATCGTTGAAATAGCTCTTTACTAAAAGCGCATCCTAATAAGGAATGTGCTTGTACACTATGCCGAATTGCCTATGCAAATATTGCTGATGCAAGAAAAAGTAGCACTACTAATGCTGCAACTACAAGGGCAATCAGGTGGGTTTGGAAGGGTACCTTTTTGGGGAAGATGTCCTTCGCCTCCTTGCGGAAGAAGTCGATGAGTGCTCCAGTAGGGCAGAAGAAGCGGCACCAGGCGCGCGGAATGGCAATGGAGAGCAGCAGGAAGGCTACTGCCATTACCACCACTCCCTTCGATGCCGAGGCGAAGAAGAAGAGCGTAAATGGTTCAGCCCCGGTAACGTCGATGGTGGATCCAAAGATGGCGATGCCTAGCACGATGAGCATTACCTTGGTTCGGGTGCGGGCGAGTATGCTGGTTACGCCTTTGGGCAGCTCCAACTTCTTGGGGTTAACCTTGCCCAGCAGCTCCTGCGATGCGCCAAAGGGGCACACATAGGTGCAGTAGAAGTTCTTCCCGAAGAAAAACGGCAGCAGAATGGCCAGCGCTGCCAAGGTGAGGAAGATGATCTGGTTCTTCAGCGATATCCCCTGGATGAACCATCCTCCAATGAGCTTAATGGAGAGGAATGAGCCGTAGGCAACCCCCAAAACGCCAATGGAGAGTAACAGTAGGGGGATGCGGTACTTCTTCATCTGCTTGGGGAAGCCGTAGAAGACTAGAGCACACAGAAGCACTAGGAAGATGGAAATGTAGGTGATAATCTTTTTCATGCTGGCTTTCTGGGCAACGGCTGCAGTTTTGCAGTATTCGGCTAGGCGCTGCTTTACCGTTTCGTTGATGGCTGTCGACGAGTAGGTGGCGCCCGATACGGCATCCATATTTTTGCCCACCACCTGTTCGGCAGCTAGCCCTTCCCACTTCTTGAGCAGTCCTTCGTTCTTTACTCTATCAATAAAAGAGGGAGTTTCGCTGTTGGGGAGTAAACCTAGGCATCGAACCTTATCGTTTTTGTCGAGAACAATGACCATTGGAACTGGTCCGCTGTAGCCGATGATCTTGCTGGTGGTTTGCTGTGCGACTATGGCTTTACCTATCGAGCCATTATTCTTATCCTTTATGATCCATTGTTCGATGCCATCATCTTGAATGGAGGCTGCTTCGGGGAGGATTCCCTTAATGCAGGATAAAACTTCGTTGTTAGGTGCTGATGCTATTTTCGATTTTGCATCGCTGCCATTTTCGGCTGTTCGGATTCCGATGAGGATTACAATGAAAAGGAGAACTACCAGCTGGGGAAGCTTAGCCTTTAGGTTTGCAAGTTTCATGGCAATTTGTTGGTTTAGGTTAGCAAATGTATAAAAAGGTATCCCGATAAGATGTAAATAACCTGTTAATCCTGCGGAAAAGTGAGGGCAACTCTAATTTTGAGTGGTGAAAAGAAAACGCCCCGAAAAGATTCGGAGCGTTTAGGTTTATGATGCTTGTATAAAATCAGCAGTTAGAAGCGGTAGTCGAAGCCGATGGAGAAGCCAATGTTACTTTTCTTATAGGTCTCCTTTATATTTCCCACGTTGGTGTAGTTTATCATTCGGGTTCCCTCTACGTACTGGGTGTACATCATCCCGGAGTTTATGGTTAGCTGATCGGTAATCTTGTACCCTGCACCGAAGCCCACTGAGTGGGACGACAAGCTGTAGCTGATGTCCGATTGGTAGCCTTGTCCTGCGCCTGTTTGTATGTACATAAAGCCTCCGCTGAACAGGATTCGCTCCGACACGTTGCACTCCATGCCAACGGCGAATTCGTAGAGGTTATCGGTGATAAACTTCTCCTTTCCATCCCAGTTGGCATCCTTATCGAAGTAGTGGGTAAGCGATGCCGTTAGCTTTAGGTCGGGAATGATTCGGTAGTCGATGCCGATGGCGAGGATGGCTGGAAGATCGCTATTCGTCTCCTTGCCATCGGTGTAGTTGCCTGTATCATCAACCTTAGTATCGTTTTTCAGCTTAAGCTTGGTGGCAAACTCGTAGCGAACGCCGATGTTGAGCTTGCTCGATGGGGTGATGTTTACGCCGATGATGGGGGTTACGCCCGTGCCCGTTTGGGTGACGTCTACGTTCTTGTCGGCCACCTTGGCTGCGTTTGTGGTAAAGGCGCTGCTGATGCCGTTATAGGTTGCCTGGATTTGGGCAATGGTCATAGCGGCATTGTAGTTACTGCCTAGTCCTCCCTGAATTTGTGCAACTTGAGCTGGCGTTAGCGCACCTGCTGCCTGAGCCTGTGCGAGGGTTAACCCTCCTGCGTTGTTGGTAATAAGCGGTTGTAGCGAGGTTGCCGCGTTAGCTGCGCTGGTGGCTAATGTCTTAAAAAACAGGTTGGCGTTTACAAAACCTCCCCCAGGATTTGCGGCGCTTATTGGGTTAATTCTGATGTCGTGGATGTAGCCGTCGTAGGTGTTTCTGGCGTAAATCAGGCGAGCTCCTCCCGAGACGCTGAGCCAGTCGTTAACCTTGTAGCTGGCCCCGAGCTGCCCGCCGTAAATTACAGAAGAACCATCGAACGACATGTCTAGGGCATACCTGGTTGTTGGTATCCCTTTTTGGCTAAGGGATGTGGGGATGCTGGCGGCATCGGTTTCGAAGGAGGGGAGTCCGTTGTTGAACGTTGCCCCTCCGCCACCTCCAACTGGCCCAAAGCCGCCGAAAATGGCGAGCTTATCCTTCTTGTAGGCCGCAAAGAAGGTGGGGAAGAAGGGGGTAGTTACATCGCCCGAGTAGCTATTGTTGTTCAGGTAGGGGTAGTCGCTTTGGATGGTGCGCTTCTGGAAGAGCGTTTGGTTGTTAAGCGATAGGTGGAAGCCATCCTTAAGCAGCGTCAGGCCGGCGGGGTTGTAGTAAACGGCATCCATGTCGGTTGACGCATTGCGCGAAAGTACGCGCATGTACGAGGCGCTTTGATTGGAGCTGGTTAAGATACCACCTGCATTGGTGGTCGCAGCACCACAGGCTAGCGCTAGTAGCAGAACTATTCTTCTCATAGTAGAGTAATGATGGTTGATTAGCGTTATTAATGGGTACTCTCCGCATTAAACGAAGAATACGTGCAATTGTTTTGCGGGGGGAATCGGGGCGCCCTAGGGCGGATCAAATAAGGAGCACTCGAATCTGGAAGCCCTTGGAGGTGCCAAGGGTCGAATGGGTGTGTAGGGGGATTTTTACCTTTCCGATGGCCGATTGGTTAACGGTATTAGCTGAGGATGAAGTAGCCTTTCGGAGAAGCCGGAAAAGCTGGTTGGCCCGGTAGCATAGCCCAAATACGCGGTCGAACGTCTTGTTTACGTACCGCTTAATGAGAAGCACGTAGGCGGTTATGGCAAGGTATAGTCGTCCTTTTAGCATTGCGTGCAAAGGTAAGAAAAAAATCAAACCATACACTAATAGTTAAAACCATTAAGAGTAGGGGCGGTGGCTTATGGCATTATCCTTTCTTCTTTCATGTATTGCTGAACGCAGATAAGAGTTAACCATGCGTGGGGAAGAGTTATCCATGCGTGGGAAAGAGTTATCCTCGAGTGGGAAAGAGTTAACCACAGAAGTATAAGAGTTATCCACGGGAAAGGGGATTATTCACGGAACTGTGTCTACCCTATTTTTTCGGAAGCAGGAATTACGCCTGCCTTTTAGGTTAGGGCTGCTAGCGGGGCAAGGGTGGCGGAGGAACGGAGCCACTTGTATACCCTTGCCCCGCTAGGAGGCCTGGCCTTCCTTCGCGGGTGTTCTTCATGCTCCAAACTTGGCCATCCGCTCGGCAAATTTAATGCAAAGCTGCCCGTAGATGAGCTTCCACCCCGCAACTTCCCGCTTTGGGCTCGAGTTGATATCCCGAATAACGAGGTATATCAGCTTCTTGATGGCCATGTCGGAGGAGAAGCACCCCTTGGTCTTGGTCACCTTCCGCATGCGCCGGTGGATGCCCTCGATGGGGTTGGTGGTGTACATGAGCCGGCGGATCTCCCTGCCGAAGTCGAAGAAGGAGCTCAGCTTGTACCAGTTTTCCCGCCAGCTCTTGACGGCGGTGGGGTACTTCGTCCCCCAGCGCTCGGCGAAGCGCTCGAGCTCCGCCTCGCCCGCCTCCAGCGTGGGGCTGCCGTAGATGGCCCGCATGTCGGCGGTGATGGCCTTGTAGTCTTTTTTAACCACGTACTTGAGCGTGCTGCGCACCTGGTGGACGATGCAGCTCTGGATGACCGTCTCGGGAAAGGTGCTGCTGATGGCCTCGCTGAAGCCCTTGAGGTTATCCGTGCAGGCGATCAGGATGTCCTCCACGCCCCGAAGGCGCAGATCCTGCAGCACCTCCAGCCAGAAGCGGGCCGACTCGCTCCCGGCAATGTAGATGCCCAGCAGCTCCCGAAAGCCCTCCTGGCTGACCGCGTAGACGTTGTAGAGCGCCTTGCCCTGCACTGCACCGCCCTCGCGGCACTTGAAGTGGATGGCGTCGAACCAGACTATCGCGTAGAGCGGGCTCAGCGGGCGCTGCTGCCACTCCTGCAGCTCGGGGATGAGCCGATCGGTGAGCTCGCTCATCTGGGCGGGCGAGAGCGAAAGCCCGTAAACCTCCATCAGCAGCTTCCGAATGTCGGCGTAGCTCATCCCCTTGGCGTAGAGCGAGAGCACCTTCTCGCAGAGCTCGTCGTCCAGCAGCACCTGCCGCTTGGCCACGATCTCTGGGGTAAAGGATCCGTTACGGTCTCTGGGGGGGCTGAGCTCAAACTCGCCGTTCGAGCTCTTAACCGTTTTGGTGGTAGCGCCGTTGCGCTTGTTGCCCTCCGAATCCTTCAGGTGCTGCTCCAGCTCCAGCGCTAGGGCCTTCTCCAAAAAGTGCTTGAGCAGCGGGGCGAACACCCCATTCTCGCCGCTTAGGCTCTTGCGCTCGTAAAGGCCTTTGATGGCCTCCTTCTCAAATTCCTCGTAGCTGAAGCTCGCTACTTTTTCTTCCTCTTTCATTGTCTGCAAAGTTATCGTTATCATTTTGCAGACACAGTTGCATGAACAGTCTCGAGGATAGCTCTTCTGCCACCCGTTTCCCCTTTGTCGTTCCCCACTTTGCTTACCCTTGGGCGTCGCGGCTTGTATGCGCTTGCCTTACTATTGTTGGTGCGGAGGCTGCTACTTATTGCCGCCGCCGATGCGTCTGCTCTCGTCGTCGAGGCCCGAGCGGCGCTGGCGCGAAGGCTTCAGGTCGTCCTTGCCGAAGCGGTACGAGAAGCTGATGCCCACCTTCTGCGAGCTCCAGGTGTTGCGCGCCCTGAAGTCGACGTTATCGTACTTCGAGGTTACCCGGCTCTTCATCGAGTTGAAAATGTCGTCGACCGAAACCTTAACGCGGGCCTTGCCGGCAAGAAATGACTTCTGAATGCCCAGGTTTACCGAGTACATGTCCTTAATTTGGAACATCCCGTACACCTGTGGCGACTGGTACCAGCCCATCAGCTCGAGGGTGAAGCTCTTGGGTAGCGTAAAGCTGTTGGACGAGGAGATGTTGGTGGTTACCTTGCTGTTGGTCTGATCCTGGTTGCCATCGGTTTTCTTGTAGCTGTTGTTGTACACCGAGATGTTGCTGTTGCTCCTCCACCATTTGGTCGGGTTAAGGTTGATGCTGCCGGTAAAGGTAAGCGAGCTCAGGCTGCTCAGGTTCATCGGCACCTGCTCGATCACCTTGGTGGCATCGTCCTGCTTGAGGATTTCGGCCATCACATCGGTGGTGTACGAGTAGGTAAGCTCGGTAAAGATCATGTTATTCCACGAGTAGTTGGCCGACAGGTTGTGGGTGTACTGTGGGTTGAGGAAGGGGTTGCCCTTCCGGTAGGTGTACTCGTCTACGTAGAACAGGAAGGGGTTTAGCTGCTCGTAATCGGGGCGGTCGATGCGGCGGTTGTAGCTAAGGCCAATGGAGTTCTTCTCGTCGAGCTTCTGCTGGATGAAGAAGGTGGGGAAGAGGTCGGTGTACGAGCGTTTCACCACCTTCTTCGTGGTAACGGAGTTGCCCTTGCTCCAGGTGTGCTCCACGCGAAGCCCCCCCTTAATGCTGGTGCTGTTCTTGTCGAAGGAGAGGCTCGCGTAGCCAGCGGCCACATCCTCGTCGTAGATAAAGTGGTTCGATCGGCTAGGGTCGAAGCTCCACCCGCTGTTGTTGCTGATGTAGTACTTCAGGTTGTTGTCCGTTTTCACGGTGCTGGCCTTTGCGCCAGTCTCCAGGCGGAAGATCTTGCCCAGCGGATGCACGTAGTCCACCTTGGCCGACTTGATGGTGATCTCCGATGGGGCTTCGCTCTTCAGCTGCTTGGGGGTTCTCGATTGCGTACCGCTGGCGTTGTAGTAGAAGGCGTCGTTGTTGGCGTCGCTGTCGTTGTTAAAGCGCGCGTAGTCCATGTCAACGTTCAGCTCCCGGCCGTTGGTGTCCAGCACCGACTTGTAGTTGAGGTTGTAGCTCATGTTCCTGAAGGTGCCATCCGTTGGGTTGTTGCTGAACAGCGACGAGTCGGGCAGCGTTCTATTGCTGATGAAGTAGGTGGTTCCCTTCATGTTTCGCGAGTTGCTGTTGCCGTAGCCGCTCACCATAACGCCGATGGTGTTCTTCTTGTTGATGTCGTAGTCGACCCCCGCCTTAAAGCTGTTGGCGTTGTAGCGTGAGCTGCCGTTGGTCTTCTGGTCGAGCACCAGCAGCTTGTCGTCGCTGCCGATGCGGCGGTTCATCTTGTTGGTGTTTTCGCTGGCGTAGCTGCCGGGGTTGTAGTTGGCGTAAACGTTGGTTTTGCCGTTTCGCACGTTTAGGTTGATGCCGCCGTAGCCGCTCATCCTGCCGTTGTAGGTCATCCCGCCGTTTACGTTACCGTTTAGCCCAGGCTTAAAGCTGCGCTTGGTTCGTATGTTGATGATGCCGGTGTTGCCTGCCGCCTCGTAGCGGGCAGGCGGGTTGTGATGATCTCTACCTTCTCGATCTCGCCGCCCTGCACGCTTTTCAGGTAGTTGGCCAGGTCGGTTCCCGAAAGATGGGTAGGTCTGTCGTTAATCATCACCGTAACGCCCTGCTTTCCGTTGATGTTGATGTTGTCGTCCTTGTCGATATTGATGTTGGGCGCCTTTTTCAGCACCTCGTAGGCTGATTCTGCCGAAGCCGTAGCGCTGCTTTCGATATTCAGCACCGTTCGGTCGGCCTTTTTCTCGATGTAGGGCTTCTTGCCCACCACTGTTACCTCCTTAATGACGGCCGATGGCTTAATGGCGATGTCGGCAACGCTGGTGTTGGGGGACGATGCGAAGCTTTTGGAGCGGTTGGAACTGTAGCCAACTATTTGCGCTTTTACTACAAACTTGCCTTCGGCAACGTTGGCAAACGAGTAGTTGCCCTGAGGATCGGTAAGCGCGGAGCTCTTTATGGTTGAGTCAGGCAAGGCAATCAGCATCACAGAAGCAAACTCTATAGGCTTCTTGGTGTCATCATCTACTACCCTACCTTTAATTGAATACTTTCCCGCTACTCCAAACGAGTTAAGGGCAATCGCTAGAATTCCTAACAGGAGGAATCCCTGCTTTCGAATTGTTTTCATCATTTGATTTTGGTTTGATTCGCACATATGACGCTAATCGACCAGTATCGTTACAATTTTTTTTCGATTGGAGAACCATATTTGGATGGATGCTGCATGTAAAGTGTTCCTAATAGGTTGAAAAATAACGAGTCGTTTTTTTTCGAAGAACATCGTTATTTTGTCGAGATAGCAGCTTTGGTAGCATTGTAGGAGGGCTTTTCCTCCGAAATTTGCCGAGGCAATTTATCTCCGTTACTTATCGAAGAGATTCTTCATGTGTCTGCACCTCGTTAGGTATCGCCTTTTTGTGGGCAGAATGTGTAATTTATACGATGCTTTAGTCAGAGCACTGGTAAGTCTTTTAAAACCAAAAAAATCAAGTAGCCTGCTATTTAGGTTTATCGAAATTTAACGCAGTCATTTGGGCTAATAGGCCATATGGGGCAAATCTAGCTGCCCCGTTTGGCAAAAAAGTAGTAATTTGCGGTGTCGATTTTAACAGAGATGGCAGCCAAAATGCGTTTGTGATGTGTTTTGTAACAAGCGATTAGTAATATGCCGCGATTGTTTTAGCAATAACACTGCGGCTCTTCACCCCGTAAAAAGGGGCTCTTCTATGATGCCATCTCGGGCAGACAATCATCACGGTTGAAGGAGTAAGGCTAAAGTTTAATAATTAATAATTTTCACATGAGTAAGCAAATTGACTTAAGCAAGTATGGTATTAAGGGCAACTTTGAGATTGTTCATAATCCTGGTTACGAAGAATTGTTTAAGGCCGAAACCGATTCCAAAAACGAAGGATTCGACAAAGGCGTTGTTACAACCACAGGAGCAGTTGCTGTTGATACCGGAAAGTTCACTGGTCGCTCTCCAAAAGATAGATACATTGTTAAGGATGCTACTACCCAAGATACAATTTGGTGGGATGGCACAATCAACAAGCCAGTATCTACCGGAATTTGGAACGACTTAAAGGCAATTTCTATCAGCCAGCTTTCTTCTTCAAAGAAGCTTTACGTGGTTGATACATTCTGCGGAACTAACGAGAATACTCGCTTGAAGGTGCGTTTCGTAATGGAAGTTGCTTGGCAAGCACACTTCGTTACCAATATGTTTATTCGTCCATCTCTTTACGAATTGGAGAACTACGGCGAGCCAGATTTCGTAGTGCTAAATGCTTCTAAGGCTACCAATCCAAAGTGGAAGGAACAAGGACTTAACTCAGAAGTATTTGTTTGCTTTAACCTAACCGAGCGCATGCAGGTTATTGGTGGTACCTGGTATGGTGGCGAAATGAAGAAGGGTATGTTTGCAATGCAGAACTACTACCTACCACTTCGCGGTATCGCTTCTATGCACTGCTCTGCTAACGTTGGCGAAGCTGGTGATGTTTCTATTTTCTTCGGTCTATCGGGAACTGGTAAGACTACCCTTTCAGCCGATCCTAAGCGCTTCCTAATCGGAGACGATGAGCACGGATGGGATGACAAGGGCGTATTTAACCTCGAAGGTGGTTGCTACGCAAAGGTTATCAACCTAAGCAAGGAAAACGAGCCTGATATCTGGAGAGCAATCCGTCGCGATGCACTTCTAGAGAATGTTGTTATTAAAGCCGATGGAACACCCGATTTCTCAGATGATTCGAAGACTGAGAATACCCGTGTTTCTTACCCAATCTACTTCATCAACAAGATTGTTCTTCCATCGCGTGCAGGTCATGCAAAGAAGGTTATCTACCTATCTGCTGATGCATTTGGTGTACTTCCTCCAGTTTCTATTCTTGATGAGAAGCAAGCTCAATACCACTTCCTATGCGGCTTTACCTCTAAGCTAGCAGGTACTGAGCGTGGTATTACCGAACCAGTTCCATCATTCTCTCCAGCATTCGGTGAGGCATTCCTTACCCTTCACCCAACCATGTATGCTAAGACCCTTGTAGGCAAGATGCACGAGCATGGCGCTAAGGCTTACTTAGTAAACACTGGATGGAATGGTACAGGAAAGCGTATCTCGCTAAAGGATACCCGTGCTATCATCGATGCTATCATCGACGGTTCTATTGATAAGACAGAAACCATTCATGTACCAATCATGAACCTTACTGCTCCTAAGACTCTTAAGAATGTATCAGATATCCTAGATCCTCGTAGCACTTATACTGATGTTAAGGAGTGGGAAACTAAGGCTGTTAAGCTTGCTGGTATGTACATCAAGAACTTTGAGCAGTACTGCGACAACGATGCGGCTATCGCACTTATCCCATCGGGTCCACAACTTCCAAAGTAAGATAAGCTCTTTCTTAAATATTGAGGGTCGGCATATTGTCGACCCTTTTTGCTTTCTTTGCGCCCAACAAAAAGAAAAGCTATGGATGG
The DNA here is from genome assembly GCF_963678165.1 of uncultured Acetobacteroides sp. NCBI lineage: Bacteria > Pseudomonadati > Bacteroidota > Bacteroidia > Bacteroidales > Rikenellaceae > Acetobacteroides > uncultured Acetobacteroides sp. The sequence continues at coordinate 3,091,018 of NZ_OY782755.1, read as the reverse complement.
AAGAAAAAGAAGTGATGTGAAGGTAGGTCAGCTGGTGAATATTGTACTTAAGGAGCACCAGCGCACTGGCGAGTTAACCGAGGGTGTGATTAAGAATATACTTACCAAATCGGGAGTCCATCCTCATGGAATAAAGGTGCGTTTGGAAACAGGCGAAGTTGGTCGTATTAAGGAGATACTAGAGGATGCCGAGGATTAACAACGTGTGTTATGATGGTGTATGATGATGAGGTCTTTACTAACATTTGCTATGCAGCCAATGGTTTAGATGGTGTTGAGTACGAAGGATGTCGTTTCGAGAGTTGCGATTTTTCGGGAGTATCATTTCGGGGGGTAGAACTTCTCGATTGCCAATTCGTGAATTGTAATTTTAGCCAGGTTAAGTTCTATGGCGCAGGTTTAAAGAACATTTCGTTTTCAGGCTGTAAGCTTATGGGAGTTGACTTCTCTGTTGCAAGCAATTTCCTATTTGCCGTAAGCTTCGCAGATTGTCAACTCGACTATTCCATCTTTCTAAAAAAGAACATGAAGGGGACTTCTTTTAGAAACTCCTCTGTAAAATCAGCCATTTTCGAGGAGTGTAATCTTACTAATGCAACCTTTGATGGCTGCAATCTTGCAAATACTACTTTTATCCAGAACAACCTACAAAAGGCTGACTTCCGAACATCTACGGAATACTCTTTAGATCTTGAGATGAATAAGGCTAAAGGAGCCAAATTCTCTTACCCAGGGGTATTGGGGCTTTTGTCTAAGTACGGCATTAGCATAGAATAAAAAAGGGACGCTCTGTGCGTCCCTTTTCTTTATTGTGTAACTCTTTTAGCAAATTCGATCAACTTCTTTCTCAATGTTGAACAGACGATCTAGCGACTGCTTGCCCTCGGCTGTTGCCTCTGTAAAGAACGATTTGTAGTACTCAATACCTTTCAGAAGGTTTTCCTTAAAGGTGTTAAAGAACTTGGCTTCTTTGGTGCTAAGTTCAGCCGCGCTTTCGGCAACCTTGTCCTTAAGGTAGCTTACGTATAGTGTCAACTCCTTAATAAACATATGAGGGCGGTCAGTTCGTTCAATTACATTGTTGGTACCATAGATGTGCCTAACCATTTCCTTAAGCGAAACTTCCTTAGTAAAGTAGGCGGTATTGGGACCAGGACAAATTGTAATTCCGTTGTAGTCCTTTCCTCCATCAATACCATGCTCTATAAAGGCAGAGGTAACTAAGCCGATGCATAGGCACGATTTTTCAGTTATCTTCTTGTACTCCTTATCGAATTCTTCTTGGGGAAGATTCTTTGCCTTAAGCTCGTCTACCTTCTTTTTTATGAAGGATATTGATGCGGTACACTCTCCTCGCTCGCTATACTCCTTGTTTAGCGCAAGGAAACGTTTGGGACAGTAGCTGCCTGGTTTCCCCTTTGCAATAAGCATGTCGCGCTCCAGTTCTTTCGAACTTCCACGGAGGTTGTTGAACATAACCCCAAGTGGAGAGATGTTGCTGAGGTATAGGTCTTCTTCGCGCGCATCAGCAAGCCTTTTTCGGGTGCCATCGTCAACGCAGGTTGCTTCTTTAACCAGTAGAAATGGCGACCCCCAACCCACAGAATCAACTTTATACTTGTCGAGAAGCATTTGATGCTCTTCGTGGGTACCTACTCCACCTTGGACGCTGATCTTAAGCTCTGGAGGTGTCGATGGTACGTTCTTGCCTTTATCGGCTAACGCTTTGATGTACATCTCGAAGTTTGATGATATCAGCATCTCGCGGTTGTCGGCAAACTCTTGGAGAATTGGTCCAAGCAGCAAGCCGTCACTTGCAAAGGCGTGACCTCCGCAGTTTAGCCCAGATTCGATGCGGTACTCCGAAATCCAGATACCTTTTTTGGCAAGAAACTTTCCCTGAATAAGTGCCGAACGGAAATCCGACACCTTCAAGATAACCTTCTTCTTTAGCTCAAAGTTGGCGTTAGGGTAGAAGTCGTCGAAAGATTCAATGTAGCCGTAAAGCTTTGGGTTCATTCCAGCCGATAGCACGATGGATGATTTTAGGCTGCTTTGAGCAAATCCTCGTAATGCAGCGTGGGCATCGTTGTATTCGTCGCTAAGCTTTTCGCCGTTATGGTAGTTCTCCTTATCGACTTTGGTCATTATGTTTACATCGATAAGACCACTGGTGAGGCTTTCCTTCAACTTGTTCCAAAACTCTTTTGTGGAGTTTGTCTTATTTTCGATTACCCTATTAAGCTCTAACTTGATTGTTGAGGTGTTGGGAAGAAGGTCGGAAAAACGGCGTAGATCTACCTTCGATTTTTTGTTGAGCAACTCCTCTATCTTAGCCTTAACAATGCTATCTACCATATTTAGGTAGGAGGTAATTCGCTTTGCTCGTGCATCGATATCGCTTGAAGAGATAGGAGAGAAGGGAAGCTCAAACTTTTTGCTGTAAAGCTCGCGCATCTTCTCCATGAGCAAATCATCTACCAGCGAAATAACCGATGAAATGCCATATTCCGCAACTCTCAAGGGGGAGTCTATCGTGTAGGCAACTCCCATGACTGGTATGTGGAATGAATGTAGTGCTGGTTTGTTAAACATAATCGCACATGTATTTGAAGTTTGTACAAAGGAAAACCTTTCTTAATTGTATTAGCTGTATGTGAAATGCGTCGCTGTTAATTTTCCACCATAATATAGTAATATAACACTCGATAGTAAGTGTTAAAACGTTGGTTGGAGGGCAATCCTAGTTTTATACGATATGCCCGATAAGATTGTTGTTGAAAGAATCCAAATCAGAGGAATAGTGCATTTGGTGTAATTTAACGGAGTGATTCTGTAGTTATAACTTGGAATGATAGCCGGTTGTTTGGTTAGCCCAGCAGGTGCATTCTTCCGAAAGTAAATTCAGATTGTAAGTGTAAATAGTTGGACTAGTCCAAATGCTTAAGCACGAAAGGCCTTTCATTTCCCTAATGACTTTGAATGGATTCGGTTTTATTCCTCGATCCTGCTATATTGCATCCGAACATTTCAAACAAGCATGGGATACTACCTTTACTCATATTGGTATTGCCTGTTCCGGCGGCGGCATAATTGCTTTTAGGTTTCCTAGGGTTCTTCCTCCTGTATATAGCCTTCTGGGAAACTTCTGAAATTTCCATCTATAACCTTTTGCTGACTTAATTAATCGCCTGTAGACAGTGCGAATAGGGGCGTTTTACCTATTTGCATATCAGGCGTAAGATCCTTAAACATTACGGTTTGAGGGTTGTTAGGTTATGTAACGAACTACGAACACAAATAAATCACAACGCAATGCTATTCGATCTTAACCTCATTAAATCGGTGTATGCAAATCTGCCAGAGAAGGTGGATGGTGCTAGAGCATTACTTGGTCGTCCTCTTACGCTGACCGAGAAAATTCTGTATGCGCATATTGATGGTGCATTTCCTCGGATGCCCTTCGAACGGGGAAATTCTTACGTAGATTTCAATCCCGATAGGGTTGCCATGCAGGATGCTACCGCTCAGATGGCTTTGCTGCAGTTTATGAGTGCAGGAAAATCGAGGGTGGCAGTGCCATCGACGGTGCATTGCGACCACCTTATTCAGGCAAAGGATGGTGCTGTTGCCGACCTTAAAGAGGCTGAGATTACCAATAAGGAGGTGTACGACTTTCTTGCCTCTGTTTCCAACAAGTATGGCATTGGGTTCTGGAAGCCAGGTGCGGGAATTATCCACCAGATTGTGCTCGAGAACTACGCTTTCCCTGGAGGGATGATGGTTGGAACCGATTCGCATACCGTTAATGCAGGTGGCTTGGGTATGGTGGCAATTGGCGTTGGCGGTGCCGATGCAGTAGACGTGATGGTTGGCATGCCTTGGGAGTTGAAATTTCCCAAACTGATAGGTGTTAAGTTAACTGGAAAGATGAATGGCTGGACGTCGGCAAAGGATGTGATACTCAAGATTGCTGGGATGCTTACCGTTTCGGGGGGAACCGATGCCATTGTCGAGTACTTTGGCGAGGGAGCCGACTCTATCTCTGCGACCGGTAAGGGAACCATCTGCAATATGGGAGCAGAGATTGGTGCAACAACATCCATCTTTGGCTACGACGATAATATGGCTCGCTACCTCGATGCTACCGGGCGCTCGCAGGTGGCATCGCTGGCAAATGGTATTAAGGACTACCTGAGAACCGATCCAGAGGTGGTTGCCAATCCTGAAAAGTACTTCGATAAGGTTATAGAGATTAACCTATCGGCGCTGGAGCCATACATCAACGGGCCGTTTACGCCCGATAAGGCTTGGACAATCTCCGAGTTTGCCAAGGCGGTTGAGGAAAATGATTATCCAGAGAGGTTGGATGTGGGGCTGATTGGCTCGTGCACCAACTCGTCGTACGAGGATATTACCCGTGCTGCATCGGTGGCAAAGCAGGCGGGGGCTAAGCATATCAAGGTAAGCAGCCAGTTTACCATTACTCCCGGTTCTGAGATGATTCGCTATACCATGCAGCGCGATGGCTTGGTTGATGTATTCAACAATATTGGCGGTGTTGTGCTGGCGAATGCCTGTGGCCCATGTATTGGTCAGTGGGCGCGCCATGGGGCCGAAAAGGGAGAGCGTAACTCCATCATCACCTCGTTTAACCGCAACTTCGCCAAGCGTAACGATGGCAATCCCAATACGTTTGCCTTTGTGGCATCGCCCGAGGTTGTAACCGCGCTTACCATTGCCGGTAGCCTGAAGTTTAATCCGCTAACCGATACGCTGAAGAATGCGAGTGGCGAAGAGGTAATGCTGGATGAGCCTGCCGGCTTTGAGCTACCCGTCAACGGGTTTGATGTTGCCGATAACGGCTACCAGGCTCCTGCTGAGGATGGCTCTGGCTTGGTGGTTAGCATTGATCCTGCATCAAAGCGCCTGCAGGAGCTAAAGCCTTTCCATGCTTGGAATGGTAAGAACCTGAAGGGGCTAAAGCTGCTCATCAAGGTAAAAGGGAAATGTACTACCGACCACATATCGATGGCAGGCCCTTGGCTGAAGTATCGCGGGCATCTGGAGAATATCTCCCAAAACATGCTCATCGGCGCTACGAACTTCTTCAATGGCCACACCAATAGCGTAAAAAATCTAATCACCCACAAGTATATGCCCGTGCCCGATGCGGCTAAGACATACCGCGATGCAGGCTTCCTGTCTATAGTGGTTGGCGATGAGAACTACGGCGAAGGCTCGTCGCGCGAGCATGCCGCCATGGAGCCCCGCTTTATGGGCGTAGCCGTGATTCTGGCCAAGTCGTTTGCCCGCATCCATCAAACTAACCTAAAAAAGCAGGGCGTGCTTGCCCTTACGTTTGCCTATAAGAGCGACTACGATAGGATTCACGAGGACGATGTGGTGGATATCCTAGGGTTGGAGTCGTTTGAGGTGGGCAGGAACCTCACCGTTCTTCTCCATCATGCCGATGGAAGCACCGAATCGTTTGAGGCGGTGCAAACCTACAACGACAACCAGTTCGAGTGGTTTAAAGCAGGCTCGGCGCTCAACCTCATCAGGTAAAATCAGAAGTAATGTATAACAGTCTAAACCAATATTTATGAGCGAGTTTTCTAACTGGACGCATTTGGCCGAGAAGGCTGCCGAAATCGACAATGACCTATACGTGAAGTACGATGTTAAGCGTGGTTTGCGCAACGCCGACCATACCGGCGTGCTTGTGGGGCTGTCGAATATCGGTTCGGTGTCGGGCGTTAAGAAGGTTGATGGCGTGAACGTTCCTGCTGAGGGGAAGCTTACCTATCGCGGCATCGACATTAAGGATTTGGCCGAGGGCTACCTCGCTGAGAAGCGCGTGGGCTACGAGGAGACGGCCTACCTGCTGCTTTTCGGCAAGCTACCCACCCGCGACGAGCTGGAGCAATTCAGCGAGTACCTGAAGGAGCAGCGCAAGCTACCCGAGTACTTCACCAAGGATATCATCCTGTCGTTTCGCGGTAAGGACATCATGAACATGCTGGCCCGATCGGTGCTGGCGCTCTACACCACCGACGATAATGCCGACGACACCAGTACCGAGAACGTGCTGCGCCAGTCCATCAGCCTTATTGCCAAGTTCCCCGAGATTATTGCGCACGCCTTCCACGGCATGCGCTACCACTACCTGAACAAGTCGCTGGTTATCCGCCATCCGCATTCCGGGTTGGGGCATGCCGAGAACTTCCTGTACATGCTAAAGGGGGCGACCCGCTACACGCCGCTGGAGGTGGAGATCCTCGACCTGGCGCTGGTGCTGCACGCCGAGCACGAGGGGGGCAACAACTCCTCGTTTACGGTTCACGTGGTATCGTCGTCGCAAACCGACACCTACTCGGCCATTGCCGCCGCCATTGGCTCGCTGAAGGGGCCGCTGCACGGCGGGGCCAACAGCGAGGTGATGGCCATGATGGACAACATCAAGCGCAACGTGAAGGACTGGGGCAACGACCAGGAGATTGAGGAGTACCTGCGAAAGATCCTCCGCAAGGAGGTCTACGACCGCTCGGGCAAGATCTACGGGATGGGCCACGCGGTGTACACCGTCTCCGATCCGCGCGCGGTGGTGCTCAAGAAGAAGGCCCGCGAGGTGGCCATCGAAAAGGACCGGCTCCACGAGTTCAACCTCTACGATGCCATCGAGCGCTTGGCCCCAAAGGTGTTCGCCGAGATTAAGGGCGAAAAGGTGATCTCGCCCAACGTCGACTTCTACTCGGGATTCGTGTACTGCATGCTCGACATCCCCGTGGCGGTGTACACCCCGCTGTTTGCCATGGCCCGCATCGCCGGCTGGTGCGCCCACCGCCTGGAGGAGCTCATCAGCGCCAAGCGCATCATCCGCCCTGCGTACAAAACGCTGGCCGAGGAGGCGCCGTATATCCCGCTAAATGAACGGGGGTAGGGGGCAAGGCTTGCAGGAAAGAAGTATACTGGAGTTAAATGGAAGAAACCTGAATCAGCGCTCGTTATCCTCCCGTTTTAGGCGGGAGGGCAGGGGGTGGGTTTAGAGCCGTAAAGCAGTACTGATGATAAGCTTAAATCTATGTGGCAAAGAGGAGGGTTGGATGGTTGATCTTTCGGTTAGCAACCCACCCCTACCCCTCCCGAGGAGGGGATAACGTACTTCGATGCTGCATTACCTCTAATCTGGTTTGTTAGTAGGATGAAGCAACTCTAAAATCTCTCAGTGCCTCCATCAACCTTGCTGCAAATCCTGTTTTCCGGTAGCGCAAATCAGCCCTCGGGCATCTCTATGATCCTCTTCCCCTAAAGTCTAGCATCTAATGTCTAAAGTCTAGCATCTAATGTCTAAAGTCTAACATCTTTTGTCCATCATCTAAAAGTCTACAACAATGACCAAAATAGCAATGAAAACGCCGCTGGTGGAACTCGACGGCGACGAGATGACCCGAGTTCTATGGCCCATCATCAAGGAGAAGCTCATCCTGCCGTACGTCGACCTGAAGGTGGAGTACTACGACTTGGGCATCATGAACCGCGATAAGACCGACGACAAGGTTACCACGGATGCCGCCAGCGCCATCATCAAGTACGGGGTGGGGGTGAAGAACGCCACCATCACGCCCAACGCCGACCGCGTGGCGGAGTACGGCCTGAAGAAGCAGTGGAAGTCGCCCAACGGCACCATCCGCGCCATGCTCGACGGCACGGTATTCCGCAAGCCCATCCTGGTGAAGAACGTGCAGCCCTCGGTGCGCTCGTGGGTGAAGCCCATCGTGGTGGGGCGCCACGCCTACGGCGACGTGTACAAGAACACCGAGATGTACATCGACGGGCCGGGCCGGGCCGAGCTGGTGTACACCGACAGGGCGGGGGTGGAGCGCCGCACGCTCATCCACGAGTTCGACTCGCCCGGGGTGATCCAGGGGCTGCACAACACCGACGAATCGATCGGCAGCTTCGCCCGCTCGTGCTTCGAGTACGCGCTCGACCAGAAGATCGACTGCTGGTTTGCCACCAAGGATACCATCTCCAAGATCTACGACCAGCGCTTCAAGAACATCTTCGAGGAGATCTTCGAGGGCGCGTACAAGCAGCGCTTCGCCGAGGCCGGCATCACCTACTTCTACACGCTGATTGACGATGTGGTGGCCCGCATCATGAAGCACGAGGGCGGCATCCTGTGGGCCTGCAAGAACTACGACGGCGATGTGATGAGCGACATGGTGGCCTCGTCGTTCGGCTCGCTGGCCATGATGACCTCCGTGCTGGTATCACCTAAAGGGTACTTCGAGTACGAGGCCGCCCACGGCACCGTGCAGCGCCACTACTACAAGCACCTGAAGGGCGAGAAGACCTCCACCAACGCGGTGGCGCTCATCTACGCGTGGACCGGGGCGCTGGCCAAGCGCGGCGAGCTCGACGGTATCCCCGAGCTGGTGGCCTTTGCCCGCAAGCTCGAGCGGGTGGTGATCGAAACCATCGAGGAGGGGGTGATGACGGGCGACCTAGCCGCCATCTGCAGCCCCCGCGCCGAGAAGGTGGTGCACTCCGAGGAGTTCCTCGACGAGGTTGCCTCGCGGCTGTAGCCCTCCTACAGGCGTAGGCGTAAAGGCCACATCCTAGCTCGGGTGTGGCTTTTGCTGTTGGTTGGGGGGGCATAAGCCAGCTCCGTCGGGGGCGTAAGCCAGCTCCGTCGGGGGCGTAAGCCAGCTCCGTCGGGGGCGTAAGCCAGCTCCGTCGGTGGCGTAAGCCAGCTCCGTCGGGGGCGTAAGCCAGCTCCGTCGGTGGCACAAGCCAGCTCCGTCGGAGGCATAAGCCAGCTCCATCGGAGGCATAGGCCACCGACGGAGGCAAAAAAAGGTGCCCGATTGCGGGCACCCTATTATGTAGAGTTGGGATGGGCTACTTTTTAGGCTCTTCTTTTTTGGCCTTAGCGCGCTTAAAGTGCCCCTTCAGCTTGGCGTGCGCCTCGGAAGCCCCCTGCACGTTGTTGCGGCTGAGGTAGTCGAGGTGCGAGTACTGGTCGATGGCATCCATGTAGTTGTCGTAATCGTGCATCATTTTGGCGCTTTCGAGCTTGTAGGCTATCGATTCCATTCGGCTAATCCAGCTCTTGCACATGTTGGCGGTAGCGTTGTCGGAGTTGAACTCGGTCCAGTCGATAAGCGGAGAGTTCAGCTGGGGCTGGGTGGCCGATAAGGTTTTCACATCGTCCACCAGCAGCTTGTTGGAGTCTCCTCCTCCTTTCCCGTAGAGCGTGCGCTCCTCCGATGTGAGCACCGGGGTATTAGGGTTAATTAAGCTTTCTAGTGTGGCGAGGGCAGCTTCGATTTCGGTTTTGTGGTCCTTCACCAGCTTGTCGCTAATTGTACTTTTCATTGGTCATAGTAGGTTTTAAGTAGTGGGTAATGCCTCCGTTAGGAGGCTGTTGTTGGTTACGGTTATTCCCTACCGGTTGGGGTGGTAGGCCTGCGCTACAGGCATGTCCCGACCTTGGGGTGTATCTTAAAGATTGGTAAATATAGTAAAAGTATTGCTCGGAATAATCCTGTTGCAAAAAAAACGCGTGGGCTATTCTCTGCCTGCCTCAACGCTTTGGTTGATTTGGGTAGGTTGTAAGGGGGAACGGCTGTGCGCATTTGTGCAAGGTGGATGTTGTTAAGTCGGGGAAAGTAGTACTTTCGCAGACTTAATAGTGGCTGAAATAGTTCTGTTTGAATCACGAAAACAAGGGGATATGAGGGTAAAGTTTGATTACGTCAATTTTTCTTTGAAGAAGAAAATCACCAATGCGGTCGTTGTCGCTTCCGTGCTATTTATGATGGTTATTGGAGGCCTCCTTCACTTTCAGATGAGGAAGGTACTGTACAATAGCGAGACGAAGCGGCTGGAGGCTCAGGCAACCGCATTCGAGAGTGCAACCCAGCGAAGCATTGCCTCGTCGGCACAGGTTGCCAAAATCGCCTCGGCCAGCTTGGACAACCTGTTGGGTAGCAGCGCCAGCGTTGGCGATACCGCTATTCTAAAATGGCTGAAAGGCGTTGCCGGCGATAATGCCAAAAATATTTACGCCGCCGTTACCGATGCAGGCGCAGGCACCACCAAGGTGTACCACTTCACCGCAAGCGGAGAGCCTGCGGTTGGTGCCGGAGCTTTTTCCGATAGCCGCTTTGCCGCTGCCGATGTAAGCTCGGACAAGGAGGTTGCGCTGGTTACCTCTGCCGATAAGCAGGCCTTTCTAAAGGTTGCTACAAAGGGAACCCCATCCAACGGAAAAACGGTGGTGGTTGGGCTGATGCTACCTTTAAAGGAGCTGGTGGCATTGGTAAACAAAAACGTGGAGGCCGATACGCTCAGCGTTCTGCTGGTAAACGGTAGCGGAGACGTTGTCTCGACTAACGTGGAGAAGTACCAGGGGAAGAAGCTCTCGTCGCTAGCCGATGGCGAGCAGCTCCTTGCAGCTGCCCAGCATAGCGGTAAGGCCGAGCGGGCGAGCTTCGATGGCGATGCGTACATTGCTAACTACCTCCCCCTATCGAAGGTAAACGCCGATGGCGGAATCCTATTCCTCTCGCCTCGTAGCGGAAGCCCGCTAGGGCTGCTAGCCACGATCCTTCTTGTGGTGATGGGTGTTTGGACCATCCTTGCGGCTATATTGCTGAAGGTTTTCTGCGTCCGAATCCTAAGCCCGCTGGAGCAGCTGACGAACTCCCTAAAGGAGATTGCCCAAGGAAGGGTTTCCGAGGATCTGAAGGTGGAGTACTTGCTGAACGATGAGATCGGCGCAATATCCGCGTCCGTAAACGGGCTGGTCGCCAACCTCACCGAGACCGCCCGATTTGCCAAGGAGATCGGGGAAGGCAACCTCGCGTGCAGTTACGAGCCCCGTGGCACTGACGACAAGTTGGGTATTGCCCTAGTGGGCATGCAGGGAAGCCTCACCAAGGCGAAGGAACTGGAGGTAGCCCAAAAGGAGGCCAACCAAAAGTCGCATTGGTCCAACGAGGGGGCTGCCAAGTTTGCCGAAATCCTCCGCAACAACCACGATAACCTTAAGGAGATGTCGTTTAACGTCATCAAGAACCTGGTGAAGTACGTTGGAGCCATACAGGGCGGCGTGTTCGTCCTCAACGACGACGTGGAAGATGACCAATTTCTGGAGATGAGCGCCTGCTTCGCCTACGATCGCCGCAAGATGCATCAGAAGCGCGTAGAGATAGGCGAGGGGCTGGTAGGCCGCTGCTTCTTCGAGAAGCAGTCAATCCTGCTGAAGGAAATTCCTGACGACTACCTCGAAATTACCTCTGGCTTGGGCCAGAAGAATCCGGAAAACCTCATTCTTGTTCCGCTTAAAATCAACGATACCATCAACGGAGTGCTCGAGATTGCTTCGTTCAACGAGCTCGAGGAGTACCAAATCCAGTTTATCGAAAAGGTGGCCGAAAGCATATCGTCGACCATCACCAGCGTTCGCGTTAACGAGCGTACATCTGCCCTCTTGGAGCGCTCGCAGCAACAGGCCGAGATGATGGCTGCCCAGGAAGAGGAGATGCGCCAGAACCTAGAGGAGCTACAGGCCACCCAGGAAGAACTCGAAAAGCGCGCTCGCGAAAACGAGCAGATGACAGGCGATTTGGAGAAGGAAAAGTACCTGCTGGATGCGCTGCTTACCAACATCCCCGACTACATCTACTTTAAGGATGAGCAGAGCCGCTTTATTCGAGTTAGCGAATCCATGGCTCCCTTGTTCAACACCAGTAACGGCTCCGATCTTATCGGTAAGTCCGACTTCGACTTCCATGCTGCCGAACATGCCAACAGCGCATTCCAGGAGGAAATGGAGATCATTAGAACCGGGAAACGAATCCTTAACCAGGTGGATCACGAGGTTTGGGAAGATGGCCGCGAGCAGTGGGTATCTACCACTAAAATGCCGCTTGTTGGCACTGATGGCCGCATCGTAGGAACCTTTGGCATCTCGAAGGTGATTACCGACATCAAGATGATGGAACTCGAAATGAAGCATCAAAACGAAGCGATGAAGGAGCACCTAGACAATATGGAGAAGACTTCCGCCGATGCCGAGAACGTAAAGCTGATGTACAATAAGATCATCAACAACCTGCCATTAAAGGTATTTGTCAAGGATCACTCTGGAAAACTTGTTGTCGTAAACTCTGCCGTTGCAAAGGCGCACGGCCTAAAGCCAGACGAGCTGATTGGCAAGAGCGACTTCGACTTCTACAATCACGATGAAGCAATGAAGGTGTACCAAGCCGAGCTCGAGGTTATGGAGGGTGAGGCTAAAACATACGTTCACGAAGAGCACACCGATAGTGGAGAAACCAAAATGCTAAAGACGACCAAGATGCCTTTCTACATTGATACCATCAAGGAGAAAGGGCTTCTAGGGGTACAGCTTGATGTTTCGGAGTTTTCCAACATTCGTATCGAGGAGCAAAAGTAGAAATATACTAGCTTAGCTTATTGAAGGAGGCCTTACGATTGCTTGTAAGGCCTCCTTTTAGTATTTTTAGATGTCATTTGAAGAGAGAGAATATGAACGTAGAAGTTATCTTACATGCAGGCCTTCTTGATGGTTACGATTTCGAAGGTAAAGAGGTTGTTGTTATTGACGCTTTTAGAGCAACTAGCGTCATTGTCGAAGGGTTGCACAACGGTGCTAAATCGGTAATTCCGGTAGAAAGCGTAGAGGAGGCACTGGCGCTTAAGTCCACAAGCCCAGCAGTCATTTTAGGTGGCGAAAGGGATGGTGTTTTAATTGATGGGTTTGATATCGATAACTCTCCGCTCAACTACACGGCAGAAAGCGTAAAGAGCCGTGAGGTTGTTCTTACAACAACCAACGGCACCAGAGCCCTAAAAGGAGTTGCAGGGGCATCAGCCGTATACCTGGGCTCATTCTTAAACGCATCGGCAGTTGCCCGTAAAGTATCCAATGCTAAACATCTGGTCCTTGTTTGTAGCGGTTCCGAGAATACCGTATCTCTCGAGGATTCGATTTGTGCAGGCGCAATAATGTACTCTTTGGAATCTTTAGCATCCATAGAATGGACGGATGCGGCATACATGCTTAAAACGCTGTTCGACGATAAAAAAGATGACTTAAACGGTTTCCTCTCTAAAGGAGAACACTACAAAGCGCTGGTTGCACATGGTTTCGAAAAGGATGTGCAGTTCTGCCTACAGCTTAATAAGCGCTCTGTTGTTCCATGCTACGATGGAACAACAGTAAAGCGTTAGCCTATTCGAATTCTCTAGAAGCCTTGGCAAAAAGATCGTTGGCGGCGGCTTGGTAGTTGGCTACAGTTCCTGCTTTCACGGTCTTTTTCACAAGCTGCCTCAGGTCGGGTAGGAATACCACCTCAAAGTAGTCCCAGTAGGGCTTCATTTTATTCATAAGATGGCTTGGTCCGCTAAGCGTTGCCGAGAACTCGTCGAAAAGGAGGTTGTGCAGCTGTTTTACCGCTAGTGCAACCTCTTTTCTGCTTGGCTCTGCGCCTTCAATAGTTTTAAATATTATAGGATTAGATATGGCACCTCTGCCAATCATCCACGAGTCTACGAAGGGGAACTTTTCTTTTAGATTTACCAGTTGTTCTACGGAGTTGATGTCGCCGCTGTAGCCAACAGGAGCCATTAGCATCTTTCCATATCGCTCAAAAGCATCCATGTCTACATCGCCTTTGTACTGCTGCTTGCCAATCCTTGGGTGGATAATTACCTCTGTAAGGTCGTACTTGTTGAGGATAGGAATAGTAACCTCGAGTTCCTCGCTGCTTGTCCAGCCCAACCTAATCTTAACGGATATCTTAATGCCAACCTGAAGTGCTGCGTTAAGTATCTCATCAATCTTTTCGGGGAAAGGAATCAGTCCGCTACCCATCTGCTTTGTGGCAACAGGTGGGAAGGGGCATCCCATGTTGATGTTAGCCTCTTCGAATCCTAGTTCTTTAAAGTGGGTTAGAACGGCACAAATATCCTCACTATTGCTGCCCAAGACTTGAGGAATAAGAGGCTGGTTGCTACCTATCGATTTTGCAATATCCTTTAATACCTTTTCTCCCTCTTTACGGTAGCGCTTGGCATCAACAAACGGACTGAATACTTTGGTTACGTTGCCGTTTGCTTGTACAACATATGAGCGGAATGTGCTATTCGTGAAGCCTTGAATGGGGGCGAGGTAAAGTTTCATTGGTATTTGTTAAGATTGTATTTTTCGTTGCACAAATTTATACCTAAAAAGGTAATTTATGGACATTGCCATAAAGATAACGCTCGAAATGATAATTGTTGGTTGTAGCCCGATATGTTGTGCTGCAAGTCCAAGTAAAAGGCTACCTATTGGCGTTAATCCTAGAAAGGAGACATTGTAAAGCGATATCATGCGGCCTCGAAATTCGTTTTTGGAGTACACCTGAATAATTGTGTTCGATGAGGCAAACAGCGAAATCATTCCAAATCCGGCAATTGCTAGCGCAACATAGGCTATGCCTATCATGTTTGATGAAGAAAAGAGAATAATACCTCCACTTAGCATTACACCTGCATAGCCTATTAGTCGTACGAGCTTAAGAGGTGTAGATATCTGTCCAAGCACGAATGCGCCAATTAGTGCACCAAGTCCAAATGCTCCCGATAGTAGTCCAAGGGTCTTTGAATCGCCGCTAAAGACATCCTTGGCAAAGGCTGGCATTAGGTTTTGAAAGGGTAGGCAAAGCAAGCTACTAAGAAACACGATGAGAAATATCTGCCTGAACCCTGCGTTACTCTTGGCGTATCGTATTCCATTTAGGAGTTCGTCGGTTATTACCTTGGGGCTATAGCTTACCTTGGGCTGATGCGGTATCTTTATCCTTATCGAAAGCAATGCAACAATAATGGCTAAGAAACTGAGGCTATTTACTAGGAAGCAGATTCCTTCGCCAAATGCTGATATAAGAAAGCCCGCTATGGCAGGTCCTACCAACCGAGAGGTGTTTACCATGATGGAGTTTAGGGCTACCGCATTGGATAGGTGCTCCTTGTTGTCAAGAAGGTCTGATAGGATGGAATGGCGAAAAGGAGTATCGAAGGCAACCACCAATCCGTTTATAACCGATAGAAAAACAATCATCCCTACAGTAATGGTATTGGTGAGGGTTAGCGTGGCAAAGAGCAGGGCAATTACCATCATGGTTAGCTGCGTAAATAGCATCACCTTCTTTCGGTTAAGCTTGTCTGCAAAGACTCCGGCAAATGGTGTAATCAGCAGAGCAGGTATTTGCGAACTAAAGCCAACTACTCCAAGTAGGGCTATAGAGCCGGTTAGTCGGTAAACCAGCCATCCCATCCCGATGTTTTGAACCCATGAGCCGATGAACGAAGTGGTTTGTCCCAGAAAGAACTTACGGAAGTTGGGCGAACTTAGCGAGATAAATCCATTCTTGGCTTTTTTGATAAAAGTATCGTATCGGGGGAAAACAAACATTGGCTGCTAAATTCGTTAGTAAGTAGGGTTGCCTATTGAGTTTTGCAAAAGTACTCTTTATGCAGCTTTCTTATTTCCGATGACTGCTCTTGGAGATTGTTTTAACTCGATTTTAACGGCTTGTTTGGCCGTGAACACATTAAATGAAAAAAGGCACCCTTAATGGATGCCTTTTGTGATTCCGACAGGATTCAAACCTGTAACCTTCTGATCCGTAGTCAGATGCTCTATTCAGTTGAGCTACGGAACCGTTTTTCGCGATTGCGTTGCAAAGGTAAATTTTGCAACCGAATTTCCTAGACTTTACATTGTCAAAAACTATTAACAAGACTCTCGACAAAACTAAGATCTCTCATATAACGAGAAAAGGCATCTATAATGGATGCCTTTTGTGATTCCGACAGGATTCAAACCTGTAACCTTCTGATCCGTAGTCAGATGCTCTATTCAGTTGAGCTACGGAACCGTTTTTCGCGATTGCGTTGCAAAAGTACGCAACTTTTTCGATTCTGCAAGGGTTTTAAAAGAAAAACCGGATGAAAAATCCGGTTTTAGTCTTTTCTTAGCCGAGGTTAACTCTTCTTTCCTTGATTCTAGCCTTCTTTCCAGTTAGACCGCGTAGATAGAAGATTCTAGCTCTGCGTACCTTACCGTACTTGTTGATCTCGATGCTATCAATGAAAGGAGAGAAGTAAGGAAAAATTCTTTCTACCCCAATGCCGTCAGAGATCTTACGAACGGTAAAGGTTTGGGTGGTGCCAGAACCTCTGCGTTGTAGCACTACACCGCGGAAGTTTTGAAGTCTTTCCTTGTTACCTTCTTTAATCTTGTAGGTAACGGTGATAGTGTCACCACTCTTAAAATCTGGGTATTCCTTTTTTTGAAGGAATGCTTCCTCAGCAATTTTAATTAAATCCATCGTTTAAAGTACTTTAAAGATTACCTGCGGCAATATTACTGACGCCTATGTTCTGGTAAGAGATTGCGCACAGAGGTTGCAAAGATAGTGATTATTTTTTTATACTCAAGCAATTAGTTGAGAGCCATTTTATAATAAAAGGACTGACTTTAAGCCTTGTTCTTTTTGGTATTTGCTATTCTACAACTTTCAGCTTTTCTCCGGCCTGATCTTTAACGGCTTTTTTCCACCATTCGGGGTAGCCTGGCTGCATTGGGAAGGCTGGGATGTTGGCGTCGTATCCGTTGGTTTCGAACTTGTCATCCTTTTCTTTCTTCACATTACCATCGATGTACTTAACAAGGAGGTACTCATCTAGTTCTTTCCAGCGGTTGAATGTTTTAGAAGAAGTGCTGATCGTATATTCTGTAAGCAGTTCTACCGCTTTAGCAGGGCTTTCTTTGTATAACTCTAGCGCTTTGTTCTCAGCATTTGCGGTGGTGGCTAGGTGGCTATTCTCCAATTCTTGTTGAACCTTTAAGAGGTCGGGGAACATAAGGCTATATCTGCCATAAACGAAGTTGGTTACCCGGTTGAAAAGCCAGAATGCCGATATTGGGCTGTACTTAACCATGCTTCCGTTGCCTACCTTGTAGTTGTTGGGAATTTGGTTTGTACAGGGGTAGATTGGGGTAAACGGTGCGTTGGCAACATCATCAACGGTAAACCAGAAAAGACCTCCAATTTCGTCGGGTAGCCAAGAGCGGCATTGGGCAACGTAGGCCCATCCAGTTTGCTGGGTTGCAGTAGCACGCTCGTTGGTGTACTCTTTCCCGTCAACCTTCCACGTCATCGGGCGCCAGCGGTAGGGGTTCGCGTATGGGCCCGAACCGCAATCCTTGGTCATGTCCATTGATGTGCCTTCGTAGTGGTTGCGCATGGCCTGCATCACATCTTGAGCCGAAACTTTTTGATTTGGCTTAACGTACAGTGGCATTCTGTTTTTAAGGTTGTGGCCTAGCGCGTAATCCTCGTACTTGCCCATCTCAGGGGCGAATGCCCTGAAGAACGACCAAACGCGCGCTTCACACCCACGGGCACCTCCGAAATCGAGGGGTGCGTAGGTGTCGGAGAAGCTGAATTCGGCATCGGTGCCTTTGAAGAATCCCTTTTCGCGGGCGAAGCTGATGACGTCGCTGGCGTAAACGTATTCGATATTGGGGTCAAAGATCTTCTTAAGGTTCTTTGAGCTGATCGAGTTCTTGCTTCCTTTCTCGAGGGGGAAGGTGGTGATGCGCGCATGGTTGGCATGGCCGGATATGTATCCATCCGGAATTCGGACGGCAACCCATATCGCTCCCTTGTACTTATTGTAGGGTAGGTTGGTTTTCTTGTCGGGTACCATTTGGGTGCCTTTCCCGATGATCTCGAAAATCCAGGCTTCGTTCGGATCAACAATAGAAATTGACTCGCCCTCGGAGTAGTAGCCGTACTTTTCCACCAGCTCCGCCATCGTCTTAATGGCCTCGCGGGCATTTTTTGCGCGTTGCAGCGTGGCGTAGATCAGGGTGCCGTAGTCAACCAGCCCGGTGGTGTCGGCAAGACCTTCGCGTCCTCCGTAGGTCGATTCGCCAATTACCAGCTGATGCTCATTCATGTTGCCTACAACTTGGTAGGTCTGCGGTGCTTCCGGAATCTGGCCCAGGAGCCTCCCCGTATCCCACTCGTGGATTGTACGCATTGTGCCTGGGGCATGGCTGCCTCTGGCGTAGAAGTAGAGCTCCCCAAAAAGGGTATGCGAGTCGGCAGAGTAGGAGAGGATGCACGAGCCATCCTTCGAGGCTCCCTTGGTAACGATGTAGTTGGTACATGCATCGGCTACGTTGGTGGTGAGCGCAGCCCCTGCCAAAAGAAGTGCTAAAGCTTTAACGTTCATGTGTCGTGTTTTTAGAATAGGGACAAATGTATAAAATTGGATGAAAATTACTCTTCGTTCTTGTAGTAAATGAGCGTATGCTGTTAGGCTGTGTTTGTCACGACGTTGAACTCTAAGGTTTCGCCTTCCAGTTTTAGTTATGTGCAGATTACGAGTTTCTTGTACTTTCGTTTTTTGGAAGCCTGGACGTGGATTTCAGGTAAGTCTCTGTTGCAGTCACTCGCATTCGTGGCTGCAGATCAAACGTGCAGGTTTTCCTTTAGCGGGAGCGCATCTCATTTTTTTCTCCGCGGCGGCTTTCTGGTTACTTCTGAACCATTATTTTGGATAGTTTGTCCGATGCCCTGCATATGGCCCACATTAGCGAACCTTCCTTAACCTCATCGGCATTTGCGGTGAATCCTTCAAGGAATGCTTCGTTTAGTGCAACCTCTGATTCCACATTAACATCTATTTTTTCCATTGGGATGATGGATGGGCTGCGGAAGGGGGTGAGAATCATTTTTACGGATATTTTAGCTTTGGAGTGATTAACCATTTGGAGTAGCGCGATCTCTATATCGAGTTTGTAGTAATATTTGGCAACGTTGGTTTTTACAGCTTTTGATGTGGCAATGTCGGGGAAGCCGTACGCATCGATAGCCGCCTTGGAGCCAAAGCATTGAAGCGGAAAGACGTTTATTCCTTTAGCCTTCATGCTGCTTTCCACTGTGTAGTAGCAGAGAAAGTGGAACTTGTTTTCTCCCTTTGGTGATGCAAGAAAGGATGGGTCTGACTTGTCCATCATCTCCCTAATCTCCTTTTTCAAGTCGATGTTTAAGTTGTTCAGCGCGAGTTCTTTATTCGTAAAGTCGTAAGAAAATGCTTGGGTTGCTAACGCAACCGTTAATGCCAGTAATGCAAACTTTTTCATGCGGAATTCTTTGTTGTTTAGTGCTTAAAAGTAAAATAAACTTTTGAGAAACCGGATGTTCCCCATCTTGTCTGCGATATAAAATTCTATTTCGTGTTTTCGTCCTTTGCTGATCCGTTCCTTATCCAGCCTTACGATGGCAAGGTTGCTTTTGGTGTCGTATTCGGCAGTTGCCCACTTCCCATCGATGTAGGTGTCGAAGGTGTCGATGCCCGTTTTGTCGTCGCTAATTGAGAAGTAGAGTGCCCCGTTTGTAGGAGTTATTGCCCCCTTTATTTTTAGTAGAGGTTCCGCTTTTGGGGCAATAGAGTCGATGTCAACAAAGAATTGTCCGAACTCGCTGCTGGTCGTGCTGATGACGCCATTGCTGTAGTCGCCTCCGATGCACGAAAAGGAGGTGTTGTAGCCTCGTGCAACGAATGCTTTCTCCGCAAACTTTTCCGGCACGTTGGTTTTTATCTTTAGTTTAATCTCAGATTTCAACGGTTGACCGTTGTTCCTAACGATAATGGTCTGGCTAAATGCCTTGGGGTTTGGTTCTTCTTTGTAGTATATCAGCATACTATTGTAAATCGAGCTGCCGGGGATGGTTACAGTAGCATTAGTTCGAATAAGATCGTTCTGTTTCTTGAAGAAGTAGATGGGTGTTTGCCCTTCAGTCACACTCCTTCTAGAAGGCTTTTTACTGCCCTTCCGTACCCAAACTGCTGCACTTGTCTCGTTGCTGTTGCTGTCGATGGCTTTCAACGTTACTAGATGGGGCTTATTGTCGTAAATGGCAATCTCTCCATTCCCATTCATTTTCGATAGAAGGGAAAACTTGTTGTTCGGATCTTTGAATGCACGTATTATCTCTCTTCTTTTTGTACAGAAAAGTTCGTAGTCAATTACAGAGTTGATGTACCTCGATTCGTCGAATGCAAATCGGGTCATGTTGAAATCAAATAAGGTAGCGCTGTCAACTTTTATTTCAATACGTTTAACAAGGTATTCGTTGGTTGAGTTGGGCATGCTGTCGTATGATTCAACACCTAGGAAGAACTTGGACGGAACCGAAATGGTATCGCTAGGGAAATCTTCTTTGAGCAAGATTTCCTTGTATATGCGAGGAGTAGGGATGTCTTTGGTCGAATCGGGCAGGTAAATGATTAGACTCTTAATTTTGGGAGGAATATTATCTTCAATAGAGATGAACTTATAGTCAAGAGGGTTTAGAGGCTCTTCTGATTGCTGGTCACGTATTTCAAAATGCAGATGAGGACCTCCAGATGAGCCTGAGTTGCCACTGTAGCCGATAAAATCCCCCTTTTTAACGGGGAAGAGCGTTTTGTCTGGGAAAATATTTAGGGAGAAACTTTCTGCAGCATACTGTTGCTCTTTAACGTATTTTTCTATCTCAGGCGTAAAACTGTCAAGATGCGCATAAACTGAGGTGTACTTATATCCATGGTTTATGTACAATGCTCTTCCAAAACCAAAAGGGCTAATGAATACTCTTACAACATAGCCGTTTTCTACAGCATATACAGGAATCCCCGTTCGAGATTCTGTACGGTAGTCTAGTCCTGAGTGAAAGTGGTTTTTTCGCAGTTCTCCAAAGTTTGCCGAAAGTTTAGGTTTAATCTGCATAGGAGGTGCAAAAGAGTAAGGGGCTTGTCCGCTAGCAAGGTTGCTGTGTGAAATAAAAGATAATGCTACTGCTATTACTGAAAAAAACTTCATTTTTGATATGGTTGTCGCATGGAATCTGCTTGTTTAACAGATGGATATTTTAATGTCTAAAAGCACAAGGCATCATGCTTTCTATTAATCAACGTGGCGATTATGCTGTTTTTGTAGTACAAAAGAAACCTTTTTTACTTATTAAGATCGGTCAAAGAGCAAATAAATCAAACTAAATTTTTATTTTTACCATTGTAGTTGTAGTTTTGTAACCAAACATTGGGAGAATGAGCGAAAATCGAATCGACATAGTTTTTAAGCTAAAGGCGAAGATTTACCGTCTCATATCAACCTATGAAAGCTTAAAGGAGAAGCATGCCGAAGCCTTGAACCGGGTAGCCCAACTCGAGATGGAGTTGTCCTCAAAGGAAAAAGAATTAAAGGTGCTGAGGAATGAGAATGAAAAGTTGAAGATTGCTAAAGCCTTCACTTCTTCTGACGAATCAAAAGAGGCAAAACTTCAAATAAGCAAAATTGTGCGGGAAATAGACAAGTGCATTGCCTTACTCAATAAGTAAAAGACGCATTTAACCCCTGATATGGACGACAAACTTTCAATTCGTGTGAATGTTGCTGATAGATTCTACCCTCTTAAAATCGATAGATTGGATGAGGAGAAGATTCGTAAGGCTGCCAAGATGATAAACGAAAGGCTTGCTCAGTACCAGCAACGCTATGCTGATAAGGATACTCAAGATCTATTAGCAATGGCTGCATTACAGTTTGTTATCAGGATGCTAGATAGTGAAAGTAA
Source organism: uncultured Acetobacteroides sp. (assembly GCF_963678165.1). NCBI lineage: Bacteria > Pseudomonadati > Bacteroidota > Bacteroidia > Bacteroidales > Rikenellaceae > Acetobacteroides > uncultured Acetobacteroides sp. The sequence continues at coordinate 3,069,299 of NZ_OY782755.1, read as the reverse complement.
GTTTGAAAATTCTCCAATAATGGGGGAATTAGATGAGCTAAATAGGGAAATTGACGTATACTTAAGTAAAGTAGAATAGCACACGATCTTTGAGAAAAATATTAGCCCGCACGGCTCTCTTAACACTTTGCGAAACTCAACACTAATTAGTTAGGAGCATTCGCTTTGTTGACGTAGGACAGGCCTTACTTCAGTTCGCTGAAGTCTTCTTTGGAAGACGTTGGAAGTCGCAAATCAACTGGTTGCTCCGCCCTTGAAATACGGGGTTTTCGTCAAAATAGGTAAGAAAGCTGCGCGGGCTTTTTTGTGAAATTTTAAACACTATATACACAAAGGCATGATAACTGACATTATAGTTGCAATAGCCGCCTTTGCCATTGGTGGAGTTATCTCCTATATTCTCTTTAGCAAGGTAATTACGAAGCGAAAAGATAAGATTATAAGAGAGGCCGAAACTGAGGCAGAGGTTATTAAAAAGGATAAAATCCTTCAGGCAAAGGAGAAATTCCTGCTTATGCGTGCTGAGCACGAGAAAGTTGTAAACGAAAAGAATACGAAGATCTTACAAGCTGAAAATAGAAACAAGCAAAAAGAACTTCAGGTAAATCAACGTTTAGAAGAATATCAGCGTAAGCAAAAGGAACTCAATGTTCTTCGCGACAATCTTGCTTCTCAAATGGAACTTGTTGAGAAACGTACTGAAGAACTCGATAAGATGCATAAGCAGCATATCGAAAAACTTGAGCAAATTTCGAGCATGTCGGCAGAGGAAGCTAAGAATATGCTGGTAGATACGCTTAAAAATGAAGCAAAATCGCAAGCGATGTCCTACATCAACGAAATCGTTGATGAGGCAAAGATGACTGCGAACAAGGAAGCTAAGCGTATTGTTATCCAGTCTATTCAAAGAGTGGCTACCGAAACTGCTATCGAAAACTCGGTTACTGTATTTAACATTGATAGTGACGAGATAAAGGGACGTATCATTGGACGCGAAGGTCGTAATATTAGGGCGCTCGAAGCGGCTACAGGAGTTGAAATTATTGTAGATGATACTCCAGAGGCGATTATCCTTTCGGCATTCGATCCTGTTCGTCGAGAAATTGCTCGTCTTGCACTTCATCAACTGGTTACCGATGGCCGTATTCATCCTGCTCGTATCGAAGAGGTTGTAGAAAAGGTTAAAAAGCAAATCGAGGAGGAAATCGTAGAAGTTGGTAAACGTACCACTATCGACCTTGGGGTTCATGGTTTGCATCCAGAACTTATCCGTTTAATTGGAAAGATGAAGTATCGTTCTTCTTACGGACAAAACTTGCTACAGCACTCACGTGAGGTTGCCAACTTATGCTCAATAATGGCAACTGAGTTAGGCCTTAATCCAAAGTTAGCTAAGCGTGCCGGTTTGCTGCACGATATTGGTAAGGTGCCTGATGATGAACCAGAATTGCCACACGCAATTCTTGGTATGAAGCTTGCCGAGAAGTTCAAGGAAAAACCAGATATCTGCAATGCGATTGGTGCTCACCATGACGAGGTGGAGATGACTACGATGATTGCTCCGATTATTCAGGTTTGCGATGCTATTTCAGGTGCTCGTCCTGGTGCTCGTCGAGAGGTTGTTGAATCGTACATTAAGCGCCTAAAGGAGATGGAAGATCTTGCACTTTCGTATCCAGGTGTGCTTAAGACTTATGCCATTCAGGCGGGTAGAGAACTTCGTGTAATCGTAGGAAGCGAAAAGGTTAGCGATGCAGATTCTGAAAAGATGTCGTTTGAAATTGCGAAGAAGATTCAGGATGAAATGACCTATCCAGGACAGGTTAAGATTACTGTAATTCGTGAGACTAGAGCAATTAGTTACGCTAAATAGTTTTTCAAAGAATACTTAATAAAAAAGGGAACCTCTTGGTTCCCTTTTTTATTGCTTGTTTTGAATAATTCGTTCGTTTTCGAGAGTGATCTTACCCTCTTTAAACAGCATTCCCAGCGTTCTTTTAAAGACCTTCTTACTTACTCCAAATTCGCGATAGATAATGTCTGCATCTGACTTGTCTCCGAATGGAAGCGTGCCGTTGTTTTCTTCAAGACGCTTTAGTATGGCTTGTCCAAGGTCTTCAACCTCATTCTTCTCGGGTGAGTGAAGTGTAATATCCAACTTGCCATCGGGGCGAACCTCCTTGATGTAGGCATCTAACCTGTCGCCAATTTCGATAGGCTTAAACACCTCGTTTTTGAATAGCAATCCCCAATATTCGTTATCAACTACGACCTTGTAGCCTAAGTTGGTGGTTTCGGCTATAACAACCTCTACCTCGTCTCCCGACTTGTAGCTGCTGCCTTGATCCTTGATAAATTTGTTGAGCTTAGTTGTGGCTACAATACGCCCGCTTTTATCATCAACGTATATCCATACAACTACATTTTGTCCAACAGAAAGTCGAACTCGTTGTTCGGAGTTGGGAACTAGTAAGTCCTTGTCGAGACCCCAGTCGAGAAATCCTCCTGCAGAACCGTTGGCTACGACTTTTAGCGTGGCAACTTGGTTGACACATGCATATGGAATTTGGGTTGTTGCAATAGGACGACCTTCGTTATCGTGGTACAAAAACACGCGTATGCTGTCGCCGTCCTTGATGTCTTCGGGGAGAAATTTAGTTGGCATGAGTATTTCTTCATTGCCATCAGTCAAATATGCTCCAAAGTTGAGCAACTTGGACACCCTTAGCCTATTAAACTGTCCAATTCTTATCATTCCTTTAAATTTTGTTCAAAGTTACATAAAACCAATGACTTTTTAATGTCTTGACTGGCGGTGCCTGGAGATAGGCTTATTGCAGTTGCCTTCAACGGTGATTCCTCGATGAGTAGCGCAATTTTTTGCATTTGTCTTGATGATCGTTTGGCGTGTGTGTAAACATTGGTAAAACAGCATTGTATGGATTATCATGAGTTGTTTGCGTATGTAGGACTAGCTGGGGTGGGGCCGAATTTAAATAAGTTTAGACGAAGTCTTTGCCGCTACTGGTTCAGGGTAGGAAAATGATATGCTATCTTGCAGCATAATTCGAAAGAGAATGATATGTCTGTTGTGCAACCGAGAGTTTCTTTTGTTTGCACATGGATGGGAGGACAAGAAATATTATTTAGGAACCATGAACAAAACTGACGAAGTAATACAGAAGTATTACAATCCATTTGAATACGCTTCCCCTTTTAGAAATGGGGCGGAACCTGAGTCGATTAGGGAACGTTACGAGCGAATACCAACAGCAATATATCCAACTGCAAGTGAAGCCGTAAAAATAGTTGCTCAAGAGGTTGCAGACCTGATTAAGAGTAGAGCTCAAAAGGGTGAGATGTGCGTACTTGGACTTGCTACAGGATCGTCGCCAATTCCTTTTTATAAGGAGCTTGTTCGAATGCATAAGGAAGAGGGGCTGTCGTTTAAGAATGTAGTGACTTTTAACTTGGATGAGTACTATCCAATGGAGCCAACCGCAAAGCAGAGCTACGTTCGTTTTATGAACGAGAACCTGTTCGATCATATCGATATCCTTCCTGAAAATGTCAATATTCCTGATGGAACGCTTCCTGTAGATAAGGCTACGGATTTTTGTAAGGGATACGATGCCAAGATTGACAGCTGCGGAGGCTTAGATATTCAAATCCTCGGGATTGGCCGTACAGGTCATATTGGCTTCAACGAGCCTGGTTCGCTGCTCAACTCGCCAACCCGCATGGTTTCGCTCGATCCGCTGACTCGCTTTGATGCGGCTTCCGATTTTGGAGGTGAGGAGAATGTGCCTCGAAAGGCAATCACAATGGGGGTTGCTTCCATCATGAAGGCAAAAAAGATTGTTCTTTTTGCTTGGGGCGATGCTAAGGCTGAGATAATAAAGAAGGCTGTTGAAGGTCCTGTTTCGGAACAGATTCCTACTACCTTCCTTCAGCTGCATCAAAATGTCAATATCCTTTGCGATTTTGGTGCTGCAATGGAGCTTACCCGCGTAAAGCATCCTTGGTTAGTGGGCTCGTGTACCTGGCATCCTCGTTTGATTCGTAAGGCTGTAGTTTGGCTATGCCAAGAGCTGGGAAAGCCAATTCTGAAGCTTACCGATGCAGACTACAGGGAGCATGGCTTGAGCGAGCTGCTTGAGGAGTACGGCTACGCTAGCACCGTAAACATTAAGGTATTTAACGACCTTCAGCATACCATTTCGGGATGGCCCGGCGGAAAACCTAACTCGGATGATGCAACTCGTCCAGAGCGTGCGCTACCTTTCCCTAAGAAGGTGGTGATCTTCTCGCCTCACCCCGACGATGATGTTATCTCGATGGGAGGAACATTCTCGCGATTAATTAATCAGGGACACGATGTGCACGTTGCCTACCACGTATCGGGCAACATTGCGGTATTTGACGATTACGCACTGCGCTTCCTCGATTTCTTGAGGGATGTACAGCACATCTACGATATTAAGGATTTTGATGCCAACTCGGTTTACACCAATGCGCAGTCGATTATTGCCACGAAGAAGCCGGGCGATGCCGATCCTGATGCGCTTAAGAGGCTGAAAGGTGCCATTAGAAGGGGAGAGGCTCGTGCGGCTTGCCGCTACCTTGGGCTCGACGAGGAGCATGTGCATTTCATGGATCTTCCATTCTACGAAACCGGAAAGGTGAAGAAGTCTCCAAAAACTCAGGCGGATGTTGATATCGTAAAGAACCTGCTTCAGGAGCTTCAGCCCCACCAGATTTATGCAGCAGGCGATTTGGCCGACCCTCACGGAACACATAGGGTGTGTATTGAGACGGTGATTGAGGCCTGCAAGCAGCTGAAGCACGAGGCTTGGTTTAAGGATTGCCGCATCTGGCTATACCGTGGTGCTTGGATGGAGTGGGATTTGGATATGGTTGACATGGCCGTTCCGTTGAGCCCCGAAGAGGTGAAGATTAAGCGCCTAGCTATCTATCGCCACCAATCGCAGAAGGATATGGTGCCATTCCCAGGCAAGGACCCTCGCGAGTTCTGGCAGCGCTCGGAAGATAGAAACCATGCTACCGCCGAGCTTTACGATAAGCTTGGAATGGCGGAGTATCAGGCAATAGAGTGCTTTGTGAGGTACGACCATTTTATCTAGCAGAATATAGAGTTCGAATGTGTGATACGTAAGGGAGTTTTCTTGGCGCTTAGACGCTCAGAAAGCTCCCTTTCTTTTTGTAGGTACCCCAGCTTCGCGATTAAGGGGGAGCTCGGGAGGCTGGTGCAAGATGCTCGTTGAGGGGGAGAGGTTGGCCCAAGGCGGGCAACTTCGGCCGTATAACTCGGAATGAACCCCTGCGTTTTTTCCATCACCCCCCGTACAACCCCTTCCATTAGGTCCGGAACCTAAACGAATACGTTCAAGATCGATGCGTTTAGGTCCATCGACGACCCGTTTAGGTCAAACGACGATGCGTTTAGGTCCATTGACGATGTGTTTGGGTCAAACGACGATCCGTTTAGGTCAATCGACGGTTCGTTTGGGTTAATCGACGATATTTTTCAGTTCCGAACCTAAAAGGAACAGTCCCGGACCCAAACGAACCATTCCGGAACCGAAACGATGGGTCTCGGAACCTAAACGGCGCGATGGTAGACCTAAACGATTCGGTAAATCGGCGAAAGACTTCGCCTTCGGACCTATTGATCGGGTCCAAGCACCCCAAGTGTGCGCTGCCGCACCCCAACCAACCGCTACAGGACCAAAATATCGAGGCTCCGCGACTAGCGCATCGGTGGCGCCAGCAGGGGGCGGGGGTGTTTTGGGCATAAATCGGCAGGTTAGTAGCGGGTAATTGCTATTTTTGCAGCAAATAAAAGTAGGCATGCATCTATCAACACATCCTCGTCAGGTACTTAAGTTTTGTCCAAAGTGTGGTTCAAACCATTTTGCACCGCAAAACGACAATTCGCTTCAGTGCGAAGCTTGCGGCTTCCGCTTATACTACAACGCGGCATCGTCGGTGGCGGCAATCATACTGGACGATGAGGGGCGGCTGCTGCTAACCCGTAGGGCGATTGACCCGTGCAAGGGCACGCTCGACCTTCCTGGCGGATTTGTGAGCGTCGACGAGTCGTCGGAGGAGGCGCTTGCCCGGGAAATTAAGGAGGAGCTGGGCGCCGAGGTTTTGGAGTATCGGTACGTCAGGAGCTACCCCAACAGGTACGAGTATAGCGGGCTTACCGTTTTTACCAACGATGCCGCCTTTATGTGTACCCTCCGCGACTACTCCGTAATAAAGCCTGCCGACGATGTTTGTGGGGTTGAGTGGTTCTACCTTCAGGATGTTAAGCTAGAGGATATTGGGATCAAGTCTATCCGGACGATGGTTCGCGATTTTATAGAGCAGCTTTAGCCTCCTTTTTGACGATTTGATGAGGCTGGTGCTTCGGAAGCGGAGCGCAGCCCAATTCTCATCAACGCTGGCAATGGCTATTTCCTTGTAGCCGATCTCGTGTAGCGGCTCCCAGCCAACCTCCCTGCTGATGGAGGACTGAATCTTGGAGCTCTTCTTGGGGAAGATCATCCAGAGCAGGCCGTCGAAGTTCAGCTCGTAGATGTAGGGGATGCTGCTCAGCAGCGCATCCTCGTTGGTGACGAAGCAGAGGGTAAAGTCGGCCTCATTCCCAGAGGCGATGTATCCATTTTCCTGAAGGTACTCCTCGAGCTCCTCGAATTCTGGAGGGGTGTTAAGTATTCGCCCCACCATGCCCTCCTTGATCTTCATCTTTTTTAGCAGGTTGCCGTTCATCGTAAAACAGGTTAAGGGTGCATTGGTAGCGCAAATATATGGTGGGGGAGGCGAGGATATCAACCGTCGAGGCCGGGCAAGCGCGATAAAGTTTGCTACTGCCCTTAGAATTAAAACAATTAAACTGTATGGCCCCGGCGAATGCTTTCCGAATTATTAACTTTGAGCCATTACAAACCTCGTACTTTTCAGTACATGACCATAGAAAAACTCATTCTGGTAGAAGGCGTTGATACCGTAGAGCTCTACGGGCCTGCCAACAGCTACTACAACAAGATAATTGGCTATTTCCCCAAAATAAAGGTCGTGGCCCGCGGCAACAGCATCAAAGTTTTTGGTGAAGAGATGGAGATCGAGCGCTTTGAGGATAAGCTGATGACGCTCATCGACGTCTACTCCAAGTACCAGCGCATCAACGAAACCCTAATCGAGCAGATTTTTGAGGATCAGGAGCTGGGTATTGCCGAAACCATCGACGGTGACGTGCTGGTGTACGGCAACAACGGCCGGATGATTAAGGCGCGAACCATCAACCAAAAGCGGCTGGTGGACCTTTACGACAAGAACGACCTGCTCTTTGCCGTTGGCCCTGCTGGTTCGGGCAAAACCTACACGGCCATTGCCCTGGCGGTTCGGGCGCTCAAGAACAAGGAGGTGAAGCGCATCATCCTTACCCGTCCGGCGGTAGAGGCCGGCGAGAAGCTGGGCTTCCTCCCCGGGGATATGAAGGAGAAGCTCGACCCCTACCTGCAGCCGCTCTACGATGCCCTCAACGATATGATCCCCCAGCGAAAGCTCACCACCTACATGGAGGATGGCACGGTGCAGATTGCCCCGCTGGCCTACATGCGCGGTAGAACGCTCGATAACGCCTTCGTGATTCTCGACGAGGCGCAGAACACCACCTTCACCCAGCTCAAGATGTTCCTCACCCGCATGGGGCGCAACGCCAAGTTCATCGTAACGGGCGACATCACCCAGGTGGACCTCCCCCGCAAGTCGGATTCGGGGCTTGCCCGTGGCATCAAAATCCTGAAATCAGTAAAGAATATTGGCGTAATCGAGTTCGATACGCGCGACATCGTTCGGCATCCTTTAGTAAAGTACATCGTCAATGCCTTCGAGGCCGAGATCGAGCACGAGGAGGAGCAGCGCCGCCTGAGAAGGGAGGAGGAGCGCGGTGAAAGCTAAGTCGATAAGAATTACCAAGATCTTCAGCTTCGATAGCGCCCACCAGCTGGAGGACTACGCGGGCAAGTGCCGCCAGCTGCACGGCCACACCTACAAGCTGGAGGTTACCGTTAAGGGCGAGATGGGCGAGAGCGGCATGGTGTTCGACTTTTCCATCCTCAAGAAGGTGGTTACCGAAAGGGTGATCAGCCAGCTCGACCACAAGTACCTGAACGAGGTGTTCGACTTTAACCCTACCAGCGAAAACATGGTGGTGTGGATCTTCGAGCAGATCGACGGCTGCTTCGAGGGGCAGCCCTGCGTCCTGGAGGCCGTGAAACTCTGGGAGACGGCGACCAGCTACGCCGAGCTGAGGCGCAGCGATGTTGAAATTTAATCTATAACAGCATAGAAATGGCAAAAGCACTTGTTACTACCGATTTTACCTTTCCAGCGCAAACCAGCGTGTATAAGGGCAAGGTTCGCGATGTGTACACCATCAACGACGAGTATATGGTGATGGTGGTGTCCGACCGTATCTCGGCGTTCGATGTAGTCCTACCTAAGGGAATTCCCTTTAAGGGGCAGGTCCTAAACCAGATTGCGGCGAAGTTTTTGGATGCCACTTCGGATATCGTCCCCAACTGGAAGGTGGCTACGCCCGATCCAATGGTTACCGTTGGCATCAAGTGCGAGACTTATCCTGTTGAGATGATCGTTCGCGGGTACCTCTGCGGTAGCGCCTGGCGCGACTACAAGGCCGGCGATAGAATGCTTTGCGGCATAGAGCTACCCGAGGGTATGGTGGAGAACCAGAAGTTTCCTGAACCGCTGGTAACGCCTACCACTAAGGCCGAAATCGGCGAGCACGACGCCAACATCTCGAAGGCGGAGATTATCGCCAAGGGGTTGGTGTCGAAGGAGGAGTACGAGCAGCTCGAGCAGTACGCCATTGCCATTTTTAACCGCGGTACCGAGATTGCCGCTCAGCGTGGCCTTATCCTGGTGGATACCAAGTACGAGTTCGGCAAGAAGGATGGCCAAATCTACCTGATCGACGAGGTGCATACCCCTGATTCATCGCGCTACTTCTACGCCGAAGGCTATCAGGAGCGCTTCGAGAAGGGTGAGCCCCAGAAGCAGCTCTCCAAGGAGTTCGTCCGCGAGTGGCTGATGGAGCACGGGTTCATGGGCAAGGCCGGGCAGCAGGTGCCCGAGATGACCGATGCGTTTGTGGCTTCGGTATCGGAGAGGTACATCGAGCTATACGAAAATATTGTGGGCGAACCCTTCGTTAAGGGAACCGACGAAGAGGGGCTGGAAAGCCGTATCGAGGGTAACGTAAACAACTTCCTGAAGAGGCTGCTGTAGTACCCGCCCGCCGTAAAAAATAAAAGCCGCATTCCCTGCGGCTTTTATTTTTATAAGACTACTTTTTCATTGTTAGGTTAATGTGCTAAATGTGTCCTGTCATATAACTGGGTTTCTTCGCGTGCAAAGATATACACGAAAATGATATTTTATAGTAATACATCTTATTTAGCTCGATATTTTTAGAAATTGACGTTCGCGGATTGTAGCAGGCTGCTGGAAAGCGGCTTTAGGCCTACCGATAGGCGCTGGAGCGCCTGTAGCGTTGCCGCTTGTACCGGTAGGGTGTAGGCGAGGAGGACGGCTGCTGGGCAGGAGCAAGCTAACGTTTCGGCTTTTTGGGGTGGGGTTACCGTAAATTTTAAGGGGCAAAAACGCCTGACGTTAGGTCTCCGCAAACCTGCGCTGCTCTACTATTCGAAAGTTTAGGACTCAACATTTTTGCGGCGCCCTGCCTACTGAGTAGATAGTCTTCTGCAAACTTGCGCCAGCCTACCTACTGAGTAGATAACCTCCCGCAAACTTGCGCTGCCCTGCCTACTGAGTAGTTAGCCTTCCGCAAACTTGATGAGCCCTTCCTACTGAGTAGATAACCTTCAGCAAACTTGCTGAGCCCTTCCTACTGAGTAGATAGCCTTCCACAAACTTGCGCAGCCCTACCTACTGAGTAGATAGCCTTCTGCAAACTTGCGCAGCCCTGTCTACTGAGTAGTTAGCCTCCCGCAAATTTGCGCTGCCCTACCTACTCAGTAGGTAGCCTTCTGCAAACCTACGGCACCCCGAATGCTAGAAGAGCTGCAGCAGGATATCCTCCGAAATCTTGCTGAGGGGGTTGTTGGAGTTGACGAAGATGTCGGCCAGCTCCGACTTCTGCCGCTGCAGGTCCATGATGCGCTCCTCGATGGAGTCGGTGGTGATGAAGCGGTAGGCGAAGACCTTATTCTCCTGCCCAATGCGGTGCGATCGGCTGATGGCCTGGTTTTCGGCGGCGGGGTTCCACCAGGGGTCGATGATGAAGACGTAGTCGGCCTCGGTGAGGTTGAGCCCCACGCCGCCCGCCTTTAGCGAGATCAGGAATACCTTAACGGCCTCCTTCCGTTTGAACTCGTCCACCACCTGCTGGCGGTTGGTGGTGCTCCCGGTGAGCATGTTGTACTCGATGCCGGCATCGTCCAGGTAGTTGGCCACCAGGTTCAGGTGCTGCACGAACGAGGAGAATACGAGCACCTTGTGGCCCTCGTTGATCACGCTTTCGATGTTGCGGGTGATCTCCTCGAACTTGCCCGACTCGTTGTAGCCCTCGAATCCGGCCAGCGCGGGGTGGTTGGCCAGCTGGCGCAGCTTGGTGAGCAGCTGCAGGAACACGAAGCGCGAGCGCTTGTGGTTACCCTCCTTCAGCTCGGCCAGCATCCGTTCGCGGGCCAGGCGCTTCTCCTCCTCGTAGAGGTCGCGCTGCTGGTCGGTCATCTCGCAGAAAATCTCCAGCTCGGTAACCGCGGGCAGCTCTGCGGCCACCTTCTCCTTCGTGCGGCGAAGGATGAAGGGCTCGATGAGGTTTTTCAGCTTCTCCTGGCGGCCCTGGTGGTTGTACTTCTCGATGGGGATAACGTACTGCTCCTTAAAGAGCGACAGGTTGCCCAGCAGCCCCTTATTCAGGAAGTTCATCTGCGCCCACAGGTCGGTGAGTCCGTTCTCGATGGGCGTGCCCGAAAGCGATAGCCGGTACATCGATTTTACCTGCATGCAGGCCTTGTAGGTGGCCGAGTCGGGGTTTTTTATCGTCTGGCTTTCGTCGAGGATCAGGTAGAAGAACTTGAACTTGGCGATCATGTCGATGTCGTTGCGAATCGTTCCGTAGGTGGTGATCACCACATCGTAGGGCGCAAATGCCGATGGGCTCTTGGCCCTCGACGACCCCGTATGCTCGTATATTTTGATGGCTGGGGCAAACTTGCGCAGCTCGTTGCGCCAGTTGTGCACCAGCGAGGTGGGCAGCACGATCAGGCTCACCGGATGGCTGGTGGTGGTGGGCTCCTCGTTGGCGACCTCTATGGCGCTAAACAGGTCGAGCGGCACGGCCGGCTTTACCGATGCCTCGCGCTCGTAGGTAAAGCTGTCCTTGCAGTGCTGGAGTAGCGATATGGTTTGGAGCGTCTTTCCCAAACCCATATCGTCGGCAAGGCAGCCGCCAAAGCCGTTCATGTGGAGGTACTTTAGCCAGGCCACACCCAGCTTCTGGTAGTCGCGCAGGGTGGCGTTCACCCCCTTCACCGTATTGGCCGACTGCACCAGGTTCGACTCGGAGTACTGCTTCAGCGATTCTATCTCCGATGGATCGATACCTTCAAGTCCTTCTACTAGCGAGAAGTGCTGCTTCTGGAGGTGCAGGTAGCCGTCAGTCTCCCTCCCGAACACCAGCAGCTGGCGGTGCTCCCTAAACCAGTGCTGGGGGATGATGGCCTGCCGGCCGCTATCCAAGTCTACCAGCTTTTGGCCCTTAATTACGCATTTCCGAATCTGATGGAGCGATACAAAGTCGCTCCCAAAGCGAATTCCACCCTTTACGATGAAGCCCGAAGCATCGCTTTGCGCCATGAGTAGCGAGGTGCAGCTGCCGAGGTGCAGCTGCGGCCCATCGATCTTCTGCCCAACCTGGATGCCTAAGTCGGCGAGCGCTTGCGCATGCTCGTTGAGCCACTCCACAGTTTTGTACATCGAGTGCTCGGGCTCCATCTCCTCGTTTTTTGGGATGATGTAGGAGGCGCCGGTGTAGTGCATCAGCCCAATGCCGCTCAGCTTCTTCTCGATGCGGGATTCCGTTTTGCTATCCCGCTCGTACTTGGTAAACACGAAGCGCTTTTGGTCGGCGCGGAAGGTTACCAGCGGCTCGGTTTTCGAGCCCGAGTAGAAGTCGCGGTTCTCGTAGCTGAACTTGAGCGAGAGGGTTGCCCGTCCGTCGAGCCCCTTCTCCAGCGTCAGCACCGGCTTAGCGGTAACCTTCGGCTCCACGATATCAAACCCGCTTGCCCTTACCACCTGGCTCTTGATGGCGTTGAGCACGAACGACTCCATGTACTTGCGCACGGTGGCTGTGCCGATGGTGATAAACGGCTTGGTGAAGAACGGCGTCAGCTTCTTGCTGTCGATGCCCTCGAAGCGGTAGAGGGTGCTGTTTACCAGGATCAGCGCGGGCGTGTTGGCAATCGCCTCCACGTGCTGGCTGGTAAGTGAGATGCTCCTGTCGCCAGCCTGCGCGTCAATATGGTACTTTAGCCCATCCACCGAAAGGGCAAAGTTGAAGATGGGGGTTGCCACGTGGGGCTCCACCGCTATCCGGTTATCCTCGTAAACGTTGTTGTACTTCTTATCCTTAACGTAAAGGTTGATCTTCTGGTTCGCGGCCAGCAGGTTGGCCACCTTGCCCATCCGCAGCTCGATGTAGGGGCGGATATGCTCGTCGAACTTGGCCACCTCCATCTTTTCGATAAACTCCTTGGTGTTTTGCGTCTTGGCAAACTTGTTGGCTAGGACCTTTTCGGAGTACTCGTTGCAAAGCTTCAGGATCTCCTGCTCCGTGCTGTTTAGATCGAAGTTTTCGGGCTTCTTGCCGTGCAGGTTCTCGGCGATGGTGTATATCTTATCCGCAATGGTCTTTACAAGAATAGGGGTGAAGATGTTCCCCAAAACTCTATGGTGAGTGAGGACAACAATGAAGCCATTGGAGGAATCGGTGTTTAGTGGTGACATTTCTTGGTACTCCTTTAAGCAGGCAAACATACGGAAAAAACCAAATGCGGATTGCTCGCTCTTTTGGCGCTGGGCGTGGTTTTAGCATTTATTTGCGGTAACCATTGGTAACCCTTCCATATTCGGCTATACTTTTATAGTTTTGTAGCTCTCTACATTTATGCGTAATATGAGATACTTTTTTACATTTTTGTTGATTAATGCCTTCTTGATCAACGCTCCGGTAGCTGGGCAAACCGATTCGGCTCAGGTTAAGGTTGTGAAGGATAAGGTTAAGATTTCTGGTAAGCTCTACTATATCCACACCGTTAGGACGGGCGAAACGCTCTACAACATTGCCCGAGCCTATCAGATTGCGCAGGAGGCCATCCTCGAGAGCAACCCCGAACTCAGCCAGGGGGTAAAGGTTGGCAACACCATCAAGATTCCGGTGGTGCAGGATCTGAAGAACCCCAACAAGAATAAGGGAACCTTTCACATCGTAAAGAAGGGCGAAACGCTCTACAGCATCGCCAAGGAGTACAGCATTCCTACCGAAAGGCTTGCCGAGATCAACCAGCTGATGGATTTCAACGTAAAGGAAAACCAAAGCCTGTTCATCTCCACGGATAGGGATGCCATAAAGCAGCATAAGAAGGAGCTAATTGCCTCTCTCAACGAAACGCAGGTGGCAGCCGCCTCGCCGGTGAAGCTGGTAAGCCACGAGGTGCTTCCCAAGGAGACGTTGACCTCTATCTCCAAGAAGTACGGCATCACCATTGACGAGTTGGTGGGCAACAACCCATTCCTTAAAGCCGAAGGGCTGAAGGTGGGGCAGGTGCTGGCTATCCCAACAAAGCAGGACAAGGGTGTGGCGGCAGCGCAAAGCGTACCCGAAAAATCGGCGGTCAGCAAGGAGCCCTATGCGTATAAATCGACTACCGTTTTTAATGTGGTGATGATGCTGCCCTTTGGTGGTGCCCATGTGGGGCTGGATTCGCTGGGTAAAGGCGCCGCCTCTCGCCGATTCGATGATATGATGCAGTACTACGAGGGCACATTAGTTGCCATAGACTCGCTCAAGAATAAGGGGGTGTCGGTAAACCTCACCGTGATCGACACCAAATCGGACAAGGATCCCAGCGCAGTTGCTCAGGCGCTAAAGAATCCAGCCCTAAAGGAGGCGAACCTAATTATTGGTCCAGTGTATCCCGAAGCCATTCCAACGATAGCCAAGTACGCCCAAAGCCATCGAATTCCAATGGTATCGCCGCTAGCCAACACCGAACCGTTAGTCAAGAATAACGATTACCTGATCCAAATTGCATCAGAAGCGGATGTGCTAGCCAAGCTATCGGTTGAGTATGCCAAAAAGGGTGAAGGCAAAACCATTCTTGTTGTGCCTTCGGATGGCTCGGATGCTAAGCTGGTAAAAGAATTTAAAGCCATGCTAAAGGAGAAGTTGCCCGAACTGAGCTACCGTCAGGGAAATAATGCCGCTTCGCAGCGTGAGGCGCTGAGAGGTAAACTGGCTGAGGGGAAGAAAACCCGCTTTGTGGTGCTTTCGAACAACGAGGTGTTTGTGCTCGACTTCCTTCAAAACCTAACCACGGCCTCTAAGGGGTACGATGTGGAGGTTTTAGGAACGCAAAAGTGGCTTAAGTTTAACAGCATTGATATTGCCTACCTGCACGGATCGAACGTGCAGATGTACGTGCAGAACTACGTAGACTATAATCAGGAAAGTGCCAAATCGTTTGTTCGCAGCTTTAGGAACTACTACAAGGCCGATCCGAACAACTACGCCTTCCGTGGGTTCGATGTTGCCTACTTCTTTATAGATGCGATGAGGAAGCTTGGTCCCGATTTCGTCGACAGCCTTCCTAAGCTCAGCAGCAAGAACGTTCATACCCCATTCCGATTCGTAAAAGAGGGAGACGGGGGATATATGAATACCGATGCCGCCCTAATAAAGCATGTCGAAGGGTATAAGGTGGTAAGGTTGAAGTAGCCAATTCGTAGCACTAGAATATTTGCCCGAGCCGATTACCAACAGCTCGGGCTCTTTGTCTTACGGCATTTGCTGCCGGGGAGGAGATTTTATTCCGTCGATGGTGCAAGTTTACTACAATGATGATGTCTAACGCTAACCCTATACCTGGGAGCGCTGCGCGCTGCTGCCGAGGTTTGGGGTGCTTTGGCTGTGAATTTTTTAATGTTAATACTAAATAGAAGGAATCGTTTTGAATCGAATTAAAGATTTTACGAAAGGTCCAATTATGTCTCCGCTGGTAAAGCTGGCGCTTCCTATTATGGGAACCTCCTTTATCCAGATGACATACACCATGGTGGATATTGCCTGGCTAGGGCGCTTGGGTAGCGCTGCCGTGGCAGCAGCTGGTGCCGCCAGCTTTTTTGTATGGCTGGGCAACGCCCTTGCGCTAAACACCAAAATTGGGGCAGAGGTAGGCGTATCGCAGTCAATTGGGGCAGGGTTAATTGATAAGGCGCGCACGTTTGCATCAACCAGCCTAACGGTAGCGCTTGCGCTTGCGCTGGTTTACGGGGTGTTTCTTTTTACTGCCGCCCCCTCGCTTATAGGCTTCTTTGGGCTAAGCGCACCGATTACGCATGAAGGGGTAACCTTCCTGCGCATCATCGCCTTTAGCGCTCCGTTTATCCTGCTCAACGCAACCTTTACGAGCATCTACAACGCTACGGGGCAGAGCAAGGTGCCGTTCTTCATCAACCTAATCGGGCTTTTTACGAATATGGCGCTCGACCCATTCCTGATTTTTGGGATTGGGTTCCCTAAGATGGGGGTAGCGGGGGCTGCTCTGGCAACTACGCTATCGCAGGGGGTGGTAACCTTCATCTTTATCTATGAGATTACGGGTCCACGCAGGCTGTTTAAGCACTTCAGAATACTGGTTATGCCGCAGTGGTACTTCGTGAAGATGGTGCTGAAGCGTGGCTTCCCGGCGAGCTTGCAGAACTCGCTCTTTGCCTTCTTCTCGATGAACCTGGCGCGAATTGCCGCCGAGTGGGGCTATCTGGGGGTTACGGCGCAAAGCGTGGGCGCGCAGATTGAGGCTATCTCGTGGAATACCGCACAGGGGTTCTCCACGGCGTTGAGCGCCTTTGTGGGGCAGAACTACGGCGCTAAGATGCATGGGCGTATACGGCATGCCTACTTCAACACCATGGGGGTAATGGCGATTTGGGGAGCGCTGATCGGAGGGCTCTTCATCTTCTTCGGCGGCGAGATCTTCGGGCTCTTTGTTCCAGAGCCGGAAGCTATCAAGGAGGGAGCCATCTACCTACGAATTCTCGGCTTCTCGCAGCTGCTAATGGTGTTCGAGATTACCTCTTCGGGGGCCTTTACCGGTATTGGACGAACGCTACCCCCTTCCATCTTAGGGATAACGCTAACGGGGGCGCGTATTCCGCTGGCGCTGGCGCTAACGGCTACCTCGCTGCAGCTCTCGGGGGTGTGGTGGGCGATATCCATATCGAGCATCTGCAAGGGAATTCTGCTACCGATCATGTTTATCTACGTGCTGCATCGGCTTAGGCTGCTGAGCCAGAAAGGCGAGTAGCAGGGTGGATACGAAGGAATTTAACTTAACCTAATTCCTTCAATACACCGATACGCATGCAATGCGTCTCTACTCCTGCAACGCTGATTCTGGCTGGTAGAGACGCGATGCTCGCGTCTCGGAATAAACATAAAAAATGCATTTTACCCCAATATTTACTGATAAAACCTACAATCAACGCTGGGTAAATCCTAAAAAGCAAAATCCTTGGGGTGATACGCTATCGTCATGCGTAATTTGTTACTTAATTTGGATGAACCATTTAAACCCCAGGGATATCGCTTTTAATTTTCGAGGTTGCCTTGATTAGAAGTTAAACGAAGTTAGATGAAGATAGACGAAGTTAAAAGAAGGGCTTACGCTCAACTATTGCCATATTATAATCGAAAACATGGGGTTCTAAGGCTGGCGCAAGCCATTCTTTTAACTCCATGTAGCTTCGTCTAACTTCAGTTATTTTAAAAGCGAAATCCCTGATTTAAACCCTTATAAGATGAGCTTTCTGGAATTGGTAAAGCAACGGAGCTCCGTTCGCGCTTTCTCGGGGAGGGCGGTAGAACCCGAAAAGCTGGAGTACGTGCTCGAGTGCGCCCGTTTGGCGCCATCGGCGGTAAACTATCAGCCTTGGCGATTCTTTGTTGCCAGCGCCGCCGAGGCAAGGCAGGTGCTGCAGCGGTGCTACAACCGCGAGTGGTTTACATCGGCACCGCTCTACATCCTAGCTTGTGGCGATGCCAGCCAATCGTGGAAGCGGGGGAACGACGGGAAGGATCATATGGATATCGATGTGGCCATTGCCGTGGAGCATATCTGTCTTGCCGCTGCCGAGCAGGGGCTGGGCACCTGCTGGGTGTGCAACTTCGATGCTGCGCTGTGCCAGCAGGAGCTGAAGCTGCCCGAAAACCTTATCCCAGTTGCCATAATTCCGCTGGGGTATCCCGCAGGTACCGCTGAGAAAAAGGGCAGCCGGAAGAGTATGGTGGATATCGTGGAGCAGTTGTAGCTCGGCAAATACAGATACAACAATAGCCAAAGAGGACGATCCTTTTTGGCTATTGCTGTTTTATGTCCCCCTTCAAGTTGCAAATAAAGTCGCGCATGCGCTCGTAGTGCGTACCCTCCCAGTAGATGTTGCCGCAGCCGCTGCACTGGTAGAATTGGCTGTAGCACCTCCTGGTTAGCGGCTCAAGCCGATCGAGGATGCTCGCTTTGGGTACCTCCGCGAGCATGCCGTTGCAGCGGATGCACCGGCAAAAGGGATTGATCTGGCGGTAGAGGTCGAAGCGGCCCATAACCTCCCGTACCTGCTCCTGTGGCTTTTGGCTGCGCACCCAGTAGCCGTGCGTTACCGCCTTTGCCATGAGCAGCCCCACGTCGCGGGTGAGGATGATGCGGCGCTCGGCAACCGCAAGGCGGACGATCTCCGCATCGCTGTAGTCGTTGCGGTAAAGGGTGTCGAAGCCGAGCATCCGCAGGTATCTGGCCAGCTTGCCTAGGTGTACATCTAGGATGAGCTTGGTGTGGCGCAGCGGCTTTTCGCGTAGGCGGGTGATGCCTGAGATGTCCAGCGTTTCGAAGGTGGGGTACACCGATACGTAGTCGCCATGCTGAAGCCGGTAGGCAAAATCGGCCGACTGCCCGTTTACCAGAATCAGATCCACCTCCACATGCGGTACGCCAAGGGCCTCTACGGCATCCTTTACCGATGGGCTGCCGTTGAAGGAATAGGCAAACGCCACCTTCACCTTCGCGGACGGAAGGAAGTCGTTCAGTTCCTCGTAGAATCGGAATGTGGCCTGCTTGCGGTACATGGGGCCTCGTTTTTCCTACTAAAGGTAGGGCACGCGCATGGCAAAGCTGCTAGAATTAGGAGATTTTAGAGCTTCTCGATGGGTAATAAGCCGCTTCGACTGGGTTGTGCAACGTATCCGGAGTGGTTATATAACGTATCCGAGGCGGTTCGGGACGTATCCGTTGGGGTTGTATAACGTGTCGGGAGTGGTTGTGCAACGTATCCGACGGGGTTCAGGACCGGGTCGTTGGGGTTCAGAACCGGGTCGGCGCGTCGATGGACGTATCCGTCGGGGTTATGCAACGTATCCGGAGTGGTTGTATAACGTATCCGAGGCGGTTCGGGACGTATCCGTTGGGGTTGTACAACGTATCTGGAGTGGTTGTGCAACGTATCCGACGGGGTTCAGGACCGGGTCGGCGCGTCGATGGACGTATCCGTTGGGGTTATGCAACGTATCCGGAGTGGTTGTATAACGTATCTGAGGCGGTTCGGAACGTGTCCGTTGGGGTTGTACAACGTATCTGGAGTGGTTGTGCAACGTATCCGACGGGGTTCAGGACCGGGTCGGCGCGTCGATGGACGTATCCGTTGGGGTTATGCAACGTATCCAGAGTGGTTGTATAACGTATCTGAGGCGGTTCGGAACGTATCCGTTGGGGTTGTATAACGTATCTGGAGTGGTTGTATAACGTATCCGACGGGGTTATGCAACGTATCCGTTGAGGTTCGGAACTGGGTCGATGGGGTTGTGCAGGGGGCGGCCTACTCTTAGTTAGTGCTTAGAACTGTTATATTCTGATTTGGGCTATTTACACCGCCACTCCGTCGCTGTAATTTGTACGAGGATTCTTTACCGACTACTAAAATCATAGAATATGAAGAAAGGAGCGTTGCTTGTTGTGCTGCTCATCGGGTCCTTGGGTATTTCGTGTACAGCGATGACGGTTGCTTCTCCGCCACAGCCCTACGAGAGCATTTCGCAGAACCAGTTTTACGACGATTTAGCGCCCTACGGCCGATGGATTCAGCTCAACCACTACGGGCTGGTGTGGCAGCCCTTGGATTTATCCTACGGCTGGCGTCCCTACTCCGATGGCTACTGGGTGTATACCGACTACGGATGGACCTACGAGTCGGACGCTCCCTATGGCTGGGCGGTATACCACTACGGGCGTTGGGCCTTCGACAATAGCTTTGGATGGGTTTGGGTGCCCGGCTACGAATGGGGCCCTGCGTGGGTCGCTTGGAGGTATGGCGATGGCTACGTAGGCTGGGCGCCGCTGGCACCGGAGGTTCGCTGGTCGATTCAGGGAGGCTTTGGTGGGGTAAACATCGAAGTGGGCATAGGCAGCTTTGCCTGGTGCTTTGTTAACGAGCGGCACTTCTGCGATAGGCATATCCGGGGCTACCTCGAGGTGCCAGCCCGTAATGTTACCATCATCCGAAACTCCCGAAATGTGACACATTACCATACTGATAACAACCGAATCATGAATGGCAGCATTTCGCGCGAGGATGCCGAGCGGTTTACCCGCCAGCGGGTGGAGCGGTACCGGGTTTCGGAGGCTCGCTCGCGTGGCGAGGCCGGTTTCTCGCCTAGGAATGATGAGCTGCGCATCTACCAGCCCCGCGTTCAGCAGCCACCTTCGAGGGGTGATGCTCGGAGGTCGATTCCTAACGGACGGGAGGTTAACCCAGCTCAGTCGCGGGTAGTCCGAGAAACTCCCGAACAAACGCGGCAGCGGCATAGCGAGGAGGCAAAGCAGTTCAACTCCCAGGCCGAGAACCAGCGGAGGACGCTCGATAACGTCCATCAGGAGCAGTTAAGCCAGCCAAAGGCGAAGGAGGAGCGTCAGCCCATTATCCGCCAGCAGCGAACCGAGGTGAAAACGTTCAACAAGGATCGTTCTAGGGAGACAAAGGTTTTAGACCAGCGGCAGCAGAGGGAGAATCGGGAGGTTCGCCAGCAGCCTCGCGAGGAGAAGCCGCAGCGGAAGGAGCGGTAAGCTGATATGGGCTGTAGAGCCGCACGGCCGTGCGGCTTTACTTTTTTAGAATTTCAGCGTCAGCTGTATGCCATCCTTGCCCTCCTCCTCGGCGTTGGAGATGGAGAGGCCCAGCAGGCGCACCTTGGTATCGTCGAGATAGGTTTGCAGCAGCAGCTCCTTGGCGTACTTGTGTATGTTGTCGAAGCTGGTAAACCACCCGTTGATGGTTTTGCTGCGCGTAATCTGTTCGAAGTTATGGAACTTCACCTTTAGGGTGATGGTCTTCCCCTTAAAGTTGGCCTCCTTAACGCGCTCGAACACCTCCTGCTCAATCTTGTAGAGCTCGGCAATGCGCTCGAACTTGGTGGTGAGGTCCTTCTCGAAGGTGGTTTCGGCGCCCACCGACTTGCGGATGTGCGAGCCCTTCACCTCGCGCTCGTCGATGGCGCGGGCCATGCTGTAGAAGAAGAGGCCGCTCTTGCCGAAGAGGCGGGTTAGCTCGTGCAGCTCGCGCTCCTTAAGATCCTTGCCCGTATGGATGCCGTAGCGGTGCATCTTATCGGCCGTTACCTTGCCGATGCCGTAGAACTTCTCGATGGGTAGCCTCTCTACGAATGCCTCCGCCTCCTCGGGGCGCACCACGGTAATGCCGTTGGGCTTATTCATGTCCGAGGCAATCTTTGCCAGAAACTTGTTGAACGATACCCCAGCCGAAGCCGTTAGCCCGGTCTCCTCCAGTATTCTTTTTTTTATGAGCTTGGCGATATCGGTGGCCGAGGTCTGCTGCACCAGGTTCTGGGTAACGTCGAGGAAGGCCTCGTCGATGGAGAGCGGCTCTATCTTATCGGTAAACTCGCGGAAGATGGTCATGATCTGGTGCGATACCGCCTCGTACACGTCGAAGTGGGGAGGGACGAAGATTAGGTCGGGGCAGAGGCGCTTGGCCACCACGCTGCTCATGGCCGAGTGGACGCCAAACTTGCGCGCCTCGTAGCTGCAGGTGGCCACCACCCCGCGCTCCGATGCGCTGCCTACGGCAATAGCCTTGCCCTGCAGCTCGGGGGTGTCGCGCTGCTCGATGGAGGCAAAAAAGGCATCCATGTCGATGTGGATTATCTTACGCTGGGTGGTCATGCTGTTGCAGTATCAGGTATCAAGACACAAGATTTAAGACGCAAGACGAAAAGAGTTGGGGAAATCGTAGAGTCCTTTGTGCCATCCTTGGTGATCTTTGTGGTAAATATCCGTGTAGATTGGTTCCATCAGTATAATCAGCGCTCTAATCCTCCCTCGGCAATGTGGTCGATAATGGCGAAGCAGGCATCCTTTAGGGCCTCGGAGGCGGCGTGGAGGTTCTCCAGGAACTCCTCCTGGGTGGTCTTCTCGGAGTCCATCAGGTCGGTAATCGACTTAACGCTGAAGAAGGGAATGCCGTGGAGCGAGGCGACCCAGGCAAGGGCTGCGGCCTCCATGTCCTTTACCTCTCCGCCTAGCTGGGTGATGGTTTGCTCGTCGATAGGGGGCATGTCCAGCGAGTTCCCGGTGGTGACGATCCCCTGCTTGTAGCCCAGCGCCGCAGCCAAGGTGGTGGTGTCGAACGATGGGTAGAGGCCAGCGCCGTAGGTGTCCCATCCAGGGATGGGGATGCGGCGGTCGTGGAATACGAAGTGCTGGTGGCTGAGGTATACGTCGCCGATGCGCGAGCCGTTGCGGGCAAAGGCCCCGGCTGTTCCAGCGTTGATGATTAGGTCGGGGGTAAACCGCTCGATGGCCACCTGCGCGGCCAGCGTTGCGGGTTGGGTTCCCACCAAATCGACCTTGTGCTGTGGGTCTTGGCCGTTTACCACCACCAGCATGTCGATGTTCCTGTAGCGGCCGGTGTAGGCAAGGGGCGGCAGCTTGCCGAAGTAGCCGTCCTGCGGTACTAGGTTGAAGTGCTGGATTAAAGGTTTTGCCTCGGCGGGCATGGCAACCAGCAGGCAGAGCTTCGATACGTTCATCTTGTCGCTTAATTCTATGAATCATCAAAAATAGCAAGGAAAAGTTAACTCTGCATCTTGCATATTAAAATTAAGGTGGACATCTTTAGAACCATAAATGATTAAGGGAATAATGAGAAAGGTTGTTGTTATCTTACTAGTGGGAGGGATGGCTGTATCGTGCGTAACCACCACTAAGGTTTATAGGAATCCGAACTACAAGATGAGTAAGAAGGATACCGTCTACATCGAAAAATCAAGGAGCTCGTACATCTACTCCGACGCTCAGCTGCAGAACGAGGGCAGCATTGTTACGGCGGTGCCGGACAAGCAGGTGGCCTCGCTGTACCGGGTAGATAGCTCGCTCTACAAGGAGCTGAAGGCGCTTCGCTACAGGCCGATGATCGTGGAAAAGGGTTGGTCGAACCCCAAGAAGGGGCTGGTGATCTCCTACAAGGACTACTGGGTGAACGAGAAGGATCCGGCCTTCTTCCGCTTCTGGCTAAAGGGGATGTCGCTGAAGGACTCGGCGGTAACAATGGTGTACGAGGGCGCTCCAATCCCCTCCACCGATACTAAGCCATCGCCCGAGAAGGAGATCAAGCGCTCGATCCTGGAGCTCATCACCCCGGGCATGGAGCAGGAACCCGATGAAAACGACTTCTACCTTACGGAGGATGAGACCATGCTCCCCAAGTCGAAGTACTACGCGGCGGTAAGCTACGGTACGGCAAAGATGTTCGGCAACAGCTACAACAACGTTCTTCCTTCGGAGAAGGACTACAAGGAGAGCCTCACCAAGGGTACCGCCCTATCGGGCGAGCTCGGCTACTTCTTTACGCCCTTCTACGGGGCTGGGGTGTCGGTATCGAGCTTTACGTCGGCGAAGAAGTCGGCAACCATTACCAGCGAAGATCCGAACACGGCCCCCCGCCACCTGTCCGATCAGATTCACATCCTATACGTTGGCCCCGCATTCTATGCCCGTAACCTGATGTTCAAGGGGCGCTTCTCGTCCATCCTGTCGGTTTCGGGGGGGTACCTCAAGTATACCGACGACCAGAAGGTGTTTACCTCCGATACCTTCGAGACCGGCGTTTCGAACAGCATCTCGGCTAGCGGTCTGGGGGCGAAGCTTGGGCTGAGCTTGGAGTATAAGGTGCACCAGTATGTTGGGGTTGGCCTTAACGGCGGGCTGGCGCTTGGCCGCCTGGAGGTAACCGACAAGATGGCTCCTTCGGATGAGCAAACCCAGAAGCTGTGGATGAACCACTTTACGCTGGGCTTCGGCGTGAGGTTCTACTACTAGAGGAGTTAAACGAAGCTAGACGAAGATAGATGAAGGCTGGTAGAGCCGCAATGCTTGCGGCTCGAGGCGTAAAAGAAAAGAGAGGGAGTCGCTGTTGCGACTCCCTCTTGTTTTATAATTATATGAGGCTATTCGGCGTTACTCTTTAGCGTCTTAGACCCTTTGCCCATTCATGCCAAGCCCCTACAGGCTAGGCTTTATGACTACGCCCTTTCAGGGTTTGGGCTTCTTCCTATACCTTCCTCTACCTTCTGAAATAGCCCTACTTCTGGAAGGCCAGGAACGCCCACTTGTTCCTTCGGTTCTCGCCCACCTTTGTCAGGCGAAGCGCTGCCGCCGATACCTCGATCGAGGGGATATCCTCCAGCAGGATTCCGCTGAAGAAGATGGTCGCCCCTGGCTTCATGCTGCGGTAGTAGGTGGGCATATCGTTGATGAGGATGTTGCGGTTGATGTTGGCCAGCACCAGGTCGTACTTCTCGGGGGTGGTGAGCAGCGCGGCATCGCCGCAGAAGACGTTGGTGCGGTCGGCTACCCCGTTGAAGGTGGCGTTCTCCAGCGCGCTCTCATACGACCAGCTGTCGATATCGATGGCGTCAACCTCCTTGGCCCCCCTCATGGCAGCTAGGATGCCCAGCACGCCGGTGCCGGTGCCCATGTCGAGCACGGTTTTCCCCTCGCAGTTGTGCTTAAGGATGCCCGATGCCATCAGGTAGGTGGTTTCGTGGTGTCCGGTGCCGAAGGCCATCTTGGGCTCCATGACGATGCGGTACTTGTAGGGCTTATCCACGTGGTGGAAGTGCGCCAGCAGGATGCACTCATCGTCCACCACAATGGGCTCGAAGTTCGACTCCCAAAGGGCGTTCCAGTTCTGCGATACGATCTTGGTGTGCGCCACCGCTGCCGCTGTCTCAAAGCCTTGGGCAATCTGCCCTACGGTGCTGGCGATATCATCATTAAAAAGATCCTCCCGAATGTAGCCGTTGAAGCCGTTCTCGATGTCGTCGAAGCTCTCGAATCCGGCTTCGGCCAGCTCGGCCACTAGAATCTCGGCCAGCTCCTGGCTGTAGGGGGTAAGGCTTACCCTTAGCTCGATGTAATCCATGGTAAGTTGTACTGTGTAAAAAGTTGGCGCAAAGGTAGGGTTTGCCTTCCGATTACCCAAAAGTACCGAGCGCTTAGCGCGCCATTTCCTGAAAATGGCTGGCGCATGGCCCTATTGCAGGCCGAGAGCCTTTTGCGCTTGTCCTAATGCACCCCGAAGCGGGTGCGTACGCCCCTAGGATAAGGTGCGATATCCACTATGGCGTTGAGGCTTGTTGGTGCCGTTGTTGGCTGGCGCTTGGGCAGCCATAGGCGCAGATGCCTCCTGTGCGGCGCGGGAATCCTACTGGTGGGTGCTGTTGGGGGCTTAGGTAAGGGGTCCGGCAGTGTATGGTAAGGGGTCCAACGGTCTAGGGTAAGACCTCCAACGATAACGGTATGCTGGGCCTACTTTATGGATTAGCCCTATCGGCCTCATTTCCCATAGGGGTAATGTCCTGAACCGAGGGCGGTGGCTCCTAGCGCCAGCTGCTGCGCTGGTGGTGTGGAGGTGCCCAGTGGGCAACATGGGCGAGGGGGGGGAACCAGAAAGGCGTGGGAGAACCCACGCCTTTCTGTATTCTGGTTTAACCCTAATCGGATTAGAACGACTTAGCAATAGCAATAAAGTCGGCAGCCACCAGCGATGCGCCCCCAATCAGACCGCCGTCAACGTCGGGCTGAGCGAAGATTTCGTTGGCGTTCGAAGGCTTGCAGCTACCGCCGTAGAGGATAGCTACCTCTTCGGCCTGCTTTCCGAACTTAGCGGCAAGCACGCTGCGGATGAAGGCATGCATCTCCTGAGCCTGTGCGCTGGTAGCGGTCTTTCCGGTACCGATCGCCCAAACGGGCTCGTAGGCAAGCACCACCTTGGTGAGTTCCTGGCTGCTAAGCTGGCAAACAACGGCCTCGATTTGGGTCTTCACCACGTCGAAGTGGATGTTCGACTCGCGCTCGTCCAGTTTCTCGCCGATGCAGAAGATGGGGGCGAGGTTATGCTTAAGGGCAAGTTTGGTCTTCTCGAGAAGCAGCGCATCGGTTTCGCCGTAGTACTCTCTTCTTTCCGAGTGGCCAAGGATCACGTAGGTAGCCCCGGTAGCGGCCACCATGGCAGGAGCCACCTCGCCGGTGTAGGCGCCGCTCTCGTGGTTGGCGCAGTTTTGGGATGCAAGGGCAACGCCGCTTTTGGCCAGTTGCTCGGCGGCAGGGATAAGGTGGGTAAATGGGGTCGATACGATTAGCTCAACGCCTGCAGGAACCTCGCCAACCTTGGCAAGTACGTCGGCGATTAGGGCCTTTCCTTCTGCTGGCGTGGTGTTCATCTTCCAGTTTCCAGCAACGATCTTTCTTCTCATGCTCTGTAATTTATGTTGATTCTCTAGTATGCTTAACCGTTTAGCCGAACCCGAGGGTCGAGCAATCCGTAGCAGATATCCGTTAGCAGATTAACCACCACAAAGATAATAGAAAAGGTAACGACACACCCCATAACTATGGGTAAATCGTACCCCGATAGCGCCTGAACCATTACGAAGCCAAGCCCTTTCCACCCGAAGATGTACTCCACGAACACCACCCCTGCCATCATCGAGGCAAACCAACCCGATATGGCGCCTACCACCGGGTTCAGCGAGTTCTTCAGCGCGTGGCGCATGATTACCTTCCGGGTGGACAGCCCCTTGGCCTTGGCCGTGCGGATGTAGTCCTGCGTAAACACCTCCAGCAGCGAGTTGCGGGTGAGCTGCACCACCACCGACAGCGGGCGGATGGCCAACGTTATCACCGGCAGGATCATGTTTTTGAGCATTAGCGTAGTGCCGTTGCCGTAGGGGTCCACCTCAAAGAGGTTGCCCGTCAGGTTCAGCCCCGTGATGTCGCCCAGCACGTAGGCGAACAGCCACCCGATGAGCACCGCCGCAAAGAACGAGGGCAGCGACATCCCCATGGAGCACAGCGCAAGGCTGGTCTTGTCGATCCAGGTACCCTTCTTTATGGCGATGCCGATACCAATGCCAATACCCATCACCGATGCCACCAGCATCGACAGCACCGCAAGGATGAAGGTGTTCGGAAGCGTTTCCCGGATGGTCTCTCCAACCGGCTTCTGGGTAAGGTACGAGCGGCGCAGGTAGGGCACCTTTACGGCCAGCACCCTGCGGCCGATGGTCAGCCCCGCGGCCGAGGTGTACTTCTCTCTGTCGAAGTAGAATACGGATGAGGTATCGGTCGAGTGCACCGATACGGGCGATAGGTCGTTGAGGTAGCTCAGGTACTGAACCGAGAGCGGTTTGTCGAGCCCCAAGTCCTTTCGTATAATCTGCAAAGACTTTTCGTCGGAGCGCTGGCCCATCATCATCTGGGCCGGATCGCCGGGAAGGGCGTTAAATATCATGAATATTAGCGTTATCACCCCATACACGATGAGGATGCTGTAGCCGATTCGCTTGAGTAGATAGCTGACCAACGGAGTATGCTTATTTGATTCCCTACAAAAGTAGCTATCCGAAGGGTTTAGGCAACCCTATTCTTCTAAAAGAATTCACTCCAGCGGGTCCGAAAGATGATACTAGGGGCCTTAGCCGCTCATCGTTACCTCGCGTCTTGTGTCTTAAATCTTGCGTCTTTTTTGATGATGCTCTTGCATTATTTCGAATTATTCCTACCTTTGCAGCCGTTAAAACGGAATGGTCCGGTAGCTCAGTTGGATAGAGCAACAGATTTCTAATCTGTGGGTCATTGGTTCGAATCCAATCCGGATCACAAAAGCGCTAATCATCATCTGATTAGCGCTTTTTTCGTTTACTGCTGCCGAACATAGCACCTCACAATCTCGCCGACGTACATCTTATGCAGGGGCATTCCCTTGGTGTAGGTGCTTTTGGCGACATTGGCATCGGTAAATCGGTCGAGCTTTACCTTCTGGGCGTAAATCTTTTTGCATTCCAGCACCAGGGTAGCCTGCTCGTAGTATACCGCTCCGGTGTTGGTGAATAACGGCTTAAGGCCGCACTCCTTCACCTTATCTACCGTACTCCCCGAGCGTGTCCCACAGTACTGAAGGATGGAGCGGTTCTCATCGGCAAGTGCGCATAGCGTGAAGTAGTCGCCCTTCTCCATCAGCGTGTAGGTGAAGCGATCGGTGCGTACGTAAACGGTTACGATGGCTTTTCCCCAAAGGCTTCCGATGGTCCCCCAGCTGATGGTCATGGGGTTAAACTTCGACTTCGATCCTGCGGTAAGCAGAAACCAGTCGTCCTGGAATAGCCTAACGGCGTTACCTTCGATCTCCTTGGGTGAGATCTCACGGAACTTAGCGGGTTGAGCCTTTACGGTGTTAGCTCCCACTAGCGCTAGGATGATGAGTAGGAGGCCTATTTTCTTCATGGCATAAGGGTATTGGGTGCGTTACTTCGGAGGACGCCTGCGCGCTCGACCCCCAATATAGCTATAGCGGAGGCGTTACGCTACTTTACGAGAGGGAAAAGAGCCCTTATCATGTAGAAATATTCGGGTGTATAGGATGGGGAGAAGCAAAAAGGAAACCCACCGAATTGCTCGATGGGCTCTAGGCTCTTATGCTTTTCTAACTAGGATGAATCCGTGCTCAAGTCCTATGTAGTGGTTGTAGATGAGGATTGTATTAATCTTCCGACTCCCCTTCTGTATTAAGGCCTCTTGGGGTATCGTCTTGCCCGATAACGCCTCTGCTGCCATCCAAAGCGCAAAGGCCGAAGCGGTAGGAAACTCTCCCGACAGGTTCTTGTAGGAGTATACCGAAGCATCACCCAGCTGCCCCTTGAGGGTGTCGTAGTAGTGGTCGGTGCGGCAATCGCCATTGTAGCCAAGGAAAAGGGTGTCGATATCCGACACGCGAAGGTTGTTCCTTCTCAGGAATTGCTCCAGTTTAAGGCTGATGTCGCCCTCCTCGGGATGGCTCAGCTGATCGACGTCGACGATTTCAGCAAGGGCCTCCTCCTTCGATGCCTGAACGATAAACATGGTTGCTCCCTCGCCGCAGGCCGTTCCCGGCGTATTGCTGCCAATTAGCTGCGACGAGCCGACCTCCTCCTCCTTAAAGAAGCCCGCCTTTTCGTCGATGTTATAGTTAAAGCTCGATATCTCCTCGATGTTGCCCACCAGTACCGATTGGGCTTGCTCTTGTTCTATGAGCAGGAAGGCATCGAGTAGCGCATTCTCGAAGGCAAGCCCCCGTTGGACGTGCGTGTTGCTGTAGCCGTGATTCTTGTCGGTGATGGCAAGGTAGCCCGTAACTGCGTTTGGCGTGCTCTGCACGAAGTTGGTGGGGGTAAGGGTACCCTCCTGGTAGTCGATAATCTGGTTCAGGAAGCTGATACAATCCTCCAACCCCCCATTGGCCGAACCAATAATCATCCCATCAACCGTTGGGTTGCTCTTGAGCAAGGGTAGCCCAGCGCCTATTCCCATGCGAACTGCCTTACCAATACGGCGAAGCTGCCCAGCAGGAATGAGGTTGGAGTATTTAGGCTCTATGGCAAAGTACTTGGTGCCGCTATGCGCTACAATATTCTCACTTTCGATGCCATTGGCATAGGTCGGCTGAGGTGAAATACACTTGCTATCTCTGATATACATGGCTTAAGCTTTAGAGATGACTAACGAGGTACAACTTCCGCTAAATCCGTACGAGTTGGAAAGCACGTTGCTGATCTCAAGATCCTTCTGGTAGCGAGTAATTGGGATTAGGCCGTGCGGTGCTTCAATTGGGGTCTCGAAGCTGAGCGAAGGGTACAACTCGCCATATTTGATGCTAAATATGCTGAAGATAGCCTCCAGCGCCCCTGATGCACCCAGCGTATGCCCCGTGTACGACTTGGTGGAGTTAAACGGAGGCACCTCCGCCCCAAAAACAGTCGAGAAGCCGACTACCTCAGCCTTGTCGTTATTGCCAGTACCCGTACCGTGCGCGTTGATGTAGTGGATGTCGCTTGGCTGTAGTTTGGCGCTATCCAGCGCTTGGCGAATTGCCAGCACAACGCCATCGGCATCATCGGAGATGGAGGAGGTGTGGTAGGCATCGCTGGCATTGCCGTAGCCCTTAATCTCGGCATACACCTGCTTTTCTTTAACCTCTTCTAGGTCTTCTAGTATTAGGTAGGCGGCTGCTTCGCCAAGCGAAAGCCCAATCCGGTTGGCGTCGAAGGGTTTGGTTGCTGTAGGCGAGAGGATTCCCAAGGCGTTAAAGCCATTTACGGTGTACTTGGCAAGGCTATCCACGCCGCCAACGATTACCCGTTTAGCCCTGCCAGACTTAATAAGCCTCGATCCTACCATAATGGCATTCGCCGATGATGAACATGCAGTATTTAGCGTGTCAGTAATTCCCTTTATGCCGTAGTGCTTGGCAATGCAAAAGGTATGCGCGCTTGCCGAGTACGACCTAATAAACTCGGATGTCTCCGACGCGTTGTTTGCATCTTGGTAGAGTTGATCGGTAAGGCACATCCCGCCAACGGTGCTTGCCGAGATAAGCGCTGTATCGAAGGAGCGAAGGGACTTATCGTCCAATCCAGCATCGTCAATTGCCTCCTTAACGGCTTTAAGGGCAAGGAGGTCGCTCCGAGTTAGACCTTTCTCGTCTCTAATCTCAAGCATAAGCCGTAGCTCATCATCGCTAGCTTTTACTTCACCAAGTGCGTGGGTTTGGGCATATTTCGATACAAAAAAGCTGCTTTGCCCAATCCCCCCGATTCCGCTTCTTAGGCTAATCAAGTTCTCCTGAGCACTTAGTCCGATGCTCGAAACTGCACCAATCCCGGTTACTACAACGCGTTTCAAATGTCTAGTTTTTAGAATTCTCAAGAATGTATGCCGCCATGGTGTTGATGTTTACCAATACCTTGCGAGCCTCGGTGGGGTTGTTTAGCTTCAAGCCGTACTCGCGCTCAATCATAACCGTCATCTCAAGCGAGTCTATAGAGTCGAGTTCCAAGTTACCTGCAAAGAATGGTTCGTCATCCTTTATCATCTCGGGCTCAATCTCCTGAAGATTCAAGTAGCTAATTAGGTGAACCTTTAACTCCTGTTTTAATGCTTCTAATTCCATTGTTCTTTATTTAAATGATTTTATTTCGTTTTAAGCTGCCGAATACAACCAGCAGGCATGCTCCAATAAACGATAGGAGGAAGGCGGCTACCTTAAGTAGCTCTGTCCAGTTTCCCCCCTTTAGGAATACCGTGTAGAATCCTTCCAAGCACCAATACAATGGCGAGAAGTGGCTCATTACTTTGAGGTAGCCGGGCATAACAAATACCGGAACCCAAATGCCGCCAAGTGCCGCAAAAATAATGATGGAGACAGCTCCAAAGCCGTTGGCTTGCTCCTGAGTCTTTGCCAGTGAACCAACCATTAGCGCATACGATACCGCCGCTAAGCCGCTAAAAACAACAACCATCGAGAGACCTATCAAATCGTTAGGAAGTATGAGCGGCGTAAGGTTGATTAGGGGGAATAGCCATCTGCCAACGGAGAATATCAGCAACACCTGAAGTATTGCGGCTAGGAGGTAAACCCCCATTTTACTGGTGAGCACCAACCAGAAGCTGGTAGGCGTGGTTTTTAAGCGAATAAAGCTGCCGTTCTTACGCTCGGTAACAATATTACTTCCCAGCGAAACCACCATAAAGAACATGGCAAACACGGTCCATGCAGGTACGTTATGCTGGGTTGCATTGGGCATAATATCGAAGTTGGCATTGGTAGCGGAGGTCTTGGTTATGGTAACCTGATTTTGGGTGAGCACACTCTTTATGCTTATTGGGGTTTTGCCATCTCCCATTTCGGTGTACATGTTCTCCACCATTAGGTTGTTCTCGATTAGCTGCAGGTACGACTGAACCACCCCAATTATGGAGTAGCAGTAGTTATCTTGAAGTACAGGGTCGTGGAAAAAATCAATAGAGGTTAGCTTTACCGGTTTGCTCTTGCTCGCCGAATCCTTAACCCCTAAATCGGTTAAGAATAGGTTTCCGATTTCGGAGGCCTTCTGGTGTAGGCTTTCGCTGAAGTTCTCCGGAATGTAAAGCGCCACGTTTCTATTCTGCTTAAGCAGTTCCGACTTAATGGAGGCCTTTGCGATGGTGCCATCTGT
The DNA here is from genome assembly GCF_963678165.1 of uncultured Acetobacteroides sp. Taxonomy (NCBI): domain Bacteria; kingdom Pseudomonadati; phylum Bacteroidota; class Bacteroidia; order Bacteroidales; family Rikenellaceae; genus Acetobacteroides; species uncultured Acetobacteroides sp. The sequence continues at coordinate 3,037,351 of NZ_OY782755.1, read as the reverse complement.
GGTGATGGTGAACATGCCCGAGTGAGCCAGCATTTCGGTAAGCTTTTTACCTTGAGCGCCAGCGTCTCGGTTTACAACCAGCATGGATATCTTGTTTTCCTTAACCAACTTAAAGGTGCTATCCTGTATTAGCGTAATGATAACCACCAGCAAAAGCGGCATGGCAAACATGATGAGCAAACCAACCTTGTCGTTGATTAGCTGCAAGATCTCCTTTTTTATGGATATATAAAGCTTATACATTTGAATCGCGGTATTCTTCGCCTGTAAGTTCTAGGAAGACTTCTTTCAGGCTGTTAGTTTGATGCTCTTTTAGGAGCGATGCCATTGTTTGGGAGAGTATGATCTTGCCCATATCTATTAGCGCAATCTCGTTGCAGAACTCCTGCGCCTCCGAGAGGTGGTGCGATGTGTAAATAATGGTTGTGCCATTAGCATTCAGTTCGTCGAGCAGCTTCATTATGGCGTTTTTGCTTTGGACATCCACCCCAACGGTTGGCTCATCGAGAACCAGTATCTGCGGCTGGTGTATAATCCCAATGGCAAGGTTTATTCTTCGCTTCATCCCTCCCGAAAAGGTGGAGACTTGATGATCGGCTACCGCCGAAAGCCCCAGTTTTGCCAGGAGTTTGTCGGTTTGGCGGGCTATTTCTTTTCGGCCAAGGTTATAGAGCGCGCCGAAGTACTCCAAGTTCTGTCGTGGGGTTAACTCCTGGAATAGGGCGTAATCTTGAGGAACAAAGCCAAGCGTTTTTCTGAAGGCCTTGTAGCCGATTTCCCCCTCGCGGTTATAGTAGGCGATACTTCCTTCGGTTTTGTCGATTATTCCGCAGATAATCGATATCAGCGTGGTTTTACCAGCCCCGTTGGGACCCAGTATGCCAAACTTGCTTCCTGGGTTAATGGTGAGGCTAACCTCATTCAGGCTATTTTTTGTAGCCGAGGGGTATCGCTTAACGATACGCTGTATGTCTATTCCAACTCCCATGTTAAAACCTAATTTTAGAAAGCTTGGTGAACGCCATTTTCTCTGTCTCCGATATTTCTACAAGCATATTGGCGATTCTATTGTATGCCTCTTGGCCAACAAGTCGGTTCTTGTAAATGCCAGCCATCTCGACGGCTGCCGTACGCCATAGGTCGCCAGCACGGGTAAAGTCGTCGGACGATTGTACCAGCCTGTCCATTTGGAGATGCTGAGCCGCCTGCTCCAAAAAGGCCGCATAGATAAAGCGGAAACCACCGCCACCAGTGCCAATCTCTTCTTGCATTCGTATGATTTGGCCCATGTAAAGGGCGGCTCTACGGTCGCCAAGCTTTGAGGGCCATTTCTTTAGCTGGTTTGCGGTAAACTTAATTCCCTTAACGCCGGCAATTCCTCCAGGAACATGAAGCATATCGCGGGTGTTGCGCTTAATCCCCTTGATGATGCCCTTGCGCAACAGCTCGATGTTTGGCTTGGGAACATTAATAGGGTAGTAGATATGGCCTTTGGGGGCAAAGGCTCCTTTGGCGAACCTTACCCGTTCTAGCTCCTCCGCGGTAAGCGAAGTAACCGTTTCCATTACCGGGTCGCTGATGGAGTAGCGGTTGCCATCCTTTCCATAAACAATAAGGTTGTGCGCGTTGAAGTGGAAGCGGTACTCTACTGGGAAGTAGGTGAGGTTGAATACCCCAACCTGGCATCCCACCGGATTGCCCGTTTCTAGCTGGTTGTCCAAGAATAGCCTTGCCTTTGCGGGGTTGCTAAACTTCTTATGCTCCACCGCTATTCCCAGCGATTTGCAGGTGCGCTTAAAAATGGCACCTGGCATGGTTCTAAAGGAGACGCCTGGACCGTTGCTAATGGTAATAAACGGAATATGGATATAGAATAGGCCCGATCCCAAGCCAAAGGCCAGCGGTTCGGTCATAAAATCGTAGCCGTGGAACTGGAGCAGGTTGGTGGTTACCCCATTCTCGCAGTGTGCCGACTGTATATGGTTAAAATCGATATTCATTTATCCCTTGAAATTTTTTAGTTCCTGCACGCTGATCTCGAATACTCCAGCGTAAATGGCCAGCCTCTTTTGGTTTAGTTTCTCAAATACGCTTGGCTTAAAGTGCCTGCGAACGGTAATCTTCCAAAAACCGGTGTAGGCGGCAAGTAGCGCCACATCCATAAGTTTGAGCTGCATAAAGTAGTATATTGGACTTTTTAGTTCTGCTGCTACCTCTTTTCTTGCCTCTTCCTTAAGGCGATCAATCTCTTCCCATGCATTTTCTAATGCCTCTGCCTTTACGCTCCATCCGGTGCTAAGCGCAGTATTGTAGCTGCCATCGTCATCCTTGGCGTAGCACACCTCGCGCGAAAAGTTCTCTAGCGTACTCTTGTCCTGTGGAACTTCAGATTTCTTCATTATGCAACTGTAAGTAAGCAGAAGACGTAGGAGAAGCGCGAGCTTTCGGGTACGGCAAGCAGTATCTTTTCGCCTTTTACCAGCTTGCCGCTGTTGAAGAGCTCCTCGCACATGATGTAGATAGAGCCTGAGCCGATGTTGCCCTTGGTTCGCAGGTTGGTGAACCACTTCTCCTTGGGAATGGATATCTCGTTTTCGTCGAGTATCTTGGCGATTTTATCCTCGAAGAAGTAGCTCGAAATGTGGGGAAGGAAGTGGGTGATGTCATCAACGTTGAAGGTCCTCTTGGCAAGGATATCCTTTAGCTTGGTAAACCCTAGCTTAACGATGTTTTCGCTGAGGAGCTTTACATCCTGCTTGATGCTTAGCAGCGACTTGTCGAGTATTTCTGCGGGCGAGTGGTCGATGTAGCCTTTTAGGGTGCCGTCCTCGTTTTTATCGGCGCCCATGTACATGCACGACTCCATTACGTTGGCATACGAGATGGCCTCCACCCATTCCACCTTTAGCGATATGCCGCTCTCGCTCTTCTTGTTTTCGAGCAGGAAGGCGCCAGCGCCATCCGAGAGCATCCACCGAAGGAAGTCCTTCTCGAAGGCGATGTAGGGGTCGTTGTTGAGCAGTTCGATCTTTTCGGCCTCGGCATCGAACGTGTCGGCCTTAAGCAGGGGCGATACGCGCTCCGAGCCGGTGCATACGGCCTTCTGCTTGTCGCCCGATAGAACCGAGAGGTAGGCGTACTTAAAGGCATGCATACCCGAGCAGCAAACGCCCGATGGCGAAACAACCTCGATGCTGCTCGATTCGGGCAGGTTGCCGTGCACCATTACCGCATGCGACGGCATGAGCTGGTCGGGCGTAGAGGTGCCGCAGCAAAGCAGCTCTACCGATTTAATATCTTCAGGGTGTTCCGCAAAAAGCATCCTAATGGCCAGCGAAACCATTTGGGCGTTGGTATGGGTCGATTTCCCCTCTTTGGTAATGGCGTAGTAGCGTCCCTGTATCCCGTTGTTCCTTAGTACTATTCTTCGTGACTTTGATGGCTTACCGTTTATTAGTCCCAGATACTGCTCCATTTCATCGTTCGAAATAAGCTCGTTGGGTAGGAATTTAGCGATCTTCGTAATGTAAACTTCTTGCATTGTGAGCCTTTATTATTCCCTTTAAGTAATATTGTCTTTTTTTCTTCGCAGAATTTCGGCTAAGCGGGTAGAATATCGTAAAGTAGAAAAGCAGCACTATGGGAGCAACCACAAAAAGCGCCACTACCAGGTAGTACTTAAATAGGTTTACGTACAGCTTCCGCTTTCGGGGTGTTCTCCCTCTCTTGTCAATGATTTTTGCCCAAACCCGGAAGAGCATCTTCGCCCTTTCTTCGATGAATATGATGGAGATGGGCAGCTCTATTGTCTCAGCCTCTAGTAGCCTCTCCTGAAGTTCGCCAAGCTGGTTTCTTCGGAGGCAATCTAGTATAATTTCCCCAAATATCGATGCGCCTTGTATGTCTTCGTCGCTAATGCCTGGTTTAGGGAAGATCCCCAGAAATTTATCCTTCTTTCCGCCGAGCATCCAGTGTAGGATGGTTACTGCGCTAACAAAGTTGTTTGTTTTATCGCCTAAGGGGATGTTGCCAGCTAGCGAGCCGTTGGCCTCCTCGATGAAGCGGATCACCGATTTCTGCGAGTTGATCCACATATTGCGTGCGCCAATTACGGTAACAACTGGCTTGCCGTTTACGAGCGCCTTAAACTCCTCGTTACGGAAGAGGCTCGTTGCCGGCAACGAGGGCGATAGAAACCAAGGCTGGTAGCCTACGATGATGAGGTCGTACTCCTTCTTGGGCAGCTGTAGGGGCTTCAGCGGTATGGTGTGCTCCAGCACGCAGTCGGGCATGAGGTCGAAGAAGGCAGGGCCCGTCCATGGAAAAGGGTAGCTAAAAAGCGGCTCTACCCGTACCCGATCAACGCAAAGGTCTGATAGCGGCTGTACGAGGTTGTCGATTATCTCGTCGAGTTGTCCGGTTTGCGAGTAGTTTACTGCGAGTATGTTGAACATGAGTGGCGAAATTTTACGGGGTGGTTTACCGATGATTCCAGAGGCTAGCTCAGATCGGCATCCTTTAGTAGCGGCGATTTCTTGGCGTAGGTGGCAATCGCTTTTCTAGTCTCCGAGTTCAGCTCCTTAAATCCTCGGGTTAGAACCTTCTTGTCCTGTTCGATATTCTTGTTGTACCCCAAGATTTTTGGGGCCTGTTCCTGTATGGTTATGCGTAAAAAACGGTATTCTGCGTTAGCGGGCCATTCCTCAATCTCCTTTTCGAGGAGGAGTCGCCCCTTCTTGAAGAGGCTCAGCTGCTCCCTCTTGCCCTTTATAAGACCCGCCTTCCGCATGAGTAGGGCTCCCAAAAAGGCTTTGCTCTCCGATGATGAGCTGCCGTTCTCTAGCTTGGTAATAAGGTTGTTGATGCCATCTAGCGATGCTGCCGAGTAGGCGGCATAGAATCCAGATCGATCGATGTTCGAGCTAGCGCTGCTGGCTAATGCTGAGATGGCTGGAAGCAATGCCGCTAGGAGCAGGAGGCATCGGTGAACTTTAAATAACCTCATTGACGCGCAGGTTTTGGGTGTGAAAGTTTTGTGTATTTTCAATAAAAGTGTTCAAAAGTATAAAAAATACGAACAGTACAGCATGTCAAATCCATATTATTAAGTAGTAATAGGCTAGGTTTATGGGTCAGAATCATCGATTTCGCTTTGAAGAAACCTCAACGAATCACAAGTAAAGATTTTATTCATATCAGCTCGCTTAATGGCGGCAGGCAACCGTAGTATTAGGGAACAATTACGTTCACCTGAAATCACTGACATTATGTCGTACATCTACCGCTTTAAAGCGAAGGAGTCCGAACGCACCCCGAACACACCCCGCTGCCAAATTGGCATCATCGCCTTTGCAGTGCGGTAAAAAAGCAGCGCCACAGCCGAAATTCACAGGGCGATGCCTTCCCTCCGAAGAGTAGCATATAAGCACAATGCTGGTCGAAATAGGCATAGCGACCAGCCCTGCTAAGCTTATTTCCATACGCGAATAACGCGTGCCGGTTTAATGCATATCTGGGTAAAGCGAAACGAGCATGAATGCAGGAATTCACCAAAGTAGATAAGAGTCTGTCATGCGAGTTGCATGTGACCATTAAGAGCCAATTTCTTTCACATGAAAACCTTGGGCAGGAACACTATAGCTGCCAATAAAAATCCCCCACAAATTGGATATCTGTGGGGGATGGGGTATGCTGTACGTATTTGCTACTTCTTTACTGGGATGTATCCAACTTCTCTTACGATGGCTTGTCCCTTAGCCGATAGAATAAACTTGATGAATGGGGTTACCTGCTTCTCTGTGCTCTTTAGCGAAAAGAAGTAGAGGGGGCGAACAATTGGGTAGGAGCCGTTGTGCGCGTTGGCAAAACTTGGAGCCACATATTTGCCTCCTTCGAAAGCGACGGCCACTGCCTTAACCTTCTTCTCTAGGTATGCTAGTCCAACGTATCCGATGGCGCCCTTAGTTTGGCTTACCGACTGGATGATGGCTCCGGTTGCAGGCATGCTAAGTACGTTGTTGGCAAAGTTCTTCTTCTGCATTACGTGCTCCTTGAAGAACTCGTAGGTTCCAGAGCTAGACTCACGGGAGTAAACCACAATCTTGAGGTCGGCACCGCCAACCTGCTTCCAGTTGGTTACCTTTCCGGTAAAGATATCCTCGAGTTGCTGGCGGGTAAGCTTACCTACTTTGTTCGATGGGTTTACAACTACCGCAAGGGCATCCCAGCCGATGGTTGTCTCGTTGTACGCCTTTTTGGTGGCGTTTAGCTTCATCTTCTCGTCCATCTTTAGCGAGCGGGATGCCATAGCGATGTCGGTAGAACCGCTAAGCAGTGCGGCAATTCCTACACCAGATCCGCCGCCGGTTACCGATATGCTGGTGCCCTTATTGGTTTTCATAAAGACTTCTGCCTCTTTTTGAACGAGTGGAAGACATGTGTCGCTGCCCTTTACCACTACCTTTTGGCTAAAGCCAACCTGCGAAATCAGAAGGATTCCTGCTAAAACTGAAAGTGTCTTCTTCATGTTTTGTGTTTTAAAAAGTTTTACTCTTTTATCTCGTTAGAACTTGTACTGTATGCGAATCGTGAATAGGTTGTTGTCGAGCCCTGCTGCCGAGAACTTACCGTTGTCGGTTTTCTCGTAGCGGTTAAAGTCGTACTGCGCGGTGAAGCGTAGGTTCTTGTTGGGCTCGTAGAAGGTGCCAAGGCTTGTTGTGGTTAGCTTCAGGTCGGTTGCATTGGTGGCGGTTAGGTCTGTTGCCGATTGACCAACTTCGTTACCTTTTACCTTGGTGTTGGGGTCGTACCAGTCGTAGCGGCCGTATACCGAGAACTTGTGGATTTGCTGGATTAGGGTTATGTAGCTTCCCGCAAACTCACGAAGAAACGATGCTCCTGTTGGCAGAGCTGCATAGTCGGGGCTTTTGCTGCTTTTTGATGTTCCGGGCTGCTTGCCAAAGATGTACTCCGATACCAACTGGGTTTTGCCAATCGGTGTTTTTACCGAGAGCTGTGCATCGAACCCTAAGTACTGGCGCTTAAGTCCGGCTCCCACCTTGTCGATGCTGCCAACAAAGGCTTTAATGCCGTTTACATTACCCATCTTGTAAGTTGTGGTGGTTGGATTGTAAACATTTCCGGAGTATAGCGATGCGCCGAGGTTGATGTAAATCCTATCGTTTGAGAGACCGCTATAGGATATCTTCCCAATAAAATCTTTAAACTTATCGATATCGGCATAGATGCCGTTTCCGTTGAAGAAGCTCCCTTTTACGGTTAAGCCGTTTAGTGCAGACTGATCATCCGCTTTGTAGGTAACCATTGCACCTACTTCCTGCTCGCCGGGGAATAGGGTTTGGAACATCATTGGTCGCTCTACCACCTCCATCGATGAGGAAGAGTACTCGATGGCATATCCGAAGGGGCGTTCGAAGAGCCCGCCCGTTAGCGAGAGTGATTTGGCGAAAGGGGCAACTAGGTTGAGGTAGGCATTCCTAACGCTGATGCCTCTTTCGGTAGCATCGATAAGAAAAACGGCAGAACCAAAGCTCATATCGTAGCCAACCTTTAGGCGGGCACGGCGTACCGAGATGCGGTTGTCTACATTGTCGGCGAAATTTCCTCCGTTGAAGGTCTTCGCTCCGAGGGTGTCGGCATACTGGTATTGTGCCTGAATGTATCCGCTTACCTTAAGATTGGTGAGTGCGCTGGTTTGCTTCTTGAGCAGGGAAACTTCCTTTGCCAATGAGTCCAATTTGCTAGACTGGGCAAATGCGCTTCCGCCGAATGCTGCAATTCCAAGAATAAGACCAAGTGACTTCAGCTGTGACATGGTACTGTGTTGTTGAGTTATTTTTCTACTGCAAATAAAGGATCGCACTATTAACTCTTGCTGAACGTAGCATTAATTAATAGCTAAGATTACCTATTGCTAAACAATAGGTATTGGGAAAGGGGAGTGGATTTATCTATAAAAAGCGTCAACATAATATGATGAAATATGGTGTGGTATGGTGTGCAGATTCGTTGATGCTTTGGTTCTTACCTTGCTTAAGAAAAGAGGGGGGCTGATCCTGCCCCCCTCGTGTGCTAAAGGTGTACCGTGTTAGGTTTCCTCCTTTAACTGGTGATTCAAAATAAAGAAACCTTCCCTTCTATTTCCCCTTCTACAACCGGTTTCTTATGTTCGTTCTAGCTGCGCCTGAGGCTTTCTATTTCAGCTTGTAATTCTGCTATTGTGTTCTCGTAATCTTCAGTTTTATGGTACATCTCCTCCTGGGCGGCCTGCATCTCCTCCATGTTTTGGCGGAGCTCCTCTTCCTGAGCGCTCATCTCCTCGGAGAACTGCTTAGCCTGATCGAGCAGCTTCTGCGTGCGCTCGTTGATTTTTACGTTGGCGATGGCAGAGGCGAGGCTTTCGGTTGCCTTGTTGAGGTACTCTAAGGTATGCGCTTCAAATTTCTTGAAGGAGGCAATTTCTAGCACCCCAACAATCTCCTCGTTGTTGAGCAGCGGGATGATGGCCAAAAAGTCGGGGCGTTTATCACCAAGGCCCGAGGTAATTGCCAGGTAGTTTTGTGGAATCTCCGAGAGCAGGATGGGCGCCTTCTCGTAGATGCATCGGCCGATGAGGCCTTCCGTGATGTCCAGCTTCTTCTCCATCATCTTTTCCCTGTTGTAGGCCACGCATGATACCATCTCAACGTATTTCTCGTCTTCGCGTTCGCCCTGAATGGCAAAGATTCCTCCCTGAATGGCCCCAGAGTAGCTGATGATTTCGCGGAGGGTGTTATCGCAAAGGTGCTTTATGCTCCGATTTTCCTTTCGTATGATCTCGTTGATGCGAGTGTTGCCCTCCACTTCCCAGGTGTGCAGGTTGTCCTTCTGCTTCTGCTCCTCCTGCAACTTAACGGCTGTAAGGATATTTTCCCGCATTTCTACTAGGGCGTTGCCCAGGATATCCTTGTCACTTCTGGCGCTAAATTCGGCGTTAAAGTTTCCCTTGCCGATGTTAACGGTGAAATCAGTTATTTTCTTCAGGCTCGACGATAGTTCGTTGAGACCAACAACCATGTCGCCGATCTCATCGTTGGTCTTCTGCTCCAGCAGCTGGGCATCGTTGAATTGTCCTTCGGTAATTATCCCCAGCTGCTTCGACACCTCCTTGATGGGGGTGGCCAGCTGCTTGGAGATGTAGCTGGTGGCAATGCTTAGCACCGCTAGGCTTAGCAGCACTAGGAGCACCATTAGCATAATTAGCCGGTTGTTGGCCGACATTATCTTTGCCGTAGGGATAACGGTGCAGGTAGACCAGGTGCTTTGCGTGCCGCTAATGGCTACCGGAAAGTACACCTTGAAGGCGTTGCTATTATAGAATTTCGAGTAGTTGAAGCTCGAGAACTCTTTACCCTCCTTAATACATTCGGCTATTTGATTGGTCTGTTCCCCTTCGTCGTTTGCGGTGCCAATTCGTTGGGGGTCGGTGTGTGCGGCAATAATATTCTTGCTGGTTACCACCTTGCACGTTCCATCTTCTGCATTCATGATGGAAGAGGTGTACTTCGATATTTGGTCGTTCTTTATCAGTATGCCCACTACGCCTACCACCTGGTTGCCCTTCTTAATGGGAACGGCAATGTTGGTGAGCCAGGCCCCCTCGTACTGGATGGGGTCGGATAGCGTGGGCTCGCCGTTGCTGGTGGTCTCCTCGAATGCCTTATCGCAGCCGGTTGCGCTTGCAGCTTCGGCGGTGGCAACTTCTCCGGTGGCATTAACGATGAGGCGCGATGGGGCCGAGGCGGTGTCGGCTGTCGATCCTTTGGTGGCGTACCATACGGCGTAGGCATCGGTATTGCCGCCTGCGAGTTGCTTCATCTTTTCGACCACCGAGGTTCTCTGGCGGTTGCCATCCTCGAGGTACATCGAAAGGGCGTGGAGGACGCTAATCTTCTTATCGAAGTAGGCGGTAGCCTTTGAGGCGTTTTCGCGAGCCTTGGCTAGGGCGGTCGTTTCGGCGTTGTCTAGCACAATGCTCCTAGAGCGTAGCATGGCTACCGACATGGTTACGAGAAGAATTATCCCGGCAGTTCCAATAATCGAAATATTGATCTTTGTTCGGATGTTGCAGCCATTGTAGATCTTTTTTAGCTTATTCATGTTCCCTTTTCCCTTTAAATATGTAGTCATTCCCATTTCAAATATAATTAGCTGAGGCTAATCTTGTGTTACACTAATAACAATTAACGTGTATTTAACGGTAATGCGGGGTGTTGCTGCATTGCTGCTAGGTAGTAATGCCTAGGGGTGGAACGAAGAAAGGGCCAACTCTAATGAGAGTTGGCCCTTTCTTCGTATGGTAGTGTGCTGGATGCGCTGGAGGCCTACTTTGCCACCAGGTCGTTTGCAATCATTCGGTTGTTGTACTGCTGCAGTACGGCCTTCATCTTGGTTTCGTACTTGGTGATATTGACCTTACCCAGGAGGTTGTTCTTGAGCGCGGGGTCCTTCTTGTAGTCGAACACCTGCGTTATTTTCTTCCCATCGAAGTAGATCACCATATCATCCATCATAAACTGGTAGGCGTCGCCGATGTAGTTGAGCACGAAGGTGTCGTTCTTCTTCTCCAACAGGTTGGTGCCGAACGATACGAAGGGCTTGCTGTAGCCGAGGTAGCTCATCAGCGTTGGCATGATGTCTACCTGCTGGGCAAGGCGGTTGTCGACGCCCTTTAGCGAGCCATCGGGGGTGTAGAAGATCAGCGGGATGGCAAAGGCGTTAACGTTGGTCTTGTACTCGGCGTGCACCGGCGATACGCTGTGGTCGGCGGTAATCACGAATACCGTATTCTTAAACCAGGGCTGATTTTTGATGCTGTTGAAGAATAGGCGAAGTGAGTGGTCGGTGTAGCCCACGCACTGGTGCAGCGGGATTTGCCCCTTGGGGAATGCGCCCTCGTACTTGGCGGGAACCTTAAAGGGGTGGTGCGACGAGGCCGAGAAGAGCGCCGTGAAGAAGGGCTTCTTCATCTGCCCCATTTGGGCGCCCCAGTACTTCAGGAAGGGCTCGTCCCAGATGGCCCACATGCCGTCGAACTCGGCATCGTTGTTGAACTCCGTCTTGCCGTAGTACTTTTGGAACCCTGCCAGCTTGCTGAAGGCCAAAAAGCCCATCGAGCCGTTGGGTGCTCCGTGGAAGAACGAGGTCTCGTAGCCTTCGCCGTCGAGCAGGCTGGCGAGGGTGTTTACGCGGTTGGTGGAGTACTCCGATATCACGTAGGGCTGCACCAGCGCGGGCAGCGAGGCCAGCACCGAGGGCATGGCATCAATCGACTTGCGCCCGTTGGCGTAGGCGTTGGGGAATACCAGGCTCTGCTGGGCCAGCGAGTCGAGGAAGGGGGTGAAGCCCTTGTACTTTCCGCCATCTAAAGTCTTATTGAAGGCGCCGAAGTGCTCGCGGGCGAAGCTTTCGAGGATGATCACCACCACGTTCTTCTTCTGGGCAGGGGCGGGCAGGTCGTACTTCATCACCGGATTAAAGCCCTCGGCGAGTTCCTTATCCGAAGTAAAGAAGTTCATCTTGGTAAACGACTTGTTGCCGAAGGTGCGGATGAAGCAGAAGGGGGTGTTCACCACCAGGTACACCTGCTCGGCCGACTTTACGTACTCGCCCGCGTTGCTGATGGTGATGGGGCGGGTGCTATGCTTAAAGTCGCCGCGGATGCCGGCAACGGTAAAGGCGCTAAACATGAGCAGCATCGCCAGGGCAAAGGGGTAGGCGTAGTACCACTTGCCGATGGGCGTGGGCTGCGGCTTGGGCCTGCGGGTGAGGTACACCAGCGCCGCTACCAGGGCGGCAAAGATCAGGTACACGTACCAGTAGTCCACCATAAAGCGGAACGAGAGCGTCACCATGTTGTCCTCGTGCTTGAGGATCTCGTACACGCTGGCGGTGGTGCGCTTCAGTATAAAGGGGTAGTACTTAAAGTCGAGGGCGTTGAGGGCCAGCCCCAGCGAGTTGACGATGATGAACCACCAGCGCAGGAACTTCTGGTAGCCGCTGCGGTACTTCCAGGGGTGGGGGATAACGTACAGCAGCATGTAGGCCGCGTTGAGGTAGAGCAGCCCCGCAATATCGAACTTAACGCCGCCGCGCAGGATGGTCATCAGGTCGGCGAAGCTCACGTTGGGGAACAGCGCCAGGTTAAACCAGTAGAACAGCAGCCGGCACACGGTGTACAGGGTTAGCAGCACGCCAAACTGGTAGAGGAGCACCACGTACTCGTTCTCCAGGTAGCTCTTATTGAACCAATTCTTCTTCATCAATTTTGAATATCGTTACAGGGGGGCAAATTTATAATTAATTCGTTGGAACGAAGTGCTAAACAAAGCTCCGTAGAGCTTCCTAAGTCAAATCTAATGGGTGGGGAATAGGGTGCAGGGAGTAGAGAATAGGGAGCAGGGCGCCCTTGCCCATGGTGGTTGAGCTGCCGCAACGTCCCCTTTGGGAAATTTAGGGGGATGCGGCGGTGAGCTTGCCCTAAAGGCGAAATTCCAGGGTGCAGGCTGCAAAAAGCAGGGTGATAGGCTGCAAAAAGCAGGGTGATAGGCTGCAAAAAGCAGGGTAGTAGGCTGCAAAAAGCAGGGTTCAGGCTGCAAATTGCAGGGTCGAGGCTGCAAAAAGCAGGGTTCAGGCTGCAAAAAGCAGGGTGCAGGCTGCAAAAAGCAGGGTTCAGGCTGCAAAAAGGAGGGTATAGGCTGCAAAATGCAGGGTGTAGGCTGCAAATTGCAGGGTGTAGGCTGCAAAAAGGAGGGTGCAGGCTGCAAATTGCAGGGTATAGGCTGCAAAAAGCAGGGTTCAGGCTGCAAAAAGCAGGGTGTAGGCTGCAAAAAGCAGGGTAGAGGCTGCAAAAAGCAGGGTAGAGGCTGCAAAAAGCAGGGTTCAGGCTGCAAATTGCAGAGTATAGGCTGCAAATTGCAGGGTTCAGGCTGCAAAAAGGAGGGTGTACCCTGCAAATTGCAGGCTGACCGATGCAAAAAACACCTGCCAGCCCAAGCCGACAGGTGTTTACCTAATATCTAGCGCCTAAAACCGATGCTCAGCTCACCGGTTGGGGGGCGGCAGGGGTTGGGGCGTTGCTCTTTTTCGCCATTATCTCCTTAAACCGATCGAGGTAGCGGTTGAATAGCGCGTTGAAGTCGTTTATTTCGCGGGTGAGGGTGGCCAGCTGCTGCTGGTACTCCTTCTTCTCCTTGGCCGATTTGGCGGCCTTCAGCTTCGCACGGGCCTCCTTTAGCGCTTGGTTCTTCGATACGTCGAGGGTGTAGCTTACGGGGAAGCAGTTCCCAAAGGTGCGCGACTTGATGTCGTAGATCGTTAGGCTGCACTGCCCCTCGGCGTAGGCTATGGCTGCCGAGAAGGTAACCCTAGCGCTGGTTCCGTTAATCGAGCACGCCTTTTCGGCAGACGCAAGCTGCATCTTGCCGGTGGCGGTGTCGTGCTGCTGGACGCATCGGCCCGGGTTGCCCGCTACCTTGGCTACCCACTGCATGGCGTTCGCGGCCAGCTCCTTCTTGCTCAGCGGCACCTGGAGCGTTGTGGTGTAGGCCACCTTTCCTTTATCGCCTACGGGGAGCGTTTGCCCAACGGCTACCCCCGATGATAGCAGGGCGAGCAGCAGGGCGAGGCGCATTTTCATGTTGATGTTCTTAGTCATTTTAGCGTATGATTTAATGGTGTGGTGATCGGTGGTGTGCCGCCAGTGCGGCGTATGGGTTTCGCCGGAGGGCTACTGCTGCACCTCTGCCATCCGCCTAAAGTCGGCCCCCGTTGGGTTCTGGAACGGCGTGAGGTTGAACTCGGGCAGCACCGACCAGAAGTGCTCCAGCAGCCCTGCCTTCACGTTCTCGAACTCGTTGGAGTCCTTCTTGCGCGAGAAGCAGATGTACTCCACCGGCACCCCCTTGTCGATGGCGGGCAGGTAGCGCACCAGCAGGCTCAGCTCCTGGTGGATGTCGGGGTTGCTGCGCAGCGACAGCTCCACGTAGTTCCTAAACAGGTTGAGGTTCGAGGGGCGTACCCCAATGGCGATGCCGTGCTCGCCGTTGGCGGCCGCGGTTTCGTGCTGGAGGTTGGCCTTCACCTCCTGGAGGTAGCCGCTCAGCACGGGGAACTTCGCCAGGCGGTCGAGCAGTTCGTCGGAGCAGAGGCGCACCGAGTTCACGTCGATGTAGATGCTGTTCTTCAGCCTGCGCCCCTGTGCCAGCTCCATACCGCGCCAGTTCTGGAACGACTCGGTTACCAGCGAGTAGGTGGGGATGGAGTTGATGGTGAAGTCCCAGTTCTGCACCTTCACCGAGGTCAGGCTGATGTCCATCACCTTGCCGTCGATGTTGCGGTTGGGCATCTCAATCCAGTCGCCGATCTTCACCAGGTCGTTGGCCGAGAGCTGCACGGAGGCCACCAGCCCCAGGATGGTATCCTTGAACACCAACATCAGCACGGCGGCAAAGGTGCCGAGGCCTAGGAGGATGCGGGCGGGGTCCTTATCGGCCAGGATGCCCACAATGACGATGGTTGCAAAGAAGTAGACAATGATCTTCCCGATTTGAATGTACCCCTTAATGGATCTATCCTTGGCCATTTCGGTGGTATTGTAGATATCGTTGGCCGCGCTCAGGAAGGCATCCAGCGTCCAGGCAACCACAAACACGGAGTAGCCCCGGATCAGCATCTGGATCACCTCGTAGTAGGTGTGGCTGAAGTCGGCAAGGGCCACCTCGGTCAGGTGGTAAGCAATTAGCGCAGGGATCAGGTTGCTGAGCCGGCGAAACACGTGGCGTTCCACCAGGAAGTCGTCCCAAAGCGATTTGGTTTTTGCTGCTACTTGGTGGATAACCCTAAGGACGATAAAGTCGGTTAACTTCTTGGCCAGGTAGGCCACCAGCAAAATGATGATGATGCTTATGGCCACGCGGGTATGGATGATGATGCTTTCGGGCACCCCCCATCCCGAAAGGAGGTCTTGAAGGCGATGGATGATATGCTCACCCTGGTGCGTGGCAATTTGGGCCTGCTTTTCTAGCGAATTCATACGGATTAAGTTGTTTTTCAATGGTGGTATGCTCCCCGCAATGCAAGCCGCAATAATTTAAAGATGTTTGGCGCTGCGGGTCTGCGGGTTCATATTTTTCCTACATTTAGACTCTCTACAAAATTATTAAAATGAAAAGAATCCAAGCCATACTCTTGTTCTTTTGCATCTTTTTAACGCCAGCCGTTAAGGCTCAGGATGCGTATAGTAGCTACTTTACGGATAAGTCGTTACGGATTGATTTTCTGCTGGCAGGCGATGCCTCCGCGCAGCATGTGTACATCGACAAGTACTCCGAGGAGCCTACCTGGGCGGGTACGCGCACCAATTTGGTGGCTCCCTTCGAGTATGGCGAGTACCAGGTTAAGGCCTACGACAAGGCTACTGGTAAGGAGATCTTCAAGGTTGGGTTTAGCACCCTCTTCTTCGAGTGGCGCACTACCGCCGAGGCAAAGGTGCTGCCCCGCGCCTATCCGCAGGTGGTAACCATGCCTTTCCCCAAGGCTATCGTCGATGTCGAGTTCTTCGAGCGCAACCGCACCACTGGCGGCTGGACCTCGCTGCTGAAGACCTCAATCGACCCAACCAGCAAGTTCATCAGCCGCGAGGCAAAGCCCAGCTACCCCCGGAAGAAGATCCTCGATAACGGCACCCCCGATAAGAGGGTCGATCTGGTATTCGTAGCCGAAGGGTACACCCAAAAGCAGATGGCGAAGTTCGAAAAGGACGTTCGCGAAATGGTCGACTACATGTTCCAGCGCGAGCCCTACAAGTCGCGCAAGAGCGATTTCAACGTTTATGCCGTAATGGCGCCCTCCGAAACCGAAGGTCCCGACAACCCCGGCAAGGGCTACTGGAGCCGCACGCCGCTTGCCTCCACCTTCTACACCTTCGGAACCGATCGCTACCTCACCACATCCGACTACAAGGCGGTGCGCGATGCCGTTTGGGATGTTCCTACCGATGCCATCTTCATCTTAACCAATACCGACGTTTACGGCGGCGGCGGAATCTACAACTACTACGCCATGGCATCGTCGGACAACAAGTTCAAGGGCGAGGTGATGATCCACGAGTTCGGCCACTCGTTTGCCGGCTTAGCCGACGAGTACTTTAACTCCGAAACCGCCTACGAAGATTTCTACAACCTTAAGTTGGAGCCTTGGGAGCCCAACATCACCACGCTGGTAAACTTCGATGCCAAGTGGAAGTCTATGCTCCCAGTGGGCACGCCAATCCCAACCATTGCCGACCCCAACAAGCCCCGCGAACTGGGCGTTTACGAGGGTGGCGGATACATGGCTAAGGGCATTTACCGCCCAATCGACAAGTGCCAGATGCGCGTAAACACCAAGGATGGGTTCTGCCCAGTTTGCCAGCAGGCCATTTCGCGCATGATCGACTTCTACGTCAAGTAGAGCCTTCCATTATTTATGATACTAACAAAGAGACGTGCAACCAGGCACGTCTCTTTGTTTTAGCGGATGGCTTACCGCTGGTTTTACCCCTCTTTTTCTTCGCTATTTCCACCCAATGGCGTGCTTCCCTAAGCTGCCTCTGTCAATTATCTGATCTTTTACAAAGAATTATTCAAAACAAGGAGCTATTTTTGGCACGCTTAAATTTACAGGGTGGAAGCCCTTCAAGTTGCAATCACGTGAGGGCGGTTGGCGTATTTCCCTTGTTAACGAAAAGGAATCGAATAGATGGATATGAAGAGCATAAGCATTGATTCTTCGCTCGAAGAGATCAACGAGTCGTTCAAGGGAACTCTTATGGAGAATCTTGGCATAGTAATCACCAAAATCGAAAAGGGTAGGGTTGAGGCAACGATGCCTGTTGATCATAGAACGATGCAGCCTGTAGGGATACTTCACGGAGGGGCTACCATAGCGCTTGCAGAGACGATTGCCGGCCATGGCTCTTTCCTTTTAGTTGATAATGCTACCCGTGATGTTCGCGGCATGCAGCTAAGCACCAGCCATATTTCGGGTGCTCGCGATGGCGAGGTGAAAGGGATTGGAACCATAATTCACCAGGGAGCCTCTACCCATTTATGGAACGTTGATGTGTTTCAGGGCGAACGCCTCATCTCATCAATACGTGTTACCAATATGATTATTGAACGCAGATAGATGTCTATTGTACCTACTCAATATGCCCGTTTACTAGATGAACTTATTGCTCGGGGAGTTGCTTTTGCTTGCTACTTCCTGCCTTTTAGCACCGAGCCTACGCTTATTGTAGAAGATAGCGCTCCTATAGAGTTGGGTTCATTTAGCGATCTTGATGGAGAGGACGGCTTTGTATTTGCTCCTTTTATATTAAGTTCCGAGAAACCGCTGCTGCTGTTTAAATCGAAGAGCATTTACTGCGGTTTTGTTGATAAGATCTCGAAGCCAACGGGTGGTGTCGTTTCGAACGGGAATAGTTCGGATCATTCTACAACATCCGAAATATACAATGCCACTTTTAGCCGCTTTATGGAGCAGCTGAAAGGAGGTCGCTTTTCTAAGCTGGTGCTGTCGCGTAAGCTGGTTGTCGATCGGCATGCAAAGAGCATCGGTAAGGTTTTCCTTAACGCTAAAGACGCATACCTTTCAGCCTTCACCTACTTGGTGAATGCGCCTAAATCGGGTCTGTGGCTTGGCGCTACGCCGGAACTTCTGCTTAAGGGAGATGCCGGATGCTTTCAAACCATGGCGCTTGCCGGAACAATGCCCGTATCGGAAGGTGTTTCGGAGTATACATGGAGCGCAAAGGACCGCGAGGAGCAGCAGATTGTCACCGACTATATCTCAGATCGTCTTACCTCTTGCGGGGTTGTCGAAATGGAAAAAGAGGGCCCTGCAACCGCAAAGGCTGGTAACGTGGTACACCTTAAAACAACCTTTAGGTTTACGGCGGATGGCAATGTTGGCGTCGGAACTCTTGTTGATACGCTGCATCCAACGCCTGCCGTATGTGGGTTGCCCAAGGAGGAGGCGCAGCAGTACATTACTGAAACGGAGCAGCACCATCGGGAGTACTATACCGGTTTTGCCGGTGTTGTTCGCTCGAACAAGGAAACCGAATTATACGTAAATTTGCGCTGCATGAAGGTGGAGGCGCAGCAGTTCTCGCTTTTTGCAGGTGGTGGTATCACCGCCAAATCGGTGGGCGAGAGGGAGTGGATGGAAACCAACCATAAGCTTCGAACCCTCCAATCAATAATAGAAGCAGACGATTAAATGTACTCCAACAAGAAAAGTATTCAGCAGCTTTTGGCGCTCATGCTCGAGCATGGCGTAACCAATGTGGTTCTATCGCCAGGGTCGCGCAATGCGCCGCTTATACATACCTTTAGCCAGCATCCACAGCTTACGTGCTACACCATCGTGGACGAGCGAAGCGCTGCCTACTTTGCCCTTGGACTAATCCTTAAGACCCAAAAGCCAGTAGCAGTTTGCTGCACGTCGGGCACTGCGCTGCTCAACTATAGCTCGGCAACCGCCGAAGCCTACTACCAGAAGCTTCCGCTGATGGTCATCTCTGCCGATCGTCCCGCCCACTGGGTTGGGCAGGCTGACGGGCAAACCATCAACCAAAAGAATGTGCTTGCCAACTTTGTGAAGCGTAGCGTTACGCTTCCCGAGATTCATAGCGCAGAAGATCTCTGGTTGTGTAACCGATTGGTGAACGAGGCGCTGGTTGCTCTAACCCGCATTGATGCAGGTCCTGTTCATGTAAACATCCCGCTCTCCGAGCCGCTATACGAGTTTACCGAGGAGGTTATCCCATTGGCTCGGAAAATTCGGCTGGTGGAGGGTAAGGCTGATGTTCCCACGGCATACGTCGAGGAATGGGGCACCTTCACCAAGAAAATGGTGGTTGTTGGGCAGCTTCTTCCAAGTGAAGAAATGGCAGGTGCTATCGAGAAATTATCTAGGCGTGGTGATACCGTAATCATCGCCGAGCATACAGCAAATTTGCCATCGGCAGTTAGCGTGCGGCAGTTCGAGCAGGTGCTGGTGTCGCTATCCGAAGCAGAAAAGGCTCAATTTGCGCCCGATATACTGTTAACCATTGGCGGACACATCGTGTCGAAGCGCTTTAAGCAGCTTATTCGCAAGTGTCAGCCTTCAAAGCATTGGCGTATTGGCTGCGATGTGGTTGATACATACCAGTCGCTAACCGATTTGCTTGATGTCGATGCTCCTTCGTTTGTAAATGAAATAGCAAAAGTTGAGGTTGGCGCTACGGAATATCAAGATATATGGACTAATCGTAGCGAGCGTATTCAATCGGCAGGAGCGGAATACTTAAAGAGTATTCCTTACTGTGATTTGCTCGTCTACAAAACCATCTTCGAGCGGATGCCCTCGGGGATTAGCCTTCATCTGGGAAACAGCACCCCGGTGCGCTATGCGCAGCTATTCGCTCTATCAAATGATATTGATGTGTACAGCAACAGGGGCACCAGCGGCATAGATGGCGTTGTTTCAACCTTTGCTGGATTTGCCTCGAAAAACGATAAGATGTCTTTGCTGGTTGTGGGCGAACTCTCGTTCCTGTACGACTCCAACGGGCTTTGGAATCGGTATCTTTCGCCCAAGGCTCGAATCATCGTCATCAATAATGCCGGTGGCGGCATCTTTAGGCTGATTGATGGTCCATCAAGATCAGAGGCATTAGAGCAGCACATCGAGTACCGCCATGGGCAGTCGGTTGAGAATATCGCAAGAGCGTTTTGGGTTGAGTACCTATCCGCATCCAACGAAAAAGAGCTGGAGAATTCGTTTGCTACGCTAATGGATCAGAACATCAACAAGCCAATGCTGCTCGAGGTATTTACCCCTTCGGAGCTAAACTCGGAGGTTTATAAGGGCTATTTCGAATATTTAAAAACTAAATAAAGGCTACGACTATGGCTGAGAAAAGAGAATGGTCAACCATTAAGGAGTACGAAGAGATTCTTTTCGATTACTTCGAGGGTATTGCTAAGATTACCATCAACCGTCCACGCTACTACAACGCGTTTACCCCAACCACGGTTAGCGAGATTAGCGATGCGCTACACATCTGCCGCGAAGATCAGCAGATCAACGTTATTGTGCTTACCGGCGCCGGCGATAAGGCGTTCTGCTCGGGCGGCGACCAAAACGTTAAGGGTGTTGGCGGCTACGTGGGTAAGGACGGGGTACCTCGCCTAAATGTGCTAGAGGTTCAGCGCCAAATCCGCTCGATGCCAAAGCCTGTTGTGGCCATGGTAAACGGCTACGCTATTGGTGGTGGACACGTGCTACACGTTGTGTGCGACCTAAGCATCGCCTCGGAGAATGCCATCTTCGGGCAAACAGGTCCTAAGGTGGGGAGCTTCGATGCCGGATTGGGCTCGTCGTACCTGGCGTCCATCGTAGGACAGAAGAAGGCTCGTGAGATATGGTTGCTTTGCCGCCAGTACAGCGCCCAGGAGGCTCTGGAAATGGGCTTGGTGAACAAGGTTGTTCCTTTCGATAAGCTCGAGGACGAGGTGGTAGAGTGGTGCCAAATCATGATGCAGCACAGCCCAATGGCGCTTCGCATGCTTAAGCTGGGCATGAACGCCGATTTGGACGGACAGGTAGGCTTGCAGGAGTTTGCCGGTAATGCAACCCTTCTTTACTACCTCACCGAGGAGGCTCAGGAAGGTAAGCACGCATTCCTCGAAAAGCGTAAGCCTGATTTCCACAAGTTCCCAAAGTATCCATAGGAGATTATTCCTTTTTGATATGCTAAACGCCCGAAGATTGCTTCGGGCGTTTTGTTTTATGCGGCTCGCCGCAGCGCGTTTTCCACCGCCCACCCCAATTTGGAGCTGACCACAGCGCGGTGAGGTTCCCCAGCAGGTGGTTGGTGCTCGCCGCAGCGCGTTTTCTCTCGCCCACCACAATTTGGAACTCACCACAGCGCGGCGAGGTTCCCCAGCAGGTGGTTGGTGCTCGCCGCAGCGCGTTTTCTCTTGCCCACCACAATTTGGAACTCACCACAGCGCGGCGAGGTTCCCCAGCAGGTGGTTGGTGCTCGCCGCAGCGCGTTTTCTTCCGCCCACCCCAATTTGGCGCTCACCACAGCGCGGTGAGGCTCCCCAGCAGGTGGTTGGTGCTCGCCACAGCGCGTTTTCTCTCGCCCACCACAATTTGGAACTCACCACAGCGCGGCGAGGTTCCCCAGCAGGTGGTTGGTGCTCGCCGCAGCGCGTTTTCTCTCGCCCATCACAATTTGGGTGCTCGCCGCAGCGCAATGAGTATTTGAGCTATCTTTGCTTCCCATAATAGTAAAATAAGTAGCTATGTCAGCATCGGAATACACCTTCAACGTAGCCTCCAGCTGCACCAAGTGCAGCGCCTGCTCGCATGTATGCCCTTCGGGGATTATCGTAATGACCGCCGATGGTCCAACCCTGCCCAATGCCAAGATCTGCATCCGGTGCGGGCATTGCGTGGCGGTTTGCCCAGTTGGCGCGCTCGACTTAAGCCTTACCCCCCTTGCCAACCAGAAGCCAATTGACGCCACTCTTGGCATCGACTCCGAGCGTGCTGAGCAGTTCCTGCGTTCGCGCCGATCTATTCGCAGCTACCGGAAAAAGGAGGTTGCCGCCGCCGACCTAACGCGCCTGCTGGAGGTTGCCCACTACGCCCCATCGGGTGGAAATACCCAGAGCGTATCGTACGTGGTAATCAACAAGCGCGAAATTCTGGGTAAGCTATCGGCGCTAACGCTCGATTGGATCACGGAGATGTCGAAGGTTAACGCCTCGATGCGCTCGTACAGCAACCTGATAAGCATCAGCCGCGAAACGGGTACCGATGTTATCTTTCGGGGTGCGCCCGCCCTGGTGGTTGCCGTAGGTTCTCGCAAGATGCCTATTGTACGCGACAATGCCCGGTTTAGCCTTGCCTATGCCGAGCTCTTTGCCCCAACGCTTGGGTTGGGTACCTGCTGGGCTGGCTTCTTCGAGATGTGCTCATCTGCCTATAACAAGGAGGTGTACGACCTACTTGGGCTGTCGGAGGAGCAGATGGTGGTAGGCGCGCTGATGGTGGGCTACCCCAAGTACCACTTTAAGCGTTTAGCCGATAGAAATGCGCTCGACTTGAGGTTTCTTTAGCTCCCCGAACCTCCTCTGCCGAAGGCATTCTGTTGCGAGTGTTTAAATTCGGTTAACGTAATATTCGCCTATTCCCTTCGGAGATGCTCAAACAATTTCTATCTTGCACGCCGTGTTTCACGTGTTTTTTTAACTCTCAAAACAGAAAAGAAATGAAGTTTTTTATTGATACCGCAAATCTCGATCAGATAAAAGAGGCAAACGATTTGGGGGTGCTCGATGGCGTAACCACCAACCCATCGCTAATGGCTAAGGAAGGGATTAAGGGCGATGCGAACGTAAAGGGCCACTACGTGCAAATTTGCAACATCGTTGATGGCCCTGTTAGCGCAGAGGTTATTGCTACCGATTACGAAGGTATGATCCGCGAGGGCAAAGAGCTGGCTAACCTTCATCCCAACATCGTGGTTAAGGTTCCCTGCACCAAGGATGGCATTAAGGCAGTAAAGTACTTTTCCTCGAACGGGATTAGAACCAACTGCACCCTTATCTTCTCGGTAGGGCAAGCCCTTCTTGCCGCCAAGGCTGGAGCAACCTACGTTTCTCCGTTTGTTGGTCGCCTAGACGATATCTGCTCGGATGGCGTCGAACTGGTAGGTAAGATCGTTGAGATGTTTAACATTTACGGGTACGCTACCGAGGTTCTTGCGGCATCCATTCGTAGCAGCCAGCACATCATCGACTGCGTAGAAGTAGGAGCCGATGTGGCAACCTGTCCGCTAAGTGCAATCCTAGGTCTTTTAAAGCACCCGCTTACCGATAGCGGTTTGGCGCAGTTCCTATTAGACTACAAGAAGGTGCAAGAGTAATTTTAGCTAAGCACTAGGTCCGATATTGTGAGCCTGATAGCAATCCTATCAGGCTTTTTTTTTTGATTGGGGTAGAAAACGTAATTTATCATAAGACAATATCGAAAGATATGAGTACTTTTGCACGCATTTGCAGCTCTTGAGGTGCATGTTGAACTAACCGATAAAAAAAACGCCTAAACATGAAAGGAATAGTACTCGCAGGTGGAAGCGGAACGCGCCTTTACCCAATCACCCAAACGATATCGAAGCAACTCCTTCCTATTTACGATAAGCCGATGGTTTACTATCCCATTTCGGTGCTAATGCTTGCCGGAATTCGCGACATCCTTATTATATCTACCCCCCAAGATACGCCTCGTTTCCAGGAACTCCTTGGCGATGGTAGTCAATTCGGAGTAAACTTTCAGTATAAGGTGCAGCCTTCGCCAGATGGTTTGGCGCAGGCATTTATTCTTGGCGAAGAGTTTATCGGAAACGACGATGTTTGCCTTGTTCTTGGCGATAACATTTTCTACGGATACGGACTTTCGGGCATGCTTCATCGAAGTGTTGAGATTGTGAAGAAGGAGCGCCGAAGCGTTGTGTTTGGTTATAACGTAAACGATCCCGAACGTTATGGCGTTGTGGAGTTCGACAAAGACGGTAAGGTGCTAAGCATAGAGGAAAAACCTAAAGATCCAAAAAGCAGCTACGCTGTAGTCGGATTGTACTTTTATACTAACGATGTTATTCAGGTTGCCAAAAACGTAAAACCTTCGGCTCGTGGAGAACTCGAGATAACTTCGGTAAACCAGGAATACTTGAATAGAGGTATGCTCAATGTAGAACTTATGGGGCGTGGCTTTGCTTGGCTTGATACTGGTACGCACAAGAGCATGCTAGAAGCTAGCCAGTTTATCGAAACCATCGAGGAGCGCCAGGGATTAAAGGTTGCCTGCCTCGAAGAAATTGCCTACAACAAAGGATATATCAGCGCCGAGCAGGTGAAGACGCTTGCCGAACCAATGGCTAAAAATCAGTACGGGCAATACCTTCTTCGTTTAGTGAAGTAAAATCGCATAGAGGGTTACTTGCAGGAATAATTTATTAGTTACAACTATAAGCAATGCAATTTATAGAGACTGAAATCCCCGGAGTTTTTATTGTTGAACCTAAAGCGTTCGCCGATAATCGAGGATACTTCATGGAATCCTTCAAGGAGGACGAGTTTAATAGGAATATTGGAAAGATTCACTGGGTTCAGGATAATGAGTCGATGTCGAGTAGGGGAGTGCTTCGTGGTTTGCACCTTCAGACTGGAGAATTTTCTCAAGCTAAGCTGGTAAGAGTAGTTGTTGGTAAGGTGTACGATGTGGCGGTTGATGTTCGCGAAGGTTCGCCAACCTATGGGAAGTATGTTGGTGTCGAACTTAGCGACGAAAATCATCGACAGCTATTCATCCCTCGAGGATTCGCACATGGATTTCTCGTATTGAGCGATACTTGCATCTTCCAGTATAGGGTGGATAATGTTTACTGCAAGGAGAGCGAAGCAGGGTTTCACTATAAGTCGTTTGGGGTTGAGTGGCCATATGTTAGTGGCAATTTCATCATTTCAGAGAAGGACTTGAAACTCAAAACAGCTAAATAATCCTTGATTGGTATAAGAATTGTTAGGGTGTTTTCCATTTTTGTTGTAGATTCTTTATTGGGTGATTGATATGATTCCCTATTTTTGAATCGATTTTGCTGTTTTTATTTTAAGTAACTGGGATTTTATTCTCAACCGCTTTTTTAATTTTTTTGATATTCTATGGATAAAACTGTTGTTATCAACTTACTTATTTGTTTAACATTTGCCATTTCAGCAGCAATTGGTTTTATTATTGTTCCTCGAATTGTTATTATCTCAAGGCGAAAGGGGCTTTTTGATTTTATAAACGAGCGAAAGGTTCACACCAAACAGGTTCCTCGATTAGGAGGCGTTTCGTTTCTGCCCGCCCTTCTTTTCTCTGTATCCTTCGTAATGGGAATCCGTTACCTTGTTGGGATTGAAGTTGCCGATAATATTTCTCATAATGTTTTAGTTGAAACGCTGTTTTTGCTTTGCAGCTTGGTCGTACTGTTCTTTATTGGTTTGGCTGACGACCTGATTTCTGTTAGCTTTAGGTATAAGCTGCTAAGTCAGGTACTGGTGGCTGTTCTAATGATTGCTTCTGGTGTTTATGTTGATAACATGCACGGTTTTTTCGGAATGCACGAAATCCCTAATTGGGTTGGGTATATCCTAACGGTCATTCTTGTTTGCTTTGTGATAAATGCGATAAACCTGATTGATGGTGTTGATGGTTTAGCCTCAGGCTTGAGCAGTATAGCGCTTGCGTCGCTGGGCGTTTGGTTCTTGGAGCAGCATCTTTTTGTCTACTCTATGCTTGCATTTGCCATGCTGGGCGTTATTATCCCCTTCTTTATTTACAATGTTTTTGGGGGTAAGAATAAGATCTTCATGGGTGATACGGGATCGCTTCTTATCGGATACCTAATTGCGTTTTTAAGCGCAAAGCTCTGCATGATATCTGTCTCTGGGCCCGTGTTCGAATTTAGGGGCGCTCCAATCTTTATCTTTGCCATTCTTTTTATTCCGCTTTTTGATGCAGCGCGGGTGTTTGTTGAAAGGATGAGAGCCGGAAAGTCTCCATTTTATCCTGATAAGACGCACATTCACCACAAATTTTTGGCGTTAGGTTTCTCGCATCGGCAAACAATGGTGTCTATCGTTCTTGTTGAGGTGGTGGTTATTGTTGTTGATATCATCCTCAGCCAATACCTTGATATTACCCTGATGTTCTTCGCCAATATTGTTTTGGGCGTGTTTATGATGGTTGTTCTTCACCGTATTCAGTCGAAGTTTGATGATAGTGAAGAAGTCGAGCATCTTAAAGAGTTTAATACAATGAGCGTTGAGAAGGTGAAGAACAGGATATAGCCCCTAATGCGCGTTTAATTTGTTGGGCACACTTTCCTTGTTGCCGTATCGCTTGTTTTGTTCGGATATTGGCTTGCCAGCTTTGTTCGAATGTGGCTCCTAAGCTGGTGTAAAAAGGCTTAACTACTGCTTTTTTTACTTGGACTGTTGCTTTTAATTGATAGTTTTGCACGGCCTGTAAGGCATTTTGACGTAAATCAACTATCCTAAAATCCGACAATGAGCTATAAGGGAGGTCATCTGGCTGCGCTGAAGTATCTGTTCCGCGAATATCTTGGCTACCTACTCTTTTGGGTGGCATTCTTTTTCACTTCTCGCCTTCTTTTTATGGCAGTTAACTTCCGCGATACCACAGGAGTTGCAGCTGCCGACTACTTCGGAATATTTATCCATGGCTTGCACATGGACCTTTCGATGATTGGCTACCTGGTGATGCTATGCGGGCTATTCTTCATCGTCATCAGCTGGATTGCCCCTCAATTGGCCAAGCGCTTTGCGGCAGGGGTTACGCTGACCTTTCTTATCATCCTTTCGATTGTCGTTATTTCCGATGCGGTTCTTTTTGGCTACTGGGGCTTTAGGATGGACTCCACCCCGCTGCTCTACCTTAAGACGCCGAAGGAGGCTGCCGCATCGTTGAATATTGTTCAGCTCGTTTCGTTTCCTATTGCCATTGGCTCGTACGTGGTAGCCTGGTGGTTCATCTACAAAAGATTCGTAAATACTAGAACAACCGTAGAGGCTCGCCTGCCATGGTGGAGCATCCTGCTGATATCCTTGAACATTATTCCGATACGCGGAGGTTTTGGCATCTCGCCAATGAATCCCGGAAAAGCATACTTCTCCAAGAATGCCTACACCAACCAGGCGACCATCAATGTGGCATGGAATGTATTCTATTCGCTCAACAAGATGGAGGATACCGACCGCGAGTACAACTTTATGGACATCAAGGAGGCGCAGCGGATCGTTGCCGACATGTATAAGCAGTCGGGGGAGACGGAATACATCCTGAACACCCCAAAACCCAACGTAATTGTGCTGATGATGGAGAGCTTTGCGAGCAACATCACCGAAACGCTGGGCGAGGAGAAGGGGGTGACCCCCAACCTGGACAGCCTGATGCGCGAAGGCGTGCTGTTTACCCACATCTACAACGATGGGCAGCGGTCGGAGAAGGGGCTGGTGTCGGTTTTGAGCGGCTATCCGGCGCAAACCACCACCTCCATCATCAAGCATAACGCCAAGGTGCTGAAGCTGCCGGTGCTGGCAAAGGATTTTAAGGCTAAGGGGTACAGCACCGCCTACTACTACGGCGGCGACATCGGCTTTGCCAACATGCGCACCTACCTGATATCGGCGGGGTACGACCGCTACGTTACGCAGGACGACTTTGCGGCCGATCAGCTGCAGTCGAAGTGGGGGGCGCAGGACGAGTTTGTCTTCAACCGCCTTTTCGACGACCTGAAGGCCGAGCGGAAGCCGTTCTTCTACACCTTCTTTACCTCGAGCAGCCATGAGCCCTTCGATGTGCCCATGAAGACGGTGATAAAGGGCGACGACGAGGACTCGAAGTTTATGAATGCGGCCCATTACACCGATAAATGCCTAGGCGACTTCATCCGTAAAGCCAAAAAGTGCAGCTGGTGGAACAATACGCTCATCGTGCTGGTGGCCGACCACGGCCGCAGCTGCCCCAGCAGCCTAAAGATGTACGATGAGAAGCGCAACCGAATCCCCATGCTCTGGCTGGGAGGCGCGCTGAAGGTAAAGGGCGTGAAAGTTGACAGGCATGGAGTGCAGCACGACCTTGCGGCAACGCTTCTCGCGCAGCTGAAGATGAATACCAAACCCTACATGTTCTCGCGCAACCTATTGGACAAGAACTTTAAGGACTGGAGCATGTTTACCTTCAATAACGGCTTCGGATACGCCGAGGGCAGCTCGGTGGTGGTTTACGATAACGTCGGAAACACCTATCCGCAGGAGATTAACCCTACCGCAGAGGTGAGAAAGAGGGGAAAAGCCCTCTTCGAGGTGTATAACCACCACTTTGTAACCCTATAGAAGCGGAGAGGCTCCTGTTTGGGAGGGTTATGGTAGCAATGGTATTGCCGCTCCGCGTTTTTTGAGGTGCTTTAGGTGCATATGTGCTACTATTTGCCCTACCATTAACGCATAGGAGCAGAGCCGCAGCCTTGAGCTTACGTACTTGGCACTTAGATGATATGAAATCGCTAGCAGCTAGATGGAGCACAGAGGATAACCTTCGGTTGCTTAGCTCTCAGATTCCTTTATCAGGTAAAGGTTGGCGAAATTCGTTCGCTTATCTCGGGGTCTTCCGTATCTTTGTACCTCTGCGCTGAGTCGCTGCGCAAGAATGCATCCTGATGGATGCCCTAACATTTAAAGAAAGAAGTAGATATGACAGAAATACAACGTCCGCTTATCCTAATATCGAATGACGATGGCATAAACGCCCGCGGTATTGCAGCATTGGCCGAGATAGCCAAGCAATTTGGCCGCGTAGTAGTGGTAGCCCCCGAGCAGGGTCAGTCGGGCATGTCGCACGCCATCACATCAGCCATTCCCGTGCGCCTTCGCCACGTAAAGGAGGAGGACGACGTATCGTGGTATGCGGTAAGCGGCACCCCTGCCGACTGCATCAAGCTAGCGATGTACGAAGTGCTCCACCGCAAGCCCGATTTGGTGATATCGGGGATCAACCATGGCTCCAATGCCTCGGTGGCCGTCATCTACTCGGGAACCATTGGCGCAGCGGTAGAGGGAACGCTCTACGGCATTCCTTCAGTGGGCTTCTCGCTGCTCGATCACTCGGCCAATGCCGATTTTACCGCCGCCAAGCGCTGGTTTCCCCCAATCATCAAGAAGGTTTTGGAGAAGGGATTGCCCCATTTTACCCTGCTCAACGTAAATATCCCCAACATTCCCTCCGAAAAGATCAAGGGATATGCTCATTGCCGCGTAACGCACGGCAACTGGAGCGAAGAGTACGAGAAGCGCACCGATCCGCAGGGGAAAGAGTACTACTGGCTTACCGGATACTTCCATAACGACGAGCCATCGGCAACTGATACCGACGAATGGGCGCTGGCCAACGGCTATGTGGCCGTTGTTCCGGTGTATGTCGACTGGACGAACCGCGCATTCCTCGACCAGATGAAGCAGGAGTGGGTATTCGACGAAGAGATGGCTAAAAAACTGTAGTCAAACAGCATAACGCGAAAAGGAGAGCACTACCAGGCTCTCCTTTTTTGCTATCTGGGGGCGAAAAGCTCCTTGTTTTAACCGAAAGAGGGGCTCTTTGAATCGAAAAAGCCAGTATTTCGATTCAAAAAGCGAGTTTTTCAATCAAAAAACTCATTTTTTCGATTCAAAAAGGGGCTCTTTGCAATGAAATACTCCTTTTTTCGATTGAAAAAGAGGGTGTTTACATTGAAAAACTCATTATTTTGATTCAAATAGCGGCTTTTTGAATTCAAATACTCATTTTTTCAATTCAAAAAGTCTCTTTGGGGATCGAGATACTCCCTTTTTCAATCGGAATACTCTCTTTTTTGATTCAAATACTCAGTTTTTACATTCAAAAACGCAGTATTTGAATAGAGAAAGCAGTTTTTTGAATTTAGATTTACCGTATTCTAGCCAGACGAGATGCTTTGGGAATTCGAATTTTCCGTATTTCAACAGATGTTTCCACTCTATTTGCGCCATTAAAGCGCTATTCATCTGCAAAAGGAAGGCTATTATTAGGCAATGAACCTTCTGTTATTCCAGTAAACATTATTCGGATAAAAAGGGTTAAGCCTTTTTATTAAAAATTTATTTTCTAAGACCAGAAAAAAAGTGACCCTATTTATTTAGCTTTCAAATCCTACAAAAAGCCCCGTAAATACTAGCAATTGCAAAATATGCTATTGTAAAAATGACCCTAAAAGAGGTGTAATCGGCTATACATCTTGCATATGTAGTGTTGCTTTTTGCTAAAAATCATTTTAAATTTGATTATTGAAGTTTTTCAAAAAACAACACTTCAACTTAAGGAGAAAAAATGTCGTAATTAAAAACCAAGAATGTTATGAAGATTGTAATTCCCACCAATCTAGACAAACGGGCAAAACTTGCCAAGGACATTATGGGGAGAGCCACTCAAGATGGCGAGAAATCGCCCATCAAAACTATTATTTCGGATCCATTAAAGGCGAAAATTGAAACTGTGGAGGTAAAAGCGAAACAGGCCAACGAGTATCGCCGTCAAGTGGAGGTGCTTATTGAGGAAAGAAATAATCTAATGAAAGAAGTTGATCAGTTTATTAGAAGCAGCCGTGACATTCTTACCGGCATATTCCCCAATGAGCCCAAAAAGCTTACCGAATACGGTTTCGAGGTTGACGAAAATAGATCGAAGAAGTCATCTGCTCCAAAAAAGTAAGGCTATACTACCCTAATATCGAAGGGAACCCGACATATCTGGTTCCCTTTTCTTTTGATGTGTGGCTATTTATACCTCCATGGGGCGTTAACGGAGCTTTATATGCAGGCAATCTGATTAATCAGAGCCGTTTTGCAGAAAAAATGTTTGCCCTTCGTCCTAATGTCGGCGTCAATCGCTTACCCCTCTTTTTTTCGCTGGCAAAATGCTCAAATCCTCACATCCGCTTCGCAAAAAGCGAATTAAATCTTAGCTTTGTAGTACTTATAAAAAGAACTTCAAACGATGGTAGAGTTTTTTAAACGCGACGCCAATAGGACTGGGATTGTTGCGGCTGCATCTTTCCCCCTAGTTATTCTTGTAGTTGCCCTTTTAATCATGTCGGGATCGATCAAGCTGTGGTCCTACATCCAAACCATGCTGATTCTTGGAACGTTTTCGAAGATTCTGAGCCTATGCGTTTACCCTAACCTAATCATCTTCTACCTTTACCTGCACTACAACCGCAATCGTAGCGCCAAAGGGGTGGTTTGGGGAACCATGATTATGGCTACCGTTGTCCTGATTGTTTACCTGCTTCAAAAAATATACTAAGGATGAAGTACTACCTGGTTGCAGGCGAGGCTTCGGGCGACTTGCACGGCTCTAACCTGATGAAGGGGCTTAAGCAGCACGACCCGCAGGCCGAATTCCGCTTCTTTGGCGGCGACTTGATGGCCGCCGTTGGCGGAACGCTGGTAAAGCACTACCGCGAGATGGCCTTTATGGGCTTTCTGGAGGTGGTGAAGAACCTGCGCGCCATATCGCGCAACTTTTCCGACTGCCAGAGCGACATCGCCGCGTTTATGCCCGATGTTATCATCCTAATTGACTATCCGGGCTTCAACTTCCGCATCGCCAAGTGGGCAAAGGAGCGGGGCATAAAGGTTTTCTACTATATAGCCCCCAAAGTTTGGGCTTGGAAGGAGGGGCGCGTCAAGCGATTGCAGCAGCACGTCGATCAGCTCTTCACCATCTTTCCATTCGAGACCGATTACTTCCGCCGCTTCGGCATTAAGGTGTGCTACGAGGGCAATCCGCTCGTCGATGCGCTCGATCAGAAGCGAAAGACGCTCCCTACATTCGACGAGTTTGTGGCTGCGAATCAGCTGGAGAAGAAAAAAATAGTGGGTCTGCTCGCCGGCAGCCGAAAGCAGGAGGTGGAGAAATGCCTTCCGCTGATGAAGCAGGTGGCGGCACGCTTCCCCGAATACCAGTTTGTGGTTGCGGGAGCGCCATCGCTCTCGCGCGAGTTCTACGCGCCGTTTTTGAGCGACGGTGCGGTGAAAATGGTCTACAACCAGACCTACGAGCTCTTCAGCGTATCCACTGCGGCGCTGGTAACGTCGGGAACGGCCACGCTGGAGGCGGCTTTGCACCGCGTTCCGCAGGCTGTGTGCTACCGGACGAGCCATATCTCGGCAGCAATTGCCCGAGCGTTCATAAAGATTAAGTGGGTGTCGCTGGTAAACATCATCATGAACCGCGAGGTGGTGCGCGAGCTGCTGCAGTACGACATGACGGTGGACAAGATGGCCGAAGAACTCGAAGCGCTGCTCCCCGGTGGCGCAAAGCGCGAGCAGGTGCTCCGCGACTATGCCGAGCTGATGCAGCTGCTCGGCGAAGTGGGCTCGTCGGAGCGCACCGCTAGGCGAATGGTCGAACTTTTATCGGAGTAGGGCTGGTGAGGCAGGTTGGAATCTCGTTTATCCTGTTCGGATTGCTGCTGTTGGGAGGTGGATTTTCCAAACTCTTCGCCCAACCGTACGCTCCAAGCAAGTCAACGAAGATTCTTATCTCGGTTTACGCCCAGCAGCGGCCCCAAAGCCTCATCCTGAAGCCACAGCAGGAGGTCTTTCGGGTTTTTGGCGGAGGCATCCAGCTGGCCGAGCTCAAAAAGGACGAGCTGCTCTACATAACTTCGGCAAAAGGGAAGGTGCGTATTCGTACCATCGATCGGGCGCTGGGCACTTTCGTCAAGGTGCTTGTCAAGGCGGCCAACGATTC
The DNA here is from genome assembly GCF_963678165.1 of uncultured Acetobacteroides sp. Lineage (NCBI taxonomy): Bacteria > Pseudomonadati > Bacteroidota > Bacteroidia > Bacteroidales > Rikenellaceae > Acetobacteroides > uncultured Acetobacteroides sp. The sequence goes on along the minus strand of NZ_OY782755.1, from coordinate 3,004,855 downwards.
GGCCGTTTTCAGCCTCAACCCAGCCAATCCCTCCTCGAAGAGCCCCCGAAAGTACGCCGGGCGCATCACATTTGCGGCCAACGATGCCGGAGTGGTGTCTATCCTCGAAACAGACTTCGAGCAGTACATCGCAGGGGTCGTAGAGGCCGAGATAGGAGGGAGGCAGCCCTTGGAAATGTACAAGGTGCAGGCCGTAATTGCCCGAACCTTTGCCCTCGGGCACATGAGTAAGCACAAAGCCGAGAGCTTTAACCTTTGCGACGACGTGCATTGCCAGGCCTACAAGGGGATTTCCTCCTCCAACCCCGATATTGTAAAGGGATGCGAGCAAACTCGCGACCTAGTCGTCGTAAACCGCAACAACGAGCTCATAACTGCGGTGTTCCACGCCAACTGTGGCGGGCAAACCGTCAACTCCGAGGATGTATGGCCCAAGTATAAGAGCTATCTGCGCTCGTGCCCCTGCCCGTACTGCTCCAACTCGCGCAGCTACCGATGGCGCATGGGCGTTCCCCTCTCCAAATGGGACAAATACCTTACGGATAACGGCGTTGCCGCACCTCCCGATCTGCTTTCCAAAGATTTTAGGCAGGAAAAGCGCAAATCGATAGTCGAACTTGGAAATGTTGCCTTCCCGCTCTATAAGGTGCGGAAGGATTTCGGGTTGCGCTCCGCCTTTTTCAGCTTTACGCAGGTTGGCGACAGCATAATCTTTTCGGGAAAGGGCTACGGCCACGGCGTAGGGCTTTGCCAGGATGGCGCATCGAACATGGCGCGGATGCATATGTCGTACCAGCATATCATCAGCTACTACTATAAGGGCTGCAAGATCATAAATAGGCAGAATGCCGTTCCAGAGACAAGCGACGACAAGGCAACGGGCGACGATGGCGCCGGAATGGTTGCCACATTGGCACCCCCTGCTTCATGCAAGGTGCAAGCTGATGCCGATTCCTCCGCAAATTCTCCTTGATAGGATGTTACTATAAATAGAAAGTCCCCTGCAAGCTCGCTTACAGGGGACTTTCCGTTACGTTACCTCCAAATGCTATTTTGTTGCAGCCTTTATGGACTCCAGGTAGGCGTTTTCGTCGGACAGAATCCCGTTGGCAACGTAGTAGGCCTTCGCTTTATCGCGCATGTTGTACTTCGAACTCATCACCTGGCCGTATGCGCCGGTGGTGTAGATGGCTACAAGGTCGCCGCGGTAGCTTGTCGAGAGCGAAAGGTTCTCGCCAAAGCAATCGGTCGATTCGCAGATGGGCCCAACCACGTCATAGGTCTCAGGAACCTCGTTGCGGCTGATGTTTTCGGTAAGATGGAACGCCTGATAGAGCGCAGGGCGGATCAGCTCGGTCATTCCGCCATCGAGGATGAGGAATTTCTTGGTAAGCCCCTTCTTTACGAAGACAACCTTGGTCACCAGTATTCCGCATTGCGCAACCAGCGCCCTGCCAAGCTCGAAGTGAACCTTTACGCCTTTGGGTAGGCTCAGGTTTTCTTCGAATACCTTAAAGAAAGCCTCGAAATCGGCTATGGGCTCGTTCCCCGGGTTCTTGTACGACACGCCAAGCCCTCCGCCCATGTTGATATGCTCGAAGTTAAAGCCCTGTTTTTCGAAGTAGTTGTTCAGCTGCGAGGCCTTAACCGCAAGCTTTTTGAACACGCTGAGGTCTAGAATCTGCGAGCCGAGGTGAAAGTGCAGCCCCTTTACGTTTATATGCGTAAAGATGTGCAGGCGGTCTACCAGCTTGGGGAGCGAGGTGAGGTCGAGCCCAAACTTATTCTCGCTTAGCCCTGTGGTGATGTTCTTATGCGTGTGCGCATCGATGTTGGGGTTGATTCGGAGCGATACGTTGGCCACTTTGCCCATTCGCTCGGCAATTTCATCAATCACCTCCAGTTCCTCAATCGACTCTACGTTAAGGCTGAAGATGTCGGCGGCAAGTGCGGTTTCAATCTCCTCGTCGGTCTTGCCAATTCCAGCAAAATCGATGGTGCTGGGGTTGAAACCCATCTCCAACGCCTTGCTTACCTCGTTGCCGCTCACGCAATCCACCCCAAAACCGTGTTCACGGATGGCAATTAGCAGCGGATTATTGTTGTTGGCCTTAAGCGCGTAGTGGATAAAGTAGCCGCGCTTGTCGGCAGCCTCCTTGGCCTTGTCGAGGGTGCGGTTAAGCAGCCCCATATCGTAGAGATAGAATGGCGTTTCGATGGTTTTTAGCGTCTCGGTGAGGCTGCTATGCGGAAAATTCTTCATTTAGCTATTCTGAAATAGATGTTGGTGTAGTAGCTGTAGGGCCTCGCTCTTGTATTCGCTGCGGATAAGCACCGAAATGTTGTAGTCGCTTCCCCCGTACGAGATCATTCGAAGCGGAATCGACGATAGCGCCTCGGTAACCTGCGCAGCCATGCCGTGTTTGTCGGCTACCAGGGTTCCAACAACACAAATGATGCTTTGTTCGGATTCAACTTCAATCGAGGCGAAGGTTTCCAGCTCCTTTATGATGCCTTCCAGCTCGCTGTCGTTGTCTATGGTGAGCGAAACGGCCACCTCCGAGGTGGTAATCATGTCGATGGGCGTGCGGTAGCAGTCGAACACCTCGAAAACCTTCTTTAGGAAGCCGTATGCCATCAGCATTCTGCTACTTTTTATCTTGATGGCGGTGATGTTGTCCTTTGCGGCAACCGCCTTGAACCCGCGCGAGATAATAGTCTTGCTGATGTACGTTCCTTCGGCGGCTGGATCCATCGTATTCTTCAGCAGCACGGGGATGTTGAACTCCTGCGCCGGAAAAATGCAGAAAGGGTGAAGAATTTTTGCTCCGAAGTAGGCCAGCTCGGCGGCTTCGTCGAACGAAAGCTGCCGGATGGGGGTGGTATTTTCCACATATCGGGGGTCGTTGTTGTGCATGCCGTCGATATCGGTCCAAATTTCGATGCAATCGGCATTGGCAGCCGCACCAATGAGCGATGCGCTGTAGTCGCTTCCCCCGCGCTTTAGGTTCGAGACCTTTTCCTTGTGGTTGCGGCAGATAAAGCCCTGCGTAATTAAAATATTTTTGTCCCGATGCTGTTCAAGAAAGGGCTTTAGCCGTTCCTTGATAACGTCGATCTGCGGATCGCCCTCCTCGTTGATGTACATGAACTCGAGCGCAGGGATAAGCGCTGCATTTATGCCCTCCTGAAGCTGGTAGAAGTACACCAGATGGGTGGAAAGTAACTCGCCCTTCGAAAGAATTTCTCCTTCAATGTCGATGCTGTAGCCCTGCTCTATGGCGGCGTTAATCTCTTCAAATATTTGGGCGATGTAGGCAGCTGCCTTTGCTTTGAACTCCTCCTTGCTTAGCAGCACTGCGGCAACCTTTACGTATTTGTCGAGTAGAACCTTGTTCTTTTTCTTGGCGGATTCGATTTTGCCTTTTTTTAACGCCTCGCTAATCTCTACCAGCGCGTTGGTTGTTCCCGACATTGCCGAAAGCACTACAATCTTACGGTTCCCATCATTGACAAGGGATGTTACATGCTGCATGTTGCTCGGACTTCCTACAGATGTGCCTCCAAATTTTTGAACGATCATTGGAATAACTATGAAAAGTTTGACTTTAACGGATCTGATAAATACACGGAGAGTTGGCCTTTGTAAAAGTTGCTCGGGGTATGGTCATTGGCTGTCCAGGAAAGGCCCAAGAATCGTAGACAGCCTTAGAGCATTGCGGCGTGTTTTATACCCTTAGTGGAATGCATAAGGAGCATGCCCGCAAAAGCTGCGAGATCCATCCGTTTTATGCTGTAAGGGTACTTCACCATCGTTCTTTTGAAATTCGATTTTCGCAAATCTATCCATTTTTCGATACCATGAGGCTTAAGATTACTTTGGTATGGTTAAAGTTTAATAATCCTAGTCGAGGAGCGGGTTCTGCCGGGGGCTTTTTTGCGTTCCTACTGGCTTAATTACAAAATGGTTGTTGTGTTGTGGAAAACTGTTCGTTTAGTTGAGCAGCTTGTGGCATGCTTAATTGGTTATATTTGCAAGCAAACATCCCATTTGGTTGTTATAAAGAAAAAATACCTACATGAGAAATAAGTTGAGAAAGATCTTTCTGGCTGCAACGATGCTGATGCTTTCTGCGCCATTCGTCTCGGCGCAAGACCAGCAGCTGAATGAGCAGCTCTTTAAACTAAACAAGTTCCTTTTCATGCTGAAAACGGAATATGTGGATACCATTAACACGCCAGACATTGTAGAAAAATCGATAGTTAATATTCTTAGCCAGCTAGACCCTCACTCGGTTTACATTTCGAAGGAAGAGGTTAAGAAGATGAGCGAACCGCTCGAGGGCAACTTCGAGGGGATTGGCATCGAATTCAACATACTTGACGATACGCTAATCGTTGTTAATACCATTCCAGGTGGCCCATCGCAAAAGGTGGGGCTTTTTCCTGGCGACCGCATTCTTAGGATTGATGGAAAGATGGTGGCCAGCATTGGGCTAAAGAATTCGGATGTCTTTACCTACCTGCGTGGCGCTAAAGGCTCGAAGGTGGAGCTGCAGATAAAACGTCGGGGCGTTGCCGAACTGCTAGATTTCGTGATTATCCGTGATAAAATTCCAATTTATAGCGTTGATGCGGCATACAACCTAACGCCATCCGTTGGGTACATTAAGGTTTCTCGTTTTGCTCAAAACACCTTCGAAGAGTTCCAAAATGCATTTGCAAAGTTGAAACCCGGTACCGAATCGCTTATCCTGGATCTTCGTGGGAACTCAGGAGGTTATCTTGGAACAGCAATTGGTCTTTCCGATCAGTTCCTAAGCGTCGGCAAGAAGATCGTTTATACCGAAGGCTCCAATCAACCACGACGCGATTTCGCTGCTACCGAAAGGGGGCTGTTTGAAAAAGGGAAGCTTGTAGTGCTGGTTGACGAAGGATCTGCTTCTGCTTCGGAAATTGTTTCGGGGGCTATTCAGGATTGGGATAGAGGGCTAATCATTGGTCGTAGAACGTTCGGTAAGGGGTTGGTGCAAAACCAGCAGCCGCTTCCCGATGGCTCGATGGTAAGGCTTACCGTTGCTCGTTACCATACCCCAACTGGTCGCGTTATTCAACGTCCATTCAAGAATGGTGATGCCGAAGGCTACTACATGGACCTTTACAAGCGCGAGGCAAAGGGCGAGCTAACCAGTAAGGACAGCATCCACTTTAGCGATTCGCTCAAGTTTACGACCCTTGCCAAAAAGCGTATCGTATACGGAGGTGGCGGAATCATGCCCGACATCTTCATCCCGCTCGACACTACATGGTTCACCAAGTACTACGGAAACCTGTCGCGTAAGGGCGTATTCCAGCAGTTTGTGGTAAACTACGTCGATCAAAATCGTAAGGCGCTGGAGGGTAAGTACGCATTGTTCGATATCTTCAAAAAGAAATTCACCATCGACAACGAAATTCAGAAGAGCTTCATGCAGTACGGCAAGAAGATGGGGGTAGAGCCCAATCAGGAGGAGTTCAACAAGTCGGCAAAGGAGATTAACATGGTGCTGAAAGGGTTAATCGCTCAAAAGCTTTGGGATACCTCGGAGTACTTCCAGGTAATCAACGCCGAGGACGAAACCGTGAAGGCAGCGTTGGATGCCCTCGCCAATTGGTCGAAGTACGGCTTGTAAAAGATAGTACACCTGCAATTGTAAAGAGAGATGCTTCCTTCGGGGCATCTCTCTTTTATTTCAGTAGGCACTTGAAGGCTAAATGCGCTTCGTTATACTTCCGGCGAGGCAAAAAGTGCGCAGGTAAGCTTCCCGACACCTTCTGGCGAGGAGAAAGTACGCCAGCAGGCTTCCCCGAACTTCTGGCATGGAAAGAGGTGCGCTTGAAGGCCTCCCAAGCTACGCCTGCACGGTTGTTGCACGCGCAATTTCGCCATAACGAAGGGCTCCGAAGCTTTAAGGATATTTAAGAGGCTTAAGAAGGGAGCATCCCTATTTGCCTATAAATCTTTCATTTATTTCCGTACCTTTGCCCGCTGTGGGATAACTTGTTTACTCCCATATTAGACTAATAAAATTTTTTAATGGACAAATTGGATGAATTCAGAGTTTTAGGGCTCTCGGAGAGCACCCTTAAGGCTCTTGATGAAAAGGGGTTTGAAACTCCAACACCAATCCAAGCACTGGCGATTCCGGCCTTACTTAATGGCGAACGCGATGTCATCGGACAGGCGCAGACAGGAACCGGGAAAACGGCAGCATTTGGATTACCGATCCTTGAGAGGGTACAACCCGGGAAAGGAGTTCAAGCGTTGGTTTTGGTTCCTACGCGCGAATTGGCGATACAGGTGACAGAAGAAATTGCTTCGTTTAAAGGCGACAAGAAGCTTTTTATCATCTCCATCTATGGAGGACAATCTATAAGCGAGCAGCTTCGTAGGTTGAAAAAGGGCGTAGAGGTTGTAGTTGGAACTCCAGGTCGTGTCCTCGACCACCTCGGTCGTGGCAGCTTGGTTCTCGACAACCTCCAGTACGTTATCCTTGACGAGGCCGACGAAATGCTCAACATGGGTTTTGTTGACGATATCGAAGAGATTCTTCAGCACGCGCCCGAGGAGCGCAGAATGCTCCTATTCTCTGCTACAATGCCTCAGCGCATTGCAAAACTCGCTAAGCGCTACATGAAGGAGCCAGAGCTGCTTAAGGTAGAGTCGAAGCAGGTTACTGCCGACTTAACCGACCAGATCTACTTCGAACTTCGCGATTCTGATCGCTTTGATGCGCTTACCCGTATTATTGACGTGGAACCCGAATTTTACGGACTCGTATTCTGCCGCACCAAGAATGGGGTAGACGAGATTACCTCTAAGCTCATCGAGCGTGGCTACGATGCCGATGGTTTGCACGGCGACATCTCGCAGGCGCTACGCGAGAAGATTCTTCGTAAGTTTCGTAACAAGCATATCAACATTTTGGTAGCTACCGATGTGGCTGCCCGTGGTATCGACATTAACGACCTTACCCACGTAATTAATCTCTCGTTGCCTCAAGACCCCGAGTCGTACGTTCACCGTATTGGTCGTACTGGTCGTGCAGGTAAGCAGGGAACGGCAATTACCTTCATTACCCCATCGGAGTACCGTCAGTTTGTTGCCATGCAGCGCAACGTAAACGTGAAGATCCGCAAGGAGACGCTGCCTTCAGCAGTCGATGTGATCAAGATTAAGAAGAATAAGATTAAGGTAGATCTGGAAGAGATTGTGGAAAACGAATCGTTCAAGGAATACCTCGGCATGGCCGAAGATCTTATTGAGGTTAACGGACCAGAGATTGCGCTTGCTTCGCTTCTTAAATTAGCATTTAAGGATGAACTTGATGAGAACAGCTACTCCGAAATTCGTACCGTATCGGTAGATACCAAGGGTAAGGCTCGCCTTTTCATCGCGCTTGGTAAGTTCGACGGCTACAACTCGAAAATGATTGTTGACCTGCTTAAGGATAAGGCACACCTTCCTGATGCCGTTATCGACGATGTTAAGGTAATGGATGCCTTCTCGTTTGTAACCATTCCGTTTAAGGAGGCTGAGCATACGCTCGAAGTTCTTAACACCATGCGCCGTGGCGGTGGTCGTCCTCTTGCCGAGATTGCTGGCGACAGCAAGGGTGGTAATGGCGGTGGCTTCCATGGCGAACGTCGTGGTGGCGGTGGCGGCTTTGGCGGCGGTTACCGTGGCGAACGAGGCGATAGAGGCGAACGCCGTGGCGATCGTAAAAGCGGTGGAGACCGTGGCGATCGTGGTTTCCGCGACCGTGGAGACAGACCTCGTCGTGATAGAGATTCGCGTTCGCGCAGATCGTAAATCATCAAACGCAATAAAACAAGTAGGGTGTCCATTCGGATACCCTCTTTTTTTGCTAGTTTTGAAACATAAACATTTGTTATGGGATCGATTAAAGCAGTTGTGTTTAGTACCCTTTACCAGTTCTGGTGGTTTGTAGGAGTAATTGCTCTGATGGGGCTGATTCTATACCTTTTGGCAAGAACTACCCGCCGAAACTACTCCCAGTCGGTAGGGCCTAACTTTGACACCTACTTTACGGGTTGGATCGGGACTCCGGTTCACGAGTTTGGGCATTGGCTACTTTGCCTCGTTTTTATGCATAAGGTAAAGGAGGTACACTTCTTTAAGCCCGATCCAAAATCGGGTACGCTGGGCTTCGTCTCGCATACCTACAACAAGAAAAGCATTTACCAGAAGATAGGCAACTTCTTTATTGGCATTGGTCCAATGCTCGTCGGAGGAGGCATTTTAATGGCTTTGGCCTACTTTATGCTTCCGGGTCGCGGTAACATGGTTAACCAGTTTAATGATTTCACCGAAGGTTGGCCAATTGAGGTGTCGTACGGATGGAAATCGGGATTAGTGGCGGTTGGCGATGGATTTTGGGTATTTGTGAAACTGCTATTTACAAAGGCTAACCTCCATTCTCCGCTTTTTTGGGGTTTCACCTACATCGCGCTATGTATCTCATCGCATATGATGCTGAGCATCTCCGATATTAAAACGGCGCTAATGGGTGCGCTGATGGTGTTGGCTGTATTGCTTGTTGCCAACGTGATGTCGGAGCTAATATCTGCATTTGCCAAGGATAGCTTCCAGTTTACCATTTCGAACCGAATAAGCCTGGTAAGCATGCATTTTGGCGCTATGGCCATTTTTCTTCTCTCCTTTTCGGTGGCGCTATCGTTCATTAACATGCTGCTATCATTACTGGTAAATAACATAGGTGGCTTGATGAAAAAGTAGAATTGGCAAGGGCATTGTAGACTGTTCTTGCCATGGAAATCAGATGATGTAGAAGAAAGAGAATAAAGTTTGATTAGAGTGTAATTTTTTGGGATAAAAAAAATATATTGCATACGCAAAAGACTCTAAGAAACGTTGTCGATGAGGGAGAGTAAAAGGGAATAGATCATCGATTTACGAGATTTAATAATTTAAAAATCTTGGCTGATGGAAATTTTTAAGCTAGAAAGGACATCAAGGACGCCGTTTGTCCTGATGGATCCGACAAAGGGGCTGATTGAAATCAAGGGAATATCGATTCCAAACAATTCGTACGAATTTTTCACTCCGCTCTTTGAGCGAATTGAGCGCTATGTTCTTTCTCCAACATCAATAACTACGGTTAATATGGAGTTGGAGTACTTTAATACCAGCACCTCTAAGGCTCTGCTGGAACTGTTTAAGAAACTTGCGGTGTTGACTAATGTCGAGTTTAACTGGCATTACGATAACGATGACGAGGAGATGCTTGAATTCGGGAAAAACTACGAAACACTTTTAGGTCGAGAATTTAACTTCTACCAACTTGCCTAAATGATGCGGGCTGGAAGGCACAATACCTGGCGTAACAATCCATTTTGTTACGCCTTTTTTATTTCTTTGCGCACAATTTGCCACCAGCGATGGTGTCAAAAACTACCAGTGTGAACAATAAAAAACTAAAGCATAATTTCTGATGAAACGAGCTATTTTACCCTTGCTGCTGCTGTTGGGTGTTGGGGCTTTTGCTCAGCCTAAAGACTTCAGCATAGAGCAGGCTACGATGGGGCAGGGGCGCGAATTTGCCCCCAAAACGCTTCGTGGTCTTGCCTGGCGTGGATCATCTGTTACCTACGTTGAAGATGGAAAGATAAAGGAGGTTGATCCTAAAACTGGAACGATAACCGAGGTTGCCAGCTTCGATGCGCTTGGTAAGGTTACCGGTAAAGACTTCAAGGTTTTGAGAGCCGACTGGCTTAATACGAATGCCTTGCTGCTTACAGGGAATAACACCTCGGTGTGCTACGATTTGGTGTCGAAGCAGGTTAAGTGCAGCGTATCGGCACCTGCTAGTGCGGAGAATTTTACCCTTGCGGCTTCGAACGACAAGGCTGCTTTTACGGTTAACGATAATCTGTTTATTATTAATGGAACGGAGCAAATTCAGGTTACCAACGATGGGGGCAAGGGAATTGTTAACGGTAAATCGGTTCACCGTAACGAGTTCGGTATTAAGGGTGGTATCTTTTGGTCGCCCAAGGGGAACTGCCTTGCCTTTTACCGTATGGACGAGAGCATGGTGAGCGAGTACCCGATTGTGGATATAACCAAGCGCGTTGCTGAGCTACGTCCCGAGCGCTACCCTATGGCAGGAATGGCCAGCCATCAGGTGAAGGTGGGCGTTTACAACCTAAAGAGTGGGAAAACGGTTTTCCTCGAAACTGGAGCTCCATATGATCGCTTCTTTACCAACATCTGCTGGTCGCCAGATGAGCGCTACATCCTCGTTGCCGAGATTAACCGCGGGCAGAACGAGATGAAGCTAAACAAGTATGATGCCCGTAATGGTATGTACGTTGCCACCCTCTTCGAGGAGAAGAGCGACAAGTGGACCGAGCCTGAGCATCCTGCTCAGTTCCTTACCAAAAATCCAACACAGTTTGTTTGGCAGAGCCCTCGCGATGGCTGGAACCATCTTTACCTTTACAATATCAACGGAAAGATGATAAGGCAGATAACTAAGGGCAATTGGGAGGTTTCCGATGTTAAGGAGATCACCCCCGATGATCGCTACATATACTATACCTCGACGGCTGTTAGCCCACTCGAACGCCATCTTTATCGCGTGGAGGTGAAGAGCGGAAAGACCGTTCAACTAACATGTGAAAAGGGAACGCATAATGTTATCGTTAACTATGCCGCAGGGATGATCATCGATCAGTATAGCAGCCTCGATGTGTCAAACGTCATCAACATTAAAGCTATCGATAAGCCCGCTATTGTCCGAAACCTGGTTACGGCAAAGAACCCTTACGAAGGTTTCCACATGGGGCAGGAGAAATTTATCAAGACTAAAACTTCGGATGGAAAGTTTGACCTATATGGGCGCATCATTCTTCCTGCTGATTTCGATTCCACCAAGAAGTACCCCGTTATCGTGTACGTTTATGGAGGTCCGCACCTGCAGCTGGTAACCGATAGTTGGCTGGGAGGCGCTCGCCTGTGGGAGTTTTACATGGCGCAAAAGGGGTACATCCTATTCACGTTGGATAACCGCGGTACGCCTGCCCGCGGAAACGAGTTCTACCAGGCAATTCACCGCAAGTTGGGAACGGTTGACGTGGACGACCAGATGCAAGGTATTGCCTTCCTAAAGTCGCTACCCTACGTGGATGCCGACCGCATTGGCGTGCACGGCTGGAGTTACGGCGGCTTTATGACTACCTCGCTGATGTGCAAGCATCCCGAAACCTTTAAGGTGGGCGTGGCTGGTGCTCCTGTTATCGACTGGAAGTACTATGAGGTAATGTACGGCGAGCGCTACATGGATACTCCTCAAGAGAACCCCGATGGCTATGCTAGTGCCAGCTTGCTGAACAACGTAAAGGGGCTAAAGGGTGATCTGCTCATCATCCACAGCGACTACGACGTGACGGTGGTTTGGCAGAATACGCTCAACTTCATCCGCGATTGTGTGAGCAACAACATCCCGGTTGACTACTTCGTGTATCCACAGCACGAGCACAACGTGCGCGGTAAGGATCGCGTACATCTGATGACCAAGATCACAAAGTACTTTGACGATAACTTGAAGAAGTAAATAAAGGATAAAAAAGAGGCTGTCCGATACTTATGGGACAGCCTCTTTTTTATCTTCTTGTAGAGAACCAATCTAAGCAATCGGCAATGGCCTTTTCTATTGGTTGCATGGATAACCCAAAACTTTTTACTGCTTTTTCGTTGCTATAGTAGTTGTTGATGCAGAGAATTCTCATATTGGTAAGCGACACTTCTGTTTTTACTCCTAGGATTCTTAGTATGCTGCCGACTATACCAGCAATAAGGAGTAGAGGGCGAGGTGTCATAATAAGAAGAGGATGATATCCTGATCTATTCGCCATCTTTTGGAAAAACTCTTTGTATGATAGGTTTTCGTTGGCTAGCAGGTATGCTTCTCCGTTTTTACCTTTTTCGAGTGCTTTGACTACACCTCTGGCTGCATCCTGTACATGTATGAAGTTTTTCCCACCTGGAGGATAAAAGAGAAACCACTTCCGCTGTCCCATAAGAACGATTCTTCCAGAACTTGGCTTGGAATCGTAAGGGCCGAGCATAAAGGTAGGATTCACCACTACCACGTCTATTTTGCTTTGGTACGAGAGTACCACCGATTGCCCCTCTAGTTTGCTTAACGCGTAAAGAGACTTGTCGAAGGGGCTTGAAATGGGAAGATCTTCGCATCCAGGAGCCTCTTTGGTGCCATATCCGAACGTGTTGGCGGTACTTACGTAAACAAATTTTGTTGCATTGGATCTTATTGCTGCTTTAATAAGGTTGCTGGTTGCTGTTACGTTTACATCTTGGTAGTCTGTATAGCGGCGGAGATGTTGTGCCGTTATGGCAGCTACGTGTACCACGGAGTTGCAACCTTGCATGGCAGCTTCTATGTCTTGCAGATTGGTTATATCTCCCTGAACTAGCTCCAAATGGGGATGCTGTCCATACCTGAAGCTGCTAGGGTTGCGGATAAGTCCTTTAACGCGATATCCTTCGGTGAGCAGCTCTGCAATTACGTTGGTTGCCAGTAGTCCGTTGGCTCCTGTTACCAATACTTTAGGTGAATTGCTCATAGACTTATTGTACGCTAGGTTTTAGCTCGCGGCGAACGGCGGTTGTTAGCAGCGGAAGCTTAATCCAAATGGGGATAATGGCCATCAGCAGCCAGTTGAGGTGGTTGGCCCATCCGAGGAGTATTAGCGAATCCTTTTTGAAAAGGCGGTTGATGCAGATTTTTGCTGCCTTTTCAGGCGAAAGGAGACCTATTCGGCCAAGGGAACCTTGCCTTTCTATCCGTTGGGAGACGTCCTTGTTGGTTTTCATGGGGCCTGGGTGTACAACGCTCACAAAAACATTGGTTTCCTTTAGCTCCTGGTACAGCCCTCTGGAAAAGTGCTGAACAAACCTCTTGGATGCAGGGTAAACGGTTTTGTAGCCAATAGGGCTAAAGGAGGCCATGCTTGACACGTTGAGGATGTAGGCGCTCTCCTGTTTTTTGAGGTTGGGGAGCAGCTGGTGAATAATCAGTGCAGGGGCTGTTATGTTCAGCTGGATGATGCTGTCGATGTAGTCTGCATTGCAGTTCTGAAAGCTCTGGGTGCCGCCTTTTCCCGCATTGTTGATTAGGACGCTTACCTCGAAGTTTTGGTTCACCCATTCGGTCAACGCTAGTACATTCTCCTTGTTGGTGAGGTCGGTTTCGTAGTAGATTGCCTCCACTGCTAGGGCTTTTACCTGCGAGGCAACTTGTTGAATATTCTCGTTCGGTAGGGCAACAAGAATAAGATTGTATCCCTTTTTAGCCAACTCCATCGCAATATATCTGCCTAGACCTTGGCTTGCTCCTGTTACAAGAGCAAACGTGGTTTTCTTTTCAGCCATTATCATCAATTCTTCAATTTAGCGGGTTTGATTTTTTCGATGGCGCTAAATTGGGAACTTGGTGTTGCTATTCCATTATCATTTGATAAAAAGAGGGGTTATTCGTGGGATAATGCGCTGCGCAGCCGGCTAAAGGAAACGTTGGTTATGCCCAGGTAGGAGGCTATTGCGCTGTGGGGTACGAGATTTTCGAGGAGCGGATGGCGCCTGCGCAGCAACAGCAGACGCTCTTTGGCGCTTGTGCTGCGGTTGACTACATCTTCCTGAAGGTTGCTGAGCAGCTCGTTGGCTACCACCCGAGCTCCGAAGCGTTCGAGCTCGGGGCTGATGCTGCGGAGGCGATCTAAATCCTCCACCGAGATTTCGGCTACCACAGAGCAGGTGAGCGCTTCCATCGAAAAAAGGCTTTGTCCAGCTATGGTGCGCGCAAAGTGGGGGGTAATGGCGGCTGTGGCCTGGTAGAAGCCCGTGGTAACGGGTAATCCCTGAAGGGTGGCGTTGTAGCGGTGGAGAATTCCATCGATCAGGATGTACTCGGTGCTGTTGCACCTCTTCTCGTGAAAGATGATGTCCCCTTTTTCGTACTCCCTTACCGTTGCATGGCTGGTGAAAAGTGTTCTTGTCTCCCCTGCTTGAATCCCTAGCAAGCGAAGGGTGCTGTCTAAGCGCTTTGCCATTGTTGCTATAGACTTTTCAGTCGATTTGATTTGAGGCGGCAATTTAACATTTAAATTGGGGATGCCCAAGTTGGGGAGCGCGGCAAGGATCGCGTACACCTGATGACCAAAATCACCAAGTACTTTGACGATAACTTGAAAAGGTAGTATCTGCTAATACATTCTCCTACCCCATACAGGGTTTCAAACCCTGTATGGGGTGAGCAGGTAAGCCGCAGCTGCTCCGCTGCGGCTTACTTATTTTGGGATGCTTACGGTGTTTGGCGGAATCAGCACGCCCTAATTCGCCTATATTTGTAGGCACTAAAACTTTTCTCCATGATTAACATTGCCCTGTTTGGCGCTCCGGGTGCGGGTAAGGGAACCCAGTCGGAGTTCCTTATCAAGAAGTACAAGCTGCACTACATCTCCACCGGCGACTTGCTGCGCGAGGAGCTGAAGGCGGAAACGAAGATTGGCCTTGAGGCTAAAAGTATCATCGCCGAGGGTGGCTTGGTGTCCGACGAGATCATCGTTCAGATTATTGAAAAGACCATCAAGCAGAATCCCGATGCCAACGGATTCCTCTTCGACGGATTTCCGCGCACCTACGTGCAGGCCTTCATCCTGGAGGGGCTGATGATTAACCTTAATACAAGCCTGAACTGCCTGATCAACATCGAGGTGTCGGAGGAGGTGAGCACCCAGCGGCTTCTGGGGCGGGCCAAGGAGCAGAGCCGCAGCGACGATAACGAGGTGGTTATCCGCAAGCGCCTGCGCGAGTACCAGGAGAAAACGCTGCCGGTGCTCGACTTCTTTAGGGAGCGGGGCATCTGCAAGTCGGTAAACGGCGAGCAGCCCATCGATACGATTACCCGCGACATCGAGCTTATCGTAAACGAGGAGATGAGCAAGCAGATGTTCAACGTGCTGGTGATGGGCTATCCGGGAGCGGGCCGCGGTTCGCTGGGGCTTGCGCTTGCCAAGAAGTACGGGCTGGAGCACCTGTCCACCGGAAAGATGCTGGAGGAGGAGATCGTGCGCGGAACTGAGGTGGGGGCCAAGGTGAAGGAACTGTTCGAGAGCGGGCAGATGGCGCCCGACGACATCGTGGTTCCGCTTATCGAGAAGAAGATTCAGTCCACCAAGAACTCGAAGGGATACGTGTTCACCGGCTTCCCCCGGACGCTGGTGCAGTCGTACATCCTGGAGGGCATCCTGAAGAAGCACGGCATGAAGATCTCCCACTTTATTGAGCTGGAGGTGCCCACCCTCGAACTGGTGAGGCGCCTCGACGCCCGCAGCAAAACAGACCGATGCATGCCCTACGATACCACCACGCAGAAGATCATTCAGCGCTTAATCGATCACGAAACTAAAACCATCCCCGTGCTGGAGCGCTACCGGCAGCGCCAAGAGGTGTCGGTGATCGATGGAATGGGTACCCGCGAGGAGGTGGCCGAGCGGGCCTGCGCCGAAATGGAGAATCGCTACAAGTACCTGAGGTAGCTTGATGTTTTGGATATACCAAACGCCGTAGCCAGCTGGCTACGGCGTTTTTTTTGTATTAGCCATATTATTTCTATATCTATATAGAGAGATAAGCGCTAGAGCTCCTTATACAGGAATACTTCTCCTTCTGGAGATACCATAAGAACGATGGTCTTACTGTTTTTTGTGAGCTCTACGAAGTAGTGGTCGGCATCTGCAAATTCTTCACCATAAAGGAACATGTCCGTTTCGTTGGCTTCGTTGTCGTCAAAGAGAATGACTTGCTGTACGGTGTAGTCTTTGTATTTCTTTTCGATTTCTTTCTTGGCAGGCGCGGGCAGATCGTCGAAGGTCTTGTCTGCTGTGGTTCCTACTAGCTGGGATTGCGCGTCGTAGTAGGCTTTGGTCTTAACACCATTCTGTTCGAAGGTAACCTCATCGAAAAATTTGGTTCTTACCCACTGAGCGTCTGAAGTGTTTTTGAAATCGACGTTGAACTGGGTCTTCGATAGCTCGCTGACAACTTCCCCTTTAAGGGCTCGTAGCTCTTTCCTCTCTGCTCTTAATTCGGACTTAGGCTCTTTCTTGTTTCCTTTAAGCTCTTTCTTGGTCTCCTTGATTTCCTTTTTAGTTTGTTTGATCTCTTTCTTGAGATCTTCCTGTGCGCTTACCTGAAGTGAGGTTAACCCGAACAGTAGCATTGTTGATAGAATTGCAATCTTTTTCA
Source organism: uncultured Acetobacteroides sp. (assembly GCF_963678165.1). NCBI lineage: Bacteria > Pseudomonadati > Bacteroidota > Bacteroidia > Bacteroidales > Rikenellaceae > Acetobacteroides > uncultured Acetobacteroides sp. The sequence goes on along the minus strand of NZ_OY782755.1, from coordinate 2,988,504 downwards.
TAACAGTAAGTGTTTTAGGAGTTAATTGAGACAATTTACAGCGTGCTCATAGCTAAAAGCCAGAGTCTAATTCCTGTTTTTCTTTAATAATGGATATTTAGTTGCAGCTAGAAGCTAAATGCAGGAAGCCTCTCTGTCTTTTTACCCAACAGAAAAGCCGCAGCACATCCGCTGCGGCTTTATTTTTTGAAGACGAGTGAACTCTGTTTTAAATTTGCGCTATGTCCTCTTTAGGTGTGGGGGTAAAATACTATAGCTCCCTAAAAATGGATACGTCACCTTCTTTGGTTACTATGAGGATTATTCTTTTGCTATCTTTTGATAGCTCCACAAAGTAGTGGTCGAGATGCTCAAATGGAGTATTATAAAGAACCATGTAGTCTGGGTCGTAATTCTCATTCTCGTCGAAGTAGATAACCTGACCTATGGTGTAGTCTTTGTATTTGGTGTTGATTTTTTTCTGGCTTTTTGCAGGAAGATCGGCGAACATTTTGGGCGAGGTTGTTCCTACCAGTTGTGCGTCTATGTCGTAGTAGGCTGTCATTATCTGGCCATCCTTTGTGAAAGTGGCCTTGTCGAAATCCTTCGTTCTTTCCCATTTAACATCTGACAAGTTGCCAAAGTCAACGTTGAATTGGCTTTTCGTCTGTTCGCTTACTAGCTTTCCTCTAAGGCTTCTCAGCTCCCGTCGCTGTTCCTTTAGGGATGCTCTAGGTTCTTTAATGACCTCTTTCTTATCTTTTCTGGTATCCTTGATCTCCTTCTTGGCCTGTTTGATATCTTTTTTTATGTTTTCCTGGGCATTCGCCTGCGATACCGTTAGCGCAAAGAAAAGGGACATTGACAAAATTACAAGCTGTTTCATAGCTGTCCTTTTTTATTGGTTAATAGGGTATCCAATTTACTGCGACCTTAAGACAAAATCGATAGGCGTATGCTGTATTTATTACTAGTAGGGTTTATTTAGCTGCAATTCAAGGAGAGTAGAACATTGCTTGCCTTGAGTTGCGGGCTACTCCTCGGAATCCGGTTCGAAAAATATCCACTGGATGGTGGGGTACTCTTTTTTTAGCGCTGCTTCGCAAGCGTTTATCCGGTCAATCAGCTGGTCGGCCGAATCAGCCTTTGCCATCTTGGCCTTTACGGCAACCATTACCTGAGGGCCGAGCTGCAGCGTGATCAGGTTAAGCAGCTGGTCGACTTCGGGGCGGGCTTCCAGAAACTGCTTCACCTCGATGCGGATTTCGCTTTCGGCGCTTTGCCCGATGAGCAGGCTCTTAATTTTCACCGCAAGAAAAAACGATACGCCAACCAGCAGGGCGCCGATGCCAATGCTTCCGATGGCGTCGTAAATCGGATCTCCGGTTACGACAGCGAGCCCTACCGATGCAAGCGCAAACGATAGCCCCAGCAGCGCGGCAACATCTTCGCCGAAAACGATGACCAGCTCGCTCTGGCGGCTGCTCTTTAGCCATGCCCAAAGCGATACGTTGCGCCTTACCTTGTTGATCTGCGTCACGCAGCCGTAGAGCGACGCCCCTTCGAGAATGATGCTCACCGATAGAACGGCAATGGCAACGATGGGGCTTTTCAGCCCTTCGTGTGCGCTGATTTTGTGGATGCCCTCGTAGATGGAGAACAGCCCGCCCATGCTAAACAGGATCAGGGCCACGATGAACGACCAGAAGTAGATCTCCTTGCCGTACCCCAGCGGATGCTCCTGGTCGGGCTTCTTCTTAGCGGCCTTTAGCCCCCAAAATAGGAGGCCTTGGTTGCCGCAGTCGGCAAAGGAGTGGATCGATTCGGCCAGCATGGCCCCCGAGCCGGTTACGATGGCGGCCGCCGTTTTGGTAATGGCAATCCCGAGGTTGGCCAGTAGGGCAAAGTAGATGGACTTTACGGAGGTGTTTTGGTGCGACATTGCTCTTTGGTGTTGTTCTACAAAATCGTCCAAAGGTAGCGTTTCTACCGGGTTTAATGCTATGGGCTGTCTGCTGTAGGCGATGAGCCTCCCTCGTTCAAGGTTTGGGTAGCGGCACAAGAAAAGCCGCAGCATATCCGCTGCGGCTCGCTATTCATTAGAAAGTTCCTGCGCTTTTCTACAGCTTGGCCATAAACGACACGTCGCCCTCCTTGGTTACCTTAACCATTATTCGGCTGCTGCCGTTGATCAGCTCCACAAAGTAGTGGTCGAGGTGCTCGAAGGGTACCCCGAAGAGCTCCATGTCTTCCGTGTTTTCGTACGCCTCATTCTCGTCGAAGAAGAATACCTTGCCAACCGTGTAGCCCTTGTACTTTGCTAGAAGCCTCCTTTGGCCGGCGGCGGGTAGGTTGTCGAAGGTGGTGGGGGTGGTGGTGCCAAGCAGCTTGGACCCGGAGTCGTAGTAGGCCTTCATCTTTTGGCCGTCCTTGGTGAACGTGGCTACGTCGAAGCTCTTAACCCGGTCCCATTTTACATCGGGCATCTCGCCGAAGTCGGCCACGAATTGGGTTTTCGCGGTTGCCCTCACCTCGCTTGCCTTGAGCGTTCGCAGGGTTTTCTTCTCGGCCTTTAGGTTGGACTTTAGCTCCTTCTTCCTCATCTGGCTTTCCCGAACTGCCTGTCCTTGTGCGCTAGCCTGAAATGCTGCCAGTGCAAAAAGTGCTGTAATCGATAGAATTGCTAACTTTTTCATGGCCTCACGTTTTTGGGGTTATTAATTAGTAGCGGGAGAAACAGGTACCCCGTGGGGATGTTTAGGTGCCGCCGGGGCGTTTACCATAAATAGGTACAATTTAGCTGCACTTGTAAGCGGGGAGTGTATCGGCGTCGCTCAATCTTTTATGCATAAGAAAAGCCGCAGCATATCCGCTGCGGCTTGTTCGGTTTCGTGCATTCTCCGCTAGGGTACTTCCACGTAGCTGGTGGTAGCATCCTTTGTAAAGTTTGCAGCAGGGGTGAATCCTTTCCAAACGTAGATTTTGGTGAGATTGGGGTTGCCTGTGAAAATCACGTTTACACAAGGCATCCCATTCGAGGGGTTTGGTATTCCTAAATATTGCTTGTTGTTGCTTATGTCGATAGTTGTTAACTTATTTTGACTACAATCGAGATTTCGCAGGAATAAATTCTTACTAACATCTATGGAAGTTAGATTGTTGTTTTTGCAAACCAAAGTACATAAATGAATACTATTACTCAGGTCGATTGATACTAACTTGTTGTTATCGCACCTTAACCAATTTATTTCTGTATTCTTACTTCCGTCGATTGTTGACAACATATTGTTGCTACAATAGAATTCAGTTAGTTCTAAATTTTTACTTATATCAATAGCAGATAGGCTGTTGTTGTTGCATTGGAAGTCCAATAGATTGGTACAGTTACTTATGTCAATTGCTGACAACTTATTGCCGCTGCAATAGAGGTTACGGAGGTTGGTGTTATTGCCCAAATAAATAGCCGATAAATTGTTATTGTTACAATCTAGGGAGGTCAGGTTTACGTTCTTGCTTACGTCAATAGAGGCTAGCTGGTTATTGATGCAGTTTAAAACTTTCAACTTTGTGTTTTGGCTGATATTGATGGAGGATAGCTGGTTACTTTCAAGGTTTAGCTCGACAAGTTCTTTGTTATTGCTTACGTCAATAGTAGCCAATTTAGACAAGGTACATTTTAGATTTCTCAACTTTGTGTTTTGGCTGACATCAAGCGATGTGAAATTGTTCTCAGTACTCTGGAAAACGATGAGTTTTGTTTTTTTACTTAAATCAATTGAGGGTAACTGATTCCCAACTAGCATTAGCGTATCAAGTTCGTTGTTTTTACTAATATCCAATGATTTTACTTTGGCTAGATATAACAAGTGGAGCTTCGTGTTTTTACTTAAGTTCAAGTTGGCAATTTCTTTCGGTGTTTCGCAGTACAGCTTTTCTAGATTTGTAAAGTATTCAACTCCTTCTAGGCTATATATTTTCTCTTTACTTGTTGAAATAATCTTGGCTGATTCTGCTTCGGATTTCTGAATTTCGCCATCGTTATTCGCATCAAACTTAGAGAGAAGGATTTTCCTAAAGGTAACATCCGGTATGTAAACGATGCTAGCATCTTTAACCGCGCATACATCCTTGATGTCTGGGTTTCCTTTTACCGATGCGGTTAGCTCCACCAGTCCTGGTTGGTTTAGGGTTAGCGTTTTCGAAGCCTCGTCGAAGGTGCCGATGTTTTTGCTCAGCGTCCAGGTAAAGTCGGTATCGGCTCCAGTTGGGGTTACCTCCAGCTCCACCTTTACTGGTTTTCCCACTTCGGCATCAACAAACCTTGTCTTAAACGCTACGCTTTGGGCGATTATGGGATTGATGGTTATGCTCTGCTTAACCTCTGGTCGTCCCTTGACGCTTACCGTAACGGTAACCGGGCCGTTGGCTTTGCGGGTCAGGGTTTGGGTGGCCTCGTCGAAGTCGGCAAGGGTTTTGTCAACTGTCCACTCCAGCGTGAAGGGGACATCAGCATTTTCGGGGGAGGTTTTTACGCTTAACTTAACGGGTTGGCCTAACCCTGCTGTTGCCGGTGCATCGGCAATAGCGATTGATTGTACAGGAATAGGATTATCCTTCTTGCATCCAGCAGCCAGCAGCACTACGCCCAGTAGCAGCGATAGTAGTAACTTTTTCATAAGACTTTATGTAATGAATTAAGGCGGCAATTTAACACTTAAGGGGGGCATATCCAAGCAGAACGCTGCTTGGCGTGTGGCCGGAGGTACGGCTCTGATGCCCAAAAGCTGCAGGGGCTTCAGGGGAGGAGGTGGGCATTGGGTGTCGATTACTGCTAAAGTCTAGCGGTATCCTCTAAAAAAATACCTTCGGAATAAGAAATAATTAACAAAACCTTTGGTGAAATAGAAAAATAGTTAATTTAGGGGCGCTGTTCTTTGAAGATTGAACCGTCTACGCTTATGGTTGCTGCCAACTGGAGCTCCCAATAGGCGTTTCCACCCAGAATTTTCTACGCCAGCGCGTCCGAACGCAAATTTCCACCCAGAATTTTCACTCCGGCACGGCGGCACGCAAATTTCCGCTCGGAATTTTCCACGCCGGCGTAGCGGGACGCAAAATTCCACCCAGAATTTTCCACGCTAGCGCAGCGGGATGAAAATTTCCGCTCGGAATTTTTCACGCTAGCGCAGCGGCACGCAAAATTCTGCTCGGAAACGATCGTGCCGGCGCAGCGGCGTACAATTCCCCGCTCGGGAATTTCCTTAGGGGAGGATGGATGCAATTTTCGTGGTGCAGCTTTTGAATCCTACGAAGAGAGCTTTTGAAGTAATTAGTACCAAAAAATTTTTTTGTATGAATTTGTATTTTTCAACGAGCAAGATGCTCTTAAAAGACGAGGTTGACTACGGCAAAAAGCTGGACAGCCAAGTTGTGGGATCGGGAATTGAGGGGCTAACCACCTCTAAGCCTTACTTACTCTTTAAGGAGGCGAACGCTAATCTGGCACGGGGCTATATGCTGTCACGGAAAAGCGAGTTTACGGAGAGGCTTTTTGAGTTGGACCAGAAGCGTGGAAACTCGTACCGGGGGCTCTACCATGGGGTGCAGAGCTACCTCTACTCCGATGTTGCCGCCGAGGTGCTGGCCGCCAAGCGGCTCAACGTGCTCTTCGAGCACTATGGCTTCGACTTCCTCGAAGGCTCCTACTCGGGCGAATCGAGCACCCTCGCTAGCTTTATCGAAGACCTGAAGAAGCCCGAAAATGCGGCAGCCCTTGTAGCGCTGAAGCTCGAGCCGAAGCAGGCGCAGCTGGTGAACGATGTAACCGCCTTCGACACCACCTACAGCCAAAAGGTTGACGACAAGGACAGCAAGGCTGACTTTGTTGCTGCCACAAGGGTTCGTAGGGAGTTTGAGCAGGCTACCAAGAACATCCTGGTCTACGTGCAGGGCAAGCTGCTGGAGGACTCCAATCCCAAGTGGGAGACACTTTGCTCAAAGATCCTTCTGCTTAATCAGGATGCCGAAAAGACCGAAGCGCTACACCAAGCCGCTCTAAAGAATAAGCGCGAGAAGGAGAAGGAGAAAGACAAGGAAAAGGATAAGGACAAGAAGAGCGAAGGGCAGAAGTAGCCCCTTCGGGAGCAGAATAAGGGGGAGCCGATTGTCGGCTCCCTTTCTTTTTCCTTCCCGCCCTGCCGAACTGGTGCCGCCAATTTACGTATGGGAGGAAAAGTGTAATTGGGGTGGGCTGTAGGGGGCAGCCCCAAGGGTGCTTAGAGTGGTGATTTTGCTAGATTTGTGGTTCAAAATTCTACATCATAAACTAAGTAAAGGAGAGAGCACATGTCAGTAAATGCCGCATTTATTTTCATAGCGCCAGAGGTAGATAGCGCTACCCATCGGGCTGCTATTAGTACGCCTGTAGTCAACCTATCGGTAGTTGGCGTAAAAACCTACGAGGAGGCCCAGAAGGTTGCCTTGGAGCTGGTGGCCGAAGGGGTTACTGCCATCGAGCTATGCGCTGGATTTGGATCGGAGGGAACGGCGCTGGTTGCTAAAGCGGTTGGCGATAAGGCCAACGTGGGGGTGGTGCGCTTCGACCTTCACCCCGGATTTGGCCATCAAAGTGGCGATAAAATCTTTAGATAACGGATTGATGGGCATTGCGCCTAGCGGGGGAGTCGATAGCGGCTCCCCTTTTCTATGCTACCCCAGCTCGCCCAGCCGCTTTTGGATGTACTGCTGCTTGGCCATGTGGTCGAGCGATACCGATTTGCGGATGTCGGAGAGGTGCCCGATGAGCGTGTTCACCGTGGTAAGGCGGCGGCGCTGCACCTCGGGCTCGGGGGCCACCACGCCGGCCTCGAAGAGCAGCATGGCCACCATCTCCACCTTTTCGGAGGGGTAGGGGGCGTTGGAAAAGAAGGCGACGATTTCGTCGGGCGTCATCGCCTCGAAGAAGGCGAGGTTCTGCTGGAAGAAGGCCATAAAGGTTACCTCCAGCTCCGAGAGCACCACCTCGTGCTCCTCATTCTTTCGGGCATTCACGATGCGGTCGAGCGCCAGAAAGAAGTTCTGCATTAGCCGCATCAGGTAGTCTTTTTCGTAGCGTATAGCCATGGTCGTTGTCGAAAATGGTTTTGGACGGAAAGGTACGAAAGATGCTCGATGGGGGAGAAACTAAATGGAGTAATTTCAGTAGTTAAATGGAGATAGCGGAATGATGGCACTAAAAGATGAAAAAGGAACGTGCTATCGTGGCATGTTATCCTCCCGCTCGGGAACAATGTCATTTATTGGTGATAGCCTCATCATAGAGGCTCAGCATTTGCTGTGCTCTTGTCCGAATTAGCTTATGGCAATCCTATTCTTTTAGCTTCCTCTACCTTCTTGTTCCTACAGCGTCAGGCTAAGCGAAAGTCCAAGGGTGTAGTCCTGGTAGTAGGGCGATCCGATAACCTTGGGTCCGAAGCTGAGCTTGCCTACCTCGGGGTTGTGGTTGCCCCTTCTGGAGAATACTCGGATGGACTTGTCGCGCGAGGTAACAATCTTCCCGTAGGTGTAGCCAATGGCAATGGCCAGCGGGTAGTCGCTCATCCAGTGCACGCCGTTGTTCATCATGGCTAGGCCAACGAGTCCCATTACGGTGTAGCCCACGGGGCGAATCCACCGAATCTCGGGGTAGTTTTCGGCGTATATGGTGATGGAGGCCATGGCCGTAGCCAGGTGCCCCGATGGGAACGCGTCGTGGTTGGGCACATCGCCTTGGTAGTGCGAGTAGGCGGGGGCCAGCTGCCAATTTCCCGACCCCTTGGTGGTCTTAAAGGGGCTCTGCCTTCCGGTGAGCCGCTTGATGAGCTGCACCGTAATGCCCATGGCCAGGTATCCCTCGCCAATCTGCGAGGCCGTTTGTATGGCCCTATTGTCGTTGGTGATGAGTCCCTTTACCAGCACCCCGGCCGTAAAGGCGATGGTGGGCCACCCCTCGCCGATGAAGTAGAGGGTAGAGTTGAGGTTCTGGGGCAGGTCCATAAAGTTGACCGCCGTTCCCCCCATCTTAAACTTGATGGTGTTGGCAAACTTGCGCTCGCCGCTGACTCCGGCCCAGCGGCCAAACTGCTGCACGGCGTCCATTGCCGGACGGTCGATGGTCATCAGCAGCGCCGTCGATGCCGCCAGCGCGCCAACGGTAATCAAACCCTTTTTGGAAACGGTTCGTTGCCCAAACTCTAACCAGTCTTTGGGGATATTGGTGATGAAGTGGTACCCCTGGGGGCGAATGTAGGAGATTGCGGTGGTGTCGTTAACAGCAACCGTGGTGATGTGGCTTGGCTTAACGCCAGCAACGGATACCGAATCGGAGATTGGCTTAGCCAATAGGGTGGTGTCGGCATTGTTGCCGATTTGAGCCTTAACCTGAAGCGTTGCAGCTGCTAGAGCTACCAGTAGCAGAATCCCCTTTTTCATATGGTGTTGCTGGTTGGGAGTACGAGCAATCTGGCGTCCTTTAATGCCTGCTGCTACCGTCAAATCCCTTATTCCCTGTTGTTGTGTTGAACCTGTTATTTCACTTTCCCGAGGTGCAAGTATAGCAAAAGGAAGTCAGATTTCCAGTCCTAAAAACAGGGAAAATTGATAAAAAGTGAGAAGGGAATAGTGAGTGGGGAATAGGGAGCAGTGAGTTGCTTCTCCCTATTCCCTATTCTAAAATTTAATGCCAATCTCGATGCGTAGCCCAACGTTAAAGGGCTGTATCTTCGACGAGAGAATCTGCTCGAATGCCCCCACCGCAAAGGTCACTCCTTCGTACTGGCTCGACATCACGCGGATGCTCTGCGTTAGGCAGATGCCGGCAAGGAGCGTTTCGGAGTCGTTGCCGTCGAGATCCGCCAGCTTTTCGGTGCCAAGGGGAATCTGCACCCCGGCGTTGAGCCAGAAGTACTTGTTGAGGGGGTAAAATAGCTCGGCCCCAATCTTGGCGTAGTACAGCGAGGGCTCTTGGTAGCGGCTGGCTTCGGAGGTGGTGATGTTATCCATGTACTCTGCGCTTACCGTGAGCGGGATGTAGATGCGGTTGTCTGAGTAGAGGCTGTTGATGTAGTAGGTTGCCGTGCATCCAATACCGTTGATGCCCGTCAGGATCGATACCGTCGACATCTCGTCTACCCTGTAGTAGCGCTCCTCGGGTTCCGCCTTTTTCCCCATTGGCATGGGTGCGCTTGCCGATTCGGGGTTGGCTACCTCTTCCGACTTGCTGCTGCCAATGTTTACGAGCCGATCGAGGCTGATGGAGTCGGGGAGAACCTTTACCTCGCTCTTTGTCCTCCTGAGCTGCTGGATGGCGGCCGCATCGGCGGTTAGCTTGTCTACATCCTTGCTGTTGAGCTGCTCCAGGCACTCCTCAATGGCTCTTCGGATCAGCTTCTCGTAAAGCGTGGTGGCATCCCTGCCGCTTTCGCTTACGGTGGATGAGGTGCGGTAGATCTCCACCTCGCCACCGGCTTTCGATTGGGCGGTGAAGCTGGTTACTGCCGTTACCGTAGCCTTCTCGGAGCCGTTGCTGGTGGGCTGCTCCTTGGCCGATAGCACCATGATGTGCATGGTTACGGGCTTTTTCTCCGGGCTTGGGGGAAGGATATAGTCGGTGTGGCTTTTGATGGCCGATGCTACTCCGCCGGAAAGGTTCAGGTGGCGCTGCCTGTTTTTCGCAACCTTGGTTGTCCCAATCCAGCTCGTAAAGTCGCGGTTGTCGACCACGTTATCCACGTAAATCTTCGGGTTGACGAACTTCACCGGCTGGCTGGCAAGCTCAACGTCGAGGGTTTGTGCCAATCCAATCCGTACAAAAAGGGAAAAGAAGATCGTAAGCGTAAGCGTTCTATTCATCGTTACTTCTGTTATTGTATCCTGCTAAATTACCTTATTGCGCCACTTCCCAAAGCGGAGGTAGAGCGAGCATACCAGCAGCATGTAGCCCGCGTAGAATGTCTCGACAAACCAGATGTTGGTCACGTTGATGTGGGCGTATTCGACCAGCACAAAGGCAATGATAATGTATAGGGTGATGTCGGAGAGCTCGAGCCCGAACGCCGTTAGGGTGTTGCCGGTGCCCGATACCGCCATGAAAACGATAAACCCCAGCGACATGATGGTGGCGCCTACCATTACCACCTTGGCCACTGGGATGGTGTCGGCAACCAGCGAGGTGTCGGGGCTGTAGAAGCCGATGATTTGCGGAAGCAGCAGGTAGAACGCCGCAACCACCAGGATCACGCTGGTAAAGCTGAGCAGCATCGAGCGCTTCACCAGCAGGGCGATGCGGTCGAAGTGCTTCTCGCCCATCAGGTAGCTCACCAGGCTGTTGGTGGCCTCGGCAAATCCCCAGATGGGCACCATCATGGCGATGTACAGGCTGCGCACGATGTTCGATATGGCCAGCGAGCGCTCGCCCATTCGCTCGATAATCAGGAAGATTACGAACCAGGCGCTAAACGAGATGAGGTGCTGCAGCATCACCGGCGATGCAATCCTAAGCGTTTCCCCTACGATCTGGGGCTCGAACCTGCGGATGTTGAATAGCCCGAATGCCCGTGGGTATTTCTTGTAGATGGTATAAGCGATTATGATGGCAAACCCTACCAGCTCCGAAATTACGGAGGCAAGCGCCGCTCCGTTGAACCCCATTGCCGGCAGTCCGAGCTTCCCGTAGATGAGGATGTAGTTGAGCACGATGTTTAGCCCAACGGTGGTGGTGGTAACCGGGATAAGCACCCGGGTGTTGGCGGTGGCCACGTAGAAGGAGCGGAGCAGCAGCGTAAACGCCGCCGCGTAGATCCCCCAGATGCGGTACTGGATGAACCCGTCGACCAGCTGCGATATCTGGGCGTTGCTAACCAACGTGGGGAGGAGGGCGGACGCGAGCAGCTTTACCGCTACGAAAACCGCCGTGGTAATGGCGAACAGCACCAGTATCGAGCTGGCAAATGTCCTGCCGATATCGGCGGTGCGCTCCTCGCCAAAGCGGCGGGCCATGATAATCTGGTTGCCGATGGTAAATCCGTTGATCACCATCATAATGGTGAGGTAGAATAGCGTACCCAGCGCCCCCGCACCCAGCTCCAGCTCGCCCAGATGCCCCACAAAAACGGTGTCGGTAATGTTGAGGACGGTTTGGCTGATGCTCCCAACGATGATCGGGTAGGCAATTCGCCAGATATTCCGGTACGATGTCTCATCTCTCATAGCCTACAAAGGTAGCAAGATCTGCAATTGTAGAAGTTAGACTTTAGATGCTCGACGGTAGATTTTAGGTGGAAGTCCCGAGACGCTTGGCATAGGGGGTATAAGCGGTGGTACGTTTATCTTTCCCAAGCTGTGAGACGTTGATCGGAGGGGCAAATGTACGTTTCCCAAGTTGGAAAACCTTGATCGGAGGGTCGGATGTACTCTTCCCAAAGCTGGGAAACAGGCATCGGAGGGTCGAACGTGCCCTTCCCAAAGCTGGGAAACGGTCATTGGGAGGGCGAACGCGCTATTCCCAAATTGGAAAACGACGATCGAAGGGCCCATTGTTGCACTCCTCGCTTTGGGGACGAGTCGCTCCAAAAGCAAAGGAGACGAGCGGTTGGGCTCGTCTCCTTCGGTATGGGTTACTTTTCCTTAATGCAGTACTTCTTTAGGGTGGCGTAGGCATCCCGGATGCCCAGCTCGCCGGCTTTGCTGATATCGAGGCAGCCCTTGTTGGTATCCTTCAGGTAGATCTGGATGAGCCCTCGGTTGTAGTAGGCATCGGCGAGGTTGGGGTACTCCTCTATGGCCTTGGAGTAGCTCTGTATCGCCTCGGGCATACGGTTCGAGAGCGTGTAGATGTTGCCCAGGTTGTAGTCGATGTAGGCGTAGCTGGGGAGCAGCTTTGCCGCCTTATTAAGGTCGTCTATCGCCTGATCGTAGCTGTAAACGGCCACCTCCGTTTTTTGCTTAGACATGGTTGGGGTAAGCCCCTTCTCGTCGAGCAGCGTAGGCTGCATGCTGTTCTCAATAGATTTGGTGAAGTCGATCATTTCGGCCTGTACGGTAGAGCGGTTGATGTAGGTGAATCCGTTCTTTGGGTCGGCCTCAATGGCTTTGCCGTAGGCGCTAACCGATTTCGAGAACTGGTTCTGGCTGCTTTCTACGATGGCTTCCACCATATTGGCCACTGCCGGCGATTTTCCCGCGAGCGTTCCTGCCAGCGATTTTAGGCTGTCCAGAACGGCCGGCGTAGGCTTTTGTGGCTGATTGGTGAGCGTAAGCTGCAAGCTGTTGCGAAGGCTGTTCCTGAACCTGTCGTAGGCCGGGTAGAAGTAGGCGTTCTGCAGCTGTGGCAGCGTATCGGCTTTGGTAACCTCAATGCGGTAAAGCGGGCGAAGCTTGATGTCAACCTGGTTGTTGGTGAGCATGTCGTTATCGTCGAAGTTGGCATCGAACGACATCATGGCGGTAAACTTCTTGCTGGTATCGGCATACACCGAGAAGGTGCTGTCGTTAAGCCTCGACCGGTACTCCCTGATTTTCCTATTGGCGATATCGAAGTCGGCCTTGGCGCTCTTCATGTCGTTCAGCCTACGCTTGATGTACGATCGATTCATGTAGGCGTTGGCAAAGTCGGGGTAGAGCGCAATTGCCCGCGTATAGTCCTTCAGCGCTTCCCTGAGCATCCCCAGCTCAACAAGCACGGCCGCGCGGTTGTAGTAAACCAGCACATTCTTGGGGGTGATTTTGGCAACCCTGTCGTAGTCCTTAACCGCGTTGTTCAGGTCTCCAACCTGAGCCCTCAGGATGGCGCGGTTGTATAGGGTAACCGGATTGTTCGGCTCCAAACGAATAGAGCTGCTGAAGTCGGCCATGGTGTTGTTGTACTTCTTCATGTCGTAGTACACCAAACCGCGGTTGAAGAAGGCCATCGAGTTGGTGGAATCGAGTTCAATCGCCTTGTTGAAATCAGCAAGGGCATCCTTCATCTTCTTTTGCAGCGAGAAAACATGGCCTCGCTTCAGGTAGGCGTCCGAATTCGCAAAGTTAAGCCCAATGGCCTTGTTGTAGTCGACCAAAGCAGCAGTGGTATCCTTCATGAAAAGGTAGGTTGTTCCCCTGTTTACGTAGGCATCGCTAACCTTGGGTTCCTTCTGGATAAACCTGTTGTAGTCATCTATTGCCTTTTCGAACTGCTTCGACATAAAGTGGGTAATACCCCTACTAAAGTAGATGCCGGGGTACTCCGGCCGCAGGAGCGAGGCTGCGTTCAGGTCAGCAATGGCCGATTCGGTGTTCCCCATTCGGGCGAGCGTAATTGCCCTATAGTGGTAGGCTTGAGTGTATACCGGATTCAGCTTGATCGCCTCCGAAAAGTCCTGGTTAGCCCCAATCAGATCATCGAGGTTGTACTTTGCAATCCCCCTTAGGAAAAACGCCTCGTGTAGCGTCCTGTCGGTTTTTATCAGTACGTTGAAGTAGTCCAGCGATTCCGCATACTTTTGGTCGATCAGGCATTGCCTCCCGTTGTTAAAGAAGTAGTCTTTATCGATTTGGGCGAAGAGCGAGCCTGGTCTAACGAGTAGCACCAGAATTACTATGGCAATTTTACGAAATGTACTCACTGTAGGCTAATGTTAAGGGTTTGGGGTGTTTTCTTTGGCAGAGCTAAAGGTCAACATCATGAATTTTTCGCATAATCCGAAGTATCATCTCCTGCTTATGCGTCATTGCTGCATTGGGATTACCCGGATTACGTTTCAACGGACTCGGTAGCGTAGCGGCGAGCAGGGCCGATTGGCGCTTGGTCAGCTTCTTGGCATCCTTTTCGAAGTAGTACTCCGATGCTGCCTGTACCCCGTAAATGCCGTTCCCGAGCTCTACAATATTTAGGTAAGCTTCCATTATCCTCTTCTTCGACCACGTTGCCTCTATTAGTACGGTAAAGTATGTTTCGAATCCCTTCCGAATCCAGTTGCGAGCCGGTACAAGGAACACATTTTTGCCGGTTTGCTGCGATATGGTGCTTCCTCCACGAATCTTTTTCTTCTTAGAGTTGTGCTTTAGCGCTCGTTCTATGGCTACAAAATCGAATCCGTAGTGCTCCGGGAACTTGTTATCCTCCGATGAAACTACCGCCAACACCATGTTTTTGCTGATATTCTTGTAGGAAGCCCAGTCTCTTTTTGCTTTTGGGAAATCTCCATCAAAAGCTTGTTCCACACTTCTAATCAGCATAAGCGGAGTAAAGGTGATCGGCACAAACCTCATGACGAGAACCGAGAAAATCGATGACGTAAAAAAGAGCAGGGTAAAAAATTTCACACCACGCTTCATCTTAATCATCGGTCTTATTTTCTGGCTCATTGGTTACTCTAGTTTTATTCGCTCACAAAAATATAAAATCGATATTTTAGTGAAAGCTTTTGGGCGCTTATCCTACAAAATAAGTGACCTTTTTGTTCCTGATGCCTCTTTGCCCTTAATGTGTACTAGAATAATCCCTTCTGTCAGGACTCTTGCCGATATCAAGTTCCTCCCCAATTTAACGTCTTGCGAATAACGTTTATTGTCTATAGGAGTGCTTAATTCGGTAGTTGCTTCTTCGTAAACGAAATGACTATTCGTCAGTTCCCATAAGGGAGGTGGCGCGATAACTCAAGAAAATGCTGTAGTGCTTTCTCAGGTGTTATAGTTGTGCAAGGATCTTTAGTGCTAACAAAAAGGGATAGGGGGAATAATGGAAAGGTAGCCTAACCTTAAGCTACCTTCAATACCTTATTCTATGTTGTTGCGGTTCTCTTATTTGCTGTTTTGTAGTATTGCTCTTCGTAAACAGGTTCCGGCTTATACATGTGCCTTGCTGTGAAAACAGCAATGTCTTCCACCGTTATGCTATCACTTCGTTTAAAAGCCTTACTACAGGCTGGGCAACTAGTAATGAGCGAGCTTGCTTTCGATGGAATGCCGCAGAGCGTAATGTTAGCAATGGCATCTTTTTGTGCATAATTTAGTGAATTATGAGCCATCGTATTTCCACAGCATTGCCCCTTGATTTCTTTAGGAAGTTCTGTAAAGTGAGAGGCTTTCTTTAGAATGTACCGAGGCTCCTTGGTGATGCCACAACCACGAGCGAGTTCACAAGGATCATGGTAAACCGTTATTTCACTTGATTTATTTACGCCAATCTTTTCATTTTCTATTAGGCGTTTAATGTATTCTGTATGATGAATTACAGGTATGCTCAGCTGGTAATTCTCTTTAAATGTTTTGAGGCATATCGGGCACGATGTAACTATCATTTCAACTCCGCTTTCTTTGAAAAGGGCGGTGTTTTTCTTTGCAAGTTCTTCTGCCGCTTCTAGCTGCCCTGATAGCTTTTGAGGACGTCCGCAGCAAATACCACCATCTTTATCGAGGTGAACAAGTTTGTCTCCTGCAGTCTCTGCTATTTTTCCTAGGCTGCTCGTCGTGGCTGGTGTTAGCTTGCCCATACATCCCGAGAAGTATCCAATTTTTGCCTTAGGATATTCTGCCAATGAGGTGTAGCTAAAATCGGCATTGTGCTCGACTTGTTTCTTCAGCGATATTCTTAATGGCTCTATGGTAATGCCTACAGGGCAATTCTCTTCGCAGCGTCGGCAGTTTAGGCAGTTCTCAACCATTTCGGGAGAGAGTGTCCCTTGGTTCAGAGCATTGAGCAGGTATATAGGTTGCGGGTTGCCGCTGATATTTGTAGTTGTTAATGGGCAAGCATTTAAGCACACTCCGCATTTTGAGCAACTTTTTGCCTGTACTTGGTTGAATGTTTGTTGAAATTTACTGGAATCCACTTCTGCATTTCGCAAAAAGATGAAAAATGGTTCTGTAAGAATATGCATGTAGCGGGTAAAGGGTACTGCAATAAAGAATACGCCTAAAGAGATGGAGTATGCCCACCATGCAGCATAGGAACTGTTCTTTCCAAACCCCGCATTGTAAAGTAATTCTCCCATTGGTTGGGTGATGAAGCCTCCAGTTTCGTGAATTCCGGAGTTGATGCTCTCTGCTAAGAATCGTAGGGGGAATATCAACCAAAGCGAGTAAAGACCAATTTTATCAATAACCGTTAGCTTTGGCTTTTTGGCAATACTAAATTTCTTTGAAACGAAGCGCTTCGAAAAGGCTAAAACGACGCCTGTTAGTACCAATAACAGAAAAAAATCCATTATAAAAGAGAATTCCTGATGGTATTTGAATTTACTCATGCCAGGAATAAAGAACTCTAGGAAGATTGGAAAGTAGGGCGGATTTAAGTGACTTGCCGTGAAAACTTTCGATTCAAGATTGCCAATGACGATTAGCATAAACCATCCAAAGGCAAGGCTCATGTGCATAAAGCCGAGCAATAGGTTGGTTTTAAATAGGTTTATGTGAAGAAGACTTTCTTTGGCTATTTCGGTGCAGCATTTGACAAATCTAACAGGAGAGGCCAGAAGAACTTTAAGTTTTCTCCTTTCGTCTTTTGGTATTAATCGAATCCAGTGAATAAGCTGGGCAATGTAAGCACCAACAACAAATACTAATCCAATAGTAAATGGGAGTACAAATATGTTGAATTTATCCATGCTGCTCCTGAAGGTATTTGTTGATTAAAAGAACGATTCTTCGATTGCTCACATTTTTAGGACAAGCCATTTCGCACTTTCCGCATACCATACATTTGGCAAGATCATTCTCAAGAGTAACTGTTTGTCCTCTATCAATGTTCAACTTCACTTCTCTAATGTTGAATGATGTTAGCTGTGCTGCCGTGCATACTGCAGAACAAACACCACAGTTGATGCAGAGTTGGTATTCGGGATATTCCGATATTAGGTAGCGACGAAGGGTTAAATCTACCTTGTCGAGCATAATTATGCTATCCTTTCGTGTCGTAAATCCAAAATTTGCCATATTATTGGTACATCTGTTTAAGATAGAAGTGGACGTTTACGGCTACCGATTTAGCATCGGCAAGCGTTTCCTTTACCGTTAAAGGGCTTTTGGCTGTTCCTGCTACGAATAATCCTTTTTTTATACTTGAGTTTTGAGCAGTTAGTACCTGACTATTATCTACAATAAAGCGGTCAACTTCCGATTTTATGTTGAGTTGGTCTCCAAACTGTTGGGTGTTTTCTGAAGAAACCATTCCAACCATGAGTACGAGCATGTCAAGCGACAGCTTCATTGGACGACGCGATAGGGTATCCTCGATGCGAGCAATAAGCTTGCCATCAATATCTTCGTTTACTTCGGACATTCTTCCCCTAATAAACTGAATTCCCCATGTTTCTTGTGCTTCACGGTAAATACTTTCGAAATGGCGATCGAACAGGCGTAAATCCATGTAAAAGCAGTAAACATCAAGATTTGGATTTGTTTTCTTTACTTCGATCGCTTGCTTTACTGCAGTAATACAGCAAACCTTAGAGCAGTAACCGTTGCAGACTTTTTCATCTCTCGAACCTACGCAGTGAACAAAGCCAACCTTACCCGATTGATTCTGGATGTACTTACCTAGTTGATCCTGTTTTTCGGCTTTCTCGAAATCTACAGATGTAATCACCCTATTGTAAATGCCATAGCCGTATTCTTCCTTTTTAGTAGCGTCGAAAGGTTCGAATCCTGAGGCAATGATGGCTGCGTCAAAGGTGTATTCTTTGGCTTGGGTCGTTATAAGTATGTTGTCTGATTTGTGGTCAATTGTTAATACCGTAGTGCCTGCTGTAATATTTACGTTTGATAGGGATTTAAGCGTAGAGTCTAGCAAATTTACCATATCTGCGGCATTCTCGTTGTGGGGGAATAGGTGATTCCAATTAGCTACATTCCCTCCGAGTCTCTCTGATTTCTCGAAAATAGTTACTTGATAGCCTAAGCGACCAAGAACGCTAGCGGACTGCATCCCTGCGATGCCGCCTCCAATAACTGCTATTTTTTTGTTTCCTTCGTTAATCATAAGTAAGTGCACACGCTAATTAGTAAACTCTAGTACTTAAGAATTTCAGGTTTCTCAGGTTGCCCTAAGTCTTGCCCGTCTTTTGTTCTAAACTTCGCATCGGGGTTGTATTCTATCCCAATTTTCTTCAAAAGAGGTTCTACATTTACCTGGTGGAGCTGAAGTCCCAAATCCCAAGGATCGTAGCCCAAAACTAACCCTGCAAGTTCTTCGTAGGTTAGCGATGGAATTCCGTATCCCTTATCGTCGTAGGTTGTTCCTTCCATGTCGGCGATAACGTATTGCCATCTGTCTAAGAAGTAGGCGCATCCTGGGCAGTTGCTTAGTATAAAGTCGGGCTTGTATGGAGCCATCGATTCAAATTTCTTTTTTGATGCTGACACCGAGTAGCCTCTGTTGGCTTTTACCAGATACTGGCGAAAGCCAAATCCGCAGCAGTGCCTACGTTCGGGGTAGTCTACAACATCCCCACCCCACGATTCAATCATTCCAACAAGTACGTGAGGGTATTCCGCTCCGCCAACACCTTTGTGTGGAAACATCTTGGCATAGTGACACCCAATATGCTCTACAACCTTTAGAGGTTCTCCTGTTTCTTTATTTACCAGCCGATACTTCGACTTTTGAGCAATTTCGTTTCTAAACTTATATATGACATCGCTGGTATGAACTAAGTTTTTGGGCTTTACAAACTCTCTTTTAGTTGCCTTGTAGAGAAGTTTATGTGCTTTTTCTTCCAGTTCTGGATTATGATGCCAGAGGTCGAGTATCTCCGTATAGATGCCAAATGAGGTAACGCAGCTGGCAACGTAGTTTTCTAGTCCCGCTTCGTGCATTAGAGAAAACTGGCGAGCCACCACAGTCATGGTTGTTTCTAACGGAACCAAGTCTGTATGGTAGGCTATCCCTGTACAGGTTGTATGGCGGGGATCATCGAGTATCGATTTTCCCAAATCGCCTTTCAAAATGCGAAGAAATGTAGATTCTGAGCCGGGGAAGAAGTTTTGGCGAATGCAGCTTCGCGCGTAGTAGTAGTTGTCCTCCGCAATTTCTTTCTGATATTTAGCCCAAAGCTTTTTCTTTCCTTCTGGTATCATTGTGTTGCTGCTTTTATATCGAGTGGTCGTCTTCGTTGCTAAAGTTGTATATATGTTGAACGTATTCCGATTCAAGACCTGATTCGTCTAACTTAAGATCCATCTCCTTGGCTTTGATTGCGGATACATCCTCAATATGTTGAAACTGTTGGTGTGCTCCTGTAACCTCAAAGATGCTGCTAATTTCATCGAGTGCTTCCTTTGGAATGTTGCGTAGTGCTCCAGGCTTATCCTGATGGTAACTTGCGCCAACACGGTCCATTAGTGCAACCATGTGTTGCTTTTCAAAATCGAAAATAGGACCAAGTTCTGGGAACATTTCGGTATTAAGATGGTCCACGTGAATGCAATAACCGTATTTGTACGACCATTCACCAATTGTTCGCTTGAGTACCAGTTGTTGCCTTCCTTTTTCCGATTCGGCAAAGTATCCCTTTTTAATAGATAAAGCACGTAAAGCCATAATGAGCAATCCAGGAGCGTTACCTCGAGGGCAGCGGGTTTTGCACGACATGCACTCGCCACAATACCAAATTGTTTCGCTTTTGAGGAGTTCTTCTATGAGTTTGTCATCTTTGGTCGAAATAGTTTCTGCAATTGCGCGTGGTTGGTAAGGATAAACCTGAGCAGCAGGGCATATTGCGGTGCAGGTGCCGCAGCTTATGCATGAATTTATGCCTTCTTGAAACCTGATGTCCTTATTTAACTCTTCGTACAACATTTTCATACAATTGATCTGAAGCAATTTTCCGAGACGATGTTATTTAACACATGTTACGGTAAAGGTAGGATATTAATTGTAAAAATCGAAAAAAATAAGCGAGTGATGAAGAGTTTTTGCGGCTTTTAAGTCAAGGTGCCAAAAGAAATCCAGAACTATTTAAAAGAATCAAGGCGCTTGTTAACTTAACGAGCGCCTTAATTCTTTTATTGTTAATGTGTTAAAGCCACTTTCGTTTTCTGAAGATGAAGAGTGTGATTCCCGAGGAGAATAGCATAACGCAGATTGCAAATAGGTAGCCATATTTCCAGGTGAGCTCTGGCATAAAGTTAAAGTTCATACCGTACATGCTTGCAATAAGAGTAGGGGGCATGAAGATAACCGAAACCACCGTAAATATTTTGATGATTTTATTTTGTTCGATGTTGATAAGACCTAAGAAGGTGTTCTGTAGGTATTCTAAACGTTCGAAGCTAAAGTCGGTGTGGTTGATAAGTGAGCCAACGTCTTTAAGCATGATGGTTACCTTTGGGTAAAGGTCGTTGGGGAATCGCTCGCTTTTAAGGATTCCCGAGAGAACGCGCTGCTTATCGATGATGTTCTCGCGGAGCAGCATCGAGTTTTCTTGCAGTTGGTTGATGTCCAGCAGTACCTCTTCATCAACGCTACCGGAGAGGCTTAGTTCCTTACTAACTTTGGCGATATCTCTTGCAATTTGCTCTACCATATCAGCGTCAAGGTCAATTCGCGTTTCTAAAATTGCCACCATTAGGTGAAATGATGTTGGGAAGGCGCGATTGTTGAGCAAAAAGCGTCGAATCGTATCGGAGAATACTTTTAAATCTATATTGCGAACGGTTACAAGTATTCCTTCTTTAAGGATGAAGGATACCGCCTCGTAGGTGAATTCATCATCTTCCTGAATAAGGAAGTTCGAGTTCGCCATTATGGTAGACTCCGACTCTGAGTAGCGCGATGAACTTTCAATTTCCTCTGCCTGCTGTCGGGTAGTCAGGTTTACGTGGAGGAAGTTTTCGATAGCCTTTTTCTCCTTAAGGCTTGGATTGTTCATGTCAATCCAAATGATATCGTCAAAACTGAGCTCTTCGAGTTGCTCTATCTCTGTTTCTTGAAT
Organism: uncultured Acetobacteroides sp.; assembly: GCF_963678165.1. NCBI lineage: Bacteria > Pseudomonadati > Bacteroidota > Bacteroidia > Bacteroidales > Rikenellaceae > Acetobacteroides > uncultured Acetobacteroides sp. The sequence continues at coordinate 2,967,580 of NZ_OY782755.1, read as the reverse complement.
GATTTTATTGTCGCCACGAACGAATAAGGTTACCATCGACCCTTGGTTTTTACCGGTTATACAATGGGGTGTTTAGCTCTGGAGGAGTGAGTTGGCTAGCGTTAGCCCTCTTCAGCGCAAAGGGATGTCGGTAAGTCGCACAATCGAAAGCCCGATTGCGTTGACCATCGTCGTCGTTTGTGGTTGAAAATTTGTTGGAGAAACTTGGAGTAATTCGGGAAGGATTGTTGTGCTGATGATAATCGGTGTAGACTTGTATGGTCAGCAGTATTGGAGGTTGCCGACAATTTCGTGCGTTTAAACCCTTTTACGATTGGGGTAGTGCTTTTTTGAAGCACCGCCGAAACTTTTCTACAAATCATTCAACTATCGAATTTATCCCGAGGGCATTGTTTAAATTACTTTGATTACCGGCGCAAAGGTATTATTTTATTTGCAAACCAAAACAAAATTGTCTTTAAATGGCGCTTGAGAGGCTGGGCTGGCTGTCGAAGCCATCATTTTTTTGGTAAATTTGTCCGTCAAAATAAACCCCTTAAAGATGGAATTACAGAAGCTAACAGCCATTTCTCCTATCGATGGAAGGTACAGAGGACAAGTTGATGAACTTGGAGATTACTTCTCCGAATTTGCACTAATCCGTTATCGCTTAAAAGTTGAAGTTGAGTATTTTATTGCACTATGCGAGATTCCTCTCCCTCAACTTGCGGATGTTGACAAAGCCGTTTACTCGAAGCTTCGCGATATCTACACAAACTTTACCATAGAGGAAGCTCAAAAGATAAAGGATATAGAGAAGGTTACCAACCACGATGTGAAAGCTGTAGAGTACTTCCTTAAGGAAAAGATGGAGGCGCTTAAACTTACCAAATATCTTGAGTTTATCCATTTTGGCTTAACCTCGCAGGATGTAAACAATACTGCAACTCCGCTTTTACTTCGCGATGCAATAGGCGAAATCTACTACCCCCTTTTGGATGAAGTAGTGGAGCAGCTCGAACTGCTTACCCGCGAGTGGGCAGAGGTTCCTCTTTTGGCTCGTACTCACGGTCAACCAGCATCGCCAACCAAGTTGGGGAAGGAGATTATGGTGTTTGTGGAACGTATTCAAAAGCAGGTTGATTTGCTTCAGGAAATTCCAGTAAGTGCTAAGTTTGGCGGTGCTACTGGAAACTTCAACGCGCATCATGTTGCCTATCCTGAAATCAATTGGGTTGATTTTGGTAACGACTTTGTAAATAATGTACTTGGGCTTACCCGTTCGCAGTACACCACCCAAATTGAGCACTACGACAACCTTGCCGCTATTTTCGATACGCTTAAGCGCATAAACAACATCCTTATTGACCTGTCGCGCGACTTCTGGATGTACATCTCGATGGACTACTTCAAGCAAAAGGTGAAAGAGGGCGAGGTTGGCTCGTCGGCTATGCCACATAAGGTAAATCCTATTGACTACGAGAATGCCGAAGGTAACTTGGGTATTGCCAACGCGCTATACGAGCATCTTGCGGCTAAACTTCCTATTTCACGCCTGCAACGCGATCTAACAGATTCTACCGTACTTCGTAACATAGGTGTTCCGATGGGGCATACCGTTATTGCATTTAAGTCGATTCTTAAGGGATTGGGCAAGGTTTACCTTAACCACGAGGCAATAAACAATGATCTTGAGGAGAATTGGGCAGTAGTTGCAGAGGCTATTCAAACCATTCTTCGCCGTGAGGGATATCCTAAGCCCTACGAGGCGTTAAAGGAGCTAACTCGTGGTAAGTCGGGCATAACAAAGGCTGCGATTCGCGAGTTTGTGGGTACGCTTAAGGTTAGCGATGCGGTTAAGGAGGAGATTCTTAAGATTACCCCCCAAAACTACACGGGATTATTCTAGAAGTTACACATTAAATGCAAAAGAGCAGGGGAGTACCCTGCTTTTTGCTATTTTTGACCGATTTTTCCATTGGGTTAGCGTCCTTTACGGTTGTATGGGGCTGTTGAAATAAAAATAACCGTCTTTTTAATGAAGAATATTTTTAAGATTTTCCGATTCATGATTCCCTATAGGGGGCGAATCGTTGCTTTCGTTATTTTATCCATTCTGCTTGCAATATTTTCGGTTGCCTCGATTACAGCAGTGCTTCCTTTCCTTCAGATTTTGTTTAAGCAGTCGCCGGTAGTTGCCAACGCTGTGCCTTGGGCGCTGAATTCGGAGGCTATTCTTCATAACGTAAAATATTTTATCAGCCAGTATATTGTTACGCATGGTGAGATTGCGACACTAAGCGTGCTTAGCGTTTGTGTTGCGCTCTTATTCCTGTTTAAGAATTTGTTCGAATACCTTACCAGTTTTGTGATGATTCCACTTCGCAACGGCGTGGTAATGGACATTCGTATGACGCTATACCGTAAGGTTCTCGAGCTGCCTTTGGGGTACTACAGCAACGAGCGCAAGGGGGATATTCTCTCGAAGATGACCAACGATGTCAACGAAATTGAGGTTTCGGTGGTTCGCTCGCTGGAACTGCTCTTTAAAGATCCGTTACTGCTGATTGCGTATCTGACAACGCTTATCATAATCAGCCCGCAGCTTTCGCTGTTCGTGCTGGGGATGATCTTCGTCACCGTATTCATACTGGGGCGTATTGGTCGTTCGCTTCGTAAAACGTCGTACAAGGCGCAAAACAGTTTGGGTGATATTCTTTCGGCCATAGAGGAGACCCTTAGCGGGCTGCGAGTGGTAAAGGGCTTTACCGCAGAGAAGCATATGACCAAAAAGTTTAAGGAGCTAAACGATAGGTACCGTAAGTTATGCAACCATGCTTCGTGGCGCCGCGATTTGGCTTCGCCGCTAAGCGAGTTTCTTGGCGTGAGCGTTGTGGTTGCCGTGCTGATGTACGGTGGACGCTTGGTTTTGCAGCCTCACCCAACCCTTACCGCTGCTGCGCTGATCACCTACTTGGCTGCCTTCTCGCAGCTGCTCAATCCGGCAAAGCGCTTTTCGCAATCGTACTACAACATCATAAAAGGTATGGCTTCTGCCGACCGCATTGATGCCATTCTTTCGGCTGAGAATCCGATTAAGGATACGCCGACCTCTCAGCCAATATCCGAATTTAAGAGCAAGATTGAGTTCCGCAACGTTAGCTTTAAGTACATCGACGATTGGGTGCTCCGCAACGTTAGCTTTACCGTAGAGAAGGGGAAAACTGTTGCGCTGGTAGGCCAATCGGGCTCGGGAAAATCGACCATTGTAGACCTTTTGCCCCGCTTCTGGGACATTCAGGAGGGCGAAATTCTGGTGGATGGCGTCAACGTGAAGAACTATAAGCTTCGCGAGCTGCGCTCGCTGATGGGCATTGTTAACCAGGAGCCAATTTTGTTTAACGATACCTACTACAACAATATCGCGTTTAGCGTAGAGGGTGCAACCGCCGATGACGTGGAAGCTGCTGCGAAGGTGGCCAATGCGCACGAGTTTGTTTCGACATCGCCCGATGGCTACCAAACGGTGGTAGGCGATAGGGGTAGCAAGATGTCGGGGGGGCAGCGTCAGCGCGTATCCATTGCGCGTGCAGTGCTGGCCAATCCGCCCATCCTCATCCTCGACGAGGCTACATCGGCTTTGGATACCGAGAGCGAGAAGATCGTTCAATCGGCTTTGGACAACCTGATGCAGAATAGAACTTCCATCGTTATTGCCCACCGCCTGTCGACAATCAAGAATGCCGACGAGATCCTTGTGATAAACGAGGGCGAGATTGCCGAAAGGGGAACGCACGACGAGCTGCTGGCCAATAAAGGAATTTACCATAAACTGCATACCATGCAGCAGTAACATTTAAACGCATCTACAGAACCCCGCTTGCTTAGTCTGCGGGGTTTTTTGTTGGGCAGTTTTAGCCTTAAAACTGCCAAGGAGTATTTCACAGATCGCTTACAATTGCTTTCTTTGGTTCTACAATAGTTGATTAAAAATTTGTAACGATGAAACGATTTTTTCTGGTATCCCTATTCCTAATTGGGGTGTTTGTGGCTCAGGCCGGCAAGGTAGAACTCGCCGATGTGGCAAAGAATCCGGGCAAGCATGTGGGTAAGAGCATAGAGTTTAAGGGAACGGTGCTCTCGGTTTGCCCTAAAAGCGACAAGCGGCTCTTTGTGTCGCCCGCTAGCGATAGGAGCGTGCGCATGGCCGTTGTCCTGAAAAGCGGTTCGGCAGCCAGCTTTAAGGGGAAAGAGGTTACGGTAAAAGGCGTGCTCAAGAAGGTGACCTACGTTGCCGCTAAGCCCTGTGGCAGATGCGATGGCAAAGATTGCGCCAAGAGCGTATCGGAGGGGAGTGCCGCATCGTATTACGTGGAGGCCGTATCTGTAAAGTAGGCGTACTGCTGATGGCGGTGGGCGAAGTGTAGGTATTCCTAGTAGAGGCTTATTCTCACAAATCTTGCCTCCTGCTAGCCGTAAATTATACTATGGTTGAATGCCAAACCAGCAAAAAAGTAAAGCGTAGCCACCTCAACGGCTGCGCTTTACTTTTTGTTACTTTGATTGCGGTCTGTAAACCGCTACTTAGCAAAGTCGAAGTTGCAAACTTCGCCTAGCCTTGAGCGCTGATGTAGACTACGGCTAGTGGGGCTATTGTTATTATCAGCGAGGTATGGTATGTTGTCAGCGGAGGTTGGGAGATTGTCAACGAGGCTGGCAAATTGTTAGCAAAGCAGGTAGATTGTTAGCGGAGCATGGTATGTTGTCAGCGAGATACGGTAGATTGTTAACGAAGCGGCTAAATTGTCAGCGAGGCATGGTAGATTGCTAACAAGGCGGGTAAATTGTCAGCGAGACATGGTAGATTGCTAACAAGACGGGTAAATTGTCAGCGGAGTATGGTAGATTGTTAGCGAGGTATGGTGCGTTTTCAGCGAACCTGGGTATTATACCGACGTTTTCTATCTGGTTGTAATTTCTTGTTCCCTGCTCGCCGTAGAATAAGCTCACGAGGCTGGCGCATCTTGTAAATGCGTCGAACATAGGCGGAGGTCTTATACTGCCAGCACGCACAGGGCACAAAAAGAAGAAGCGGCTGCCATTGGGTTGGTAGCCGCTTCTTTTTGGCGGAGAGAAAGGGATTCGAACCCCCGGTACTGCAAGCAGTACACCTGATTTCGAGTCGGCTTCGGGTGCATTTCATCACTTTTCATCTGTTATCATTTTGTCGCTAAAACTGCTGATTTACAAGCCTGAATATAACTATTCCTTATCATCCGTTATCATCCAGTTTCATCTTTTACCCCTTAGGTGTGTGCAAAACGTGTGCAACTGTTTTTTGGTGCACACACGAAGAAGAACAGATAAAAGACTTGTTGATTTACTACAATTGATCTGTAATCTATCTTTTTGCACCTTAAAATTGGAAGAACAAATGTATTCATACAAATTAGCGGCTTATATTAAAATAATATCCAATGAAAAAATGGCGTCAATATGAAAGATTAATTGCTCTTCTTACATCTGAAGATTATGACAGCAATTTTACAGTTATTCCAAACGCGAGAATTACTGGATTTATAAGTCAAAGGAAAAGGCAAATTGATGTGTAACTTCTAAAACAACCAATCATTCTAAAAGATCAACATTCATATTTTATAAATAATAATATTCACTATATAGTATTTTATATGTAAATTAGGTAGAAACAAAACTTAGATTTAAAGTTGACTCCATAATAATAAAGTTCTTCTTATCTCTTTTGCAATAAGTTCTGCTTTTTTAGTAGGTACACCATTACTTATTAGTTTAAACTTAGAAGTTAAAGTCATGTCTTTGGGCAAAATATAATTATCTGGAACTGTCTGTAAACGAAGGGCTTCTCTAACACTTAAACGCCTTGCCTCAGTTGGATGCAAATGCACTTCATTATTTCCATATGCTACTGTTGGACTATACCTATACCGATGCAATCGTTTAAATGACTTCCTATTAGTATCACCTTCTTCAATCGTATCAAATTTATTAGATTTAGGTTTAAAAAACTCATTCTGGTTTGGAGTTTGCTCTGATAGGCCACAAAATGCACTGGTAACCGTCATTGAATCATAAATTTCTAAATCTAAACATAGGTTACCTTTAGATAATTCATTCCGAAAAGTATTTCTAGTGGGCCATTTGAGTTTCTTGGGGTGTTGATATAATACAGTTGGCCATCTAAATACAACATTATCTAAGCATTCAGTTTTTAATTTAAGATTATCCTTTTCGAGAATATAACCAGCATTTGTTAAATCTGTTACTATTTCACGCCTAAAACCAACAAGAACAACACGAGGTCTATCTTGTGGTAATCCATATTCAAGTGAATTAAGTACATCATACCAAATCTCATAGCCTAGATCCTTAAGTTTATTTACTAATATATCAAATCCCTCTTCTTTGTGAACCTTTGTACTTACAAGACCTGTAACATTTTCAAATACTATAAAATCAGGTTTAACACTATCAACAATTCTACAATAACTAAAAATAAGTTTACCTCTGTTACCTGTTACTCCGGCATTTTTCCCTCCCGTTGAATAATCTTGACATGGTGGGCCTCCAATAATACCGCAAATATTATGATGTTTTTTACCTAATTTATTAATCTCTAGGTCATCAGATGCATCTATAGGCCGATTTATCAAAGTATTAGATATTAGATTATTCTTGATGTAATAGTTATTTGAAGTCGCAAAATAACTTTCAAAACCCTTATTATGTCCATAGATAAAAGATTGATCTATTTCAACAGCCTCTTCAATTTGGAAACCATTGTTTATAAATCCAATATCTAAGAATCCTCCACCTGTAAATATAGATAATATTTTAAAAATTTTATTTTTCATTATTCGATAGATTTATCTCATTTAAGTCTATGCGACTACGATAGTGCCAGTAATTATGATGTATAAGTTTGTTGAAATTTCCTTTTATTCGACAAACACGTTTGTAAGGGAATATAATTAAATTACCTTCTTGTTTATATTCTAAGATCCCATTTGTCTCGTTTTTTAATAACGAGATCACCTTTTCATCTGTAATATTAACAAGTGAATTTAATTTAGATTGAATATTCTTATAATTCGCACAATTTGAGTCTGTCAAATAATTTTGCAACTTCGTATCTAACTCAACTACGGTGTCAATACTACAATCTCCATTCTCGTTATACATACAAAGATCTAACACTTCAAACCCAACTAATTTCAAATTATTGGTCTTATATTGTATTTTTAAATATCCCAATTCTCCATTATGTTTAAATCCATTATATAAAAGATAATTTTCACATCTGCCTATTTTCCGTTTCACATTATCACTTATCCATTCTTTGTGTTTGTCCGCTTTTATGTCTTGGCTATTTACTTTAAGTTCGTAATATTTATTTACACTTTCTATAGTTCTAAAATTTGCTTGAAGTAGTTCTGCAACTAAAGCATTTCGCTTAAAAGTATTTGATCGTATTGCTAAATCGCAAGTTTGTCCTACTAAAACTAGATATGATTTTTTCCCTATTTGAAATACATCACCAGGAGCAATGGGCAGATGTTTTGCGTTAATAGAAAAGTCAAATAATTCATTAGAACCTATTTCTTGCAAACTTTGACTAATATCATCATGTAGTATCAATGATGAATCTACCATTTTTGCCAATCCTATTGAGGAAAGGAGATATGCATTTTCTTCAGTTTTAATAGATTGATTGATACTATAATTTATAGCATTCTCATACCAAAGACTAATCGCTTCGTATGATAACATTCCTTCTTTGTTCGCCTTATCAATAATATATGCTATATTATGTTTATGTTCTCTCATAATTGAAGGAACATTATCTACAGCTTCGCGCATCTTATCATGAATATAAGAAAATGTTCTTGAAAAGGCAATTAAAGAAAGAGCATGGGATATATCACGGTTTGCACATTCACTTTTTGTCACTACTTGAAAATAACCATTGTCAATATTAACATTATCAGCAGGTGGTGTTTGTGATGTAAATACAATTGAGTAACCAGAAATATTAGTATTTTGATCTAAAATACCTTTAATATATTCATTGGCTATTTTTACACCCTCATCATCTCCGCTGCCTAATTTATTATCAATAATTGAAATAAATGTTTTATTAGTCTTTTTGTTAAGGAATAATAAAACATCTTCTTCAAATATTTTTATTTCACTTGGTGTAATGTTAGAATAAAGCAATACTCCAACTGTAGAATCGATTTTTAAAAATTCTTTTAACAAGTTGTCATATTGAGAGGGATAACTTCCCAATACACCATATTGAAAAAATATGTCTATAATATCAGGGTGGGGGTGTATAAACTGGCATACTTCACTTAACAGAGCTTCAATCCCTTGATTATCGTCTAGTATTCCAATGTAAGATTCTATATCTCCAGTCTCTAGGTAAGTAGATTTTGTTTCCACATGATTAAGACTGGCAAATGTCTTCTCAAACAAAGATAATTTTTCTGCCAATTCATTATAACTACATCGAATTAATTTATTTATAATATTTTGTTTATTTACAAGAGGTAACAGTAAATACTTTGAGATTAATTCGTTTGCTTTGTCACATTTAACAAAACCATTTTCGATAAATACAACACAAGACACGTCTAAATGATTAATTATTTTTCTTAAATGTTCCATTTTATTCAACATTAGAATTAAAAGTTACTTCAAAAATATAGCGATTACCATATTTATTTCTATCATTAAGTAATTCAATTTTAGCATCAAATGATTCCAAAAATTTGCGTACAATATACATTCCCATACCTCTTCCATTCTCTTTTCCTGACACTAGAGGCTGAAATAATGTATATTGATATTTATCTAATACACCGATACCAGAGTCAAAATACTGTAATGAATTACCATCCTTTACTCGTATAGTGATTTTGTCTTTATCAGGATGTTGAAATGATTTGTCATATATTGCTTTGCTTTGCCTTTCTCCGATCCAATAAATAGAATTATCAAAAAGATTATAAAACATATGCATGAATGCACCACGTGGAATAGAAAAAATCTGATCCGCTTCAGTAATATCAATATCAATTTTATATTTATCCAATCTAATTTTATTACGTTCTTCAAATAGCACTAAGAACGATTTCAAATTTTGTTGTTCGAAATCATCTGTCTTACCACTATAAACAAAAGTTTTTTCTAAAAAATTATAGAATTGTTGTAATTCAGACATTTTGTGCGATACCTGCTCTAAATGTTGCTTAACAGGGAATAAATTATCTTTGTAAAGAGTTGGATTGTTTTGTTCAAATAGATATTTCTTAACGAGGTTTATCTTCTCTTCGTAATCAACCGAATGGTCATTTTGAATAAGCGAATGAAGTTCATGCGTAATAACTTCAGTAACCAATCCATTAGCCATCAATTTATAATTGTTATAAGTCTCAACTTCTATACGCTTCTTTTCTTGATGAGCAATAGTTAATATTGTGTCTGCTGATCTTAAAGCCTTGAAACTATTTTGCAGGCTACCTCCCAGTGTTTGAGCTAAACCATCTACCGAGTCCAATAGATTTTTTACTGTATTAATCTTAATCTCAGAATCTAAATCTTTATTTTCTCGAATTATTTTGAATGCTTCAGAAAACGCACTTAGATTTTTTTCCGCAGCAACTAGTAATTCTTTCGCAGAATTTGATTCTCTCTCAATATCTTGACTTTGATTTCTAGGAATAAGCCCTTCTTCATCCAAAATATCTTTAGTTATTCCTACAGCATTTCTAGTCAGATAATAAAAGCATTCATTAAAAATATAATCTAACAAATCAGATAAGGTCTTTTTATTTGGTCTATCTGTAATATCTTCTCGTGAACTTGTTTCGGAAATATACTCCTGCTTGGGGTCATTGATTTTAACATACCCCAAAGCATTTCCTAATTCAAATCTATAGAATTGCTGACCTGTTGTTCTTTTTTGCTGTAACTTTAACCAATCACTGCTTTTATCTCCAAGATTTGCTATTCTAAATCCATTTCTGTATAGTTTAACACCATTATAAGCTTCTAAAAAAGCCTTAATATCATGAAGTTGACTTTCATTACTAATATATCCATTGTCTTTGGCTGAATTATATGCCAACTCTAGCATTCTTCTATCTCTTTTAAAAGAATATATTTCTCCTTCAATTGGCGATACTTGTTCTATGCTAGAAATATTAGTAGCCACTTGTTTTTCTAAATCATCACTTGATATCTTACTTGATTCTCTTTTTATTCTCTTTTCTAAATATGAACTTATCAGTATTATATCCTTTAAACTCGTATTGTACCGTTCTCTATACTTATGCTGTAACTGGCGATAGAATGAAGGATCTTTTTTGTAGTCTTGAAAAAGACCATCACCAACTTGGCTATGATGTATTCTTTGAATAAACCAAGGTCTTATGTCTAATTCTACTGATAAAATAAGTTCTCCTGTTTTACTTTTCTGTATTTTGAATTTATGAAGAGATTCCGCAATTGTTAAATTATCCTTGTTGAAGTCCGTTTTTATGCGAGTGGAATTATATTTAATTTTTAAAGAGATAGGGTTATTCTCTACTTCAAACGGAGAGTACAAGAAATTTAACTTCGACAAAACATCCTCGTTTGTCTTGTAATAATGTAATTTAGGGCCATATGGCGTTCCAAATAAATCTTTGGACTGTTCTTCTACTTTATGAAAAAACTTAGAAAAATTCAATGGTTGATCGGGTAATCCCAATAGCCATAGTCTCGTATACGTTTTTTTAGAACTTTTTTCTATATCCCAATTCTGAGCTTCAGCGTTCGCATCTTTTTCTAATTCTACCCAATTGACTTTTACCAATTTGATTAAATCGCATTGTTCAGCAGTTGTTTCTACAAACAAGATCGGACTAAGTCTTTGAGCAGATAAACGACCTATTCCTTTGTTTCCTAAAATTACGGTTAAATCTGCCCCATTTGCTTGCCTCTGTTCTGTTTCTTTTATATCTGATCCTATTTCAAAAAAGCCTTTTTGAAGACGATACTCATCCATTCCGATGCCATTATCCTCAATTAAAATAAGATTTCCTCCTATTTTAGAGATTTCAGCAATAATCCTTTCGTGAATAGGAACAACAAGATCTTTTTCACAAATATTTTTAATATCATCAAGGAAAAATATGTTGACTTGAGATGCTTTTGCGTCATAAGAATTTTTGATCAATTCAGTTAGAGCGACACTATCTGACGTAATTAGTTCAGTGCCTAATTGTTTAATAACTCTAGGGTTATATGTAAATCTCATATTTTAATTTTAAGATTGTTGTCACACAAAAAGTTAACATGGCTAATTTATAGTATTAAACTTACTGCACCAAATTTGTCTGCATTTTATATTCTTTTGTTTATTACTTTGAATACGATGCAGGACTTTTCGTCTTAGGCCATTTTACACATAGCAGATTATCCACAACTTACATTAAATCTTCAACAACTGATTTAAACGTCCCTGATACGACTGCCAATAGTTCCTTTTTGTAGTTTCATTCAGGAAAGAAGCGCTCACCATTTTTTCAACCAAATCAGATTTTGAAACCATTAACGTCATCAAATCATTAAATATCTTTTCGTTGACACCTGCCTTCTCTGCAAGTATGGCGAACTGCTTGCTAACTTTCCCTTGAGCCAAGTTCCTTGGCAGCAGGCCATCTTCAAGAGCAAAATCTCGATCATCTATATGAATCCGGCTATTTAGCAGGTCGTAAGCAGGGCTAAGGCGATAATCTCCCATTGGAGTCTCCAACAGTGAGAAGTTCTTAAAGTGAGCATCGCCATTTGAAAACAGGTAGTTAAAAATCAACACTTTTAGCAGCTTTAGTGCTTCCAACTTGTAAGCAGGTAGATGTGCTTCCATCAGCTGGAATAGCTCCAAATAGTTCCCTAAATACTTGTAATGTTCCCCATGTGTTTGTGGTGTTCTTCCTGCCAATGATGCAAAATCGTCTTGCGCCAACTTAACTCCATCTTCTTTTACATCAAATCGCTTGGTAATGTACGCTGGAGTACCATCCTTAAAGAAAATCAAGGCATTTTCAGCTGTTTCTATGCCATATACCTGTCGGGCTATTTGCATGGTTAAATGCTCGTTAGCGGGCATTTGGTCAGGCTTTTTACCTACCCTTGGGATTGGCTTTAAAATATAGGTTCCGCGCTCACCTTCATTGATAAGCCGCAGCTTATTTTTCTCAAGCAATACGGAGAATTTCTCCTGTACTCCAGAAATGGACATTCGCTTTTGGTTCTCTTCAAAGAGTTCACCTGTTTCAGGATTAGATGTTGGTGAGTCGTATGGTAGCACATGATGCACCTTTTTACCCTGAAATACTCTGTTTAAGCAAGTCCTGCTATAGGTGTTGAAGCCTTCGGCTAATGTGCCTGGGCAATGGTTTATTTCAGGTAGGCTCATGCATTTTCAATTTTAATTACTCTCACGGCTCCAATACTATCGCTCTTTGCAGTGGTCATCAGCAGTCCGAAATAGTCATCCTGATCTATTCTGTTATGCTTGCATACCACCTGCTTGTTGGAACCTTCAGGAAGCATGTTGTAGAAAAACGGGAACAAAAATTTTGAATGGTATTCTTGCTCCGTTTTAGGTAAAGTCAAGCTAATAGCAGGCTTGCTGCTATCTGCTATCCAACGAGTATCATAACGAAATGTGAATGAGCCATCATCATGCTGTGTCAGGATGCCAGCTTCTTCATCTTTGTATAGAATTCTTGCTTGTCTCATTTATTACGAGTTACATCTTTAAGCTTTAGGTACAATTCCAAGCCTAGCACATCGGCTATTTTCTGTAGTGTTAGCAGCGTCGGGTTTCCTTTCCCGCTTTCAAGCTGCTTAAGCGTCCTTAACCCCACGCCAGATAGCTCTGCTAAGGTTTCCTGAGTCACCTGCAGCGCTTCTCTTCGCGCTTTTATCAACTCTTCAAAGTGCATTTTGCCGCTCTTTTTTATGTAAAAATACAATATTATTTATTTATTTCAACACATAGTGCATTTTAAAGCACTATGTGTCACACTTATTATTTCACGCATTGAAATATCACCATATAGTGCATTGTAATGCACTATATTTTTCAATCTTCTATTGAAATCCTCATTCAATCTTCGTCAAGCAGCTTATGCATCTCGAAAATATAGGATATATAGACTTCCAGCAGCAATTCCGCTGCTGGAGCTAATCATTTTTATATGTTTTCGTATTCGAAAGACGGCATTACCGTCTCCTCTATGCTTGATCCTCGAAAGTTAAATTCTAGAAATGAGTACCCTATCAAGATCAGAGTAAACTATAAGCGCCAGCGCGAGTACTACTCTACCGGAAGAAGCATCTCCAAAGATGAATGGGAGAAGCTACCGCAAAGCAAAACGACATCAGCTAAAAAATTGAAAGAAGAAATTGAGAGCAGCTTTTCTCTTGTACGTAAGAATGTAGAGTATATGGTGGAAAGAGGCGAGTTTTCCTTTGATCTCTTAAATCTTAGGCTTGGTCGTGGAACAGGCGATACGGTAAATACAGCCATTCGAGCTAAGATTGAGGAACTCAAATCAGATGGACGCATCAGCACGATGAAGCTGTTCGTTAATACGTTGCTGCTAATAGAACGATTTGGTGGTGCTAATATTCAGTTTAGTTCTATTACAGTGAATTGGTTAAAGCTATGCGAGCAGGAATGGCTTAAAACCAAGAAGTATAGCACGATTGGCATGCATTTTAGAAACCTTCGAATAGTAATGAACGATGCACGTAGGGCTGGAGTAGTAAAAGAGTCTCAGTACCCGTTTGGACGGGGCAAGTTTGAAATCAAGACAGGGGAAGCACACAAGAAGGCCCTTACCAAAAACCAGATAAAGGCGATTTTTGAGTATAACACTACAAATGAAGCCACCATGAAGTACAAAGACTTGTGGATTATGTGCTACCTCTGTAACGGTATCAATATTGCAGATCTAATCAAGCTTCGATTTTCGGACATCATTAATGGCGAGATATGCTTCGTGCGACAAAAGACAGCTCGAACCACCAAGAGTAGAAAAGAGATAAGAATTATAGTTACCGATGAAATTCAGAGGATTATTGATAGGTGGGGCAATGCTCCTAGTAAGGATAATTACCTTTTTTCTTTTCTTAAAGGGAAGGAATCACCTATTGAAAGAAAGTCAATTCTTGAGGATGTAATTGTTCGTATCAACAAGCGCATGAAGCTTATAGGTGAAGAGCTCGGCATTGGTAAGATTACCACCTACACAGCTCGCCACAGCTATGCTACCATTCTAAAGCGTTCAGGAGCCAATATCGCCTACATCAGCGAATCGTTGGGCCATACAGACCTTAAAACGACAGAATCTTATCTAGCCAGCTTTGAGCGGGAAGAGCGCATTAAAAACGCGGCACTTTTAACCCAATTCTCCTTGTAAAGTCTGCTTTTGTAGGATATATAGGTTGTCAATAGTGACATAACAACAAAGCAACCTACCATGAAAGGATTTTTAGAGTACATCATTGCCAATGTCGAGGATTTTGAGGAAGAGCTAGAGCTCGATATGCTTAAAAGGGAGCACGAAGAGAATAAGCGATTCGTAGAGGAAGTGCTTGACCTGCTATAGTTCAAACATCTCAATAAAGAGTCTAGATGAAGAATATGGACAAGCAGAAGGTTCAGCAAGCCATAGAGGCTTTAAATCAGGCTATAGCTACGCTTAATGAGCAATGCGCTGACGATTCCAACACCAAACGAACCATAGATAAAATAAGCCACCTAGTCAACGACCTAGGCTTCAAGCTTAAGAAAAGAGGATGCTAACAGGCATCCTTTTTTTTATCCCATACCTTATTGACTTATATAGGCATACGCGGCTCATAGTAAAATGGTATTATAGAAACGGGCTTCACTTACTTCACCTGCTTCATTAATGAGGCCTAATAAAGGAGAATCTCCTATATGCTAATTGCAGCAAGTGAACATAGTGAAGTAAGTGAAGCAACTATTGCATAATTAAAAATGCGCACCTAGTAGCCCTTTTCGCACCTGTATCTCTTTAGAGATAGGGGCTGCTTATGTAATCCGACCTCTACTATGTACCCTCGACGATCTAGCCACCTAAACTCTTCAGCAAACCCAAAAACTTCGGTCTGTGAGGCATCCGAAAAGGAGGCTATATCGCTCAATGAAATGCCCTCAGGCTTATCCTTGCCCAGCTCATGCACCACAAGCCAGATTATGGCTTGCTTGGGCTTCATTTTGAGACCTCTTGAAAGCATCCTAAATGATGGTATGACTTTAGCTATCCATTCAGCATTTAATCGGCTATCCTTTAGCAGCTCGTATACGGATACCCGCACAGCACATTCCAGTAACATAAGCAACGTAGATTTCCAGCGAACCTACGAGGTACTAGTGACTTATGCAGCAGGATTGGCCTTTTTTCGCTAAAGAGCATCTTCATCAAAAAAACTCTCAGGAAGGAATTCTCTAGGGGAACAGTTGAAGAATTTTGCCAGCTCGTTGATATGGTTGAGGTTGTACTTGGCGCGCATCTTAGGGCTCTCTACGTCTCCGATAAACCCTTTTGAAACGTTTAAGCAGAAAGCAAGCGTAGCCTGTGAGATATTCTGCTCCAAGCGCTTCTTTTTTACTGCATCAATAACGTGTTGCTCTATCTTAGTTTTCAATTGGATATAAATTTTTTTATCAATCCAATGATAAAAAATCAATATCCGTAGATACACATACCAGTGTGAGTGTTATATTTGCTTTCGAATTTCTCAAAAAATCATTTTGATATGAAAAAAATTACGTTCGTAGCATTGGTATTTTCTGCAGTGCTTTTGGCAACATCATGTGGAAGTAAGGAAACAAAAGGAAGTACCGATTCCACCACAACTACAGAATTGACAGGAAAAGAAACAACTACTGAAACAGCGAGCAGTGAAAATTGGGATGATGTCCTCAACAGCTATGAAGAGTATATCGACCAGTACATTAAGTTGATGAAAAAGGCAAATACGGGTGACATGTCCGCAGTTTCTGAATATCCAGCCATGATGGATAAGGCCAACGAGCTTGGCGAAAAGCTGCAGAATGCAAGCACAACGTTGACCTCAGAGCAGATGAGCAGGTTTGCTAAGCTTCAAACGAAGCTGACCAATGCAGCTACAGAAATGATGAAGTAGCATAATTACTGCCCCAATAATTGAGTCCTATACTCCAACAATTAATTTGGGGAGTATAGGACTTTTCTATTTCATTTATTCTTGAATATGCTTTAATCAGCAGCCTACAAGCCAAGAAACTCGTATTCGGCATCACCGAGAACAGCTGCAATATCCTGCTTAGCATCCCGTTGATTCGGGTTCGGCTTAATATCCACCACCTCAAACCATCGTCCCGTCACCACACGACCTAACATTTCAGGAGTGGCGCCTGCGTATCTTACAACTTTAAACTCACAGTCCCCCATATACTCAAGGTCTGCATAGCGATGCGGGTACCATCCCATCCTTAGGATGGAGCCAACAGGAAGCCTTTCTGCATCATCAAAAAGGTCAACCGCATAGAACGTCTCTTCCTCGGTAGGGTTAACGGCATTGAAATTAGGGTAGCTCGTGTGCTGGGTTTCTCTCTTCTTCTTTTCTACGTAGTAAACCCAACTTTCATGATCAGCCATCCTTGCTAGCGGGTTTAGCGTTTCAGCCATACCGAAAGAATGGGCATACTTTTCGTTACAGAAGAGCCTGCTTAATGTCGACTCTTGAATTGAAGGGCGAACTTTAAAATCAGGGTAGAGCTCTATTAGGCGCTCCTGTATTTTTGCAACCAAGTCCTTTCTATCGCTTCCAGTAACAGGAGCAAGCCACCCATTTTTTGAGCAGACTTCTTCCAACAAGCTTTTTAGTTCCTTGCTATTTTGAGTAATTCCTGAAATTGTCTTTCCCATACAGTGTTGATTTATAAGTGCATGATGCTGTTTTTTATCAAAGGGCAAATAAGGGTCATACAAGGGGCTTTTCTTACGTGACTTTGCCTGCCTTGCCACCCCATATTTGCATCATGATTAACAAACAAGGTCTAAAATTATGTGCGAAAGTAATGATTTAACGCGATGCTCCGAAAGCACGCAGAAAGGTTGGGTAAAAGATAGGGTTGCCTTGAACTCCATCGAAGCCATCAGCTTCGTCAGGGAGAGAGGCATCCCCATGAGCAAGTCCAGGCTTTACAAGCTGACGGCCCAAAAGCAGATTCCCTTCCGAAAAGCTGGCGAGCGGCTGGTATTCAGCATACCCGAGCTAGAGGATTGGTGCGAAGGCCAGCTGACCGATCCGTTTAGCGGCAAGGGTGAGGCCGTAACCCTAATTGTAAAATCGGCTCAACGACAATCCAGTATCAACAAATTAAACAACTAAACAATACAAAAATGAGTAAAATTGACAAAGAGACTCGAATTGCGTGGGAGACCGAATTTCTTATGCACCTAGTTGAGCTCAGCTCATCCAAGTCCCTCGAGCTTGCGATTGAAGAGTGGAAGGTTTACGGATTTCACCACGATGAGGATGGGATGCCGTGCATATGCGGATGTACAACACGTACCATAGCAGTAATGCTTGTCAACCGAACGAATGGGGCTAGGCTGGAGGCTGGAGGCTGCTGCATGTCCCGATACCCTCACCTGTGCGGCCTAGCGCTGCTCAACTCATTTATGAAAGCCAAATTTTCGCTGGATAGCATTCTATACGTTGACGCCTTACGCTTCTGCCTTGAGGAAGAGCTCATAGATAAGGGGCTATTCGAGAAGTACCACAGCATTGGTTACGAGTGGAAGCGTGAGCGCACGGTAAAGCAGATCGGCTTAATACGCCTTGTAAACCGCATATTTCTGAATACCATTCGAAGCAGGGTACCACGCGGCCGTAGCATCGATACTATTCCGATCTTTAAAAAGACAAGTCCAAAATCGCCCGGAAGATGCTTTCACTAGCCAACCCAACAAGATAGCTAGAAGCTGTCCATAGCCTTAAAACCTACAGGAGCCTTGGCACCTCCCTTTAATCGGATTCGACAGGAGGATGGTAATGCAGTATCCAACAGGGGGCTGCATTACCTAGTCGAACCAAGCCTTTTTACATTTTGTTGAATTAAAAACCATAAAAACAATGGCAGAAATCAAAAGAACTGCAGACAACCCTTCCACAATGCTTCAAAAAAAGGTGCTTAGCCTAAGCAAGTCTCAGGAATGGAACCAAGCAAAGAAGGAATGGGGGATGGGAGGTTGCTACCATACCTCAGAGCACAAGATGTGCCCCTGCAGCCCTAGGGAAGTCAAAAACATAACGGTTCTTGTAAACCAGCACACCCTCAACGAGCTGGAGGTATGCAACTCTTGCGCCAAGCGGCATTTCAACATTTTGGAATCCAGCCAGATTGAGGTAGCTGTTAGGAGACTCAAGAAGGACATCAGCTGGGGAATGGACTTAACCTCCATGAACTACCTGCGAGACATGGGTGTTATTGAGAAGGTTGGCCATAACGATTACGAGGTCGTCAAGCAGAAGCGAAAGAAAAGCATCTTTCTTGAATACCGGAGGAAAACAAATGTCAAGTTGCTCAACCTGACTAACTACAAGAACAAGGCTGCCTTGGAGAAAATTGATGCCGTTCTTGCATGGTTTAAGCTCCACCCCAATGAGGATCCTAGTACCGTAGCAAAAATTAGGATGGTGCTGCTAAGCGATGGCACGTTCGATGAAGCCGCGCTGGATGAGCTTATCAATAGCCAAGGCATAGATATAGCACAGTTCAGCTGGAAGGACAGAGCAGACGGCAGGCTCCTGCTTAGCAAGTTTGTTAGTCCCAATAGCTTTAGTCTTACCCTATTGCTGGATCGTAGGGACAAAAAGAGGTACAGCTTTCAGCCAAGTTGGGCCGCCAGGTATGACGGTGAAGAAGAGGAGCAAGAAAAGCCCAAACGGATTCGGGACAGGAATGGTTGCTTTGTGGCCGATCCCTTCTTTGAAGATGCTCCATCTCACAAATGGGATAGCCTTGAGTTCACGGACGAGATGCTGGCAGGGTTGGAGGATACGCGTACTTCAAGCGTAAGCCATGACGAGCCTTTGGGGTATGGGAATAGGTCATGGGAAGGTAGGGAGCAAGCTAACCATGTAGCCTCAAGCGATCAATTGTTCAATGGGTTGAGGTATGAGGAAACGGAGGAAGCTTGGGATCCCAGCAACAGAGGATGCTCCTTTCATTCCAAATCTAGGGAGCAGTATAATCTAGATGACGATGACGACGATGACTTCTACGATTACCTAAATAGCCCAATAGCAGACGATGACGACGATGATGATGATTTGTTCGGTTTCCGAGGTAGAAGAAAGGCGAGCTACGAGGAGGAAGAGGAGGAAGAGGTTGATGATGATGATTGGGATGATGATTGGGATTAAAGCTGTTGATGCAGACATGGCTCCCTGACAGCTGACGAAGTAGGCCCTGTCATATCAACCTCACGAAATGCTCTAGAATTATCGATGCTGAAGCTTGTGTCGGGATTTGGCTTTTCGCCAAATCCCGATGCTTTTTTGGGGCAACGTTATAGCCTCGAAGAACGCTTCATCCCAGACAGCGCATGAAAGGGTCGCGAAATCATAGCAATACTTAAGGCTGCCACTTCCTGAAATGGCTTCTCCAAAGTTCCTTATTGAGCAATAGGCAGTAGCATTAATGGGAAATTTAATGGATACCTAGGAGCTGATGATTCCTGAAATGATTTCTCCAAATATCCTTATAGTGCTATAGCCCGTAGCATAAATGGAATATTTAATGGGATACCTGGTAGCTGATGATTCCTGAAACGATTTCTTCAAAGTTCCTTATTGAGCTATAGCCCGTAGCATAAATGGAATATTTAATGGGATACCTGGTAGCTGATGATTCCTGAAACGATTTCTTCAAAGTTCCTTATTGAGCTATAGCCAGTAACATTAATGGAATATTTAAAAGACACCTAGGAGCTGATGATTCCTGAAATGGCTTCTCCAAAGTTCCTTATTGAGCAATAGGCAGTAGCATTAATGGGAAATTTAATGGATACCTAGGAGCTGATGATTCCTGAAACGATTTCTTCAAAGTCCCTTATTGAGCTATAGCCAGTAACATTAATGGAATATTTATAAAGAGTAGAGGAGCTGATGATTTCTGAAATGGCTTCTTCAAAGTTCCTTATTGAGCAATAGCCCGTAGTATAAATGGAATATTTAAAAGACACCTAGGAGCTGATGATTCCTGAAACGATTTCTTCAAAGTCCCTTATTGAGCTATAGCCAGTAACATTAATGGAATATTTAATGGGATACCTGGTAGCTGATGATTCCTGAAACGATTTCTTCAAAGTTCCTTATTGAGCTATAGCCAGTAACATTAATGGAATATTTAATGGATACCTAGGAGCTGATGATTCCTGAAACGATTTCTCCAAAGTTCCTTATAGTGCTATAGCCCGTAGCATAAATGGAATATTTAAAAGACACCTAGGAACTGATGATTCCTGAAACGATTTCTTCAAAGTTCCTTATTGAGCTATAGCCAGTAACATTAATGGAATATTTAATGGATACCTAGGAGCTGATGATTCCTGAAACGATTTCTTCAAAGTTCCTTATTGAGCAATAGCCCGTAGTATAAATGGAATATTTAAAAGACACCTAGGAGCTGATGATTCCTGAAACGATTTCTTCAAAGTCCCTTATTGAGCTATAGCCAGTAACATTAATGGAATATTTAATGGGATACCTGGTAGCTGATGATTCCTGAAACGATTTCTTCAAAGTTCCTTATTGAGCTATAGCCAGTAACATTAATGGAATATTTAATGGATACCTAGGAGCTGATGATTCCTGAAACGATTTCTCCAAAGTTCCTTATTGAGCTATAGCCAGTAACATTAATGGAATATTTAATGGGATACCTGGTAGCTGATGATTCCTGAAACGATTTCTCCAAAGTTCCTTATTGAGCTATAGCCAGTAACATTAATGGAATATTTAAAAGACACCTAGGAACTGATGATCCCTGAAACGATTTCTCCAAAGTTCCTTATAGTGCTATAGCCCGTAGCATAAATGGAATATTTAAAAGACACCTAGGAACTGATGATTCCTGAAACGATTTCTTCAAAGTTCCTTATTGAGCTATAGCCAGTAACATTAATGGAATATTTAATGGATACCTAGGAGCTGATGATTCCTGAAACGATTTCTCCAAAGTTCCTTATTGAGCAATAGCCCGTAGTATAAATGGAATATTTAATGGATACCTAGGAGCTGATGATTCCTGAAACGATTTCTCCAAAGTTCCTTATTGAGCTATAGCCAGTAGCATAAGTGGAATATTTATAAAGAGTATAGAAGTTGGTGATTTCTGAAACGATTTCTCCAAGTGCCCCATAGAGCCTTTGTCTGTATGCATTAAGGGATTATTAAAGTCTCTACTGAAGCTCTAGTTTCTTGAATCTGCATTCTCAAATACCCGCTGATGAATTCTTTTTATTCAGTTAAGTAGTAGACATGTCAGGCTTTCTTAAATCAAGTAAGAATACTACCCATCTTGAGGAACCCTGCTTATAAATTATCATCCGTTTTCATTCTTTCCCTCAAGCCGTGTGCAAAACGTGTGCAACATAAAAAAACAAGCGCTTACAGTTGATTTTGTAAGCGCTTGATAATCTGCGGAGAGAAAGGGATTCGAACCCCCGGTACTGCAAGCAGTACACCTGATTTCGAGTCAGGCCCATTCGACCACTCTGGCATCTCTCCGGCGACAAAAGTAGTAAAAAGAGGCTATTCTGGTAGGGTAATGCCAAAAAAAATGGGGGTAAAATGCGAATATTCTTCTACCGAATAGATATTGAGCGGCTTATTTGGGTGGTTGTTTTATCTTTTGCGACAAAATTATTCGAATAAAGTATCGTTATGTTTTGGATTGAGCTAGTTGTTGTTCTTACTGCAATCTTTGTTGGTGCTCGTTTGGGTGGAATTGGCCTTGGGATTATGGGCACAATGGGGTTGGCTGTACCAGGAAGGTTCTCGATTAACATCTAGCATCTAATGTCTAAAGTCTATAATCCTTGTCCATCTCGATAAATCTTGGTAAACTTGGGTTCAAATACGAAAAACGAATGTCAGATATTAACGAAAAGCATGTCAGCCTGATTACTGCTGCTTTGGGATTGCAGAAGTGGCAGGTGGAGAACACCCTCGCGCTGTTGGCCGAAGGGGCAACCATTCCTTTTATAAGCCGATACCGCAAGGAGCGCACTGGCACCCTCGACGAGGTGGCCATCGGCAGCATTGCTGAGCAAAATGGCAAGCTCGACGAGGTGGAGAAGCGCCGCGAAACCATCCTTAAGTCGATAGAGGAGCAGGGTAAGCTTACCGATGAGCTGAAGAAGAAGATCGTGAGCAGCTACGTTCTATCGGAGCTCGAAGACCTTTACCTGCCCTACAAGCAGAAGCGCCGCACGCGTGCCACCATCGCCAAGGAGAAGGGGCTGGAGCCGCTGGCATCAACCTTAATCAAGCAATTCCCCGGCGACGTAGAGTCGCTGGCGCTAAAATACCTGAACGATAAGGTCGAATCGTCCGAAGAGGCCATCGAAGGGGCAAAGGATATTATTGCCGAGTGGGTGAGCGAGGATACCCGCGCCCGCAACACCATGCGCCGCGTGTACGGTCGCGATGCCGTTATCTCGTCGAAGGTGGCCAAGGGCAAGGAGGAGGAGGGCGCCAAGTACTCCGACTACTTCGCCTTCTCGGAGCCGCTGAAGCGCTGCGCCTCGCACCGCCTGATGGCCATGCGCCGCGGGCAGGAGGAGGGTTTCCTTAAGATTACCAT
Organism: uncultured Acetobacteroides sp.; assembly: GCF_963678165.1. NCBI lineage: Bacteria > Pseudomonadati > Bacteroidota > Bacteroidia > Bacteroidales > Rikenellaceae > Acetobacteroides > uncultured Acetobacteroides sp. Next base: position 2,944,614 of record NZ_OY782755.1, on the reverse strand, counting down.
AGGGCCAAACGATGACGAGGTGGCCATTGCCGACCTCGAAAAGATATTTGTGGTAAACCGTACCCCCGCTGCCGACATTGTGCGCGATGCGGTTGCCGACAGCTACAAGCGCCTCCTTGGGCCATCCATCGAAACCGAATTCATGGGCATCTCGAAGGAGAAGGCCGACGAGGAGGCCATACGCGTATTTGCCGAGAACCTTCGCCAGCTGCTGCTCTCGTCGCCGCTGGGGCAGAAGAACGTGCTGGCCCTCGACCCCGGCTTCCGCACGGGCTGCAAGCTGGTGTGCCTCGACAAGCAGGGTAACCTAGTACATAACGAGGCCATCTACCCACATCAACCCCAAAACGAGACCGTAGCCGCCATGAAGAAGGTGGAGACGCTCGTGGAGATGTACAAGATAGAGGCCATCGCCATCGGTAACGGTACCGCCAGCCGCGAGACCGAGGCCTTCGTGAAGCGCATCCGCTTCCCCCGCGACATTCAGGTGTTCGTGGTGAGCGAAGATGGGGCATCCATCTACTCGGCATCGCCTGCTGCCCGCGAGGAGTTCCCCGAGTACGACGTTACCGTTCGTGGAGCCGTATCCATTGGCCGTCGGCTGATGGACCCGCTGGCCGAACTGGTAAAGATCGACCCAAAGTCGATTGGCGTTGGGCAGTACCAGCACGATGTCGACCAAACCAAGCTCAAGAACGGGCTCGATACGGTGGTGGAGAGCTGCGTGAATAGCGTGGGCGTAAACGTGAATACTGCCAGCAAGCACCTGCTCACCTACGTGTCGGGGCTTGGCCCAAAGCTGGCGCAGGGGGTGGTGGACTACCGTACCGCAAATGGCCCATTCGCCAGCCGCGCCGAGCTGAAGAAGGTGCCCAAGCTGGGGCCTAAGGCGTTCGAGCAGTGCGCCGGCTTCCTCCGCATCGACAACGCCAAGAATCCGCTCGACAACTCGGCCGTTCACCCCGAAGCCTACTACGTGGTGGAGAAGATCGCCAAGGACTTAGGCTGTAAGGTTAAGGACCTGCTCGAAAACGAGCAGCTGCGCAAGTCCATCCAGCTGAGCAAGTACGTCGACGATAAGGTGGGGCTTCCAACGCTCAACGACATCATGCAGGAACTCGCCAAGCCGGGGCGCGACCCCCGCTCGGCCGCCAAGGTGTTCGAGTTTGCCCCTGATATCCACACCATCGACGACCTCCGCGAGGGGATGGTGCTGCCGGGCATCGTAACCAACATCACCAACTTCGGCGCGTTTGTCGATGTGGGCGTAAAGCAGGATGGCCTGGTGCACATCTCGCAGTTGGCCGACCGCTACGTAGCCAACCCGCTCGACGTGGTGAAGCTGCACCAGCACGTAAAGGTGAAGGTGGTAGAGGTGGATAAGAGCCGCAAGCGCATCCAACTCTCGATGAAGGGGCTGTAGAACGCCGATTTCATAGATAAAACAGATTTACACTGATCTTATATGAAAAGGACGAGTTGATGCTCGTCCTTTTTATTTTTTCTACGTGTTTTTGATGAATGAACATACCCTAACCAGCAATGTTTACTAGCAAACTAAAACATCAGGTTATGGAAAAGAAAATCTTTGTGAATCTTCCTGTAAAGAGTTTGGAAGCCTCGATAGCGTTTTTCACCAACCTTGGATTCTTTTTTAATCCTAAGTTCACCGACGAGAATGCCACATGCATGGTTATCAGTGAGAATATTTTTGTGATGCTGCTTGTCGAAAAATTCTACAAGGGCTTTACGGTTAAGGAGGTTTGTAATACAGCAACACACTCGGAGGTGATTCTCTCAATTCAGATAAACAGCAAGCAGGAGGTGGATGAGTTCATGGAAAAGGTGCTGAGCGCAGGTGGCATCGAGCCTCGTGAACCTCAGGTATACGACTTTATGTATGGCCGCAGCTTCCAGGATTGCGATGGACACCTGTGGGAGGTTTTCTATATGGATGAGAGTACAATGCCGCAGTAGGAGAGAGGCATCGCGGTCAGGTTACGGCTTTCGTTACATTTTAAGTTTACTCCACACCGTAATCTTTCTATCGCTTTTTAAGAGAAGGAATGATGAATGGTACCCTCTTCTTGTACTGCAGGTAGTCGTCACCGAATCGTTCGGTGAGCTCCCGTTCCTCCCACTTGGCCACAAGGCAGAAGTGGATCATAAATAGGATCGTCAGAAAAAGAACAACGGTGAACTGAAGAACGAAGAACCAGCCCCAAAGCATCAGTGTGTTTCCTAGGTACACCGGATTGCGTACGTGCGCGTAGATGCCGGTTGTTACCAGTTTGCTTTCCGATTTTTGCTTAAAGATATCTTTTCCCGAAGCCCGCCTAAGGGTTAGCGTTTTGATGGCGCTATCCAAAACGCAGAATCCAACCAGCAAAAGGATGGAACCTATGGCTATACTCCAGTAGTAGGGGAAGGGGATATGACCCGGAAGGCTTAGAAAGTGGGTGATGCCAATTGAGATCAGCAGGTACAGCGTAAAGAAGATCAAAATCAGCAGCCAAATAGGCGGTATTATTCTTTTCCTACTCGTATCCATAAGGCATCCTCCCTATTCTAAATGACGCTTACCCCATTACCTCATCGGCCCATGCAACCATCTTGTCGAGTACGCCTTCGCGGACATCCCTTCGCGATAGCGTCAGGTCGTGCATCCCGTCGGGCACCTCGTGGAAGGTGATGCTGCGGCCCAGCTGCCTGCCGTAGCGCTTCATGTGCTCGATGTTGAGCACCACGTCGGCCCGTTGGATGTCGTCCGACCAGGTTTTGGGGATGAACGACCGGGCGGAGTGCATCAGCAGGATGGGGCATTTGATGTTAAGCCCATGCTTAACCGCCTGATGCCCGTTGCGAATGGCCAAGATCCAGCGGTAGTACGAGGGGAATCCCTCGATGGGCTTCCAGGCGAGGTCGAAATCCCACTCGCCCTTGTGGCTACTATGGACGCTCTGCGCGTAGAGGGGCGAGAGCACCCCGCAGATGTTGGCGTAGGGGAATGGCTTGCAGATGGTGGATACCACCAGCGACGCCAGCCGGGTGCAGCGGCCCACGTTGAACTCGAGGAACGGGCTGTTGAGCAGCAGCGCGCTCACCTTTTCGGCATGCCTCCCCGTCGAGGCGTAGAGCGAGGTGATGAGCCCGCCCGTGGAGTGCCCCATCAGCAGCAGCTGCGTGTTGCCATCCTCGGATATCCTCTCGATTGCCAGGTCGATCTCCTCGAAGTATTCGCGGACATCCCGGCAGTAGTTGGGGTGCTGGTGGGCGAGCAGCGAGCGCCCGTACTTCCTCAGCTCTAGCGCGTAGAAGCTGTAGCCCGCATCGGTAAACCGGTCGGCCAGGTGGTCCTGGAAGAAGTAGTCGACGAAGCCGTGGACGTACAGCACGGCGCGCTTCGAGGGCTGGCTGGTCCTCTTCGAGATGATGGTTGCCACGACCCTACCTTCGTAGTCGGGCGTTAGCTCTAGCGGTTGAATTGAGTAGCTCATGGGGGTTGAATTTCAACCTGAAGGTGGGCATTTGATCCGATATTTGCCAATCTTTTTGGGAAAATTAAAACGATGTTCGCTTTCGTCCTCTCTCGGGCATCCATTGGGGCAGCTGTCGCTCTTCCTCGGCGGTAGCAAGCCGCACATCAGCAGTGTATAGCGATTCCTCAGCAGTGTATAGCGATTCCTCAGCGGTGTATAGCGATTCTACAGCGGTGTATGGTGATACTACAGCGGTGTATAGCGATTCTACAGCGGTGTATGGTGATACTACAGCGGTGTATAGCGATACTACAGCGGTGTATGGTGATACTACAGCGGTGTATGGCATACTACAGCGGTGTATGGTGATACTACAGCGGTGTATAGCGATACTACAGCGTTGTATGGCATACTACAGCGGTGTATAGCGATTTATCAGCGGTGTATAGCAATACTACAGCGGTGTATGGCATACTACAGCGGTGTATCGCGATTCTATAGCAGTGTATCGCAATTTATCAGCGGTGTATATCGGCTCTTCAGCGCCCTTTAAATCGGTATCGCAATCATCTGCATCGGTTGGCGCGGCCTATGTTTTGCCCCCTCAAATACCCCTTTGCCAATTCGCCGCAAAAGCCTACCTTCAACCTGCTGACCGCCAGTTTTCCGCAAACGTTTGCTGAATTCGGGCTGTTGGCCGAATAGAATAGGAGAATCAACCTAAAGCGATAAACACACGCGTATGCAGCTAAAACGTCTGATTGGCATTTTCGGGCTTGTTGCCCTTAGCGGGGTGGCCGTGGCTCAGCTGAGCGAGGCCGCACTGCCCAATGCAGCATCCCTTACCAGCCAAAAGAAGGAGGGCCGATGGACCTTCCAGAGTATGGGTAACGGAATCGTAAAGGCAACCTACCTGCCCAACGGCTACAGCCGTACCCAGCAAATTTCCGATGCCGTAACCACCAAGCCCCAGAAAGTAAAGGTGGTCTCGAAGGGGGATCGAACAAAGGGATTCGGCACCATGATGGTTACCGATAACGGTTCCTCCTTTTCGCTTAGCGATGGCAGCACGGCGCTCCTTAGCGGGCTAACCGCCCTTAGGGAGGGGCCGAGCAACGGCTTCAGCTTCGAGCTGATGCCCGGCGAGCAGATCTTTGGTGGTGGCGAGCGCGCCATCCCGATGAACCGCCGCGGGTACCGCCTTAATCTCTACAACCGTCCCAGCTACGGCTACGGGGTGGGCGAGGAGAACCTGAACTACAGCCTGCCCTTCTTCATGTCGAGCCGCGGCTACGGCATCTTCTTCGACAACCCCTCCAAGGGCTTTGCCGATATCGCCAAGAGCGATGCCAACCGCATGAGCGTGGGCTTCGAGAGCGGCGAGCTAACCTTCTACCTCATCCAAGGAAATACCCCCGAGGAGATTCTGAAGCGCTACACCTCGATGATTGGCACCCAGCCCATCCCGGCCCGCTGGGTGTTTGGCAGCTTCATGAGCCGCTTCGGCTACCGCAGCGAGGCGCAGGTGCGCGACATCAAGGCCAAGATGAAGGCCGAGCGCATCCCCATGGATGCCATCATCATCGACCTATTCTGGTTTGGCGATAGCATCCAGAACTACGTGGGCAACCTCGATTGGGTAAACCGTAAGGCGTGGCCCAACCCCAAGCAGCTGATTGCCGACTTTACGGCCGACAGCATCAACACGGTGCTCATCACCGAGCCATACACGGTAAGGGGAACCAAGTACTACGAGGAGTCGGCCCCATTCCTGGCCGTCGATAGCCTGGGCAAAACCTACACCTTGCAGAACTTCTACTTCGGCAAGGGCGGCATCATCGACATGTTCCGCAACGACTCTAAGGATTGGTTCTGGAGCAAGTACCGCAGGCAGATGGATATCGGCGTATCGGGCTGGTGGGGCGACCTGGGCGAACCCGAGAATCACCCTGCGGATGTGTACCATAACCTGAAGGATTTGGGCTACGGCAACCGCCTTTACGCGGCCAACGAGGTGCACAACATCTTTGGCCACTTCTGGAATAAGATGCTCTTCACCAAGTTTGCGAAGGAGTACCCCGATGTGCGCCTGTTCAACCTCAACCGCGCCGGGTACGCCAACAGCGCCCGCTACATCATCTTCCCCTGGAGCGGCGATGTGGGTCGCCACTGGTCGGGCTTCCGCGCCCAGCTGCCCATTATGCTCACCATGAGCATGAGCAACATCCCCTACATCCATAGCGATGCCGGCGGATTTACCTTTGCCAAGCAGGACAACGAGCTTTACGTGCGCTGGATGCAGATGTCGGCATTCTCGCCCATCCTGCGCCCCCATGGCACCGCGCTGGAGGGGCTCAACCCCGAGCTGCCACAGTACCCCAGCGAGGCCGCGCTCTTTGCCGAGCCCTACAAGAGCATCGCCCGTAGGTACATCCAAATGCGCTACGACCTGCTGCCCTACAACTACACCCTAGGCTACGACCACATGGCCAACGCCGAGCCGCTGGTAAAACCGCTCTTCTTCCGCAGCTTTACCGACGGCGATGCCCTTAAGGCCGAAGACCAGTACATGTGGGGCGATGCCCTTCTGATCTCGCCTGTGCTCGATAGCGCAGCCGCCTCGCGCAAGCTATACCTCCCTGCAGGAGGCGAGTGGTACAGCTACCAGAATCCGCAAAGGGTGCTTGCCGGTGGCCAATGGATCACCGAAAAGGTAACGCTTGCCGATATGCCGATCTTCGTTCGGGGAGGTTCGTTTATCCCAACGGCACCGGGGCTGATGAACACCAAGCAGTATAACCCCGCTAAGCTGGTGGTTACCTACTATCCATCGGCCAAGCCATCGAGCTATACCCTCTTCGACGACGACGGAAAGACCAACAAGAGCTGGGAACGCAAGCAGTACGAGCTCATCACCTTTAAGGCCGATGGCAAGCGTACCATCACCATCGCCAGCAACGGCGGAAGCTACCCCGGCAAGCCTGCCAGCCGCACCCTTACGCTAAGGGTGGTAAATGCTGATAAGGCACCTGCTACCGTTACCATCAACGGCAAAAAGGTGCAACCCGCATTCGATGCAGCAGGTGGAATGCTAACCGTAACGGTGCCATTCAACGGAAAGCCAACTACGGTGAAGTACTAATCTTGACAAATAATACGGTTGGGTTGAATTACCTCTGACAGGGTTCTAAACCCTGTCAGAGGTGAGCAGTAAAGCCCCCAACAGAAGCGCCTACCCGCAAAAATGCGGTAGGCGCTTTTTTCGTTGGTGAATCTTGATACTTGGGGCTTGTGTTCTGATGCTATTTTCGCCAAAAAAGTACATTTTTTTTACTGGCGCAATACGCTGTAAACGTGATGCGGAAGGCGAAAGCACAAGGATGGCTAAGTAAAAATACGCACAAAGAGGTAGGGTGAGCCTACTGTTGGTTGTAGTATATGTAAAGAACAAGACAAAAAAAGGGAACACTGCTCGTAAGTGAATTAATTTTGAATCGTAGGCTGTGAAGCCATTATCTTAGAGACGGATTATTTATCCGTCTCTTTTTTTTTGTCTACGATGATGCTTGTTGTGCCTTCTTCATCAACCCACTACCAGTCCTCGGATTGCCCTCGCTGAGCGAGGAGGCTACGCTTAGTTAGGGTACGCTATCGGGGAAGTGTACTCGCCCGGCATCCGGTTGGGTTACGCTATTGGGGAAGTGTACTCGCCCGGCTCCCGGTTGGGGTATGCTATCGGGGAAGTATACTCGCCCGGCACCCAGTTGGGGTACGCTATCGGGGGAGTATACCCTTCCCGGCACCTGGTTGGGATACGCTATCGGGGAAGTGTACTCGTCCGGCACCCAGTTAGGGTACGCTATCGGGGAAGTATACCCTTCCCGGCATCCGGTTGGGGTACGCTATCGGGGAAGTGTACCCTTCCCGGCACCCGGTTAGGGTACGCTATCGGGGAAGTGTACTCGCCCGGCACCCGGTTGGGGTTCGCTATCGGGGAAGTATGCTCGCCCGGCATCCGGTTGGGGTACGCTATCGGACTACGGAAAGATAGACCTCCCATGAGCCACCGCGAAGTCCCCTTTCGGGGATTTAGGGGTGGATGCGGCGCTTAGGATTTCACAGCGTTGGTTGTAGGTTTGCTGGCAGGCATTGGGGTAAAAGCGAAACGAGCATGAATGCATGTGACCATTAAAAAGACAATTACTTTCACATGAAATCCCTGGCCCTTATCCGAAGTCTGGAGTTGAGCATCTGATTAAATGTTTACCTTTGGCCAAAATTTAGAGCGTCCATGTCAGCATTTCTACAAGTCGATAACCTATCCAAGTCGTTTGGCGACCTAATCCTATTCGAGAATCTATCCTTCGGCATTAACGAGGGCGACCGCGTGGCCCTTATCGCCCGCAATGGGGCAGGGAAGACCACCCTGCTCAGCATGATAGCCGGCCGCGAGGGGATTGATAAGGGATCGGTCATCTTCCGTAACGATATCCGGGTAGGATACCTGGAGCAGAGCCCCGAGTTTAGGGCGGGGATGTCGGTGCTCGATGCCGCCTTCACCTCATCCAGCGAGGCGGTGCACCTGATTGCCCGCTACGAGGAGATGGTGAAGCACAACCAAACCGACGGGCTCGACGAGGTGCTGCACCAGATGGACGTGCTCAAGGCTTGGGACTTGGAGGTGAAGGCCAAGATGATCCTCACGCAGCTCAAGATCGACGATTTCGAGCAGAAGGTCGAAACCCTCTCGGGGGGGCAGCAGAAGCGCGTGGCGCTGGCCAACGTGCTGCTCAACGAGCCCGACTTCCTCATCCTCGATGAGCCCACCAACCACCTCGACCTCGAGATGGTGGAGTGGCTGGAGGACTACCTCGCCAAAACCCGCATCACCCTGCTCATGGTAACGCACGACCGCTACTTCCTCGATCGTGTCTGCAACACCATCCTCGAATTGGACCATGGCATCATAATACCCTACCGCGGCAACTACAGCTACTACCTCGAGAAGCGCGAGGAGCGCCTCGCCAGCTTCAACGCCGAGGTCGATAAGGCGCAGAACCTCTTCCGCCGCGAGCTGGAGTGGATGCGCCGCCAGCCATCAGCCCGCGGAACCAAGCAGAAGGCCCGCATCGACTCCTTCTACACGCTAAAGGATAAGGCTTCGCAGAAGCGCAACGACGGGGCCATTCGCCTAGAGGTGGAGGCGTCACGTTTGGGGAGCAAGATTTTCGAGATGAACAACGTCAGCAAGCGCTTTGGCGATAAGGTAATCCTCGACGATCTCACCTACACCTTCTCGCGCTTCGAGAAGCTGGGCGTCATCGGCAAGAACGGAACGGGTAAGTCCACCTTCCTCAACACGCTGGTCGGGACCATAAGGCCCGATTCTGGGAAGATCGATATCGGCGAAACCGTTGTGTTTGGCTACTACCGTCAGGAGGGCCTCCAGTTCGACGAGCAGATGAAGGTGATCGATGCCGCCCGCCAGGTTGCCGAGGTGGTAAAGCTGGGCGATGGCACCAACCTTACCGTATCGCAGTTCCTCAACCACTTCCTCTTCCCGCCCGAGGTGCAGCACAGCTACATCTACAAGCTAAGCGGGGGCGAGAAGCGCCGCCTGTACCTCTGCACCATCCTAATGCAGAACCCCAACTTCCTCATCCTCGACGAACCCACCAACGACCTCGACATAATGACGCTGCAGGTGCTCGAAGATTACCTCCAAAGCTTTACCGGCTGCGTAATCGTCGTTTCGCACGACCGCTACTTTATGGATAAGGTGGTAGATCACATATTCGCTTTCGATGGTGATGGCGAAATAAAGGACTTCCCCGGCAACTACAGCGACTACCGCGAGTGGGCCATCCAGCGCGAGCAGGAGCAGCGCGAAGCACAAAAGGCCGCCCAGCAGGCTGCCGCAGCAAAGGAGAAGCCCGCCGTTAAGGAAACCAGCCGCCCACGCAAGATGACCTTCAACGAGAAGCGCGAGTACGAGCGATTGGAGCAGGAGATTGCCGACTTGGAGACCGAAAAAGCGCAGATCGAGCAGCAGCTCAACTCAGGAGCGCTCAGCGCCGACGAACTCATAGAGAAGTCCAACAGAATTGGCGTAGTGATCGACCTTATTGACGAGAAATCTATGCGTTGGTTAGAGCTATCGGAGCTGGCGTAGGAGATAGGGGGGCAGTGGTAGTATTATAGCTTTATAGCAAATATCACAGTCCCATATTCGTGAGCAGGCAACCCTTTTATTTCTGCTGATTGTAGGTGCTCTTGGAATGCAATGGAATACCATCGGCTAACGTAGCATAAGGTCCAGCTATAACCATATACAATCCGCTCCATTTGGTCGCGGTTGATGTGGTAGTACTTCGCTCCAGGCTTCCCCCATGCAGGTCCAGGTGCATTTGTAGGTCCGCCTTCTAGCAGCGAGTTTCCTTGAACAAATTTCAGGTACGGCTCAACTGTAATGTAAAGTTGTCTCTTTGCGAAGCGTTTCTCCCTCGTAAATAGCCAAGCACGAGGATCGAAGAAATTATAAAATCTCCCAAAACGAAAAAGCCCGCCGAGTTTAAAGGTGTTATGAAGAGTTCCAAATTGTAGCGTAGCATTACCCAAAAATTCAGCGCGTGTTGTGCTATAAAGCTTCTTGTCAAACGAAAAAGTATAGCACGCTGCAATGTCATTTGGAAGCTGATACTTCCATCCTTGTGGAATGTTTGAGTGGAATACCTTTTGGTGTAAGAACGATTGAACTTCGCAGCTAAGGGCTGCTTTGCCTTGTATTCCAAGCGTTAGTGTCGAGGTGAAGGAGTAGTCTTTTTCTAAAAATCTATTGCCATAGTTAACCACAAAAAGTCCCACATAGGGGTAATCTCCAACTTGGAGTTGCGAATTACCTATATGATGAGGAGTATAGGTTTGGTGATCGAGTGAAATAGACCGAATTTGAAAAGAACTATCAGAAGGAGCAATGGCAATTCTATCGAAGATATTTCTACTTCTGGCTTGTGAAGCATACTCCAAAAGAATTCCACAGGTGTAATATCGATCGCTACCGCGCATTTTAATGCTCAGGTAGTCGTTGTCTAGTTTAAGTAAGAACGATGATGCCAGCTCCTTTTCTTGGCAGATGCCTGAAAATGGGAAAAAGCAAAGTAGGATTGTGATTTTAAGTGTTTGTAGCAGGTTCTTCATGGTGATATATTAATCCAGTCCTGCTTACAGAACAAATTCAACCTTCTAATGGTAAAAAATAAAAGAAGTTTGCTGCATGTTTATATGAGGGTATAATAAAAAAGAAGCCTCGCAAAATTTATTTGCGAGGCTTCTTTTTTTGCTTTTCTAGAGCGGTCCGGACGAGACTCGAACTCGCGACCTCCGCCGTGACAGGGCGGCATTCTAACCAACTGAACTACCGAACCAATAATTTTAAGAACTTGCTTTTACTTCCGCTTTCTAGAGCGGTCCGGACGAGACTCGAACTCGCGACCTCCGCCGTGACAGGGCGGCATTCTAACCAACTGAACTACCGAACCAATAATTTTAAGAACTTGCTTTTACTTCCGCTTTCTAGAGCGGTCCGGACGAGACTCGAACTCGCGACCTCCGCCGTGACAGGGCGGCATTCTAACCAACTGAACTACCGAACCAATAATTTTAAGAACTTGCTTTACTTCCGCTTTTCTAGAGCGGTCCGGACGAGACTCGAACTCGCGACCTCCGCCGTGACAGGGCGGCATTCTAACCAACTGAACTACCGAACCAGATTTGCTCCTGATTGGGGCTTTTGCCTTTCCTCAATTGCGTTGCAAAGGTAGCAATTGATTTTTTATCCGCAATAGCTCCGAAAAAAAAATGGCGCTACTCTTTGCCGAAAATGCTAAAGTTTACGCTTCCGTAGTTGCGCCTTTCGATGAAAAATGGTTTGTCGCTGAACTCTCTATCTTTCGAGTGTTCTAGGATAAACCAACCTTCGTCAGTAAGCATATTTTTTTCAAAAATAATGTCGTGTAGCTGCTCAATGCCCTCCATGTCGTAGGGAGGATCGGCAAATATCAGGTCAAACTTTTGGTTGCAGCCTTTCAGAAAGACAAATGCGTTCTGCTTTATGGCGCGAATTTGTTCTTTAAAACCAAGTTCTTCAATAGTCTTTTTAATGAACCCATGATGAACCGGGTTTAGCTCAACCGATACTACATCGGGACATCCGCGCGAGGCTAGCTCGTAGCTGATGCCTCCTGTTCCCGAGAAGAGGTCGAGTGCTGAAATATTCTCGAAGTTGTAGTTATTCGAAATGATGTTGAACAAACTCTCTTTGGCAAAATCCGTGGTTGGTCGTGCCTTAAAATTCTTAGGTGGGACAATATGTCTTCCCCTATACTTTCCGCTTACTATTCGCATTCAACTAGCTTAAAAAGATTGGCAAACTGGTGCTCTGCTCTGTACTTAAACAGGTAGGAATATTCGTACCCTTTGGGAACCAAATCGAGAGCAAGATTGGGCAGGTATTGGCTTAGCTCTGCAAATCGAGAACTCTGCTTTTCTACGGTGCCGCTTAGGTAGACTTCAACGTCGTTGGGCTGTATTTCGTGCTCCTTTAGGAGTAGAAGTGCGTAGTATACCAAATCGCTGGAACTTTCGATGGCGTAGGTGGTATATATCTTCAGGCTCCCATTGTCCATCAGGCTAAAGCATGCCAAGTTCTCGTGAATGAACATCGACAGCTGATGCTGACTGGTAGTTTTTTCTGCCAGCTGCTTGCTGATTTGAGGCACGCTTTGGTTGTAGAACGTTGCTGTTGGATGCATTTCCTTTATTGCCGATGTTATGCTTTTGGGGAGTGCGTAAACCGATATGATGCTACTATTCTTTACTTGTGCGTGGTGAACCTCTACCTCATTCGATGAGAATGGGATTAATGCCTTTAGGTATTCAAACGACTTCTCCTTTATGAAGAATTCAGCGGGAATAAGCGTAAACATTTGGCTAACGAGCATGCATTTTACCTCCTTGAAAGGGCGTTTAAGCAGCTCGTCTTCCTTTACGATACGCTCGATGCTAAAGCATAGCTCATCAAACGTTCCCGATAAGTTGGCTATGGAGTAGTCTTTTAGGGCTACGAATCGCTTTGTTCTGTCATCCAAACAGCAAAAAGAAAATCCATTCACGCTAACTTGAATGGATAACTTGTACTGCTCGGTTTGATCGAGAGCAAGTTTTTGATCAAGAAGTTCTTGTTTTACCATAGTGTTATTCCCAGTTACCAGTGTTGTTGGTGGCTTCGGTAAGAGAGCCTACTTTTAACCCTGGATATTTATCTGCTTTTTTCTTTTCGTCTATTTTGTTGACCAGAATTTGCCTATATCCTTTATTGCGGGCAATAAAACTTCGGAATATAATGGCGTCTGGCGCTTTTACCTCGAAAACCTTAACGGGAACCTTTGATGCTGTCATTATCTCGCCTGCGCCCATTTCGAATTTGCTACCTCCCCCGTAAGGAATAAAGGGGAGGGAGTCTACTCTTGCCGTATTCCCTTTAAAGAGCGAGTCGATCACCTTTATCTGGATCTTAACGCGCTTTAGCAGCCCTTTGGCAACGGCAATGGAGTCGTCTGCTGATCCAATGCGCTGTTCTACGTTGAAGTTTCCCGTTTTTACGAATCGAACAAGGGTGTCAAAGTTGCCCGTGTACCTGCCAAACTCCGACTTGTACGCTACCTGCGCTGTTCGGATATCCTTGAGCCGCTCTATCACCTTGGCGTTGCGCTTAACCTGCTCGTCCTCGTATCGGATTGGGGTTGCGATGCTGCTGTAAAGCATGTACCCCAAAATCACGATTGCCACCAAAAGGACGATTTGAAGCGCTTTTTTCATTTGATAGAATGGCTTATGTTTGTCACATTTGTACACAAATATAAAGAAAAACTCTAACGAGGGGCGTTTCCTATGCTGAAAAATTATGTGGAAGAGCTGGTGCTGAAAGAATTTGTATTCGAACCTACCGCAGGGCAGCGTTCGGTTATTGATTCGTTAGCCGCTATTGTTACCGACGAGCGACCCTTCTATATCCTCAAGATACATGGTTTTGCCGGTACGGGTAAAACATCGCTAGTTGCCGCGTTTGTTAAGGTGCTGCTGGGCATGCAGCAGAAGGTGGAGCTGCTGGGACCGACGGGCAGGGCCGCAAAGGTGCTCTCGTCCTACTCGGGCGAGCTGGCCCTTACCATCCATAAGAAGATATACCGGCAGAAGACGGCGGATGACTTTATTTCGAAGTTCTCCCTCGATAGAAACATGGCGAGCGACACCGTTTTTATTGTTGATGAGGCTTCGATGATTGCCGATTCGAGCCGAGAGGCTAACACGTTTGGCAGCGGAAACCTGCTTGAGGATTTGATCACCTACGTAAAGGCAGGACGTAGCTGCAAGCTCATCCTGCTTGGCGATAGCGCCCAGCTGCCTCCTGTTGGGCGGGAGGATAGCCCAGCGCTCGACCGTAGAACGCTCGGCTACTACGCCGATGTGGAGGAGGTGTGGCTCCGCGAGGTGGTTCGCCAGGATCAGGCGTCGGGGATTCTGGAGAATGCAACGTCCATCCGGTCGATGATAGAATCCAACGAGGTTGTTCAGCCGAAGTTTTGCCTGGATGGGTTTGCCGACATCGAGCGCATCTCGGGCGGCGACCTCATCGAAAAGCTGTCGGACACCTACGATGCGGTTGGCATTGAGGATACCATTGTGGTGTGCCGCTCCAACAAGCTGGCCAACCGCTACAACCAGGGCATCCGCAGCCGTATCCTGTACCGCGAGGAGGAACTGGTGCGCGGCGACCTGCTGATGGTGGTCAAGAACAACTACTTCTGGACAGAGGGCTTTAAGGAACTGGAGTTTATTGCCAATGGCGACATCGTGGAGGTGGTGCGCATCCGGCGCTACCACGAGCGCTACGACTTCCGCTTTGCCGAGGTGACAGTGCGGCTGGTGGACTACGGCGATCTGGAGGTGGACTGCTACATCATGCTCGATACGCTAACTTCCGATTCGGCCTCGCTGAGCTACGACCAGAGCCGGACGTTCTTCCAAAAGGTGTCGGAGGACTACCTGCACATCGGGTCGAAGCAGAAGCGCTACAAGGAGATGCGCCGCGACCGGTTCTTCAACGCCCTGCAGGTGAAGTACGCCAACGCGGTGACCTGCCACAAGGCGCAGGGCGGGCAGTGGAAGACGGTGTTCGTCGATCAGGGGTACTTCGTGGACGACATGGTGTCGAAGGAGTACCTGCGCTGGCTCTACACCGCCCTTACCCGCGCCACCGAAAAGGTGTACCTGGTTAACTTTCCCGATAAGTTCTTCGAGTAGGCCTACTCCCCAATAATCTTTACCAGCACCCGCTTGCGGCGCATGCCGTCGAACTCGCCGTAGAAGATCTGCTCCCAGGGGCCGAAGTCCAGCTGGCCGTTGGTGACGGCGCACACCACCTCGCGGCCCATCACCTGGCGCTTCATGTGGGCGTCGGCGTTATCCTCGTAGCCGTTGTGGCGGTACTGGGCGTGGGGCTTCTCGGGGGCCAGCCGCTCGAGCCACACCTCGAAGTCGTGGTGCAGGCCGCTCTCATCATCATTAATAAAGACAGAAGAGGTGATGTGCATGGCGTTGCACAGCAGCAGCCCCTCGCGGATGCCGCTCTCGCGCAGGCACTCCTCGATGGTGGGGGTGATGTTGATGAATTGGCGGCGGCGGTGCGTCTCGAACCAGAGCTCCTTGCGGTACGATTTCATGGGGCGGTATGCTTTTAGGGTTTTCTTTTGATGGTTTCTCGGCAAATGTACCAACAAATGGCTTGCCCGCAAGGGGCTTGGTGCCATTCTGGGGTCTGTGGGGGCAATCCCTATGGAGATTTGGCTGTCGCAGGTTTGCAGCGCCCCATTCCCTATGGGGATTTGCCTGTCGCAGGTTTGCAGCACCAAAATCCCCATGAGGATTTGCTTGCCGCAGGTTTGCAGCGACCAAATCCCTATGAGGATTTGCCTGCCGCAGCATTGCAGCGACCAAATCTCCATGAGGATTTGCCCGTTGCCAATATGCATGCAGAATTGCTTACCGCAGGATTGCAGCACCCAATTGTGCATGTATAATTGCCTGCTGCGGGTTTGCAGCGGCCCATTATGTATACATTTTTGCCTGTCGCAGGTCTGCGGCTGCCCGTTATGCATGCATATTTTGTTGCCGCAGCGTTGCGACAGCCCATTCTGCATGCCTGATGGCGTTGTGGGGTGCTGTAGCGCCAAGAGATGCCAGCGGTGCAGCACCGGAACCGCTGGCATCATCCCCCATAGCATTTATTGAATAAGCGTTTGTATTTTTTTGTATGAAAAATTAAACAAAGCGGTACAATTTTCGGTTTTAATGTTTGCAATCATTTTAAAAATTTTGATCATGAAAAAGATTTTTACGCTTGCCGTTGCTCTACTTTTTGTAGGCTCGCTAATGGCTCAGGAACCAATGAAGAAAGAGGCCAAGCCAAAGGCAAAGAAGGAAATGAAGGAAGTGAAGAAAACCGAGAAGAAGGAGATGAAGGAAGGTGAGAAGAAGGAAATGAAGGAAATGAAAAAAGGTGAGAAAAAGGAGATGAAAAAGGGTGAAAAGAAGGTGATGAAGAAAGAGGTTAAGAAGAAGTAAGCACCTTTAGCCTTTCTCCGATTTTACAAAAAAAGAAGCCCCACTGCATTAGCAGCGGGGCTTCTTTATGATGCTTCTGTACGAGCGTACCTACTTCAGCTTCAACTCGGCAATAATCTGCTGCACCTTGGCGTCGAGTTCGGCGTTCACCTTGCCGTAGTCGGCAACGCTGGCTAGGCTACCCTTAACGCCAAAGTAGAACTTAATCTTAGGCTCGGTGCCCGATGGGCGTACCGATACGATGGTGCCGTCGGCGGTGACGAACTGTAGCACGTCGGACTTGGGCAGGTCGATGGCGCTGCGGCTGCCGGTGGCCAGGTCGAGCGTTTCGCCGACCTTGTAGTCGTGCACCAGGGTTACCTTCGATCCGGCGATGGTCGTAGGTGGTGTGCTGCGGAAGTCGGCCATCATTTGCTTGATCTCCTCCTGCCCGCTGATGCCCTTCTTGGTAACCGACAGCAGCTGCTCCTTGTAGAAGCCGTACTTCACGTAGATCTCCTTCAGCAGCTGGTCGAGGGTCTTACCCAGCTCCTTGGCCCAAGCGGTGGTTTCGGCGATCAGGGCGCAGGCAATCACCGCATCCTTGTCGCGCACGAACTCGCCAGCCAGGTAGCCGTAGCTCTCCTCGCCACCCACGATGAACTTCTTCTTGCCCTCGTTCTTGCCGATGATGTCGGCGATGAACTTGAACCCGGTGAGCACGTTGAACACCTCCACGCCGTAGCTCTTGGCGATATCGGCCAGCAGGTTGGTGGTCACAATCGTCTTAACGATGTACTCCTTGCCCTGTAGCAGCCCATTCTCCTTCCACCTATTCAGCATGTAGTAGAAGAGGAGCGAGGCGGTTTGGTTGCCGTTGAGGAGCTCGAAGCTGCCATCGGCGGTTTTTACGGCCACGCCCACGCGGTCGGCATCGGGGTCGGTAGCCAGCACGATGTCGGCATTTTCGGCCTTAGCCTTTTCGATAGCCATTGCTAGGGCGCTGCTCTCCTCGGGGTTGGGCGACTTAACGGTTGGGAAGTTGCCGTCGGCCACGTCCTGCTCGGGGATGTGGATGATATTCTTGAAGCCGAAGCGGGACAGCGTTGGCGGTACCAGCTTGGCGCCCGTTCCGTGGATGGGGGTGTACACAATCTTCAGGTCGGCATGCTTTTTAATGATTTCGGGCGATAGCGTAAGCGTAGCCAGCTTATCGATGTACTTGCGGTCGATCTCCTCGCCGATGATCTCAATCTTGCCGTTGCCGCCTTCGAACTTCACCTCGTCCACGCTGCTAATCTTGTTCACCTCGGCGATGATGTTCTTATCGTGTGGGGCGATGATCTGCGCGCCGTCGCTCCAGTACACCTTGTAGCCGTTGTACTCCTTGGGGTTGTGCGATGCGGTAACCACCACGCCCGCCTTGCAGCCCAGCTCGCGGATGGCGAAGCTCAGCTCGGGGGTTGGGCGTAGGCTCTCGAACAGGTATGCGGTGATGTCGTTTGCGGCGAAGATCTTAGCGGTAGTTTCGGCAAACAGGCGGCTGTTGTTGCGGCTGTCGTGGGCAATGGCCACCTTTACTGGCTCGCTGCCAAACTGTGTCTTGATGTAGTTGGCCAAGCCTTGAGTTGCCATACCAACGGTGTAGATGTTCATGCGGTTGGTACCCACGCCCATAATGCCGCGTAGGCCGCCGGTGCCGAACTCTAGGCTTTGGTAGAACGATTCCTTTAACTCCTGGGGATCTTCGTCCATCAGGCGCTTAACCTCTTTCTTGGTAGCTTCGTCGTAGCTGCCGTTTATCCAAACCATTGCCTTTTCGGCAATCTGTGGCTCAATTGCATTGCTCATCTCTACTTGTTATTTAGTTTACTCAAACACTCCATTAAGCTGTGCTTCCAGTGCGGAATCTCGATGCCAAAGGTGGTCTTTATCTTATTTTTGTTGAAGACGCTAAACTGCGGGCGCTTGGCAGGGGCAGGGTAGTCCTTGGTTTCGATGGGCGACAGCTTGCAGGCAATCCTTTCGATGTCGAAGATCTCGCGGGTAAAGTCGTACCAGCTGCACACGCCCTCGTTGCTGTAGTGGTAGATGCCGGCAAGATTGGTATCGTTGGTGGCCGATGCCTTTTCGGCTGCCGCGAGAATGGCTTTGGCCAAGTCGCGGGCGTAGGTTGGCGTTCCAACTTGGTCGAATACCACGTTTAGGTTTTCGCGCTCCTTGCCTAGGCGCAGCATCGTCTTCACGAAGTTGTTGCCGTAGGTGGAGTAGAGCCACGCGGTACGAATCACAATACCTTTATTATATGATGTAGCGTTTTTCTCGCCCTGCAGCTTTGTCTCTCCGTACACCGATTGCGGGTTGGTGGCATCGGTCTCCACGTAGGGGCGGCAGCTGGTGCCATCGAACACGTAGTCGGTTGATACTTGGATCAGCCATGCGTCCAGCGCCTCGGCAGCCTCGGCAAGGTTCTTTACTCCATTGGCGTTTACGGCAAGCGCCGCATCCTTTTCGCTCTCGGCCTTGTCAACAGCCGTGTAGGCGGCACAGTTGATGATAACCGTTGGCGCATCCTTCCGTAGAATTTCCAGCAGTTCACCCTTCTTGGTGATATCGATTTCGGGGTAGTCGTAGAACTTGAAATCAATCGGCAGGTTGGCGGAAAGCTCCTTTAGCTCGCTTCCCAGCTGCCCGTTGCATCCTATAACGGTATAGGTTTCTCTATTCATATTGGCTGTTTTACGGTGCAAAAATGACCATTAAATATATGCTATACAATAAGACCAGTAGGCTTATAGCGTGTTTTTAAAGTACTCGATGGTTTTTCGTAGACCATCGTCTAGTTGAATGCTAGGTTCCCAGCCTCCCAGCATTGCCTTTGCCTTTTCGATGCTGGGTTGTCGCTGGATGGGATCGTCGGAGGGAAGCGGCTCAAAAACAATTTTCGATTTGGAGTTGGTTAGCTCGATAACCTTTTGGGCTAGCTCCAAGATGGAGAACTCCGTTGGATTGCCAAGGTTGATAGGTCCGGTTACGTCATCGTTGGTAGCCATCATCCGAATCAAACCCTCCACCAAGTCATCGACGTACTGAAAACTGCGGGTCTGCAGCCCATTGCCGTAAACCGTGATATCCTCGTTGCGTAGCGCCTGAATGATGAAGTTGGATACCACCCTACCATCTGCCTCCTTCATTCGCGGACCGTAGGTGTTGAATATACGGACGATCTTGACGCGGACGTCGTTTTGGTAGTGGTAGTTCATAAAGAGGGTTTCGGCGCAGCGCTTGCCCTCGTCGTAGCACGAGCGCTTACCAATCGGGTTCACGTTGCCCCAGTACTCCTCTAGCTGCGGATGTACGAGCGGATCGCCGTAAACCTCGCTGGTAGATGCCTGCAGGATTTTTGCCTTTACTCTTTTTGCCAGTCCCAACATGTTGATGGCGCCCATCACCGATGTTTTTACCGTTTTAATAGGGTTGTACTGGTAGTGGATGGGCGATGCTGGGCAGGCAAGGTTGTAGATCTCGTCTACCTCGGCGTAGTAAGGGGCAATAACATCGTGTCGAACCAGCTCGAAAAAAGGATTATTCAGGAGATGAACTACGTTCCCCTTAGAGCCTGTAAAGAAGTTGTCGAGGCAGATTACATCATGCCCATCGTTTAGCAGGCGCTCGCAAAGATGCGAGCCAAGGAATCCGGCACCTCCTGTTACTAATATCCTTTTTTGTCTCATTGCTGGTACTATTTCGGTCCGTTGATGGGCTTTCTGCCTATGCTGTAGTAAACGTATCCTCTTTCGCGCATCTCCTCTGGGTCGTAGATGTTACGTCCATCGAAGATCACCTTTTGGTTCATATTCTTCTCCAGTTCCTCGAAGTTGATGATCCTGAACTCCGACCATTCGGTAATCAGGATTAGCGCATCTGCATTCTTGGTGGCCTCGTAGGGCGATGTTGCGTATTGAATGGTGTCGCCAAGGATTCGTTTTGCCTCGTTTATGGCAACAGGGTCGTATGCCGAAACCGTTGCTCCATCTTTAAGGAGGCTTTCGATTATTACCACCGATGGTGCTTCGCGCATATCGTCGGTGTTGGGCTTAAACGAGAGTCCCCACATGGCAATCTTCTTACCTTTTAGATTACCGTTGAAGAAGTCTTTAACCCTATGGTAAACAATCTGCTTTTGTCTTTCGTTCACGCTCTCAACCGATTTTAGAATCTCGAGCGTGTGGTTGTGATCCTGTGCGGTCTTGATTAGCGCTTTAACATCTTTAGGGAAGCAGCTGCCACCGTAACCAGCACCGGCGTAGATAAACTTATTGCCAATGCGGGAATCTGATCCAATACCCTTACGGACAAGGTTTACGTCGGCACCTACAATCTCGCATAGGTTAGCTATGTCGTTAATGAAGCTGATCTTGGTAGCCAGCATGGCATTTGCGGCATACTTGGTTAGCTCTGACGATAGTAGATCCATGAATACGATAGGATGTCCGTTTAGCAAGAATGGCTTGTAGAGCTTACCCATCAGCTTTTGAGCCTCTTCCGATTCTGTGCCCACAACAATTCGATCGGGTTTCAGGAAGTCGTCGATGGCGTTACCTTCTTTTAAAAACTCAGGGTTTGATGCCACATCGAATGGAATATTTACGCCTCGCTTTTCGAGTTCCTGCTTAATTACATTTTTTACCTTTTGCGCTGTACCAACGGGTACGGTGCTCTTGTTTACAACAACAGTATAGACTTGAAGGTTCCTTCCTATTTCAGAGGCAACTGTCAATACGTGCTTTAGGTCGGCGCTTCCATCCTCGTCGGGTGGCGTTCCAACAGCAATGAAGATTGCTTCGGCGCCAACCATGGCATCTTTAAGGTTGGTGGTAAAGAATAGGCGCTGCTTTTCGACGTTGCGCTTAACCATATTCTCAAGACCTGGCTCGTAAATTGGAATGATGCCGCTATTAAGCTGCGATATTTTCTTCTCGTTTACATCAACACAGGTAACGATAGTGCCGGTTTCTGCAAAGCAGGTTCCGCTTACCAGCCCAACGTATCCGGTTCCCACAACTGCTATTTTCATTCGGTATAATTTTATTTTCTCGATTTGGTGAACAGCAAGGATGCTTTCTCTATAGCATACGTCTGTTTCAAAAGATTCCAAAATTATAAAAAAGAGTGTTCTCTAAGTGTGGAATGCTGTTGTTTTATACAAAAATGGCGAACGTCAAGGGTGGAAATGGCTATTCCAGTAATTGCAGCCAGAAAGGCACAATAAAGAGTGCTATAATAGCTTAAAAAAATACTGATAATCTATTCTTTGTATGGAAAGAAAGAGTACCTTTGCGAGCTCAGAGTTTTCTATAAATAATGTCTAACCCATTAGTTGCTTTAAAATTAATTTAAATGGCAAACAATGAAGAAATCCTTCGTGAAGAAGGTAACGCAAAGCAATTTGCAACAAAGAACGCTTCTATTCCTGTAGATCAATTCGATTGGGATGCGTTCGAATCAGAAGAAGGTCTGTACGACGATACTAAGGAGAGCATCCTTACAAAGTACGACCAAACACTTTCTAACGTTGCAGTTAACGAAGTAGTTGACGGTACCGTTATCGCAATGAACAAGCGCGAAGTTGTAGTTAACATTGGCTACAAGTCGGATGGCGTTGTTTCGCTAAACGAATTCCGCTACAACCCAGAGCTTAAAATTGGCGATGTCGTAGAAGTTTACGTAGAAAGCCAAGAAGACAAAAAAGGTCAGCTTAACCTTTCACACAAAAAAGCAAGAGTTCTCCGCTCTTGGGATCGTGTTAACGAGGCTCTTGACAAGGACGAAGTTATCAAGGGTTACATCAAGTGCCGCACCCGTGGTGGTATGATCGTTGACGTATTTGGTATCGAAGCATTCCTTCCAGGTTCTCAAATCGATGTTAAGCCAATCCGCGATTACGATGTTTACGTAGGTAAGACTATGGAATTCAAGGTCGTTAAGATCAACCACGAGTTCAAGAACGTTGTAGTTTCTCACAAGGCTCTTATCGAGGAAGAACTTGAACAACAAAAGAAAGACATCATCGCTAAGCTTGAAAAGGGTCAAGTACTTGAAGGAACCGTTAAGAACATCACTTCTTACGGTGTATTCATCGACCTTGGTGGCGTAGATGGTCTTATCCATATCACCGACCTATCTTGGGGTCGTGTTAATCACCCAGAAGAAATTGTTGAGCTAGATCAAAAACTTAACGTTGTTATCCTTGACTTCGATGACGCTAAGAAGCGTATTGCCCTTGGTCTTAAGCAACTTACTGCTCATCCATGGGATTCTCTTGATGCTAACCTTAAGGTTGGTGACAAGGTTAAGGGTAAAGTTGTGGTTATGGCTGACTACGGTGCATTCGTTGAGATTGCAACTGGCGTTGAAGGTCTTATCCACGTTTCTGAAATGTCTTGGTCTCAGCACCTACGTAGCGCACAAGAATTCCTTAAGGTGGGCGACGAAGTTGAAGCTGTTATCCTTACCCTCGATCGCGAAGAGCGCAAGATGTCGCTTGGTATCAAGCAACTTCGTCAAGATCCATGGGAAAACATCGACGAAAAGTACGCTGTTAACTCTAAGCACACCGCTCGCGTTCGTAACTTCACCAACTTTGGTGTATTTGTTGAGATCGAAGAGGGCGTAGATGGCTTAATCCATATCTCTGACCTTTCTTGGACTAAGAAGGTTAAGCACCCATCTGAGTTCACCTCAATTGGAGCTGAAATCGAAGTTGTAGTTCTTGAAATCGATAAGGAAAACCGTCGTTTGAGCCTTGGTCACAAGCAACTTGAAGAAAACCCATGGGATGTATTCGAAACTGTATTCACCGTTGATTCTATCCATGAAGGTACTATCGTTGAGCTAGAAGATAAGGGTGCACGTATCGCTCTTCCTTACGGTGTTGATGGTTTTGCTACTCCTAAGCATCTAACTAAGGAAGATGGAACTCCTGCTAAGCTAGAAGAGAAGCTTGAGTTCAAGGTTATCGAATTCAATAAGGGTGCTAAGAGAATCATCGTTTCTCACAGCCGTACTTTCGAGGACGCTAAGAAGTCGGAAGGCGCTGATAAGAAGGCAAAGCCTGCCGGTGCTCAAAAGTCTACAGTTAAGAAGGTGAAGACTAACGTTGAGAATAAGCCAACAACTACGCTTGGTGATATCGATGCTCTAGCCGCTCTTAAGTCTGAGATGGAAGGCAAGGCTAACGCTGCTGAGGAATAGTTGAATAAAAAGCAAAGACGATGAATTTGAATATTGAAAAATTGCCCGAATACACCATGATTAAGGTGGTGGATTCTAAGCTTGACACCAACATCGCTCCTGATTTAAAGTCGGAGTTGGTGGTTATTGCAGGCAATGGAGAATCTAATATAGTTCTCGATCTGAGCAATTGCCAGTATTGTGATTCGTCGGGGTTAAGCGCTATTCTCGTTGCTAACCGTTTGTGCAAAAATGCAAATGGAACCTTTGTTTTGACAGGTTTAACCGAAACCGTAGATCAGCTGGTTAAGCTATCGCAGCTCGATACCGTACTTAACATTGCTGGAACTCCGGAGGAAGTTAGGTCGTTCTTTCAAAACTCAGCAGTTTAGTGGAGTTTAGCGTCACTATCCTAGGAACAAGTTCGGCTCTGCCGACTTTAGACCGATATCCAACCGCTCATGCGCTCAACGTGCATGAGCGGTTTTTTTTAATTGATTGCGGAGAGGGAACCCAAACCCAGCTACGTCGTAACCATTTTAAGCTGGTACGGATAAATCACATCTTTATCAGCCACCTGCATGGCGACCATATCTTTGGCATTTACGGTTTGCTATCAACCATGAACCTGCTTGGGCGCAAGGCTGACTTGCACATCTACGGGCATCGCCTACTAAAGAGTATTCTTGACGATCATCTGAAGTACTTCGGACAGGAGTTTCAGTATAAGATAGAATTCCACGAGGTAGCGGTGAAGTCGAAGGAGATTATTTATGAGGATGATTCGTTGCAGGTAGAGGCTTTCCCGCTTAAGCATCGGGTGTCGTGCTTTGGATACCTGTTTAGGGAGAAGGCGCCGCACCGTAACATCCACAAGTGGATGATCGAAAAGTACAAGCTGTCGCTGGCCGAGGTGGTGCGAATTAGGAATGGCGCCGACCTCATGCTCGATAATGGTGAGGTGATACCCAACGAGTCGCTAACCTACCTCCCCTACGAACCCCGCTCGTACGCCTTCTGCTCGGATACGGCCTATTCGAACAGGGTACACGAGTACGTTAAGGATGTAGATTTGCTCTACCACGAGGCAACCTTCACCGAGGAGCTTAAGAAGATGGCTGCCCAAACCGGGCATTCCACGGCAAAGCAGGCGGCTAAGATTGCCCGACTGGCAAATGCTAAAAAGCTCGTAGTTGGCCACTTCTCTTCCAGATATAAGGATTATTCGGTATTTTTGCGCGAGGCTAAAGAGGAGTTCGAGAATGTCGAACTGGCAAAAGAAGGATCAACCTTCGCTATTGAACTGAAACGATTTAAGGACTAAGCATCCACACTAATATGCAAGAGAAAATTTTAATTCTTGATTTTGGGTCGCAGTACACCCAGCTTATTGCACGCCGTGTGCGCGAGCTTAATGTTTACTGCGAAATCCATCCTTACAACCACTTTCCTGCGCTCGACTCGTCGGTGAGGGGGGTGATTCTGTCGGGAAGTCCATTTTCGGTGCGCGATAAAGATGCGCCAGTGCCCGATTTGGAAACCATAAAAGGTAAGGTGCCACTCCTTGGCGTTTGCTACGGAGCGCAGTTTCTATCGCACTACTACGGTGGCGAGGTTAAGGCCTCGAACAGCCGCGAGTATGGACGTGCTAAGCTTACCCATGTGGTTGATGACGATCCTCTTTTCCACACCATCAGCCACCAATCGCAGGTGTGGATGTCGCATGGCGATACCATCGTATCGATCCCTGATACCTACAACATTGTTGCCAGCACGCACGACGTGAAGGTGGCTGGCTACAAGATCGAAGGGGAGGAAACCTGGGGTATTCAGTTCCACCCCGAGGTGTACCACAGCACCGAAGGCTTGCAGCTGCTCAAGAACTTTGTAGCTGGTATCTGCGGCTGCTCTATGGATTGGACTCCTGCTTCGTACGTGGAGACTACCGTAAACTCGCTTCGCGAGCAGCTGGGTAACGATAAGGTTATCCTTGCCCTTTCGGGTGGGGTGGATTCTACCGTTGCCGGCGTTCTTCTTCAAAAGGCTATTGGCGCTAATCTAACCTGTATCTTTGTTGATAACGGCTTGCTCCGTAAGGACGAGTTTACGAGCGTTATGGAGGCCTACAAGATTCTTGGGCTAAACGTTATTGGCGTTGATGCTCGCCACAAGTTCTGGAACGACCTTAAGGGCGAAACCGATCCTGAAGGAAAGCGTAAGATTATTGGTCGCGACTTCATCGAGGTGTTCGATGTAGAGGCGCACAAGATACAAGATGTAAAGTGGCTGGCTCAGGGCACCATCTACCCCGATGTTATCGAGTCGGTGTCGGTAAATGGCCCATCGGCGACCATTAAGTCGCACCACAACGTGGGTGGACTACCCGATAAGATGAACCTTAAGGTGGTTGAGCCGCTTCGCCTTTTATTTAAGGATGAGGTTCGTCGTGTAGGCCGTCAGCTGGAGATTCCTGCTATGTTCCTCGAACGCCATCCTTTCCCAGGTCCCGGTCTTGGAATCCGTATTCTAGGCGAGGTTACCGAGGAGAAGGTTGCCCTACTTCAGGAGGCCGACCATATCTTTATCCAAGGTTTGCGCGACGCCGATCTTTACAAGGAGGTTTGGCAGGCTGGCGTAATGCTGCTACCCGTACAATCGGTTGGCGTTATGGGCGACGAGCGTACCTACGAGTTTGTGGTGGCGCTTCGTGCGGTAACCTCTACCGATGGTATGACCGCCGACTGGGCACACCTTCCATACGAGTTTCTTGCAAAGGTATCCAACGATATCATCAACAAGGTGCGCGGGATTAACCGCGTAGTATACGACATCAGCTCGAAACCACCAGCAACTATTGAGTGGGAGTAGGAATTAGATATTAGACGCTAGATGTTAAATTTGGCGTTAGAAATAGTAAAAAGGTCGCCTCGGGTTCGGGGCGACCTTTTATGCTTGTAGCCCTGACAGGTGTTTCTTGACTTAACGTTATCTTAATATACTAAAAACGCTGCCTTAACTTTCCCCTTGTCCGATTTGGTACCTTTGTGGCTTAAATTTTAAAATTATGTTTGGACTGAGTGATGGCATGACCTTACTGCTTATAGTAAGCATTATAGCAGCATTGGCCTTTGAGTTCATCAATGGCTTTCACGATACCGCCAATGCGGTGGCTACGGTTATTTACACCAAATCGCTGAAGCCTCGTACGGCCGTTATCTGGTCGGGGATCTGGAATTTCCTAGGCGTATACTTTGGCGGTCTGGCGGTGGCCATGGCTATCATTAACCTGCTCCCCCTCGAGATGCTCGTCGATCAAAACGTAGCGCATAATATGGCGATGGTCTTTGCGCTTATACTGACCGCCATATTTTGGAATCTCGGGACTTGGTATTTTGGGATTCCCTGCTCGAGCTCGCATACGCTGCTGGGATCCATCTTTGGGGTGGGTATCGCCTTCATGTTCATCAACGTCGATGGCAATGTGGCCCTGAACTGGAAGAAGGTGGTTGATGCGGGTCTTGCGTTGCTGTTCTCCCCCTTGCTGGGTTTCGGGTTGGCCATGCTTATGATGTTTATCTTTAAACGGGTGGTTAAGAAGAAGCGATTTTTTAGAGAGGCCGACCCCAATAAGAAACCTCCGTTCTGGATTCGTAGCATCCTCGTGCTTACCTGCACCAGCGTGAGCTACTTCCACGGCTCGAACGATGGACAGAAGGGTGTAGGGCTTATCATGATAATCCTTATCAGCTTAGCACCAGCATATTTTGCCCTCGATAATTCCAAGAGCGTAAGTAATATGTATGGTAACATCCATGCCATCGAGTCGTACACCAACAAGATGAATGCTAACGCCCTTAGCGTTGAGCATCAGAAGAAGCTTGCTGCGATTAAGCTTGAGGTGGCCGAAATTAAGGCAGAGATCGAAAAATCGGAGGTGAAGGATGAGATTAAGGCGGAAAACCGTTTAAAGGTTCGCAACGACATCGTGCTGATGAGCAAATCGTACGAAACCATCCTTAAGGCCAATAAGGACAATGCCGCGATTGGCCTAACTGAGAGCGAATATAAGGGGTTAAGCAAGAATATAAAGACGTTAAAGGAGTTTACCGAGTACGCCCCATGGCCCGTATTACTATTGGTGTCGATGGCGTTAGGTTTGGGTACGATGATCGGGTGGAAGCGCATTGTGGTGACCATCGGGGAGAAGATCGGCAAATCGCACCTCTCCTATGCTCAGGGCGCTAGTGCCGAGATAGTGGCATCCAGTACTATTGGCCTATCCTCCGTGTTCGGGCTTCCGGTAAGTACCACCCATGTCCTCTCTTCGGGTATTGCGGGTACCATGGTTTCGCAGGGAGGCTTAGAGAATCTACAGCAAAAAACCATAAAGAACATTCTTATTGCTTGGGTGATAACCATCCCGGTTACCGTAGTCCTTTCGTGTGGGATATTCTTAGGGCTGTACTACCTGTTGGGCTAGGGAAGAAGACGTTAGATGTTAGACATTAGATAATAGACGCTAGATTTTAAAATTTAGATTTTGGCGTTAGATCAAATTAAAAGGTCGCCTCGTTTTCGGGGCGACCTTTTATGCTTGTAGCCCTGACAGGACCTTAAAACCTGTTAGGGCTTGCTCGTGTGCAAAGCTATTCCTTCTCCAGCAGCTTCTCAATTTCCTTTTCGAATTGCAGCACCAGTTGCGATGCTATCTCTTTGTCTTTGCCCCCTCCTGATTCCAGAAACGCAACCTTTCCCGTTTGGTCTACAATAATGGTGGTGGGGAATCCTTTCCCGAAATTTAAGCGGTAGCATTCCTTTTGTGGTATCGAGCAGACCGGGTAGGGAAGCCCATGCTTTCGTACCATTTCCTTTGCATCGCTTATGGAATCGTACGTAAAGGATAGATACTGGAACTTAGGGTTGCTCCTAAACTTGCCGTATAGCGCGTTTAGCGCATCGAATTCGGCAATGCATGGGCCGCAGAACTGCCACCAGAAGTTAATAAAGGTGACCTTCCCGATCATCTCCTTTTCCGTAACCGTTTTCCCTTCTAGCGTTGTAGCGGTGAAGGCCGGATAGGGCTTACCTAGGTTTAGCATAAAAAGGCTATCCTGCTTGTCGGCTTCCTTGGATTTGATGAACATTTGGCCAAAGGCGGAGGTTGAGCAGGCGATTGCCATGCATAGTAGTAGTCTCATAGATGTGTACTTGTTATTATAGGTGTTTGTTTTTCTTATGCTGTATTGTAGTGGTAGAGCCGTTGCAGTACAACGGCTCTACGAAATAACCACGATTGCCTTCTGCTTAAATCCTCTATTTATGTTCGACGGACAATGCAAAGGTTGCCGAACCTTTACTTCGATTTAGGCTACGGCGAACTAGGGTATTTTTAATTACGACATGTTTTTTTCTATAGTAATTAACCTATTGGTTGTTGATAATAATTCAATCAATTCGATGTCGTTTATAGATCTTATACTATAAGTTATGTTTAAGTATGTATCTTCTGATATTTTAGGCTTAGGTTTAATAGTGTCTAATTTTGAATTTACGCAAACAAGATGTGTAGTAATGGACTTTAATGTTGCTTCTGAAAGCTGTTTGTTATTTGATATTCGTGAATAACATGATGCGTTTTTGTTTAATGATAATAAACTATAGAATAAATAGTAGTCAGAATTTCCTTCTTTTAGGAAACCTTCTGCTAACTGTGAGTTTACAGTTGAAGACTCAGATTCTAAATCTGCTCTAATATTAATTAGGCTATCCTTAAGTTGGTCTAACTCACCTACTGAATTGTTGAATTTTTCTTGAAGGTCCTCTTCTACTATCTGCACTCTTCTATTGAAAGATGAATAAGATATTAAACCAAATAAACCAAAAACAATTGCAATAAACCAAAGTATGAGATTTGTATCTCTATCTAATTGCTTTATATAAGAATCTTCTTTGAATTGGATTAGTTTTATTCTATCAATAAAAGAAGAATCTTTTAAAACTAGAGTCCTGAAATTATTGTTTAATGTGTCAATTCTGCTTTCAAGATGCTCAATGTTTGTTTTCTGATAATAAGAGTAAATAGACAAGACAATAATACTTGTTGAAAAGAAAATGATTGAATTTCGTTTTAAAGATGTTCTAATTTTCATGTTAGTTTTTTTAGCGTTGATTTGTTACTTGTTATATTGGGTGTTCTCGTGTAATTGTATTTACATTATGATTATATTAATATTGAGTCGTAACTACTACATTATCCAAAAATCGAAAAACAAACGTAGTTCCTCATTCCAATTCTATTTCGCAACAAACACAACTTTTTATCCCGAATTGGAACTTAACTAAAATAGTCCACTACCAAATCCGTTTTCTAAGGTTTTTGATAATAAAGATTGGCGGCTAAAGTAGGCATTATTTTGTGCCGTTGTACTTGTTAGCTGTATGAAAAAGCATCCACAAGGCTAAGCCAAGCCTCGGGTTTGAATACTAGGTGCAATGGTGAGCCTCCAAGGTGGTTTGTTACACCTGTTGGGGTAATCGCTACCACCTACAAGGGTGGTCGGTTGGGCCTCGAAGGTGGTACGGAACACCTATGGAGGTGGTCGGGAATACCTATACAGGTGGTCCGATACACCTGTTGGGGTGGTCGCTACCACCTATAGAGGTGGTCGGATGGGCCTCGAAGGTGGTACGGAACACCTATGGAGGTGGTCGGAACCACCTATACAGGTGGTCCGTTTAGGTTCCGAACCTAAACCAAGGGCGTGTAGGGGTGGTTGCTCGGGTATTGGGGGTGTTCCAATGCCTATCGGAGGTGTTACCGTTTGCTAATTGCAGCAGCTCGTGCATAGTGGATGTTAATAGTTGCCGTTTTGGGAATGCTCGACATGTATAATCGATATAGGACAGTAGGTGTGCATGGTATGCGCCTACTATTTTTGATGAAATGAAAAATAAAGATGGCAATACTTTGTAGTAAACCTAAAAAATACTAATATCGCACGTTACCTGTGCCTTAAAAAATGAATAAATTATGGATTCTAATGTAATTGTAGACCTTCTCACGGAGGAGGAAAAGAAGACGATAAATACGGCCCTAAACAGCATTAAGGCTATTGTTGATGCTAAGCTACCTGATCTGAATGCGGATAAACGGGGCTTCTTCGGTTCGGTTAACGAAAAGAATAAGCTCTTTATCAACAAGTCTAGAGAGATTAAGACTATTAACCCACAGCTGGCTCCGCTAGAGGTGGACTGGGTAGAGTACGAAAAGGACTATAGCGCACGGATGTTCTACGAGAGCGTTCTGCTGCTTGCCAATGGTATCATCAGCCGTTTCGAGAGCGCCAAGATGATGCACGACTACGATAACTACAACGATTCGTTGGTACTTTACCGGTATATTGATTTCAAACGTCGCTCGGACACCCCTGGTGCCGAGGCTAGCTACAATGCGCTTAAGGAGTTCTTTACGCGTGCCCGCAAGGCGGAGAGTAAACCTAAGAAAGATCAACCTAACAAGTAAGTAAGAAGCACTAAACCTATTACAAACCAAGGCACAGGTAGGCCCTTCGTCGTTCGGCGAGGGGCTTTTTGTTTGGTGGAACGGGGATGGCAATTTAGAGACGCGAGCAGTGCGTCTCGAATTGATGCAGCAGCTAGGGGGAAAACGCGAAATCTTTTTCGTCTACCTTCCGAATAGCTGCACAAAAACGAGCAGCACCCCTTCGCAATTCCTCCGCCTTTGGTACCTTTGGTGCCGAAAAAACAGAGCGAGATGAGCGTAAGAGAAAACCTAAGCGAGATAAGAAAGGACGTGCCTGCCGGCGTAACGCTGATAGCCGTATCGAAGACCAAGCCCAACGAGGCCATCGAGGAGGCCTACCAGGCCGGGCAGCGCGTGTTTGGCGAGAACAAGCCGCAGGAGCTAACCCAGAAGTGGGCCGACCTGCCCAAGGATATCGAGTGGCACATGATTGGCCACCTGCAAACCAACAAGGTGAAGTACATCGCGCCGTTTGTGGCGCTCATCCACTCGGTAGATTCGCCCAAGCTGCTGGCGGTAATCGACAAGGAGGCCGCCAAGTGTGGCCGCGTAATCGACTGCCTCTTTCAGATGTACATCGCCCAGGAGGAGACCAAGTTTGGCTTCGACTACGCCGAGCTGGCGGAGCTCCTCGAATCGGGCGCGCTGGCCGAACTCCGCAACGTCCGCATGGTGGGCGTGATGGGCATGGCCACCTTTACCGACAACGTGGAGCAGGTGCGCGGCGAGTTCCACAACCTTAAGGAGATATATACGAAGATCAAGCAGAAGTACTACGCCAGCGAGCCCTCGTTTAAGGAGATCTCGATGGGCATGTCGGACGATTTCCGCATTGCCATCGAGGAGGGCAGCACCATGGTACGCGTGGGCTCGGCAATCTTTGGCGGGCGGGTGTACTTAAAATAAGACGGTTCTTTTTAGGGAGGCAAGTTTAGCAGTTTCGTATAACCTTCTTCCGTAAACACCATGGCGAAGGCCGGGATCCATAGCCGTCAAGCTAAGGATGCTTAGTGCTACGTTTTGAAAGGATAAAGATAGATATCAAGCATTAGTGCATGATTGAAATTGGTTATCCCCTCCTTGGAGGGGCAGGGGGTGGGTTTGTTCGTTTAAATAAACATTTCCCGCTTCTCTTCGCGTTCTTAACCCACCCCTACCCCTCCCGAGGAGGGGATAACGTGCTGCTATTGGGCATTTATCCTTTTGAATTCAGGCTTAGCTTGACGGCTATGGGCCGGGATCTCCTCCAGAATGCAATTTTATATCCTCAGGAGATCCCGGGACAAGCCCGGAATGACAGCGCTGATTGAACGATATGCTTAAGTTAATGACATTGCCTAAGCGAGAGGAAAAACAGCCCCTAGTGTTTACCATCAATCTTCTTTCAAAAATCACATTCGTTTAGCGATATGGGCTTTATGCCCAATCCTTAGGTGCATTCCTCCCGATGATTTCATAACTTGTCTGGTGATTCATCAAAACGACATTTGGCCATGAAATCATTAGGCGTAAGGTATCTTGGGCTATCCCTTAAAAATCCAGTAGTCGTAAGCAGCTCGGGCTTGACATCATCCGTCGAAAACATAAAAAAGATGGAGGATGCCGGTGCCGCTGCGGTGGTGCTTAAGTCGCTTTTTCAGGAGCAGCTTACCCACGATGCGCACGCCTACGAGCGCGAGGGCGACTACCCCGAGGCCCACGACTACATCATGAGCTACGCCGTGAACAACTCGGTGGAGGAGTACCTGACGCTGATTCGCGAGGCAAAAATGGCGGTGTCGATTCCCGTAATCGCCAGCATTAGCTGCACCTCGGTGGGCGAGTGGGTGAACTTCGCCAAGCGGATAGAGGCCGCCGGTGCCGATGCGCTGGAGCTGAACATCTACTTCCTAGCATCGAAAAAGGAGCTGAATGCGGCAGCGTACGAGGAGCAGTACCTGGCCATCGCCACCAGGCTGCGCAGCATTGTTTCCATTCCGCTATCGGTGAAGATGGCCAAGACCTTCACCAGCATTCCCCACATGGTCGATCAGCTCTACTTCCGTAAGATTAACGGGGTGGTGCTCTTCAACCGCTTCTACGAGCCCGATATCAACATCGAAACCCTGGAGGTAGGGTCGGCCAGCGTCTACAGTACGCCCTCCGACATCCGCGAGTCGTTGCGCTGGGTGGGCATTGTTTCGGCGGCAGTTCCTACGATTGATGTTGCCGCATCAACGGGCATTCACGGCGGCGAGGCGGCCATCAAGCAGCTGCTTGCCGGAGCCACCGTGGTGGAGGTTTGCTCGGTGCTCTACAAAAAAGGGCTTAGTACCATTGGCGAGATGCTCGATTCTATTGGCGGATGGATGGATCGGCATCAGTACGAGTCGATAGAAGACTTTAGGGGCTTGATGAACCCTAGAAATCTGGGCGACCTGGGTGTTTACGAGCGGTCGCAGTTTATGCGCTACTATAGCAGCCACGAGTAGGGCGAGGAAAGGCACGGACGTGCATCTGTAAAAATATTACAACATTTCTTTTCGGAGAATAAGAACAATAAGGGTGGAAGGGAACTTTACAAAACTATAGGCTCATAACGTTTTGGGTGAGGAATGTCCTCTTTTCATTTCGCTATTCAACCGCGCTGCGGTTGTGATTATACTAGACTTTGTTTCCCCGCATTGCATGCGGGGCTATTAGAATTCAATCCTTTCGGATTGTAGATTAGCAACCATTATGCGATAATACTCTACATTAGTATAGAATCAACCTATCATCTCTACTACTTGAAGCCCGTAAGGGCTTTAACTTTAATAGCCCCGAGTGAAACTCGGGGAATTTGATCGGAAGATGAAAACAACCCCCAAGGGGTTGAATATATTCTCTAAGAAAAGGGTTAACTCATCACTAATACCTACCCTTTTCGTTATAAAACCAAACTATAACCGCCACGCGGTACTTTTACAGTACAGCTATTGTCCGTAGGATATTTATGTATTGTAGAAAACTTACATATTGAAACCTGAAAGATGAAACCTCTTTCTGGTTTTTGCTTTTGTGGGGTGCTTTGTTTTGGGGTGATGTTAAGATAAACTGTATGTTTTTGCTGCCGTCCCCCTGTTTAGGTTTAGGGTGCTGTTAAAGAATAGTAATAAAATATAGGTTCGGTATCAGGTGTGATTTTAGTTTCTATATTGCCCTCGAATCGTGTCACAATCTTCAACTATGATTAACCAGTATCATCGAAATTACCCGGAAAGATTTGCACGGCGCTTTTGGCAAAAAGTGCGGTAGCAACCGCGCATCCCCCACCTCCCTTGGGTAAGTAAACTTTTTTCATCCTTCAATATTTTTTTCGTTATGGAACTTTGCATAAACCAATCGCTAAGGCGTATTGTGGATATTGCCGAAATGGGTTCAGTAATATCCTCCGCGGCAACCACCAAATCACAAAAGGTAAAAAACCAAGCCCTATCCATTAGTACCTACTTCGGTATCTTCAACCGCAGGTATAAGGTCGAAAGGGTTGGACTGCCTGAGGTGGCTACGCTTAGCCACGAGCAAGCGGGCTCGCTAGCCAATGCGCTAGAGAATGCCTTTAATGCGCTAGGTAAAATTGTGGCGTTTCCTGCAAATTTGCCCTTGCATATGCGCTACACCTTTCTTCGCGACCTGTGGCTCGACGATTCGAAGGCGCTATACTACACCCCTAGGATTATAGAGCCTTGCACGACCCACGAGCTGGCTTGCCCTTACAGGGGAATTTGCGATCTTTGCAAGAAGTACGATCAGGAGATCGACTAGAAAATATACCGAAGGACTATGAACGAAAAAAAAGTTGCCATTATTGGCGGAGGAAACTTGGGCTCAGCCCTTGTTGAGGGAATTCTTCACACTCAAACAATGGCTGCCGAGAATGTGTACATCACTCGGCGCAGAACCCATCTGCTCGACCACCTAAAGGAGAGAAAGGTTAACGTGCTATCGAGCAACGTCGATGCGGTAGCCGCTTGCGATATCATTATACTTGCCATAAAACCTTATCAGGTTATTGATGTTTTACAAGAAGTAAAGGGGGCGCTAAATTCGGGTAAGATTGTGGTGTCGTTTGTTGCCGGAGTAAATCTAGCCGAGCTGCAGAAAGCTGCCGGTACCGAAGTCCCTGTTTTCAGGGCGATGCCCAACACCGCTATTGCCCTTGGCGAGTCGATGACCTGTATTGCCTTCGACAAGAAGTGGAGCGATAAGCAGGATATCGTAGAATCGCTGTTTAATGGGTTAGGCTCCACGGCAATTATCAACGAGGAGCTGATGGCGGCAGCTACGGTGCTCGGATCGTGCGGTATTGCCTTTGCGCTGCGCTTTATGCGTGCCGCAACGCAGGGCGGAATCGAGATTGGCTTTAGCGCCGAGATGGCTCAGTTTATTACCGCTCAAACAATGAAGGGGGCAAGTGAGCTTATTTTGAAATCGGGTCACCATCCCGAGAGGGAGATCGATAAGGTAACTACGCCAATGGGCATTACCATATCGGGGCTTAACGAGATGGAGCATCAGGGATTCAGTTCATCGCTTATTCAAGGACTTGTAACATCGTACAAGAAGATAGATAAAAAGAAGTAGTATGGATGCGCGCTATAAACGGGTAGCCGTAAAGGTTGGTAGCAACGTGCTTACGCGAGCCGATAAGATGCTCGACGTGGCACGTATGGCTGCGCTGGTCGATCAGCTTTCGAGGCTGAAAAAGGAGGGGGTAGAGGTTGTGCTAATTTCGTCGGGGGCAGTAGCGGCAGGGCGCAGCGAGCTGCAGCCGGCGCGTAAGCTCGACGACGTCTCCTCTCGCCAGCTGTGGTCGGCTATTGGGCAGGTGCGCCTCATCAACCGCTACTACGACCTGTTTCGCGAGTGCGGCATTACCTGCGCGCAGGTGCTTACTACTAAGGAAAACTTTAAGGACCGCAGGCACTACCTCAACATGAAGAACTGCTTGACGACGCTTCTGGAGAATGGGGTTATTCCTATAATTAACGAGAACGACACCATCTCCATTACCGAGCTGATGTTTACTGACAACGACGAGCTTTCGGGGCTTATCGCCTCTATGATGGGGTTCGAGGCGCTCATCATCCTTAGCAATGTCGATGGTGTCTATACGGGGCATCCTAGCGAACCCGACTCTACGCTTATTCGTGAGGTAAAGGATAACGCCAAGGGACTGTCGGATTACATCAGCGAAACTAAATCGGAGTTTGGCCGTGGTGGCATGATTACCAAGGCTAGCATTGCCCGTAAGATTGCCAAGCAGGGTATCAACGTGCATATCGCCAACGGCAAACGCGAGAATGTGCTGGTAGATTTGCTCGACAGCAACAAGGACGTGCCCAATACGCACTTTGTTCCATCGGTTAAGCCTTCGTCAACCATCAAGAAGTGGCTCGCCCACTCCGAGAGTTTTGCCAAGGGGGCTGTTGTGGTGAACGATGGTGCACGCGAGGTGCTGCTTTCCGATAAGGCTTCCAGCCTGCTGCTTATCGGTATCGACTCGGTGGAGGGGTACTTCAAGAAGGGCGATCTGGTTTCTATTTACGATGCTAAGGGTAACCAGCTGGGTGTTGGCAAGGCTCAGTACGATTCGGTTAAAACCCAGGCGCTGCTTGGCAGCAAAAAGGCAAAGCCGTTTATTCACTACGACTATCTCTACCTTCCCGAGTAACTCAAGGGACAAATGGTAGAGGTGCAATATTACATCCATCTCCTTTTAATATAATACCATTAGAATGGGTAGCATTAAATCGATACTGGAAAATACGCAACGGGCATCGAGAGCGGTGGGCTTCCTGGATGATGCTCTTGTAGGCAGCATCCTGAATGCTGTTGCCGATAGAGCGATTGCCCACGCTGATGTCATTCTTAAGGCAAATGCCAAAGATGCGGCAGCAATGAGATACGACGATCCTAGGTACGACCGTTTGCTGCTAAGTGGGGAGCGCATTGAGGCTATCGCTAGCGATCTGCGGAATGTGGCGGAGCTACCTTCTCCTTTAAATCGGATCAGAGAGCAGCGAACGCTAGCCAATGGGCTAAAGCTAACCAAGGTGTCGGTGCCGCTGGGGGTTGTAGGGGTTATCTTCGAGGCACGTCCTAACGTTACGTTCGATGTGTTTGCGCTCTGCCTTAAGTCGGGCAACGCTACCATCCTGAAAGGAGGCTCGGATGCCCATCATTCGAATGTTGCCATTGTGTCTTTGATAAAGAGTGTGCTTACCGATTTCGGGGTTGATACGAACATTGTAAACCTGCTGCCAATTGATAGGGTTGCCGCTGCCGAGCTGCTTTCGGCAAATGGCTTGGTGGATGTTATTATCCCTCGTGGAGGTCAAGCACTCATCAATTTTGTACGAAAGCACTCTTCAATTCCTATTATAGAGACAGGAGCCGGCATCTGCCATACCTACTTCGAGAGTTCTGGCGATTCGGCAAGGGGGCAAGCTATTATCACCAACGCAAAAACCCGCCGGGTAAGCGTATGCAATGCGCTCGACTGCCTGGTTATCGATAGGGAGCGGCTTCCTGATTTGCCATTTCTTTGCGCCAAGCTTGCGGAGAAAAAGGTAACCATATACGCCGATGCCAGAGCCTATGTTGCCCTTGACGAGAATTACCCTGCAGAATTACTTCAGCATGCTGCTGACGAGCATTTCGGAACCGAGTTCTTGGACTACAAGATGTCCATTAAAACGGTTAACTCGTTTGATGAGGCGCTCGACCATATTGCCACCTACAGCTCCAAGCATAGCGAGGCTATCATCTCGGAGGATAAGGATCGGGTGGATCAATTCCTAAAGAGGGTTGATGCTGCTGCGGTGTACGCCAACGCATCAACTGCATTTACCGATGGCGCCCAGTTTGGGCTCGGTGCCGAGATTGGTATCAGCACCCAGAAGCTGCATGCTCGTGGTCCGATGGGAGTGGAGGAGCTAACCTCGTACAAGTGGATTGTGGAGGGTAATGGGCAGGTGCGGCAGTAGCGGCCATTTCTTATTTATGGAAACCCCATTAAGGAGACTCCTTGGTGGGGTTTGTAATTTGTACTGCTTCGTATATCTTTGGCGAAATCAGTAAAATTTAGAAGCTGTACTCCTTAGCTGATAGTTTAGGTTTCCTTCTTAGGAAATAGGATGCCTAAATTTGGATGGAGAATCGGCGTATTTAAACCTATGGAAATGAAGAAGGGAGTTACTATTCTTATTGCGCTATGCATTTCGGGTGCGCTGATGGGCCAAAAGCCTCGGGTGCAGCCTATGTCCGAAGTGGTAAAGAATTCGATGGACTTTGCCGTAAAGCAGCACATGTTTTTAGCCAACACGCTAAAAGATTCATCGACATTGCTGCCCAAAACTACCGACTGGAACAGTAAGCTGGTTACCTGTAAGTCCGACTGGTGGACAAGCGGCTTTTTTCCAGGATCGTTGTGGTACCTGTTCGAGTACTCAAAGAACGAGCAGGTGAAGAAAATGGCCGAGCTGTACACGGCGAGGGTGGAGAACCAGAAGTACACCACCGATAATCACGATGTGGGTTTTATGCTCTACTGCAGCTTTGGCAATGGCTATCGCATAACGGGAAACAAGGCCTATAAGGAGGTGCTTGTTACCGGAGCTAAGTCGCTTTCTACCCGCTTTAGGGAGAAGGTTGGATGCATTCAGTCGTGGGATATTGTCTCGTGGAATAAAAATAGGGGGTGGCAATGCCCTGTTATTATCGACAACATGATGAACCTTGAGCTGCTGGCCGAGGCTACCCGTATGTCTGGTGATTCGTCGTTCTACAAAATTGCCGTTAGCCATGCCAACGTTACCATGGAGAACCACTTTCGACCCGACTACAGCTCGTTCCATGTGGTAGACTACAACCTTGCCGACGGAAGCGTGCGCAGGCAGCAAACCGAGCAGGGGTATGCCGATGGCTCGTCGTGGTCGAGAGGGCAAGGATGGGCGCTATACGGTTACACGGTGATGTACCGCGAGACGAAGGACAAGAAGTACCTAGACTGGGCTCGCCGTATTGCCGAATACGTGATGGAGCAGCTGAAGCCTATCGAGGATAAAATTCCCTACTGGGACTACAATGCGCCCAATATCCCCGATGCTTACCGCGATGCATCGGCAGGTGCGCTTACCTGCTCGGCGCTTATCGAACTTAGCCAGTATGTTGACAAGGCTACCGCAAAGAGGTATCTGGCAATTGCCGAGCAGCAGATTCGAAGCCTATCGGCAGCACCCTACAGGGCCGAGCTTGGGAAGAATGGCGGGTTTATCCTTAAGCACAGCGTAGGCTCGATTCCCGGAAAGACGGAAGTAGATGTTCCGCTAAGCTATGCCGATTACTACTTTATTGAGGCAATGCTCCGCTACAAGAAGGTTGTACTAGACGCAAAGCATTAGCCGCTTCCTGCAGCGACTGCTGCTACGGTATAAAAATAAGAGGGTGCTCCGCTGGGAGTACCCTCTTATTTTTTATAGCTCGGTGCCGAGGCTTACTTGGTTGTAAAGGAGCCTTTGCTCTTTGCCTTAAGCTTTGCTGGCAGCGATAGGATGTATACCGGCTGGGCAGGGAGGCTCTCCAGGTGTTCGCCATCGCCTTGCCCCATATTCTGAACAAATAGGCTTAGCGTAGACGCCTGCTTCCAGAGCTCGGTGTCGTAGCTTGGCTCCCAGCTGTTCACCGAGAAGTCGGTGAGGTCGAAGGTCTCCCACTTCGAATACCTAGCATCATTGCTAATGTTGAGCGATACCTTGCTGTTGCGCTCAGCATCGCGGTAAACGAGGTAGATGGTGGTCGGTTTCCCCTTGTTCTCCTTTAGCAGTAGCTGAGGGCGCGATATGGGAATCTTTTTGGTCCCCCCTCCGCTAAGCGAGAAGGCCGTTTGCCGGTTAGATGCCTGCTTGGTGATCCATCTTGCGCTATCGCTGCAGTAGTACACCAGGTGGTATTGCGGAACCTGCTCGCCCTTGGGCTTCCAGTAGGAGGCAATGTAGGCGTTCCCCTTCGAGTCGGCGCACATGGAGGTTTGGTTGATTAGCTCGCTCTTCTGCGGGATGCGGCTAACGTATTCGGCGGTAGCTGCGGTTATGGGGAGCTTATAGGCAGCCCCCTTGGAGTTCTGCCAGGTTAGCCCGCCGTCGGTAGACTTGGCGTAGCAGAGGTCGTGGTTGGTGGATACATCCCAGGTCTCCCTCCAAACCCACGAGATGTGGATGGTGCCCCTCGCATCGACGCATGCCTGCCAGTAGGCATTCCGTTCGCCTTCGCCGTCAATCAGCACATCGTGTAGGCGCTTCCATGTTTTTTCCTTTATGCTGTACTTGTTGATGATCAGGTTGCCGTTGCCCGATATGCCGTATCGGTACATGAACAGGAGGTCGCCGCTGGGCAGCTTAAAGAATTCGGGGTAGGTTACATCGTTCTCCTGGGTACCTACCATGGGCGATAGCTCCGACATGTCGAGCGAGTTTGGCGAAAGGCTTTTGCAGTAGCGGAGCTGGTTGTTGTGGTGGTCCCAGGCCACATGCAGGTAGCCGTCGCCATCCACCATAATGCTGATGGAGTTGTGTGCGTCGCTCACCTTGCCGGTGAACTTGGTTTGCCTGACCTCCCAGTGGTTGCTGGGGTACTTCCGCTTGGCCACCACCAGGTGCGCGGTGGAGTCGTAGTAGGCCGTGTACTGCGTGCCGTTGAACGACACCACGGAGTTCTTCCGGAAAACGGGAGCGTTGACGGCATTCTTCGCCCATCCTAGTCCAACTTGCGACAGCTGGGCTAGCGCCTGGCATGCCGGGATGGCCAGTAGGGCTAGTAGTAGGGTTGCTCTATGCTTCATCTTTCCATATTTTTTGGTGATTCCTGAAACGCCAGCAGCCGATGTCAGCCTGCTGCTGGGAGGCAAAAGTAGCATATTCGCAGATGCATCCCCTGCTTCCTTTCCATTTTTTAGGTCGATGAAATGGTCACCCCTTGCTTCCTTTTCATTTTTTAGGTCGATGAAGAGGTCATCCCCCGCTTCCTTTTCGTTTTTTAGGTCGATGAAGAGGTCACCCCTTGCTTCCTTTTCATTTTTTAGGTCGATGAAGAGGTCATCCCCCGCTTCCTTTCCGTTTTTTAGGTCGATGAAGAGGTCACCCCCCGCTTCCTTTCCATTTTTTAGGCCGATGAAATGGTCACCCCCCGCTTCCTTTTCATTTTTTGGTCGATGAAGAGGTCATCCCCCGCTTCCTTTTCATTTTTTAGGCCGATGAAGAGGTCACCCCTCGCTTCCTTTCTATTTTTTAGGACGATGAGGCCTAGGGGTAGAAAAGAAAAAGCTCCGTTCCGAATGAGCGAATCATTGCGGAGCGGAGCTTTGCTATTCTTTGCTTAGGTTCTACTGCACCGTAGTGTACGACACATCGGTGAAGGTTCCCTTGGTGATTTGTGCAGTGGCGGTAAGCGATGTGTTGACAAGCGTAAACTCAAATGTTCCCGAAACCCTTTTCTTGGTGGTATCGAACTTGGTAATAACAACCTTGCCGGTGGTGCTGGCCAAAGATGCTTCTGTGGTGGTTAGCAGCGATGGCTTGTATAATGCTAGGCATTGAGCATAACCAATTTCAAGCTTGTAGGTA
Source organism: uncultured Acetobacteroides sp. (assembly GCF_963678165.1). Taxonomy (NCBI): domain Bacteria; kingdom Pseudomonadati; phylum Bacteroidota; class Bacteroidia; order Bacteroidales; family Rikenellaceae; genus Acetobacteroides; species uncultured Acetobacteroides sp. The sequence continues at coordinate 2,903,056 of NZ_OY782755.1, read as the reverse complement.
CCCTCCTTATCTCCCTTTACGGTGATATCAATAGCCTTGCCATCGAGCGATGTGCTGGCGATGGTTAGCACCCCGCTGGTTAGTAAACCCTTTGGGGCAAGTCCCATCCACTCTTGGCCGTCGATGGTGGCGCTTATGGCTGGGATAATGATGTTTCCATCGTTATCCTTATCGCACGAGGTGGTGAAAAGTGCAGCACAGGCAACAACCGCTGCTAGAATTAGCTTTCTCATAGTAGTATCGATTTAAATTAAAAGAATCATCAGCCATTTAGTGCTTGTAGGGGCGCCACCTGTTCCCAATCAGGGGCTTTGCCCGTTAGCTCGGGTGAAGATAGCAAAAATGGGGTATCAATCGGGGTTCGCTTGCCGATGCCGTTTCCCATTGCACCCGAAGAGGGGAATGGTTATGCCTTGAGAATAAGCTGCCTTGGTTGGCTCCTGCCTAAGGCGGTAACATTTACTTTTTAGCAATCAAAAGGGATGATGCAGCGGGTTTTTATGATAGCCAGAAATAAAGGAGACCGTTGCACCATCGCAACAGCCCTTTTCTATTTTTTCCGAAGCATTACCCAAAATGTTTTGCAAAACATCGTCTTAATACTTGCGTCTTGATACCTGATACTTCAGGTTAACGCTAGAAGGGGCAAAAGCCAACAATGAAGTAGGTGTTTCCCCTAGCCGGATTTACGATGATCGATCCGTTTACGGGAAGCGTGTAGCTGCCAATCTTTACATCCTGCGATACCTTCATGCCTACATTTACCACGTTGGCATTGCTGTAGTACATGCTCGTGTGTGGGGTGCCTCCAACAAAGTAGCTGATGGTTTGCCCGCTGCCAAGCGTATGCTCGTAGCTCGCCTCGAAGTAGGTGGAGTATCGGTTATGCCCGCTATCGTTAAGGTCGGCTCCGTAAACAATGGTGCTGGCCATCAGCTTTAGCGGAATGCTGCCGAAGGCATAGTCGATGGTGGCATCAATAAGGTGTCCCGTAACCTTTTTGTCGAAGTTGAAGAAGTGGTGGCTCTGCGCATCCTCGTTGGGCATGGGGTTAAAGTAGTCGTACACCGTAACGCAAAATGGGCCTAGGCCGTAAGCGGCGTAGAGGTCAACCTCGGCGTACTCGTTGTTTATGGTGTAGCATCCCCAGGCACCAAGCGTTAGGTTTTTGATGCCGGCGTACTCGAGGGTTGGCTGCATGTTCCAGCTGCGGGTGGTAAGGCCTCCACGCCAGGCGTGGCGCGATTTAACCTCGAGCGAGAGCGACAAGTCGCTTGGCTTTGCGGCTGTAGAGTCGACACTTTCGGCTGCTGCTGCTACCGCCTGAAGCGAAAGTACGGCAAAGATGGCATAGGTTAGGATGCTTCTCATTCTAATTTTTTTGTGGCGAAATTATACAAAACGAGAACGTTTGCAAATTGCCTATCATCATCTTAACGAAGGGATATCAGCGCTGCCCTATTCGGAAATTTAACACATTTACACGGTGTATTTTTTTCTATAAGCATTAGCCAGCTGTTACTCCTATGGTAAGTTTAATCATTAAAACCTAATATGAGATGAGCACGGGAAAGATTGTAGTAGGCGTATTGGCAGGCGTAGCTGTAGGTGCGCTCATCGGCGTTTTGTTTGCGCCCGATAAGGGATGCGAAACTCGTAGGAAGATATCCAAAAAGAGCCACGATGTGGCGGAGGATATCAAGGAACGCTTCTCCAAAATTGTAGATGACCTTGCCGGGAAGCATGGCGGTGGCGAGGAAGAGGAGGCTACAACCTAGCCGAAAGTTCCTCTCTCGGAGATGAACGAGTTAATACCAGCTTAAACCCCAAACAGCGTATGGAGGATAAAACATTACAGGTAGAATCGCTTATAGAGAAAACGCAGCAGTATGGCAAGACGAACATCGAATTGCTTAAGCTAAAGGGCGTGGATAAAGCATCCGAAGCAATTTCGTCGGTGGCTAGCATATGGGCGGTTGTGGTGCCTGTTGTTTTCTCCTTCATACTTCTGAGCATTGGGCTGGCGATATGGGTTGGCACTGCCATGGGCAAGCCCTACATGGGGTTCTTTATGGTCGGAGCATTCTTTGCCCTTGTTGCGGTAACGATATTTATATGCCGGATGCGCTGGATTAAGCGACCGCTCCGGAATCTGATCATTAGGCAACTTCTTAAAAAAACGGCGCAATGAGGAAGCCCGACGCAGCAGACCAACTCAAGGAACAGATACTACAGCTAGAAGAAAGGCGATCGGCCGAGATGAAAGAACTCAAGGAGCAGCTCTACGTTGCCTACGAGAGCTTGAAGCCCACCAATATTATCAGAAAAACGCTGCATGACATAGTGGCCTCGCACGACGTGCAAACCGATTTTATCGAAGCAATGCTGCTTGTTGTCTCCCGGTTCATCTCTAAAAAAATAGCGGACATTACCACCTCGCCCCCCCCAAATATGCTGAAGCAGCTGCTGGGCGTTACGCTTCAAATGGCCTTTTCCTCCCTCGCTGCAAAATATTCCGATCACATGAAGGCCTTAATCTCTAGCATGCTAAATTTGCTACTGCACAAGCATGATAACGGAAAGGAGGAGACCGGCGACCTCGATGAATAGGCCCGTAGCGGTTCTACATTGTTCAACCCAAACTTATGCGGTATGTTTGACGATAGCGAAGACGACGAAGAGGAATACGAGAGGACCGAATTTGAGGATTGGTTCGATACCTACTTCATGTACTTTCCAGTAGAGCTGCGGACAACCGGCTACGACGATGTGGAGGTGCAGTGCTTCCACACCAACGTATTCTGTAAGGCGATGCGGGAGCTTACCCCGCCCATCCGAAAGCTGATGGATAAGCAGTACCCCATCATCAAGAAGGAGACGCGGCAGGCCGTGCTGGACGAGCTGGATAGGATTGCCGGCTTGGTTGGGCCCTACCTGCTGGTGCGCCTCTACGAGCTGGTGTACGACGAAAATGCTGGGGTGGACCTGCGCGAGAAGTATACCGACTTCGAGAAGCTGGTCGATTTCTATGCCCGCCCGGATACGCCTAGGGTGCTGGAGGAGTCGTTCTTCGACCAGTTTAATTGGCTCACCGACGAGCAGAAGCAGCAGATGATAGAGGAAGACCGCAAGGAGGCGCAGGAGGCCTTTGACTGGAAGGAGGGGCGCCAGCGGGAGTTCTACGATATTGTTCAGCCCATACTCTTCAAGCACTTCAAGGAGCTCCTCGAGCTGAACCACGATGGGTGGATCATATACGCCGTTCATATCCGCGAGGATTACCAGGACTACATGATGCGGTGCGACCATATCTCCACGTTCATCCAGTTCGAATTCCCGGAGGAGGACCTGCACATGCCCTACAAGGAGTTCTCGGAAAAGCTGCAGGAGCTTTGGGAAAAGCGGCCCGACCTGCGCGACCGGATCTTTGACGACGAGGATGCGTAAGGCTCCTGATTTCGGCGACGATTCATCTCCTGAGCTAGCTCTCGGATGAAAGCAAAACTGGTGATCGGGTACATTCTCGCAGGCGTGGGGCTGCTGCTGATCGTTTGGAATGGCTACCTGTACGTAAGCGAGAAGTCGGTTGAGGCGATATCCCTAACGCTTGGGGGCGTTATGTACATTGCTGGAGCTGTGCTGGGAAAGAAGAATAGGAGGAACGAGTAGGGTACTCCTCGCGAGTATAAGGGTTCTGGTGGCGCTGGCTGCCTACCTGCATGTGGCAGGCGTCCTGCTGCACATGCTACCTTTCGAAATGCATGCTCTAAATGTTTAGCCGCATGCTCTGAATTTCCTTCTGCACGTTCTGATTGTTTAGCCGCATGCTCTGAATTTCCTTCTGCACGTTCTGATTGTTTAGCCGCATGCTCTAAATTTCCTTCTGCACGCTCTGATTGTTTAGCCGCATGCTCTAAATTTCCAGCCACACGCTCTAATTGTTTCGCCGCACGCTCTAAATTTCCAGCCACACGTTCTGATTGTCTAGCCGCATGCTCTGAATTTCCAGCCACACGTTCTGATTACCTAGCCACATGCTCTGAATTGCTAACTACACGGTATATCTCTTTAAATGCACGCTTTGTATTGGCAGATGCACATTTAGCTAGGCTAAAATCATGTGCTGGTTCTCGAAATGCACGTTTGCCAACTGGATATGGGTGTAAAAAAGCGGCAACCAGAAGTGGTTGCCGCTTTTTTTATGCGAGAGGGGTGCTTACTTGTTGTCCGTTTTGGGAGGGGTCTTCTTCTTTACGGGTGGAACGTATCCCTGATCCTTTAGCGCCTTAACGAAGTTGAACTTTTCCAGTAGCGTATCGTTGCCTACAAAGTAGGTGTCAACCAGCTTGCATACCGATATCACCTCTTCGTAGATGGCGTTGAGCTCATCCACGTTAACCGAGTTTGTCCCCTTACGGTTGGTCTTTAGCCCTTCCTGCTTTTCGTTGGCCGCTACGAGCTGCATGGCTTGTAGCAGCAGCGCATCGATGGCATCGGGATTCGATCCGGCCTCCACCAGCTCGGCCTTAACGGTAGGGGTGAGGTTTTTCTTTAGGGTAAGCATGGTGTCGATGTAGGTAGACTGCTTGCTGTTCTTAGCCTTCAGCTGCTTAAGGCCGAGGAGCGTGAGAAGGGCATCCATGTGGGTTGGGTTTTTCGTAAAGCCAACCTCAATTTCAACCTTTAGGTTCATAAGCCCGCGGTGGGCGGCTTCGAGGGTGCTGTCTACGGAGGCGGTTGCTTCCTTAACTTGTGCGAGAGGATCTACCCCAACATTTTTGCTGAGGGCGGCGGTAATCGTTGCTTTTAGGTTGGGGAAGTACGGATTCTTCCACTGTGGACGGCGTGCGCTGAGAACCTCAACGTGCTCTACGCCGTGGTCGGCAATTTGGCCCAATGCCAGCAGCATCTGTACATCGGTGCCTCGGTACTTACGTAGTGCCATTTGTAATTGGTATTGGTTTAAAAAAGATTAAGTTTCGGCCTAAAAATATAAAAAGATAGTTAATTGTAAAAATGCTATTGAAAGGAGGGAGGCGGAGATGGCCAATTTTGGCAAGCGGTTCATAAAGCGGTGGTCCTAAACGCTACGGCTTCTTGCTCGGTTAATGGTGCTGCCATCGCGTGGCACAATGTCGCAATTTTACAATTTTGCTCTTTAGCCCAAGCCTACTTTTGCACCGTTATCGAATGTTTAATCTTAACAGCAAGAGAAATGGAAAAGCTAGTGACGTGGGTAGACATCCCCGCAGCCGATTTTAAGAGGGCCGTAAAGTTCTACAATGCCGTGCTGGGCATCGAGCTGGAGGCGTTTGAGTGTGGAACCGAGAAGATGGCGTGCTTCCCCTCGGGCGATGGATCAATTGCGTATGCTCCCGATTTTAAACCATCAAAGGAGGGTACTTTGGTAAGCCTCAATACCGGCAACGACTTGGATGGTGCCCTCCGACGAGTGGTGGCGAATGGTGGCAAGGTGGTTCAACCCAAAACCAAGATCGAGGTAGAGGGGCGCGGCTACTTTGCCCTGTTCATCGACAGCGAGGGGAACAAGGTTGGCCTGTACGGCGATAGCTAGAAATATTGGAGGGGTGGTTCCATTAGGGAATTGCCCCTTTTTCGGAAAACATCTACCTTTACCACAAATTCCCACGCCGTGAACTACCAAACCGCAACGCCATCGTATCCCCTGTCCCTCTTCGTAAAGCAGTACTGGGCTATAGAAAGCTGCGTAGCGGGTGGGGCAGAGCATATCCAGCGCATTGTGCCCAACGGGCTCATGGAGCTGATGTTCTACCTGGGGGCGCATCCATCGGTTATCGATAGCAGCCGGCATTTGCAGGATACCTCCATCCTGAGCGGTCAGCAAAATGGGTTCTACGACCTGGCCATCTCCGAGCCGCTCTCCATGTTTACCATATCCTTCCACCCCCACGGGGCAAGCATGTTTTTTGATATCCGGGCCAACGAGCTCTTCGACCAAAGTATCCCCCTAAAGCTTCTGGTAAAAGATGCGGTTGCCGAGTTGGAGTGCCGCTTGTACGAGGCTTGCACGTTTGAGGGAAGGGTTGGTATTGCCGAGCGCTTTCTGCTGAACCAGCTACGGAAGAGCAGCAAGGAGTACGAGGTAAACCGGATGGCCCACTGCCTCGCTCTGGTAAACCGGCAGCGAGGAATGGTGGCTATCGACGAGCTTGCCTCGGAGGCATGCCTAAGCCGAAAGCAGCTCGAGCGCTCTTTCCTGTCGTACATTGGCGCATCGCCCAAGCAGTTTTTGCGGGCCGTGCGGTTTCAGAGTACCCTGTTCGAGAAGCAGCAGCATGCCGACCTGTCGTTAACCGAGCTGGCGTACAGGTGCGGCTACTACGACCAGTCGCACATGATATCGGACTACAAGAAGCTGTCGGGCAAAACGCCCTCCCAGTACTTCTCGGAGTGCGAGCCCTATTCCGACTACTTTTTGTAGCCTTTTCCTGTTTATCCAACATTTACAACAGCCCCTTATACAAAAACACCCGATAAGCGCTCTGCCTATCGGGTGTTTTTATGAAGGGTAACCTATTGGCTAGATTAGTCCGGTAATGAGCCCTGGCGCAACACCCAGCACAATGGTAATAATCGACGAGATGATGAGCACCAGCTTGGTTGCAAGGGGAACCTCAATGGGGGCCGCGTTGCTTTCGGCAAGGAAGATGCGGTTGAGCAGGCGGAAGAAGTAGTAGATACCCAGCAGGGCTGCCGCAACGGCCACAATGGTAATCCAGATGAAGCCGCTTTGGATGGCTGCCAGAAACAGGTAGTACTTGGCAAAGAATCCGGCGGTGATAGGAATACCAGCTAGCGATAGCAGGGCAATGGCAAAGGTGAAGGCCAGTAGGGGGCTACGCTTCACCAATCCGTTGAAGGCATCGTACGAGTCGTCGCCGCAGTTAACCTTGCGGATGGCGATAATCACGGCAAATGCGGGGATCGCCGAAACGGCATAGGCTACCATGTAGTAGAGTATGGCCGATGCCGATGTGGCATTGCTTGCCAGAATTGCCAGCAGCAGGAATCCCGAGCTGGAGATGCTGGCGTAGGCCATTAGGCGCTTTACGCTGGTTTGGTTGATGGCAACTACGTTGCTGGCAATAAGGGTAAGCAGTGCTGCAGCCCATATCACGGGGCTCCAGATATTCATTACACCTATTAGCGCTTTCGAGAAGAGCAGGTAGAAGGCGGCAAAGGCGGCAATCTTAACCACGGTTGCCATAAACGAGGTGATGATGGTTGGCGAGCCGTCGTATACGTCGGGAGCCCAAAAGTGGAAGGGCATGGCGGCCACCTTAAACAGCATACCAACTAGGATGAGCAGCACGCCCATGTAAAAGATGGTTGGCACCTGTGGTGTCGAGGTCAGGTAGCTGCTGTATACATCTACGCTAAAGGTTCCAGTTGCACCGTAGAGCAGCGCAATGCCTAGGAGCATAATCGTAGAGGCAAACGAGCCCATCATAAAGTACTTAAACGATGCCTCGTTGGAGCGGTACGATTGCTTGCGGGTACCTGCCAAAACGTAAAGAGGTATCGATAGCGTCTCGATGCCCAGGTAGAGCATGATAAGGCTGCTGTACCCGGTGATAAGGTATCCGCCAAACACCGAGAAGAACATCAACCCGAATATCTCGCTTACGTGTTCCTTAAAGTTGCGGTAGTAGTAGCCCGAAACGCCCAGTATCAGCGCTAAGCTTAGCAGCATGGCGCCGTTAAAGCCTACGGCAAAGTTGTTAACCACGCATAGGCGGTTGAAGTAGGTTGTTGGGTTGTTCCAGCACATGAAGGTAAGCGCGGCGGTAACCAGCACCCCTAAAAGGGCAACGGATACCTGCAGCTTCTTCTTATTTTTCAATAGTTCGGTATAGATAAGTGCTATACCAAACACTGTTAAGGATATTAATGCTTCCATTTCGTCGTCGGTTTAGGGTTAGCAGTTAAGGTAAGCTAGGATGCTATCTACAGCCGACGAGGTAACGTCGAGTATAGGTTGAGGCATCACGCCCGTTACCACAATTAGTAGGGCGATGATGGCAAGAGCCGTAAACGCGCAACCCTTAACATCGATAATCTTGGCAGATTCGGGACCTGCTGTTCCCAGCATGGTCTTTTGGAACATGTAGAGCATGTAGATTGCCCCAAGGATGATAGATAGCCCTGCCGTAGCAGCCATCCAGATGCTCACCTTAAAGATTCCCGTAATAAGGAGGAACTCGCCAATAAAGGCGTTGGTAAGCGGAAGGGCAACCATTCCAAAGGTGATAATCATAAACAGCGACGACAGGCGAGGGGTGTTGCTGCGCAAACCTCCAAAGCTGCTGATAAGGCGGCTGCCACCTTCGGTTTCCATTATGCTGATGATGTAGAGCAAGCCAACGATGTTGATGCCGTGGGCAACCATCTGGAAGATTACCCCCTGCATACCCACAAGGTTAAAGGCAAAAAGTCCGGCAACAATAAGTCCGATGTGGGCCATTGACGAGTAGGCCGAGAAGGTCTTCAGGTCTTTTTGCTTTAGGGTAATGATGGAGGCGTACACCACGCCGATGATGGCCAGAACCATAACGGTGTTTCCCCACTGTGCCGAGCCAAGTGGAACAATTGGAAGCATCCAGCGGATCATCCCGTAGATCCCCATCTTCGACATGATGGCCGAAAGGAGCATGGTGCCCTTCATGGGCGCTTTGGTGTAGGTTTCGGGCATCCAGGTATGGAGCGGGAACACGGGAGCCTTAATGGCAAATGCCACAAAGATCATCCAGAATAGCCAGCTTTGGTTGCCCGCCGAAATGTGCTGGTTGTACATCCCCGTAATGTCGAACGAGTGGGTGCTCGAGTTCATAAAGACGAAGATGTAGGCAACTAGCATCAAAAGGCTACCCGCAGCGGTGTAGATAAAAAATTTGAGCGTTGTCCTACGGCTACCCTCGCCACCCCAAAGCAGGATGATGAAGTAGATGGGGATCAACGATAGTTCCCAGAAGATGTAGAACAGGAAGCCATCGAGGGCGGTAAACACGCCAAGGATGGCACCTTGTGCAAAGAACATCAGCGCGTAGAATACCTTTCCGCGACGAATCTCTCCATCGTTAACCGAAAAGATAAAGGGCATTAGTCCGGTGGTGAGCAGCACCATTGCGATGCTGATACCGTCGAGCCCAAGGTGTAGATGCGAACCGATTGCTGCGATCCACATCACGTCAATGGTAAAGAGCGATGTGTTCGAGAAGAGCGCAAGCGCGATGGATGTTGCTGCAAATATGGCAACCGACATTCCTAGCGCGGCTCTTTTTACCATCTTTTCGTCCTTAAAGGCGAGCAGTAGGCTGCCGGCCACAAAAGGAAGAAGTATGAGTAGTATTGTAAGCATATATTTCTTTTAAGTAGATTTTACACTCGGTTATGCTACCAGCAGGTAAATGAGGATGGCAAGCAGTCCACCAGCCATCAAGTAAAGGTACAGGTTGATGCTTCCGCTCTGCACCCTGCGAACCAGCGATCCGCAGCGCATCATTACTACGCCTAGACCATTTACCGCACCATCGATAACGGAATTGTCGAACCACGAAAGAACAACTTCCGAGAGCTTGTTGTAGGGCCTTACGAAGATGGCGTTGTAGATCTCGTCGATATAGTACTTGTGGTAGATAACCTTGGCAAGTCCCTTACGCTCGATGCTATCGGCTTCAGGAACCACATTCTTGCTAACGTACAGTTTATAGGCAATGTAGATGATGGCAAGCAGCATAATTACCGGAATAAACATGGTTAGCAGTTCGGTGGTATGCTCTACAGCCGCAGGCTCGAAGTTTTGTCCGCCTAGCGAAGGCTTAAGGTAGCTGGTAAACCTATCTGCACCACCAAAGATGGCGGGTACGTTTAGGAATCCACCGCCAATAGAAAGAGCAGCAAGGATAATGAGCGGAATGGTAATCACCTTAGGTGACTCGTGCATGTGGTGCTTCTGTTCTGCCGTTCCTCTAAATTCTCCAAAGAAGGTGAGGTACACAACGCGGAACATGTAGAAGCAGGTGATAAAGGCGGTTGCAACGCCAATACCCCAAAGCCAAGGATTATGCTCGAATGCTGCTGCAAGGATCGAATCCTTAGAGAAGAATCCTGCCAATGGCGGAATTCCCGAGATGGCAAGCGTACCGATTAGGAATGTTGCGTAGGTAACAGGTATTGCCTTACTGAGACCTCCCATGTTACGAATATCCTGCTCGCCACTCAGTGCGTGGATAACGCTACCAGCACCAAGGAATAGAAGCGCCTTGAAGAATGCGTGGGTGGTAACATGGAACATGGCAGCCGAAAAGGCGCCTAGTCCAAGTGCAAAGAACATGTAGCCAAGTTGGCTAACGGTAGAGTAGGCCAGCACCTTTTTGATGTCGTTTTGGAAAATACCAATGGTTGCTGCAAATACCGCAGTTGTAAGTCCTACAACCATTACCACATCTAGGGTAAATGGCGTAAGCGCGTACAAGATGCTGCTACGGGAAATAAGGTAAACACCTGCCGTTACCATGGTTGCGGCGTGGATAAGTGCCGAAACAGGAGTTGGACCAGCCATTGCATCGGGTAACCAAGTGAAGAGCGGAATTTGGGCACTCTTACCAATTGCACCTACCAGCAGAAGCAGGGTAATAAGGGTTAAGGTTTGATTTCCTGAACCTAGTGTTCCAGCCTGAGCAAATACATCAGTATAGGTTGCTGTTCCAAAGGTGAAAAATATAAGGATGATGCCGATAAGGAAACCAAGGTCGCCAATACGGTTCATCACAAATGCCTTGCGGGCAGCGTTGTTGTAGTCGGTATTCTTGTACCAGAAGCCAATAAGTAGGTACGAGCAAAGCCCTACACCTTCCCATCCAATAAATAAAATCACGTAGTTGGCTCCCATAACCAGCATCAGCATAAAGAAGATGAACAGGTTAAGGTACGAGAAGAAGGTATTTGCATTCTCGTCGTGTCCCATGTAGCCAATGGAGTAGACGTGGATAAGGAAACCAACGCCGGTAACTATCAGCATCATGGTTATCGATAGCGGATCGATAAAGAAGCTAAAGGGAACGTTTATGGCGCCAGCCTTAATCCAGTTGAATAGTTCTACAGTTTCCTTTCCTTCTACATTAAAGAACAGGATAGCGCTTATGATAAATGGAATAAGCACCATTGTAGATGCGAGGGTACCTGCAACCTTGGCTGGGAGTTTTAACCTAAAGAGGTAGGTTACCATAAATCCAAGCAGCGGGAAAAGTGGGATGGCCCATGCAATAATCTGTGTCATGTTTTACTGTTTAGATTTAAGTTTAACCCTTAAGGCGTTTCAGCAGGTCGATGTCAACCGAATCGTTGTTACGTTTCATTGTAACTAGGATAGATAGACCTATTGCGACCTCGGCAGCTGCCACCACCATGATGAAGAATACGAATATTTGTCCGCTGGGATCGTTGTGGTAGGCCGAAAAGGCTGCCAACAGAAGATTCACGGAGTTGAGCATAAGCTCGATGCACATGAGAATGACAATGGCATTCTTGCGGAAGAGCACGCCCATAACCCCAATGCAGAAAAGCACTAGGCTAAGTACGATGTAGTGCTCTATGGGTACTACTTGTATTGCGCTAATAATTTTTTCCATGGTTACGCCTTTTTAGGTTCACGTTTACCCAGCACAACCGCACCAACCATTGCTGCAAGGAACAGCACCGATGCAGTTTCGAAGGGGAATAAGTAGTCGCGGAAGAGCACCAATCCTAAGTTGCGAACCAATCCCAAGTCGGCTGAAGGTGCTGCATTCGGTGCTGCAAGGCTTACCTTGGCTGCTGCTGCAAGAAGCACAAGCAAAAGCAGTCCTGATGTGAGCAGTGCCGCGACTTTTACCATTAGCTTTTGGAACGACTCTTTCTCTTTGTTGAGGTTTAGGAGCATAATCACGAAGATAAACAGCACCATTATAGCCCCCATATACACGATAACATGCACTACCGCCAAGAATTGTGCGTTGAGCAGAATGTACTGCCCCGCAATGGTAAGGAAGGTGCAGATTAGCAGTAGTACGCTATTGATAGGGTTCTTTACGAACACCACACCAAGCGCTGATATCACTGCTAACGTGGCCAAAATGTAAAATATAAGACTCATACTTTTATATTGTTATCCAAAATTTGGACTTTAGATATTAGATGTTAGATGATTTTGCACCAACTGAGTCTAAAATCTAATGTCTAGCATCTAGTATCTACTTATTATGCTTAAATCGCTTGTCTAATTTAAACTCGCGAACGGCATCGGTTTGACGTTTGCTTATGTCGATTCGCGCATCAGGCTTTTCAACAAGGAAATCTTTTCCGTAAATGAAAGACTTGCGCTTGTACTCTGGTGGCACGATTCGAGGTGTTAGGAAGATGGCTTCCTTCGGACATGCGTCCTCGCACAAGCCGCAGTAAATACAGCGAAGCATGTTTATTTCGTAAACAGCAGCGTATTTCTCCTCGCGGTAGAGGTTTTCTTCGCCAGGCTTGTGCTCGGCAGCAGTCATGGTGATTGCCTCTGCAGGGCATGCAAGAGCACAAAGTCCACATGCTGTGCAGCGTTCGCGACCTTCGTCATCGAGCTTAAGGACGTGCATGCCTCGGTAAACGGCGCTATATTCGCGCTTCTTTTCGGGGTATTTTAGAGTTGCCTTCTTTTTAAAGATGTGGCCAAAGGTGATTGCCAGTCCTGATAGTACCGCAGGTAGGTATATCAGTTCGGCAAACGTCATCTTTTTGTTCGATACCTCTTTACTTCTATTGGTTAATCTTTCCATTGCAGCTCAATTTTAGAGGTAGGTTATCATAAAGCCGGTAATCAGCATATTCAAAATGGCTAGTGGAACAAGAACCTTCCAACCCAGATTCATCAGCTGATCGTAGCGGAAACGTGGGAGCGTCCATCTAATCCACATAAAGAAGAAGATGAAGAAGAGTATCTTGACAAATAGGAATGCTACCCCAAGCAGCGTTAGTACGTTGGTCGACAGTCCAAGGCTATCACCAAATGGAATATCGTAGCCACCAAAGTAGAGAGTTGATATTATGGCAGAGCTTATGAACATGTTGATGTACTCGGCAAAGAGGTAGAAGCCCAGCTTCATAGAGCTGTACTCGGTGTGGTAGCCGCCAATAAGCTCCGATTCGCACTCTGGCAGGTCGAAAGGTGCGCGGTTACACTCGGCTAGGGCAGTGGTCATAAATATCAGAAAGCCTAGTGGCTGGTAAATGATATTCCAGTGGAAGTTCTTCTGATGGGTTACGATGTCGGTGAGGCTAAGCGAATCGTTTAGCATGATAAGCGCCACGATAGCCATACCCATTGCCAATTCGTAGCTGATCATTTGTGATGCGGCACGAACAGAGCCTAGCAGCGAGTACTTGTTGTTAGATGCCCATCCTCCAATCATGATTCCGTAAACACCTATCGATACCATCGCAAAAACGTATAAGATACCGATGTTAGGATTGGCAACCTGTAGGGTGTAGGTACGTCCCATAATTTCGAGGTTCCCACCCCAAGGGATTACAGCGCTGGTCATACAGGCGGTTGTCATGGCGATGCCAGGACCCAGTATAAAGAGCCACTTGTTGGCCATGGTGGGGATTATCTCCTCCTTCATGAACATCTTAACACCGTCGGCAACGGGTTGAAGTATTCCCCAAGGGCCTGCACGATCCGGACCGATGCGGTCCTGAATAACAGCGGCAATTTTACGCTCGCCGTAGGTTGCATACATGGCAACCACTAGCGATATCATAAAGATAACCACTACCAGTGCTGCCTTAAATAGTAAATCGTATAGATCCATCGTCATCTCTATTTTTTCAGTTTGTCGATGTTTACATATAGGTTTGTCGAAATTACCGACGCACGCTCAATATTGCGAGGACCGTCGAGCGTCCAATCCGACAGCTGCTTCTTTTCGAAACGGCACTCGTTGCAGATGAAATGCTCGGTTTCGCCATACTTGTCTTTAGGCGCGCTAACGCGGAGTACCTCATCGCCCTTCATCCAAAGCACCACCTTGCCCGAGCAGTGGGGGCAGTCGCGGTGGGCGTCGTAAGGTTTGGTAAACCATACGCGGCTCTTGAAACGGAAGGTGTTGTCGGTAAGTGCACCTACTGGACACACATCAATAATATTTCCAGAGAAATCGTTATCGATAGCCTTATTTACGTAGGTCGAAATCTCGGAATGGTCGCCACGGAAAAGTACGCCATGGCTGCGCTTATCGGTGATTTGGTTGGCTAGGTATACGCAGCGGTAGCAAAGAATGCAGCGATTCTTATTTAACTTGATGTACTTGCCAAAGTCGGTTTCGTGGTAGGTATTGCGGGTTTCCTCGGTACGTGTTTCTACCGATCCATGATTCATTGCTAAATCTTGAAGATCGCACTCGCCAGCCTGATCGCAAATAGGGCAATCGAGCGGGTGATTAAGTAGCAGAAACTCCACGATGCCTCGACGCGCTTCAAGCACTTCAGGTGAGGTGATGTTCTGAACCACCATTCCATCTTGAGCAGCCGTAGAGCATGAGGCTACCAGTTTAGGCATTGGACGTGGATCGGCATTGCTTCCCTTGGTAACCTTAACCAAGCATACGCGGCATTTTCCTCCCGTACAATCAATTTTCGAGTTGTAGCACATGGCAGGAGGTACAACCTTTCCGCCAATTTTGCGAGCAGCATTCAGGATGGTTGTTCCTGGTTCTACCTCAACCTCGATATTATCTATGGTTAGTTTTATCATTGTCATTTTACTTCTAATGTTGGTTATGGAAGGTGCAGCCGTTGTTGCGAACGTGCTCTTCGAATTCGTGCCTAAAGTGGCGAACCGCGCTACCTACAGGCCAAGCAGCAGCATCACCAAGCGGACAAATCGTTTTCCCCTCGATATTATTAGAAATGCTTACAAGCAGGTTGATGTCTTTCATAGAGGCACCTCCGTACTCGAAGCGATGTAGAATTTTCTCAAGCCAGCCTGTTCCTTCTCGGCAGGGACTGCACTGTCCGCATGATTCGTGGTGGTAGAATCGTGCAAAGTTGAGCGTGTTGCGTACGATGCAGGTGGTTTCGTCCATTACGATAAAGCCCCCAGAGCCAAGCATAGTTCCTGTTTCAAAACCGCCATCAGCAAGGCTTTCGTAGGACATAAGACGAGCATCACCGTTGACGGTTTTCAGCATCAAATCCTTTGGAAGGATAGGTACTGATGAACCTCCTGGGATTACAGCCTTAAGCTCATGTCCTGCGAGGATGCCCCCGCAATACTCATCGGAGTAGATAAACTCCTCAACGAGAATACCCATGGCAATTTCGTAAACACCAGGTTTGTTGATATGACCACTAGCCGAGATCAACTTTGTTCCGGTGCTTCTGCCAATGCCAATTTTGGCATATTCATCGCCACCGTTATTTACGATCCAAGGTATTGTAGCCAACGTTTCAACGTTGTTTACCACCGTTGGGTTGTTGTACAATCCCGAAACTGCAGGAAATGGAGGCTTAAGGCGTGGGTTTCCGCGTTTTCCTTCAAGGCTTTCTATAAGCGCAGTTTCTTCGCCGCAGATATATGCTCCACCACCGGGTTGGCAGTATAGGTCGAGGTCGAATCCTGTTCCGAGTATGTTTTTGCCAAGAAATCCTTTTGCGTAGGCTTCTTCAATGGCTTTTTCGAGGATACGAATAACGTAGAATAGTTCGCCACGAACGTAGATATAAGCGGTGTTTGCACCAAGCGCGTAACTCGAGGTTATCATCCCCTCGATAAGCGAGTGGGGATTTAGCTGCATAAGATATCTATCCTTAAACGTTCCAGGTTCTCCCTCGTCGGCATTACAAACAAGGTATCGTGGGTTTCCCGATTTCTTGTCGATGAAGCTCCACTTCATTCCGGTTGGGAAACCGGCACCACCACGTCCGCGGAGCCCCGATTTCTTAACCTCTTCAACCACCTCATCTGGGGTCATGGTTTTCAACGCCTTTTCTATCGAACGGTACCCTCCAAGTCGTTGGTACTCGTCAATCTTGTGTAGATTAGGGTTGTCTATATTTTCCGTTAATATTTTTACCATATCTCCCTTAATTAATATGGATTAGTGTGCGACGATTTGCAGGTCTTCATCTGCTCTTCCAAGAAAGCATCTACCTTTTCGGTGGTGAGATTTTCGTGGTAGTCCCAGCCCACCTTCATTACAGGAGCCGTTCCGCAAGCGGCAAGACATTCAACTCCACGAAGGGTAAACTTGCCATCAGCTGTGGTTTCGCCCACCTTGATTCCTAGCTTATTCTCAAAATGCTTGATGATGTCGCCTGCTCCTTTTAGCTGGCAGGGACCTGTTTGACATACTTCGATAACGCAGTTGCCTGTAGGTTCGAGGTTGTACATGGTGTAGAAGGTGGCAACCTCGTACACCTCTATGGGCAGGATGCCTAGGAGCGATGCAACATAGTCCATCGTTTCTGTACTTAGCCATCCACTGAACTCTGCTTGCGCTATGTGCAGTATAGGCAGCAACGCCGAACGCTCTTTGCCTGCAGGGTAGCGCTTCTTTATCTTTTCAACCAGCTCTAGAGATTCTGGCGAAAATTGTGGTTGTGCTGTATTATTCATTGGTTACTTCTTTTTTCAATTTTGCTACGGCAGGTTTACTATGCATCCAGCTCCCCGGCAATAACGTTGAGGCTACTCATGGTTACAATTGCATCAGAGAGTAGTCCTCCTTTTATCATTTCGGGATAAGCTTGGTAGTATATGAAGCATGGACGGCGGAAGTGTAGCCTGTAAGGAGTACGAGTTCCATCGGCAATGAGGTAGAATCCTAGCTCGCCATTTCCACCTTCGACAGAGTGGTAAATCTCGGTTGTTGGGATTGGCATCTCGCCCATAACCTGCTTAAAGTGGTAAATAAGTGCCTCCATGTTGTTGTACACCTTTTCTTTTGGAGGAAGAACAAAATCAGGAGCATCAGCCCTAAATGTTTCCTTATCGCCCATCTTGTCGAGTTTCTCCATCGCCTGACGAATAATGCTTAGGCTTTGCCACATTTCCTCTTCACGCACCATAAAGCGGTCGTAGGTATCGCCATTTTGACCGACAGGAATGATGAAGTCAAAATCTTCGTACGACGAGTAGGGATTCATCACCCTAACATCGTAATCGACACCGGCAGCTCTGAGGTTTGGTCCTGTAAAACCATAGTTTAGCGCTCTTTCGGCAGATATTGATCCTGTACCGATAGTCCTATCCATAAAAATGCGGTTTCGCATCAGCAGGTCTTCGAACTCCTTGAGCATAGGAGGGTAGTTCTCCATAAAGAAGTTGAGTTTATCCCAAGCCCTTTGGCTGAAGTTGCGTTCAAATCCACCAATACGTCCAATGTTGGTGGTTAAGCGCGAGCCTGAAATCTCTTCGAAAACCTCGTAAGCCCACTCTCTTGCCTGAAAGATGTAGCAGAATGGGGTAAGTGCACCTGTATCTACCCCAATTACACTGTTGCAAACCAGGTGGTCGGTAATGCGAGAAAGTTCCATAATGATAACGCGCATATATTCGACTCGCTTTGGAAGCTCAATTCCAAGGAGTTTTTCCACGGTCATGTGCCATCCCATGTTGTTGATAGGAGAGGAGCAGTAGTTCATTCGGTCAGTTAAAGGGGTAATCTGGTAGAATGCCCTTCTTTCGGCGATTTTCTCGAAGGCTCGGTGTATATACCCTATAGTTTGCTCCGAGTCTACTATGTATTCGCCATCCATCGTGAGCACGTTCTGAAAGATACCGTGCGTTGCAGGGTGGGTAGGACCGAGGTTTATCGTATTGTATTCGAGTTGCTCGCTTTTTACCACATCGTCTGATGGATGAACCATGTTATTATCGTTTTTCATCATTGTATCAATGTCTAGGTATTCGACGGTTAGCGTCCAAACATCTTGTCATCCTTGTCATCGCGGGTGGCATCTTCTAACGGGTACTCCTTACGCATTGGAAAGTAGTCCATGTCATCCATGTTAAGGATGCGCTTAAGGTTAGGATGTCCCTCGAAAATGATTCCGTAGAAATCGTAGGTTTCCCGCTCCATCCAGTTGGCGGTAGCAAACACCTTTGTTGCCGTAGGAAAGGTGATGTCGTCGGCTTTGGCAAATGCCTTTATGCGGATGCGCTGATTCTTATACAAGTTGTGCAGATGGTAAACCACTGCAAATGCCAACTCCTGATCGGGGTAGTGCACACCGCAAAGAGTAGTAAGAAAGGTAAAACCGAGTTCTTCCGTATTGAAAAGGTATTCGAGTATGTCTGCAACCTTTTCCTTTTGTACCGTAAGTTGAGGCATGTCGCCTACTATCTCGAAGCTGTATATGGCATCGCCAAACTGCTTCTTAAGGTTCGAATGTACCTCTTCGATAAAACTGGTATTAATTGTGTACATTACTCTATACCGTATTTTGATAGTAATTCTTTGTATTCGTCTGAGTTCCTACGGCGTAGTGGCTCGTGCTTGTGGGTAAGCTCCTGGATTTTCATTACGCCCTCAATTATTTGCTCGGGACGAGGTGGGCAGCCAGGTACGTAAACATCAACAGGAATAACCTTGTCGATGCCTTGTAGCACGCTGTAGGTGTCGAATATGCCACCGCTCGAAGCGCAGGCTCCTATTGCAATCACCCAGCGAGGTTCTGCCATTTGTAGGTAAACTTGCTGAAGAACTGGACCCATTTTCTTGGAGATAGTTCCCATAACCATTAGCATATCGCTTTGTCGGGGCGAAAAGCTAAGGCGCTCCATTCCAAAGCGGGCAAGATCGTAGTGCGGAGCCATAGTCGACATAAACTCGATACCGCAGCACGAGGTGGCGAAGGGGAGTGGCCATAGCGAGTTTTTACGAGCAAGGCCAATCAAAACGTCTAGGCGGGTGGTCATGTACCCGCGGCCAGTAATGTCTTCGTTATCGAGCCTTAGGTTGGTAGTCTCTTTATTTTGGTCAGACATGGTATGTTATTCTTTAATTGGTTCGAAAGTGTCGGCATCTTTATACCAGTTGAATGCTCCGCGGAGAAGAACGTAGAAGAATCCGGCAACGAAAACAAGCGTAAAGGTTACCATTTCCCAAAGACCAAATGCTCCAAGCTCCCGAAAGTTTACAGCCCAGGGGTACATGAAAATTACTTCTACATCGAATAGGACGAAGAGGATGGCAATGAGGAAATACTTTACCGAGTATCGGTTACGAGCATTCCCTATTTGGTCTACTCCACATTCGAAGTTTTCCAACTTTTGGCTGGTTTTGCGTTTTGGTCCTAGGTAGTGGGTAACTATAAGAACGAAAACGACAAACCCAAGTGCAACCGCTGCCTGAATGAGTATCGGCAGGTAATCGTACGGAGTGTGTATGGCAGGTTGCTCCATCTTTTTGGCGTTTTTTAAGTTTATGATAAAATTGAAATTTAACTTCTTGTTGAAAGCGAGTCCAAATTTGGCCAAAAAAAACAACTTAAAATTCTATAAAACCGCTGTTCTTTATCCTTTAACAAGTTTTAATGTTATTACTGTAACAGTTATCGTGCTAACACTAATAACCAAACTTCCATGTGTACGCTTCATTTTTTTAGGAATCATTATTATTCTATTGTTTGTTAGTGTAATAACACTGACAGGTGCGAGATCTCCTTTTTTTCTAATTTTTCTGGCTAGGGGCATTGCAAAAAGATTAGTTCACATTATTTGATAATCTGAGATCGTTCATCCCTTTTGAAAGCCCCTTTTCTCGCATCTCTAAACAGAGAAAAGGGTTGTAAACGGAGAAAAATTGGCGTTACTACTACCTTTTCTTAACCTTTGCTTTAAAGATCTTTTCAAACTTTTCGAGTTTAGGAACTATTACGTACTGGCAGTAGGCTTGGTTGGGATTGTTTTCATAGTAGTTCTGATGGTAATCCTCGGCTTTGTAAAATTTGGTGTAGAGGGATATTTCGGTAACTATGGGGTTGTCCCAAATCTTTTCGTCAGCTAGCTTCTTTTTATAGGCTTCGGCAAGACGTTTCTGTTCCTCGTTGTGGTAGAAGATAACCGAGCGGTACTGCGTGCCTATATCGTTGCCCTGTCGGTTGAGGGTGGTGGGATTGTGGGTTTTCCAGAATACTTCCAGCAGCTCGTCGTAGCTGATTTTGCTTGGGTCGAAGGTGATTTGGATCACCTCGGCATGCCCGGTTTGGCCCGAGCAAACCTCCTTATAGGTGGGATTTGCAATCGTCCCTCCTGAGTAGCCGCTTTCTACCTTTGTGACGCCATTAAGTTCCTTGAAGATGGCCTCTGCGCACCAGAAGCAGCCCTGTCCGAATGTGGCAACTTCGTACTTGTGGGCATTCTCATTTTCCATGTTCGTATTGTTTTGTGGCGCTTGTGTACCGCATCCGAGCAGCATTGCAAGCGGGATGAGTAGGTTTCGCATAACGATTTTTAGCGTATAACATTTCGCGTTGGGTTTTGTTTGGGGGGATGATTGAGGTGGTGAGTATGGGGCAATCCCGAAAACCTTACATCAGACATCTTGCCGCTATCAACAAATACCTAATTATTGGTATAGGGAACGGTAGTATTGTGGGTACATTTGTATCGCTAAATATTGGAATCATAGATGAAGTTAAGCGAGCTAAGCACCGGAGAGTCGGGCGTTATTACGAAGGTTTCGGGACGTGGAGCCTTTCGTAAGCGCATTACCGAGATGGGGTTTGTGAAGGGAAAAACCGTTAATGTGGTGAAGAATGCGCCGCTGCTCGATCCGGTGGAGTACAACATTATGGGGTACGAGGTTTCTCTTCGAAGGAATGAGGCTGCGCTCATTGATGTTATAACCCTGGAGGAGGCCAAGCATACCGTGCTGGATAACTTCAACGGCGTTATTACCGACGATGTGCTAAAGGAAAGCGCTAAGACGTTGGGAAAGACGATCAACGTTGCGCTGGTAGGTAACCCCAATGCTGGCAAAACATCGGTGTTTAACTTTGCATCGGGCTCGCACGAGCATGTGGGCAACTATTCGGGCGTTACGGTAGACTACAAGGAGGCGCAGTTTAAGTATAAGGGCTATACCTTTAATATTACCGATTTGCCAGGTACCTACTCGCTATCGGCCTACACGCCTGAGGAGGTTTACGTAAGAAACTACATTGCCGATAATAACCCAGATGTAATCGTAAACGTGGTGGATGCCTCGAACCTCGAGCGCAACCTCTACCTTACCACGCAGCTCATCGACATGGATCTGAAGGTGGTGGTAGACCTGAACATGTACGACGAGCTGGAGCGCAGCGGCGATCGCTTCGACCATAAGGCGCTGGGCGAGATGATTGGCGTTCCGTTTGTGCCTACCGTTGGATCGAAGGGGCGCGGGCTTACGCAGCTCTACGATACCATCATCAACGTTTATACCGACCACGATAAAACTTCGCGCCACATCCATATTAACTACGGGCACGACGTAGAACCTGCCATCTGCACGCTGCAGCAGCTGCTACGCTTGCCCGAGAATAGGCATCAGCTGGTGCGCTACTCTACCCGTTTTATCGCCATAAAGCTGCTGGATAAGGATAGGGAGGCCCGCAAGCTGGTGGAGACGCTGCACAACGGCAGCGAGATCATCGCCATTGCCGATAGGGAGATCAAGAAGCTGGAGAAGCACCTCAACGACGATAGCGAAACCATCATCACCGATGCCAAGTATGCCTTTGTGGCTGGAGCCCTTAAGGAGACGTTCAAGGAGGGTGGTCGCCGCAAGCGTAAGAATACCGAGGCTATAGATGCCTTTATGACCCATAGGTTTTTCGGGTTCCCAATTTTCTTCTTCTTCATTTGGGTAACCTTTTACGCAACCTTTGCGCTGGGCGAGTACCCCAAGGGGCTGCTGGAGCTGGGCATCGATAAGCTGATGAACCTTCTGAATGGCTCGATGTCCGAAGGACCATTTAAGGATTTGCTGCTTAACGGGATCATTAACGGGGTGGGGAATGTAATCGTCTTCCTGCCCAACATCCTTATCCTGTTCTTCTTCATCTCGCTGCTCGAGGATACCGGCTACATGGCGCGTGCCGCCTTTATTATGGATAAGCTGATGCACAAGATTGGGCTGCACGGCAAGTCGTTCATCCCCCTAATTATGGGGTTTGGGTGCAACGTGCCCGCCATTATGGCCACGCGCACCATCGAGAGCCGTAGCAACCGCATCCTCACCATGCTGATATCGCCGCTGATGTCGTGCAGCGCACGCCTTCCGGTGTACATCCTGGTGCTGGGGGCGTTCTTCCCAAAGAATGCAGGGTCGATGCTTTTTGGCATCTACCTGCTGGGGATTGTGCTGGCCGTTGCTATGGCGCTCCTCTTTAAGAAGACGATGTTTAGGCATAAAGATGTTCCATTTGTGATGGAGCTGCCGCCCTATCGCATTCCAACGCTTAAGGCAACTACGCGCCACATGTGGTTTAAGGGATCACAGTACCTGCGCAAGATGGGGGGCATTATTCTGGTTGCCGTAATCTTTATTTGGGTGCTATCATACTACCCCCGTAGCGTAAGGTATTCGCAGGATTATGAGGGGAAGAAGAAGACCATCGAGCAAGCCTTTACGCTGCAAACCGCATCGCTTGGTGGCAATACTGCCGATTACGTGCTACTTGAATCGCAACGCGCTAGCCTTATTAAGCATATCGATGCAGAGATGCAGTCCGAAAGGCAGAAGAATTCATACCTGGGGCGAATTGGCGTGGCTATTGAACCTGCCATGCGCCCGTTGGGCTTCGACTGGAAGATGAGCATCTCGCTGCTGTCGGCGCTGCCAGCCAAAGAGATTGTGGTGAGCACCATGGGCGTAATCTACCAGGTGGAGGATTCTGACGACAGCAACACCTCGTCGCTGATGAAGAAGCTGCAGGACGACAGCTACACGGTTGGCCCACAAAAGGGCGAGCGCGTCTTTTCGCAGCCCGTGGCGCTCTCATTTCTGGTATTTGTGCTTATCTACTTCCCCTGCGTGGCGGTGGTGGCTGCGCTTAAGAAGGAGTCGGGCAGCTGGCGATGGGCGCTGTTTACCATTTTCTACACCACTGCGCTGGCGTGGGTGGTGTCGTTTATTGTCTTCAACGTGGCCAAGATGGTTTTATAGATACAAGTATCAAGGCTAAGGAATGCGGGTCCGATTGGTTTTTCTAATATCTAAAGTCTAACATCTAGAGTCTTAAGAAATGAACGAGCAAATTCAAACTATTCTCACTTGGCTGGTAGTGGGTGGCGCAGTGGCCTACCTGGTGGTGGCGCTGGTTCGCCTCTTTACCCGAAAGCCTCAGGATGGCTGTACCAGCCACGGATGCCCCAGCTGCGGCATCAAGAACGAGCTCAAGGAGAGCTATGCCCGAAAGATTAAAGCTGAAATAGGGAAGAAACCTTGCTGAATCCGTTCAGTAGTATTTTCATCGGGTAGTTTATGCTGCTGAATTTATTCAACATAAAGAGATATACGAAAAAGGCTGCCTCAAATGCTTGAGGCAGCCTTTTTCGTATATCGTACCGTATGCGCTACAGGAATATCCACTGCATTAGGAGGAAGATCGGAATCAGAATGCCAAACGACCAGAGCATGTACCCGAAGAACGAGGGCATCTTTACGCCGTTCTCCTCGGCAATGGCTTTAATCATCATGTTGGGCGCGTTTCCAATGTAGCTGAGGGCACCCATAAACGATGCGCCCATGGTAATGGCAATCAGGGTTTGAGGTATATTCTCAATCATATAGGTTTGCGAGAGAATGTTGAAGCTCTCGGCAGGCGCCGCCGCAATGTTGAAGAATACGAGGTAGGCTGGAGCGCTATCCAGGAACGCCGACAGCATGCCCGAAGCCCAGTAGAAGAAGCCGTTGGCAGGCGTGCCGTCGGCATGGGTAAGGCTGCCAATGAGTCCCCCCATGGCGCCCGTTTCTCCGGCACGTAGGATGGCAATAAGCGGAGCCATGGTTATAAAAATCCCGGCAAATAGCTTCCCCACTTCGAGAATTGGGTGCCAGGTAAAGTTGTTGTACTCGCGTATTTCCGTAGCGGTAACCTTCATGGATACCCAGGCGAGGAGGGCTAGCATCGCCAATTCGATAACCACGGCGTTGTTAACCTCTACCCCGAAGAGCGTAAATGCGATGCCTAAATCTTGGCTCGATATCACCACAGCCGCAATGGCAAACAGGAGCAGCACGAGGTTCAAGGCTCCTTCGATGCCCATGTGCACGAAGTCGGCATCGTGCATGTGGCTCTTCTGCTTTTTGAAGTAGTAAAGGTCGATGCAGTAGTATAGCGCAAGCAGTATGCCGGTGGTGAGCAGGGTTGGCAGGAACATGTTGGTGAGCGTCCAAAAGAACGGGATCTTGCTGATGTACCCCATCAGCAGGGGCGGATTCCCTACCGGGGTAAGCGTTCCCCCAATGTTGCCCACAATAAAGATGAAGAAGATGATGGTGTGAACCTTGTTGTGGCGATGCTGGTTGGCCTTAAGCAGCGGGCGGATGAAGAGCACCGCCGCTCCGGTAGTTCCCAGCCAGCTCGAAAGCAGCCCGCCTAGGGCCAGCATTAGGGTGTTGAATTTGGGCGTGCCCTTTAGCGATCCCCGAATCTTTATCCCCCCGGTAATGGTATAGAGGGCTAGGAGAAGAAAGATGAAGGGCAGGA
Source organism: uncultured Acetobacteroides sp. (assembly GCF_963678165.1). Taxonomy (NCBI): domain Bacteria; kingdom Pseudomonadati; phylum Bacteroidota; class Bacteroidia; order Bacteroidales; family Rikenellaceae; genus Acetobacteroides; species uncultured Acetobacteroides sp. The sequence continues at coordinate 2,878,291 of NZ_OY782755.1, read as the reverse complement.
ACTGCTCGAACATCACCTGGGCAACGGTGTGCAGCGAAATGCCGACACCCTTTAGCGCCCCAACGCCCACAATAACCAGAAGCGCCCAGAACAGCGACACTTTACCGTAGTGCTTCGACCAGAAGTTGGGTGCAAACAGTGGGAGTAGGGCTATCGAAAGAATGATCCCCAAAAAGGGAAGTGCCCAAATGGTGGAAAGGGTTGCTCCATCCAACGGATGGAAGATGCTATGCGTCATAGAACGTTAGTGTTGATTGTAAAGCTCGGCAAATGTGATGAAAAAAACGGGATAGTTATGCGCTTAATGCTGAAGAACACAAATCGGCAAAGAATCGGGCAACGAGCCCCCTGTATGTCCCACATTTACCGCTTGTTCCTCATCTTCTGCTGAAGCTTGGGCACCAGCACCTGCCGTACCCATTTAAAGGTAGGGGCGATGGCTAGCAGCTGGCTGTAGGTCTGCTGGGCGGCGGCGTACTGCTTTAGCTTAATCTGGCAGTAGGCTAGGTTGATGTAGGCGTTTAGGTAGTTCCACGAGCAGCCGTTGCCCCCCTGCTTCTCGAGCAGGGCGATGGCGCGGAGGTAGAGCCTGAGGGCCTGTTGGGGAGCGCCGCCAAAGAATGCTGGGGTGTAGAGCAGCGCGTTGGCCTGCTCGTACATCACCCAAGGGTTATTGGGGGCCTGCTTCATGGCTTTTGCAATAAGATGCTGGCTCTGGAGGCCAAGCGTAAGTGCCTGGGTGGGGTGAACGGCCAGCCGAAAGCCCAACAGGGAGGAGTAGATGGCCGTGGCCTCGGCATCGTTGGGGTGGCGGTGGCGGTAGCTGTCGAGGTAGGCGAATGCCCTATCGAGCATCGAGTCCGCCTCGGCCTTACGCTCCTGGTTAAGCGCGTAGGCGATGTAGCCGTAGTAGGTGCGGACGATTTCGAGCAGCAGCTCGTCGCTCTTCTCTTTTGCATAGGTGTTCTCCATGGCCTTTAGGCTGCTAAGCCACCCGCCCATGGAGCCCTCCACGTAGCACTTGTAGATGTGGCAGCGGTATCCCTCAGCTGGGCTAGACGATTGGCCTTTCCCGGAGGTCGATAGCGTTAGCGCTACGGTGGCGAGCAGCAGTACTGCAAAGGAGCTGTATCTCATTCTCATTTACGTTCTAGCAGTAGTTGGCGCCTAAAGGGGCACATGCCAGTAACGGACGGGCAAGGTAACAAAAAGCGCATTACGAACCATCACGAGCATCGGCTACGGATGTTAGCTGTCGGGCGCTCGATTTTGTTGGTTGGCCTTTCCCCTTCCTTGGCGATTCTGCGTAGGAACATGGCAAGGAGGGACGCTTGCACCCCTGCAATTGCTCCGCCGCCTTCTGGTGGACGACTTTCACCCCTGCAATTGCTCCGCCGCTCTCCGGTGAACGACTTTCACCCCTGCAATTGCTCCGCCGCTCTCCGGTGGACGACTTGCACCCCTGCAATTGCTCCGCCGCTCTCCGGTGAACGACTTTCACCCCTGCAATTGCTCCGCCGCTCTCCGGTGGACGACTTACACCCCTGTAAGTGCTCCGCCGCTCTTCTGGTGGATGGCTTACCCCCCTGTAAGCCTAATCACAAGCGAATCTTTTAGAAGATTGCCGCTCAACCTGCGGCACTAATCGCTATCTTCATCCCCTCAAATCATAAAAAAACGTAGCAGATGAAGCTTCTTAGCACAACCCTCTGCCTGATGATGGCCTCCACCGCCCTAATGGGCCAGGAGAAGCCTGCCGTAATTGGGCCTAAGGATGTAACGCTTGCCAGCGATCGGCTTACCCCCGAGGTGCTCTGGTCGTTGGGCCGCTTGGGCGAGTACGCGGTATCGCCCGATGGAAAAAGGATTGCCTACACCGTATCGTACTACGATGTGGCGCAGAACAAGGGCAACGCCGAGATCTACCTGATGGATATCGACGGAAAGAACCAGCGTAGGCTTACCTACACCCCACAGGGCGAAAACAGCCTCTCGTGGAGGGCCAATGGCGCTAGGCTGGCCTTCCTTCGTGGCGGCAGGCTTTGGGAGATGGACGTCAATACCACCAAGGAGGAGGCTGTAACCGACGAGGCAACCGATATCTCGGGGTACAGCTTTTCGCCAAAGGGGGATAAAATCCTCTTCGCCATCGAAACGAAGGTGGATAAAACAACGCAGGAGGTTTACCCCGATCTTCCTAAAACCGATGCAATGATCTACGACCAGCTGATGTACCGCCACTGGGATACCTGGGAGGATGGCCTCTACAGCCACATCTACCTGGCCGACTACGCCAACGGCCGCGCCTCGAACCTAAAGGATATCATGCCCGGCGAGCGTTGGGATAGCCCCCTTAAGCCCTTTGGGGGCATGGAGGAGGTGGCCTGGAATGCCGATGGATCGGCCATTGCCTACACCTGCGTGAAGAAGGTGGGCAAGGAGCGTACGCTTACCACCAACTCCGACATATACCTGTACAGCCTAGCCAGCGGCACCACCACCAACCTTACTGAGGGGATGATGGGCTACGACAAGAGCCCCTGCTTCTCGCCCGATGGTAAAAAGGTGGCCTGGCTGAGCATGGAGCGCGATGGTTTCGAGGCCGACCAAAACCGCATTATGGTGATGGATTTGGCTTCGGGCAAGAAGGCCAACCTGTTTGCCAATTGGACTTACAGCGCCGACAACCTACAGTGGGATAAGGCCTCGAAGGCGATCTACTTTACCGCATATGTTCAGGCCACCTCGCAGGTGCACAAACTCGATGTGGAGAAGGAAACCATCACCGCTATAACCTCGGGCGACTACGACTACCACAGCTGTGCGCTTGCCAACGGCGCGGTTATTACCGATCGTACCCAGCTGGTTGCTCCTGCCGATCTTTACTCTATAAGCTTAAAGAGTGGTGCTGTTACCCAGCTTACCTCTATTAATAAAGGTATCCTCGATCAGCTGGTGATGCCGACCTTCGAGAAGCGCTGGATCAACACCACCGATGGCAAGAAGATGCTCACCTGGGTGGTGCTACCTCCTAAGTTCGACGCCAAGAAGTCGTACCCCGGTATCCTCTACTGCCAAGGTGGGCCACAGTCGCCCGTTAGCCAAGGCTTCAGCTATCGCTGGAACTTTGCCCTGATGGCTTCGCAGGGTTACGTGGTAATCCTACCTAACCGTCGCGGTACTACAGGCATGGGGCAGGAGTGGACTAACCAAATCAGCAAGGATCATGGCGGGCAGGAGATGCGCGACCTCTTTGCGGCTGTCGACTCGGTTAAGAAGGAGACTTGGCTCGATGATGCGCGCATTGGCTGTGTTGGCCCTAGCTATGGTGGATACACCGTTTACTGGATGGCTGGCAACCACAACAAGCGCTTTAAGGCCTTTATTGCGCACTGCGGCGTGTTCAACTCCGAGATGGAGTACATCACCACCGACGAACTGTTCTTCGATACCTGGGAGATGGGCGGCCCATCGTGGGAGGTTAACAACGCTGTTGCGCAGAAGAGCTACGCCCAGTCGCCCCACCGCTTTGTGCAGAACTGGGATACCCCAATGCTCATCTTCGAGGGTGGCCGCGACTTCCGCATTCCCTACACCCAGGGAATGGCTGCCTTTAACGCTGCGCAACTGAAGAACATTCCCTCGAAGTTTGTCTTTTTGCCCAGCGAGAACCACTGGGTGCTCAAGCCTCAGAACGGCATTCTCTGGCAGCGCGAGTTCTACGGTTGGCTGGATAAGTGGCTGAAGTAGATGTTAGATGTAGTCTTTAATCGATAGAAATAGAAAAAGCGCGGGCAATGCTCGCGCTTTTTTATTTTTTGAAAGCAAGATTCAAGTTTGAAGTGCAATCAGAGATTAATCCCAAGGATAAAATCTTTGTATTGCGATGAAAAACTACCACCACAAAGTGGGGCTACTTCTCATTAACGATTGGGGAACGAGTCTTGTCATCATACGAAAACTAGAAAGTAGAAATGTGCTAGAGTAGAATAAAACTACCCTTGAGGCGTTAACACCCTACAAGGGGATGCTGCACACCATCACCTCTTAGCTGATTGTTCCGCTACGTTAACGTTGAATATTCCATTAGAATGTAGTTAGGGTCAAAAAACAGGAATGCTTATTTTTGAATATTCTTCAGATTGGTTTTTATGCTTGTGAAAACTATAGTGTTGTGTGGGTTTGTTTTTATAGGAGGGAATAGAATGGGGTATATAGGGAAAAAATCCATTGCGAAGTGTTTTTTATGTAAATAAGTGTTATTTTGGTCTGCCGAAATTAACACTTGAATAATGGTAAAATGCGTTGCTAGGCTGATTGTTGCCGCTTGTTTGCTTATTGCCTTACGAACAAGCGCACAGTCAATCAATTTTAGCAGGATTTCTATGTCCGATGGGCTGTCGAACAACGAAATCAGCTGTATTCAGAAGGATAGTAGAGGATTTCTTTGGATTGGTACAGCATCGGGGCTAAATCGCTTCGATGGGTACAACTTTAAAGTTTACAAGCATAACTCTAGTATGCCAAATTCCATTGGCAATAACATCATAAAAAAGATAGGTGAGTCATATGATGGGCATTTGTGGGTGAAAACTGCAAGTGGTTATTCAGTGTATGATCCTTTATCGGATTCGTTTATCAAAGATGCAAAAAGCGAGCTGCTAAGATTTGGGATAAGAAGTGGCGTGGACAATATCTTTTTTGATAAGGGTAAAAATATTTGGTTCCTGCTTGCCAATGGAACGCTATACAAGAGGGATTATCGTGGAAAGAAGCTAATCTGCTTTTTTCGGAGCGTTCAACCTAATGGCTTGCGTGTAGTTGACATTTTTTCTCGAAAAGGGAAGGTTTGGATATTATATAGTAATGGGAGAGTTGATTGCTATAGTTCTCTCTCTAATGCTCGTTTATCATCGAATGGATTGCTTATAAAAAAGTATAGTACTTCGAAGACAAGCCAGCTGTTTATAGATAGTAACGAGGATATTTGGATTTACTCCTATTCGTTGAATGATGGTATATTCCATTACAGTAGGGGTACACGGTATTGGAATTGTATCAGCAGCAGTTCTTCGGGGATGAGACTTTCCTCTAATTTGGTTTTTGGATTGGAAGAGGATTCAAAAAAGAGAATATGGGTAGCAACTGATCATGGGGGAATTAATATTATCGATATTAGGTCGAATAAGGTGGACTACCTAAGGAGTGATCCTACTAATATGCAGTCGTTGGCACAAAACTCGGCGACATGCGTTTATCGCGACAACCTTGGCATAATGTGGGTTGGAACCTATAAACAGGGGGTGTCCTACTATCACGAGAGCGTCTTTAAGTTCAAGACAACGGTTTATCCTCAATCGAAATCGGAAGATTATCTGAAAAATGACTGCAACTGCTACTATGAAGATAATAGCGGTTGCCTATGGGTTGGAACAAATGGGGGTGGCCTTATTAAGTACGATAGAAAGGGTGGTAGTCCGATTGTTTATAAGCATTCTGGTGAGGGTGCCAATTCGATATCGAGCAATATTGTAGTGAGCCTTAAAGGTGATGGGAAGGGAAACCTTTGGATTGGAACCTATATGGGAGGGCTAGACTATTTTAATGGTAAAACCTTTGTTCACTATAAAAAGGATCCTGTCAAAAGCACAAGTATCTCTTCAAATAGCATTTACAGCTTGTATGTTGATAGGCGCAAGAATCTCTGGGTTGGTACGCTTAATGGCGATTTGGATCGGTTCGATGGAAGAACTGGGAAGTTCGTTCACTATAAAATGGGAGGTGGGCAAATATGCCGTGTTGTTGAGGACCCTGAGGGGTACCTACTCGTTGCCCACTCTAGTGGTATTACTCGGCTTAACCCAGCGACAGGTGCAAGCAGCCCGTACTTTTATGTCAAGGGGAGCAAGCGGGTCTCCACAAACTTGTTTGTAAACGATGTGCATGTTGACCGTAGGGGCCTACTTTGGATTGCTACCAAGGAGGGAATAAAGGTATTCAACTACGCCAAATCGCGGTTTGAGAATCTACCTGTTAAGTCGGATGTGCTCCATGAAACGGTTGTTACCATTGCTGAAGATCGGCAGGGAAGCATTTGGCTTGGGACGTGTAATGGGCTATTTGTGCTTAAACTAAAGCAAAACCAGAATGGTGATTACTCGTATTTCGTGAAGGAGTTTGATAAAAGCGATGGGCTTCAGGGAAATGAGTTTAATGTTAATAGTGCCTTTCTGACATCGAAGGGGGAGGTCGTTTTTGGCGGGCCAAGCGGATTTAATCGATTTGATCCTACCCGAATTATTTATAACAGGGTTGTTCCGAAGATTGCCTTTACCGATTTCTCGGTTCTAAACTCGTCGATTAGCAAGAAGGATAGCATCCGTAGCAGTATTGGGCTCCTTAACGAAGAGGATCGGGTTCAAACCATCCACCTAAAATATAACGAGCGCAACTTTAGCTTGCAGTTTGCCGCGCTAAGTTACTTCCTCCCTCAGAAAAATAGATACCGGTATTTCATGGAGGGGTTTGATAAGCAGTGGACCGAGGTGAATGCCAGCGCCCGAAAGGTTACCTACACCAACCTCAATCCGGGAAAGTACACCTTTATGGTGGAGGGTGCCAACAATGATGGGGTTTGGAGTTCGAGGCCTACCAAGCTTGAAATTACTATTGCACCTCCATTTTGGGCTACTCCTGCTGCTTTTATCTTCTATCTTCTGTTGGCCGTATATGGAATCTACAGCATTGTTATGTTCTTTATCCGAAGGCAGGAAAAAATCTTTGCCGAGAAGCAGGAGTGGTTTGAAACCCAGCAGCGGCTCGACTTGGACGAGATGAAGCTGCAGTTCTTCACCAACCTCAGCCACGAGCTGCGCACTCCCCTTACGCTCATTATTTCTCCGTTGGAGCGCTTGGCTAGGCGGATATCCAACGTGGAGGATAAGAAAATTGTATCGGTGGCACATCGTAATTCCATTCGACTGCTCAATATGGTTAATCAGCTGCTGGATTTTAGAAAGATTGATGCCAATGCGCATACCATAAAGAAGTCTACTGGCGATATAGTATCCCTTGTGCGGGAGATTTGTTCCTCGTTTGAGGAGGTTTCGGCTAAGAAGCAGGTGCATTTCTCCTTTAGTTCGACGCTACAAAGCTACTACACCGATTTCGATTCGGATAAGCTGTACAAGGCCGTGGCCAACATTGTTTCGAACGCCTTTAAGTATACGCCTGATGGCGGAAAGGTGGCCGTAGAGGTAGCTGCCGCGGGAGAGGAGGAGGACGAGGTGCTCCAAATCATCGTTCGCGATACGGGCAAGGGGATAAGTCCCGAGGATCAGCCGCACATTTTCGACCGATTCTACAGGGTAGAGCCCAACGACCAGACGGTGACAGGAACGGGCATTGGGCTAAATATCGCCTACGAGTTTGTGCAGATGCACGAGGGAACTATCGATGTAAAAAGCGAACTTGGTGGAGGAAGCGAATTCACCATCAGCTTACCCGTAAAGCGGGTGGCGTTTGTTCCGGAGAACTTTATCGAGGAGCAAGAGGAGGGGACTAGTACAGAAATTGCCTACGAAGATGCGCACACCCAGGTGCTAATCAACGCTCCAACGCTGCTGGTGGTGGACGACAACGACGAGTTCCTCGACTTTATGGTTTCGATCCTCAAGGAGTCGTACAACGTTATTACGGCACCGAACGGGAAGGAGGCTTGGGAGCTGGTTGTGGAGGCAATCCCCGATATGGTGGTTAGCGATGTGATGATGCCCGAAATGGATGGTTTTGAGCTGTGCCGGCGCATGCAGAACGACGTTAGGACATCGCACATCCCCATTATCCTGCTAACGGCAAAGCTGGGCGAGGAGAGCAAACTGACCGGCCTAGAGGCTGGCGCCAACGACTACCTCTCCAAGCCATTCGTTATGGACGAGCTGCTGCTGAAAATAAAGCGGCTGGTGGAGCTTCGAAGGAGCGTACAGCAGAAGTTTCAGCAGAAGAAGGAGATTAAGCCGTCGGAGATTAGCATCAGCTCGCTCGACGATAAGCTGCTGAAGAAGGCGGTCGACTACGTTGAGGCCAACATCGGCAACCCCGACCTCTCCGTCGAGGAACTCAGCAGCCACCTGGCCATGAGCCGCGTGCACCTCTACAAGAAGCTCCTTTCGATAACCGGGAAAACCCCCATCGAGTTCATCCGCATCCTGCGGTTAAAGCGCGCCGCGCAGTACTTCGAAAAGAGCCAGCTGGCCGTGTCGGAGGTGGCGTATAAGGTGGGCTTTAACGATCCGAAGATCTTCCGTCGCTACTTCAAGGACGAATTTGGGGTGCTGCCGTCGGAGTACAAGCAGAAGTTTGACAAGCCTGGCGAGTCGGATAGCGTGTAGCGCCGAGAATCAAACTCGGCAGGCTGTCGCTCTTTTACCGTAGGGCTGTAGCCTGCCGCCCTATCAACTATTTCCTCTCTTTTGGTGAGAAGCCAGTCGCCGAATGGCTGGCGTTGCCGTGCTCTGTCGGTTGACGCTGTTTCAGCCGTAGCAGTTCAAGCAGGTTACTAGCTGTTGAGATAAAGCTGGCAGAGGTTTGCACCTTCACAAGTTGGATCTTTGAGTTTCAACGGGAGTTTCCATGCATGTACGGAAGGTGTTTCCGGTTCCGATTAGAGCTACCGTAGCTATACGGTAGGAGTTTTGGGTACCGATTAGAGCTGCCGTAGCTATACGGAAGATGTTTCCGGTTCCGATTAGAACTACCGTAGCTATACGGAAGGTGTTTCCGGTTCCGGTTAGAACTACCGTAGCTATACGGCAGATGTTTTGGGTTCCGATTAGAGCTACCGTAGCTATACGGTAGTAGTTCCGGGTACCGATTAGAGCTGCCGTAGCTATACGATAGGGGGGGGCAGCCTCTTCGGTCTTCGTGGGAGCGACGTTCTGCCCCATACTGCTACCTTTTAGAAGTGAAATTCCTCGGCTCTTCGCGAAGGTTCCCTGTGCTAGGTCGCTTTTTTCTGACTACCACTCTAAAATTGGCGGCAGTCCTACTTTGTAGTGGCTCACTTGCCCTGTTGCATACCTGCCATGGAGGCGGTACTGTGCTTAACGTAGTTAGCACTGGTTGACATACTAAATGTTAACTCTAGGTAGGGGGTGTTGGTAATAAATTGGCGATAATCGCTGGGTTTTAGTGTTAAATCGTACGCCAAATACATTTAACCCCCTTGTCAAAATCAAATCACCCCCGTAGGTAATCCCATATTGTAATACTTTGGCTGCGTTAATGAATGCAAACACATCTGCCCGTTAAGGCTGAAAAGAGATTTATAGATGAGAAGACTAATTTTTTCGCTAGCTGTTTTACTACCAGTTGTCACGCTCGGATTTCAGGGCACAAAGAGCAGTGATGGCGTGACTGTAATGCTGAAGAAGAAAGGGGAGCATGGCGTAAGGCAGATTAGGCTAAAGGTGTATGCCGACAATATCATAAGGGTAACGGCCACCCCCGATGCTGCATTTAATGCTACTCCAAGCCTAATAGTTGATGAATCGGCAAGGGCAACAGCTCCTTTTTCCGTAAAGGAGGATAAGGCTTCGGTGCTTCTACAAACCGCTAAGCTAACCGCAAGTGTAGCCAAGGCAACAGGGGCGGTTACCTTCTTCGATGCAAAGGGTAAGGTGCTACTACAGGAAAAGGTCGGAGGTGAAAAGTCATTCGCCCCCATTACCGTAGAGAATACCAACGGGTACACCATTCGTCAGGTATTCGAATCGCCCGCCGACGAGGCGTTTTATGGCCTTGGCCAGCATCAATCCGATGAGTTCAACTATAAGGGGAAAAACGAGACGCTGTTCCAGTACAATACAAAAGTATCCAACCCAGTTGTTCAATCGAACAAGGGGTACGGTATCCTTTGGGATTGCTATTCGCTCACCAGATTTGGGGATCCCCGCGCGTATGCGAACCTAAACCAGTTTAATCTCTACGATGCTAATGGCAAGCCAGGTACTTTATCTGCGCTATACTATGCCAATGGCGATACCATCAAGCCCATGCTCGTGCGTAGCGAGGCTTCCGTAGACTACGAGAACCTTACGACAATCACCAATTTTCCCGATAAGTTTCCATTCTACAACTCGAAGATTGTATGGAAAGGGAAGATTGAACCTAAGGAATCTGGAATCTTCAAGTTCAGCCTTTACTACGCTGGTTACACCAAGGTTTACGTGGATAACAAGGAGGTGGTTGCCGAACGTTGGAGAACCGCCTGGAATCCGAACACCTACAAGTTCGACATGAAGCTCGAGAAGGGGAAGAAGTACGATATCCGCCTAGAGTGGAAACCCGATGGAGGAAAGTCCTACATAAGCCTTAAGGCGCTCAGCCCAGTTGCTCCCAAAGAGCAGGGCAGGCTGTCGCTGTGGTCCGAAATGGCCAATCAGATCGACTACTACTTTATACAAGGGGCAAATGCCGATGAGGTGGTAAAAGGGTACCGTGCGCTAACTGGTAAGGCTCCCATCATGCCCAAGTGGGCCATGGGCTTCTGGCAGAGCCGCGAGCGGTACAAAACCGCCGACGAGATTCTTGGGGTTATAAAGGAGTACCGCAAGCGGAGCATCCCATTGGATAATATTGTGCTCGACTGGTCGTACTGGCCCGAAAATGCCTGGGGAAGCCACGAATTCGAAAAAAGCCGCTTCCCTGATCCCAAGCAGATGATAGATGATGTGCATGGCTTGAACGCCCATATCATGATATCGGTTTGGCCAAAGTTCTATGCCACCACCCAGCATTACAAAGAGTTTGACAGCAAGGGGTGGATGTACAAGCAGGCCATAAAGGATAGCATCCTCGACTGGATTGGCAACGGCTACCTTGGTTCTTTTTACGATGCCTACAATGCCGATGCCCGTAAGTTATTCTGGAATCAGATGAACGAGCACATCTACTCGAAGGGCATGGATGCTTGGTGGATGGACGCCTCGGAACCCGATATTCTTTCGAACTCCAGCATCGAGTACCGCAAGAAACTCATGACCCCAACAGCCTTAGGTTCTTCAACCCAGTACTTCAACACCTACGCCTTGATGAATGCGATGGCAATCTATAATGGACAGCGCTCGGTTGATGCCAATAAGCGTGTTTTCCTGCTTACCCGTTCCGGATTTGCTGGGCTGCAGAAGTACTCAACAGCGGTGTGGAGTGGCGATATTGGCACCCGTTGGGAGGATATGAAGGCGCAGATCTCAGCAGGCCTAAACTTTGCCATTGCTGGTATTCCTTACTGGACTATGGATATCGGCGGATTCTGCGTCGAGCATCGCTACGAGGTGGCCAAAGAGGGAAGCGAAGATTTGGAGGAGTGGCGCGAGCTCAACACCCGATGGTTGCAGTTTGGTGCATTCTGCCCTCTATTCCGCGTGCATGGTCAGTATCCTTACCGCGAAATCTACAACCTCGCGCCAGAAACGCATCCAGCCTATCAGAGCATGGTTTATTATGATAAGCTTCGCTACCGCCTAATGCCGTACATCTATACGCTAGCTGGCAAAACCTTTTTCGATGATTACACTATAATGCGTGCGCTTGTTATGGATTACGCCAGCGACCACAATGTGCTTACCATTTCCGATCAGTACATGTTTGGTTCGGCGCTCATGGTTTGCCCGGTGTATAAGTATAAGCAGCGCGAGCGTAGTGTTTACTTCCCTTCGGGGAATGGCTGGTACGATTTCTATACCGGAACCTTCACCGATGGAGGACAAACCAAAGCGGTTGCAGCACCTTACGGTCTGATGCCTCTATTTGCAAAGGAGGGGTCGATAATTCCTGTAGGTCCTGCTGTTCAATATGCTGCTGAGAAGTCAAGCGAACCAATAACCTTGATGGTTTATACGGGTAAGGACGCAACCTTTAGGCTGTACAACGACGATGGAACCTCGTATGGCTATCAAAACGGACACTTCTCCACTATAGACATAAGCTACAACGAGAAAGATAAAACCCTAACAATTGGCAATCGACAAGGCGAATACCCTGAAATGCAGAAGAACATTCGCTTTAACATCGTTTGGGTTGGTAAACAAACACCTAAAACAATAGAATCTCCTGCCGATGAGCAGATAGAATATGATGGCAACAAGGTTGTCGTCCTTGTAAAATAACGGAACGAAAACTGTGAATAACCTAATTTAGAATTTTATGAAAAGACCAAACAAAACAGAACCTTGTAGGTACTGTCTGCTGAATGTCAGGTTAGTTCTGGCGGCAGTAATGTTTAGTATTCTTATGCTAGGTGCATCCGATTTGTATGCCCAAGCAAAAAAGGTAGATGGGGTAGTTGTATCTGCTGCAGATAACAGTCCATTGCCTGGCGTTAGCGTATTGGTTAAGGGAACAACGAATGGTGCCGTTACTAATATTGATGGTAGATTCTCAATTTCTGTGGCTATCGGGCAGGAACTGGTATTCTCTTTTATTGGCTACGAAGGCCAGATAGTTAAGTACAACGGACAACCAATCAAAGTTGTGCTTAAAGATAATGCACAGGCAATTGACGAAGTTGTGGTGGTCGGTTATGGAGTTCAAAAAAAGAAGCTTTCTACGGGAGCAACTGTGCAGGTAAAAGGAGACCAAATCCAAAAGATGAGTACGGTATCACCCCTAAATGCACTGAAAACCCAAACTCCAGGTGTGAACATTGTCAAAAATTCAGGAGAACCAGGAGCCGGCTTTAAGGTGAATATTCGTGGTATAGGAACAATTGGAAACTCTCAACCCTTGTATGTTGTAGATGGAGTAGTGCTTGGTAATATCGACTATCTCGATCCTTCAAGCATTGAATCAATAGATATTCTAAAGGATGCCGCCTCTGCTGCAATTTATGGCTCTCGTGCTGCAAATGGTGTTGTACTCGTAACCACAAAGCAGGGTAAGTCTGGCAAGGTATCTCTTTCGTACGATGGTTATTATGGAGTACAAAATTTGTACAAGCGTCTTCCAATGCTAGATGCTAAACAGTATGCGATGATTCAGAACGAGGCAGCGGTTAACTCGAATCTAAAACCATATGATTTTGCTTCGATGATGGATGCTGGAGATTGGGATAGAATACAGAACGGGACTTGGAGTGGAACGAATTGGCTTAAGGAATTGGAGAATAAGAATGCTCCAATTCAAAGCCATTCTGTAAGCATTACAGGAGGAGGAGACCAATCTGTCTTTTCGTCAGGGTTTACCTATTCTTCTCAGGATGGTATTTTTGGAACACCTGTACCTTCGCATTATGAGCGTTACAGTTTTAGGTTAAATTCGGAACATACCATTTATAAGGTTAATGGACGGGATGTGGTTAAAGTTGGGGAAAATTTGAACTATTCTAAGTCAGAGAATCATGTTATTGCAACTGGTAACATGTGGTACAACGACATTAATCAGGCTATCCGTGTTAATCCATTTCTACCTCTGTATGCTCGTGATGCAAATGGAAATGATATTGTTGGAACCTATCATAAATCTATTCCATTTACATCTAACCAAGCGAATCCAATTGGTTTGATGTACTATGGTCACGGTTTAAATCTTTCGAAAAATTATAGCATAAATAGCAACGCGTATATTACGGTCCAACCAATTAAGGGGCTAACCTATCGTGGCAGTTTTAGCTACAATCAAAATTCTAATTCTTATCGCAGCTACGTACCTACATACGAGTTAAGTCCTAGTGCCCAAAGAACCTCTGATGGAACTACACAGAATATGGGAATGGGCTACAACTGGAGTATGGAACATACGCTGTCTTATGCCACTAAGATTAATGATGTGCATAGTATAAATGCGGTAGTTGGTACTTCGGCTGAAAAGAGCGGTATTGGTGAAGATCTTTCTGTATCAAATGATAACAGCATTTTTGATGATTACAAACATGCCTATATTGATAATGCAAAGGTTGCAAGTACCGCAACAATAGGGGGAAAACCTTATGCACCAAATAGAATAATATCCTACTTTGGTAGAGCCAACTACGACTATAAGGAAACCTATATGTTGTCGATGATAGTTAGAGCAGACGCATCGTCAAACTTTGCAAAGGGCAATCGTTGGGGGTATTTTCCATCTGCTTCTGCAGGTTGGGTGATTACCAACGAATCGTTTATGAATTCCTTAAAAGGTACTCTCGATTTCTTAAAATTGCGCGCAAGTTGGGGACGCAACGGTAACGCTAATATTCCAGCTTTTCAATATCTTTCATTAATTAGTTTTAATGCACCATCCGCACCATCTAACTACTATTTTGGTGATACCAAGAGTACCCCATCGTTAGGTGCGTATCCAGGGAACCTTGCTACTTCCGATTTGTCTTGGGAAACCTCGGAGCAATTGGATTTAGGTTTTGATGCTCGTCTTTTATCAAACCGATTAGGTATTTCTTTTGACTTATATAAAAAGAAAACAATTGATTGGCTTCTAGCGGCACCTGTTCTTGCTAGTTGGGGTATCGATGAAAATTCAGCGCCTTATATTAATGGAGGAGACATCGAGAATAAAGGTTTTGAATTAAGCCTAAACTGGAACGATCGCCTCGGCGATTTTAAGTATGGTGTTTCAGCAAATCTTTCTTACAATAAGAATGAGGTAACACGTATTGCCAATAGTCAAGGTATAATTGCGGCATCAAATGTCAAGCTATGGGGTAATGGAACCTATATTGCAAGAGCTGAGGTTGGCAAACCTGTTGGCTACTTTTGGGGATACGAAACCAAAGGTATTTTTCAAAATGCTCAGCAAATTTTAGACTACAAAAATGCGGATGGTAAGGTCATTCAACCCTCTGCTGAGCCTGGTGATGTTATTTTTGTGGATAAAGATGGCAATGGTGTTATCGACGATAAGGATAAAACTAATCTAGGTGATGGTAATCCTGATGCGCTTTATGCCATTAACTTTAACTGTGAGTATAAAGGTTTCGACTTTTCTGTATCTGCCAATGGGGTTGCAGGTAACCAGATTGCTCGTCAGTTTCATAGTGCTGGAAGCCCAGAAGATAACTATACTACCGATGTTTTAAATCGGTGGCATGGAGAGGGAACCTCTAACAGAATACCCAGAGTACTAAGTGGGTCTAGCATCAATCTAATGAACACATCTGATTTGGATATTGAGAATGGAGATTACCTAAGAATTAACAATGTAACCTTTGGTTACAACTTCAAGAACTTGTTAAAGAAACTTCCATTTCAACAAATCAGGCTATATGCTACTGTTCAAAACCTGTATACCTTTACTAAATATTCAGGTATGGATCCAGAAATTGGAACCAGTTCTGACGATACAGCATATGGATGGGTTCGTGGTGTTGATATAGGTTTTTACCCAACACCTCGTACATTCCTAATTGGTGCAAGTATTAAATTCTAATTCGTTAATTTATGAAACAGATATATTTATTAGCACTTTGTGCGCTCTTTTTTGTAGGATGTAGTCAGAGTTTTCTGGATACTGAAGAGTTAACAAAGAAAACAGGGTCAAACTTCCCAGGAACAGAAGAAGAAGCCAATCAAGCATTGGTAGGAGCCTATAGCATACTGCCTTCTTTTGCAGGTACCGATAACATTTTGCTTATTTCGGAATTGATGTCAGATGATCGTTTTGGTGGTGGTGGACAAAATGACAGAGAACCTCAAGCGATGAATGTTTTTCGTGTAACCAATGATAATCAATACAACAGTTGTTGGGCAACTTATTACAAGGGGATATATCGTTGTAATTCGCTGTTAAGTACTATCGGAAATGCTAAGTTTACGAGTGAGGATAGTAAAAAGAAAATTATTGGAGAAACCAGTTTCTTACGTGCTTACTTCTACTTCGACTTAGCTCGTTTGTTTGGTCAGGTTCCATTAGTACTTACTGCCGAACCTGTAAACTTACCCAAGGCTACACCAGAGGAAATCTATGGTCAAATAGCGTTAGATTTAAAAACGGCAATAGAAGATCTTCCTGCAAAGCCATTAACTACCGAAAATATGGGGCGTGCAACAAAGTGGGCTGCAGAAGGTATAATGGCTAGAATGTTTCTTTTCTACACTGGATACTATAATAAAACAGAAATTGCTTTACCTGGAGGAGGTACTATTACCAAGCAAAATGTTATCGACTGGGTAGACGATTGTATTGCCCATAGCGGACATTCGTTGGTTGGCGATTTTAGAAATCAGTGGCCATATTCTATTGCTCAAGATTCGTATGGTTATGCAAAGGCCAATAAGTTGGTATGGGTTGGCGAAACAGGTGCAAATAAGGAAAATATATTCCAAATAAACTTCAACTTTATTAAATCTAGTGTTTGGGGCGAGAAGAATTACTATTGTAACAAGATTAACCTCTTCTTTGGTCTTAGAAATGCAGAAGCTCAAATTCCTTTTGGGCATGGTTGGGGCATGGGGCCTGTTAACCCTAAGTTTTATGAAGAGTGGCCTAATGACGACATTAGAAAACAAGGGTCTATCTGGAAGGTTGATGATACCTCTGAAGGTACTGACACCTTTGTTTGGGGTGCGGATATGATGTGGCAGGAAACGGGCTATATTGCTAAAAAATATATTCCAATTAATGTCCTTAATGGTGGGAAAAAGCAGAACTATAGCGTTAAATTATATGGGGCTGACGACGATTTCTCATTGAATAATACTCAAAATGTCGTTGTTCTCCGTTTAGCTGATGTAATGTTAATGGGTGCAGAATTGGGAAGTAAATATGCCCAAAAGTATTTTGACGATGTTCGTGGTCGAGTAGGACTGACTTCAGTTCCTGTAAATTTGGATAACATTATGAAGGAGCGTCGTTACGAACTTGCTTTTGAAGGTATTCGCTATTTTGATATGCTACGTTGGTATGGTAAAGAGGCTGGCGTTCAGCTTAAGAAGAATATGACTGGGGCTAAAATATTTAATATGAAGGTTCCAAGTACCATTAATGCTGATCGTAATAATGGTTATTTCGATCAGATCGATGCGAGAGTTAAAGCAACTGGTGGTTTTCTTATGATTCCAAACAATCAAATTCAACTTTCAAAAGGAGTTTTGGTACAGAATCCTGGTTATACAAACTCTTCCGATTACATTTTCTAATTGGAAAATGGCTTTTGATCATTGATTATTTGCGATAATACTCAATTCTAGAACGAAGAGAGGCGTTGTTTTTGACTTTATGGAGAAGACTCCTCTCTTCGAAATAGACGAGTGTCGGCTAATCGCTCAAATTTTAAAAGACAATTAGTATGAAGAGAATTATATTGTGTTTTGCTGGTTTATGTATGCTGTTTACAGCATGCGATACCATTGAAGATCGCGATGAATTGGGCTCGATTTTGAGCAAAGAACAGCTTGATAAGGAGGGCGCTCTTGAAATTATACAAAAGACTCCTGGTTCAAATTCGCTTATCTTTAAAAGTAATGTGCCAAACGTTATCTCATATTGGGAGTGGAATGGCGGTTATTCGAATAAAAATGTAGCAGAGGTTTACATTCCTTTTGGAGGTACTTTTACGATTACCTACACTGCATTTTGTGATGGTGGAACTGTATCAACGACTCGAACATTTACTATTGCAAAAAATGACCCAACTTTTTTTGAGAAAGATCCTGCGTGGTATGGTTTAACAGGTGGTGGTAATGGTAAAACATGGGTGTGGGCAACCGATGCAAATGATCCAACCAAGAAAATAGCTGGCAATGGACCTGTGGGCTGCGTAAAACCAGAGTGGTGGACATTGGATGCAAATAATGCTGACATAACGAAACCTGTTATTAACGATGAGGTTTATATGGATCTTAAGGGGTCTGCGAACTTTGTGTATACAAAAGCAGATGGCAGTAAGGTTAAAGCATTCTTTAATGTGCTTAATGGTGCACCTTTTGTCGATGGTGAAAGTAAATACTCTGCATTCGAAGTTCTTGGAGGACACTTTCCTTGGCCTGCTGTCAGCAAGTACCATATTACAAATATGACCGATGATGAATTGTCGATACATGAGTATGGTGCTTATAATGTTGCGATGTACAAGCGTAAAGGGTTTACCTATTAACGCCTACTTTCCCTAAAATAGATAAGGCCGCCTTGACGTAAGTTTGAGGCGGTCTTACTTGATATTAATAATTGGTATTTTTAATGTTTCCCAAATTTGGTTGAATGATGAGGATTTGTATGTTTTGGATGGTAGTTTTTTCTTTATCGATTGTTTCATGTTCGACAAAGCAGGTTGAAAACGACCGCACCAGGCAACTACTTAAAGGTGAAGTGAAATCAATAATTGAGACGTGTTATTCGCTATCGGGGAAAAGAGCTACTGTTGTAAACTTTACTACTTCAGGGTTTGTGAGTAAGCAATCTGGATATAATCCTGATGGTTCGCTGATTCGGACGTGGATCTTTGAATATAATATGCATAATCAACCAATTAAGAAAATATGTTATGTAATGAATGATTCATTATCATACATTACTCGATACTTCTATAATAAGATGGGGAAACTGAATTATACTATACAACTTAATTCTAATGGATATTCCTATGTAGATTCTCGATTTATTTATGATAGTAATAAGAATAAGGCGGAAGAATTTTATTATAGCTCTAAAAAAAATGCAAGTCTGAAAATTACATATAAGTACGACAAGGAGAATAGAATTATAGAACAGGTATTTGTTGATTCAACAATTCATCAAACATGGCGACAAATCAATAAATATAGTAGTGGATTACTGACAGAGAGTGCAAACAAGACAATGTATGATAGCCTTTTGTTAAGGCAGACTTACACTTATGACGAAAAGGATAGAATTGTAGATGTACGACAATTTGATGGAAGAAATAGACCGATAATGAAAACTTCTTATGTGTATGATTCGCATGGAAATAAAACAAAAGTGATTACTCTATCAGGTGATAACTCTATAAAGGAAAGAAGGACGTATGTGTATAAGTATGATAAACATGGTAATTATACTTTTTTACTAGAATACGTAAATGGGGATTTGGAATGTACCACCACTCGTGATATTCAATACTACAATTAATAAAAGAGGTTGATGTTTAATGTGTTGTTTGGACTATTTAGAATAAGGCATAATGCTTTTTTATTGGTGCTTTTCTTTTCTGTTGGTTTTAGTTCCGCATTTTCGAAAACCAGCGATCGACTAATTCAAAATTTCAACAAATCTTGGAGGTTTAGCTCCGTAGAAAGGGGGGAGGCTTCGAAGGTTGGCTTTGATGATGCAGGGTGGAGGCTCCTAAATCTCCCTCACGATTGGAGCATTGAAGGCAAGTTTAGCAAAGACAATCCAGCAACTCCTGGAGGTGGAGCTTTACCTGGTGGTATTGGGTGGTATCGTAAAACTTTCAAACTCGACAATTCATTTGTAGAAAAGCAAATATTTGTTGAGTTTGACGGCATTTACATGAATAGTGAAGTTTGGATTAATGATCACTATTTAGGACGCCGACCTTATGGCTACATCTCTTTTGGCTACGAGTTAACTCCTTATATTAAGCTTAATGGCGGAGAAAATGTAATTGCAGTTAAGGTTGATAACTCGAAGCAACCAAATTCGAGATGGTATTCTGGATCGGGGATATATCGGAATGTTCGATTGGTTGCTGTTAATCCAGTTCATATTCCTCAATGGGGAACGCATATTGTAGTTTCCGAAATAGCGAAGAGTTTTGCAACGGTTGATGTGAAGACGACCCTTGTTAATTCTTCGTCAAAGAGATCAAAGATAAACTTGCAAACGTCGATTGTTGATTCGAAGGGGAAGGTCGTTGCTAAGAACGGAATAGTTAAGAATATTTCAATTGACGATACGCTCGAATTTCCCCAACGTCTGAAAGTCGCTAATCCGAAACTTTGGGCTACAGATAGACCCTATATGTACAAGATGTTATCGGAGGTTTGGGTTGATGGGGTAAGGGTTGATAGCTACACCACTCCGCTTGGCATTCGCCAATTTCAGTTTGATCCAGATAAAGGATTTTCGTTGAATGGTCGGAGCATGAAGATAAATGGAGTTTGCCTTCATCACGATCTTGGCTGCCTAGGTGCTGCCGTTAATACAAGGGCGCTGGAGCGCCAACTTCAGATACTGAAGGCAATGGGATGCAACGGCATCCGTACATCGCATAATCCACCTGCTCCAGAACTTCTTCTGCTCTGCGACAGCCTTGGTTTTATTGTTATGGATGAGGCTTTCGATATGTGGAAGAAGCAAAAGAACCCTCACGACTACCATCTATACTGGGATGAATGGCATAAAAAGGATCTGATTGCTCAAATTAAGCGAGATAGAAATCATCCTTCGGTTATGATATGGAGTATTGGCAATGAAATTCCTGAGCAGTGGGGCGATTCTACAGGCAAGCAGATTACTCGCGAGCTTGCAGCTATTGTTCGCGACTTAGATTCTACACGTCCTATAACAGCTGCCAATAACGAAGTTGGTCAGGGGAATAACCTAATTCAATCTGGTGCGCTCGATCTTATCGGATACAACTACAACCACTCTAAGTTTGCCGATTTTCATAAGGATTATCCTGGAAAGAAATTCATAGCAACCGAAACGGTCTCGGCATTACAAACCCGTGGAAGCTACGACTTGCCATCGGATAGCGTTCGTATTTGGCCTACACGATGGGATCTGCCTCTCGAAAAAGGGAATGCTGATTTATCGTGCTCGGCATACGAGAATTGTAGAACTCCATGGGGATCGACCCATGAAGAAACGTGGAAGGTGATGAAAAAGAACGAATTCCTATCGGGACAGTTTATTTGGACGGGCTTTGACTACCTTGGCGAGCCTACGCCTTATCCATGGCCAGCCCGTAGCTCCTACTTTGGAGTTGTTGACCTTGCTGGTTTCCCCAAAGATGTATACTACATGTATCAGAGCGAGTGGACAAATAGCACGGTGCTGCATCTTTTCCCTCATTGGAATTGGGCCCCAGGGCAGCTGGTGGATGTTTGGGCTTACTACAACAATGCCGACGAGGTGGAGCTGTTCCTTAATGGGCGCTCGCTTGGTGTTAAGCGTAAGTTGAACGACGACTTGCACGTAATGTGGCGGGTCCCTTTTGAGCCAGGCGTGCTTAAAGCGGTATCGCTAAAAAATGGAAAGGTTGTGAAGACTGATATTCGTAAAACAGCCGGAACTCCTGCAAAGATTGTTCTACAGGCTGATAGAAAAACTATCCTAGCCGATGGAAAGGATCTTTCGTTTGTGAGCGTTTCGGTTCAGGATAAGGATGGCAACGAATGCCCCAACGCCAATAATCTCGTTTCATTTTCCATTCGGGGCGAGGGTGGAATTGCGGGGGTTGACAACGGTAGCCCAACCTATTTAGAGTCTTTAAAGGCATCGTCGATTACGGCTTTTCATGGAAAATGTTTGGCTGTTATTCATGCCAATGGGGTAAAAGGAACGATTATACTTAAGGCGGCATCTGTTGGCTTGATGGATGCCGAAGTTCAAATACTTGCAAAGTGATTTTTATGAAGTTAACTAGAAAAGTTTTGCTGATGGCTACCTGCATAATCTGTGCTGGTAGTGCTACAAGCGGGCAGGGTACAGGTCTGCCGGCTAAGGATGAGGCTAAAATTAAGCAGCTGCTCTCTAAAATGACGCTGGAGGAGAAGTGTACGCTTCTGCATGCCAACTCTAAGTTTCGCATTGGGGCAATTAAGCGCTTGGGGATTCCTGAGTGGACTCTCTCTGACGGCCCTCATGGTGTACGTGCCGAGATCAATAGGGACAACTGGAACTACACCGGACAAACGGACGATTCGTCGACCTACATGCCTACAGGTACTGCTTTGGCGGCAACGTGGAATAGGGATATTGCGTTTGTGCGCGGACAGGCGCTAGGTGAGGAAGCCCGAGCTAGGGGTAAAGATGTTCTGCTTGGTCCTGGAATGAACATTATTAGAACGCCACTTTGTGGCCGTAATTTCGAATATCTAAGCGAAGATCCTTACCTGAATGCTCAAATGGCAGTCCCTTACGTAAAGGGGCTTCAATCTAAAGATGTTGCTGCAAGCATTAAGCATTACGCCGCAAATAACCAAGAGATCAATAGGGGGACCGTTGACGTTAGCATGAGCGAGCGTGCCTTCCGCGAGATATATCTTCCAGCCTTTAAGGCTGCCATTCAGGATGGCGATGCGCTAACGGTAATGTGTGCCTATAATAAGTTTAGAGGCGATTGGTGCTCGGAAAACAGCTACCTAGGGCGTACCGTTCTTCGCGACGAATTGGGTTTTAAAGGTGTGTTCATGAGCGACTGGGATGCCGTGCACTCTACCGTAAAGGCTGCCAACGCAGGTCTAGACCTCGAAATGGGAACCGAGATTAAGGATTACAACCAGTGGTACTTCGCCAAACCCTTGGTGGATGCCGTTAAAAGAGGCGAGGTCTCGGAGGCTACCGTTAACGAAAAGGTGGCTAATATTCTTAGGGTAATACTTCGCACTAAGGTGCTCGAACCCAATGCTAGGGCTCATGGTGCTTTTAATACGAAGGAGCATCAGCAGGTTGCCTATAACACCGCATGCGAGTCTATCGTGCTGCTCAAAAACGATGGAGGTACGCTTCCTTTCGATTTTACGAACTTAAAATCGGTTGCCGTTATCGGCGATAATGCAACGCGTAAGCACTCCAATGGTGGGTTAAGTTCAGAGATTAAGGCCCTATATGAGGTTACTCCTTTCGAAGCGTTGCAGAGGAAGTTTGGAACTGCTGTAAACCTAGCATTTGCGCAAGGGTATGCCAAACAATCGAAATCGTTCGAGGAGGTAGCAAAGGGTACCGTAGACTACAATAAGGTTGATTGGGTGCTTATCGACGAAGCGGTTGCGCTAGCTAAGAAGTCGGATGTAGCCTTTGTATTTTGCGGGCTAAACCACGACTTCGACACCGAATCAACCGATAAGCCGGATATGAAACTCCCTTACGGACAGGTGAAGCTCATCCAGGAGGTGGCAAAGGTAAATCCTAGAACAGTGGTGGTAATTATTGCGGGCTCTCCAGTAGAACTTGCTGGAATAGATAATCGTGTGCCAGCAATCCTGTGGGGGTGGTACAACGGTATGGAGGGCGGCAACGCTATTGCTGATGTTCTCTCCGGAAAGGTTAACCCTTCGGGCAAGATGCCATTTACGCTTCCTGTATCGTTGGAGCAATCGCCTGCACATGCTCTTGGTAATTTTCCAGGCCGAAATCTAAAGGTGAACTACGAGGAGGATATTTTGGTTGGCTACCGCTGGTTCGATACAAAGAATATCACTCCAGAATACCCCTTCGGATATGGGCTTTCGTACACCCAATTTAAGTACGATAGCCTTAAGGTCGATCGGCCAGCCTATTCGAAGGATGATGTCGTTAAGGTTTCGTTTACGCTTAAGAACACTGGAAAGGTGGCTGGTGCCGAGGTGGCTCAGCTATACATGAGCCAGCCAAAGGCATCCGTGCTTCGCCCAGTTAAGGAACTCAAAGGATTCAAAAAGGTATGGTTGCAACCTGGCCAGGAGAAGCGCGTTGAGCTGAAGGTTAAGGTGTCTGACCTTGCCTACTACAACGAGCAATCGAAATCGTGGATAGTGGAGAGTGGACGCTTCGAATTTCTTCTGGGGGCTTCGTCTCGCGATATTCGTCAGCAGGTTTTATTCAATGTCAGATAATTTGGTTTGAGATGCCTCGTGGCATCTGATGGAAGGGGCTGTCCTAAATGTATAGGACAGCCCCTTTTTTTGGCAATTCTATTCGGTATCCCTGAATATATCGGTGCAAATGGGGCGCCGTTGTTGGGCGTTGATAGCTGCAGGAACCTTTTATACCATCGAACGTGGAGTCCTCGAATCAGAGAGGGTGAATTCTGTGGTAGTATAGGGGCGGTATGATTATCAACCAGATTGGAGCAGGTGCTTAACCTGCAGCGCTTGGGGAAGTATGATGGCTATGTGCGGGTGGCACATCAGTCATTAGCGCACAAAAAAGGGATAGGCAACCCGCCTATCCCTTTGGTTTTATCCCTAAGTATGCTTACTGCTTCACCATGTTTAGCAGGACGACATCGTTTTCGCGAATCGCAACCTCGTGTAAAAATGGCGCGTTGCCCTTTACCTTCACCAGCTCCGTCGATACGGGCAAACCGCTGCTCTCCCGCTTAAGCTTCTCCACCTGCTGCTTGGTGAGCTGCTGAGGCCGGCCCATCTCAATGTAGCTCGTAAAGGCATCGTTGGCGCGGTAGCCCACCTTGTACACCTCCAGCTTGTACGTGCCTGCTGGCACGCTGGCGATGCTGACTTTTACCTTTCCCTTTGCCTTCGATGGAAGATCGCGGACGTAGTATGCCTGGTTGTTCACCGAGTCGCCGGGATGGGTGTTTGTAAAGTCCCATAGTAGCACCTGTACGCCACCTTTTCCATCCTTCGAGGCCCACGAGCAGCTGTCCGCATTGCTCAGCTCAGTACTTCCCAGTTTATTCATCAGCATGTACGCAAAATATGCAGGCTTAGCGATTCCTTGGGTGTTCAGCAGTCCAAATCCGCCGTGGAATGGGGTAAATCGAGGGCCAGCCTCTTCAAAGATATCGGTAAATACCCAGTACGACATCGAGTTTGCCGCCGTTCCCACCTGCTTTATTTTCTGGAGGATATACGCCGCTTCGTGGTAGCTGTCGTGTATCGGATCGGCAGGGGTGTACGATGCGCTCCACTCGGTGTAGTGCAGCTCCAAGTTGGGCATTGCGCTTGCCGAAATCTGACTGCGCGAGTTAAGGATGTCGCCGCTTACGGCCATCGGATCCTTGCTTAGCACTGTTCCTGAGTTTCCGAACTCATCCAGAAACCCTTGCTTAACGCCGTAGCTATGCGTGCTGATGAAGTCGAGCGGCTGCGCGTTTTTGCTGCAGTAGCTTATCGTTTCGGGTACCCACGCAGCACCTGCTGTGGCTGGCCCTCCAACTCGGTACTCCCTGTTTACGCTCTTTACCGCCTTCGCGGTGTAGGCGTACAGCTTGAAGTACTCCTCCTGCGTCCCCGCCCAAAATCCGTTTAGGTTGGGCTCGTTCCACACCTCAAAGTACCACGTTTTCACCTCATCGGCTCCGTAGCGCTCGGTAAAGTGCTCTGTCATGTTGCGAATTAGCCCCTCCCACTTGTTGTAGTCCTTCGGTGGAGTAACATTCCCTCGCCACCAGAAGATAGTCTGGCTGCCGCTGGCCAGCGCCGATGGCATAAATCCCAGCTCCACAAACGGTCTAATGCCGATACTCAGCAAGTAGTCGAATAGCGCATCGACATACTGGTAGTTGTACTCCGGATTACCTTTGCTATCCTCGCGGTACACCGCCATGTCGTCGGTAAGCAGGCCGTGCATGCGGATATACTTAAAGTCGCATCCCTTTTTTACGAAGGCCAGCTGCTGCTGCCAGTCGGCGCGTAGCCCTTCGTTGGCGCGTCCTGCCCCAACGCACTCTTTAAACATAGTATTTAGCGGGCCCTTGGCCTTGCCGTAGTCTACGCTAATGGTTCTCTCGGGCTGCTTTGCCACCAATGGTAGGTCGCCTTGTGCTGCCGAGCTTGCCGTTGCCAATCCCCCTAGGAGTATCGTAAGCGAAAGTAGGTTAGGTTTCATATTACATTGCAATTAATTAAGTCTGATAAAATGATGATTGCTAAAGTAGCGTTTTCCTTTATTTCGATGCTAAGGCTGCTCACTATTTACACTTTCTGATTGAAGCTACCGCTTATAAAGTAGATGAAAATCTATGTGTTGCCAAGTATTGGCTGTGTGTCTAACAACTGCCGTTTTCACGGATTCATTTTCTTATAGGTCAATTACTAATTTAAGGTACGTTTAAAATCGAATGAAATAGATAAAACCCCATCAATGGTTGATTTTAGTAGGAGGTGTGTCATAAATTAGATGCAAAATCAACGAATCAAAAGCGCGTCTATGGAAAAGTCAAACCGTTTTACGCACATCTACGGGTATATTGTTTGCCTGGTATCCGTAATAACGTTCATTATTTGCGTAACCAACTTCGTAAATGCGGTAATCGATAAAACCGATCCGCTGCATGCAGGGTTTTCCGCGAATAATTTGGCCTCGTTTGAGACCTACAAGCTTGATCTGATGAAGAGCATGCAATCGAAGGAGGGTAATTTGCAGAATGCCTTACCCGACGATAAGTCGTTACGGGTAATTTATCAAACTGCCAAGCAGGACAAGATTGATCAGGTGCTTTTCACCTCGAATAGAACGATAATCGTCTGCTCGTTGCTCATTATAGTTTGTATCATACTTTTTACCACGCATTGGCATATCGCAAGGAAGAGTATTAAGGCTGCCGAAGCGTAGTAAAGAAAGCGGGATATTGGGCACAACCAATATCCCGCTTTCTTTTATGCTGTTTTTGTCTAAAATCTAACGTCTAACGTCTAGCTTCTGAAGATATCCTAATTCTCCTCGTTGTAGAAGAGTTTGTAGAACTTCATCCCCTTTTCGTCGTCGTAGCCCTTGTCCACCAGCTCGCGGTCGCCGTGGATGTAGATGTGGAAATTTTTGTCGAGCTTAATCACGCTCTTAAAGTTCTTCTGCATCTTCTTGGCCACATCGGTGGCGATGCTAAACTCCTCCTTCAGGGCCACCTGATTCATGGTTTGGTATTTCTCTTTATACTCCTGAAATGCCTCGATGATTTCGGGCTGCTGCATCACCTCGGCCTCGAACACCTCCTCCTTAAACACCTCGTTAGTCTTAAAGAACTCGGCCGTTTTGTTGAGCATTACCACCTGGTCGGCGCGATCCACCTCGTTTTCGGTGTTAAACACCTCCTTCACGAATCCCTTGCACACCTCCATATAGCCGCGCGTTTGGTAGTAGCTATCCTCGCGCGGCTTGATGCGCAGGAATGCCTCCTTCCAGTACACCGCCTCGCTGCTGCGGTTGGTGTTGTCGATGGCGCACACCTTAAAGCCATCCTCACGCTCGGTGTTGAATATCAGGCAGCCCTTATCGAGCTTGTTGATGTTGATGCCATTCTCGCTGCCCAGGTCGAGCCCGTCGGCGCCTTGGTTTACCTTCAGGAAGGTCTCCTTGTTTTCCGACTTAAAGATGCCGATGGCGTCGCACACCTCCGACTCGATGATGATATCCTTAACCAGCGCCACGTACAGCTCGCCCTCCTTGATGTTAGGGTGGTCCGACATCTCGTAGAGGTGCTTGGCAATGGCCTCGCTCATGGCAAAAAACTGCTTCTCATCATCGAAGATGTTGGCGCAGTAGGTGTACACCTCGTTGAGGTTGACATCGGTGGGGTGGGTGAAGTTGAAGAAGGCATCGCCCTTAAACGGGGTGAAGAAGAAGTGCATCAGCATGCCGCTTAGCGCCTCGTCGAAGTTCTCGATCTCCTTTTGCGATATTACAAGCGTCATATCCGACACCTTGTTCCCTACCCTGTGAACGATCAACCGTTGCAGGGTCGATTCTGCGATCTGTATCATTGCCTTGCTGGTATTTTTGTGGTTTGCGATGCGCCGTAAGCCCAATTCTGGTGCTTGTAGCAGCGCAGTCTTCGAATGTCGCTTAAAAGTAAGCATTTGATGCTTACCCACAAGCGGCATCCGCTAATTATTGGCTCCGTTTGGGGCTGATTTGCTCGTTTAGCGGCTAACTGGAAGCTGCATCGTGGCGGTGTTATTCCTGTAACTGAAGAAGATTAGCGGATAGCCATCGGCCTCCATGTTCATCTCCTTTGCCCGGCTAACAAGCAGGTTGTACACATCGTCGATGTTCGTTTCCCGAAAGTTGAAGGTGGCCGATAAGGTTTCAACCCTTGAGAAGAGCGATAGCGCGTAGCTGGGGATGCGGCTTGTGGCTTCGCTTTTTGTGGGCACGCCCTTTATTAAAACCAGGGTGTCGTTGTAGGGGCTATTTACATACTGTATAAAAGGGCGTCCAACGATGGTAGATTCTGGAATCGACTTATACATTCTGTGCAGCTCGCCTATTATTGTAACGCTTTGTTTCTTGGGAACGTACGATTTACTTATAAATGCCTTGAAATCGTGGATCATCCCCCTTTTGATGGAAAGGCTCAGCGGCTTAGCGTTCATCTCGCAGTCCATCGCCAACGATTGTAGCTCGTTGCGGAGGCTACGCTTTATGGGGATATACCATAGGTATGCTTTAACCTTTTCCACGAAGGATCTGGGCAGGTCGATATCCAGATTGGCCACAATGGTTGTGCTGCTCTTCTGGTACGATATGCTGAAGCTGAGCTCGCCTTCCGATTTCGGGGTGTAGCTAACCTGGTAGATTACGCTCTCGTAGCGTTTGGCCTCCTTTTGCTGAATGAACCCTGCTGTTCCATTCTTGTTATTCCATCGGTAGATGTAGGGCTTTCCGTTTGCCGTGGAGTCGATGCGAAAGCGGTTGGCCTTGCTGTAGAAGAATCGGCTTCGGCTAATCCAGTAGCTTGGGTCGGCTAACTTTAGGAAAACTAGGCGCGGCGGGCATTTTACGTCGATGGATTCTTGTACCGAAAGGTTTGATGGCATGAATACATAGATGATGATGGAAAGCAGCGTGAATAGTATCAGCAGGCGTACTATGATTCTAAACCATCGTCTCATACATCAATTTTAATCGCAAATTACGAGGTACACTGGTTAAAATCAAGGTAAAATAGGGAGGATAACAGGGATTCGCCTTTAAATATAGTTTCATGTTTCAAAGGGCTTTTACTAGATGCGAGCGATTTCAAAGGGAATATTTACTTCTTTTCTGTTCTTTTTGTAAGGGCAAAAAGAACGAAAAAACCTTGGCACGAATAAACTCGCTCGGTCGCGGTGGAATGTCGCTATCTCAAATGATTGCTTCTAGTCCTTTCATTGCTGTTGCGCTGATTGGCGTTGTAGTCGCTCCGCTCACTCGAACAGAATTCCTGCCAGTTTGGTATGGCTACGCCATGGTGTTTACGGGGAAATGTTATTCTGTACTGGTAAGTTTTTCTGCCGTTAGTTAGTAGTTCTTCCAATAAACGTTTTATAGTAGGAGATATTTTCTAAAAGCGAAATCCTTCGGGAAGATGATATGGGCCAAAGAGTTTTTAAACGGGTGAAATATTGTCATACAAGAGGCCTTGTTCTGTAAAAATGACATGAGAATTACGGGTGGCAAGTAAGTTGATGGGGGTAACCTGTAAAACGAAAGGAGACGAAAAATGAACTTTAATAACTTTACCATAAAGGCACAGGAGGTGGTTCAGCATGCCATAGAGGTGGCTACCGCAAACCATAACCAGATTATTGAACCCGGGCATTTGCTTCAAGGGTTGTTCTCGCAGAGCGAGAATGTGGTGGGCTTTCTGCTGAGGAAACTGGGCGTTAACGTTCCAACCGTAGAGCGAAACCTTCAGCAGATTATCGATAAGTATCCGAAGGTAACAGGTGGAGAGCCCTCGTTGAGCAACTACTCCAACAGAGCGCTGCAAAAGGCTATCGACTACTCGAAGAAGCTGGGTGACCAGTACGTGTCGGTCGAGAATATTCTTCTTGGCATCTTGGACGTGGGCGATAGCGTTGCAAAGCTGCTAAAGGATAGCGGCGTTAACGAAAAGGATCTGATTGCCGCCATCAAGGAGCTGCGCAAGGGGGCTACGGTTGATAACCAGTCGGCAGAGGAGACCTTTAATGCGCTCGAACGATTTGCCATCAACCTAAACGATCAGGCGCGCTCGGGTAAGCTCGATCCTGTGATTGGGCGCGACGACGAGATTCGTAGGGTGCTGCAAATCCTATCGCGTAGAACAAAGAATAACCCCATTCTGGTGGGTGAACCCGGTGTGGGTAAGACCGCCATTGCTGAGGGTATTGCCCATCGTATCGTAAATGGCGATGTGCCCGAAAACCTGAAGTCGAAGCAGATATACTCGCTGGATATGGGGGCGCTGATTGGCGGTGCCAAGTACAAGGGCGAGTTTGAGGAGCGCCTGAAGGGGGTGGTTAAGGATGTAACCTCATCCGAAGGCGAGATCATCCTCTTCATCGATGAGATACATACGCTGGTGGGGGCAGGGAAGAGCGAAGGCGCTATGGATGCCGCAAACATCCTGAAGCCTGCCTTGTCGCGTGGCGAGCTGCGCTCTATTGGCGCAACCACGCTCGACGAGTACCAGAAGTTCTTCGAGAAGGATAAGGCGCTGGAGCGCCGCTTTCAGATGGTTATGGTGGATGAGCCTACGGCGGTTGATGCCATATCCATCCTTCGCGGGCTGAAGGAGCGCTACGAGAACCACCATCAGGTGCGCATCAAGGACGAGGCCATAATTGCCGCCGTGGAGCTATCCG
The DNA here is from genome assembly GCF_963678165.1 of uncultured Acetobacteroides sp. Taxonomy (NCBI): domain Bacteria; kingdom Pseudomonadati; phylum Bacteroidota; class Bacteroidia; order Bacteroidales; family Rikenellaceae; genus Acetobacteroides; species uncultured Acetobacteroides sp. Next base: position 2,847,887 of record NZ_OY782755.1, on the reverse strand, counting down.
ACCGATATATCACCAATAGGTTTTTGCCCGATAAGGCCATCGACCTGATAGATGAAGCTGCATCGAAGCTGAGGTTGGAGATGAATTCGGTGCCCGAAAATATCGACGAGCTCGACCGTAGGATTCGCCAGCTGGAGATTGAGCGCGAGGCCATCAAGCGCGAGGGCGACAGGCGTAAGATTGAGGAGCTGAACACCGAAATTGCCAACCTCTCGGAGCAGCGTACCGAGCTGCGCTCGAAGTGGGAGGAGGAGAAGGGGCTCATCAGCAAGATTCAGCAGAAGAAGATAGCGCTCGAGGAGCTGGGCTTTCAGGCGCAGGAGGCCGAGCGCCAGGGCGACTACGCCAAGGTGGCCGAGATCCGCTACGGAAAGGTAAAGGAGGTGCAGGACGAGATTGAGCGCACCAAGGCCATCCTGAAGGAGCGCCAGAGCAACGATGCGCTGATTAAGGAGGAGGTGGACGCCGAGGATATCGCCGAGGTGGTGTCGAAGTGGACGGGCATCCCGGTGTCGAAGATGGTGCAGAGCGAGCGCGCCAAGCTGCTGCACATGGAGGCGGAGCTGCACAAGCGGCTGATTGGGCAGGACGAGGCCATTGAGGCCGTGTCGGATGCCGTTCGCCGCAGCCGCGCGGGCTTGCAGGATGCCAAGCGGCCCATCGGGTCGTTCATCTTCCTGGGGACAACGGGCGTGGGGAAAACCGAGCTGGCCAAGGCGCTGGCCGACTTCCTCTTCAACGACGAGAACATGATCACCCGCATCGACATGACCGAGTACATGGAGAAGCACTCGGTGTCGAGGCTCATCGGGGCGCCTCCCGGGTACGTGGGTTACGACGAGGGCGGCCAGCTTACCGAGGCCGTTCGGCGCAAGCCCTACTCGGTGGTGCTCTTCGACGAGATCGAGAAGGCGCACCCCGACGTGTTCAACGTCCTGCTGCAGGTGATGGACGATGGCCGCTTGACCGACAACAAGGGGCGCGTGGTAAACTTTAAGAATACCATTATTATTATGACCTCGAACATCGGCTCGCAGCTGATACAGGAGCGCTTTGCCGCTGCCAGCGATGCCGATAGGGGCGAGGTGGCCGAGAAAACGAAGGATCAGCTCGTTGATCTGCTCAAGCAGACGATACGCCCGGAGTTCATCAACCGTATCGACGACATCATCATGTTTACCCCGCTTAACCGCGAGGAGATTAGGCAGATTGTGCTGCTGCAGCTGGAGGTGGTGAGGCGCATGCTGGCCGAGAACAGCATCAGCATCGAGTTTGAGGATAGCGCCGTCGACTTTATTGCCGATGTGGGCTTCGATCCGCTCTTTGGCGCACGCCCCATCAAGCGGGCCATCCAGAAGTTCATCGTCAACGAGCTCTCGAAGCAGATCCTGAGCGGCGCGGTAACCGGCGACGACAGCATCGTGGTAGGCTATAGGAACGATGCCATCGTATTCGTAAATAGGAACCAGTAGGGCATACGATAGCTAGCATGAAGGCCATCTGGGCAGGATTCCCCTGCTTCGGATGGCCTTTTTTTTTGCGCTACTATCTGTAGAATATTAGCTCTTTTATGTAAACATGAAGCTAAAAGCTACAGACGGGAAGCAAGAAGTGACAGACAGGACGCTAAAAGCTACAGGCGGGAAGCAAGAAGTGACAGGCAGGATGCGAAAAGCTACAGACGGGAAGCAAGAAGTGACAGACAGGACGCTAAAAGCTACAGGCGGGAAGCGAGAAGTGACAGACAGGATGCGAAAAGTGACAGACAGGACGCGAAAAGCTTCAGGCAGGAAGCGAAAAGTGACAGCCGGAAGGCAAAAAGCTACAGGCCGGAAGCGAGAAGTGACAGCCAGGATGCGAAAAGCTTCAGGCAGGAAGCGAAAAACAACAGGAGGGACGCGAAAAATTTCAGACAGGAAGCAAAAGGAGACAACCGGGGAGCAAAAGGTCTCAGGCAGGATGCCAGAAGTAACAGCCTGAATGGAAAAAGTGGTAGTGCCGCACCGAGCCGCATGGGAGGGGGAGGCATCATCGGAGAGCCGGGGAGGAGCTGTCGAGGGTAGGGGGGGCTAGTTCTCCCGAAAGTAGCCAACCTACAGGATGTTCGTTGGAGAAGCATTTCGGCTGCTCGCTGTTGGAGGCGTGGTGGGCTACTTAAACTCCACGAGCAGCATGGTGCGGTCGTCGTTAAACGAGTCGATGCTGTTGTTGGCCATGATCGACAGCTCCAGCTTGTCGAGATCGAAGACCCCCTCGTTTAGCGGCGCTTCCAGGGTCGAGGCAATCTTCTCGATTCCGATTTGCTTCTCCTTGGTGGCGTCGAAGGCCTCCGTGTAGCCATCGGTTACCAGGAGCAGCTGGTCGCCTGGATGGACGCGCATTATTTCGGAGGAGTACTTCTCGTTTTCAACAATTCCTAAGATCTTCCCCTTTATGGGGATGACCGACGTCTTTTGGGTCTTCTTCGAGTAGAAAATGGGGTAGATGGCGCCGGCCGACGATAGGATTACCTGCTGCTGGCTGGGGTTTACCAGGATGGCCGTTAGGGTGGTAAAGGCATCCGAGAGCTGGATGTCCTTGTACAGGAACTGGTTGATGTCGCTGAGCAGCAGCCCCAGGTTGTTGTCGATTTCGAGCTGCTTCTTGGCGGGGAATACCTTAAGGCTGGCCCTGATGTAGGCCAGGTAGGCGTTGGCAAAGAACCAGGCGCCCCACTTCTTGCCCATCACATCGCCGAGGAGGATGAGCGTGTTGCCGTTGCCCATCTTCACGATCTCGTAGAAGTCGCCGCCGGCGGGCTTGGTGAAGGGCTCGTACTTGATGCGGAGCCTAAAGGTGGGGAAGTCCTCCTTGTGCGAGGGGGCGAAGTGCACGGGTGAGGAGAGCACGGCCTGCTTGAGCGAGCTGACGTACTGGTTCTTTATGCTGATTTCGCGATCGATCAGCACCTCAATTTGGTGGGCGAGGATCTCGGGGTTCTTGTACTTGATGAGGATGCCAAAGCCGCCGTTCTCGATGAAGTTCATCTGCAGCGATTCCGATACCTTGCGCGATGCGATGAGCCATATCGGGATGCTTGCCCCGACGTGGTGGGCCATCCGGTAGATCAGGTTTAGGGCCCATGTGGCCTTGTCGTCGATAAAGATCATCCAGATGCTCTTCGATGCGAAAACCTCCTCAAAATCGCAGTAGCTGGTCACCTCGTTCACCGTAAGGGCGATGTGGGCAACCAGGGAATGCGCGTTCTCGGCCTTGCAGTATACGATTTCGCCGAACTCCGGGTTGAGGCTATTTCTGGAGCGCTTTTTTCGGGAGGTCTGGTTCTCGTTGATCCTGGAGATCATCCCCTCTATTTGCGATTTGAATATCTTTTTCTTTATCGGCTTAATGATGATCTCGTCGGCTCCATCGTTCATGCACTTCACCTGCATGTCCTCGCTGATGGCGTTGGTGAGGAAGATGAAGACGCACCTTTTCCCGTAGCTGAGCTGGCGGATCTTTCGTACCAGCTCGTTTCCGTCCATTTGGGGAAGGAACAGCTCCGAAATGACGAGGTTGAAGTTGACGTGTAGGGCCTGCTCGAAAGCTTCCATCCCGTTGGTCGCCTTGTAGATGTCGCAGTCGATATCTTGCAGCAGGGTTGCAAGCGTATTAAGGATGTTGATGTTGTTGTCAACAAGCAATACTTTGGGCTTACTTCTAATTGTTGGTGTCACCAGATTTCCCCCTATTCATTAATAGCCAGTAGTTCATTGCACAAAAAAAACGTATGGATTCGAAAATTATTATCCTAATGCCCTACATTTCCGTTAGCAATATTACGCCGTTTGCTTTCAATTTTTCAACAGAAAACCGCATTTTTTTGAATTTTTTTAAAAAGAAGTGGCAGATTTGAAAAAACTGTTGGAGGTGCTCGAAAAACGCTACCTTTGCCTTAGACACAAAATAGCTTAACGCACTATGAAAACTACAGCTTTTACAAATTTTCACATAGAGTTAGGTGCTCGGATGGTTCCCTTCGCAGGGTACAACATGCCAGTAGAGTACTTTGGTATTAACGACGAGCACGTTACCGTTCGCGAGAAGGTTGGCGTATTCGATGTTAGCCACATGGGAGAAGTTTGGGTGAAAGGCCCAAAGGCATTCGACTTTGTACAGCACATCACCTCTAACGATGTTGCAGCTCTATTCGATGGTAAGGTACAGTACTCCTGCTTCCCCAACGGGAAGGGCGGTATTGTAGACGATCTTTTGGTTTACCGCATCGATGGTGAAACCTACCTATTGGTTATTAACGCTGCCAATATCGATAAGGACTGGAGCTGGATTGTTGAGCAGGGTAAGGCATTTGGTTTTACACCTGGTAAGGAAATCTACAATGCTTCTGATGAAATCTGCCAGCTTGCCATTCAAGGACCGTTAGCCATGCAGGTTATCCAAAAGATTACCGAGGAAACCGTTACCGATATGGAGTACTACACCTTCCGTAAGGTAAACGTTGCTGGCATTAAGAATGCTATTCTCTCGACAACCGGATATACCGGTGCTGGTGGTTGCGAAATCTACGTAGCCAACGCGGATGGCGCAAAGCTTTGGAAGGCAATCTTCGAAGCGGGTAAGGAAGAGGGCATTCGCGCAATTGGCCTAGGTGCTCGCGATACGCTTCGCCTCGAAATGGGCTTCTGCCTATACGGCAACGATATCAACGATACCACCTCGCCAATCGAGGCTGGCTTAGGCTGGATCACCAAGTTTACCGACGAAAAGAACTTCATCGATAAGGAGCTACTTCTTAAGCAAAAGAAGGAAGGTGTTTCCCGTAAGCTTGTTGGTTTCGAGATGATCGACCGTGGTATTCCTCGTCAGCACTACGATATCTGCGATGCAGCAGGTAGTGTAATCGGAGAGGTAACCTCAGGAACCATGTCGCCAATGCTTAAGATTGGTATTGGTATGGGTTACGTGAAGCCAGAGTTCGCAAAGGTTGGCACCGAAATCTGCCTTAGCGTTCGTGGCAAGCTGCTAAAGGCAAAGGTTGCTAAGCTACCTTTCTATAAAGGATAATTTTTGAACCACCAATAGTTAAGGCGTAGGCGTTGCCTACGCCTTTTTTTTACAACGCTGTCGAAAGGCGCACAAATGGGGAATACGGAGTAATGAAGATTTCGATTTTAGGAAGCGGGAGCGAAGGTAATGCAACCTATATTGAGGTGGGTGGCCTGCCATTCCTGGTTGATGCCGGCTTTAGCGCTAAAACGCTTATTGGCCGAATGCATGACATTGGCCTCGATCCCCATATGCTTAAGGCAATCCTGGTAACCCACGAGCATAACGATCATATAAAAGGAGTTGGAATCCTCTCCCGTAAGCTGAACCTCCCTATTTACATTACTCCAGAAAGCTACCAGGCGTCGGCAGCTTTGCTTGGGAAAATTGCGCCGCACAACCTACGCTTCATTGAAGGCACATTCGAAATCGAAGGTGTAAGGTTTATTCCATTTGATGTAAACCATGATGCTGTTCGAACGGTAGGCTTTCGCATAGAGGGGGCCAATGGCAAGCGTATGGCCATTTCAACGGATATCGGCTGCTGTACCGAAGAGGTTGTTGCCCATTTTGCCGATGTCGACCTCATGGTTTTGGAGGCCAACTACGATTACGATATGCTCCAAAGCTGCGACTATCCGTACTACCTAAAGCAGCGAATCCATAGCCCTAATGGGCACCTTTCGAATGCCGACTCTGGCAAGCTGATAGGCGATAGCTACCACCCCAACCTGAAGAAGGTCTACTTAGCGCACGTTAGTAAAAACAGCAATACCTACGACTTAGCCTTTACGACGGTGCAAAACGAGCTAAAATCCAGAGGAATTGAGGTTGAAATGGAGGTGGCCTACCAAGCGCAAGTAACAGAACTTTTTGCGATATAAGTGAAAAGGATGGCAGAGGGCGCTTCTTTCTGTCGATACCAAGGGGGCGCATAGGAGTGGGCAATGGCCGAGGATGACGAAGAAGCCTCGCAGCGAAGCTGGGTGCGCAGCTACGAACTTGATTCAAGCATCGGACTATTATGCTTCCTATATATTTAGTAAAAATTATACCGATATTAAAATCAGGCAAATTGGTAGTTGTAACGCTGAATTAGTTAAAAATTGTTTGTGATATTTGAAGTTCTCTTTTAAACTGTAATTTTGGCAGTGGAAAAATCTTATATACCATAACCGGTAAGGTTGTGATGTTGCTGTTTTTTTTGCATTTTTACCTAACTCACAAATCAGTTGAATTTAACTAACATGTAGCTATGAAAAAGCATAACTTTAGTGCTGGTCCATGTATTTTGGCACCTCAGGTTATTGAGAACACTGCAAATGCAGTACGTGATTTAAATGGTATAGGTCTTTCTCTTATCGAGATATCTCACCGAACCAAGTACTTTGAGCCAATTATGGCAGAGGCTCAACAGCTCTTCAAGGAGCTTATTGGTGCTCCAGATAACTACCATGTTCTTTTCCTAGGTGGCGGCGCCAGCCTTCAGTTTGCAATGGTTCCTTTCAACCTTATGGAAAAAAAGGCTGGCTATGTTGAAACTGGCGTTTGGGCAAAGAAGGCAATTAAGGAGGCTAAGCTATTTGGCGAGGTTGAGATCTTAGCTTCATCGGCTGAGGCTAACTTTAACTACTACCCAAAGAACTTCAACATTCCATCGGATATTGACTACGTTCATATCACCACTAACAATACCATTTACGGAACCGAAATCCATCACGATATAGACTGCCCTGTAACCTTAGTTGCCGACATGTCTTCTGATATCATGAGCCGTCCGGTTGATGTTACCAAGTATGGTATGATTTACGGTGGTGCGCAAAAGAACCTTGGACCTGCTGGTGTTACCTTCGTGCTTATCCGCGAGGATATCCTTGGCAAGGTTAGCCGTCAAATTCCAACCATGCTCGACTATAGAACTCACATTAAGGATGGTTCTATGTTCAATACTCCTCCTGTATTTGCAATCTACGCGGTTAATGAAACCCTTAAGTGGATGAAGCAAATGGGTGGCGTAGAGAAGATGTACGAGCTTAACAAGGCTAAGGCTCAGTTGCTATACGACGAAATTGACCGCAACTCTATGTTCGTAGGAACTGCCGAGAAGGAAAGCCGTTCGATCATGAACATCTGCTTTGTTATGGCTCCTGAGCACAAGGAGAAGGATGCAGAATTCCTAGAGTTTGCTAAGAGCCAAGGTATGGAAGGTATTAAGGGACACCGTTTGGTGGGTGGTTTCCGTGCTTCTACCTACAACGCGCTTCCTATTGAAAGCGTTCAGGCTTTGGTTGACTGCATGCGCGAGTTCGAAAAGAAAAACGCTTAGCATAAAATATTTTTGGAAGGTTGGCTGTTTCGGCAGTCAACCTTTTTTTACACTACTAACTGAATAGATCTTATTACTATGGCTAAAGTTCTTGTTGCAACAGAGAAACCCTTTGCGAAGGAAGCTGTTGATGGAATTAGAAAGATAGTTGAAGGCGCTGGTTTCGAATTGGCCCTTCTCGAAAAGTATACTTCAAACGACGAACTTCTTAAGGCTGTTGCCGATGCTGACGGACTTATCGTTCGTAGCGACAAGGTAACCCGCGAGGTGGTTGAAGCCGCTAAAAATCTTAAGGTGGTTGTACGTGCCGGTGCCGGATACGACAACCTTGACCTTGCTGCTTGCACCGAAAAGGGTGTGGTAGCCATGAATACTCCTGGTCAGAACTCGAATGCCGTTGGCGAGCTTGCCTTTGGCATGATGGTGTACATTGCCCGTAACTCGTTCCAACCAGGTACTGGTGCCGAACTTAAGGGTAAGAAGATTGGTATCCATGCCTACGGAAACGTTGGTCGCTGCGTGGCAACTATCGCCAAGGGCTTTGGAATGGAAGTTTACGCTTTCGATCCTTTCGTGTCGGCTGAGGCTATGGCTGCTGAGGGTATCAAGGTTTGCAGTACCGTAGAGGAGCTTTACGCTACCTGCAACTACGTATCGCTACATATTCCTGCCAACGATAAAACCAAGAACTCGATCAACTTCGACCTTCTTTCGAAGATGCCTAATGGTGGCGTGCTAGTTAACACCGCTCGTAAGGAGGTTATCCACGAGGCGGAGCTGGTTAAGATGATGGCCGAGCGCCCCGACTTTAAGTACGTTTCGGATATCGAGCCAGGAAACGCTGCCGAGCTGAAGGAAAAATTTGGCAACCGCGTATTCTTCACCCCTAAGAAGATGGGTGCCGAAACTGCCGAGGCCAACGTAAATGCAGGACTTGCTGCCGCCCGTCAGGTGGTTGGGCTCATCAAGAACGGCGATAAAACCTACCAAGTAAACAAGTAATAAACCTATAGCGGCCTACTTCTTAGCAGGCCGCTCTCCTTTCCTAAAAATCTTAACACATGGTAAAAATTAAACCTTTCCGGGGCATTCGGCCCCCCAAGGATATCGTAGCAGAGGTTGCTTCGCGTCCTTACGATGTACTTAACTCTGTTGAAGCTAAGGCTGAGGCTGGCGAAAAGTCGCTGCTCCACATCATCAAACCAGAGATCGACTTCGATCCAATCGCCGACGAGCACTCGCAGCAGGTGTACGACAAGGCTGTTGAGAACTTCAAGAAATGGCAGGCTAACGGCTGGCTTAAGCAAGATCCTACCGAAAAGTACTACGTGTACGCCCAAACCATGGACGGCCGCACCCAGTACGGCTTGGTGGCTGCTTGCCATTGCGAGGACTATATGACCGGCAAGATCAAGAAGCACGAGCTTACCCGTAAGGATAAGGAAGAGGATCGCATGATGCACGTTCGCATCCAAAACGCCAACGTAGAGCCTGTATTCTTTGCATATCCTGCCGTTGCCGAGATGGACAGCATCATCGCTAAGGTGGTTGCTGGCAATAAGCCAGAGTACGACTTCGTTGCTGCCGATGGCTTTGGCCACAAGTTCTGGGTTGTAGAGGATGATGCCGTTAACAAGCGCATCACCGAAATCTTTGCCGAAATTCCTGCGCTTTACGTTGCCGACGGTCACCACCGTACCGCTGCTGCTGCGCTGGTAGGCGAGGAGAAGAAGAAGGCCAACCCTCATCACACCGGCGACGAGGAGTACAACTTCTTCCTAGCGGTGATCTTCCCCGACAACCAGCTGAAGATTATCGACTACAACCGCGTGGTGAAGGATCTTAACGGTCTGACCACTGAGCAGCTGATTGCTAAACTATCGGTAGATTTCGATATTAAGGAGATGGGTGCTGATATCTACACTCCAAACTCTCTTCACAACTTTTCGATGTACATCGACGGCAAGTGGTACTCGCTTACCGCTAAGGCTGGCACCTACGACGATAACGACCCAATCGGTATCCTCGACGTTACGGTTCTTTCGAACCTCGTTCTGGACAAGGTGCTTGGCATTAAGGACCTCAGAACCGACAAGCGCATCGACTTCGTCGGTGGTATCCGTGGCCTTGGCGAGCTTAAGCGCAGAGTGGATAACGGTGAGATGAAGGTTGCCTTCGCCCTTTACCCCGTTACGATGCAGCAGCTCATCAACATCTCGGACACCGGCAACATCATGCCTCCAAAGACAACCTGGTTCGAACCCAAGCTTCGCTCGGGTATCGTAATCCACCAGTTGGACTAACATATAGAAAGGCTCTTCGGAGCCTTTTTTTGTTTTGGGTGGGTTTGGTAATTGCTGCTTGTAGGTTGGGATAAGGTAAAATCGGAGCGATTCCCCTCCTTTTTAAGGAGGGGTGCCCGTAGGGCGGGGTGGTTTGGATTGTGATTCTATTCCAATTTTTTTCTCAACAACCACCCTCGGCTTCGCCGACCTCCCGCTAAGGCGGGAGGAGTTCCGCTGATTGTGCCGTGTGCTTAGCAGATGGTATAACTTTCTTGATTTGAGTAGAGCCGTTGCACTGCAACGGCTCTACCTGCTTTCAGATATCCGCCTTTCCCCCTTTGCCATTTCGCCAAACTCTCGTTCCTTTGCACCATACTATATATAGCGATGACTAGAGTTGGACTTGTATCGGATACCCACGGATTTTGGGATGATAAGCTGGACGCATTTCTGGCCGATGTGGACGAGCTGTGGCACGCCGGCGATATCGGCAGCATCGAGCTGCTGGATAACCTGTCGAAGAAGCGGACCACCCGGGCCGTCTTCGGCAACATCGACGGGGGGGCAACGCGCCTTGTCGCCAAGCCCTTCCTCTTCTTCGAGTGCGAGGGGGTAAAGGTGCTCCTGTCGCACATCGGCGGATACCCCAACAAGTACGACCGGGACTACCTACGGCTCATCGACGAGCTGCACCCCACCCTGGCCATTGCCGGCCACTCGCATATCCTAAAGGTGATGTTCGACAAGAAGAAGGATCTGCTCTTCATGAATCCTGGCGCTGCGGGCATCTCCGGCTTTCATAGCGTGCGCACCTCCCTCCGCTTCACCATCGAAAATGGTACGGTGAAGGATCTAGAGGTGGCCGAGTGGGAGCGGAAGGCGTAGCTTCCCAGTAAGGCAGCACGTCCCGTCACCCGGTTGGAGTATCCTTACCGGTAAGGCAACTCGCCCGGCTCCCGGTTGGGGTATCCTTCCCTGTAAGGCAGCACGTTCCGTCACCCGGTTGGGGTATCCTTCCCGGTAAGGCAGCATGTTCCGTCACCCGGTTGGAGTATCCTTCCCGGTAAGGCAGCTCGCCCGGCTCCCGGTTGGGGTATCCTTCCCGGTAAGGCAGCACGCCTGGCTCCCGGTTGGTGTATCCTTCCCGGTAAGGCAGCACGTCCCGTCACCCGGTTGGGGTATCCTTCCCGGTAAGGCAGCCCGCCCGGCTCCCGGTTCGGGTATCCTTCCCGGTAAGGTAGCTCGCCCGTCATCCAGTTCGGGTACCCTACCCGGTAAGGTACCCCTACCAACAAAAAAGAGGAGCGCTGCTCCTCTCTCTGTTCTATCGGCTTCCGATCTTCTCGGGGTACATGTCGTGGTTCATAAACCGCTGCTCGGCCAGCTGCTCGTACCGGGTTCCGGGCCTGCCGTAGTTGCAGTAGGGGTCGATGCTGATGCCGCCGCGGGGGGTAAACTTGCCCCACACCTCGATGTAGCGGGGCTCCATCAGCTTAATCAGATCCTTCATGATGATGTTCACGCAGTCCTCGTGGAAGTCGCCGTGGTTGCGGAAGCTGAACAGGTACAGCTTGAGGCTCTTGCTCTCGACCATCCGCACGTCGGGCACGTAGCTGATGTAGATGGTGGCAAAGTCGGGCTGCCCGGTGATGGGGCAGAGGCTGGTAAACTCGGGGATGTTGAACTTCACCCAGTAGTCGTTCTCCGGATGCTTGTTGATGAAGGTCTCCAGCACCTCGGGGGTGTACCCGAAGGCGTATTGGGTGCCTTGGTTGCCCAAAGATTTTAGGCCTTCGCTTTCTCTTTCCATGGTTATTTGTGTTGATGGCTAAACTTCCTTCAGCCTAAACGGGTTGTAGGAAATGTCGTTGTCGAATACGTTTTCGTTCTCGAGCTTCTTCACCCGGTTCACCACCACGATGGTAACGGGCAGGATGACGATCTCGTAGGCGGTTTTGATGAAGGTTTGCACCAGCGCCATCAGCACCAGCTGCCTTGCGGGGATGATGCCCGCGAAGGCCACGAAGATGAAGATGGCCGAGTCGAGCCCCTCGCCCGCAACGGTGGAGAGGATGGCGCGCAGCGAGAAGTTGCTGCCGTTGCTCATCACCTTCATGCGGCTCATGACAAGGGCATTGGCAAACGAGCCGCACAGGTAGGCCAGGATGCTGGCAATGCCGATGCGGGGCGTGCTCTCCAGGATTCGGGCAAACGACTCCTGGTTGGTCCAGAACGGCGCCGCCGGAATGGCGATGGCCAGCTGGTACATCACGTTCGAGAGCACCATCATGCCAAATCCGATCCAAATCACGAATCGGGCCTTGCGGTAGCCCCAGATCTCCACGATAACGTCGTTGACGATGTACGAGATAGGGAAAATGATAACGCCGGCAGGTACCGCCAGCGAGCCAATGGTGATAATCTTAATCGCTAAGATGTTCGAGATAAGCAGGCATGCCGTGAATAGGATGCCAAAGAGCATAAATAGGGGTGAAACGCTTTGCTTCATAATTGATTTTTTACGTGGGTGCCAATAAACACGGTTTGTAAATAAAAGATCTGCCGCAAAGGTAGCAAAAATCGGTAACCGGGCAACATCCGTACGCGTAGAGACGGGTTTCAAACACTGCTGTCCGCTAAAATAATTTAAGGTTTGAATTGCTTACAGGTTGAAAGTTCTCCGATAATTCAGCCTTGGCTAGGAACTCTTTTAGGTTCTCCTTTTCAAAAAGCGAAACGCTCAAGATTCGAAGTAATTCAAATGGCGATGACTTTGACTTCAATTCGACACCGACTAGAGCTACCAAGCAGTAGGCGATAATGCCTACATATATTTGGATTTTTACAGAGTTTTCGGAAGTTCCGTAAAATTGCTTTATCCTTAAATGCTGCTTTATCCATTTGAAGTACATCTCAATTTGCCATCTACACTTGTATAGGTATGCGATTTTATGCGCCTCTAAATCGAGGTTATTCGTAAAGAATTCTAGAGTTGCTTTCTTCTCTTCGTTGTAGTAGTAGATTATTCTCAGAGGTTTTTGATACCGAGCTTTCGCCCAACGATTCGACAATCTTATTTTTAAGTCGCGTAAAATGCCTTTTTCATGGACATCGCAGCTACATTCCTCTATAATTTCGAAGTTCATTTTCTCTTTCCTTCGCACTACAAAAAATGCACCTGCTTCATCGATTTTGTTAAGAGATAACAGTTTGACATAGGCTTTGTCGAAAATGTAAAATGCATCCGGTTCGTATTGAAAGTAGTCCATAACGCTTTGATCCCTGACGTCATGGTCGGTGATTACATTGTAAACCGGAATGCTTGTAAGGATGTCAAACATGGTGTGAACCTTAATTCCTCCTTTCCCATTTTGCACCTTGGACCACGAATACGCTTCCCATTTTAAAGTAACTGTTGTTGAATCCAACGCAAGCACACGATGAGGGATTCCCTCCATGAACAGCCCTTCGATGTTACCCCTTTTATCTTGAGCTATCTTAACAACTCGTTCAGCAAATAGCCGAAATATTTCCACATTTCGCTTCTCATTTGCTTCAGACAGCGTTGTGCGGCAAACGCTTTTGCCAAAGCCTAAACGATAAAACTTTGACCGATGCGCATTAAGCGATCCGATGATGTCGCGTAAACTTTCCCGGGCTGTCAGCTGAGCCCACAGCATAACCAAGAAATGGTTCCAGCAGGTAAACGATTTTATGTACTTGTTGCCATCGTACTTATTGACCAAATATTCGAAGTAGTCCTCAGGCAAGAACTGGCATAATTGCTTAAAAATATAGGTTCCACTATTCATTGCTTACAGTTTGTAGCTTGTCGCAAAAGTAAGCATCTGATATGTTCCGACTTTATCGCAACTGAATTAGCAATTAAACATCAATGTGTTAGTAGGTGTTTTAATAATATTTCCCGGACACTAGTGGGTTTCAAACCCGTCTCTCATGTTGTAACGTCAGGTTTCGTTTCCAATGATACGGGGTACAAACCCGTATCTACGACACTGCCATCGCCCCGCCCACCAACCGATCGCCGATGTAGAACACCACCGGTTGCCCGGGCGAAATGGCCCACGCCGGGTTGTCGAGCGTAACCGTACCCGCATCACCTTCGATGGTCAGGTAGCCGTACCCCTCGGGGTTCAGCCCCAGCCCCCGCACCTTCACCTCCAGCGGGGTGGTGGGGGTAATCTCTTCCTTACGGATAAGGTGAACCTCGCGCACCCGAAACTCCGAGCGCAGCAGGTCTGCCTTCTTTCCTATGGTGATGGTGTTGCTCGCGCTGTCCATGGATTGGATGTAGGCCTCGCGCTCGGTCGTTAGTTCCAAGCCCCTCTTTTGCCCGATGGTGTAGAAGGGGATGCCGCTGTGCCTCCCGATGGCGTTACCCGCTTCGTCGAGCACCTCGCCGGGGCGTACCTCGGCCATCCGCTCGGGCATCAGCTGGGCGATGAAGTGGCGGTAGTCCATCCCCTCCAGGAAGCACACGCTCATGCTCTCGTGGTTGGGCACCAGGTCGTCGAAGTGCCTATCGCGGATCTCCTGCTTGGCCTGCTCCTTTAGGATGGTGCCTAGCGGCTGCACCATCCGGCGGATGATGCTCTCGGGCAGCATCCACAGGTAGTACGACTGATCTTTTTTTGAGTCCTCACCTTTTAGGACGTAGTAGTGGCCGTTGTGCTCGGCCGTTTGCACGTAGTGGCCGCTGGCGATGTACCTCGCCCCGATGCTGTCGGCAAAGTCGGCCAGCTGCCGCCACTTCACCTGCGGGTTGCACCAGGCGCAGGGGCTGGGCGTCTCACCCTTCAGGTAGGCTTCGGCAAATGGGCGTACGATAGTTTCCGTAAAGGCCTCGCTGCAGTCGACAACGTGGTGCTCTATGCCGATGCGCTTCGCCTGTAGCTCGGCATCCTCAATAGCCTTGGCCGATTTGGGGCCATCCACCATCCAGAGCGTAACGCCAACCACCTGGAATCCGCTTTCCTTAAGCTTGATTGCCGTAAGAGTACTGTCTATTCCCCCGCTCATACCTACCGCTACCTTTTCCATCCTCAAGTTTTGCCGCAAAGTAAAATCAATTTTAATGAAGAATAAAAAAGTGTAGTCGCAATATTAAAATATGTAACCCCGTTATGCAGTATTAGGCTGTGAAATGCCAAACAAAAATCTATTTTTGTACCAGAAAGGGATCGCAGAATAAATGAATGACTCCATTTTTAGGGTTCTGATGCAGTTCTTTGCTACTATCGTCAATTACGATAACCGTAGCAATAAGGACATTGCAAAGGAGATTGTAAAAAACTACCTGTACGAAAAAGAGTTTTCGGATGAACACTCGGAGTACTACGTATCGCTGTTTGATGAATGTTTAGTGAATCAGCGGCGCGTACAGTCGTACCCTTTTTCCGAGAACCCCATTTTTACGGAGGATACCCTTCACCTTTGCCGTCAAATCAACCTGGAGTTCGAGCAGAACCAAAAGGTGTGGCTGCTGCTGCAGCTCACCGAATTTGTTGGCGATGCCTTCTTCCAAAACGAGGTTTACCACAAGTTTGTAAGCCTGCTCGCCTACCATTTCAATGTCGATCAAGCCGAATTCGACTATGCCCAGCAGTTTGTTATTGCGGCAAACGAGAGCGAAATTCCTTTGGTTGATAAGGTGCTGGTTGTCGATGCCGATTCGGACTTTTCGCATCCCTACTTTAAGCATCACTACAACGAGAAGCTAAAGGGGCGGGTTTACTTCATTCATCTGGCTAGCGTAAACACCTTTCTGATAAAGAATTTTGGCGAAACCAACCTTTTCCTAAACGGGCACAGCATGCGCAATGCGCGCGCTTACGTGTTTGGCTACGGTTCGGTTGTCCGAAATCCCAAGATCGATCCCATCTACTATAGCCGAATTGCCGGCAAGTTTATTCAGGCTGATGTTCTTCGGCGTATCCTCTTCGTGGCTACCGACGTTTCCTACAAGTTTAAGGGGAGCGATAACGGCGTCCATCCATTCAGTTTTAAGGCTGAGTCCGGGCAGCTTATCGGGATACTAGGTGGTAGTGGCGTGGGGAAATCCACCCTTCTCAATGTGCTCAATGGTTCGCTGAAGCTTCATTCGGGACGAATCACTATTAATGGGTTCGACATCCACGAGGAGAAGGAGGTGGTACGAGGCGTTATCGGCTACGTTCCTCAGGACGACCTGCTCATCGAGGAGCTAACCGTTTACGAAAACCTTTTCTTCAACGCAAAGCTCTGCTTTAGGAACTATACGGAAGAGGAACTAAACGATGTTGTTAACCAGACCATCGTTGATTTTGACCTCGACGAGGCTCGCGATTTTAAGGTGGGAACCCCCCTTAACAAGTATATCAGCGGGGGACAGCGTAAGCGCCTTAACATCGCGCTCGAGCTGATGCGACAGCCCTCTGTTCTCTTTGTTGATGAGCCCACCTCGGGTCTCTCGTCGATAGATTCAGAGAAGGTAATGCTGCTGCTAAAGCGTCAAATTCTAAAGGGGAAGGTGGTGATCGTAAATATCCACCAGCCCTCATCCGATCTTTTTAAGCTTCTAGATAAAATCTTGGTGATGGATCAAGGTGGGCGCATTATCTTTCAGGGTAACCCGATGGATGGAATTGTTTACTTCCGTAAGGCGGCTCACTACTTTAATGCCGAGGAGAGCGAGTGTATGACCTGCGGTAACGTGAATACCGAGGTTATTCTTAGGGTGGTGGAGGCTCGCGTGGTAAATGAGTATGGTAAGCTAACCCGTAATCGTAAGCGTTCGGCGAAGGAGTGGTACCAGCTTTACCTGAAAAACGTTCAGCCAAAGCTTCGTTCCATTGCTCATGGAGCTAGAACAAATCTGCCAATCAACAATTTTCATATTCCCAATAGGCTAAATCAGTTCAGGATATTTATTTCTAGAAGCATCTTGTCAAAGCTTAGCGACAAGCAATACCTGTTGATGATTGCTCTTGAGGCTCCGTTGCTCGCAATCATCGTTGGATTCTTTACCAAGTACACCGTAGGCGATGGGAACGACGTAAATAGGTACATCTTTAGCACGAACGATAATATCCCTGCTTACCTATTTATGAGCGTAGTGGCGGCGCTATTTCTTGGGATGATTGTTTCGGCAGAGGAAATCATAAAGGATAGGAAGATACTTCATCGTGAGAGATTTTTGAACCTGAGCTGGGGAAGCTACATATCCTCTAAAGTCTTTGTGGTATTTCTCATCTCTGCCATTCAGATGTTTGTATTCGTTCTGTTGGGGAATCATATACTCGAAATAAAGGGGATGAATTTAATTTATTGGATCATTCTATTCTCGGCAGCTGCATGTGCCAATATTATTGGGTTAAATCTATCTTCGGCGCTTCGTTCTACGGTGGCAATTTACGTTACGGTTCCTTTACTTTTGGTGCCGCAGCTGCTCTTTAGCGGTGTAATTGTCGATTTCAGGAAGCTTCATCATTCAATTTCCAATGACAGGTATGTTCCTTTTGTCGGAGATATGATGATTTCCCGATGGGCATACGAAGCATTGACCGTAAGTCAATTCAAGGATAATACTTATACCCAATTCTTTTACGATGTAGATAAGGAGCGTAGCCAAAACAACTACTACTCCAGCATATGCATTCCAATTCTGATGTCTCAGCTTAATGAACTCCAGCACGATTATAACCTGAAGTCGATAAACGAGAAATCGTTAAGGAGATTGGAGTTGGTAAATAATGAATTCGATCGTCTTAGCAAACTGTTTGGTGACAAGGTTACCAAACTTAGTACCAACAGTGCCCGTATTACGAAAATCGATCCTAAAACGATAAAGGAACATAAGTTGATCCTTAATAACCTTCAAGCATACCTTTGGCAGAATTACAACCGATTAAGCGTAAAGAAGGATTCGATATATAGTTCGCTGTTGAGTAACTACAAAACCACTGAGCAGATTGTGGCGTTACGCCATAGTTACGAGAATAAGGCCCTTTCCGATTTAGTATTGAACAAAAGCGGTGTTGCTCAATCAAAAATTGTAGGCACAGAAATCGTTCAGCTTAAAGATCCTGCGTACATGGAGCCAACGTCATCAATTGGGAAAGCCCAATTCTATGCGCCAGTAAAGATTGTTGGGAATATGAAGATTGACACCAAATGGTTCAACGTTGGGGTTATCTGGATCTTTACCATCCTTGGGTTTATTGCGCTGCATGAAAATTGGCTGTTACGCATTATGCAGTACATCGATACTATAAAGTACCGACGAACGGAGCAAAGGATTTCAAAACATCGACCAAAATAGCAAGGAGGGTTTTACTCCCTCCTTTTTTTGTCCTTGACTTAGCGTTCTGCCGTTCTTTCAGATTATTCGACGACTTTAATATCTTTACGCGCCAATAGAATAAGAGAGATGAAGGGTAAAATAGAGATTGTACAGCTGTTAAGAGGGATTGCTGCATTATTGGTGTGCTTTTTTCACATGAAGGGGATATTAAATCATGGCAGTAGCCAGTTGGGGACATTCCTTTTTGGGAGCGGATCAATAGGGGTCCCCTTATTCTTTATGATAAGCGGGTTTATTATGGTAGTAACAACCCAGAATAGTAGTCCGACATTTGCTTACGTAAAAGGCTACTATCTCAAAAGGGCTGTTCGCATACTGCCTATTTATTATATACTTACTCTAGTTCTTGTTCTAGGTCTTGGTGAATTCCGCTATTATTTCATCGATCATTACAATGAGTTGCTGTCTGGTCTATTCTTCTTCCCAACTTACCAGAATCACATTGGACCATCATATGGAATGCCTCCTTTAGAGGTGGGTTGGTCGCTCTGCTACGAAGTCTTTTTCTACATTCTTCTGGGCGTGTCCATTTTCTTTGGGCGGTATCGGTGGACTGTGCTAGTTGGATTGATGGCTGTGTTGGTCTATCTTATTCCATTCATTACAAATGGAGAGGTTATGCCATTACTATCGGGCTGCTATGGCTATACATCCGCCTATTTCAGTTTGATGACAAATCCTGTAATTCTCTTCTTTATAGTTGGTGTGCTAATTGGACTGTTCTATATTTCGAGGCATTCAATCCCGAACATTCTTTTGTCTCAATGTCTAGCAGGAATAGCAATTGTTGTATTTATTCTTTCATACTTTGGTCTTATAACGCTGCCTAAAAGTTATTACTCCAATATTTTAGTTTGCGGATTATTGTTGTTTGCACTTTTGCAGCGCAATAAGATAAAACCTTTTGTGCTGCCTAAACCGCTAGTTTTCTTAGGTGATATGTCATACTCGTTATATTTAGTTCATCCGTTGGTTATCATATTTCTTCCGCGCATTTTCCGCATCTTTAAAGCTGGCGTTATTTTAGCAAGTCCATGGTACTTCCTCATTGTAATGTCAGTTGTTCTTGGACTATCAGTCATATCTTATAACCTAATTGAAAAGCAACTTTGCAGTAGGTTGATATCTTTATTGGTTGTGAGACATCCTCTAAATTGAATATAAGCAAACGGGATGTGTCATTAAAGTAACTGGTTAGATGAAAAGATAAAGGCTCGCGAAAGCGGGCCTTTATCTTTTCAGGGCTACAGAGGCGGGTTGTAGGTTCTGGTGATCCTGAAGGGAGCGAGGAGCCATTTTGGGGTAGGATGAGCCTGCCGGAGGCGGAACTAGGTGCTGCACCAGCACCTGTCTCCGGTTCTTTTTTCAAAAAAACATTCCCTTCAACGGCCTCTTACAAAGGCGAGCAACGTTCGTTAACGCGTTAAGGTATGGTGTAGGGGTTGCGGAATCGGAAAATAGGCGTACTTTTGCATCCGCAATCGGGAACAACGGCGCCTTCGCAGGGAGGGCTAGCGGGAACGGGAGCGAGGCTCTTTAACATAAGCGGCTTAGGAGGTAAGCCGGAACGGACGAGGGAGTAGCGAGAGCACCGGCCGCCCAGAAGGGTTTTAGGACGGAAAGCCGCGAAGGGGCAACCGAAAAAAAAGTTGGCCAACCGCTTGGAAGTTTCGAAATAAAGCCTACCTTTGCAGCCCGCAAATGAGGGAGCGGGTCGCTGAGAAGCGGCAAAAAGTAATAGGTTCTTTGAGGAAGTGCAGTGAAAAGATAGAAAACGATTAGGATGATTTATTAGACTAACGTAATCCTGATGGGCTAAGGAAACAACAGGGGAAGCAATTCCCCGAAATCAACATCTTCTACTATGGAGAGTTTGATCCTGGCTCAGGATGAACGCTAGCGGCAGGCCTAACACATGCAAGTCGAGCGGTAGAGGACCTTCGGGTTCTTGAGAGCGGCGCACGGGTGCGTAACGCGTATGCAACCTACCCTTTACAGGGGAATAGCCCGTCGAAAGGCGGATTAATGCCCCATGGCTCCCAGGTTCGGCATCGGATTTGGGGTAAAGATTTATCGGTAAAGGATGGGCATGCGTGCCATTAGCTTGATGGTAGGGTAACGGCCTACCATGGCTACGATGGCTAGGGGTTCTGAGAGGAAGGCCCCCCACACTGGGACTGAGACACGGCCCAGACTCCTACGGGAGGCAGCAGTGAGGAATATTGGTCAATGGGCGCAAGCCTGAACCAGCCATGCCGCGTGCGGGAAGAAGGCGCTACGCGTCGTAAACCGCTTTTGTCTGGGGGTAACCGCAGGGACGTGTCCCTGCCTGCAAGTACCAGACGAATAAGGGTCGGCTAACTCCGTGCCAGCAGCCGCGGTAATACGGAGGACCCGAGCGTTATCCGGATTCATTGGGTTTAAAGGGTGCGTAGGCGGCCCGGTCAGTCAGCGGTGAAAGGCTCCTGCTCCACAGGAGAGCTGCCGTTGATACTGCTGGGCTAGAATCTTAGCGAGGCGGGCGGAATGCGCGGTGTAGCGGTGAAATGCATAGATATCGCGCAGAACGCCGATTGGGGAGCCAGCTCGCCAGCTGAGTATTGACGCTGAGGCACGAAAGCGTGGGGATCAAACAGGATTAGATACCCTGGTAGTCCACGCCGTAAACGATGATGGCTCGCTCTTGGCCTGCAAGGGTCAGGGGCTTAGCGAAAGCGTTAAGCCATCCACCTGGGGAGTACGCCGGCAACGGTGAAACTCAAAGGAATTGACGGGGGCCCGCACAAGCGGAGGAACATGTGGTTTAATTCGATGATACGCGAGGAACCTTACCCAGGCTCGAACGCCGAACGAATATGGGGGAAACTTCATAGCCAGCAATGGCGGTCGGCGAGGTGCTGCATGGTTGTCGTCAGCTCGTGCCGTGAGGTGTCGGCTTAAGTGCCATAACGAGCGCAACCCCTATCGGTAGTTGCCAGCGGGTTAAGCCGGGAACTCTACCGAGACTGCCAGCGCAAGCTGCGAGGAAGGCGGGGATGACGTCAAATCAGCACGGCCCTTACGTCTGGGGCGACACACGTGTTACAATGGCCGGTACAGAGGGCAGCCACCCAGCGATGGGGCGCGAATCTCGAAAGCCGGTCGTAGTTCGGATCGGAGGCTGCAACCCGCCTCCGTGAAGCTGGATTCGCTAGTAATCGCGCATCAGCCATGGCGCGGTGAATACGTTCCCGGGCCTTGTACACACCGCCCGTCAAACCATGGGAGCTGGGGGGACCTGAAGTGCGTGACCGCAAGGAGCGCCCTAGGGTAAAACCGGTGACTGGGGTTAAGTCGTAACAAGGTAGCCGTACCGGAAGGTGCGGCTGGAACACCTCCTTTCTGGAGCGCCATCAGGGCGAAATCTGAGAGCTGCACTTCCCAAAAGATATTGAGCGCCACGAGGCAGACGGCCGCATCGGATGCGGGTGGCGCGCAAACGGTAAATCCGGCTTTAAAACCCGGAGGCACCAGAAGATCTTTGACGTTTGAGGACGAAGCGGCGCATGCGACGGAGTTGATCTCCGGCGGGTGCGCGGAAAGGAGTAAGAAAAGGGCGCACGGGGGATGCCTTGGGTCCTATAGGCGACGAAGGGCGTGGCAAGCTGCGAAAAGCCGCGGGGATCGGCAAGCACGAATCGATCCGCGGATACCCGAATGGGGCAACCCACCTGGCTGAAGGCCAGGTATCCGGAGCAATCCGGAGGCGAACGGGGAGAACTGAAACATCTAAGTACCCCCAGGAGAAGAAAACAATAGTGATTCCCCGAGTAGCGGCGAGCGAAAGGGGATTAGCCCAAACCCATCCGGTTACGGCCGGGTGGGGGTTGTAGGGCCTCCATTACCAACCACGAGCGAAGCTGAAGCCGCTGGAAAGCGGTGCCATAGCGGGTGACAGCCCCGTAGGCGTAGGCGAGTGGGCGGGGGAGGAACCCTGAGTAGGGCGGGGCACGAGAAACCCCGTCTGAATCTGGCAGGACCATCTGCCAAGGCTAAATACTCATAGGACACCGATAGTGAACCAGTACCGTGAGGGAAAGGTGAAAAGTACCCCGAATAGGGGGGTGAAAAAGACCCTGAAACCGTGCGCCTACAAGCGGTCGGAGCCCTTTAGTGGGGTGACGGCGTGCCTTTTGCATAATGAGCCTACGAGTTGCTCCTGTCCGGCAAGGTTAAGTGCGGTTACGTACGGAGCCGAAGCGAAAGCGAGCCTGAATAGGGCGAATAAGTCGGACGGGGCAGACGCGAAACCTTGCGATCTACCCATGGCCAGGATGAAGTTCCGGTAATACGGAATGGAGGTCCGAACCAATAAGCGTTGAAAAGCTTCTGGATGAGCTGTGGGTAGGGGTGAAAGGCTAATCAAGCTGGGAAATAGCTCGTACTCCCCGAAATGCCTTTAGGGGCAGCCTTGGACTTACCACCATGGAGGTAGAGCTACCGATTGGATGCGAGGGCCTCACCGCCTATCAAATCCTGACGAACTCCGAATGCCGTGGTGCGATATCCAGGAGTGAGCCGGCGGGTGCTAATGTCCGTCGACGAGAGGGAAAGAACCCTGACCGCCAGCTAAGGCCCCCAAGAGGCGGCTAAGTTGATGAAACGATGTGCGGCTGCAGCGACAGCTAGGATGTTAGCTTGGAAGCAGCTATTCATTTAAAGAGTGCGTAACAGCTCACTAGTCGAGCGGCTGCGCGTGGATAATAATCGGGCATCAAGCCGTCCGCCGAAGCTGCGGATAAGAAATTATGGTAGGGGAGCATTCCACCGGCGGTGAAGCTGGGCCGTAAGGTCTGGTGGAGCTGGTGGAAAAGCAAATGTAGGCATGAGTAACGACAAGGCGGGTGCGAAACCCGCCCACCGATAGACCAAGGTTTCCTGATCAACGCTAATCGGATCAGGGTAAGGCGGGGCCTAAGGCTAACCCGAAGGGGGATGCCGATGGACAGACGGTTAATATTCCGTCCCTGGCCAGCGCTGCGATGGGGCGACGAAGGAGTGAAAGGACCGCCCGGCGACGGAATGCCGGGTTGAAGGGTGTAGGTATAGGGTGTAGGTTAATAGCCGGATCCTGCCGAACCTGATAGTACCGCGAGCCCACGGGCAAGCGGATAGCGTCCCTAATCCGACTTCCAAGAAAACCCCCTAAGCATCAGGCGCTGGGCACCCGTACCGCAAACCGACACAGGTGGTCAAGGAGAGAATCCTGAGGTGCTCGAGTGAATCACGGCTAAGGAACTCGGCAAACTAGCCCCGTAACTTCGGGATAAGGGGCCCCCACGGTGACGTGGGGCGCAGCGAAGAGGTCCAGGCGACTGTTTACCAAAAACACAGGGCTCTGCGAAACCGAAAGGTGAAGTATAGGGCCTGACACCTGCCCGGTGCCGGAAGGTTAAGAGGAGAGGTCATCGTAAGAGAAGCTTTGAATCGAAGCCCCGGTAAACGGCGGCCGTAACTATAACGGTCCTAAGGTAGCGAAATTCCTTGTCGGGTAAGTTCCGACCTGCACGAATGGTGTAACGATCTGGACGCTGTCTCAGCCGTGAGCTCGGTGAAATTGTAGTATCGGTGAAGATGCCGATTACCCGCAACGGGACGGAAAGACCCCGTGCACCTTCACTGCAGCTTAGCGCTGGTTCTGGGGTGGCGATGTGTAGGATAGGCTGGAGGCTGTGAAGGCGGTACGCTAGTATCGTTGGAGCCGACGTTGAAATACAGCCCTTCGCCACTTCGGGGCCTAATCCCTGATAGGGAGACACCGCTTGGCGGGTAGTTTGACTGGGGTGGTCGCCTCCAAAAGAGTAACGGAGGCTTCCCAAGGTGCCCTCAGCGCGAATGGCAACCGCGCGTGGAGTGCAATGGCACAAGGGCGCTTGACTGTGAGGCCGACAAGCCGAGCAGGTGCGAAAGCAGGGCATAGTGATCCGGTGGTTCCGCATGGGAGGGCCATCGCTCAAAGGATAAAAGGTACGCCGGGGATAACAGGCTGATCGCCGCCAAGAGCTCACATCGACGCGGCGGTTTGGCACCTCGATGTCGGCTCGTCACATCCTGGGGCTGGAGAAGGTCCCAAGGGTTCGGCTGTTCGCCGATTAAAGTGGCACGCGAGCTGGGTTCAGAACGTCGTGAGACAGTTCGGTCCCTATCTGTTGCGGGCGTAGGAAGTTTGAGGGGGTCTGACCCTAGTACGAGAGGACCGGGTTGGACGAGCCTCCGGTGTACCAGTTGTTCCGCCAGGAGCACCGCTGGGTAGCCGCGCTCGGTTGGGATAAGCGCTGAAAGCATCTAAGCGCGAAGCCTGCCTCAAGATGAGACTTCCCTTAAGGGCCGTGGGAGACTACCACGTTGATAGGCCGCAGGTGTACGCGCAGCAATGCGCTTAGCCGAGCGGTACTAATTGCCCGAACGAGCTCCGAGAGGGCCGCGCCCTTAGCGGGCAGACGCCGCTTCGTCCGAAGAATGTCAAAATCTAAAAGATATAAGATTTTAGACGCTAGATATTAGACGCTAGATGAGGATTGAATGGCATATGCTATGAAGTCTAAGATCTAGGTGCTAAATACTAGGATCTAAAAGAAGACTTAGGTGGCTAGGCGGCGGGGCTCCACCCCTTCCCATTCCGAACAGGGCCGTTAAGCCCGCCAGCGCCGATGGTACTGCTACACCAAGCGGGAGAGTAGGTGGCCGCCAAACCTATAGAGCCCCCGACCGAAAGGTCGGGGGCTTTTTTTATGCCCTTCCCCATCCTTCTGGCTGCAGATGCTGGATCAACCACAAGAATTGTAGACATTTATTTGAAAGAATCAGCTAGATATTTTTTGGAGGCAGATCTTTATTAAGAGTTGATGAGTCGCCAAAAAATGGCTAGAAATTTTTTCTCGAAAAGATCATTAGAGGAGATGAATAAGCATTTTTTTCTGTTGAAAAGGGTTTCTAAAAATCATCTGAAAATTTGTAACGCTATTTTTTATCACTTTCGGCATCGAACCTAAATGCCTATCTTTGTGCTCACAAAACAGATAACCGTGGGAAGAAAGAAGAAACCAGCGATTGAAAACTTGGAAATCGTGGACGTTGCCGCAGAAGGCAAGGCTATTGGACGATATAACGATATGGTAGTATTTGTGCCCCAAGTAATACCTGGTGATGTTGTAAACATCCAGGTAAATAAGATGCGCAAGAACTACATGGAGGGCTTTGTGACTAAGTTGGTAACGCCATCACCGCTACGTGTTAAGCCCTTTTGCCAACACTTTGGCGTATGCGGTGGCTGTAAGTGGCAGCATCTACCTTATGAGTTACAGCTCCAGTACAAGCATAAGCAGGTGGTAGATCAGCTCACACGTATTGGACATCTTGATATACCTGAAATCAGTCCTATTCTGGGCTCCGAAAAGGTGGAAAATTACCGCAATAAGCTTGAATATACCTTTTCGTCAAAAAGATGGATTACCATTGAAGAGGTACAGGCGGGTGCTGAAATCAACCAACCTAATGCACTTGGATTCCATATTCCTGGTATGTTCGACAAGGTGCTCGACATCGAGAAGTGCCACCTACAGGCGGAGCCATCAAATGCTATCCGTTTGGCAGTTCGTGACTTTACCTTAAAGAACGGCTACGAGTTCTTCGATATTCGTAATCAGGTAGGGTTTATGCGTAACCTCATCATCCGTACCGCTTCAACAGGCGAGGTGATGGTGATCGTTGTGTTCTACTACGAGGATGCGGAGAAGCGTATCGCGCTACTCAACCACCTTAAGGAGCAATTCCCTCAGATTACATCGCTGCAGTACATTATCAATACCAAAGGTAACGACAGCATAACCGATCAGGAGGTGATAACGTTTGCGGGAAAAGATCATATTATTGAGGAGATGGAGGGGCTGAAGTTTAAGGTTGGACCCAAATCATTTTACCAAACCAATTCCGAGCAGGCTTATCAACTGTACAAGGTTGCCCGCGATTTTGCTGGACTAACCGGTAGTGAGGTTGTTTACGACCTCTACACGGGTACAGGAACCATTGCCAACTTCGTTGCTTCGAAGGCTAAAAGGGTTGTGGGCGTAGAGTACGTTCCTGAAGCTATTGAAGATGCAAAGGTGAACTCCGAAATTAATGGCATTACCAATACCACCTTTTATGCTGGTGATATGAAGGATGTGCTCAACGATAGATTTATCGATGAGAATGGACACCCCGATGTTATTATCCTCGATCCCCCACGTGCAGGAATCCATGAAGACGTTGCCAATACCATTTTGCGCGCTATGCCTAACCGTATTGTTTACGTAAGCTGCAATCCTGCCACCCAAGCTCGCGATATTGCGCTGCTTGCTCATACCTACGAAGTTAAAAAGGTACAGCCGGTGGATATGTTTCCTCACACTCACCACGTAGAGAATGTGGTGCTGATGGATAGAAGGTAAAATGGATCACTACACAAAGATGTTTCCTAAATCTGTGTATTGAAGAAATATAAAAAAGAGAGGGCTCCTAGGAGACCCTCTCTTTTTTTATCAAACTGTAATGAAAGCTTAAAACCAAAACTTGTTTACGGATATTTTCTTATCGCTAGAAACTACAACATAAACGTAATCTTGATTTGGTGTGATTTTTACCGTTCGTTTGAATCGGTTTTCGTTGCCTATAATTGTGGATTTCTCGAGTGTCATACCATCTGGAGCCACTACTTGTAGCTCGCACTGCTCGATTCCTTCGAGGCGGAAAACTACCGAATAGGTGTTGTTTCTCCCATTAGGAATAATGCTAACATCCTCTACGTTTAGGGTATTCTTTGCCTCTTTGGATGAAACGACACCCTTCTTTACCAGCATGTCCATTTCTTGAACCGAAGGTGCTTCCGGAGCGTACTCTCCTTGGCTAAAGGAGAGTTTTGCCATTGAATTTAAATCGTCGTTGCCAAATCCTCGGAAGTTGAATTGAGGCATGCCATGGCGCATTGTTGGCATATCCATGTTAAAGTCGAAGTTATCCGTAATGTTGTCCATAGGACCATCTACGACGGTGGTATCCGTACCATTCTTTATGATGGTCGTTTTTTTACCATCGCTTAAAACTACAACTGATTCGTTCTTTCCTAGAGAATCGGTTCTAATGCGGAACTGCTTTCCGTGCATTTTAGGATGTTTTATAACCATACCTTTGCGCTTGTGGAACTTGCAGTTCCCCGAAGAGTCTACGAATTCTCCCTGTTCCATCTTTTTCATGATGCTATCCATGCTTGCGGGGAAGTGAAAATCGTGCATTGGCGCATCATTCATCATCGCCATGGCGTCATTCATGAAGCTGCGCGACTGCTTATGCATCTCCTTCATCATTTCTTCAATGGAGGCAGGGCTATCGAAGTTGTAGGGTTGGGTATTAAACGAGGTGTCCGCCTTTGCCTGGTACTTCGGCTTTTGGCTCTTTTTTGGGATGCTTCCGGCGGCTGCTGTTGCAACAACTCCCATTGCAAGCAATGCTATAAGTAAACCTTTTCTCATTGGTGTTATGTTTTTAATGTTTTGGTGATACCCATCAGGATTCTCTTAAAGGTTTGACAGAATTCTGAAGGGCCTGCTGCTTGTAAGCTTCGGTTTGCTTTCCACAAAATTACGACGCAAAAATGGGGTTGCGGTTAAGGACTGGTTAATGCCTGTTAACAAAAAGTTAAGGCGCACGCGCGAGGTGTTTTTAATATGTACATTTGTAAATAGAAAACGAGAGATAACGGCGAAATACCACTAGATGAAGAAAAAGGCAATACCGGGGATCGCAATTCTGCTTGGAGCAGCGCTAGTAGCCATAGCTGTAACTCAGCTATTTTGGCTTAACAATGCTTACCATATTAAGGAGGAGCAGCTCAACCGATCGGTTGTTAATGCCATGCGCTCGACGGTAAATAAGATAGAAGACCGCTACAACGTTTCGAAGCTGCTTGACACCTTCGATCAGCGCATCTATGGAATTCCGTCGAGGGTGAAGGGGAGAACGGTTAAGGGGGGCGAAAGCAGCAACCTCATGCAGCAGGATATTGCCTATGTTGATTCGTTGGTGAACAGCGTCCTTAAAAGCTCCAAGTTCTCGTACAAGGACGATCAGAATCGCGTTATTTTTAGGATAAAAACGCCAGAAGGGATGATGGAGAACTCCTTCGTGCTTCCCGATCTCCAAAACCCGGATCAGTGGCAGCAGTATCAGTACGGGCAGCAAAACCAGCAGCCCCTAAAACTGGATAGCCATAAAAAGAAGAGCCGGAAGAATCAGAAGGTGCAGCAGAGCCCTTTCGAAAATGAGATAAGCATGCCCTTCGAGATGAAGTCTCCGGCGAATGAGGCGGCATCACGGAAGGAGGCGGAGCAGTTCCTTCGGACGCATATCGAGAAGCGCTCGCGTCGGATTGAGAATGCCATCCGCCAGATGATCCTCGAATTCGACACCAAGAATCAGCCCATTGAGAAGCGGATCAAGGCGTCGCTGATTGACTCCACCCTTAAGGCGGAGCTGCGCGTTGAAGGCATCGAGGTTCCCTTCGAATACGCGATCTACGACGATAAAGGCGATGAGATTACAGGAATTCGGTCGAAGGGCTACCTCGCCGATAAGCCATCGAGCTACAAAACGCCGCTTTTTCCCTACGATATTGGTAGCGAGTCGTACAGCTTGCAGCTGCAACTCGATAATCCGCGCAGCTACATCCTCGGGTCGCTTAATTTCTTGCTGGTGGGGTCAATTCTGCTCATGGCATTCATCCTTATCACGTTTACCTTTACCATTGTGACGCTGCTCAAGCAGAAGCGGCTCTCGGAGGTGAAGAGCGACTTCGTGAACAACGTAACCCACGAGTTTAAGACGCCTATCGCCACCATCAACCTGGCGGTGGACTCCATCGATAACGACAAGGTGATAAAGAAGGAGGATGCCGTTAAGTACTTCACGGGCATTATTCGCGACGAGAACCGTCGGATGAACCGCCTGGTGGAGCAGGTACTTAAGATGGCGCTGGTGGAGCGTGCCGGGCTTAAGCAGAATCCGCAGACGCTCGATATCCACGATGTGATCAACACCGCGGTGGGGCACTTCGAACTGCAAATCGCCAATAAGGGGGGGACTATCGTTAAGGAGTTTAACGCCAGCAACCCGGTTGTGGAGGCCGATGAGATGCATATGCTGAATGCGCTGGTTAACCTCATCGACAATGCCATTAAGTATTCGCCTTCGCAGCCTTTCGTGAAGATTTGTACCTTTAACACCAGCAATAAGCTTAACATCTCGGTAATCGATAAGGGGATTGGCATGAAGAAGGATGCGCAGCGCCACATCTTCGACAAGTTCTACCGCCATACCGACGGGAATATCCATAACATTAAAGGATTTGGCCTGGGGCTAGCCTTCGTGAAGTCGATTGTAGAGGCCCATAACGGAAGGATTAGCGTATCGAGCGAGCTGGGCAAGGGGAGCCGCTTCGACATCACCATTCCACAAAAAAACAGCTAACGATGAGTAATGTAAACGTACTTTTGGTAGAAGATGACACCAACTTCGGCTCGGTGCTAAAGGCCTACCTCTCC
Source organism: uncultured Acetobacteroides sp. (assembly GCF_963678165.1). NCBI lineage: Bacteria > Pseudomonadati > Bacteroidota > Bacteroidia > Bacteroidales > Rikenellaceae > Acetobacteroides > uncultured Acetobacteroides sp. Next base: position 2,818,256 of record NZ_OY782755.1, on the reverse strand, counting down.
ATCAACGAGTTTAACGTAACGCTAGTAGCCGATGGCGCCAGAGCCTTCAAGACGTTCATCGAGGGCGAATTCGACATCTGCGTGCTGGATGTGATGCTGCCTAACGTGGATGGCTTTACCATTGCCCGCCGAATAAAGGAGCACAACTCGCGCATCCCGCTCATCTTTTTAACCGCAAAGACGCTTAAGAACGATATCCAGGAGGGCTTCAGCATTGGGGCCGACGACTACATCACCAAACCCTTCGACTCGGAGGTGCTCATCTGGAAGATAAACGCCATCCTCAATCGCGATAAACTGTCGAACGGTGCCGCCAACGCGCCTAAAACCACCTACGAAATTGGCAGCTACACCTTCGACTCGGAGGTGCGCACCCTTACCCATAGCGGGGTGGAGGATAAGCTGTCGCCCCGAGAGGCCGACCTGCTGAAACTGCTCGTGGAGAACGCCAACAGCGTGCTGCAGCGCGACAAGGCGCTGCTCACCATCTGGAAAGACGACAGCTACTTTGCCGGTAGAAGCATGGATGTGTACATCACCAAGCTGCGCAAGTACCTGAAGGATGACCCCAGCATCGAGATTTCGAGCGTACACGGCACCGGATTTATGCTAAAAATCAAACACTAGCCTACGGATGGTTGTTATAGCAGTATCATAAAAAAATACTGCCATGAAGAAATTTACTGCAATCATCGCGCTCCTGCTGCTGGTATCGGTGGCTTTTGCCAACAAGACTTCGGTACAGGTTAATGCCCCCGAAAAGGCTAAGAAGGGGCAGGAGGTTACCATTACCATTCAGGTTTCCCACAGCGCCAACACCAAGATGCACCACACCAACTGGGTGACCCTTAACTTGAACGGGAAAGAGGTTCAGCGCTGGGAGTACTCGAAAAAGGCGCTTCCACCAGACAGCAACTTTACCCTAGAGTATAAGTTTGTGCCTACTGAGAATACAACGGTTACGGCTCAAGGCAACTGCAACCTACACGGTAGCAAAGGGCCTCAAACGGTAATGCTAAGCGTCCAGTAGCTCTTCCTCGGGTAGGTGCTTCCGCCTACCGGTTTGCACTAACACGTCCGCGTGTTTGTACTTTTGGGTATCGGTTTGTACTAACACGTTCGAGTATTTCTACTTCCGTCTACCCGTTTCCACCGTTGTAGATTTACAAGAGTACTTCCGCCCACCCCCAAGTACTCTTGTACACTTACAATAGTACTTCCGCCCACCCAAAAGTACCCTTGTACACTTACAATAGTACTTCCGTCACCCTGAAAGTACCGTTGTACATCTACAAGAGTATTTCCGTCTACCCAAAAGTACTATTGTACATTTACAATAGAGCTTTTGCCTACCCAAACGTACTGCTGTTTGCTGATTAGCCTGCTCGCTCGGCAAGGCAACGGGGGCTGCCTTGCCGGGGTGCCCCGAGGAGTTCCCCTTGGGGGTGTAGGATATGGCCGCGGCCATCTTGCATCCGCCCGTTTCGCCTTCCGGCTGTTAATAAACCCACAGCAGATTAGTTCTTCCTTAAAAATGCCAAATGAATCTCTCGTTAAGGGGGCTATAGGGTATATTTGTATGCTTATTAAAGCTGCACGACTAGGCAGCGAAAGCAAGAAGGGATTTTACAAGCTATGAGCATCGCTGAAGTTTTGAAATGTAAGGTAAGGGGGGGATTGCTGGCCACTGCTGGCATCTTGGCTGGCGTTGGAGCCTACTCGCAGAATGGCCACCTAAGGCATCCGTTCCCCAACCACACCAGCTACGCCAAGGGGGCCATAAAACCACAGACGAAGCAGGCCAGTTTAGACAACGCCGTGAAGGACTTCTACACCCAGTGGAAGCTGCGGTACGTAAAGAACGACTGCAGCAACCCCGGCCTCTACTATGTGTACACCGACGAGGGGGACACGAAGAACGGCGTACCGGTGGTGTGCGTTTCGGAGGGGCAAGGTTTCGGGATGATGATTATCCCCCTAATGGCCGGATACGACAAGAACGCCCAGCGTATCTACGACGGCATGTACCGCTTTGTTGTCGCCCATCCAACCGCAAAGAGCAAGGACCTAATGTCGTGGAGCATCCTAAGAGGGTGCCGCATCAACCACCAGAAGAATGGCGATGAGTACGACAACACCTCGGCCACCGACGGCGACTTGGATATTGCCCTCTCGCTGTTTATGGCCGATGCGCAGTGGGGCAGCAAGGGCGCCATTAACTACCGCGCCGAAGGTATTAAGCGCGCAACGGCCATCCTGCGGTACGAGGTAAACAAGCAAAAGCATACCCTCTTGCTCAGCGATGCCAACGACCCCGGCGATTACGACTTCTTCGACATCCGCACCTCCGACTTTATGCCCACGCACCTTAAGGTGTTCAACAAGTACTGCCCAAACGCCGAGTGGGGTAGGGTGGTAGACCGCACCTACCAGATATTCTTGGCTACGCAGAAGAAGTATAGCCCCAAAGCCGGCCTGATCCCCGACTTTATTACCTATAGGGCTAAGAAGTACGTCCCCGCCAAGCCTCACTACCTGGAGTCGGCCGACGATGGCACCTACAGCTACAACGCCTGCCGGGTTCCCTTTAGGCTTGGGCTCGACTTCCTGCTTACCGGCGACGTTCGCGCCAAGCAGGTTATCAACCCGATGATTGCCTGGCTGCAGGCTTCAACCAAGGGCGACTTTAAGCGTATCTACGCCGGGTATCGCCTCAGCGGGGCGGTGGGCACCCGTTTCTGCTACCCCGAGCCCGCCTTTGTTAGCCCCTTTGTGGTTGGCGGCATGCTTAACGGCGGCAACCAGCAGTGGCTAAACAGGGGGTACAGCTACATGGGCGGCTTTGCGCCTAACAAGTTTCACTACTACAGCAACACCATCAACCTGCTGTCGCTACTGGTAATTTCTGGCAACTTTTGGTTGCCCTAACATATTTCGCTATACATGAGCAAGCAAGTTTTTCAAAGCCATTCGGGCACACGTTGGAATAGTTTTTTATGGGCCGTACGCATCTTTTTGGTGCTGCTTGTAATTGCGGTTGTCTCCATACTCTTTTCGTTCTTCCACGGAGAGACCTACAGCATCAAGAGCCTTCGGATTAGCGAAAAGCGCATCCACGTTATCAACAAAAACCCGAAGCAGAAGAAGGTTTCCGAGTCGGAAATCAACGCCTTTATCAAGCGCCTTAAGGAGGTCCGCAAGCACCGAAAAAATGACCTGTACAAGCAGCCAGCGGCCATCCCCGGCGATGTGAAGGCGTACATGCCCGTACGTGCTGGCTTCTACGTGAACTGGGATAAGAGCTCTGCCGTTTCGCTGAAGGCCAACCTGAATAACCTTAACATGGTGATTCCCGAATGGCTCTACCTGAAAAATGCCAAGGGCGACGTGGAGATGAAGGTGGACAAGAACATTGTTAGCCTGCTGCGCCAAAACAAGATTGCCATTGTGCCGCTGCTTAGCAACAACTACAACGGGCAGTGGAACGGAAATGCTGCGTTTGGCCTCCTCAAGAACAAGGAGAGCCGCCAAACCCTGATAAAGAACATCCTCGCCTTCCTCGAGGAGTACAGCTTCCAGGGTATAAACATCGACTTCGAGACGATGCCCGCTGCTGCTGGCCCCTACTACTACCAGTTTGCCCGCGAGCTGAGCGCTGCCATGGATAAGGATGGCTACCTGCTGACCATCGACGTAAACCCGGCGGAGTTCAGCATGAGCATCAAGAAGATTAGCGAGGAGGTGGACCTGGTTTTCGCCATGGCCTACGACGAGCATAATGCCGACGGCACTCCTGGCTGTATTGCCTCGATGGGCTTCATCGAGAAGTCGCTCGACTGGCTGGTAAGCAACGTGCCCACCAGCAAGCTGGTGCTTTGTACCGCCGGGTACGGCTACAACTGGAATGGCGGGGCCAATGCCGACGACCTGTCCTACGAGCAGTTCATTTCGCTGGCCAACGAGAGCCAAGCCAGCGTGACATTCGACCCCGACAACAGCGACCTCTTCTTTAAGTACTACGACGATCAGGGAAAGCTGTGCGAGGCACACTGCAACGATGCCATAAGCGTATTTAACGCCATGCGTACGGGCGCCGACTACGGCATTACCGGCGCTGCCATCTGGTATTTGGGCAGCGAGGACTACCGCATCTGGAGCTTCTTTAAGCGCGATATGTCATCCGAAGCCCTCGACCGCAATCCGTTTAACTTCAACCTGCTTAAGCGCATCAAGTCGATGTACTCCATCAACTACGATGGCAAGGGCGAGCTGGTGGAGGTAATCAGCAAGCCGCAGGATGGCCTAGTAAGTCTTGATGTTGACAAGTCGGAGTTCTTTATCTCCGACGAGAGCTACAAGCATCTCCCCTCGTCGTACCAGGTTAACCGTTACGGTGCTGGAAACCCCAAAAAGTTGGCCATCACCTTCGACGATGGCCCCGATGGCGAGTACACCCCTCAGATACTGGACATCCTGAAGAAGAATAAGATTCATGCCACCTTCTTTGTCACCGGCCTTAATGCCGAGGATAACATTCCGCTGCTGAAGAGGGTCTACCGCGAGGGGCACGAGATTGGCAACCACACCTTCCTGCACCCCAACCTCGAGGTGACCTCCGACGACCGCGAGCGCATCGAGCTTCGCTCTACCCGCATGCTGCTGGAGAGCGTGCTGGGGCACTCTACCATGCTATTCCGCACCCCCTACAACACCAACGCGGAGCCCCAGAATATATTCGAGATTAAGCCGCTCTCGGTGGCCTACGACGAGGGCTACATCTCCGTAGCTTCGTCCATCGACCCCAACGACTGGCAGCGCGGCGTTTGTGCGGATACCATTGTGGCGCGCGCCATTGCCCAGCAGCATTTGGGTAACATCATCCTGCTCCACGATTCGGGCGGCGAGCGCTCGCAAACCATCCTGGCGCTACCCCGTATTATCGACTACTTTAAGAAGCGGGGCTACGAATTTGTTACCGCCTCCGAACTCATGGGCAAAAGCCGCGACGAGGTGATGCCCAAGGTAAAGCGAAACGTATTCATGCTGGAGGACATCAACGGCATCTTCTTCCTCCTCACCTTTATATGGCAGCACTTCCTCCGTGGCTTCTTCTTTGTGGCCATCGGCCTGGGCATTTTCCGCCTGCTCAGCTTGCTGGTGCTGGCCATTCTGCAGCGCCGCAAGCAGCGCCGCGTGCTGCATAGCGATATCGCCAGCAGCTACCACCCATCGGTAAGCATTATCGTGCCCGCCTTCAACGAGGAGGTGAATGCCGTTCGCACCGTCGAAAACCTGCTGAAGTGCAGCTACCCCAGCTTCGATGTTGTTTTTATTGACGATGGGTCGTCCGACAGCACCTACTCCGTAGTGAAGCAGGCCTTCGAGGGGAATCCCCGCGTAAAGGTGCTCACCAAGCCCAATGGCGGAAAGGCATCGGCGCTCAACTACGCCATAGGCCATACCGATAGCGAAATACTTGTCTGCATCGATGCCGACACCCTTTTAATGCCCGATGCGGTAGAAAAGATGGTGCCATTCTTTGCCGATAGCCGCGTTGGGGCCGTTGCCGGAAACGTTCGCGTGGGCAACCCCGTGAACCTGCTCACCCGCTGGCAGCGCATTGAGTACAACACCAGCCAAAACTTCGAGCGCCGGGCATTCGACTACGCCAATGCCATCCTGGTGGTGCCGGGGGCCATTGGCGCCTTCCGCCACTCGGTGATGGAGGAGATTGAAGGATTCGATACCGATACGCTTGCCGAGGATTGCGACCTTACCGTCCGCATTCTCCGTGAGGGCTACGCCGTACGCAGCTGCACCGAGGCGCTCTCGCTCACCGAGGCGCCCGAATCGCTGAAGATGTTCGTGAAGCAGCGCTTCCGCTGGTCGTTTGGCATGATGCAGAGCTTCTGGAAGCACCGCGACCTGCTCTTTACGCGCCGTAAGCCCAACATGGGGTGGATTCTGCTGCCCAACCTGCTCATCTTCGGCTTTATCATACCGTTGTTCTCGCCGCTGGTCGACATCATGTTCATCTTTGGGCTTTTCTCCAAGCATGCCATGGCGTTTGTGCTCTCGTACGTCATCTTCTACGTGGTAGAGCTGCTCATCTCGGTGGTGGCCTACAGCTTCGACAACCTGAAATTTGGGCTAAAGGAGGCGGTGCTGCTCTTCGTACAGCGCTTTGTGTACCGCCAAATACTCTTTGTGGTGCTGGTTAAGGCCTACCTTAAGGCCATGAAGGGCGAGCTGGCGATCTGGGGTGTGCTGAAGCGTACCGGCAGCGTACATGCCAGCGCGGAAAATAGCAAGTAAGTTTGTTTTGTGAAACGATATAGCAGGGGCTGTTCCAGTATGGGGCGCCCCTGTTTTTTTATCCCCTGCAAGGCTAATCGCGAGGAGCCGGAAGGGCGATAGGATGGCCGCCGCAAAAGCTCATTGCCGAGGGGTCGGAAACCTCCTCGCAGACGTGAAAGCTCATATCCGAGGGGTCGGGAACCTTCTCGCAGATGTGAAAGCTCATATCCGAGGGGTCGGGAACCTTCTCGCAGACGTGAAAGCTCGTTGCCGAGGGGTCGGAAACCTCCTCGCAGACGTGAAAGCTCATATCCGAGGGGTCGGGAACCTTCTCGCAGACGTGAAAGCTCATATCCGAGGGGTCGGGAACCTCCTCGCAGACGTGAAAGTTCATTTCCGAGGGGGCGGGAACCTTCTCGCAATCGTGAAAGCTCGTTGCCGAGGCATGGGCGAATTTCCGGAGCGTGCCACCGGCATCGCCCTAGGTGGCTAAGCGGTATCCCGGCATGCTGGCCAGAACGCGCCTATTAAGCGCGTCACTTAGGCTAAAACGGCGCTGGAGCGGCGGGGGCAAAAAAATAAGCCACATCAAGCGGTGTGGCTTATCGGTAGCGTATGGTATGGATGGTTGTGGCGGCTTACTTAACCTCTATCTTGGCCCTTACGGTACACTTAATAACGATGTTCTTAAATGCCTGTTGTGGCTCTTCCTGCTCCCCACCAACAGCATTATCTTCCATTGCCTTGGCCATGTATAGGCGGGGCTGGTACTCGTTTTCCTCGCCCGATACAAAAAGGTTCTGCTCGTAGATGGCTAGGGGGGCTAGGGCAGCAACTCCCATTCCCTTGCAGAAGGATGCCGCCTTCTCCTTGGCGTTCTTCGAGGCCAGCTCGCAGGCGGTTAGCTTGTGGGTTTCGATTTGGCTATTCTCCACCTTGTACAGGCTGATGGAGGTGATCTTTAGCGACGATAGCTCCTCGATGATCTTATCCGATACGGCCAAATTGGTAAGCTTTAGGAGGTACGACTTACGGTTTACCACATCTTTGGTGCCCCAGAAGCTCACCTTTTGGCGGATGCCGCTCAGCTTGTCGATGGTAAGGTTCTCGGATGGAACGCCGTACTTCTTTAGCACCTTGGCGATCTCCACCTCCTGCTTCTCAACGTTGATATTTTCTTTAGGATTATCGACTAGCAGCAGCGAGAAGTAGGCGATGTCGGGCGCTACCTCCATCTTCGAGCTGCCAACAACCTCTATGAAGTGCTGCTTAATTTCCTGTTCCTGTGCGAACGCGCCTAGGCTAAGGGTAACGAATAGTGCAATGAGTAATCTCTTCATTATTGATGTTTTTATTGGATTAATGGTTGCCTGCCGCACTAATATCCGTCAGGCATGGCGTTGTTACATATCAATAAGCGTACCACTTTATTGGGTGATGCAGCATTCGCTGGTGAAAAAATGAATGCTACCTTTGCCGCAAACTAATTTTCAGGGAAAAAGATGATCAGAGAATCGTACAACGAGGATGAACTAGCGGTGATGAGGCTTGCCGAGGAGGCGCTCGAGCGGGGTGCTACCCGGCTGGTGGAGATCCGCAACTTTGCCCTTAAGTCGGGATACAAGAAGATCGGTTTGGCGCACTGCATGGCGGTGGCAAAGGAGGCCGAGGTGGTAAAGCAGTTCCTATCGAAGGATTTTGAGGTGCTCGCCATCGACTGTAAAACGGGGAAGCTTCCCAAGAGCGAGTTCCTTGGCGATAGTGCTGTGGGAATTAGCTGCAACCCGCTAGGACAAGCCGAGTATCTTGCCGCAAACGGCAGCGAAATGAACATCGTTATGGGGCTATGCGTGGGGCACGATATGGTTTTCGGGATGAACTCTACTGTTCCAACAACCACGCTGCTCGTAAAGGATAGGGTACACAAGCATAATCCGATAGAGGGGATTAAAAATATAGGAGAAAAGGCGCTTTAGGAGGCGCCTTTTCTATTTCTAGTTTGATTTCTTTTTCAGAATAAACATGCTGGCTAGTTTACCGGTAATCTTTTGGCCATCGCCGTCGAGCTGCTGGATGTAGCCCTTGCCAATAAAGAATTTGGTGGGTGTGCTGCTATCGTCGTAGGTAAGCGTAAGGGTATCTCCCTTTACGCTCCACTCCCCAATATCCTCAATAGGCGCATTGGCATTGCGGTCGATGTAGGTGCTGTTGTAGGTAAAGCTCTTATCGGCATCGAGGATAATCTCCACCTTGATGCCTGGGCAATCGGCACAGGGGAGCGTGCCCGTGTAGGTTCCAACAACATCTAGCGTGCTACTTGTCGCCAGCGCCTTTGCATTCTGATGGGTTGCAGCGCCAGCAGCTTGATCCTCGTGCTTTCCTTTGCAGGAAACGAGCAATGCGGCTAGGCAAATTCCAAAAACAACAAGACCTCTTTTCATGGCAAAGATTTTTGTAGTTCCGACAATGCCAAAGTACAAAAAAATGCAGAGAGAACAGGGCTTTTATTTGCATCCAATGGGTGGATGTCCGCTTGTTTTGTATGGTTGAGTATTGTATGTGAACGGTTGAATTGTTATTGAATTGGTTTTGTTGGTGTGTAAAGTGTTATTGTAATGGGTTGAAAAGTGTTTTGTTGTAATTGTAGGTTTGTAATTAATGATAAATCGAAAGAATTTGTGAAATTTGGGGCCTAGCACGAAAATGCTCTATTCTTGGATGCGTTGCTTATCTTTGCATCACTAAGAATAAAAAAGCGATAAAATGGCACAAAAACCAAGCATCCCAAAAGGTACAAGAGACTTTTCGCCCGAGGAAATGGCGAAGCGCAACTACATCTTCGACACCATTAAGTCGGTTTACAAGACCTATGGTTTCCAACCCATCGAGACCCCTGCAATGGAGAACCTTTCGACTTTGCTCGGAAAGTATGGCGATGAGGGAGATAAGCTGCTCTTTAAGATTTTGAACTCTGGCGATTTTACCTCAGGTGCCGATGCTTCGGATTTTACCTCGGATAGGGCCAATGCCCTTAGCACAAAGATCTGCGAAAAGGGGCTTCGCTACGACCTTACCGTTCCGTTTGCCCGCTTTGTGGTGCAGCACCAGAACGAGATTACCTTTCCCTTTAAGCGCTACCAGATTCAGCCTGTATGGCGTGCCGATCGTCCACAAAAGGGTCGCTACCGCGAGTTCTTCCAGTGCGATGCCGACGTTATTGGCAGCAAATCGCTGCTTAACGAGGTGGAGCTGGTGCAGATTATCGACACTGCTTTCAACAAGTTTGGGATTAACGTCCTCATCAAGATAAATAACCGCAAAATCCTTAGCGGCATTGCCGAGGTTATCGGTCACCCCGATAAGCTAATCGACATTACCGTTGCCATCGATAAGATCGATAAGATTGGTATTGACGCGGTAAATGCCGAACTCGAGGAGCGCGGCATCGAGCGTAGCGCCATCGAAAAGCTTCAGCCCATCATCACCCTTAGCGGAACCACCGAGAGCAAGCTAGAGAAGCTTCGCGAGGTTTTATCAACCTCCGAAGTGGGCATGAAGGGTATCGAGGAGCTAACTACCATCTTTGGCTATCTCGCCACTTTGAACATCACCCAAGAGGTTGAGCTAGACCTTTCGCTTGCCCGTGGGTTGAACTACTACACCGGCGCAATCTTCGAGGTAAAGTCGAAGGATACCGAAATGGGTAGCATCTGCGGTGGCGGTCGCTACGACGACCTTACCGGCATCTTTGGGCTTAAAGATGTATCGGGCGTGGGCATCTCGTTTGGTGCCGACCGTATCTACGACGTGCTGAATACGCTGAACAAGTATCCCGAAAACTCGATGGTGGGAACGCAGCTGCTGTTCATCAACTTTGGTAAGGCCGAGGAACTCTTCTGCCTGCCTGTGATGGCTAACCTTCGTGCGCAGGGCGTTGCCGTGGAGATCTATCCCGAATCGGCAAAGATGAAGAAGCAGATGGACTACGCCAACAAGCGTAATATCCCATTTGTGGCTATTGTTGGAGAGAACGAGATGCAGAAGCAAGTTGTATCTCTTAAGAATATGATAACAGGGGAGCAGCAGGAGGTGCCTGTTGGCGAGCTGATAGCGCATCTGCCCCGCTAGGTTCTCCGAAGAACTACTTAAAAAAACAAAATGGCTAACCAGTACACAATTTCACCTAACCCGCTAACCTACGATGTGCTCGAAAGAGCCGCTGATGGCGAACTGCAGCTAAGCCTCTCGGAGGAGTCGGTTGCGCTTATACAGAAGTGCCGCGACTACCTAGATAATAAAATGAAAACGCAGACCGAGCCGATTTACGGTATTACCACCGGCTTTGGCTCGCTTTGCAATCGTTCCATATCGTTCGAGGCGCTAAACCAGCTTCAGGAAAACCTGGTGATGTCGCATGCGTGCAGCACCGGCACTGAGGTTGAACCTGCCATCATCCGCCTTATGCTTTTCCTTAAGGCGCATGCGCTATCGTTGGGAAAGAGCGGCGTGCAGGTGGTTACGGTTCAGCGCATCATTGACTTTTACAACAACGATGTGCTGCCTATTGTGTACGACCGTGGCTCGTTGGGCGCATCGGGCGACCTTGCACCGCTTTCGAACCTGTTCCTTCCGCTGATTGGTAAGGGCGAGGTTCGCCATAAGGGTGTTAAGCGCAATGCCGATGAGGTGCTGAAGGAGTTTGGCTGGGAGCCTATAAAACTACAATCGAAGGAAGGGCTAGCGCTGCTTAACGGAACTCAGTTTATGAGCTCGCACGGCGTGCTTGCCCTTATCCGAGCCTTCCGCTTGGTGAAGCTGGCCGATGTTGTTGGCGCGCTATCGCTGGAGGCGTTTGATGGTCGCATTGAGCCTTTCAACGAGCTGCTGCATACCATCCGCCCGCATCAGGGGCAGCTGGAGACGGCGCGAAACATCCGCACCATTCTTGAGGGGAGCGAGCTTATCACCCGAAAGAAGAAGCATGTGCAAGATCCATACTCGTTCCGCTGCATGCCGCAGGTGCACGGCGCATCGAAGGATGCCATTGCCTATGTGGCCGGTGTGCTGCTTACCGAGGTGAACTCGGTTACCGATAACCCCACCGTTTTTGTTGACGAGGATTTGGTGCTTTCGGGTGGAAACTTCCACGGACAGCCATTGGCGCTGGCATTGGATTTCCTTGCCATTGCCCTTGCCGAGCTGGGTAGCATCTCGGAGCGCCGTGTGGCGCAGCTAATCCTTGGGCTACGCGGATTGCCCGAGTTCCTTGTTGCCAACCCGGGGCTAAACTCCGGCTACATGATTCCGCAGTACGCCCAGGCGTCGATGGTGAGCCAGAACAAGCAGCTGTGTACGCCTGCCTCGGTGGACTCCATCGTGTCGTCGAACGGACAGGAGGACCACGTGAGCATGGGCGGCAACGCGGCAACCAAGGCGCTTAGGGTGGTGGATAACGTGGAGCGTATCCTGGCCATCGAGCTGATGAACGCCTCGCAGGCCATCGAGTTCCGCCGTCCGGCAAAAACATCGCCCTACCTGGAGGAGTTCCTTGCCGACTTCCGCAAGGCCGTTCCATTCGTGGAGGAGGACATCATCATGTACCAGGCCATCGAAAGGGCGGTTGCCTTTATCCGCGAGGGGGACTTTATTAGCGAATAATTTTTAGTGATGCAGCATACGAAGCGCGGTAGCCCGGTTGGGGTGCCGCGCTTTTCTCATTTCAGCGCAAGCGCTTGCTTATCACGAATTATTGCCTATATTCGGCTGTCGTTTACCCCTTTCGCGGGTTTCCGATGTGGTATTAAATATCTACTTAAAATTTGAGCAATGAAAAGACTTACGGCAGCAGCATTTTTACTCTTCGTTTTTTCGGCATCGTTCGCAGGGAGCTCCGTCCAGCTGAGGCTGGAGAAGGGCAAGACCTACTTGCAGGTTTCCACTACAAACAGCAAGATTTCCCAGCTGGTTCAGGGGATGAACATGGATATGGAGATGGATGTTGCCTCCACCACCAACTTTAAGGTGCTCGACGTGAAGGATACGCTCTTTGTTATTGAGGCTACCATGAGTAAGATAATGACAACGACGAAAAGCCCAATGGGAGTGCAGGAGTTCTCGTCCGACTCGAAAAACGTGAACGACCTCACGTCGATGCTGCTCGCCGAGCTGTCGAAGAGCCCCTTTAAGGTAACGCTTACCCGATCGGGCAAGGTGGCGGAGATTGACATCAACACGGCTATCGACAAGGCGGTGAACTCGGTGGTAACGCTGAGCGAAGACCAGAAGGTAACCCTCAAAACTCTTTTTAAGGGGCAGTTTGGCGATGATAATATGCGCCAAACCATCGAAAATGCCTTTGCCTACTATCCGCCAAAAAGCGTGAAGGGCGAGAAGTGGACTTCGAATCTTAAGCTTAAGAGCATGATTGTGCTGGAACAGCAAAACCAAAACGAGGTTACCGATGTTACCGCCGAGAGCGTTACCGTGAAGTATGCCGGCGAAATGGCTACGCCCGAGAATGCCGAGCCAGCCCTGATGAACGGCATGAGCGCCAAGTACGCCATTAGCGGCACCACCGAAGGCACCGCTATCATCGACCTGAAGACGGGGTGGGTGATTAAGAATACCGCCATCCAGGCAATGAAGGGTAACGTAGAGATACTGCCAAATGCCCAGCTGCCCGACGGCGTGCAGTTCCCAATGACGGTTAACACTACCATAACGGTTACCCAGTAGGGGTTGTGAAAGATATGCGAAGGCGCCTTCCGGTAAGCGGGGGGCGCCTTTTTTGGCTCTAACCCCCCAATGGTGATCCCCCAAAGCTTTAGGTTAGTACAAACAGGTGCCCGAAAGCACAAACACGCATTGGTGTTAGTACAAACAGGTAGGCAGAAGTACAAACACGCATCGGTGTTAGTACAAGCAGGTGGGCGGAAGTACAAACACGCGGACGTGTTGGTACAAACCGATGCCCAAAAGTAAAAACACGCGAAGGTGTTGGTACAAACCGATAGGCGGAAGTACTATCGTAAATGTACAAGAGTACTTTTGGGTAGGCGGAAGTACTCTTGTAAATGTACAACGGTACTTTCGGGGCGATGGAAGTACTCTTGTAAATGTACAACGGTACTTTTGGGTGGGCGGAAGTACTATTGTAAATGTACAAGAGTGCTTTTGGGTGGACGGAAGTACTATTGTAAATGTACAACGGTACTTTTGGGTAGACGGAAGTACTCTTGTAAATGTACAACGGTACTTTGGGGTCGGCGGAAGTACCAATGTCTGCAAAAGTAGGGGGCAATGGCGGGTGATGCTGCAAATTTGGCAACGGCGGAGCGTTTTTGGGGGCGGTTGTCAGATATGCTTGCCATATTGGCAGGGATTGGCGGGTGGCACATCGTTTGAACGTACATCAGCCAGAAAACAAAAAAGCTTACAATATGCAAAAAGGTAAAATTGGGGTATCTACAGAGAATATCTTCCCCATCATCAAGAAATTTCTTTACTCCGACCACGAGATCTTCCTCCGCGAGCTGGTTTCCAACGCCGTTGATGCCACCCAGAAGCTCAAAACGCTGGTAGGTACCGGCGAGTGCAAGCAGGAGCTGGGCGACCTTACCATCCGCGTGAGCGTGGACAAGAAGAAGAAGACCATCACCGTGTCGGATGCCGGGGTGGGGATGACCCAGGACGAGGTGGAGAAGTACATCAACCAGATTGCCTTCTCGGGCGCCGAGGAGTTCTTGGACAAGTTTAAGGACCAGTCGGTGCAGATCATCGGCCACTTCGGCATGGGCTTCTACTCGTCGTTTATGGTGAGCAGCTCGGTGGAGGTGGTAACCAAGTCGTGGAAGGATGCGCCAGCCGTTCGCTGGGAGTGCGACGGTAGCCCCGAGTACGCCATCGGCGAGGCCAAGCGCGAGCGCCGCGGTACCGATATCGTGCTGCACGTATCGGACGATAGCGAGGAGTTCCTCGAGGAGGAGCGCATCAGCGCGCTGCTGAGCAAGTACTGCAAGTTCATGCCCATCGAAATCGCCTTCGGCAAGAAGAAGGAGTGGAAGGACAGCAAGTACGAGGAGACCGATGAGGATAACATCATCAACCAAACCAACCCCATCTGGACCAAGAAGCCTGCCGAGCTCAAGGACGAGGACTACGCCGAGTTCTACCGCACGCTTTACCCCATGGCCGACGAGCCCATGTTCCACATCCACCTCAACGTGGACTACCCCTTCAACCTTACCGGAATCCTATACTTCCCCAAGATCAGCAACAACATCGATCTTCAGAAGAACAAGATACAGCTCTACTGCAACCAGGTGTTCGTTACCGACTCGGTAGAGGGCATCGTGCCCGAGTTCCTTACCCTGCTCCACGGGGTTCTCGACTCGCCCGATATCCCGCTCAACGTGTCGCGCAGCTACCTGCAGTCCGACGCCAACGTTAAGAAGATCTCGAACCACATCTCCAAGAAGGTGGCCGACCGCCTGAGCACCCTCTTCAAGAACGAGCGCGAGGTGTACGAGCAGAAGTGGGCCGACCTGAAGCTCTTCGTAGAGTACGGCATGCTTAGCGACGAGAAGTTCTACGACAGCGCCGTAAAGTTCGCCATGTTTAAGGATGTTGACGGCAAGCACTACACCTTCGAGGAGTATAAGGATGCCATCAAGGAGGAGCAAACCGACAAGGACGGCAAGCTGGTGTACATCTACAGCAACGACCCCGAGGCGCAGTACAGCTTCATCCAGGCCGCCAAGGCGCATCAGTACAACGTAATGGTGATGGACGGCCAGCTCGATAGCCACTTCGTGCAGATGCTCGAGGGTAAGCTCGATAAGGCTCAGTTCGTACGCGTGGATTCGGATGTGATGGACAACCTCGTGCGCAAGGATAAGAAGAAGGAGTGGAAGATTACCCCCGACGAGCAGGAGAGCCTGAAGCCCGTATTCGAGGCCAACACCCCCGAGGGCGGCGAGGCCATGTACCAGGTGTCGTTCGAGGCGCTTAGCGAAACCGCTGCACCGGTGGTCATCACCCAGAACGAGTTCATGCGCCGCATGAAGGACATGTCGCAAATGGGCGGCGGTGGCGGAATGAACTTCTACGGCAAGCTGCCCGACTCGTACAACGTAGTGGTAAACGCCAACCACCCGCTGGTTGTCGATGTTAGCACCGACCTAAAGGCCGAGCTTAACGACAAGATCGTGGAGTACAAGGCTAAGCTTAAGGCCGAGGAGGATGTTCTAGCCGACCTCAACAAGCAGAAGGGCGACAAGAAGGACGAGGATGTCCCTGCCGACCTAAAGGTACGCATCGAAGAGGTTGAAGGTAAGGTAGAGGCCATCCGCAAGGAGGAGACCGAGCTGCTGGGCAGCTGGGGCAAGGCGCACAAAACCGTTCACCAGCTCATCGATCTCGCGCTGCTCTCCAACAACATGCTAAAGGGCGAGGCGCTAAACCGCTTCCTAAAGCGCAGCTTGGAGATGATTAGCAAGAAGCTATAATTCCCCGTATATATCCCCAAAAGGCCCTGCCGGTTTTCCGGTGGGGCCTTTTTTTTTGACTTACGTATTACGACACAAAACATGGTTGATGATATGAACTAGTCAGGACTTAATCAGACTGCTTCCCCGCCAGGGATACGAATAATTCGGGGTGGTTTTATTCGTCTAACTTCGTTTAACTCCTTATTTGATGAGGGCGTAAAATAAGTCTTGTATCTTGATACTTGCGTCTGGATTACTCGAACGTTCGGTACTTAATAAAGTAGAACAGCGTGGTAAAGTTGAAGATGGAGTAGAGGGCTCCAGCAAGGAATAGCGCGGCTTGCAGCCCGTATAGGTCGATGCACCAGCCATAGATTGGGCCCATAACGGCAAAGATGATGCGGATGGTAAAGTTGCGGATGGAGAGTACCGTAGCCCTCACGCTCGACTCGGTAATGCGGTTAACGTAATCCTTAAGCGTAGGGGTGGCAATGCCGCGGGCAACGTAGAAGAGCAGGAGGAAAGCCAATCCCGGAAGCCAAACCTTCATGCCGAGGAAGATGTACGATAGGCTCAGCAGTACGGTAAAACCGGTAACCGTTGCAATGGGACCAAACTTTTTCTCCACCCTAAAGGCGTATGCCGAGCTGATGCCCACCACCAGGTTTAGGATGGTCCAAACAATGCCAAACCACTCAACGGGGAGATGGGCTCCCTTAAAGTAGGGTTGGGCAATCCATGCCATCGTAAGGGTAGATGCCCCCGTGAACGACGAGAATAGCGTGTTCCACTTCTGCTTTGGGTTGCTGTGGAGCGTCTCTTTCACGATTACAAAGATGTCGCTCCAGTTAAGCTTTGGTCGTTCCGCTTTGAGCGGTGGCTCCACCAGCAAAAACGAAGCAGGAATGGCCCAAAAGGCAACAAAGGCCTGAGCGTAGTAGGGATATCGAACCGAGAGCACGGCAAGTAAACCACCAGCGATACCTCCGAAAGCCTCGGCAAAGTTGCCTAGCGAGGTGGTTAGCCCTTCGTACCTGTTATACTCATCCTCCCTATCGGCATGGATAAGCGAGTCGTAGAGCAAAGCCGAATCGGCTCCCGAAATCATGCTTTGGCCTACACCAAGAATGATCTCTGCAACCATAAACCCCACGAATCCGTAGGTGAAGCTATAAATCAGATAGCCTGCAAACCCTAGCACAGCACCAATAATCATCGATTTTCGTCTGCCAATCACATCGGCAACGTACCCCGACGGAATCTCCCATGCAACAATGGATACCGAATATATCGCCTGAAGGATGAATACCTCGTGCATGCTAAGCCCATGCGCATTGTAGAAGAGTACCACAATGGGCATAATAAGCATAAACCACTTCGATATTTTAACTACGTACAGGTTGATGATGTTGCTGCGAAGGCTAAACTGCATGGTGGATTTTAAATTTGCTGCCGCGAAGATAGCATATCGACAAATTTTACCCTTTTGAGGGCGGTAATTGTGGGTCGAAAATGGGATAAAAGTTGGGACCTCGAACTTTTTTGACGTTTTGATCCCTTTTCGGGAGGGAAAAAGGCTTTTTGTAAGGGGAAGTTTTCCGCTCTGAGCGGGTTAATAGATATTGTTAATTCGAAAGTATTAGTTTGATATTATTTCTGGAGCGGTTGCTTTCTTGATTTAATTGGATGCAAATGGATGCTTTTATTTTCAAATGATTAGCAACGGGCAGATTCTAAAAATGAGCGTTAATCAGTACTTGTTTCTGTTATAAATAATACTTTAGCTTTAGATTGTAACGTGGTGCAAGGCCTATACTATCAGTGCTTTGATTGCTTATTTTGCCTGCGAGGCCGGAATGCTGGTAACAATCTCGTTGTGCAAGGTTTGTTTTGGAAAAAATGATTTCTACCTTGCAACCGTACAAACAAGGAAAACGGTTCATGCGGAATTTCAACCTACATATTATTCTTCTCGATGTCATTGTGGTCGCAAAGTCACAGTCCGGAGGTTGTATGTAGAATTAGAAAAATTCAAATGAACCTTCCGGACTACCGCGAAGGTTTTTTTTTGATCATTAGTTTAGGAAACGGCGATAATACGAGCAAAAATGAAAGAGCGTAAAAACACATTGGGTCTTCTACGGAACGTAATTCACCTACCTCTAGTAGGTCGAATTATTCTCGTGCTCGTGGTCATTATTATCGTCATTCTACCAAATGGGTGAGGCTGGTACGTAGTATAACAATACGAAATCCTGTCTCACCACAACGAGACAGGATTTTTTTTTAATGTTTTTCGTGGATCTAGCAAGGTGACAATTTCGAGTTTGAAGCGTATAAAAGAGCATTAAAGGATGATGGAAGGCATGAGCAACAATACAAGAGAGCAACTTTTTAGAAGCGAGCAGCCAATTACTGGTGCCGAGGCAATAGTTCGGTCGTTGATTTGCGAGGGGGTGAGCGTCATGTTTGGTTATCCCGGTGGAGGTATCATGCCAACCTATGATGCTCTTTACGACTACCAGCATCTGTTAAGGCATATCCTTGTACGTCATGAGCAAGGGGCCATTCATGCCGCGCAGGGCTACGCTCGAAGTTCCGGAAAGGTAGGTGTTGCAATGGCAACATCGGGCCCAGGTGCTACCAACCTGATTACGGGCATTGCTGATGCCTATATGGATAGTACTCCGGTTGTATGCATAACGGGTCAGGTTGGCGGTAAGCTGCTGGGCACCGATGCATTTCAGGAAATAGACATCGTAAACATATCGCTCCCCATTACCAAGTGGAGCGTTCAAGTTAAGGATGTGGAGTCGATCCCCGAGGTTATCGCTCGTGCCTTTTATATTGCGCGCAGCGGTCGTCCAGGACCAGTGCTTGTTGATGTGCCCAAAGACCTCCAGTTTGGGAAATCGCTCTTCCAATATAGCAAGTGTGACATGTCGAAGGGGGTAAAGGTAAAGCCTGCTCTTAACATGTTTCAGGTTAATGAGGCAGCAAAGCTGTTGAACTCTTGTTCTAAACCTTTAATCTTGGTGGGGCAGGGTGTTACCCTGTCGAAAGCGGAAGATGAACTGTTGAAATTTGCCGAAAAGAGCGGATTTCCTGTTGCTGCAACGCTTTTAGGCCTATCGGCTTTCCCTACCAACCATCCGCAATACGTAGGCATGCTGGGGATGCATGGCAACTACGGCCCAAATATGCTTACCAACGAGTGCGACCTGCTTTTGGCCGTTGGAATGCGCTTCGACGATCGCGTGACGGGCGATTTGAGCCGCTACGCAAAGGATGCTAAGGTGGTGCATATCGATGTTGACGAGGCCGAACTTGGAAAGGTTATTCGTTGCGATGCTCCAATACATGCTGATGCTAAAGAGGCGCTTTTGGCGTTGACCGAAAAGGTTACGATGCGAAGCTTTAAGGATTGGAGCGCGAGGTTTACCAGCTTTATGGAGGAGGAAAAGCATCAGGTTATTGATGGACAGCTCTACCCTAAACAGGGGATAACCATGGGGATGGCCGTTAGAACCATTGGCGAAGCTACAAATGGTGATGCCGTTGTGGTGACCGACGTTGGACAGCATCAAATGGTAACATCGCGCTATTTCCCGTTTGCAAAAAGGCGCAGCTTGGTTTCGTCGGGTGGATTGGGAACAATGGGCTTTGGTCTTCCCGCATCTTTGGGTGCCGCTTTGGGTGCACCTAATCGTACTACCATCTTGATGGTTGGCGATGGTGGCCTGCAAATGAAGATTCAGGAGTTGGGAACCATATCAACAGAGAACATACCCGTAAAGATTGTGCTCTTGAATAACAACTTCCTTGGAATGGTTCGCCAGTGGCAGGAGCTGTTCTTCGAGCGTAGGTATTCGTTTGTAGAGATGTCTAATCCCGACTTTGGGCTTATATCTCAGGGGTACGGAATCCCCTACCAAAAGGTCACCGAGCAGCACGAGATGGAAGATGCCGTGAAGAAGATGCTGGAGCATAATGGACCATACTTCCTAGAGGTGCAGGTTGCAAAGGAGGATAACGTTTTTCCGATGGTTCCTGCAGGATGTGCGGTAGACGAGGTGAGATTAAGGTAAAGGCGATAATCAGATAAATTTTAGCATATGAAAGAGCATTTTGAAATGGTAATCCATTCGGCTGAGCATGTAAGCCTGCTGACGAAGGTGTTGATGATGTTCAGCCGGAGGCAGGTTGATGTTGTTAGCGTTCAATCGCAAGATCAGCCCGGAGGGTACCTCTACAGAATTGTTTTCCGGGCCGAAAGGGATGAAGCCGCAAGGCTACTGCTACAGGTAAAACGTGCTGTAGACATTCTTGAAGCGCAGCTTGCCTATCATAGTATGGCCGATGTACCTTTAAAGAGCCATCGCACAAGTAGAATAGTCCACGTAAATGTGGCTTAACCCATATTTTTTAGAAACAACTTAATAAGAGCATAAAATGGCATTACTTAATTTCGGCGGAGTTGAAGAAAATGTAGTAACCCGCGCAGAGTTTCCTTTAGAAAAGGCGTTAGACGTATTAAAGAACGAAACCATCGCCGTTCTTGGCTATGGTGTTCAAGGACCAGGACAGGCGTTGAACCTTCGCGATAACGGCTTCAACGTAATTGTAGGGCAGCGTAAGGAGTCGGGCAGCTGGACTAAGGCTGTTGCCGATGGTTGGGTTCCCGGAAAAAATCTGTTCGACATCGATGAGGCCTGCAAGAGGGCTACGTTTATTCAATTCCTTCTTTCCGATGGCGGTCAGATTGATGGTTGGCCTACCGTTAAGAAGCATCTCACCGCAGGAAAGACGCTAGGTTTCTCTCACGGTTTCGGTATCACCTTTAACGACCAAACGGGTATCGTTCCTCCAGCCGATGTTGATGTCGTTCTTGTAGCCCCAAAGGGGTCGGGAACATCGCTTCGTCGTCTGTTCCAGCAGGGAAAGGGGTTGAACTCCAGCTACGCCATCTACCAGAATGCTACCGGAAAGGCGTACGATAAGGTTATTGCCTACGGTGTTGGTGTTGGCTCGGGATATCTTTTCGAAACCGACTTTAGGCGCGAGGTATACTCCGATCTTACCGGTGAGCGTGGCGTGCTTATGGGGGCTATTGCCGGAATTATCGAAGCTCAGTATTCGGTACTTCGTGCTAAGGGGCACACTCCATCCGAAGCATTTAACGAAACCGTTGAGGAGCTAAGCCAGAGCCTTATGCCGCTTATTGGCGAAAATGGGATGGACTGGATGTACGCCAACTGCTCGGTTACCGCTCAGCGTGGTGCGCTAGACTGGCGCCATAAGTTCCGCGAAGCAACGCTTCCTGTTTTCGAAGATCTTTACCAGAGCGTGAAGGATGGTAAGGAGGCTACCATTGCAATTGAAGCGGGACGCCGTCCCGACTACCGCGAATCGTTGGCGAAGGAGCTGAAAGAAATCCGTGAAAGCGAACTTTGGCAGGCTGGTAAAACGGTTAGAGGCCTTCGTCCTGAGAATTCGTAGGGGTAATGGCATAAGAAAAGGATTCTTGAGGCCGAAGTTTCAGAAATATACGCTCACCTATATGTTGCGCGCAATCCCCTCCTTGGGAGGGGATTTGGTGCCGCTACTTATGCGGGTCTGTATTCTGGGGAACTTTACGCTTTACATTAGGATCGATAGTATCAATCGCTAATAACAAATTATGACAGCAGCTCCAACCCTTACTTGGGTTCCAAATATCGAGGATGTATTGCAGGCAAAGAAGCGGCTTTCGGGGGTTGCCGTTCTTACCCCCCTTGTGCCCAACATGCAGCTTTCGAAGCGGTATAGCGCCAATATCCTTTTGAAGAGAGAGGATTTGCAGCCTGTTCGCTCGTACAAGCTTCGTGGTGCCTACAACAAAATTGTGAGCCTGAGCAGCGATGATCTTGTCAATGGCGTGGTATGCGCCAGCGCGGGGAATCATGCCCAAGGCGTTGCCTACTCGTGCAGCGCGCTAAAGGTTAAGGGTACCATCTTTATGCCCGAGCCAACGCCCAAGCAGAAGGTGAAAAAGGTGAAGATGTTTGGCGGCGAGTTTGTGGATGTACGCATCGTTGGCGATACCTTCGACGATAGCTTGGCTGCCGCCGTGGCCTTCTGCGAGGAGCATCAGTCGCAGTTCATCCATCCCTTCGACGATCCGAAGGTGATTGAGGGGCAGGCCACCATTGGCCTCGAAATCTTCGAGGAGTGCAGCGAGAGCATCGACTACATCGTTGTTCCCGTTGGTGGTGGAGGGCTAATCTCTGGGATTATTGGGGTGATGCAGCAGCTGCACCCTAGCGTTAAGGTTGTTGGCGTTGAGCCCGAAGGGGCCCCCTCGCTCCAACGGGCGATGGAGGCAAAGATGCCTGTCATGCTCGATGAGATAGAGACGTTTGTGGATGGAGCGGCCGTAAAGCGTATTGGCGATTTACCCTTCGCCATCTGCCGCGAAGGGGTTCATCGGGTGATAAGCGTGCCCGAGGGCAAGGTGTGCACCACCATGCTGTCGCTCTACAACGACGATGCCATTGTGGTGGAGCCTGCTGGGGCGCTTTCGGTTGCTGCGCTCGACTACCTTGCTCCCGAAATCGTCGGGAAGAACGTGGTGTGCATCCTTAGCGGGAGCAACAACGACATCACCCGCATGGAGGAGATCAAGGAGCGCTCGCTGCTGCACGAGGGGATAAAGCACTACTTTGTTGTGCGATTTCCCCAGCGTGCGGGGGCGTTACGGTATTTTGTCGATAGCATTATTGGGCCTAACGATGATATCACCCACTTCCAGTATGTCAAGAAAACCAACCGCGAGAAGGGGCCTGCGGTGGTGGGGGTCGAACTGAAGGATCCTGCCGACTTTGAGCCGTTGCTCGAGCGCATGACCAAGGCCGGCTACTTTGGCGAGTACCTGAACGATAATCCGCACCTGTTCGAGCTGATTGTCTAATTTCTAATGGCAAGAAGCCGTTCGGAAGCTAGAAGAATGCTATTCTCAACGGGGAGAAGCCTTCGTGCTGACCTGTAACAGACAATAAAAAAGCCCTCGAACGTGCTTCTAGGGCTTATAAGAAAGCTGCATATTCGCCAAAGGGGAGGTTGGCTGGATGTGCAGCTTTCGCATTTTTTTGAATTCAAGGAGCAACAAGAAAGGCTGCATTGAAAGACCTTTTAAAACGGCCTGGATTAAAAACAATGAATACAAGAAACATCATCTTTCAACGCAGCCCCCTATTCTTATTACCTTCTTTGTATAACCACTTGTAATACGGTTGGATTGGCGGGTAGTTGTATAAGCAGTGCTATCCTTGGTTAAGGATGGTTGCAGTGCTCCTAGTTCATCGAATTTATGTAGGTTACGATCTTTACCAGATCCTCCTTTTTCTTAAACGAAAGATCTTCTGCCTTGATGTGCTTTTTTAGAAGATCGCCTTTGTCGCGGAGGCTATCGAAAATACTTTTGCCCTTTTTATCGATTTCGATAATGGTGCTGCCTGTTTTTATAAAGTATCGCTCGCAGAGGTTTATCTGGCCCTTTTTTACGCCGTAATCTAGGGGGTTGTTGTACGTAGGGTCGATTACTTTTATGTAGTACTGAACCAGCAGCGACGTATTGCCTTCTGCTAAAACTTCGAAGTAGCTGAACGAGATGGCATCTTCGGCCTTTAGCGGGTAGCTGACGAACTTCCTGCTGCCCATCGCTATCTCCTTTATGTTTTTTGGGGCTCCAATGGTGTATTCGACGCCTTTTTCGCGGTAGTGCATCTCGTTTTTATACACGTTTAGGCGGAGGTCGATGGAGTCGATTATGCTCCCGTTGTTCATGGTGATGCGGCTTGTGGTCCAGGCGTCGGAAAGGTACTGCGATCCCTCCACGTCGGCGACCATTTCGCTTGGGGAGGTTCCATCGTTGCGGGGGAGGAGCTGCGACCTGTCGGAGAATGATCCATAGTTGCTGCCTGCTTTTACTTGAGCTTGGGCGTGCGAGGAGAAAAGGCTAGTTGTGGCGGCGGCGCAGAAGAGTGCTAGTCCAAATTTATTCATAGCTAATTCTAGTTTTGTTGGTGAAATTTGCGGTTTGCTTTGTTGGGTTTTATGCCAAGGAGGCTGCATCCAGCCTCCTTTTATCCGTGTCCGTTCAGTAGCGTGTTTGCGCTATCCTTGGCAGTGGGCTACTTGGCTGCTTCGTCCGTATTGGGGGCTTCCGCCTTTTTCGGATCCTTCTTCTCGTGGCGGATGCCGATATCCACGATCTTGCGGGCCGACTGGTAGGCGCTGTAGAATGCGGGCTCGCGGCGGCGCAGGAGCTCCATCTGCAGGTCTATCTGCTCGGTGAGCCGCTCCTTGGCCGCATCCACCACCTCTACCAGCGCCTCCTTGGCGGCCTTGCGGTCTACCAGCTTGCTCCGGGGGATGGTTTGGATGGTCGAGAACTGGGCAATCATCTCCTCGTGCCTGGTGAGGTCGGCCTCTACGATGCCGTAGCCGGCCAGCTTCTTCACGTTCTCCTTGCCCAACCCAATAACCTTCTTGGCCGTGGTCACCAGCGTATCCTCCATCATGTTCTTCAGGTTCGACTCCGAGAACGAGGTTGCCTCGGTGAGGGTCGTGTTCTTCTCGAAGTTGCCCAGCGAGCGTAGCGCCATGGCCAGCAGAAAGGTCTCCTCCTCGAGGCCTTCGCGAATGGTCTCCTTGTCAGCCGATGGGGCCGATATCTCCTTCTCCGACTCCAGCATGGCGGGGTCTATCTTTTCCACCAGCTCCAGGAAGCCGGGTACCGTGGTGGCCAGCACCGCAAGGGTGGCCCACTTGTCCTTGTTCTGGTTCAGCACGTCGGCCGTTGTACGCAGCATGCGCGCGATGTTTGCAATCCTTTTGTTCATAATGATTCAGTTTGTGTAGGTTTGTTATGATGGTTCCGGGAGCTAAGTTGCGGGCCATCGGGTTATAGTGCGCCCGGCTACGGCTGTAGCCCGAGCAGGTTAGTTCGACGGGGTGGGGGAGCCGCGTAGCCAGCGTTGGATGAGGTGCGACACCTCCTTTTTCAGCTGCGACAGGCCTTGGATGAGGTGTGACGCTGCCTTTCTGTCATGCGATGGGCTTTGGGTCGGGTGCGACGATCCATTTTTCGCCTGAGAATTTTTATTTTCGGGGTGTGACGGTTCGTTTTTCAGCTGTGACAGGCTTTGGATGAGGTGTGACGCTGCCTTTCTGTCATGTGACAGTCTTTGGAACGGTTGTGACACTTCGTTTTTCAGCTGTGACAGGCGTTGGATGAGGTGTGACGCTGCCTTTCTGTCATGTGACAACCTTTGGAACGGGTGTGACGCTTCGTTTTCTGCCTTTGACAACCTTTGGAGCGAGTGTGACGCTTCGTTTTCCGCCTGTGACAGCTCTTGGAACGGGTGCGACGCTTCATTTTCTGCCTTTGACAGCTCTTGGAACGGGTTCGACGCTTTGTTTTTTGCCTCTGACCGCTTGGGGGAGGCGTTCGCCCCCTCCGAAGGCTGAAGGGGAAGCCGATTTGTTGGTCGTAAAATTGTAGGTTGTGCGGAGGCTATCATTTGGCTATACTTATATGGTAACGTGGCTCCTAAAGTATGAAATGATTTTTATCTCACAAAAAAAATAGAAAAAAAAGTTAACAAGCATATGCCGATGCTGGAGGGCGTGGTGCCTTGGGCCGGCATGCTGGAGGGATAGGCTCTATGACGTATTAGGTGGGCAATGTCCTCTTTACAGCTCGCTATTCAACTGCACTGAGGTTGTGATTATGCTGGACGTTGTTTCCCCGCATTGCATGCGGGGCTATTAGAATTTAATCCTTTCGGATTGTAGCTTAGCCACCCTTATGCGATAATACTCCGCATTAGTATAACATCGACCTAGCATCACTACGATTTGAAGCCCGAAAGGGCTTTAACATTAATAGCCCCGAGTGAAAACTCGGGGAATTAGGTTGGAAGATGGGAACAACCCCCAAGGGGTTGAATAGCTTCTCTGAGAAAAGGGCTAGCTCATCACGATTACCTACCCTATTTGTTATAGGACCTGTAAAGTTTACGCCAAGCCGTTTGCCTCTTTTTCTAATGCCAGCACTCAAGCCCTTCAGGACTAATCTCAAAAAGCAAATCACCTTAATCTCTTTCACGAAATCAGGATCAGGCAGACCCGGGATAGAAATTATTGGGAATTAGGTCGTAGGTGGTTTAAGCTTTTCGCTGAGTTGACTAGGCCAAAGGCCACTTTAGGGAAAAGCCGATTGACAATGTATAGCAGCTTCGTATTGCCAACCCGGATGGTAAATTGATTCTTCGAAAGACCTGCAATAAGCGCTTTTACCAGCTTATCAGGGGTAATCTTCATGTCGTTCCTAGAGGTCGCCATTTCAGTATTAACTACGGGAGGTAAAAGCTCAAACACTTTTACGTTGCTGTTAAGTAGCTCAAGATGTTTTCTAAGCGTTTCGGTGTAAAAGCGCAGGGCCACTTTAGATGCGGAATATGTTGCTTCAGCTGCTGAAGGGACATAGGCAAGAAGTGACGTTGTGTTGATAATTGCACCTTCTTTCCTTGATGCCAAGATGTCCATGAAAAGATTGTTAAGACGGATGACTCCGAAATAGTTGATGCTCATCTCATATTCCGCCTCTGTTAAATGTCTGTCGCTTGGCGCTCCCATATTCGCTGATATGCTTAAGACACCAGCGTTGTTGTATAAAATATCAATTCCCCCAAGCGTCTTAATTTGGTTGTAAAGCGATTTGGCATCTTCTTCATTTGCCACGTCACTTTTTATGGCAATCAGCTCGGGGTGCAGCTTCTGGGCTCTGTCCAGCTTTAGTTGGTCTCTGCCTGTGATTATCACTTTTGATCCGGCCGCTAGGAACTGCTTTGCGGCCTCCAGCCCTATGCCTGCGGTACCTCCTGTAATCAGTACGGTTTTTCCTTTTAGCTCCATTGTTACTTGTATTAGCGAATGTTAAACATGATTGTACGGAAAGCGCTAAGACAGCCTTGCCGGCAGCTTTCCATAGTAACATCTAAGCGGCCCATTTTCGGAGCCAATTATGCAGAAATTGCACTGAATGCATTTAGACTGCGTCTGCTTTCCCGCTTTGAACTTGTTTACTAGGTCCGATTCCATTATAAATGGTCGTGACATGGAAACGGCATCACATTTTTCAGTATTAATGATGTCTTCTATGTCAGCTAAGTTCGTTATACCGCCTACCACAATCACCGGAATATTTACCGCTTGCTTGATCGATGATGCGGCATCTAAATTGTATAAGCTCTTGGGTTGAGGTTGCGGAAACGTTTTCGTTGCAGCTATCCCAATTAATCTTTTTATGAATTTTGGCATTTTGTTCAACCTCTTATTTTGTGCCACCATCATTTCCCAGGGCACACTCCCTCGCATTGTCGCCAGTCCCGCTTTTACTGTTCCGTTAGATACTTCAATCCCATCGCACCCTGCCTGCTCTAGTAGCTTGGCAATTTTTACCGCCTCCTCAATGGTCATCCCATTTTTCAATGTTTCATAGCCGTTCATTTTTACAATTATCGGATAGTTGCCTACTTCTTTTCTGGCTTTTTCATATATCGTTTTAACAATTCTGAATCTGTTTTCCGTACTTCCGCCCCACTCATCTGTTCTTCTGTTCATTCTGGGTGATACGAATTCTGAAAGTAGGTATCCATGTGCCATATGAATTTGCACGCCATCAAACCCCACCTCTTTTGCCTTTTTTATTCCTTGAACAAATGCTTCTATTACTTCTAAAATCTCAGCTTTAGTCATTTCTCTGGCCTTATAGTCTGCTATTTTCGAAGGTGCTATAGCTGGCATACCTGTAGCTTCTTCTTTTGTCTGACCGCCACAGTGATTGAGTTGTGCAATAATGGGAGTTCCCAGCTCATGCATTTTTCCGGTTATTACTTTATAACCTTTTGCACTCTCGGCATTATTAATCTGCGACATGTAATAGCCCGTACTCATCCCTTGCTGATTCACTCCAATAAAGCCAGTAATAATTCCACCAACACCTCCTTTAGCCAGTGCAGTGTATTTTTTTAGCAGCTGTTCTGTCGGTTTGCCATCTTTATCGCTCATGCCTTCATAAGTTGCCGATCTGATAATTCGATTCGGAAATACGATTCCTGCTAGCTTAATCGGTTCAAATACCTTTTTCATGTCTTTCTTCTTTTTTGTTTTGGCCTTATTGAAATAGCCCAATAAATTTGCTTGCTTTTTGCAAGTGCAAATATAGAAACAACTTTTAAAATGCAAGCGGTTTGTTGGGTTGTTTTATGGCTACAGCTGAAAAAAGATCTGACGGCCCATTTAAGTTGCTCACTTGATGTATTTGGCGACAAATGGTCGTTGCTTATCATCATGGACTTGATGTTTAATAAGAAGTGTACTTGTGGAGGCTTCTTAAAATCGGAAGAAGGCATAGCAACACAGAATAAGGCGGCAGCTAACAACGCCTTATATTAGGATATGAATTTTAGAGGGTTGGCAAGTTTTGTATCAGTCATGTTTGGCTGAAGTTATAGTCGCAGCCGAATTTATACTGCAGCCTATACTGCACGATAGCGTTGACGAAGGCAACAATCTTTGCCAGACAAGAGCACATCTACGCTTAGCGAATTATCTTTATGCCGCTAAAATCCGAAAATTCTACAAGCACTATACTATGAAAAAATTGAAGTTCCTATTACTACTGGCCGCTACTGCGCTACTCGCATCGGCTGGCAACGCGCAAGGCATTAAGGGTGGATCGAAGTTCCTTATCGATACCCTACAAAGCCGCTACATGAACGAACCCCGCGTCATCTGCATTTACCTCCCGAAAGATTATTCCGATTCGGTTCAGTATCCGGTCGTATTTGCCACCGACGGGCAAATAATTGCCGATGGCCACTATAGGGCGCTGCTCGATTCGATGATCGACCGAAAAATCATTCCGCCCGTTATTCTAGCAGGTGCTTACTCGAATGATAAGCCTGTACCTGTTAACTTATCTTACAGAAATTATGAGTACGTGGAGACACTGAAATCGGCAGATCCAAAGCTGAAGGATTTGCTCGTGAACCATATTGGCTTTTTTACGAAGGAGCTGATTCCGTATATCGAAGCGCGCTACTCGATTTCGAAGGAGCGGGGCAGCCGATTCTTTTACGGTGTCTCCAACGGGGCTGGCTTTGGGATCACGCTGAGCAAGCTGCATCCCGAACTCTTCTCGGAGCTTATCTGCTTTTCGCCCTTAGGCGAGGAGGTAAAAAGCATAAGGTGGAGGTCTGGTGTTTCGCCAACGCTGCATATTGCCTATGGCAGCAACGAGGATTTTGCTTTTGATAAGTACTTGGCGCTGCTAAAGAAGCTTAAAAAGGAGAAGTACAGTTACACGGCCATAGTCTATAACGGAGGGCACGAGCGTCTGAAGTGGGAAAAGGAATTTGTCAGGGAGCTTGGTAGCATCTTTGCGAATAGGAGGTGAGGTGGGGGGGCGGATGCTTCTGTTAAGCCATAGGCTGTAACAACCAAAAGCGCAGGCATCGCCTGCGCTCCCAAAAAAAGCCTACAGTATCTTGGCTGACCGCTGATCCCATTCTACGGCATATTCCCTCTGAAAGCCTGATGCCCTGTTGCATCGCATCGAAAAAATGCGCTAATTTCCCGCCATAATCAAACGAAGGAATATGCTAAAGGTATCGAGTGTACTACTGCTGGCGGTCGCCTTTCTGCTAGGTGCCGAGCCGGTAGCCCATGCGCAGGCCAATAACCAACGTAAGCAGCTCTTCGACAGCGGCTGGAAGTTCTACTTAGGCGATACATCGGCCGCCAGCCAGCGGCAGTTCGACGATGGCCGCTGGCGAACGCTCGACCTTCCGCACGACTGGAGCATCGAAGGGAAGCTAAGCCCCCACAACCCGATGGGGCGCGATGGCGGTTACCTACCAGCAGGTATCGGGTGGTACCGAAAAACCTTTATGGCGCCCACCGATTGGAAGGGCAAAAGCATCTCCATCTACTTCGAAGGGGTTTACATGAATTCTGAGGTATTCGTTAACGGCAAGTCGTTGGGGGTGTACCCCTACGGCTACTCGTCGTTCAGCTATAACCTAACGCCGTATCTCGAGCTCGGCAAGGAGAACGTGATCTCCGTTAGGGTCGACAACTCTAAGCAAAAGAACTGCCGCTGGTATAGCGGCTCGGGTATTTACCGCCACGTGTGGATGATGGTTACCCATCTGGTGCACGTAGCCCACTGGGGTGTGGCCGTTACAACGCCTCAGGTGTCGGCCAAGGAGGCCACAGCGCAGGTGCGGGCACGCGTGAAGAACGAAACTGCGCAGCCGCAGGCGGTTGTTGTCAACGTACAGCTGCTGGATGCCGCCAACAGGGCGGTGGGCCGAGGCCAAGCGTCGGTAGTGCTGGCCGCTAATAGCGAGCAGGAGGTGGTACAGGCCATTCGCATGGCTAAGCCGCAGCTGTGGAGTCCCGATGCGCCCCATCTCTACAAGGCCCAGCTGCAGGTGGTTGGTAAAAAGGTGATGATGGACGAAGCGCAGGTATCGTTTGGCGTGCGTTCCATAAAGTTCACCCCCGAAAACGGGTTTCAGCTCAACGGAAAAACGGTGAAGCTGAACGGCGGCTGCGTGCACCACGATAACGGTTGCCTGGGCGCTGCTGCCTTTGATCGGGCAGAGGAGCGCCGCGTGCAGCTGCTTAAGGACGCCGGATTTAACGCGGTACGCACCTCGCACAACATACCTTCCGAGGCATTCCTAAACATGTGCGATAAGCTGGGGCTGATGGTAATCGACGAGGCCTTTGACGGATGGAAGGCGCAGAAGAACCCCTACGACTACTCCGTGCTATTCGGTGATTGGTGGCAGCGCGACATCGACGCAATGGTGCTGCGCGACCGCAACCATCCCTCCATCATCATGTGGAGCATCGGTAACGAGGTCATCGAGCGCAAGAGCCCCGAAGCGGTGGTTATTGCCAAGCAGCTGGCGGGTGCGGTACGCAAGGCCGATCCAACTCGCCCGGTAACCTCGGCCATGACCACCTGGGATAGCGACTGGGATGTGTTCGATCCGCTGATGGCGGCCCACGATGTGTGCGGCTACAACTACCAGCTGCATAGGGCAGCCTCCGATCACCAAAGGGTTCCCTCGCGGGTTATTGTCCAAACCGAGTCGTACCCCCGCGATGCCTTTGCAAACTGGCAGCTGGTGCAGAATAACAGCTACGTGGTTGGCGATTTTGTGTGGACGGCCCTCGACTATCTGGGCGAATCGGGCATTGGCCGCTGGTTCTACTCTGGCGATGCGCCTGGCGAGCACTGGGAGCGGGAGCTTTTCCCCTGGCACGGTGCCTACTGCGGCGATATCGACCTAACCGGGTGGCGAAAACCAATATCGCACTACCGCAGCATGCTGTACAACGGCACGGAGAAGCTCTACATGGCCGTTCGTGAGCCTGCCCCCGAGCCTTTGGAGATTAAGGAAACCATGTGGGCCGTATGGCCAACCTGGGAGAGCTGGACTTGGCCTGGCTTCGAAGGAAAAAATATACAAGTTGAGGTTTACTCGAAGTACCCCAAGGTGCGCCTTTACCTGAACGATAGGCTTATTGGCGAACAGGCCACCGGCCAAGAGCAGCAGTTTAAGGCCACATTTAGCGTACCCTATGCGGCTGGCCAGCTAAAGGCCGTAGGGGTTAGCAACGGCAGCGAGGTGGAAACATCTATTCTGAAAACCGCCGATAGCGCATCGAAGTTTACGCTAAAGGCCGATCGCACGAGCATAGCGGCCGATGGGCAGGATCTATCTTTTGTAACCATCGAGCTAACCGATAAAGATGGGGTGTTTCAGCCCAACGCCAACAACCTGCTGCACTTTAGCATCTCTGGCCCTGGTGTAATCGTCGGCGTTGGTAATGCCGACATTAAGGATGTTGACCCATACGTAGGAACATCGCGCAAGGCGTGGCATGGGCGTGCGCTGGTGGTGGTACGCAGCACCCATGAGGGGGGCGATATCAACCTTACCGTAAGCACCCCGGGAATGGACGCCGTTACTGTTGCTATTAAGGCAGAGTAGGGGATGGCAGCAAGCAAGTAAGCCTCTTGATAAGCGCCAACGCTGAGCTGCACAGACTATAAGGATGATTAGATAAAATGAAGGGGCAAGACAGCATAAAAACATTGTACGTTAGCAACCGCGCGGAGTGGCGAGAATGGTTGGAGGAGCATTTTGAAGCGGAGCCCGAGGTGTGGCTTGTCTTTCCGAATAAGTCGACAGCTAAGCCGTGCCTGCTCTACAACGATGCCGTCGAAGAGGCCCTCTGCTTTGGTTGGATTGATAGCACCGTAAAAAGTCTCGATAGCAAGCATAAGATCCAGTGGTTTCTGCCACGGAAGAACAAGAACTACTACTCTCAGGCAAATAAGGAGAGGCTACGGTGGCTTTTGGACCGAGGCCTAATTCATCCTAAGGTAAAGCCGGATATTGAGGCAGCTGTACGCGAGGAGTTTGTTTTTCCTCGGGATATTATTGGCCGATTGCAGCAGGATAGCATGGTTTGGGATAACTATCAGCGGTTTTCCGATCCCTACAAGCGGATTCGTATTGGCTACATTGAGGCTGCACGAAACCGACCAGACGAATTTGAGAAGCGGCTTTCGAATTTTATCCGCAAAACAAGGGATGGTAAGTTGATTACAGGATTTGGCGGAATTGGCAAGTACTACTAAAATACCAGCTACAAGCAACTGCTATATGCGCTTCAGAATGATTGAGACGAACAGGAACAGGAGTAGGAGTAGGGCCATGAGGGGCGTGCTGGTAATGCTATTGGCCCTATCGGCGACTGGCACCTTTGCCCAACGGGCGGTGTATAAGTGGAGTGACGTGCTGTGCGAGTATGCCGGCACCTACGACACCCGTAAGTACACCGCCCAGCAGATGAACGATTGCTACTGGCTATCGTACAACACAGGCTTGATGCTAAGCCATACGCCATCGGTGTTTAAGCCGAGCGATATCGATAAGCTGAGCATTGAGGCGCTCGACCAGGAGTACCTCCAAGCGCTTAAGCGGCTGGTGTCGCTCGATTTGCCCAAGGCGGCGTACTGGACCAGCTTACGGCAATCGAAGGTTGCCGAGCTCAACCAGCTTTACCAGCTGTCGAGGGTTGCCATGCAGGGGTACACCAACCCAAGCCTCCTTAAGCAGTGGTTTTACCAGGATACCTGTTTGCACAAGCATGTGGATGCCCTAGTGGCGGGTGGCGATAGCCTGCTGGCCGGCTGGCGCAGCGTGGTGGCCATGCAGGCCGCAAAAAACTGCTGCCCCGAGCGGTTGTGGGCGGAGTTTGATGCGCAGCGCAGCTCGGACAGCTGGATGGCCTACGCGCGGGTTTACATTACCACGTTCGGGTGGTGGAACCGTGCTCTAGTCCACATTGAGCGCTCGGAGGAGAAGTTTGACTACAACCGACGAACGCGCGAGTTTATGAGACTCTTCATAAAAACGAAAAACCTAGGCTGCGACGAGCCTTAGCGGGCCGTATCGGATAATTTTCTCCTGATTTTTTGCTTTGCCCCACCGAGCGGCGGCAGGGCTGTTAAGTTCTGCTTATTTCTTCTTGTCATTCCGGCGCAGGCCGGAATCTCCTAAGAATTTGCACTGGTTTTTTCCTATTAGATAGGCTTCTGCTAACCATTAGGAGATCCCGTGGCAAGCACGGGATGACAGCGCTGATTAATAACATCAGAACTTAACAGCCCTGCCGAGCGGCAGGGGTTTCATGTACACGTAATTGTTACTTATGGTCACATGCAACTCGCATGGTAAACCCGCAAGTGGGCCAGGAGGCTTGCCGATAAGGAGGGTGAATTACCGTGCGGTTTTAATGCTGCAAGACAAGATGATTGGCCTTGCCAAGGTGGTTGGTTGCTTCAGCGTAATGTGTGCGGCCTTAAGAAGGTTACTTGTAGCCTTAGAGTGGGATTGTATGCTTCATAAAGGTGACTTGGAGCCTCGATGTAGGACGGAGCGGCTTGTCAAGTCAACTTGGAGCCTTGGTGTAAGTTGTAGCGTCTTGTCTAGTCGACTTGGAGCTTTGGTGCAAGACAGCGAGGGCGCTAAATGGCGGCTGGGCGCTGCCGCGAGCGGTGATTTCGGCTAGCGGAGCGCCCATTATTGTCGGAATTTGCAAGAACTTGGGGGTCTGGCAGCACCTGCAGCCGGAATAAGCGCTAAATTAGGAGGCGTAAACCATTCAAAAATACGACGCTATGCTAACGCTAAACCTACAGCGGGTATTCAAACTAAAGGGCATCGACGATGCCACCGCCTACATGCGCAAGCTGGGCTACAAGCGCACCAAGGCCTTCAACCTGATTAACGACAAGAAGAGCACCGTCGAGTTCGACGACCTGGAGTTCCTGTGCAAGCGGCTCAACTGCACGCCCAACGACCTGCTGGAGTGGACCCCCTCCAAGGACGACAGCGACATGCCCATCAGCCACGCGCTGCACGCCATCCGCCGCAAGGACGCCGCCATTGGGCTGGTTACGCTGGTGGAAAACCTGCCGCTGGAGCAGATGGAGGAGGTGGAGCGCTTCATCCTCGAGCGGACGAAGCGGTAGCCCTCGCCCGAAGCGAATGCGAAGAATTCGGCTTTGTAGGATGGATAGCTGCTAAGCACCAGTGGTCGATTGACGCTGCTTATCCCTTCCGCTTAGGCGGGAGGGGGCGGAATGCTACGTGAAGTGAAAATGTTGATAAGCCCAATTTCCTGCCCGAGCAGCCTCTTCAGAACCTTGAGAGGTTGCTTCGCCCCCCCCTATATAGCGAGAACTTCATCCAGCCGCCCAATTGTTCAGGGATTTCGCCTTTAGGATTTACACTACTCTATATTCGAAGGATATCCCCCGCCGGGGGGGGTAGGGGGTGGATTTTTAGAAGTGTATAGCTATCATTGGCATCAAGTTTTTACCCCTAACGTCTATTTTCCTCCCCCTTCCCCCTCCAAAGGGCAGGGCTGTTAAGTTCTGATATTGTTAATCAGCGCTGTCATCCCGTGCTCGGCACGGGATCTCCTGATGGTTAGCAGAAGCCGATCTAATAGGGAAACGTTAGTGCAAATTCTTAGGAGATTCCGGCCTGCGCCGGAATGACAAGAAGAAATAAGCAGAACTTAACAGCCCTGCCTCCAAAGGGGATACGCTTTGTGCTACGACTTGTTGATTCCTTTACGTCTACCTCCATCATGATCGATGTTTTTTTAAAAGCGATATCCCTCCCCAATTGTTGAGGTGTGCTTGGAAGACCGCATTTTGTTCGCATTTTTGTGGGCAGAAATGAAGAGATCCGCTGGCCGCAGGCAACCAGCTTAAATAGACGCAATCGTATCATGAAAAGATTACTCCTTACCTTCGCTGCTTTGGTGATGCTTAGCCAAACAGCCCTTTCGCAGAATGCTCAGCCACCATACGAGGTGGCTACCTGGCCCAGCTTTAGGCAGGCCGCCATCAGCTACACCTTCGACGATGGCTGCCCCAACCAATTTAAGGTGGCCATCCCCATGTTCGACGAGTTTGGCTTTAAGGCCACCCTGTTTATGGTTTCCAGCTGGGTTACCAGCTGGACCGAGCTACAGGCAGTTGCCGCCAACGGGCACGAGGTGGCCAGCCATACGGTTTCGCATCCCAACCTGGCGAACATTCCGCTTCAGCAGCAAATTGTAGAGCTGCAGAATTCAAAAAGCACAATCGAAAGCCATATATCGGGCATCCGATGCCTAACCATTGCCTACCCGTTTTGTGCTCCCGGCATCGATAGCGTATGCCGGCAGCGGTACATCTCGGCTCGCGGATGCCAGGGCTTCATAGAGCCCAAGACACCGGGGTCGTACCTAAACGTCAGCTCGGTGCCCTGCGGTAGCCTTGCCGGCGTTAAGGTGTTCGACGATTTTAAGGTGAACTTCGATAAGGCCGCTGCCGCCAATGGCTGGTGCGTCTTTCTCCTACACGGTGTCGATAACGATGGGGGATACTCGCCCATCGCATCGGCCGAGCTGCGCAGGAGCCTGGCGTATCTGAGCGAGCGTAAGGGTACGTTTTGGGTGACCACATTTGCCAACGCCACGCTGTACAGCAAGGAGCGCGATGCCGTCAAGGTCTCCGAGATATCGGCATCAAAGAAGGCCATTAAGCTGCAGGTTACCGACACCCTTCCCGATTCCATCTACTGCTACCCGATAACCTTGCGGCGTCCCATGCCTCAGGGCTGGCCTTCGGCCAAGGTCACACAGGGTAAGCGGGATGTTGCCACCCGCGTAGCTCGTGTAGGTGCTACGGCTTACCTCATCTTCGACGTGGTTCCCGATGCAGGCGAAGTTAAACTGGCCAGATGCTCAACGCCGGCAATTCCCGAGGAGGTTGCCGGTAGCGGTAACGAGCCTAATGGCGTAAAGCGGTAGCGCCTACTCGTGGATAGGGGATGCTTGTGCCCTTTGCTGGCCTACTTTTTATCCATTATTAAAAGATAATGCCCCATCGTATAGCGATAAGATGCTACTTTTGTAGGCAAAATATTTAAAAGTAATGCGTAGTATTCTTTTTAAAGAGATTAGCACGTTTTTCTCTACCATTACCGGATACGTGGCCGTAGGTATATTCCTGGTCATCACCAGCTGGTTTATGTGGATCTCGCCCGGCGAGTACAACGTTATCGATGGCGGGTTGGCCTCGCTCGATACGCTATTCTTTATAGCCCCTTGGGTATTTCTGCTACTTGTTCCTGCCGCCACCATGCGCTCGTTTGCCGAGGAGAAGAAAACAGGAACGGTGGAGCTGCTGCTTACCCGTCCGCTTACCGACCTGCAACTGGTCGGGGGAAAGTTTCTTGGCGCGGTAGTGCTGGTGCTCATGGCGCTTATCCCAACGCTTATCTACCTTCTTTCGGTGTACCTGCTGGCTAACCCCGTTGGCAATGTCGATATGGGAGCCATGTGGGGATCGTTTATTGGGCTGTTCTTCTTGGCTGCGGTGTACGCTGCTATAGGCGTATTCTCATCGTCGCTTACCGACAACCAAATCGTGTCGTTTATTCTGGCGGCAGTGCTCTGCCTGTTTATGTACATCGGCTTCGATTCGCTGGCTTCGTTCCCCTTCCTAAAATCGGCTGACAGCTTTATCGTAAGCTTGGGGATCAACGAGCACTACAAGTCGATGAGCAAGGGGGTGATCGACTCGCGCGATCTCATCTACTTTGTTAGCGCCATTGCGGTGTTCATCTACGCCACGATGCTTAAGATACAATCACGAAACTGGAAATAGGGAAGGAGCCATGGAGATCATAAAGAAGATATTCAAAAAGCCAAGCGGGCAAAAAGCCAAGTCGCTTAAGACGCTTGCCCTATTCCTAGGCGCCGTACTGGTTGTTAACGTGGCGGCATCGTTCCTATTCTTCCGCCTCGACCTTACCTCCGACAAGCGCTTTACGCTCTCGCAGGTAACCAAGGATAAGCTTAAGGGGGTAAAGGATGTGGTATACGTTAAGGTGTACCTCGATGGCGATATGCCCATTGCCTTTAAGAAGATGAAGCGCTCCGTTAAGGAGATGCTCGACGAGTTTGCAGCCTACAGCGGCGGCAACGTGCAGTACGAGTTCGTTAACCCTGCCGCCGAAAGCGGAAAGAAGCAGAATGCCCTCTACGAAGATCTATATAAGAAGGGGCTTCGTCCGGTAAACGTTCAGGAGAAGAATGCCGAGGGTGGCATAAACCAGCGAACCCTATTCCCCGGCGCTATTGTTAGCTACAACGGCTACGAGATAGGGATTAATCTGCTGACGAGCAACTCTAGGGTTACCCCCGAGGAGTCCATTAATATTGGTGCGCAGAATCTGGAGTACAACCTCGTGTCGGCAATCGACATGATTATGAAGAAGGAGCTCCCCAAGATTGCCTTCATTCAGGGGCACGACGAGCTGGATGCCATGCATGCGCAGGGTGCCCTTCAGCTGCTTTCGGAGCGCTTCAACATCGACTCGATATCCATTCGCGGACGCATGGGGGCGCTCGATGGCTTCTCCACCGCAATCATTGCCAAACCGCTTAAGAAGTGGAGCGAGGCTGATAAGCTGGTACTCGACCAGTACATCATGCATGGAGGCAAGGTTGCCTGGTTTATTGATGCCATTACCGTCAACGACGATAGCCTAGCCTCGGGTGAGGTTACCTTTGGGCTTGTGAACGAGCACAACCTCGACGACCAGCTCTTTAAGTATGGCGTGCGCATCAACCCAACGGTGTTGCAGGATGCACAAAGCGTGCTCATCCCCGTGAATATGGCTGTACCTGGGGCGCAGCCTCAGTTTGTGCCATCGCCTTGGTACTACTATCCGCTGCTCAACGCACCTAACGATAACATCATCACCAAAAACCTTAATGTGGTATACTCCAAGTATCCTTCGAGTATAGATACCGTTGGGGTAGGGCATAACATAAAGAAGACGGTGCTGCTTAGCACCTCGCAGTATGCCCGCGAGATTCAGGCTCCCGTTATGGTAAGCCTTGCGCAGGTTACCCGTAAGTTTAAGCCCGGCGATTTCAACCGTGCGTGGGCTCCGGTGGCTATGCTGCTCGAGGGGCAATTCGCATCGGCGTTTCAGAACCGGATGATTCCCGGCGTTGTTGGCGATGGAAAGCCCTTGGTAAATAGGAGCAAGCCTACCAAGATGGTGGTAGTTGCCGATGGCGATATTATTCGTAACGATGTGCAGCGCAGTGCTAGTGGCGTTATGCCCTATCCGCTTGGCTTCGATAAGTACATGAACCAGCAGTTTGGCAACAAGGACTTCCTGCTTAACGCCATTAGCTACCTAAACGACGACACCGGGCTAATGCAGATCCGCAACCGCGAGCTTGTGGTGCGCATGCTCGATAAGAATAAGATCTACACCCAGCGTACCATGTGGGTGTTCATCAATACGGCAATACCGCTGCTGTTGCTGGTTGCCTTTAGCATTGTGTTTATCTGGCTGCGTAAGCGCAAGTATGCACGATAGGAGATAGCATAGATAGAATACTTTTTACACTCATTCATGTCGAAAAAGATAGTCTGGATAGCAAGTGCAGTAGTAATGGTGGTAGTTTCCTTATTGTCGGTTTACTACTACACCGATATCATTAACAGTTCTAAGAATTTTGCGGTTAAGGATGCGAAGGCGCTTACGCGTATCGTAATCGAAAAGGATACGGCTACCGTTGTTCTCGAAAAACACAAGGGCGTTTGGGTGGTAAACGGTAAGGGCGAGGTAAGGCCAATGATGATTCAGCGGTTGCTCTACTTCCTCGAAAATGTTGAGGTAAAGATGCCGCTGCCCCGAAAGGTGCAAGTCGTTGCTGCCAAAGCGCTAGACGAGGAGGGGTACACCATTACGGCTGAAGCCAACGGAGTGGTGGCAACCAAGTTTACCGTTGCGGAGTTCCCAAACTCCAACATTGGAACAATTGGTGTACTAGATGGCAAAACGAAGATGTATCTGCTTCAGATCCCTGGTTCCAACTACAGCCCTGCATCAACACTTTCGGCCGATCCTGTTGATTGGCACCAGAACTTGCTGCTCTCGCTTATGCCTAGCGATATCGTATCCATTATGGTAGACAATATGGCTAAGCCCCAGTGCAGCTTCAAACTGTTTAGGGGGACTGATGGCAACTTCCACCTCTACGATATTTATAAGCAGCAGGAGGTCTCGGACCTTAGCGCAGAGCAGATCGATTTCTACCTCTCCCTTTATGGTGAGCTTGGGTTTAAGCAGCTGCTTAAAATGAACGACTTTGAGTTGCGTACCTTGGTGCTTTCCGAGCCCGAGGCGATGATTACCATCTCGTCGGTTGATGGTAAAACCGAAGTCTTTAAGCTATATCTAATGCCTATTGGCGACGATTACGATGCCTATGGGCGTCCGCTTAAGTACGACCGCGATAAGCTTTATGTCGTTTTCGATGGAGATAAGCAGGTTGTGGTGGCCAAATGGGTGGATTACGATATACTTCTGAGGGATGTTCATTTCTTTGTTAATAACTAAATGGACGAAGGGGTAATTCCTCCCCCTTTTTTTTGTATACTTGAATCCTGAACAGCAAAAGAAAATACTTTTGAAAATTAAATAATTAAGGAATGAAATTCGTAGTATCCAGCACCGAACTCTTGAGCCACCTACAGCTTATCAGCAGGGTGATTAACAGCAAGAATACGCTTCCTATTTTGGACAATTTCTTGTTTAAGCTCCACAACAACGAGCTAAAGGTTACTGCTTCCGATCTGGAATCCACCATGGAAACCACCCTTCATATCGAGAATGTGGTGGAAGATGGGGATATTGCTATTCCTGCAAAGCTGTTAACCGACACCTTGAAGGAGTTTCCAGAGCAGCCACTTACCTTTATTGTAAATCCCGAGAATCTCGATGTCGAGATTAGCTGGGAAAAGGGTAAGTTCAACATCCCTGGTGCAAGCGCCGAGGATTTTCCCGCAGTGCCCTTATCAAGGAAGAGTCGAAATTTGAGGTTGACATCAACCCCGATGCCCTTCTTGATGGCATCACCAAAACTGTATTTGCCACTGCCGACGACGAACTTCGTCCGGTAATGAATGGTATCAACATCGACTTCGATACCGAATCAGCCATCTTTGTGGCTTCGGATGCCCACAAGCTGGTTCGCTACAAGCGTTCCGATGTTCATCCTTCGGGTGCTGCATCGTTTATCCTTCCTAAGAAGCCAGCCAACCTGCTTAAGGCGCTTTTGGCTAAGGAAGCGAACGATGTTGCCATGGCATTCGACTCGAAGAACGCCTCGTTTACCCTTACCAACTTTAAGCTGGTTTGCCGCTTGGTGGAGGGAACCTACCCTGCCTACAACTCGGTAATCCCAACCAACAACCCCAATAGGCTTACCATTGATAGGGCCGAGCTGCTTAACTGCGTTCGCCGCGTGTCGGTTTGCTCGAATCAGGCCAGCAACCTTATCAAGCTTAAGATTGACGGCAACCAGCTCACCGTTTCGGCGCAGGACCTCGACTTCTCGATTTCGGCTATCGAGCGTCTTAGCTGCCAGTACGAGGGCGATAACATGGAGATTGGTTTTAAGTCTACCTTCCTTTCAGAAATTCTTTCGAATATCGAAAGCGAAGAGGTGGTACTCGAACTAGCAGATCCATCACGCGCAGGGCTTGTGCTGCCTACCACCCAGGTCGGCGAATTCGACGATACGCTGATGCTGCTCATGCCAATGATGATTAACGCCTAGGCGTAGCATCGTACGATAACCTTACATCCAAAAGGGTTGCTTGTTTTTGCCGGTAAAAGCTGGTAAGTTGCAGGCAATCCTTTTGGATTTTTTGTTTAAAAATAGATGCTAGACGTGAGATATTAGGCTTTAGACGAGAATCTAATATCACCCAGTATAACATGTAATCTAAAATCTAAAATCTAACGTCTAAAATCTAAAATCTATTAGTCGATGAAAATTGTTGCAACCGACCTCGATGGAACGCTGCTGCCGCATGGCGGGAAGGTGTCGAATAGGGATTTGGATACCCTTCGGATGCTGGGCAACCAGGGGGTGGTGCGGGTGCTCGCCACGGGGCGGTCGTTCTACGCCATCCTGCGCAACATCCCGCGTACGTTCCCCATCGACTACCTTATCTTTTCGACAGGCGTTGGGGTGATGGACTGGCGAACCGGGGAGATCATCTTTAGCGCCCAGCTATCCTCAAGCCGGGTTAAATACCTGGTGAAGGAGCTGACGCGCCACCACCTCGACTTTATGCTGCACAAGCCGGTGCCCGATACGCACCACTTCTACTACTCGGCGACGGAGCATCCCATATCCGACTTCCACGAGCGGATGCGGCACTACCCCGACTACTGCTTTCCGCTGAGGATGGATGAGTACCCCGAATCGTGCCAGGCGCTGGCGTTTATGGAGCCAGACTTGGACCGCTTTGACCGGATTGCCGCTAGCCTTTCCGATTATAAGGTTATCCGTACGACATCGCCCATCAATGGCGAGAATATGTGGGTAGAGGTGTTCGATAAGAACGTTTCGAAGGGGCATGCGCTGGAGATGTTGGCCTCTAAGCTTAACGTCTTGCGTAGCGACGTTATGGTTGTCGGAAACGACTTTAACGATGTGGATATGCTCGACTATACGCCGCACAGCTACGTGGTGGCTAACGCTGCGGAGCCGCTGAGGCTGCAGCACCATGTGGTGGGCGATGCTGCCAGCTCGGGCTTCTCGGAGGCGGTTACCCACTTCCTCAACCGAAAGTAGCCCTGCCCCGTATAAAGGGCGGTAGGGTAGTAGTGATTTCGCTTTTAGGATATACTAAGTTGCATTCGGCTCTGGCAAGCTTAAAAGTGAAATGTTCGCTCCAAAGGATACCTTAATGCTCTTATTGTATGAAAGCAATCGTTACCCTTTTAGCGCTGGTCGCTGCTCTTGGCGGCTGCGCCTCGTTTAAGGGGGGCTCTACGAGTCGTCCTGAAGCCGCTGCTGTGGTCGACACCCTCCATCTCGACACCGCGCTGCTCTACGCCAAAACCTGGAATATGGTTAGGATCGAAAGCGGCGATCGGAGCATCGACGTGCCTGCCGGCGAGGAGGCCACGCTGGTTTTCGATCCACAAACATCCCGCATCCACGGCACCTGCTGCAACCGCTACTTCGGCGCGTTTACGCTGCGGGGCAACGTGGTTACGTTCGATAGGGTTGGGGCAACCAAGATGCTCTGCACGGGCGCTATCGGCGACGTCGAGCGCCTCTACCGCCGCCTGCTCGCCGCTCCGCTAGCAGCAACGGTCGACGAATCGACGCTGGTGCTGAAGTCGGATCAAGGAACGATAACCTTTAAGGCGGGAAAGGTGGCGAAGTAGCGTTTAAGCACGCAACCGAGGGTTGGTAATGGCTTTAAACCCATTTGTCAGCCGACAAATCTTCCCAAGAAAGTTTTTTGCCCATTTGTTCGTCGGCAAATCCCTTAAAAAAAATTTTTGGTTCATTTGTCAGTCGACAAATCCTTCAAAAAAAGTTTTTGGGCTATTTGTCAGCCAATAAATCCTTCAAAAAAAAGTTTTGACCCATTTGCCTGCCAACAAATCCTTCAAAAAAAGATTTTTGGACAATTGTCAGCCGACAAATTTTCTCAAAATACATTGGGCCATCCTCCTAAGCTAGGAGGATGGCCCAATGCATAGAATCTAACAGGAAGAGCGCGTGGGGCTCCCCATCTGCGCTTAATGGTTACTTTGCTTCTCCAAACTCCAGGTTCAGGTTAATGGTCACGTCCTTTCCCACCATGGCGCCACCAGCCTCGGTAAGTGCATTCCACTTCAGCCCAAAGGCCAAACGGTCAAT
The DNA here is from genome assembly GCF_963678165.1 of uncultured Acetobacteroides sp. NCBI lineage: Bacteria > Pseudomonadati > Bacteroidota > Bacteroidia > Bacteroidales > Rikenellaceae > Acetobacteroides > uncultured Acetobacteroides sp. The sequence continues at coordinate 2,775,018 of NZ_OY782755.1, read as the reverse complement.
AACCGCGGTGGCCTTAAAGGCGGCCAGCATTCCCTGCTTCGATTTTGCCTTGCCCATGAAGGTGGTGCTGAACTTCACCTTCTTGGTAACATCCCTAATGGTGAGGTTGCCCTCTAGAAGGTACTTGTTGCCCTTCACGCGCTTAAACGAAGTGCTGGTAAAGGTCATGCTAGGAAACTTTTCCGCGTTAAAGAAATCGTCGGATTTCAGATGCTTGTCGCGCATCTCGTTGTCGGTGCTGATGCTGTTCACGTCAACCGTAAAGCTGATCTTGGCATTGATGAAGTCGGGCGATGCCGAGTCTATGGTTCCGTTAAACTTGGTGAAGCGGCCATCCACCTCCGATACCATCATGTGCGTTACCGAAAACTTTACGCCCGAGTGCGATGGGTCTACCGCCCATTTCTGCTGCCCAAAGGCCGATGCCGAGGCAAGAAGTAAAAGTGCTGCTGCTAAATTTTTCATGCTAGTTCGATTTGTTTTACCGACCTAAACAGCTGCCGCCGCAATTTGTTTACCGCCAAGCGGCCCCCACCACGCCCTTTTTCCGATGTTCCGTTCCCCTTTTCTAGTATCTTTGGCCATTATTTACCGAAGAGATCCTACGCAATGCGCATCCTACTTGTCACTCCGCCGCTAACGCAGCTCAACACCCCATATCCAGCCACGCCCTACCTGGCCGGCTACCTCTCGAAGCAGGGAGTTGAGGTTTACCAGCAAGATCTGGGCATCGAGCTCATTGACCGGATTTTTACGGCAGCGATGCTGGCTGAAGTATTCGACTCGGTTGACGATGCCGGCGCTACCAGCCATGCAGATGCCAAGATGCTAGCTCTGCGCCATCGCTACATAGCCACCATCGATTCGGTGATCCGCTTTCTACGCGGTGGCGATGCTACGCTGGCCAACCGCATCGGCACGCGCGGATTCCTGCCCGAGGGTGAGCGTTTCAGGCACCTGGCCGACCTCGAGTTCCTCTTTGGCGATTTGGGCGTTCTGGATCGGGCTAAGCACCTGGCCACGCTCTACATCGAGGATATCAGCGACTTCATCCGTCGCAACGTATCGCCCCACTTCGAACTCATCCGCTACGCCGAGTCGCTCTGCGTTGCCCTGCCCACCTTCGATAGCCTAAAGGCTGCGGTCGATGGCGAGCCCAGCCTGATCGATCGCCTAATTATTGATACCTTTTCAGCTTATTTTGATGAAGTAAAGCCCGATGTGGTTGGCTTTACGGTACCCTTCCCTGGGAACCTTTATGCCGCGCTGATCTGCGCTAGCTGGCTGAAGCAAAATCGTCCCAACGTAAAGGTGCTGATGGGCGGTGGATACGTGAGCACTGAGCTACGCGACCTCTCCGACCCGCGCCTTTTCGGGTACATCGACTACCTTCTTTACGATGATGGCGAGATCTCCATCCTCCGCCTTTTGGAGCACATGCAGGGCAAGAGGAGCGAGGATACCCTCGTGCGAACCTCCTTCCTAAAGGATGGCAAGCTGACCAACGTAGGCAATGCGCACCTAGATGTGGCGGGCAGCGAGCGGCCAGCCCCCCTGTACAGCCAGCTGCCCATTGGCAAGTACCTCGACATGCTGGAAACCCCCAACCCCATGCTTAAGCTCTGGAGCGATGGCCGCTGGAATAAGCTCATCCTAGCGCACGGCTGCTACTGGGCCAAGTGTGCCTTCTGCGACGTCACGCTCGACTACATCAAGCGCTTCGAACCCTACGACGCCTCGGCCATTGTGGATATGATGGAGGACGTAATGGCGCAAACCGGGCAGTCGGGCTTCCACTTTGTCGACGAGGCTGCCCCTCCCGCGCTGCTCAAGAAGATATCGCTCGAAATCATCCGTCGTGGGCTAACCGTTAGCTGGTGGGCCAACGTGCGGTTCGAGCGCAGCTTCACCCGCGAACTCTGCCTGCTGATGGCGCGGGCCGGCTGCATTGCCGTATCCGGCGGGCTCGAGGTGGCCTCCGACCGCTTGCTTGCCCTAATGAGTAAAGGTGTAGACATCAAGCAAACGGCAAAGGTTACCAGCGCCCTCTCCTCGGCGGGCATCCTGGTGCACGCCTACCTGATGTACGGTTTCCCCTCCGAAACCACGCAGGAAACCATCGACTCCCTCGAGGTCGTACGCCAGCTCTTCGAGCAGAAGCTCATCCAATCGGCCTTCTGGCACCGCTTTGCCATGACGGTGCATAGCCCCGCAGGATGCAACCCCGAAAGGTATGGGGCAAAGCCGCTGTCGAGCAAGAAAAATCCGTTCGCCAACAACGAAATATTCTTTACCGATAGCACCGATACCGACCTCGAAATGCTGGGCGAAGGGCTGCGAAAGGCGACCTACAACTACATGCACAACCTGGGCTTAGAAAAGAGCGTCGCAACCTGGTTTGATGACAGAGTCCCACAGGCGAAGGTGGCCCCAACGCTCATTGCCGGCTGCCTCGTGACCGTAAAGAACGATAGCTTCCCAGATAGCGGAACCCTGGTGTGGCTCGCCGATGGCTACCAGCTGCTGCTAACCGATAGCCGCCGCCCCAAGCTGCATATCTTTACCCAAAGCAAAATGGTCGAGGTGATATTTCGCCTAGAGGAAATTGCCTTTTGGGAGAATTTCTTCCTTCTTCTCGATGAGCATTCGAATTTTGTAGCGGTAGATTTGGTGATAAGTTTGGCAAAAAATCATTTGCCAGGTGGAGTAGCGGTGATTTCGTCCTCTAAAGTTTGGAAAACGGCGCGGAAAAATGGGCTTGTTGTCGTGTAAGCGAAAGACTCTTTAAGTAAGGTCGTCGCGCGATTGTCTATGAAAATTTGGCTTGTAAAAGGTATTCATCCTAATGATGAGGCCCAGAAAAGGCTAAAATGGTTTAATTAGTATATCTGTCTTAAGGAATATTGTGTTTTTTTTGTAAAAAAGTAGTGCGGACTCTTGATTATTTGAAAAAAGAGACGATATTTGTCATTGAATTTGTTGCCGTCTGAGTTTCTAGTTAGTTTGTCAGATAAAAATTTTTGAAAGTTATTCTAATAACTAGATCAAATTTCAGAAAAGTCATCGTCGACTCCATCTAAAAGACTCACCGAAAACAAAGGATAAAAGCTTTAATTTTTTTAGACAAATGAACATTTTTATTTCGAACTTGAGTTTTAGAGTCAATGATGATGACCTAGCACAACTTTTTGAAGAGTACGGACAAGTTAGCTCTGCAAAAGTAATTACTGACAAAGTAACCGGCCGCTCAAGAGGTTTTGGTTTTGTTGAAATGGCTTCTGACGAGGAAGCAAATCGTGCTATCGAAGAACTTAACCAAGTTGAGTACGATGGCAGAACAATTTCTGTATCTGAAGCTAAGCCAAGAGAAGACAAGCCAAGAGGTTCTTTCGGTGGTAACAGAGGCGGTGGAAACCGTGGCCCAAGAACTAATCGCTACTAGTAAGTTTCTTCTACGATAAAGAAAAGGTCGTTCAATTTGAACGACCTTTTTTTGTATCTGCAATTTTGAACTTATTCTATAAGTTCACCTTTCCCTTCCCTTACAATCTCGAATTCTGGGGTAGTACAATCAACGACAGTGGTTCCTATATTTCCTCCGTACCCACCATCAATGGTAAGATCTACTAGGTGCTCGAATCGTTCGTGTATTAGCTCTGGATCGGTTGTGTATTCAATTATCTGATCATCATCCTTGATGGATGTGGTGATAAGCGGGTGCCCAAGCGCTGCGGTTATGGCTATTGGGATTGGATTGTCGGGGATACGAATGCCGATGGTCTTTTTTTTGTCCAAAAATATGTCGGGAATCTTGTTGGATGCGGGTAAAATAAAGGTAAAAGGTCCTGGCAGGTTTTTCTTCATCAGCTTAAAGGTGGCGTTGTCGACCTTTGCAAACTGCGAGAGGTTGCTTAAATCGGTGCAGATTATGGAGAAGTCGACATCTTTTTGCTTTAGCCCCTTTATTTTAAGGATGCGTTCGAGCCCCTTCTTGCTTTTAAGGCTGCAGCCAAGCGCATAAACGGAGTCGGTGGGGTAGATGATAACACCATCGTTTTCGAGTACTCGTACCACCTCGTTAATTTGGCGCTCGTTCGGATTTTCGGGATAAATTTTGACTAACATACTGTTTTTTGAATGGTCATGTAAATTAAGCGAATTTGTTGGCTGATTGTTCATATATCCTTTAAGAATCAGGAGTGAATTATCGGCTCGGCTGATTTTTGCTATCTTCGCGGCATGAATATTTTCTATACCCCTGATATTGCCGGATCGTCGTACACCTTAAGCGAGGAGGAGTCGAAGCACTGCGTGCGCGTGCTGCGCATGGAGGTTGGCGAGCAAATCTACCTTGTTGATGGCGTTGGCGGATTTTACGTTGCCAAGGTTGCGGATGCCAATCCGAAGCGGTGTAGGGTAGAGGTGGTAGAAAAGCAAGAGTGCTACGGCAAGCGTCCCTACTACCTTCATGTAGCCATTGGGCCTACTAAGCTAATCGACCGCTACGAGTGGTTCCTGGAAAAGGTAACCGAAATCGGCATCGACGAGATTACGCCGCTGGAGTCATTTCACTCCGAACGTAGAACCGTTAAGCAGGAGCGCTCGGAGAAGGTGGTGACGGCAGCCGTTAAGCAATCGCTGAAGGCTTACCATCCAAAGGTGAACGAGATTACGCCGTTTAAGGAACTGGTAAAACTTCCATTCGAGGGTAAGAAGCTTATTGCCCACTGCAACGAGGGCGAAAAGGTGCTGCTAAAGCATGCCGTTGATCCCGGCGAGAATGCCCTTATTCTTATTGGTCCCGAAGGTGATTTCAGCATCGAGGAGGTGGAACTGGCTAAGCAGCATGGCTTCGTTGAAATATCGCTGGGCGAAAGCCGCCTGCGCACAGAGACGGCTGGGGTTATTGCCTGCAGTACCGTTTGTTTCGTTAACCAGTAGATTCCTAGTAGAGGCTCTTCCGCCTCCACGACTTGGCGAATGCCGCCTCGTTGCGCCTTTCCGACTTGCGCTGTCGCCGCTTGGCATCGTAGAAGAATACCAGCTTTAGCTGCGGCGAGGGCTGCTTCCATTCTAGGCTGTACTGCTTGGCGATGTCGTTGGGCGAAAGGAAGGTTTCTCCATCAAGTTCTCCCATGATAAAGTTAATTCCCGTCTTGTTTGGCGATGGTCGGAACGAGAGGTAAACGAGCTCGCTACACACCAGCTCGTTGTCGTTGCTGAAGTCGAACAGGTAGTCGTAGGGCGTGCCGAGGTACTCGAAGGCCGTGAGAAGCGACTTAAAGATGTCGGCTTTGTCGAGGTTTGTCCTTAGCGCTGCCAGGTAGTCTACCTTGGCAATATGCTCCACCGGATTTATGACCACCCCCTTTCCAATTGCTTCAATAATTAAACCCTGTTTATCGGCTAGCCTTTCGTAAACCTCGCGGTAGCTTTCCTGAATGTAGGCCGAAGGTTTTTGCCCGCCGAGCATGGCAATGCCGCTAAAGCAGCTGTCGAGCTGCGCCAGGGAGCCTACGTATATTCCCGAATGGGTCCAAAAGCCGGGGATGCCCACGTTGGAGAGCTGCTCGTCGTTGCGCTTTACGATGATGTCGCCCGGGCGAAGGGTGTCCTTAATGTGCTGGAGGTCTTCCTCGCTGACGAACTTCTCGGCGCGGAAGCTGAAGTCGATATCGGCGCACACCTCGCAGATGCCCTTCTGGATGCTCCATCGGAAGTTGCTCTTTATGAAGTGGCGGATCTCGTCGAAGGTGGTGAGCGTGTCCTTAACCTCGGAGAAGCGGATGTTGATGAGCTTGTTGTGGTGCTTCACCAGAAAACGAGAGTTGGCCGTTTCGACAAAGAGGAGCTTCTGCCTTTTATCCCACTCGAAGTGGTCGATGGTGCTATCGGTAAGCCCGTAGCTGCTGTTGATCCATTTGGCCTTATCGCCGTTGAAGCTGAATACGTACCGGTTCTTAGTTCCAACAAGCACGCGGTTGTTTCGGATGATGAGCACATCGCTGAATCGGGTATCGCAGGGGAGCCCGGCGGTATCCCTCATGTTGATGACGACGCCCTTGTGTGTTACCCGGTACAGCAGGCTGCTGTCCTTGCCAGCGATAATCCACCTCGTCCCATTTCTTGCGCTAAAGATGCGAGCTACGGGAGCGTGGATGAGGTTGGCGTAGCTGGCGCTGTCGGGCGTAGCATCGCCTTGCGCCATGGCGGCCAGCTGAAAAAGGAGCAGGGTGAGCGTGGCGAGCGCTGTTTTGCAGAAGGGGTGTTTCATCTGTTTGCGTAGTCAAAATGGGTTTCGGATGCGGTAAGGGGCTGCTAGGATAACGATAAATTTCGAATTATATGGTGCGGCAGCGGCTTCTTTTCCGATTTTAACAGAGGGGGGATTGCTATCTTTGCTGATCTTGGATTGATTTCAATTTAAAACACTACCGACATGCAGGAGCAAGACATCGAGCAGGCCTATAGCGCCAAACGCGCTTTCTTTGACGGAGGCAGCACCCGCAGTTACGCCTTTAGGGTGGCGCAGCTCGCGAAACTTAAAGCGGCCATCAAGCGGCGCGAGGACGAAATCCTTACCGCCCTACATGCCGACATGTGCAAGCCGGTCTACGAGGCGTTCTCCAGCGAGGTGGGCATCCTGTACGAGGAGATCGACTACGCCATCAGCCATCTGAAGCGGTGGATGAGGCCCCAGCGGGTAGGTACGTCGCTGATGCTTCAGCCCTCGCGCTCGCGGATTGTGGCCGAGCCGCGCGGGGTGGTGCTCATCATTGGGCCTTGGAACTACCCCTTTCAGCTGCTCATCGCTCCGCTCGTCGGCGCTATTGCTGCCGGCTGCTGCGCCGTGCTGCTGCCAAGCGATATGGCCCCGCATACGGCTGCCGTTGTTGCTAAGCTGGTGGGCGAAACCTTCGACTCCTGCTACGTTAGCGTCGCTCCGGGATCGGGGGCGCAGCTGGGCCCCATGCTCATTGAAGGATTCCCTTTCAACCATATCTTCTTTACGGGTAGCCCCAAGGTAGGGCGGCAGGTGATGGGGATGGCTGCCAAGCACCTCACCCCCGTGACGCTGGAGCTGGGCGGCAAGAGTCCGGCTATCGTTCATGCCGATGCCAACCTCCGGGTATCGGTAAGGCGGCTGGTGTGGGCCAAGTTCTTCAACGCCGGGCAAACGTGCGTGGCACCCGACTACCTGCTGGTGCACCACAGCGTAAAGGACGAGGTGGTGGAGCTGGCTAAAGGGTGCATCAGGGAGTTTTATGGTGATGATCCCGAACGGTGTGCCGACCTTACCCGCATCGTCAACCGACGCCGCTTCGATACGCTGATGGGCTACCTGGCCGATGGCCGCATCGCGCACGGCGGGCGCAGCAACCCCGAAAAACTCTACATCGAGCCGACTCTATTGGAGAATGTCTCGCTCGAGGCGCCCATCATGCAGGAGGAGATCTTCGGCCCCATCCTCCCCATCATCGTCTACGATAGCCTCGACGAGGCGCTAGCCATCGTTCGCCGCAACCGCTACCCGCTGGCGCTGTACCTCTTCACCCAGAGCAAGCGGGTGGAGCGCTTCTTTGTGGAGCAGGTGGAGTTTGGCGGCGGCGCCATCAACAACGCGCTGCTGCACCTGGTGAGCCCCAAGGTGCCCTTTGGCGGGGTGATGGCCAGCGGTACGGGCAGCTACCATGGCCGCCGCAGCTTCGAGGCCTTCTCGCACCACAAGAGCATCCTCAGCACGTCGACTCTGGTAAACCTTTCGTTCTTTTTTCCACCCTACACCTCGGCTAAGCTGAAGCTGGCACGGTGGTTTATGCGGTAGAACCTCTTGCCGATGGACTTTACAGGTACAGAAGGCTCGCCAGAACTTCGTTGGGTGCTTTGTACCATATACAAAGGCTCCACCGGAGTTCCGTTGGGTGCTTTGTACCATATACAAAGGCTTCGCCGGAGTTCCGTTGGGTGCTTTGTACCATATACAAAGGCTTCGCCGGAGTTCCGTTGGGGGTCTTGTACCATATACAAAGGGGTCACCGGAGTTCCGTTGGTGCTTTTGTATATGGTACAAAGCCCTAATTCCCTATTTTTTTGATTGGGTGACTTGACGTGCTTGTGGCTGCTTGTACGGAGAAAACATGGCACCTTTGCCGAATTGGATGTTTTATAACATGCTTAATGGATATTGGTTGTTTGTGCATATTTTATATAATTGGAAAAATTTAACACATAAGGATTATGAAATTAAAAGGAACATTCATGAGTCGACTGCACGTTGACGAACAAATTGGCCTACTACGCCAGATGATTGCCGTACTGAAGTCGTTCGATGTGAAAACGCTGGAGCTGGAGGCCGAACTGTCCGAACTCGAGCGCCGCACCAACCGCTTCGAGAGCACCTCTACCGTAATCACCGAAAAGGAGAAGACCGAGGAGATGGTAAAGCTCGATGGCGAGCTCGACGGCTACGTGGGCAGCTTCAAGGGGCTAGTAAAGTCGTACTCGCGCAACCCCAAGGACGAGATTCGAGTGCCTGCGCTAGCTATCGTTCGCGCCGTCGAGGAGCAGGGGTGGGATATCGAGGAGATGTCGTACGATGCCGAGGTAACCACCATCAGCAAGATCGATGCCCTCTTTACCTCCAAGCCCGAGCTCGTTAGCGCGCTTGCCAAACTGGGCGTAAAGACATTTTGGGACGATGTGATGGCCACCCGAGCTAAGTTTCTAGCCGTACAGAACGCCCGCACGCAGGCCTATGGAACCAAGGATCCCGAATCGCCCGTACAGACCGGCCGCCAGGCGCGCGACCAGTATCTCAAGTTGGCCAACCGCATCAACGCCTTCGCCCAGATATCGAGCAAGCCCGAGTACAACCAGATTATCTCGCAGCTCAACCCGCTCATCGAGGCCAAGGTGAAGCTGATAGACTCCAGGGAAACCCGCAGCAAGAACGAAAAGGAGAAGGAGAAAGATAAGCCCAAGGATAAGCCCACGGGCAACCAGTAGCCCGTTCGTTGGGGTTACCAATAAAAAAAGCCAGGCCGTAGCGCCTGGCTTTTTTATGCCCTAGAGCAGCGCCATCTCCCCGTAATGATTGCTTAGCACACAGTGTTTAAAAGGTTAAAGTCCGTGCGCTTGTAAACACTTTCCGAAAACATGCTGTTGTAGAGTTATCAAACCAGCACCAGCTGCTGGAACAAGCTGATTTGCTAGGAGTGTTGAGGGGGAGGAAAAACAAAATTGCTTGATGGCGATGGGCATTCCTAGGTAGCACCACCCATTAACGTTTTGAATGTGTTTAATCTTTTAAAACAAAAAAAATGAAAAGATCATTAATGCTTCTTGGAGCCATCGCGCTGATGGTCGGTTTTTCGGGTACGGTTATGGGGCAGGATACACCTGTAAATGTAAATGCTAGTGCCTCTATTGTAACGGCACTGCAGAATGAAAAGCAAAGCGATATGTATTTTGGTAATTATATAGTTGCTAATGAAGCAAATATTGGAACAGTAACTCTGTCTACGGCTAGTGTTGCTACTCCTTCTTCGAATTTAACTTTATTGACTTCAAAACCTACTGCTGCTGCTTTTAAAATTACTACAGCTTATCCTAATATGGATTACTATGTTCAATTAGGTAGCCTTGATGCGGCTAATACTCTTACATTAACTAATAGTGAGGATTTAAGCGGAACTTATACAAACAAGACAATGTCTGTTAATAATTTAATTTTAAATATTGGTTTGGATGGACCATCTGTTTCAGATGTTCTTTTACCTACTAATGCCGGGTATCGTTTCGATAATACTTTATCAAGTACAACATCATACCTTTTTATTGGAGGTACATTGAATGTTAGTGCTCATCAGCTACCTGGTATTTACACCAAAACTTTTACAGTTAGCGTACTTTATAATTAGAACCTATTAACAAACAATAGGGGGAGGCATTTGCTCCCCCTATTGAAACATTGTCAGGCTTGTAGTTGCTTATCGAATAACCATCAAGAAACTGGAACATGAACAGAATTTTTACGATTTTGTTTTTTATTATTTTTCAGAGTGTTGCTATTTCTGCTAGTGCACAAGGAAATTTGCTTGTAACACCAACGCGTGTCATTTTTGAAGGCAAAGTTCAGAAAGAAAATCTATGTTTAGTTAACACAGATAAGGATACTGTAACCTATTCAGTCTCTTTTTTGGAGTATGCCATGAATGAGAATGGAGGCTTTTTAGAAATAGATAAACCAGACTCTTCGTTTATGATCGCTGCTCCTTATTTGCGAGTATTCCCACGTAGGATAACTTTGGCACCAGGTGAGTCTCAGACCATAATGTTGCAGCGCAGGCGAACTGCTAAAATGGGTTCAGGAGAGTACCGTTCGCATCTCTATTTCCGTTCGGAAAGAAACTATGCCCCTCTTGGGATTAAAAATCCATCAAAAGATTCAAGTATTAGTGTTAGTCTAGTTCCTATATTCGGGTTATGTATACCAGTTATTATTCGTTCAGGCCTAATTTCTGTATCTGTTAAATTCAGCGACCTGCGGTTAGCCCAAGTTAAGGATACCGTACAAAACCTTGCCTTTACCATAAATCGAACAGGCAATATATCTACCTACGGGGATATTAGGGTAGAGTTTATACCCAAGCAAGGTAAACCCTACGAGGTTGTCTTGGTGCGAGGTATTGGGGTGTACACCACCACCAATAGAAGGTTTATTACGCTACCGCTAAAGGATAAGGAGAAAAGGGTGCTAAAGGATGGCAAGCTAAAGGTGCAGTACGTGTGCGCCGAGGAGGGCAAGCACAACGTGTATGCCGAAGGGGAGTTGGATATTTAGCAAGTCGTAAGGATATGAATAATGCAGAACGCAAAATATATGCAGCTTATCCCCCACGCTGAGCGTAGCGTCCTCGCTGCGCTCGAGTAACCAAGGCTTCTAGCCTTTAGAATACGGCCAGAGGCCAAAAGGGGAAAAAGCGTAGGCAGAGCCTACGCTTAGCAGTGGCGTTGATCTGTTGAATTAAGCCTTAGCTTGACGGCTATGGGCACAGCCTCAGCCGAGTATAGGGATAAAGTATTGCTATTAGGTGTTTGTGCATCCGAATGTGCGCTGCAAGAACCGGAAAGATATAAGCTTCCCAACCACTCGGAGGTAAAATAAAAACAGTTGGCGAATGCCAGGAAAAGAATACGCTCATGAAACCATTAAAAGCGATTCTGAATTTTCGTATGCTGCTGCTTGCGGTGGTTATGCTGTTTTGTGCGGTACCTTCTTTTGCCCAGCCCGATTTACCCCAGCGCACCATAACCGTAACGGCAATCCAGCTGCTGCACTTTGGCACCTTTTGCGTATCGGGTTCGGGAGGTACCGTGGTTGTAGGGTACGATGGAACCAGAACTGCAACGGGTGGGGTATCGCTTATTTCAGCGTCGCCAACGGCACAACCTGCCATCTTTGAGGTTAAGATTTGTCCGGGTCGTAATGTTGTAATAACCTACGATGCTACTGCTATCCTAACAGGAAGTAGCGGAGGTACGCTTACCATGGATATTGGACCAACCGAAAAGGGACCAAGCGGTTCTACCTTTACCACTACTGCCGATTGCAATTTTGTTACTCCTATTCGGGTAGGGGGCACGCTGCATGTTCCGGCAGGTGCAACTTCTGGAACCTACGAGGGAACCTTTTCCATAACATTTAATAGGGAGTAGCTGATGGGGGATGGGTATCATAAGGCACAGCTTGTAGTGCATCTTGCGGGGGTGTGGTTGAGTAAGCTCAAGTCCCAATCGCAAGGTGTTCTTCTATTGCTGCTGCTTTGGCTTTTCCCATCGGTATGCCTAATGGCACAGGACAAGTTTACCGACGAAACGGTAGAAATGCCCATCACCTACGACGAGGTATCGGTGCTGGTTACGGTCGATCGATTAAGCGAGTTTTATGCTGAAGCCCTCTACTCTAGCAACGATCGCCTTTACGTCAGCATCGAAGGGCTGTTTGGTCCGCTCGGAATACCCTACATCGTTAGCGCCAAAGGCGATAGCATTAGCGGCTATATTGGTGCTAAACGACAACCCTACCTAATAGATTATAGCAGGCAGCGTGTAAGCGTAGGAGGTAAGGAGTATAGCTTTAGGGGCGGGCTTGTAAGCTATAGCGGCATGCTGTACATGGAGTCTTCGCTTTTTGGAGGAACGTTTGGGTTGGACATGACCTTTAACTTCCGAAGCCTAATCCTAAAGGTGAAGCCGAATTTCGAGCTTCCCATATTTAAGCAGCAGCAGCTGGAGGCAATGCGGAAGAACATTGCCAAGGTAAAAGGCGAGGTTGTTGCCGATACGGTTGTTTCGCGGAGCTACCACCTCTTTAAGCCCGGTATGGTAGACTGGTCGGTTGCCTCGTACCAGAAGTGGAAAGGAGAAACAACCAACAGCTTTGGCTTAGGGGTTGGTACCGAGCTGCTGTATGGCGAGGCAAATGTTTCGGCATACTATAACGATAGGTATAAGTTTAGCGATAGGAATCTTTACTATCTCTGGCGCTGGGTGGATAACGATAAAACGCTGATTAGGCAGGCGCAGGTTGGGCGGATATCAAATCAAACAATAGCCTTTATAAACGCACCTATTGTTGGTGTAGCAGTACGCAATACCCCTACAACGGTACGAAAGGCAAAGGGGTACTACACCATAAACGAGGTTGCCGAACCAAACTGGACGGTGGAACTCTACATAAACAACGTACTGGTTGACTATACCAAGACGGATGCATCGGGGGCATACACCTTTAAGGTTCCCATAGTGTACGGCTACACCACGCTGAAGCTAAAATTCTACGGACCACTTGGCGAAGAGCGCACCGAGGAGCGCACCATGAATATGCCTTACACGGTTATGCCAGTAGGTGAGTTTGAGTACGGACTGTCGGGTGGTGTTCTTCAGGATAGCACCAATAGCCGTTACGGTAGGGCAGAGTTTAACTACGGCGTAAGCAGGTTCCTTACGGTAGGAGGTGGGGTAGAGTACCTTTCCTCCATTACTAGTGGAGCCTACATACCTTTTGCAAAGGCAACCGTACAGCCGTTAACTAAGATGATTATTAGCGGAGAGTACGACCACGACGTTAAGGCTCAGGGCTTGCTCAGCTACTATTTTTGGAAGGATGCGCTTATAGAGCTAGACTATGCAAAGTTTAAAGAAGGGCAAAAGGCAACGCTCTTCAATGCGCTCGAGGAACGGAAGGTGAGGCTATCGGTTCCTTTCAGGTTGAGGAATATTTCATTTAATTCTCGGATCGACTACAACCAGCTAGTGTATAGCTCCGTTAGCTACAATCAGGCAAACGTAATGCTTTCGCTTTACTATAGGCAGTTTAGCGCAAACTCGTCAACCATGCTTAATTGGATTGAGGGGAGCCGGGTATATGCAACCTCTAATCTTGCGCTGTCCTATCGGTTGAGGAATGGAGTAATGATAAGACCATCGGCTTATGGTAATATAACCGATGGCAAGCTAATATCATGGCGAACAGATATCGAGAAGAATTTCTCTAAAGGATACTTAACTGCAACGTACGAGCGAAATGTTGCTAGTAGTAACGACTATATCAGCTTAAGCTTTAAGTACGACCTAAGCTTTGCACGAACCAACCTTACGGCATCGCGTAGTCAGGGCTCTTACTACACCTCGCAAAGCGCGCAGGGTAGCTTAGCCTTTGGTGGCGGTAATGGGTATGTGTATACCAGCAACAACCCTTCGGTAGGTAAGGGAGGACTAGTTGTATATCCATTCCTCGACCTAAACCAAAATGGCGTATTCGATAAGGGCGAGCGCATGGTAAAGCTTACCTCGGTTAAGATACCTGGAGGGAAAGTCATCTTCAGCAAGAAGGACTCCATTGTTCGTATTACGGAGCTAAACCCGTTTGTAGACTACATGATGGAGTTTGACGATAGCGAGCTGGATAACATCTCGTGGCGCTTTAAGCATAAAACGTACAAGGTTCTTGTAGACCCTAACCAGTTTAAGCGGGTGGATGTGCCGATTATTGTGGTAGGCGAGGCTAATGGTATGGTTTCGCTAAACAGCAATAACAATCTTAAGGGATTAGGGCGGATACTGGTAAAGATATACCGCAAGGGTGGAGGTAAACCTGTTGCCGAAATGCTCTCGGAGTCGGATGGGTACATCAGCTACGTTGGGTTGGCTCAGGGCGATTATGTGGCTTGCGTTGATTCTACGCAGCTGCAACGGCTCGACTATGCCTCAACTCCTCGACAAATTTCGTTTACCATAAAGGCATTAGAGGAGGGCGATGTTGTGAGCATCCTCAACTTTACCCTAAGCAAAAAAAATGATGAGAATACGTTGGTAGAAAAGGCTTCCGATAAAAGTTCTTCGAATTCCTCATCAGGTTTACCTCTTACAAGTGCGCCAATGGAGCAGCCTTCCAGCATAAAAGCAGAAGGCGCCAAGAACAGCACAACGGGTGTTTATGGTGATGGAATAGGTATTGAGGCTAAGGGCAAGTTATATGCGTCTTCGAGATCTCAAGCCCCACGAGTTAGCACTAAGAAAAATGTAGCTGCAAAACTGCTGTGGGGTGAAGTTTGTGCCCAAGGTGGAAACTACTGCGTGCAATGTGGCTCATTTAGGATAGAAAGTAACGCAATGAGGTATGCAAAGACCCTTAAGAAGGAAAAAGAGATGAGTGTGGGTGTGATTCTGCACCGCGGATTCTACAAGGTGAGGGTTGGGTGCATTCCCTCAAAAAAATGCGCCTCGTCCATAAAAAGAATGGTCTCCGTAAAAGACTCATTAGATGAACCACTAATCGTAAAAAGAAAGATTAACGGAGTATAGCGAACGAAGTGAGGAATAGGAGGGATGAATTAAGGATATAGAACAAACCACCAAAGATCATGAAAAGAACATTTAGGCTATTTTCTGTGCTTGTAGCTATTGCCGCTTGCATAGGATTAACTGCTTCGAGGGCAAGTGCACAAACAGAAGTGGGTGCAGGCAAAACCTACACAACCCTAAAGGCTGCCTTCGATGCTATTAATGCAGGTACGCTTACCGGTGATGTAGTCTTGAGATTAACCAGCAGCACGACCGAAACCGCTACGGCTGTTTTAAATGCCAGAACTGGTTCGGTAACCATTTACCCAACAGGTTCGGGTTATACCATTTCGGGTAATCTTAATGCACCCTTGATAGACCTTAACGGAGCCGACAATGTTACCATCGACGGACGGGTTAACCAGGCAGGAGCAAAGAACTTGACAATCTCTAATTCGAGCACCGGAACCTCAGCCTCTACCATTAGGTTCAGGGAGTCGGCGGAGAGTAATAAGGTGCAGTTCTGTACCATCAAAGGGGCTTCGTTGAATTCATCGGGCGGGGTTATCTTTTTTTCCACAGCATCGTCAGGCAACGGGAATGATGGCAATACCATTGACAGGAACGATATAACCAGCGATGCTGCCGGAAGACCCATCAACGTGATCTATTCTTTAGGAACCTCTGGTTTCGAGAACAGCGGAAACACCATCAGCAATAACAATATCTACAACTTTTTGAATGCCGCAGCTGCATCGAATGGAATAAACCTAGGAGCCAATACAACCACTTGGACTATCTCGGGGAATAGCTTCTACGAAGCGGCAACGTTTACAGCATCAGGTACGGGTACCTATACCGTCATTAGCATCAATAATACTTCGGGAAATGGGTTTACGGTTAGCGGGAACTATATTGGAGGAAGCAGCGCATCGTGTAGCGGTACTTGGACAAAGACTGGTAGTACAAATACCTTTTATGGCATAAGAGTAAGTGTTGGCACGACAACGGCTAGTAGCATTCAGGGCAATACCATAAAGGGCTTTTCGTGGAATAATGCAGCCGCCTCTACCTGGTATGCGATGTCTATTGAAGCAGGCAACGTAAATATTGGAACTACTTCGGGCAATACTATAGGTAGCAGCTCATCTACCAGCTCAATTTACTACTATGCAGGAGGAGGAAATGGTGGCATTGGAAAAGTATATGGCGTGTACATAGCAAGTACTGGAACTATTGCATGCAGCAATAACACTATTGGCTCTATTCAATCGGAAGATGGAGGTTCGGGGGTATGCTCTATTTGGGGAATTTATAAAACAGGTGCTGGGAGCACTACAATTAGCGACAATATAATAGGAAGCAGTAGTACGGCAAATAGTATTTGGGCTATACAGCCGTTAGGTGAGGTAAATGTTGCGAATGCTATTCAAGGTATATATTCCGAAGGAACTGGTACTGTTACCATAAGTGGAAATACAGTAGCGAACCTGAATAACGATCAGAGTGGTTCGGAAGGTGTTGCCCTAAGGGTTAACGGGATTGTTGCTGCTAGCGGTACTAATACCATTTCAGGTAATACGGTTAGCGATCTATCCACCCGAAATAGAAATACCCTACAAGATGCAAATTCCTCGGTGGTGGGGATTTTGCTTACAGGAACCGATAATGCGAATAGCGTTACCGGCAATACCATTTGTAGGTTATCAAATGCCCGCTCAAGCGGGAGCTATAGCATTTCGATAATAGGTCTCTACTTCTCGGGAAGCAGCAGCGGGAATAACGTGATTGCTGCAAATTTTATACACAGCCTGTTTTTTTCGGCTGTGGCAACATCTTACACCTATGGTATAAAGATAAAGGCGGGGAGTACTACTGTTTACAACAATATTATTGTTATAGATAATACCTCAAAGACCATAATCTTCGGAATCTTTGAACCTGGCATCTCCGGCATTACCAGCAAAATATACTTTAATACGGTATACATTCATGGTGTTCCTATGTCTTCCACGCATAACAGCTACGCTTTTTACTGTGATGGTAGCTCTAGTACACGCGATATCCGAAACAATATTTTCTACAACGCCCGCACGCAAAAGGGAACGCACTACGCCATCTACATTAGAACTGCAGGAGGTGCGCTAACCATTAACTACAACGATTACTATACTGCCGAAACTACGTTGGGGTACTATGGTGCCAACATCACCAGCTTTGCCGCATGGAAAACGGCAACTGGGCAAGATGCGAATAGCCTAAATGTGGATCCTGGCTTCACCAACCGTGGCGGGGTAAATGTTTCCGACTACCATTCGTCGACTTCTTTGCTCGGAATAAGCGGAACGGGAGTTACTACCGACTACTACGGAACCAGTAGGGCTACAACACCGCACATGGGCGCTTTTGATAGCTACTTTAGGGTTTGGGTTGGTGGTACCAGTACCGATTTTGGTACAGCCTCTAACTGGTCGAATGGCTCGGTGCCTCCGAGCGGTGCCGATATTGTTTTTGCTGCTGCTCCGGCTAACGATTGTGTCCTAGATCAAGATCGTATAGTTGGCGATATATCGAATGCGCAAAGCTCGAAGAAGCTGGTGATTAATGGTAAGAACCTTACCATTAACCGAAATTTTAATTTGACAAATGGTGCTCAGGTTGATGCCTTAGCAGCCTCTTCGGGGGTGATCTTCGCTGGTTCGATGGCCCAAAGCATCCCTTCCGGGGCTTTTACGGGCAATTCGGTTGTCGGCTTAACCCTAAATAATAGCCAAGGGCTAACCCTAAACGGCGATTTAACCGTATCGGGTGGGCTGACCCTTACTGCTGGCACGCTTACCATTGGTGCGGCTACGCTAACGCTGCCGGGGAGTAATCCTCCATCGCGTACCAGCGGCAGCATTAGTGCAGGCGGTAGTGGTGCCACGTTGGCTTTTACCAATTCGGCAGCTGTAACGCTTCCTGCTTCTCTTATTTCTGGTAGCATAAACAACCTTACGGTGAATGGAGCAGGTATTACTTTGGGTGGCGATATTACGGTAAACGGTGTGCTCAACCTGCAAAGCGCCAACCCTTCGGCTACCAAGGGGAGCTTAGATATGGGGGCGTATACGCTTACCATGGGCGAGCCTGCAACAACCGTTGGCGATGGCGATGTTACCGGAACGGTTAAGCGTACCAGCTTTCAGCCTAACGTGCCCTATTCGTTTGGGCATCGGAATAGCGGGATGGGTATTGGGGCAGGTGGGGTGATGCCCACCGAGGTTACCTTTAAGATTGCTATAGGTGAGGCTCCCTCGTGGAAGACTGATGCGGTGAAGCGCAGCTACGAGATAAACCAGCTCAACGGTGGAAATACACAGGCCTTAGTTCAGCTGTACTACCTCGATAGCGAGCTTAACGGCAATACCGAAAGCAAGCTGGTTACCTGGGATTACCATGCCGATATTCCTAAAGTAGAAGAGCATGGCAAGGCCATTCAGGACTCTACTGCCAACTGGGTGGTTATATCGAATAGGGAACTCAACTATTTTGTAGGGCGACCTTGGGGGGTGGCTAATAAATCGGCAGCAGACTACGTGTGGCAGGGATCCTATAGTAGCGACTGGAATAACAATAGCAATTGGTCGGGGGGGAATGTGCCTACATCTACCAGCGATGTTATAATTCCGAATGCTAGCACTACTGCCAACGACCCTATTTTGCCGGCAACAGCATCGGTAAAAAGAATAACAATTCAAAGTGGTGGTATTGTTGATGGCCGTAGTTCTACCACCTTTACGGTAACAGGAGGCGGTGGTGCTTGGAACTGTGCTGGAACGTTTATTCCGGGAACTAGTACGGTTCTTTTCGATTTAACCAATGCATCGTCGGGAGCTAGCGCAACTATTGGCGGTAGTACCACCTTCTATAATATCGCGATTACCAGCGGTGGTTCGGTGGCAGTAGAAAATAATAACTACATGAGTATTGCAGGAGCAATTACTCTTGGCACTGATGCAATACTACGTGCCGCATACCTACCTAATACCATAGAGTACAACGGCACGAGCCAAACGGTCATCTATCCCAATGGGCTTACTCCTGGGTACTGGAATCTTACCCTCAGCGGGAGCAGTACGAAGACGATGCCCACCCAGGATATGAGCATCTATGGCAACTTTACCCTTTCGGGAACCGCCTCGGCAGCTGCTGGCGGGGCTCTTGATATAGGTGGAAATACTACCATTGGTGCAAATGCCTCCTTTACAACTGGGGCGTTTAGCCATTCGATAGGAGGAAACTTTACGAATAACGGAACCCTTACGGCTACGGGCAGCACCATTGCTCTCGATGGCGCTTCGGCGCAAACGGTTGGCGGAAGCAGCGCCACCACGTTCGAAAACGTGCATATCCAGAATGCTGAAGGGGTGACCCTTGCTAGTAGCGCGCTTACCACCGTTACCGGAACGCTGCAGGTTGAAAGCGGCAAACTGCTGAAGGTTGCTCCTGGGGTGCTGCTGACTGTTACAGGAACTGTCATCAATAATGGTGGAAATGATGGCTTTGTGCTTCAGTCCGATGCTACGGGAACATCATCAATCCTTCATAATACCGACAATGTACCTGCAATTGTGAGGCGCTACATCCCAGGAGGTAAGGAGGCTTGGCATTTTCTATCGCCCCCTGTCAAGTATCAGACGTTTACCGGGGAGTGGTTCCCTATGGGGACATACGGTAATGGCACGGGTTACGACTTGTACGTTTGGCACGAGCCCACCAATTGCTGGATCTACTTTTTGAACTATACAGGAACGGTTAGCTGGCCTATGGTGCATCCCGAGGTTACGGGCGTTCTCGGACGGGGCTACCTATACTCGTTACAGAATCAGGAGAACTTTACCCATGATTTTATAGGTGTTTTGGGCAATGGTGCTATAAGTTGTCCACTTACCGTAAGCAGTACTAATATTAGCTTAGCGGGTTTCAACTTTGTGGGTAACTCTTATCCATCGGCCATCGACTGGTGCGCTGCGACGGGATGGACAAGAGGTGATTTGGTTGCATCTGGCAGCGGCTACGATGTGTGGATTTGGAATCCGAACGTTAACAACTATGGGGTGTACAACTCGGGAGATGCTGATGGCGTGGGAACCAACTCTGTTGGCCGCTATATTGCTTCGTGTCAGGGATTCTTTGTAAAGGCGAATCAGACCGGAAATTTAGTGATGACCAACGATGTGCGCGTGCATAACGCCTCGGCAACTCTTTTAAAGGCGAAGGTACAGAAGCGCGATGTGGTGAGCCTTACCGTTAAATCGGAGGCTGGACTGGGCGTCGACGAGGTGATGCTCCGCTTTGGCCATCCTCAGAATGCCAGTGGCGCCACAAAGCTTTTCAGTAGGGTTGAAACCGCTCCTAGCCTATACCTGAGCACCGGGAAGGAAAACCTCTCGATTCGATACCTAACCACGCCCGAGCAAAACGCCTCGGTACCCGTGATGTTTACGGCAGGTGCCAGCGGTACCTACACCATTAGCAGCGCCTTCGATCTGCTTCGGTTTAGCCTCCTGAAGCTGGAGGATCGGCAGACGCACTACATCCACGATCTGTCCACAGGTCGGCCTTACCAGTTTAGGGCCTCGAAGGGCGATTCGCCCAACCGCTTCGTGCTCCACTTTGCCCCCGTGCAGCCCGACTCGAAGGTGCAGATGCCTGCCCAGGTGTATGCCTACGATCGGAAGCTGGTGGTCGACCTCGAATTGGTTGGCGGCGAAACCGACGTTGAGGTGTACGATTTGCTTGGCCGTAAGGTGATGCAGCGTAAGGTTCCCGGCGAGGTTAAGCATAGCCTCGACCTCGATGCTAAAACGGGACTTGTGGTAGTTGTGCTGCGGAACAGGGGGAGTGCCCTAAGCCAAAAGATAATGTGGGTAAGGGAGTAGAGGTGCTGTCCTTACCAAGTTTGGTGGTTTTGAGCCCCCGGTTTCATTGGAACTGGGGGCTTTTTATGTCGATTATTCTATAGCCGAAGCTTAGCTGGGGGCTTTGCTTCGGCCCAATAACATTACTGGAACTTGGTTGAAAGCATCTAACCCCCTTTGATTGCTTCCCCCGGGTTTGGTTGAGGGTATCCAACCCCCTTTGATTGCTTCGCCGGAGTTCCGTTGGAAGCATCCAACCCCATTGGGTTGCTTTGCTGGAGTTCTGCTGAGGGCATCCGCATTTTCCTCTTTAGGTGCTGCCCTTGCTTTTGCCTCATTCAGAAGAGTTCGGCTATAGTCCTAGGCCAACCGAGTGTAGCCTCCTCGCTACACCCAGCGGAGATTATAATCTAACGTCTAAAATCTAAAATCCCCTCCCTCTACTTTTTATCCTGATGCTTAAGCACCTTTGCCTCGATGTAGAAGATGATCTCCTCGGCGATGTTGCTGCAGTGGTCGCCAATGCGCTCAATCTTGCGGATCACCGAAATCATGTCGAGCGCCTGGGTGATGTTGTCGGGGTGCGCCTTGATGTAGGCCTCGATGATGGCGTTGGCCTTGCGGTTCACCTCGTCGAGGATATCATCCTTGGAGAGGATGGAGGAGGCCAGCTGCGGATTCTCCTTATCGAAGGCCACCTTGGCGTCGGAGAGCATCTCGATGGCATTCTTAAAGATCACCTCGAGGCTAGCCACCTGCGCCAGCTCCTTGTCGAAGCCGTTGGGGTTGTTGAGCGATATCTTGGCCAGGCCCTCGGCAAAGTCGCCGATGCGCTCGGTGTCGGAGTTAATCTTGAGGGTGGAGAGCACCATCCGCAGGTCGATGGCCACAGGGTTAAAGAGCGCGATGATGTTTTCGCAGTCGCTGTCGATCTTCAGCTCGTAGGCATTTACCCGTTTTTCGCGGGCCACCACCTCGTGGGCCAGGTCGACATTCCCGTTGATGCAGGCCTCTTGGGCCTTCTCGAGTTGGAAGAGCACCGTGTGGAGCATGTTTCCCATCTCGGTCTTTAGCATGTGAAGCTCGTTATCTAAATGCGTCATAGCGGTTGTGTTTTTGTAAGGTTACTAATGTTGGTTGTTTTGGGGCGTAGGCGTATTGCTTATGTTCTGCGTTGTTTGGCTGATACTGTGTCCATCGTTGTCTAGTTAAGGATGTTTTCAAACGCACAATGCATAATTATGGCAGTTTATCCCCTCCTTGGGAGGGGTAGGGGTGGGTTAAGCGTTTCACTTTGTTAGGCGAAGGCTCCAGCCTTCGCCTAACAGCAATCCACTAACCAAACCTACCCGTGATGTAGTTCTGGGTTTGGATATGGTCGGGGTTGGTAAACACCTTCTTGGTATCGCCGTACTCGATGAGCTCGCCCATGTAGAAGAAGGCGGTGTGGTCGCTTACGCGCCCGGCCTGCTGCATGTTGTGCGTTACGATAACGATGGTGTAGTTAGACTTCAGCTCGTAGATCAACTCCTCGATCTTTGAGGTCGATATGGGGTCGAGCGCCGATGCTGGCTCGTCCATCAGCAGCACCGATGGTGATATGGCCAGCGCCCTAGCAATGCAGAGGCGCTGCTGCTGTCCACCCGAGAGCTCGAACGCCGATTTCTTAAGCTTATCCTTTACCTCGTTCCAAAGGGCAGCCTGTACCAGTGATTCCTTTACCTTATCTTCGATAAAGTTCTTGTTATTTTCTCCGTTCACGCGTAGGCCGTAGGCCACGTTTTCGAAGATTGACTTGGGGAAGGGGTTGGGCTTCTGGAATACCATGCCGACATGCTTACGGAGTTCATCCACGTTTATGTTTTTCTCGTAGATGTCCTCGCCATCCACTGCAATAAGGCCCGAGATTTTCACCGAGTCAATCAGGTCGTTCATACGGTTGATGCAGCGCAGGAAGGTGGACTTACCGCAGCCCGATGGCCCAATGAGGGCGGTAACGGTGTTGGGCTTCATGCTCATGCTGATGCCCTTTAGCGCGTGGAAGTCGCCGTAGTGCAGGTTGACGTCTTTTGCCTCAATCTTATACATGATGCTAGTTCATTTTTACTTTCTTACTAAAATACTTGCGCAGCGCGTTGGCTATCAGGTTTACGATAAGAACCATGACAACCAGCACTAGGGCCGTTCCGTAGGCCATGCTGCGCGATGCTTCGAGGTCGGTGCCGCTTGTCGAGAGCACGTACAGGTGGTAGGGCAGCGCCATTACTGGGTCGGTGATGCTCGATGGCAGCTTAGGCAGGAAGTAGGCTGCTGCGGTAAATAGGATAGGTGCTGTTTCTCCCGATACCCTACCGATTGCCAGCACCAGTCCTGTTACGATGTTGGGGAATGCCATTGGTAGCGTTACCCGGCGTATCGTCTCCAGCTTCGAGGCACCAAGGGCGAAGCTGCCGTGGCGGAACGAGTCGTCGATGGATTTCAGCGCCTCCTCGGTGGTGCGGATAACGATGGGGAGCACCATCAGCCCGAGCGTTAGCGATCCGGCAATGATGGAGGTGCCAAACTTAAGGTAGTTCACAAAGAGCGCCATCCCGAACATCCCAAATACGATGGATGGAATACCCGCTAGGTTGTTGGTCATCATCCGCACAAAACGGATAAACCAGCCGTTCTTGGCGTACTCGTTGACGTATATCCCCGAGAGCACCCCAACTGGGAAGGCGAATATGATGCTTCCGCCTACCAGACATAGCGTTCCTACAATGGCAGGGAGGATGCCCCCTTTGGTCATGCCATCTTCGGGCATCTTAGTGATAAAATCCCAGCTGATGGCGCCTGCTCCCTTGTAGATGATAAAGGAGAGGATCGTTACCAGTATGGCTACCACCAGCAGACTGAAAAAGCGGAATACCCAAAAGGCTACGCTTTGGCTTGCTCGCTTGGAACTGTATATTGTGTTGCTGTCCTTCATGGCTTTCTATCGTTTTGCAATTTTCTTTCGGTTGGAGATGTAGTCTACCACGATGTTAATGATAAGCGTCATGATAAAGAGGATGGCACCAAGGGCAAACAGCGCCTCGAAGTGGATGCCACCCTGTGGTGCTTCGCCCATTTCGGCAGCGATGGTCGCAGGGATGGTTCGCACCGGCTCCAGCAGCGTTGTTGGTATAATGGCTGCGTTGCCCGTTACCATCAGCACCGCCATGGTTTCGCCAATGGCACGGCCAATGCCGAGGATGGCGGCTGCTGCAATACCCGAGCTGGAGTAGGGGATAACTACCTTGTAGATGGTTTGCCAGTGGGTGGCCCCCAGCGCAAGGCTAGCCTCCTTCATTGCACGCGGTGTAGTGCGTATTGCATCTTCCGATATGGTGATGATGGTTGGTAGCGCCATAATGGCAAGGATAAGGCTTCCCGCAAGTGCCGTTTCGCCTACAGGTAGGTTGAAAACCTTTTGAATGAGGGGCACAATGACAATCAGCCCAAAGAAACCGTAAACCACCGAAGGAATACCTGCCAGCAGCTCGATTACTGGTTTCAGGATGCTGCGAACCTTCGGATTGGCAATCTCTGCCATATATATGGCAACCGAAAGTCCCAGCGGCAGTGATATGAGGATGGCCCAGAGGCTAACCCAAAGTGTTCCGGTAATTAGCGAGAAGGCTCCAAATTGTGCTGATGGCTGAGCGGTGGGATACCACTCCTTTCCGAAGAAGAACTCCTTAAGCGTAAGCTTCTTTTCGGGGAGTACTCTTCCTTTGAAGTGCTTGTCAAGGTACATCTCTGGAACGAATGCCACGATGTTCGGGATGCTGTCCACCACGTTGCTGAGTAGCTTGGGTAGGTTCTCGAAGTTGGCGCCAATCTGCTCTTCGGTATAGTAGTTGGTGATGTCTTCTACGTGGAATAGCTTAATCTCCTCGTTCTTCCCGCCAACCTGCTTCCAACTGGTAATCTTTCCGTCGAAGATCTCCTTAATCTCGTACGAACTAAGCTTTGCTACCGGGTTGCTCTTGTTTACTGCAAGCACAAACCCCTTCTCCATGGTGCTGCGGTTAAACAGCCCCGATCCCTCCCGGAAAAGGAATACCACGATAAGCAAAACCGTAATGGTGGTAATGGTTCCGCTTAGGAATAGGATTCCTTCAATAAATCTTTCTACAAATCTTTTAAAGGTGTTTTTCACAGCGAATTATTTTCTAATTATCTTGACTCTAATCGCGTTTCTTATCTTATTTTACCGGAATATATCCATCCTCCTTCACAAGCTGCTGCCCCTTTTCCGATAGTACAAAGTGGATGAAAGGCATTACTACCTTCTCACGCTTTATATCGTAGAAGTAGTAAAGTGGTCGGGTGATAGGGTATTTGCCGCTTAGGGCATTCTGAACGGTTGGTGCAACGTATCCCTTACCGTTAAATGATACGGCAATCTGCTTTACCTTTTTGTTGAGGTATGCCAGTCCTACGTACCCAATGGCACCCTTGGTTTGGCTGATGGATTGGATTACGGCTCCAGTGGCCGACATGCTTAGCGCCGTTCTTGCAAAGTTCTTCTTGCCCATCACGTGGTCTTTAAAGAACTCGTAGGTGCCCGAGCTGGTTTCGCGGGTGTAAACAATGATGCGCATGTCGCTGCCGCCAACCTGTTTCCAGTTGGTGATTTTTCCGGTGAAGATATCCTCAAGCTGCTGGCGGTTCAACTTCGATACCTTATTCGATGGATGAACGATTACCGATAGTGCATCTTTGGCGATCTCTACCTGCTTGTAGTTGATCTTTGCTGCTTGTATCTTGATCTTCTCGTAAAACTTAAGCGGGCGCGATGCCATGGCGATGTCGGTAGTTCCTTCGATAAGGGCAGCAATGCCAACCCCACTGCCGCCGCCTGTTACGGCTATGGATGCATTCTTATTGGTTTTGATGAATGCCTCAGCCTCCTTTTGGGTGAGTGGGAGTGCGGTGTCGCTACCCATAACCTTTACGGTTTGACCGAATGCTGCTACCGAAATCAGCAATGCTGATGCTGCAAGTATTAGTCGGTTGTACATATTCACCATTTTGGAATTCAATTTTTGTTGTTGGACTTAGTCTGGTTTTTTACTAACAACTAGCGCTTTATGTAAGTTCTATTTAAATGTTGATATTGGTGAAATATATTGTTTCCTCTTTTTTACGCTTACATTACGCTAATCTTACGACCATCGAAAATCCTTTTTTCTGATAGCAAAGAAACAGCCCGTTCGTTACTGTAGGCTTAATGGTGTTTGAATAAATCGTTAAGGATACTGCCAGAAGGTAAACTTAAGGTTATAGACGCGTAACCTTGGCTTAACATTGAAAGATTGGCTGTTTGCCTGTGCTGAATAATTCGCAAATGCTAGAGGGGTGGGAGTGCGGCATGTGTTGAGGTTAGATAGGATTTCTGCCAAAATAAAAAGGGCAACCCGTTAGGATTGCCCTTGTTCTTGTGCAAAACACTGATTTTCAGTAGTCGGGGTGAGACGACTCGAACGTCCGACCTCTCGCCCCCCAGGTGAGAATATAGGTATAGCAACGACTTGCAAAATAGAGATTTTATTTGTAAATTTAATTGAAATTCAATGGTATATGTAAAATGACCGTCAACGGAATTTGCATGAAATTGCATGTAAAGTTTAATAGATGTTTAATTATTACTCTGGCATGGCACGAATCAAAATTCTCCTATACAAAAGCAATCAAGCTAAAAATGGAACCTTCCCTGTAATGCTCCGTGTTACTAAGCAAAGCAAACTGAAGTACATTACAATTGGCAATCTTCGAGCTACTGAAAAGCAATGGAATGAAGAGATCGGGCGCTATAAGAAGGATAAGCGTCTTTGTCCTGACAATGAAAAGTATAATATTCTTTTGAACGAGATCGAGAACAGAGCAAATGACATAATTCTGTCTTTTGAACGAATTGGTAAAAATTGGACTCTAAGCCAATTTGATGAGTTATTTAGCAATAAAGGTGCTCAAGGGAACGTGTTGAAATATATCGATAAGTTGGTGTGTGATTTTAGAGATACCGAGCATTATGGCAATGCGAATTGCTATGAAAATACCCGTAAAATATTAGAGATATTCGATTCTAGGGTTGAAAAACGGTTGTTTGGTGAAATAGATGTGAGATACCTGAAAGATTTCGATCTATTTCTAGAGAAAAGAGGCTGTGCCGGTAATACCAGAAGATATTACATTAAAACATTACGGGCGATATGGAATCGGGCTATAAAGGACGGTATTGCTACTACTAATGATTATCCTTTCGGGGCGAATAAATTTGAAGTGTCGAAACTCGGAGAAGAGACCAAGAAGCGATATCTAACGATTGATAGGCTCGAGCAAATAAAGCAGACATCTTTCGACGACCCTTCATTGGAGGAAGCGCGTAAACTATTTCTTTTCTTATACTATTGTTACGGTATTAGCTGGGTGGATGCGGCTAGGTTGAATACTACAAATATTGTTCAACTTAATGGAGGTCGTTACTTGGTGTATAAGCGAGAAAAAATCAAAAATCAAAAAGCGGTTCGAGAGATAAAGATTAAGATAACCTCAGAGATCGATGCGTTAATGGAATGGTTTCGAATAAATACTAAATTGATTGATAATTACTTACTTCCTATCGTTAACCAGCAAAAGTTGAGCGGAGAATCCTTGTATAAACATATTCGTCATCGATTTACAGTAAATAAAAATAAATTAAGAACCATTGCTAATGATTTAAATATTAATGATATGAGGTTGACTTCATACGTTGCCAGGCACTCTATGGCAATGGTGCTGCAAGCCAATAATGTACCAAGAGAGGTGATAAGCCAAACTTTAGGCCATAACGATATGGAAACAACCAATATATATTTAGATTCTTTCACGACAGATGTTATAGACGAAGCTGGGAAGTTGTTGTAGATTAAAATATTGTGAAAACTGGAGAAGCGCTGGCAGAATCAAATTTACCAGCGCTTCTTATTTTATGAATCGTTCGATTAGTGTCTAAGTAATTGATAATTAAACATGTTAATTCCCGATGCTGATTTGTTGATAACTGGGGGATTAAAAAAAGCATATTCTTGCAAATAGTTACGAAATTTGGGTAAACAAAATGTTAGAATATGTATACCGAAGTAACAACAAACACACCTCTTGCAGCATTGACAGTTGGGCAATTCTTAGAAGTATTAGAGAACGCGTCCCCAAAAGGAGGTGCTGTTGCCAGTGAAGATGTAGCAGTAAAAAGAGTATTTCCGGACATTCTTAGCAAAAAACAGTGTGCAGAACTTACTGGATATTCAGTGTGGACGATATCTCGATATGTCTGTGAGAACAAAATACCTTATTTCAAACCTGCACATGGAGGTAGAAAGGTATTATTCAGAAGAAATGAGATTGAGGGTTGGTTGTTAGCAAATCGGCATGAAACCATTGAAGAGTTCAAGAACAACTTTGATCTAAAAAGTCATGGAAATGGAAATAAATGATAATACTCCGTTGGCATTCCTTACGGTAGGGCAATTGAGGGATGTCATCCGGAAAGAACTAGCCAGGAGGGAAGAGCCTCAAAAACCAAGGGAACTGAGAGAAAATATGTCTGTAGCCGAGGCAGCAGAGATGCTTAACAACAATGGTTATAAGCTAACCAAATCTACACTTTACTACATGACATCGAAGCGTCAAATTCCTCACTCCAAGTTTGGAAGGAAAGTTGTGTTCTCAGAGCCTGAACTGCTCGATTGGGCCGCAAAGAAGAAAAAAACGAAGTCACAATTCGGGGGATAGAAAGCCTATCCCCCCACGGAAACATCTCCGCTCGACAATCTGAAATTTCATGCAAATATGTGAACGCCTATTAATTAGGCGTATAGCAATGCTTTTGGCCTTAATTAAGGATTGTTGTGAGTGGTAAATATGTTGGTATATAGAGTTGTATGGTGGGTTGCTCTAAAAGGAAAGGGTAAAGATCTGCCATCAGCTCACCATCCGATGGACGGTGAGGGAATCAACAGGAAATAAAATGATATATCGAGTTGCAACAACTAAATTCGAACTAACAAAAAACTGAAAGTCAACATGAAACATGGAAATCAATCTTTGTTGAAGGTCGATGAATCGAATTCGCAGGAGGGATATCTCACCTCCAAAGAAGCCGCTAACTATTTAAATGTAGCGGTCAAAACACTCTACAATCAAAAATGCAATGGTGTTTTGGGAGGCTACAAATTCGGGAAGTTCTTGTACTTCAAGCAAAGAGAACTTGATGAACTGATAGAAAGAGGGCGATTCTAAGAATAAGAAGTAAAAAGGATGAACGGATACGAGTTAAGTCGGAGGTACTGGGATTGGGCTTTTGAAAACCCAGATAAAAACAACCCTACGCTGGTTGCGCTATACTTCTATATTATCGAAGTAGCCAACAGACTAGGATGGAAAGAGAGGTTTTCTATTACGCCAAAAGAATGCTGTGAAGCAATAGGTGTATCGTCCTACAAGACATATAAAAAGAATTTTGATCTACTGGTTGAATATGAATTTATTGCCATCGTCAAAAAATCATTCAATCAGCACCAAGCAAACATAATTGCTCTGGTAAATTCTACCAAAGCACATACCAATGCACTTACCAAAGCAGTTGCCAACGCAAATCCACCGCAAGTAACAGAGCACATCCCACATTCAATAAACTTAGAAACTGAAAACATAAAACCTTTAAACATAGAAAAGGGCTTTCAGCCGCTCGCATCAAAGGATTATAAAAAAATATTGTTTAAGGAGGTGAAAATCGAAGACATAGAAGAGTCTGATGTTGAGAGTTACAACATAGCGAAAGGCTTCTATGATCTTTTCTATAAAAATATGCTTTCCAGCGGAATCCAGCCAACCTCACTCGAAAAAGCGAAGTACGAGACAGTAATAACCCCTATTCGCTTAATGCTTCAGAGAGAAGAATGTACTAAAGACGATTTGAGAACCATTTTTGAGTTTCTAGAGATCGATGAGTTCTGGAAACTTAATATTCGGAGTACAGCAAAACTTAGGGAGAAGCGAGAAACCTTACTAATGCAGGCCAAAGCCAAGAGAGCAACAAATGAAAAACAACTATCTGAAACCCAAAAGCACATAATGCAGAGAGCTCAGGAATGCGACAGAAAATTCTTAGCAGCCCAAGTCCAAACTCGAAACTCTAGCGAGCGCGTTGGTCAAGGAGGTAAAGACTACAGCAAACCACTTTAAATAAAAAGATATGGACACAAAAAAAGAAATGAAGAAGACAGCGTTAAGTCCAAAACAGCGTCGCTTCTGTGAGGAATATCTTATCGACCTAAACGCAACTCAGGCGGCTATAAGGGCGGGTTATAGCGAAAGAACGGCTGGTTCAATCGGACAAGAAAACCTGAAAAAACCTGAGATTAAAACATTCATTAAGAACCTGAGAGAAGAGGTGCGAGAACGGAATCGTATTAAACTCGACGAACTCATTCAGACGCTTGCCGCTATAGTGCGTCTCGACCCAGTCGATCTATTTAACGATAACGGCACGATAAAGAACCTTAGCGACATGCCAGAGGCTGCTCGCAAGTGTATCACCGAATTGAAACTGATGGAGATTTCGAGTGTCGATGGCCCTATCGGGATGATGAAAACAATCAAGTTAACGTCGAAGCTGGAGGCTATCGAAAAACTTATGAAGCATCTAGGAGGCTACGAAAAGGACAACGAGCAAAGGAAACCAGAAATCGGGACCGTCGTGGTGTTGCCATATAATGAACGTAACAACTAACAACCAAATACTTATTAAAATGAAGAACGAAACAAAAGTGATTTACTTCGATGAGGGAGAGTACAAAAAAAGGATTTCCCTCCACGAAAAACTTATACCCGGGGTTGAAGCATCCCTTCGAGAACTTCGAAGCCTAGGGATAGAGCCATCAATTGAAAAGTTGCTGAAGTTGCTCGGAGGAGGAAGTCAAGAACTGGTTCAAGAGTGGAGAGCATCGCAACCCGAGCCCAAGGATTCTTTTTTGAAGTTTCAGCAGGATCAATACGTCAGCAGCCTTGACTCGAAACTTGGTAAAATTGTTGCCACTCTTCGAAATATCCCCCGAGTTCACCTCAAATGGCAGGCAGAATACCTTGTCCCACTATTTTCCATTTCAAACTACGAAATAGCCAACGATGGGAAAGTGGTGCTAGCAGAATCTTTTCTTGAAGAACAACGAGCTGAACTAAGTATTTACGCTGATACCCCAGAAAAAACAAAGGTGCTCGACCTATCCGAGAAGGCTTGTAAAGCCTTAAATGAGCTACAAGCGTATCTGAAGAAATTATCCGACGAAGGGGCGTTTTCCTATAACGCTGTATCGCTGGAGACTGTCCACAACATTCCTCTCATCCCCTACAACTATGATTCTAATTATTATTATGTTGATTACTCATCATTTGGGGATGTTGGAGTAAAACCAAGAAGCCGTTAAACGAGTAATAATCCAAAAGGTTAAGACAATGCAATTTACAGTCAAAACTAAAGATGATCTGAAGAATTTGATCGCAGATCTCAATAACCAAGATTACGTCTCGAGCCTAGAAGGCGAACTCGATCATCAAGCGTTGGTAAATCTCTTCAATGAAGAAGAGCGCACGGGACCTGATGCTGTCGGGGTGGCCAAACTCAATATTTAGAAGTTGAAAATTCACAAATACAGAGTTTTCGACTAAATATTTAGAAAAATCGAACTATAACCTTCAATGACCAACAGCATTCTAAGCTGTTGGTCATAAAAACCAACCGAAAAATGTCAATAAAAAAAACTCTCGCCCAGCAATTGAGCATGACCATAGATACTCTCCGGGCTTCTTCAGGAGTACCATCGGATCAAGCACGCGCCAATGTTGCTGCATTAGCGGTGATGTGCCATGATGCTGAAGTGCTTTCTGAGCACGACCTTAATGTGTTGATGCAATATATCGAACTTTCTCCAAAGCGCGTGAAATATGTAGTCAAACTAGGTCCAGAACTTAATGACCGTACCTTCGAAAGCATAGGTAGCGGCCTTTACCTTGAGGTGCACCCGATAACGAAGGAAGTACTTAGCTACGAAAAGAGTTACACTATCAATGCGCTCGAAAGTATGTCGTCGATGCCCGAGAGTATATTCAAAGTAACACCTCTTGATTCATTCCAAACAGAGAAAAACTAGTATACCTGATCTAGAATCAGGCGTATTAGTCCAGTTGTTAGGTTGTGATGTTTATGTTATTTGTTGAAAACTAATTGGTTAATGATGAATTGAAGGATGTTCAAAAAAACTAACTAATCACGATTAACTGTATGGTGAGGAAACGTAATAGTTAAAATGCAGTTTTATAGTGCATTATGATTAATTTAAAGAAAAACAGAATATGGCATCGTTACAATTTGACGCAGCACTCGACTTTGAGCAACTTGAGCGTGATTTGAAACGCGGAGCAATGAGCGTACAGGATTTCGTGCGTACCAATGAGGCTGCAGCATCAAAAATAGACTCTCTATACAAGAATGCCGGAACCGCAATAGCCGGTTACTTCACCTTTGATTTCGCTAAAAGCATAGGCGAGCAGATTATAGAGGTTACTGGGGAATTTCAGCAGCTATCGGTAGCCTTTACCACCATGCTCGGAAGCAAGGAACGGGCAAACCAGCTAATGCAGCAGATGGTTAATACCGCTGCCAGTACGCCTTTCTCATTAACTCAGGTTGCCGATGGTGCTAAAAGGCTGCTAGCCTATGGACAGAGTGCAGACACGGTTAATGATACACTGGTAAGGCTTGGAAACGTAGCATCAGGAGCCTCTGTTCCTCTCGATCGCGTTATTCTAGCCTACGGACAGGTAAAGGCAAAAGGCAAGCTGCAGGGTGACGACATGCGCCAATTCATGGAAATGGGGTTACCGTTAGTTCACGAGCTGGCAATGCAGTTCGGAGTAGCCGATAGTGCCATTGATAAGATGGTGGAGAGCGGACAGGTTGGCTTTAAGGATGTAGAGAAGGTTATAAACAAAATGACCAATGCGGGGGGGCAGTTCTACAACCTCATGCAAGAACAATCTAAAACCATTCCCGGGCAGATATCAAACCTTGGCGATACTATAGATCAAACCTTAAATAAAATAGGTACGGCCAATGCCGGGCTAATCGAGGGAGTTATTGGAGGTGTCAGCTTCGCAGTTGAAAACTACGAGGTATTCATTACTACCCTTAAGGGCGTAGCCGCTGCTTACGGTGGATATAAAGCAGCCCTTATGCTGGTTGCCGCAATGGAGAATACCAAAGCGACAATGAACCGCACCAACGAGGCCGCTGCGCTGCTAAACCTTGTTAGCGCTGAAAAACAGGCTGAAATATCGAAGCTAGGGCTTGCCAAGACATCCGTTGAGTATGCCAATATTGTAAAGGCTGAGGTAGAAACGAACGTGCTTGCTGCTAAATCAACGCTTGATAAGGCTCGAATTGAAGTATCTGCCGCTGCTCAAACGGTAGAGGCTAAACGTGCAGAATATATAGCCACTAAGGAGTTGGAGGCCGCGAGACTTGCTGAGGCAATGGCAATAGGGGCAACAGGAACAGAAAAGCAGCTTGCACTAGCAGAGAGCAGGCTTGCTGCTGCCGCGTCGACCAGAGAAGCCGCAGCCTTAGAATTTAAGAATGCTACCCAGGATTTTAGCGCAAAAAAAATAGCCGTCGAAACAGCCGCAAAAGAAGCCAACACCGCAACCACGGCCGTTAATACTGCTGCTCAGGCGGCAAATGCTGAGTCCACAAGTGTTCTCACTCTTGCAAAGACAAAACTCCTTGGAGTGATGAGTAAGGTTCATGGTTTTGTTCTGGCCAACCCTTATGCTGTTGCTGCTGCCGCTGTTGCTGCGTTTGCCTACATCATCTACAAATTGGCTTCACAAACCAGCCTGCTCGAAGAGAGCCAAAAAAGGCTGGCCACAAGTTCCGCTAACTACCAATCTGCTGTAATGTCTGAGACGGTGGCTGTTGATACGCTTTTTGGAACGCTGCAAGGGCTTACCAAGGGAACTAAGGCATACGATGATGCCAAGCAGGCTATCATATCAAAGTACGGGAACTATCTTGAAAACTTAGATGTAGAAACCAAGTCGCTTAACAATGTGGCAAAGGCTTATGAAACTATCACGTCGGCGGTAATTAAGGCATCTATGGCCAAGGCTCAATCAGAGGGTGCTGCTGGTGCTCAATCTGCATTTGAGGAGACGGTTAAGCCTCTAATTGAATCGCTACAGGAGAATCTAAACGATAAGTTTGGTGTAAAGAAAGGTACAGAGCTACTTACAAAAATGCGGTTAGCCCTACAGGAGGGGAGAGGATTTAATAAGGAATTGGGAGATGCCATAAACTCATTTGCAAAGGAGCACACCTACCAGAGCGGAACGACAGGCATGGTTACAACTACATATACCAATGGAGTTGCCGACATTGTAAAGGATATCCGTGAGGCTCGTAGCATACTAAAGTCTGAACTGAAGCAAAATGCGCTACTTTTTGGTGATCCTACCGATATGTTACCCAAGGCTAAAGTTGCAAGTCCTACCGTTTCGGCACAGGCTAAACAGACCTTGGAGGACATAAAGAAGTCGGAAGCCAGCCTCAGGTCTCTTCGTGCTGCTAATTCAAAGGCTACGGCAGATGAAATCAAGAAGGAAGAAGATAACCTCTCCAAGCTGAAGGCGACCTATGCAACGCTTACAGGCGAAAAGATAAAAACGCCTAAGGCATCTGTAAAGGATGATAAGGCCTACCAGGAGCAGCTGCATAAGATCTACAGCGATATCAACAAGGATAAGCTTTCCCTTATGCAGGATGGCACAGATAAGGAAATGCAGGCCATCAAGAACGAGTATGCCGATAAACTCAACGAGATAGAGAAGCAAGAAAAGTCTCTTCTTGAAGCCTACAACAAAAGCAAGGGGCTTAAGAAGGGCGACAAGGGCTACCTATCGCAGCTTCCCGGGGATGCTCAAGACGCTATAGAAAGACTCAAGCAGCTGGCGGCAACCGTAAGGGATTCAAAGGAGCTAAAGTTGATGATGGGCGACAGCAACGAGCTAGTCATAGATACCTCAATGGATTCGCTGTTGGAGTCGTCCAAAACATTCGAGCAAAAGCGACTTGATATTGTCGGACAGGGGATGCTCGACATAGCCACTCTTGAAAACAAAGGCCTAAAAGATCAGGCTGCAGTTCGTCGCAAGCAAATGAATGACGATGTAAATGAACTTGAGGCATCCAATCGCGAGAAGCTAAAGAACTTCGCATACCTATACGACAGCATTGAAAAGTGGGGCAAGGCTGCATTACAGGCAAGGATAGATAGGCTAAATGAGGATTTAAAGAATACGAAGCTGACGGATAATGAGAAGTTGGCGTTAGAGAAGGCTCTTTCAGAAACTACTCAAGCACTATCCGAAAAGGCTCCGCTTGCCGCAATGCGAGAGTTGGATAAACGGATTGTAGCCGCTAAGAAAAAAATAGCTTCCGCAAATGGTGATGCCAATAAAATAAAAGAGGCTCAAAGGGATATTGATGAGAGTACGTCCAAGAAAAGCGAGATTCTTAGCAATACCTTCAGCAACGTTTCGGGTCATCTATCGAACATTGCTCAGATTGTAGGACAATTTAATGAAGGACTAGGAGAGTCAATACAACTTGCAAGCGGATTGGCTGGAGCGTTTAGTCAGTTAGCTCAACAGAACTATACAGGAGCAATTATTTCAGGTGCAGCTTCAATAATTACCTCAATAACGCAAAAATCAGCAAGAGAAGAAGCCGAGAGAAGAAAGGAGCAAGAGTTGGCCAACGACCGCATGGCCAAGCAGCTTGATATTATCAATAAGCTATATGATATGCAGAAAGATCTTATTGATAGTGCGTATGGTACTGATAAGATAGAGGCATACACAAAGGCTATTGAGTCTGCAAAGACTTCGCTTGATGGAGTTATTGGTAAGTACAAAACATTTGCGCTTACCACTAAAAAGGGGATGACAAATGACGGAGGAGAGTGGAATGGTGATACTATGAAGCTGTTTGAATCGTCTGAAAACAATAAAACACATATTTTTTCTACCTATCAAAGCTATATCAAGTTAATGACTGATGCAGGCATTGCTATGAGCAAACTTGACGATGAGGCTACGTGGAATGCCAAGAAGAAAGCGGCAGATTGGTCTTTGCAGTCAATCGATTACACTAAGTCGTTAGGTGATGTACAGTCGCAGCTCGATGCGAATCGAGATCGAATAAAAAACATCTACAAAATGGTGGACGACATGCTTGCTAAAGGCATCAATGTCACCAACAAGGAAGTCCTAGACAATCTTATAAGCGATTATGAGAAGTATGCTGAAGAGATAAATAGTCTAATGGATAAGCAAAGGACTGCCCTTACTGGTAGTACCTACGATAGTGTAGTTGATAGCCTTGCATCTGCGTTTGATGATGGAGTTGTTAGCGCCGAGGAGTTTGCTAATACGTTCGGGGATTTAATGAAGAAGCAGGTGTTGAATAGCCTTAAGATGCAAATGTTGGAGAAGCCGCTCCGGGATTTCTATAATCAGTTTGCCTTGGCCAGCGAAAGCGATGGTAAGCTAACCGCAGACGAGGTGGTCCAGCTACGGGCCATGTATGAGAAGATTGCGGCAGATGCCAAGGTTAAATTTGATGATATGAATTCTGTAATGAATGGAGCCGGGATAGACCTTTTTGGAACATCATCATCATCAAAGGAGAATTCTGCAGTTGGCATCGTAAAGAACCTATCCGAGCAAACAGGAACCGATATTGTCGGAAACCTAACGGGGATGCGCTACGACATCCGCGAGCAGCACATGACCATCCGCGAGCAGCTATCCGTAATGAACGAGTCGGTAAGCATACAAAGAGCGATTGAGGCCAATACGGCGGCAACGGTTAGAAACCTATCAATGATAGGTGCTGACATTTCTGCAATTAGAGGCGCCATTGGAAGTGGAAGTAATTTGGGAGAAAGGCGTGCAATAGGAAGGTAATAGAAATCCAAAGAGGGGGCATAAAGGCTCCCTCCCAAATCAATAGACACATGTTGAAACTTAAAAATAGAAACGGATCGTTGGCCCAAATATCTGAAGCGTTTGAGAACCACAAAAAGCAGTTTATTGCTGAAGCAATAGAGGTAATGGCCTATGTTGGAGAAGAGTTTGTGAAAAATGCGAAGACGAACCTTCACGTCAATAAGTCGGTTTTCCCTAAAGGAAACTACCAGGATCAAACTGCTAATTTGCGCTCTTCAATTGGCTACTACATCTTACATAACGAAAAGGTCGTTAAGTATAACTTAGAGCCGTTGGCGAATATGTCGATTCTTCGAAGCCTTTTTACTAGGCGCTCCCGGAAGGGATTGAGGTTAGTGGGCGTGGCAGGTAAGGATTATGCATCTAAGGTTGAAAGCAAGGGCTACAACGTCATAACCAGCCAAGCAGAGGTAGCCTTTGTTGATTTAAAGGTAGATCTAACTGCTGTTGCCAGGAAGTATGGGATTACCATACGTTAAATTCTATAAGGTCAATTTATAACTCAAAAACAAATTAATTTTTTCACAATGATTGAAGCAGAAGGACTTGTTAGAAACTTTGAAATATTTAAGTTAATTCAGGATTATACCGACAAAATAGAAAGTGGCAAAATAATTATTGAATGGGATACTAATATCCAAAATATGAAGTTTGACGCCTTGAGAAATTGGAATAGCCCTAGTACGTCCCTTGTTTTAGGACTATTCCAAAAAACGTTTAGTTTAGAAGACGATAAGGATAAAGATCGAGCATGGGAGGGGCCGATTTTTCATCCATGCGCTTATGAAGATTCAAAAATTATGTTTAATCTAATAGACTTCGTTTCTAAAGGAGAAAAAATTATCCCTCCAATCTTTGTAGAATTCCATTTAATCGACGCATTTACTAACCGTGTAATAAGCACCTCAAAAAGACTAATAGACGGTACACATAGAGTTAGACTTGCTAAAAGGCTAGGATACAAAGAAATTCCTATTCTGGTTTTTGAGCGATATAACTATCTTTTTGAACCGAGAAGGCATTATTCTGAGATTGTGGAGGGGAATGTTATAATTAACTCTACTACGTATTCAACCAATTTCTGAAAAAACTAATTTGTTTCTGGTATGGCAATTTGAAGGAAGTGAGAGAAAAAGCAAGGGTGTCGTTTATACCGGCACCCTTTTTAATTGACTACCACTAGCATGCTTCACGATCATTTCCAGTGCTGAAATTTTGCATACTGCAAAGGGCTTGTATTTCATTAAGGAAGTCAACAAGGTTAGATATGTAGTCGTTGGCATTTACAAGCGCTAATTCCTTGTCTTTCTCGGTTAGGTTATGGTCATTTAGCGTAACCTTTACATGGGAAGACAGCAACTTTATGAGCATACGGCTGTGCGCTAAATCCAAAAGGTTTTCATTAAACGATTCTAAAGCCGATAGTAAAGCAATGTTGGTGGCTTCGTTTGCGCCTGGAATAGTAAGCGGCTGTTGTGTCTTCACTGTTGATGTTACGGAGCTAGGCATGGGTGTATGTCTTTGGAGTTGTTACTGATGTCGACTGGTTTTCAGAAAGGGAATAAACCTCAATAATTTTATCATATTGAAGGGACACAGATGGTGAGTTTGCCAACCCTTTGCATATAATTCCATTAAATGATTTCCTCCAAAAATTCTCAATAGAGGCGTCGTTTGACTCTATCATCTTTACTGCAAAACCAAGGATTTCTCTGTTGTACACCTTAACATAGAAATGGCACTGGCTAATATTTTCACCCTGCAGGATGAAGAGGTATGACCCGCCAATATTAACGTCAATAATACTGGTCAACTTATGCAACGAATAGTTGGTGTTTGATTTGGCGTTATTCATGCTGTTAATTCCTTTAAAGCATGAGAAGAAAAGGCTCTGATTTGGGGTGTTCTGGTTAGTTTTCTTCATGACAATGACAATTAAGCGTTAGAAATCTAGTTTATAAATCAATCGGTAAAGGCCGGAGTAATCCTCTAATCCTAAATCCTTAGCAAGTGCTATTGCAATTGCCTTTTTAGTTGGATCTCCTCCGATTGATTCCTTTTTCTCTTTTGCCTTGGTAGTGACAAAGTCTCCAAACACCTTCTCTTTGAGTTTTTGGAGTTCTCTAGGTTGCTTAGCCATTGAATTAATTTTGTAGATTTACAATTGGGTTAATAAACTCTATCAAACAACTACGTTTAAAATGCACCGTTTGATTATGCAATAATAGAATATAATCTATTATTGTGCAAGTTTAAATGAGAATATTTTCTATTGTTTTATGGGCGCAATACAAAGAGTGTTGGAATATCTTGAAAATAAAGGTGTTTCAAAGTATAAATTTTACAAAGAAACCGGACTTTCAAATGGATTTTTAGATAAAGGGGAGAATGTAGGTTCTGATAAATGTGAGATTATAATCTCGTGTTATTCGGATTTAAACCTTTATTGGCTAATCACAGGTAAGGGTGAAATGTTACTGGGCAGTCAAAGCAGCCTAGATCAGGTCCCTGACAATATAAAAGAACTTGCTGCGCTATATCGCGAATGCAACGATAAGGGGAACCGTATAATAGAACTATTAGAGGAAAATGCTCGTTTGAAAGAGGAGAGGAGACAGTAGTACGTTCGTTATATTTTTAGTTTGAATGGACGTTTAAGCGCATTTTACTACTCCTAAGTATGGGGTGAAGTTTAATAGAAGTTTAATTGTAAAAAGAAAAGCCACTTACATTATTTAATGTAAGTGGCTGACTTTCAGCGGTCGGGGTGAGACGACTCGAACGTCCGACCTCTCGCCCCCCAGACGAGAACTCTAACCAACTGAGCTACACCCCGTGCTTTTGCGGGTGCAAATGTAGCAATTTTATGTGTGCTTGCAAGTATATGGAGTTCAAAAAATCCTTTTTTTGATTTTTGTCAGTTTTATTGTTGTTTGGTATCATAGGCTTCCTGTTGGGTTAGTTGGTTGGTAAAGGCTATATTTGTCCAAAGTAAAATTCACACCTTAGAAATGAGCGAAACAAATAACGAGCATGTAAAATGCTTAATACTAGGAAGTGGTCCTGCCGGTTATACTGCTGCCATATATGCTGCAAGGGCTAACATGGCGCCCGTAATGTACGAGGGAATGGAGCCAGGAGGGCAGCTAACTACCACAACCGAGGTAGATAATTTTCCAGGTTATCCTCAGGGTATTCCTGGCCCAAAATTAATGGAAGACCTCAGAAACCAAGCCCTTCGCTTCGAGGCTGACATTCGCTTTGGCTATGCAACTTCTGCTGATTTATCGCAGCGACCATTTAAGGTTACCATCGACGAGTCGAAAATTGTGGAGGCTGATACGCTAATTATTGCAACCGGTGCTACCGCAAAATATCTTGGATTGGATTCGGAGCAAAAGTTCCGTGGTCAAGGTGTTTCGGCTTGTGCTACCTGCGATGGATTCTTCTATCGTGGTCAAGATGTTGCCGTGGTTGGTGGTGGCGATACTGCCGCCGAAGAGGCAACTTACCTGGCAACCCTTTGCCGCAAGGTTTACCTCATCGTTCGCAGGCATGAACTTAGAGCATCGAAGGCAATGCAGGAGAAGGTATTCAACACGGCAAACATTGAGGTGCTTTGGGGACATCAAACGAAGGAGGTGCTAGGTGATATGTCGGGTGTTAACGGGGTGTTGCTCGTAAGCGATAAGGGCGAGGAGAAAAGGATTGATGTTACAGGTTTCTTCGTGGCTATTGGTCACCAGCCAAACACCGCATTCCTTAATGGTCAGCTAGAACTCGATGAGGTTGGCTATATTAAGACTGATGGTGGTACTTCAAAGACTAACGTTCCTGGTGTTTTTGCTGCTGGTGATGTTCAAGATCCTCATTATCGTCAGGCAATTACCGCTGCAGGTTCGGGATGTATTGCTGCTCTCGATGCAGAGCGTTATTATAGCATGAATGTAGCGAAGTAGAAGAATCAATTGCCTTTTAAATATAGTAAAAGCCCCTTAGGCAGATTGCTTAAGGGGCTTCCTTTTATTAATTTCTTCTTAGAATAAGCAGCGAAAAACCAAATAGTAGTACAACTCCAATAAGAACGCTGACTAATAGTTGATCTTTTGCATCTTCTAGTGCTAAGAGTTGTTTCCCTGTCGTATTGCCTTTAAAGAATACAGGATCTGGTATGTCGGAGCCGCTCCATATTCCGGTAATTGTACCATCTTGAAGCATCATTAGTCCAGGATTAGTGCGCATAGCCGTCTTTAATGCGGTTTCATCGCTAGCATAAATAGGATATTGTGCGCCAGTCTTCGATCTAAACAATTCTACTCGTTTGCCTGTAGTTGAACTTATGCAAATAAATGGAATATTTCTTCTTTTGCATATGCTGTATATTTCGTTTGCTTTTTTTGCATTCTCAATATTGGCATCGGTTAAGTTGGGCGCAATAAATAGGTAAACTAGTCCCTGCTTTCTTAGGATCTTTTCTGTAATATCCCCATCTGTAGGCGAGAGAATTGAAAAGTCATGGATAGGGGCGACGTACCCTTTTTTTACCAACGTAGTTTTTTGCTCAACAAATGTCCATGTGGTATCCTGCCAAGGGTAGTTTTGCTCGCTAAACTCTTTCTTTACCCCGTTTTTCTGGTAAACCAGCTTAATGTCGTACACATCGGCGGGGGCATTAGGTGGAGTTTGCATTCCTGACCAAATGTTCTGACCAATTTTATAAGGGCGGTAGTTGATAAGAGGAAGGTGTCGTAGGCAATATAGGTTTAGGATTACGGGTGCAATAAGAATCATGGAGAAGGCAACCCACGAAGTGATAATAGAGACTTCCTCTTTGTACTTCTTACGTTGCCAAAATACCATTATGGCAAAAGGCAGAATCACTAAATTCTTGCAGAATGTTTGCCAGTTAGTAAGCTTAAAGGCATCACCAAAGCAGCCGCAGTCAGCAACCTTGTCGGTAAGGGCTAGTACGAGTGTAATAATGGTAAAGAATACCATAAACGCAAGGGATAGCCACGAAACAAACTTTACCTTGATGTTAAGGAAAAGGGCAAGACCAATGAATAGTTCGGCAGCACAAAGGGCGACTGCGAGAATAAGAGCTATATTTTCAGGAATCGCTGCTCCTCCAGCCTTGAAGTAGTCGAATAACTTATAGCTGGTGCCTAGCGGGTCTATAGATTTCACAAAACCCGAAAAGATAAAAAGTGCTCCAAGTAGCAGCCTACAGATGTGGTTAATGACGTACATGGCTTAAATATGATTATTAACAATTTCAATAACTCTTTTACTGATGAACTCTGGCGATAGCATCTGACCCGATTCCGATTCACATTCGACTCTACGGATGTTGCTATCAATCGAGCATTGCCAAAGATACACTTCGCGTACCCTCTCTTGCAACGTTAGGTCGTTTTCATGTATGTCGCTTTTCCCCTGAAGGTAATCTCGATCGTCGCCATCGCGTTGTTCGGTGAGCTTCTTCTTTGTAAAGCTAAACGGAACATCGAGGAAAAGGTTGATGCTTGGTTTGGGAAGTTGGTTGTACTCGAATTCGAGGTTGATAATCCACTCTCTGAGAACGCGTCTTTGTTCTAAATCGTTGATTTTAGCGCATTGGAATGCGATATTC
Source organism: uncultured Acetobacteroides sp. (assembly GCF_963678165.1). Taxonomy (NCBI): domain Bacteria; kingdom Pseudomonadati; phylum Bacteroidota; class Bacteroidia; order Bacteroidales; family Rikenellaceae; genus Acetobacteroides; species uncultured Acetobacteroides sp. Next base: position 2,732,499 of record NZ_OY782755.1, on the reverse strand, counting down.
GAGGATATGTACCTGTCGGCGATAACTACAATACCATCGTCGAGCCACTTTTTGATGGTGCCTTTTGCATCGTTTCTGTCGCAGGCGTAAATGAGCGCTACCAGGTAAGGGTCTACAGAATTTACAGCACCGAGGTCGCCCCGTAAAAATTTTGCAATAAGATCGCCAAAAATACTATCGTCGGTTCTTGGGAAATGGAGAAATCGGGTTTGCTTTCCTTGCATTTCGAAGTGCTCTTGCAACATTCTCACTTGGGTAGATTTACCTGCTCCATCTAGTCCTTCAAGTACTATAAAACTCATGTTTTTGCTATTACGTATTTACAATTGTCAATTTTAGTTGAGCTTACCAACTATTGTTAGTAAATTTGCTACTAAAGCAATGCAATTTATAAAAAATGGAGAAGGGAATAAGCTTCTTAGCGCAAAAGAGAACCATTTGTTTGGATGGTAATCTGATAAACCTCAGCACGCCAGTGGTTATGGGGATTGCAAATGTTACTGCCGACTCGTTTTACGCTCCAAGTAGGTTAAGCGGAGCTGATGCGATAGTAGCACGTGCTGAAGAGATTCTATCTCAAGGTGGTGCAATAATCGATATTGGTGGGTATTCGTCGCGCCCTAACGCCATTGATGTGCCTGTTGAGGAAGAGATACGCAGGGTTTGCGATGCCGTTGGCTTGGTAAAAAAGAGATTCCCTCAGTTACCAATATCTGTAGACACTTTTCGCTCGGAGGTAGTAAGCGCTGTTGTGCGCAACTGCGGGGCTATTATTGTTAACGATATTTCGGCGGGCGAGATGGACGATAAGATGTTTAAAACCGTTGCCCATCTAAAAGTGCCTTACATTGCCATGCACATGAAGGGCACACCTAGCAACATGCAGCAGAATCCTAGCTACCACGATATCAGAAACGAAATCTTTCTCTACTTCTCGAAAAAGTTGCAGCAGCTAAGGCTTTTGGGGGTAAACGAGGTGATTATTGATCCTGGTTTTGGCTTTGGAAAAACCATCGACCACAACTACCAAATTCTAAGTATGCTCGACGATTTCAAGATCTTTGGGTTGCCAATACTGGTTGGGTTCTCCCGAAAATCGATGATATATAAGCATCTTAATTCGACTCCCGAAGAATCGCTCAATGGAACATCGGTACTTAATACGGTTGCTTTGCTACGGGGGGCATCTATCCTTAGGGTGCACGACGTAAAGGCGGCTGTTGAAGCCGTCTCGTTAGTCGAAAAAGTAAACTCGTCGAATATAGCCTAGCTTTTCATGTTTAGCTTCATCCATATTACCCTGGTAGATGTTTTTGACATCTTCCTGGTTGCCCTTCTCTTTTATCAAATTTACATGATGATAAGGGGAACGGCTGCAATAAACATTTTTATTGGCATTTTCCTGCTTTACGTCATCTGGCTAGTGGTTAGAGCCCTAAACATGGAGATGCTGAGCACCATTCTCGGACAAATAATAGGAGTGGGAGCTCTTGCTTTGATTATCGTATTTCAGCAGGAGGTGCGAAAGTTCCTGCTCTACATCGGAACAAGGTATCTTTCTAATAAAAGCTTTTCTATCGAGCGCCTTTTCTCGTCGAAAGATGAAAATAAAGCGCTTCTTGTTGGGGTTGATGCCTTGGTTAGGGCTTGCCGCAACATGGCTGATACCAAGACTGGTGCTCTTATTGTGCTTGGGCGCCGTTCTAACCTTCAACTTTACGTGGATACCGGCGATTATATTGATGCTACTATAGATGGTCGTTTGATCGAGACTATCTTCTTTAAAAATACGCCTATGCATGATGGTGCAATGATAATCGTTAACGGGCGTATTGTTGCCGCTCGGTGCGTACTTCCAACCACTGAAAAACTTGAGGTTCCCGCTCATTTTGGCATGCGCCATAGGGCGGCAATGGGAATAACGGAGCATACCGATTCGGTGGTAATTATTGTATCGGAGGAAACTGGAAAGATCTCTATTGCCGAGCATGGCGATATTAAATCGGGTCTATCTGCTATAGAATTAAGGCAAACTCTTGAACATCTTTTTATATAGGTTGGCGAATAACAGGAATCGGCATGTTTTTTGTCGAGGTCTCTTTACCCTGCAAGCGGTTGGATGTGAATAAATGCTTTGTTTAAATGGAATTGATGCCTATATTGCTGCGGGATTATCACTTTTTAAGCTATGAAAAAACTACTGGCAATTTTCGGTATCCTGCTTGTGTCAACGGGAGCCATTTACGCTCAGAATGGGTTGAGCGTTAGTTACGACACCTTTAAGTCGTGGATGAAGCATTCGCTGGTAAATGGGTTCAACTTTGTAGAGTCTGATCAGGAAAATGGTGATTATACGGCATCCTTTATGCAGCTCAACAAGATGGTTGGGGTGCGGATGCTACCTGCGGCAAAGTTCGAAACCTATAAGACGACCAAAGGATACGATGGCTCTAAGCCCTACGACTATAAGGATGCTAAGCTGGTTTACGTTGGTGGACCATCATCTTCAATGCTTTTTATTCTGTCGTCGAAGGTAAATGCTACGGTTGTTGTTGCAACGTCGTACTTTAAGTGTGATAAGAACTCCCTCGAAAAGATAGCGGTTGAACTGGGGCTTGGCTCCAAGTTTTAGCGCGGGTTGTATTTTTTATCAACCAAATTGGCCATTGGCTGTTCTTAAAAGAAAAAGCCAATGGCCAATTTTATATACTTTGCAGCCAACGAGCGAGGCCACGCCAACCAGGGGTGGCTCGACACCTACCATTCTTTTAGCTTTGCCAGCTATTACAACCCCGACAGGATGGGCTTTGGGGCGCTCCGCGTGCTTAACGACGATACCATTCAGCCTTCGATGGGGTTTGGCATGCACTCGCACCTGAACATGGAGATTGTCACCATTCCGCTGTCGGGCACGCTCGAGCATCGCGATAGCTTGGGGCATGCGCAGCTCATCGGGGCCAACGAGGTTCAGGTGATGAGCGCCGGGACGGGCATCTTTCATAGCGAGTATAACGCGAGCGCCGACGAGCCAGTAGCCATCCTTCAGCTTTGGATACATCCGCGGGCGAACGATCTGGAGCCAAGGTACGGCATTCAGGAGTTCGATCCAGCCCAGCGGCAGGGCCGCCTCCAGCAGATCGCTGGCCCCGACAGGAAGGCGTTGAGGACTTGGGTTAACCAGGATGCGTGGCTCTACCTGCTCGATTTAGCCGAGGGAGGCTCGCTGGTGTACCAGCTGTGTAGGCCCCGAAAAAGCGGCGTTTTTCTCTTCCTTATCGAGGGGAAGGCCGATGCTGGCGGTGTGACGCTGGAGAGGAGGGATGCCGTTGGTGTTAGCGCAGTGGAGGAGGTGGAGCTGCGCGCACATCGGGATTCGAAGCTGCTGGTGGTGGAAATTCCCATGAATGGGGCCCACTAGTCCCCGCGTCCTGCGGGTTTCAGCGCTTGTTCTCCGTCAACGTTCGTATCGGTGGGTTTGGGGATTCTCCATAGCTGAAGCTCGCTGCTGTTTCTTTCTCTTCCATGGTCTGCAAAGCTATCGTTATCTTCTTGCAGACACAGTTCCGTGAATAATCCCTTTACCTACCCTAGACAACTCCTTCCATGCCACAGATAGCATCTCCGACAGCATAGGAAATTCTTACCAGAGCACGGGTAACTCCTTTTCCTGCATAGAAAACTCTTTCCATGGCATAGAAGACTCCTCCGACGGCACGGATAGTTCCTCTATTGGCACGGAAAACTCCTCCCTTGGTACAGATAACTCCTCCGATGGCACGGCAAACTCTTTCTATGGCATTGGAAACTCTTTTCTTGGCACGGGAGGCTCCTCTGATGGCACAGATAACTCCTCTCTTGGCACGAGAAGCTCCTCTCTTGGCACGAAAGGCTCCTCCCTTGGCACCGAAAGTTCCTTCGATGGCACGAAAAACTCTTTCTGCCGCATCAGCAACAGCTTTCAGAGCTCGGGAATGTGCAGCTATCGGAGAAAAGAAGCTGGTGCTTGGCTAGACAAGGATATGGCTCTACCAAATTCTGGGGATACAGCCCTTCTTTCTTCCGAAATTTCGATTTAAATCCAATTTCGTTACTACAACGAGACGTATGCAATGCGTTTCTACCCCAGCGACGCTGATTGTGGCTGGTAGAGGCGCGATGCTCGCGTCTTGGAACAAGTTTATGAATGGATTTCACCCCAATGGTTGTCCACAAAACCTATAATCAACGATGGGTAAATCCTAAAAGCGAACGAGCAATGAATCGATGAAGTGTTGGGCCTCGGAGGTGGTTGGTCTTGGTTGGGTGCCCAAACGTATCGTCGATTAGCCCCAAGTATCCATCATCCCCCAGAAGACGGTCATCGGCTTGTCGTTACCGCAGATGCTGCTGTTGGTACATACTCTTTCGTATAAATTTGCGCACGTTGGTGTAAAAGATGCTACCTTTGTAGTGGCTAACGAATTGACTATGACCAGCAGCGACTACAACTTTTTAGAAGAGGAATTTAAGAACCGTCAGGTAAAATCGGGCAGCGTGCTTATCTCGGAGCCATTCTTGCACGACGATAACTTTAGCCGCACGGTTATCCTTATCAACGAGCACAACGAAAAAGGCTCGTTCGGCCTCATCCTTAACCGACCGCTGGGTAAAAATCTTTCGGATGTTGTTGAGGGTTTTGGTGAGGTGCCAATCCCCCTATACTCTGGAGGGCCTGTCGATCTCGACACCCTTCACGTGATCCACACCATCGGGCCGCAGGTTCCGGGTTCGGTTCTGATTAGCGAAAAGCTGTTCTGGGGTGGAGATATTGAGTACCTACGAACGCTTGCCGCAAACGGAAACCTCGATCCTCAAGCGGTAAAGTTCTTTATTGGCTACTCGGGGTGGATGTCCAACCAGTTGGATGCCGAAATTAAGGTTAAGTCGTGGGTCGTTACCACCCTTACGCCCGAAGAGATCTTCAACCTGCCCCCCGAGGATATGTGGAGATCCTGCCTCGAAAGCTTGGGCGGAAAGTTTAAGGAGTGGCTCAACTTCCCGGTTGATCCTATTCTCAACTAGCGCAAGTATAGAGTGGGAATCGGCGATTTCGCCAAGTATCCCCTGCCGATGGCTCAAAACAGGAGCTTCTCGAGCTGCTGCTGCAGGCTTCGGTACTGGGTGCTGTAGAATCGGCGGTTGCCAATTCCCACAATATTGCGGATGCCCGAAACGGCATTGGTGGCAAATGCCTCCTCAAACTCCGCAAAATCTTTCTGGGTGATGGGCCTAATCTCGACATGATACCCCGCCTTCGGTGCCAGCTGGTGTACGATAAAGTTCCGCATCACCCCGGCAACGCAACCCTCCTGCAGCGGAGGCGTAACCAGCGTATCCTCCCTTATCCCAAAGATGTTAGACGACGACAGCTCCACAAAGCGCCCGTGCTGGTTTACGATGATGCTGTCATGAAGCCGATTTAGCTTTGCGTACCGGGCCGCCATCACATACAGCAGCGCGTTGCCCGTCTTAAACGGCGAAAGCTCTCCCGCACACTTTATCTGATTAGGGAATATGTCCACAATCATGCTGGGGAGCTTATGCGAAAGGCGATCGAAGTCGAGCGTCGATGCTTGTACGAGGTAGCTCACCGAGTTGTTGGTGGGGAGGTACAGCCCGCCCGGGTTCCGAAACACGGTCAGCCGTACGCGGGTGCTTTTAAACTGCTTATTCCGGTTCAGCAGCCGTGTTATGCTTGCCGAAATAGATGCCGAAGTAAACGATGCGGGCTGCTCGTAGCCCAGCACCTCCATGCCCTGCAGCAGCCGGTCGAAGTGAAGCTTAAAGAGGGGGATTTGCGTCGAGTAGGCGTGCATGCTCTCGAAGAGCGAGTCGCCGAAGTAGAAGGCCCTGTTGTTGCTGGGCAGCAAAAAATCTTGCTCCTTTATAAATTCGCCATTAAAGCAAAGGAAGTGGTCCATCCGTCCTGCCAAAATTTATTTGTTGAACGATACGAGCTGGTTGAAGAAGTGCAGCGCCAAGCTGGGGTCAATCAGAATGGGGTAAATAAACCCGAACACCGCGCCGTAAAAGTGCGCATCGTGGTTAATGTTGTCGCCCCCTTTCCTGCTCATGTACTGCGAGTAGAACAGGTAGGCCGCACCAAATAGGATGCCAGGTATAGGGATAATCCCAAAAAAGTAGAGCGGTTGCCAAGGCTCAAAAAATATAGTGGCAAACACCACTGCCGATACGGCCCCCGATGCCCCTACCGACGAATAGTAGTAGCTATTCTTATTCTTGACGATGGAACTTAGTGAGGAGATAACGATTCCTCCAAGGTATATCGTCAGGAAATGCTGGGTGGGCGACGCTATGTATTCTCCGTAGTACAGCTGGTCGAACCAGCTCTGAAGCCCCATTCCAAACGACCATAGCACGAACATGTTCACCAAAAGGTGTGTCCAGTCGGCATGCAGAAAGCCATGTGTAAGGATGCGGTAGTACTCCTTCTTGTGCATCACCTTGTAGGGAGAGAGCAGTAACTTCTCGAATAGTTGAGTGTTGTTGAAAGCCATAATGGATATGGCGCAGGTCACGGCTATTATTATTAGGGTTATCATGGGAATGTGTGTCTAGTGCATTATTTTAAAGATAAGCTCCTTCAGGAGGTCGTCGTCGCCGAGGGTTACGTTGCCAATACCCTTGCTTTTCAGGTCGTACTCCCTCATATACTCAATAGCCTTAACCGATTGCCCTGGGCTATAGCGCTTGGCCGCATCTTCGTAATCCCGCAAGATGTAGGAAGAGCTAATGCCTGTTGTTGACAATTTCTCCGCCTCCGACGGCGCTTTACCGCTTTGCTTCTTGCTGTTGAATATGAGCATTTGCAGCTTTAGTATCTTGGCAAAGTAGGTGTATAGCTGGCCAATAGTTACAACAAACGGGTGATCTTTGGGCGATTGCGCAAAGTAGTCGGCTATTTTGTACGACTTTGCAAAATCGCGTTTCCCCATCGCGTTGCAGAGTTCAAATACGTTGTACTCCTTGCTTACACCCACATTTCGTTCTATGTCGTCAACCGTTATCTGCTTGCGATCGGCAGGGAGTACGGTTTTAAGTTTCTCTATTTCGTGGCTAATCTTGCTGAGGTCGTTCCCCAGAAAGTCGGTTAGGAGGATAGCCGCCTTATCGTTGATGGTTATGCCCTTCGATTTGGCCTCAAGGTTTATCCATTCGGGAATTTCGTTGTCGTAGAAGGTATAGGTTTCAAACACTTCAGCATGCTTGGCAGCCTCCTTGTAGGCAACCGAGCGCTTATCCATCGTTTTTCCCTTCATGCAGATCACCAAAATGGTCGATTTAAGGGGAGACCTAAAGTAAACCTCCATTTGGTTGATGTTCGCTAAGTCTTGCGCCTCACGGATAACGATAACCTGGTAGTCCGACATCATCGGAAAGCGGCGGCAAGCCGTAATGGCAGCGTCAACCTTTGTGTCTTTGCCATACAGCAATGTAAGGTTAAACGCTTTCTCCGATTCCGATAGAACATCGTTCGCCAGCGCGGTGGCAATCTTATCAATAAACAAAGGTTCGTCGCCCATCAGCAGGTATATGGGCTTAAACTTTCGACTTTTTATGTCCGATAAGATGCGCTGGTAGTCTGCAATGATATCTTTTGCCTTTGGTTTCTTTGCCATTTTAGAATCTTAAGTGCTTAACCGATTTGCCGTCGTTGATTAGTTCCCTTAGCGATTCAATTCCAATACTTACATGCTCGTTTACATATTTGTCGGTAACCAAAAGGTCGCTCTGCTTGGTTTTAATTCCACTCGAAATCATTGGTTGGTCGGATACCAGCAGTAGCGCTCCGGTCGAAATCTCGTTGGCAAATCCTACGGTAAAGATAGTAGCTGTTTCCATATCTATTGCCATAGCTCGTGTTTTTGCGAGGTACTCCTTAAAGTCCTCATCGTGCTCCCATACGCGTCGGTTGGTTGTATACACGGTTCCTGTCCAGTAGTCCTTCTGGTGATTGCGGATGATGGAAGAGACCGATCGTTGAAGGTTAAATGCTGGAAGGGCTGGGATTTCGGGTGGCATGTACGAGTCCGATGTTCCTTCGTTTCTAATGGCTGCGATAGGAAGAATGAAGTCGCCTAGTGCATTTTTCTTTTTAAGCCCCCCACATTTTCCAAGGAAGAGAACGGCTTGAGGATGAATGGCACTCAGCAAGTCCATGATTAGTGCCGCATTGGGGCTTCCCATTCCAAAGTTGATGATGGTAATACCTTCTGCAGTTGCGGTGAGCATATTTGCAGTGGGATCAACAATCTGCGTATTCATCATTTCGCAGAAAATGCGCACGTATCGATTAAAGTTGGTAAGAAGTATGTATTTCCCAAAATCCTCGTTCCTTTGTCCTGTATAGCGTTCGAGCCAGTCGCTTACAATTTCATGTTTGGTAATCATTGTTATTTAAATTAGGGTGGATATTGCATTTAAATGGGCAATGGAGCCACATACAACAAAGATGCGGATACCGAAAACCTATTCAGCACGTTAAAATACAAATAGTTTTTTGTTAATAAACATTGACAAACTAATAAGTCTGATTTATCTTGCACAAAATAAAGGATTATACCATGGAAGTGTTAAATCTGCCAACCTGTGACATTAAGGTTCGTCGTAATGGCGTAAAGAAGGAAATATTCGATCCAGTACGTAAACGGTTTGTGGCGCTAACTCCTGAGGAGTGGGTCCGGCAGCATTTCGTACAGTTCTTGATGAACGAACGTCATGTGCCTGCAATGCTAATTGGCGTCGAGGTTTCTCTCAAGTATAATGGTCTTTCAAAGCGAAGCGATATTGTTGTATTCGACCGCATGGGACAACCTTCTTTGGCTGTAGAGTGTAAGGCTAGCCATGTAAAAATAGACCAGAAGGTTTTCGACCAGCTTGCTCGTTACAATATGGTTCTAAATGTTAGCTATTTGGTTGTTACAAACGGGTTGGCGCATTACTGCTGTCAGATAGACAAAGAGAATGGAACCTATACGTTTATGCCGGATATCCCTCCTTTTGAGATGCTTTAGCACTTCGAAATCAATGCCAGTGGGTTGATCTTTTGCAGAGCATATTCTCCTAGCCAACCGCTCTTGGTTCTGATCCAATCTTTTTTTAGTCCTACTATTTCGAATTCCTGATTCGTAAACAACTTCATGCTTGGCTCGTTGTTGCTTGCGATGTTGCAGTAAAGCTGATGTAGATGCAGGTACTCAAATGCGTATGCAGTTAGAAGTTTTAGTGCTTCAGTAGCGTAACCTTTGCCTCTATTCTCGGTGTTATGAATCAGGATACCCACGCCAGCTCGCTGGTGGAATGGGTCATAATCGAAAAGATCGATAATTCCTACAGGGTAGTTCATGAGCGATGATTGATCCTTTGCTTCAACCATGAGGCGGAGCTGTTTGGTCTGGAATAGGTCAAGCTTATAGTTCTCGATATACTTTATGAGTGAGTGCTTCGAAAAGGGAGCGAGGGTATTGCTTACTCGCCAAATCTCCATATTGTTTTCCCATGCGTAGAGGAGATCGACATCCGATAACTCTGGTGCGCGGAGTTTTACTATTTCATTTTCAAGTTTAATCATGGCTGCTGGGGTGCTTGCTGTAGTGAATGATTGCTATCGTCAAATATAAACAATCGGACGGATAGTTTTTCAGCCTCCCATTGCTTTGTTAATTGTGTTCGTATCGGTTAGGTTATAGCCAATAAAAAAAGGGAGGGCTGCGCCTGCAGGCTCCCTTTTCGATTTGTGTGTAGTAGATTATAATAATGATAAAATGTCCGAAAATGTGGTTTAGAAAGTCGGTGTGGTCTTTTTTGCGTTTATCTCTACGCTGATTGCTTTGGCAAGACGTTTGATGCCTTCCTCATTCTTCTCGATATTCATAAACGAGAAGTTAAGTCGCATAGTATTTTTACCTTCGCCGTTGCAGTAGAAGGCAGAGCCTGGAACGTAGGCAACTTTTTGCTCGATGGCTGTTTGGAAGAATTCGGTAGCATCGATGTATTCGGGAAGGGTTAGGAATATGAAAAGCCCACCTTCAGGAGTTGTCCATGTAACATCTTTAGGCATATATTCCTGTAAGCATTTAATAAAGTGCTCCTGCTTTTGCTTATATGCGCTAATAACTACGGCAATGTTTTTATCGAGATATCCTTTCTCCATAAAGCGGGCAGATATTCGCTGAACGAAAGCAGGTGTACATAGGTCGGTTGCTTGTTTAGCAACTACAAACTTGTCGATGATTTCTTCATCTGCTACAACCCAACCAATGCGGAAGCCGGGTACGAATACCTTCGAGAAGGTTCCTAACTGAATAACCCTTCCTGATTTGTCAAGTTCCAGCATCGACTTTTGAGGTACACCAGCAAAGCGCACTTCGCGGTAGGGGGCATCCTCGAGGATAATAATGTTATACTTCTCTGCGATGGCTAGTATCTCCACCCTTCGCCATTCGGGCATTGAAATGCCTGTTGGGTTTTGGAAGTCGGGGATGGTATAGATGAATTTTGGATGAATCCCCTTCTCTTGGAGTTCGATTATTTTTGCCTCTAATAGGTCGCTACGCATTCCGTGTTCGTCAAGGCAAACACCTTCGATATTGGCTCCATATGATACAAAGGCGCTTAATGCCCCAAGGTACGATGGTAGTCCGCAAATTACGGTATCGTTAGGGTTAACGAATATCTTTGCGGTGAGGTCGAGCCCTTGTTGCGAAGCCGTTGTAATAATTAAATTTTTCTCCTGAATGTTGACTCCTTGCTTTTGATAGCGCTCAACGAGTAGCTTGCGAAGAAGTGCATCACCCTCGGTTGTACCGTACTGTAGCGCCAGCGTTGCTTCGTTTTGCAAAACCGCAGCTGTTACTTCAGACAACTCTGCAATAGGAAACAAGGTGGGGTCAGGTAGTCCCCCTGCAAAAGATATGATTTCAGGGCGTTGGGTTAACTTGAGTATCTCCCTTATCGCCGAGCGCTTCATTCCTTTTATATTGTGAGAAAAGAAGCTTTCTAGTTCGTTTACCATAATTGCTGTATTTTGAACTTCAACAAGCGGTGTTCGCTTACTCATTTAAACGATATCGGCTGTAAAAGTGTTATTGTATAACTTAATCTGGGCACAATATTAAAAAATGTAATCTAAATATCAATATATGTTTATGAATTTTTTTTAAACATATTTATTTATGACAAAATTATCATCTTGGTGTTTGGAGGATGCATTGGGATTGTATTCAATCGACAGTTGGGAGAATGCGTTGAAAACAAAGAAGGTGTGGCAACTACTGCCACACCTTCTTTATTTTCAAAAAGGAAAGTATCTTGATCTACTTTGCGCACTCTGCACCATACTGAATGCAGCCGTTCTTGTTGCCTAACTTACAGGCTCGTTGGAAATCGGCGCAGCCGTTTCGTTTGTCGTTGGCTTTAAGGTATGCCATTCCGCGACTAAAGTATGCTTCGGGGTTACTAGGATTAATGTTGATTGCCATTGAGTAGCTGTCGAGCGCATCGCTGTACTCTTTAAGCTGGTATTGGGCGTAGCCAAGGTTTACATACGCGCTTTCGTTTTTATCGTTTAGCGCGATTGCCTTTCGCGCGTCTGCTTTTGCATTTTCTAAATCGTCCTGCTGATTCTTCATAGAGGAGATGTTGCTGTAAATCGAAGATTTTAGGGAATCGGAGGCGAGAGGAAGTGCCTTCTCGAACTCCTTTACAGCCATGTCGTATAGGTATCTTAAGCCGTATACTTTGCCGCTTATTATTAGGAGATTCGCATCGTTTGGCTTCGTTTTAATGGCGTTGTCTACAACTTCTTGAGCTTCTTTTAGCCGATCTAACTTAGAATAGGCTACAACTGCTCCCGAGAGGGCATCTTCGTTTGCTGGAGACGTTTTAAGTATTTCGGTAAAGGTATTTAAGGCATCAGCGTATTGTTTGTTGCTGAGCTGCTTGTTGCCACTTTCTAGCTTTGTTTTTATATCAGAAGGTTGCTGTGCAAATGCACCGATGCCTGCAAATATGCAAAACGAAATTATTGCTAGGAGTTGTTTCATATTCCCTTGTTTTAATGGAGTAACTGCTTTAATGGTTCTAATAATCAACTAGTGGAGGTTTGGTATGCGAATAAACCTTTGCCCATAAGTCTCGACTAATATAGCTAAAATAGCAAACGTACCCAGTTTTCTGCTGAAGATTATTTGCTTTTAGATGGAAGAAACTTGATTTTAAATGTCTTGAATGCGCTGATTTTGCTGGTTACTGATGATCGCCAAATGTCTTTTCGAAGGGCATCCTATTTTTTATGGAGCGACCAAGGGTTATCTCATCAGTGTACTCGAGCTCGTCGCCAAAGCCAACACCGCGCGCTATGGTGGATATGCTTATCGGGAAATCTTTAATTTTTCGGTAGATGTAAAAGTTGGTTGTCTCACCCTCCATGTTGGTGCTAAGGGCAAGGACCACCTCGCGGATGTCTTCGGTACCGATGCGTTCGATCAGGCTCGCGATGGTTAAATCGGCAGGACCAATGCCATCCATTGGCGAGATGAGCCCACCAAGTACGTGGTAGAGCCCGTTGAACTGATGCGTGTGCTCGATTGACATCACATCGCGGATGTTCTCTACCACGCAGATTATCCCACTATCCCGCGAGGTGTTCGAGCAGATGTCGCAGGTTTCGTTATCCGAAATGTTGTGGCATACCTTGCATCTCTTTACCTCGTTCTTTAGGGTGATAAAGGAGCTGCCAAATTGTTCGACCTCTTCGTTCGACCATTTAAGCATGTGGAGCACTAGGCGCAGGGCTGTTTTTTTGCCGACCCCGGGGAGCTTAGCTAGCTCGTTTATGGCGTTCTCTAGTAGCTTGGATGGGTATTCTTGGGTATTCATGCATTCATTTTATTGAGCAAATGTACATTTAATGCAACAACGATTGATGCGGCTGCTTGAATAAAATGAGCTGCTGGTAAGCTGGTGCTACTTTTTTTCGAACTCTTTTAGCATTTCTATGGCGGGTTGGTAGCCGTTGGCGGCTGCCTTTTCGAACCAACTTTTTGCTTTTGCCGTATTGGGCTCAATTCCTTTCCCGTTTAGGTAGAGCATGCCAAGGCTGTATTGCGCTTCTACATGGCCATGCTCGGCGGCTTTGCTGTACCAGACCTCGGCCTGGCGGATGTCTTTGGGGAGGATGGATCCTTTTTCGAGCAGCTGCCCGATGTAGAATTCGGCTGGGGGGTAGTCGTTGGCTCCGGCCTTTAGCAGCCAGGTTGATCCGGTGTGGTTGTCGTTTACCTCATTAATATACTGTAAGGCGAGCTCGAACTGCGCTTTGGGATAGTCGAGGTTGGCTGCCATGGTAAGGTAGTCGATCGACTTTTTCTTGTCCTTTGCTACGCCATCGCCTTTTTGGTACATCTGGCTTAGGCAAAGGTATGCTTCGGGATTCTTGCTGTTGGCGGCGTTGGTAAACAGTTCCAACGCCTTAAGGTTATCCTGCGTAACGCCTGATCCTTTAAGGTAAAGTTCGCCGAGGGCAACCTGCGCATCGGTGTTGCCGCTGCCCACCGACAGCTGCAGGTACTCGGCTGCCTTGGCGTAATCTTTTGCCACGCCATCGCCATTCTTTAGCATGCAGCCGTAGAAGTACTGCGCATCGGAGTTGCCCTGTTGGGCGGAGCGCGCTATCCATTCTGCCGCCTTCTCGGCGCTCTTCTTCACCACAATTCCTTCGTAGTACATGAGCCCGACCTGAAACTGCCCCTGGCTGTTGAAGCGGCTTGCCGCCTGCATGTACCACTCGAACGCCTTGTTGTAGTCCTTTGCTACGCCGTAGCCGTTAAAGTACATGGTTCCTATATATAGGTCGCCATTCGATTCGCCATCGTTTGATGCCCTTTTAAAGTATTCGAAGGCGGTGGTGTAGTCCTTCTTCATGTACATTCGAAGCCCTTCGCGAAAGTCTCGCGTGGCGTTGCTTGGCTTTTGGGCGAAAAGGGATAGCGAGGAGATGGCAAGTGCCAGCAGTATGATAGTTCGTTTGCTACTCATTCTAACTTTTGTTATCGATTTAGGATATAACGCCAAAAGTAGCAAAATGATTGTGGGCAATTTCTCGGGTTTTGGCATTTCGTACTCTTTATGGGAATCCTTAAGGCTTAGCTAATGCAGGGCTTAGACCTTCGCTTTGCTCTAGTTGAGTAGGGCGAGCGTGGCCTTTGTTGGAAAACATTCGGCTCCTGTGAAAGAAGTTGCAATCGAGCTATGCCGTTTGTACTCATGGGTATATCTAGCGGCGGTTGGGGTTCGCTTCCAGAAAAATGGCACCTGGTGGTTGCGAGAGGGGCTGCTAGCTTGACCGTTGCCTAATCTTTTGCTAAACTTGCTGCCCAAATTTAGGAAGAATGTCACCACTTGTTATTGCGCTAATTATTGTCATCTACTTTGCCGGATTGGTGCTGATCTCGTACCTGACTACCCGTAAGGTCGACAGCCAAAGCTTCTTTAACGGCAACCGCAAATCGCCCTGGTATATCATTGCCATTGGGATGATCGGAACGTCCATTTCGGGGGTAACGTTTATTTCGGTGCCCGGTTACGTAATGACCAGCCAGTTCTCGTACCTGCAGATGGTGCTGGGGTTTCTGTGCGGCTACTTCTTTATTGCCAACGTGCTGCTGCCGCTCTACTACCGGCTTAACCTCACCTCGATTTACACCTACCTCGAGGGGCGATTCGGCTTCTGGTCGTACAAGACGGGGGCTTCGTTCTTTCTGATAAGCCGCCTGCTGGGCTCTTCGGTTCGCCTTTTCCTGGTTTCGATGGTGCTTCAGACGCTGGTGTTTAATGCGCTGGGGGTTCCGTTTTGGGTTACCGTTATCGGCACCATTGGGCTGATCTGGCTCTACACGTTTAAGGGCGGGATCAAGACCATCATCTGGACCGACCTGATCCAAACCATTGCCATGCTGTCGGCGCTGGTGCTGTCGCTTTTCCTTATCAAGGATTCGTTCAACTACTCATTCCACGATTTGGTGTCTACGGTGGCAAACAGCAAGTATGCGCGCATCTGGTTCTTCGACGATCCGTACGCCAAGACCTACTTCTGGAAGCAGTTCCTGGGCGGCTTCTTCACCACCATCGTGATGACGGGGCTCGACCAGGATATGATGCAGAAGAACCTCGCGTGCAAGAATATTAAGGATGCGCAGAAGAATATGTACTCGTACGGCTTCCTGTTCCTGCCCATCAACCTGCTCTTCCTTGCCTTGGGGGCTCTGTTGGGGATTTACGCGGTAAAGAACGGCATCGCCATTCCGGGTAACACCGATAAGCTGTTCCCCATGCTGGCAACGGGCGGATACTTCAACGCGTCGCTGGGGGTTATCTTCATCATTGGCATCATTGCCGCTGCCTACGCCAGCGCCGACTCGGCGCTAGCGGCGCTCACCACCTCGTTTACCATCGACATCATGGGGGCCAACCGCTTCGAGGCCTCCCGGATGAAGCGCATCCGTACCATCACGCACATAGGCATGTCGGTGGCCACCATCATCGTAATCCTCGCCTTTAAGAGCATCAATAGCGAGGCGGTGATTACCGCCATATACACCATTGCGGGCTACACCTACGGGCCGCTGCTGGGGCTGTACGCCTTTGGGCTCTTCACCAAGCGCTGCGTTCGCGACCGTTGGGTGCCCTATATTGCCGTTGCTTCGCCCATAATCTGCTACATCCTAAGCGTAAATTCGGCGCGCTGGTTTAACGGCTACGAGTTCGGCTTCGAGCTACTCATCCTTAACGGAGCCGTTGTTTTTGTTGGGCTGCTGGCCGCTAGCATCGGGATGGGAAGCCTTAAGCGAGCCAAGGCTTAGCCCTTTCGGCGGAGGCGGCCTTCGTTGGCTGCCCCCAAGGGCATATACGGACTGTGTATTGCTGTTTTTTATAATGGATTATCCATCCTCAAGCTGAGTTTTTGCGGTTTCCTCCAGAGGCCTCAATCCTCAGCTTGAGTTTTTATGTGCCCATCCGTAGGCCTCGATCCTCAGGCTGAGTTTTGGTGGTTTTTGCCCAAAGCCTCCATCCTCAGGTTGAGTTTCCCCGTTTTTCCAGCCATACCTCCATCCTCAGGCTGAGTTTCGATGCTTTGCTAGAGACCCCTCCATCCTCAAACTGAGTTTTTCCCTATCGACAAGGAGGTCTTCATCCTCAAGCTGAGTTTTGGTGCTTCTCTTGGGCAGCCATCATCCTCGGGCGGAGGTTGAACATCTATTTTAGCTTTTCCTTGTTTTTATTAGTGCTTTTGAGTTTATTTAACGATTAATTATTCGAGAACCCGATGTCAGCATGAAAACGAAATCCATCCATTTTGCTGCACTACAGATTGGCGAGGCGTTCAGTTTCTCCCGGCAGGTCGCTGCCCTCTTTCGGTCGAGCGCCAACCTTACCCCTAAGCTAGCGGAGCTGGTGGAGCGGCTCGAAGCAACCATCGCCGTGCTGGAGCGGGTGCTGGCGCGGGCTGCCTACATCGTCGAAATCAAGAATAAGAGGGCGATGGACTCCAAGCGCGATAGCGAGTACCTCTGCTTCAAGAGCCTTGCCGAGGCCTTTGTCCACAGCACCAACCCGGCCGTCAACGAGGCGGCCAACCTCGTTTACCGGGCGCTGAAGGATGCCGGAAGCGTGCAGCGCCTGAAGCTCGACAAGGAGAGCTCGGCGCTCTACGGGCTGAACAGCCTCTTCACCACCAACGAGCGGTACGTTGCCGCCCTGAAGGCGCTTAGCGCCACCGCGCAGTGGGAGGTGGTAATGGCGGCGCAGGCCGAGTACGAGGAGGACAGCCGGCTGCTCAGCGAGGTAAAGGTGAAGGAGGCCGAGCCGGTATCGGCCTACACGCTCGCAAAGGTGGCCTGCAGGCAGTGCGCCGCCCTCTTCGAGATGCTCAACGCGCTCAACCTAGTCGACCCTCGCCCCGAGTACGACGGGCTGGTGGCCCACCTCAACCGCGAGATAGACACGCTGAGGCAGCAGGTGCGCGCGCGCCAAACCCTTGCCGCGAAGGCCAAGAAGAAGCACGGCGAGGATGGTGCCGGTAAAAAGGACGTACTATAACCCAAAACGGAAAAACGCGGCGGTATGCTCGTAAACCTTGCCAGCTGGCTTCAGCAACATCTGCTCCCCTGCTTCTTTAAGCAGTGCTTCGGGGTCGACTGCCCCACCTGCGGCATGCAGCGGGCGTTCATCGAGCTGCTAAAGGGAAACCTATCGGCCAGCCTCGGCTACCACTGGGCATTAATCCCGATGCTGCTGCTCTTCGCCTTTCTGGTGCTGCACCTCATCTTTGGCTTTAAGCATGGAACGGTGGTCATCAAAATCCTCTTTGGGATCGATGTCGCCGCCATCATACTAAACTATATTTTCAACTAACGTAACGCTAAACCTATGGAAGAGATTCGCTTTCAGCAACCGCTCCCTAACGCCAACCTGGTGTTAACGCTCTCAATTATTTCGCTGGCAACCTGCTGCTGCTTCGGCCTCACGGGCTTCATCCTTGCCGCCATTGCCCTTGTGCTGGCCAATAAGGACCTCCGGCTCTACATGAATCACCCCGATCAGTTCCTGCCCAGCTCCTACAGCAACCTCTCCACGGGGCGCATTCTGGCAATCATCTCCCTGGTGCTAAACTCTGGAATGATGATTTTGATGATGCTGAAGATATTCTTTGCCATTCTGCTGCCCTTCGCGTTTATGAACAGCTGGCTCGATCAGGTCGACCTCTGGTAGGGCAGCCCGCAAAAAAAAGAGCCTAACGTTTCGGTTAGGCTCTTTTTTTATTTCTCGAAGATGAAGTGGAGCGGAAGCAGGCTTGCCGCCGAACCAACCTCAATGATGTCGTCGGCTCCGTAGCAGATCACCCGGATGGGCTTGCCGTTGCGCTGCTCGCTCTCGAGCAGCACCTGGCGGCACGAGCCGCAGGGGAACACCGGCTTGCGGTTGGCCACGTGCGCGGTAGCCGAGGTAATGGCAATGGCCGCGATCGTCTTTTCGGGGTAGGTGGCCTG
This sequence comes from uncultured Acetobacteroides sp., assembly GCF_963678165.1. Taxonomy (NCBI): domain Bacteria; kingdom Pseudomonadati; phylum Bacteroidota; class Bacteroidia; order Bacteroidales; family Rikenellaceae; genus Acetobacteroides; species uncultured Acetobacteroides sp. The sequence continues at coordinate 2,714,392 of NZ_OY782755.1, read as the reverse complement.
CGCGTAGAACATGGCCGTACGCTCGGCGCATAGCCCCGATGGGTATGCCGCATTTTCCTGGTTGCTGCCGGTAACAATTGTACCATCTTCAAAAAGAATTGCCGCTCCCACCTGAAAGTTGGAGTAGGGTGCGTACGCCTTTTTTTGGGCGTCGAGCGCACGTGCAATTAGCTCCTTATCGATGCTGGCCAGCTCATCCTGCGATGCATACTCTTTATAGTTAAAGATGAAGGTTTTTTCCATTTGGACGGATTATAGTTGATTTTATTTTGTATTCCGATTTGTAAAAGTAACCCTTTGAAATTACTTTAGCACCTGCAAACCCCGTTTTTTTTATGTTGAAAAGTATGCGACCATTAGTGTTAGGGCTTGTGCTGTGCCTGTTATCCTCTCTGGCTTTCGCCGATCGAATGACCAAAGAGCAGTACATCGAGAAGTATAAGGACATTGCCATCGAGCAGATGAAGAAGAATGGCGTTCCCGCCTCCATCATCATGGCTCAGGCGCTTATCGAATCGGCCAACGGCAATGGCCGCCTTGCCACCGAGGCCAACAACCACTTTGGCATCAAGTGCCATAAGGACTGGGCCGGTGCCACCATCCACCACGACGACGATGCCCCACAGGAGTGCTTCCGCAAGTACGATGACGTGCGCCAGTCGTTCGAGGACCACTCGAAGTACCTGCTCTCGAACAGGCGGTACGCATTCCTTTTCGAGCTGCCCACCACCGATTACAGGTCGTGGGCGTATGGCCTAAAAAAGGCGGGCTACGCCACCAATCCACGCTACGCCGAAATCCTGATAAAGGAGATCGAGGACGACCAGCTCTTCCTGCTCGATAAGGGGGTAGATATCACCTTTGCCAATAAGCCTGCTGCAACAACAGGTAATAAAAAGAAGCGCAACGGCTCTAAGGTATCGAGCGACGACAACTTTGTGGTCGACATCTACAACAGGCGCAACGCCTCGGAGTGCAATGGCGTTAAGTTTGTTGTTGCCAAGGATGGCGATTCGGTTGATAAGCTAGCCGACCAGTATGGGCTGATGCGCTGGCAGCTGAACAAGTATAACGACCTAACGGCTGATTCTGTGATCAGATCAGGGCAGCGAATCTACATCCAGCCCAAGCGCAATAAGGCATCAAAGGGCAACGAGTTCTACACCGTAAAAGATGGCGACACCATGTACCAAATAGCCCAAAGCTACGGTATGAAGCTAAAGGCTCTCTACAAGAAGAACGAGATGAAGCCAGGTGATACGCTTGCTGTAGGGCAAAAGATCTACCTGCGCAGCTTCAAGTCTGGGAAAAACTGGCTCGAACGACTATTTAGCGGAAGCTAGCAGTCGTAGGTTGTCAAGATAAACTTCAAAATCCTTGTAGCGCATTCTGTGGTTGCAAGGATTTTGTTTTCTGATTCAGCAGAAACAATTGATGTGGCCTGACGTTTTTATAGTACCATGTTATTAGCGCATTTATGAGACTAAAAGTCGAAGAAGAGATACTGGAGGAGCTAAACCTTAACGATGCATTGGCGGTTGAGCGTACCAACTTAGCGGTCGAGCGAACCTTTTTAGCCTACTTCCGAACCTCGGTAGTTTTTGCCAGTGCCGGATTTACCATTGTTAGGTTGGCTGCTCTTGGACAGATCGAAGAACTTGGCTATTTTCTTCTTTGGGGAGCTCCCGTAATTCTTGCAGTAGGAATCTGGCGCTATATTGCTGTTTACCGAAAGGTGAAAAAGCAGTACTACCGCCTAGTAGAGCGAATAAGGAAGTCAAAACATAAATGAGCAAATCATTGATTCATAAAAAAAGCCTGACAGCTACCTGTCAGGCTTTTTTGGTGCTTTTATATTTGATTACCTCTTAGAAGAAGGGAACGAAATGGGCATGCGAACAACTTTCCCGGCTTGCGATATGGCTGCCTTCGATGAGAATAGGAGCTCTTTACCATCAATAACTTTCACGGTGCAAACCTCGGGGTAGCGAGCCATTATAACGGCATCTTTGCCCTTGTCGCTGATGTTGCTAGGCACCTGTTGTGTGGCGTTGGTAGGGGTAACTTCTACCATTACAGGCTTACCAGACAGGTCGTTTTCGGCAACAACCCCCTTATTCTCCGAGAAACGGAATAGGATAGCCGACGATTTACCGCTTCCATTCTTGGGCGTATAGTCGAAGCTGTAGGTTAATGAATCTACGTACGTTTTCCCGATGAAGAGCGATAGGTATTCTTGCTCAAGGCGGTTTATCTCTTTAAGGGCAACCTTAAGCGCTTCGCCATTGTTGAACACGTTTTCGATGTCTCCCGAAACGAGGTCTACTCTGCGCTTGCGAAGGTTAAAGATGAAGTTTGCAGCGTCGGATGCTCTGGATTCTGGGCTCTTCTCTACCAGCATGCTTTTCTGAACGGGAACCTTTACGAATGCGGTGTCCATTTTCACATCAGAGAAGAAGGTGGCTTTCTCTTTGTAGATTGAGGGATCGGCTCCAAGATCGGTAAATGGAGGCGCTATCTTAAGCCCCTTGGCCGGAATTGGCTGTGCAGGAATTTGGGTGACAAACGCAGTAGGCACAATCAATCCCTGATTGGTGAGCTCAAGAAACGTCATGTCGGTGCCAGATGCCGCTTCAGCAACGTAGGTGTTTTGGGAATCAGCCTCTTCGCTGGTTCCGCTACCAATGCTCAACAAGCGGTGGTACTCCTTATCCGATTGTTCAGCATCGGTTATACCTAAGTACTTCTGGGCAAATTGGGCGTATGGTCCGCTCTTAAACGACAGATGCGCTACCTTAACTTTAAAGTTGATTGTAGTAAGTGGTAGCGAGTAAATGTAGCCACCAGGCTTAATGCCGTCTGATACAGGATATGAATTCACTGTCTTTTGAGCCATTCCAGCTGCTGCTCCTAAAAGTAAAGCAGCAGTTAAGCAGTATCTTTTTGTCATCATACTTTAGTTTTAAATGATAGATGAACCCTATTGCAAGCAAGTGAGGGATCTCGTTGAGTTTGGCATTACAAACTTACAAATTTCTGATTTCCCAAAGGAATTTAAATGCTTTACCAATGCAGTCGACAATGCTAGATGCGATAAGCGCTTCCTGACTCTCTTCCTTTGCAGCAATATCTCCTGCCAATCCGTGCAGATGAACTCCTAGAATTGAAGCCTCTTCGGGAGAGTATCCTTGTCCAAGTAAACTTAAAATGATACCGGTAAGCACATCGCCGCTGCCTGCTGTTGCCATTCCTGGGTTACCCACCGAAGCAAACCAAAGTCGCCCATCGGGTGAGGCTACAATGGTATGTGCTCCTTTTAGCACGATGTAGGCGCTATGCTCTTTGGCAAATTGATTAAGCAGCTGCAGCTTCTCTATATCGTTGTTCCAGCTTCCGGCAAGGCGCTCGAACTCCTTGGGGTGAGGGGTTAGTATGGCAAATTTAGGAAGTACTTTAAGTAGATCCTTATTATAGGCGATGTTGTTAAGTCCATCGGCATCAATCACCATGGGCATCCTGCGGGCATCGGCAAGCAGCTGCGCTAGCGTAGCCACCGTTGCTGCATTAGTTCCTAATCCCGGACCAATACCAATAGCATCGAAGCTGGTGATGCTCGAATACTGGGTGAAATATGCCGAATTGCTATCCTGGTCGATAATGACTTCGGGAACGGCAATGTTTAAAGCGGTTTGCAATCCGGCAGGAATATGCGTAGTAAGCAGCCCTGTTCCCGTTTTCATACAGGCTTTAGACGATAGAATGGATGCTCCGAGCATTTTTTGCGACCCTGCAATAAGGTAGCAGTGCCCAAACGTTCCTTTATGTGCAAACTTACGTCTTTTGTAGAGCATCTTCGATGCCATTTCGTTGGTAACAAAATGCATGCTGCTAGGAAATCCATCAAGAGCCTTTGGGTGTAGGCCAATTGGTACAATGCTTAGCTCCCCAACGTACTGGTCGTTTTCGGGCAGCAGCAGTGCAAGCTTAGGAAGTTCTAAAGTTATCGTATAGTCAGCCCTGATGATGGCATTTGTATCATTTGTCGAGTTATCTTCTGCCATAAGACCGGAAGGCAGATCAACAGAGACTATCGTGCAGCCGCTGTCGTTTATAAACTCCACCATATGCCGGTTAAACCCATCAAGAGGACGATTGATTCCAGAACCAAAGAGGGCATCAATGATTACCGTTTCTGGGGTGATGAACGGAATAACCGCTTCTGGCTTCAACGTCTCGAGGGTAAGACTTTCTGATGGCTCAATACGGGCGAAGTTGATGGTTGTGTCAGAAGTTGTGTTTGGCGTGGTTTGAATGAAATAGATTTGTATACGATATCCTTGATGCGAAAGGATTCGGGCAACAGCCAACCCGTCGCCACCATTATTCCCCGAGCCTGCGAAAATGGCAAACTCTTGGTTGGTATCGGGGTATAGCTCCATAATCCTTGCTACAATGGCTATCGATGCTCGCTCCATTAAATCTGTGGATGCTATTGGCTCATTGGCAATCGTATACTGGTCTATAGCCTTAACTAGTTCGGCCGGAAATATCTTCATGATGATGTTTTTTCAGCATTATTATCTAGCGAAACAAATATAGACAACAGAAAGTAGTCTTGTTAGAGTTTGTTGATGATTTCCTGCTATTCTACAATCATGTAATGGAAGGTTTATCTGCCAAGTTCGTCGCTAGATGATTGTTGTCAGCTTCGATTTGTAGGTGTTGTAGTGATAAAAAAGCCGACAGCATTGCTGTTTGTTCTGTTTTGGTTAAAATATGTAAGCATTGTAAATAATTATTCGTTATAAATGAAAGCAGCGCTCTTGTACGAACGAGGTTTATTGATATCTTTGCCTGCACGCTTACAGACGTTAACACTAATTAAAAACAACAATCGATATGTTTAAACAACATCCCAAAGGACTCTTAGCCGCTGCCATGGCCAACATGGGGGAGCGCTTCGGGTTCTACATCATGATGGCGATATTAACGCTGTTTATATCTGCTAAGTTTGGCCTATCCGAAACTACAACTGGATATATTTATTCAGCATTTTACGCTTCAATCTATTTGTTAGCATTGGTTGGAGGGGTTATTGCAGACAGAACTAAGAATTACAAGGGGACAATCCTATTTGGGTTGATATTGATGGCTGTTGGATATCTTTTGATCTCAATTCCAACGCCTACTCCTGTTCCAAATTTTGGGTTATACTTAACGCTAACCTGCTTAGGGCTTCTTGTCATTGCTTTTGGTAATGGTCTTTTCAAGGGGAATCTTCAAGCGCTTGTTGGTCAGATGTACGACAACAACGAGTTTAGCGATAGGAGAGATTTCGGATTTCAGATATTCTACATGTTCATTAATATAGGTGGCTTCTTTGCTCCATTTATTGCAATTGGTGTAAGAAACTGGTGGTTGAAGGTTAATAACTTTGACTACAATGCTAGTCTTCCTGAACTTTGCCATAAGTACCTTGCTGAGGGGGCTAATATGAACTCGGAATCGCTTGCTCGCCTTCAAGATTATGCCAATGCTGCAGTGCTAAATAAAGTGCCTGTAACCGATCTTTCTGCTTTTGTTAACAACTATCTTGATGTCTTCAATCGTGGATTCCAATACGCTTTCATGGCTGCTATTGTAGCAATGGTTATTTCGTTGGTTATTTTCTTGGTTAATAAGAATAAGTTCCCAGATCCTTCAAAGAAGGCTGTAGCGAAAGGTGAGGAGCATAAGATTACCAGAGAAGAGGTTCAAATGAGCGCAAATGAGATCAAACAGCGCATTTATGCTCTATTTGCAGTTTTCGGTGTGGTTATTTTCTTCTGGCTTTCGTTCCACCAAAATGGTTACTCGCTAACCTTATTTGCCCGTGATTATGTGGATTTGAGCGTAATCAACATTGACCTAGGGTTTACAAGCATAAAGGGTGCGGAGATTTTCCAAAGCGTTAACCCATTCTTTGTGGTAACCCTAACTCCATTTATCATGTGGTTCTTTGGCACATTGAAGCGTAAGCGTATCGAGCCATCAACTCCAATGAAGATTGCTATTGGTATGGGGATTGCTGCTTTAGCATACATTTTCCTAATGATTTTCTCTTTTGTACTACCTTCAAAGGAGGTTCTTAATACCATGTCTGAGACTCAGATTAGTGCAATACGCGTTACTCCTTGGATTATGGTTATCCTTTACTTTATCCTAACGGTAGCCGAACTGTTTATTTCTCCGCTTGGGCTTTCCTTTGTTTCGAAGGTTGCTCCTCCTCATCTGCAGGGCTTAATGCAAGGTGCTTGGTTGGCTGCTACTGCTGTAGGAAACTCTCTCCTATTTATAGGAGGTATTCTTTACACAACAGTGCCAATCTGGGCTTGTTGGTTGGTGTTTGTGGGTGCTACTGCGGCTTCAATGATCGTAATGCTTTCAATGGTAAGGTGGCTTGAGCGGGTTACGCTAAGTGCATCAAAAGCATAAACCATTAATTACAATACTTAGAAAAGGCTACCTTTGGGTGGCCTTTTCTTTTTACATCAAGTTAAACAAATGAAGACAGTAGAATTTGCCCTGACCAAAGGAGATTTCATACAGCTAAGCCAACTCTTAAAAGTTGTAAATGTTGCCGCTAATGGGGCTGAAGCAGGAATTATGGTAGACGATGGTGTTGTAAGGCTGAATGGTGCACTAGAAAGCCGTAAGCGCGCAAAGATTCGTGTTGGAGACGTGGTAGAGGTGCTCGATTATAGGATTTATGTGAAGTAGACCAAGCCGAAAGCGTATTGGACAATGCGATTTTGGCTTCTCTTTTTTTTTAATGGCGATTTGTTAGGTTAAATAAATGTTAAGTAAATAAAATTTTGTAGATTCAGGGCGTTTAGATTACTGTAAAGCATACATACATGAATTCCTTTACTTTAGTTTGGTTCAAGCACTGCATCGCCATTTTTTTCTTGACATTTATTCATGAGGATGCGGCAATTCTAGCAGCTGCGTTTTCTCGAGTTGAGCATCAGCTACCCCTTCTAATGGCCTACTTAAGCGTTTACTTGGGCATTGTGGTAGGAGACTTGCTTATCTATGGACTCGGACATGTTGCACAGCGGAATGCTTGGCTGAAATCGAAAATAATTGGACCAAAGGTTGAGAAGTTGAGGATGTGGCTTGAATCGAATATGGTTCATGTGCTTGTTATTTGTCGAATTACGCCAGGTTTATTATTCCCTACTTTTGTTGCATGTGGATGGTTTAAGCTTTCGTTCAAGCGTTTTGCAGTAGTTTCAATACTATCTGGTGCCATATACTCCTCCATCGTACTAACTATTGTTATCTTTTTTGGGAAGCTCGTGTTGGAGCACTTGGGCGTATGGTCTTGGGGTGTTGTGCTGGCAGTCGTGGTGCTGTTGGCCATGCGAAATACCCTAAAACCAAAATGGAGCAAAACGTCGAAGCAGGTGTTGGGCGATGTGCCACCTTCGTTGCTTGCTGCGTTAAGCCGAGGTAAATTTATTCCGATGCTAATAAGCAAGCATATGGGAATGCCTTCGCTCGAAGGGATTAAGCGCGTGGTTTCATTTGCCGAGCAGCTCCCCAATGGGCTATTCTATATTCCTATAGGTTTACGATGGATGCTTCTTTCGATTCGCTATCGTAGCCTTACGCTTCCTACTATTTCTAATCCCCTGATCGAAACAGGGGGGTATTGGGGCGAGTCGAAGAGCGATACCATGCAGCAGGTTGGTGCCGAACAGCAACTATGGCTAGCCGAATTCGTGACTATCGAGCGCACTTGTGAATCCCCAGAAAATGATGTCAAGAAAGCCCTCCTGCTTATGGAGGAGAATGACATCAAATTCCCTGTAGTGGTTAAGCCTGATGTTGGATGGCAGGGGTATGGAGTGCGGTTGGTTGCTGATTACGATCACCTTTTCGACTATGTTTCTGCCTATCCTGCTGGCGAAAGGATGCTGATCCAACGGCTTGTTGCTTTCGACGGGGAAGCTGGCGTTTTCTACGTTCGGGAGCCAGGGAAGGAAAAGGGACGCATTACTGCAGTTGCTTTACGTTACTTTCCCTACGTTGTTGGTGATGGAGAATCGACCATTCGGGAGCTAATCAAGAGTAATCCTCGCTCGAAGCTTCGGTCTAAGTACTATATGGGGCAATGCTCAGAGCATTTAGGCTTCGATGATAGGCACCTCAACCAAGTTCCTGATGCAGGCGAGTTGGTAAGGCTTTCTTTTATAGGGAGCATTCGTGTTGGTGGACTATACAGGGATGCGAGCCACTTGATTACAGACGAGTTAAACTCTCGTTTTGATGAAATTGCACGCAGCATGCCCGAATTCTACTTCGGACGATTTGACATTCGATTTGAGTCTACCGAGCAGCTTAAAGCCGGCAGCGGATTTTCTATAATAGAGATTAATGGGGCAGGGGCAGAGGCAATTCATGCGTGGGATCCTGAGGTTTCTTTGATTGGATTATACCGCGAGTTATTTCGAACGCAAAGCCTGCTGTTCAAAGTTGGTGCGCTTAACCGATCGCGCGGATATAAGCCAATTGGGGTAAAACGTTTCCTAAAGGCAGCGATGCGTCAGAATAAGCTAATCAAGCGTTACCCTGCAGCCTGCTAAATATTGCTTTTTCGGCAGTACGGGGAAATAAACCGGGATGTCCATCAAAGGCCTTCCGGTTTTTTATTGTCGTTGAATTGCCGCGAAATTCCTAGTCTCTCACCCTTCTTTCGGAGCAATTTCAGTTGAAGTTCTTGTCGAGTTTTTCCGTAATAGAGGCAACTTGTTCTGTGCTCGTCCCTGACAGGTGTCGAATGCTGGTCGCTGAGCCGTAGTCCGAAAGGATTGAATACAATTTACCCCGCATACAATGCAGGTGAACGGAGTTCCGTAAGAATTCAACTCCAAAACTGTTGAATGGAGAGTCGAAAGAAGGGATTTATCCCCAGAATTTGGTAGAGCCATATCCTTGTCTACCCAAGCACCTGCTTCTTTTCTCCGATAGCTGCACATTTCCGAGCTCTGAAAGCTGTTGCTGATGCAGCGGGAAGAGTTTCTCGTGCCGTCGAAGGAACTTTCGGTGCCAAGGGAGGATCTTTTCGTGCCATAAGAGGAGTTATCTGTGCCATTGGAGGAGTCATTCGTGCCATCGGAGGAGCCTTCCGTGCCGTCGGAGGAGTTTTTTCGTGCCAAGAAAAGAGTTTCCTGTGCCATAGAAAGAGTTTGCCGTGCCATCGGAGGAGTTATCTGTGCCAAGGGAGGAGCCTTCTGTGCCAAGGGAGGAACTTTCTATGCCATGTAAAGAGTTTCCTATGCAGGGAAAGGAGTTATCCGTGCTCTGGTAAGAGTTTTCTGTGCTGTTGGAGATGCTATCCCTGGTATGGAAGGAGTTGCCTGGGGGGAGGAAAAGGCTATTCTTTCATATGAAATCGAGGTTCCTTACCGCAAGAGTAGGGCGGGATAGGAAGAGTGGGGAAGGGGGCTGTTTCTCGTCGGAAAAGAGGAACGGCACATCGCATATGCAGGAATGGACTAAGGCTAGGAATCGCACGTGTGGTGGTATGGGAGGGACATGAGGGAATTAAAACTTCATGTCCCTCCCGTTTATTTGGTGTACGTCGTTAAATCTCGGACGTGGATGGTTTCAAGTCTTTTTCTGATCTTTTGGAAACTTCTACATCTTGATTTGCAGCTTCTGGCTTGTGCTTATGCTTAAAGAAGATGGAGAATAAAATGGCTACCACAAGCGCATAGATGGCAAATGTAAGCCAGATCCCGTGCCAATCCTTATGCCCATTGCTGGTAAAGAACCTGTCGATGATAAATCCACTCGACAAGCTGCCCATTACAGCACCAAAGCCGTTGGTCATCATCATAAACAGGCCTTGTGCGCTGGAGCGAATCTTAGAGTCGGTGGTGGTTTCAACAAAAAGAGAACCCGAAATATTAAAGAAGTCGAACGCCATTCCGTAAACGATGCACGAGAGGATGATCATCCAAAGGCCGCCTTGTGGGTCGCCAAAGGCGAATAGCCCGAAGCGGAGCACCCATGCCAGCATGCTGATGAGCATTACGTTTTTAATCCCAAATCGCTTTAGGAAGAATGGAATGGCTAGGATAAACAGCGTTTCCGACATCTGCGAGATGGACATGATGATGGTGGAGTACTTCACTACGAACGAGTTCGCGTATGCCGGAATCTCCTTAAAGTCGTTGAGGAAGGTGTCTCCGTAGGCGTTGGTCAGCTGCAAGGCGGCTCCCAGAAACATCGAAAAAATAAAGAACAGCGCCATCTTGTAGTTGGCAAATAGCTTAAAGGCGTTGAGCCCAAAGGTCTCTACCCACGTCTTGCTTGCTGATGCATCCTTTTGTGGAGGGCACTTGGGCAATGTGAATGAGTAAAGGAAGAGGACAAGTGACGCGGTCGACGAGATGTAGAACTGGAATTCTGTGGCCTTGTTGCCGGTAAGGTTGGTTACCCACATGGCCACAATAAAGCCCACAGTTCCCCAAACGCGGATGGGCGGAAAGTCCTTAACAACATCGTAGCCGTTGCTCTTGAGCGCGTTGTAGGCAATGGAGTTGGATAGGGCAATGGTGGGCATGTAGAAGAGCATGGCGCCAAGCATTACCCAAAACAAGTCATTGGGGTTGCCAACAAGCGAGAGGCTAAAGATAAATGCACCACTTAGCAGGTGGATGATGCCGTATAGTTTCTCTGCATTTACCCAGCGGTCGGCAATAATTCCTATCAGAGCAGGCATGAATAGAGAGGCGATTCCCATAGTGGAAAATATCGCACCAAATTCGGCTCCGCTCCAGTGCTTTGTGGCAAAGCAGTACGTGCCGATGGTTATAAGCCACGCACCCCAAACGAAGAATTGGAGGAAGCTCATTAACGTAAGACGACTTTTTATTCCCATATTCGTATTGTTCGTTAACATTTGATTTGTAATTGAGGTAAAAATGGCGCTGAATTTAGCAAGAAAAAAAGATACGCAAAGCATTTTCCTCATATTTTTGTTGATATTACGCTAAATGCGTAGTTGTTCTTTGATATTTACAGAGTTAGTTCTTTGGAAGAGAAAAGGAATTTTTTTGACTTATAGGAATGATATGTTGCTGATCAGCTCCAATTTTCCAAGGGATGGAGCTAATAAGCGTAAAGATTGAGGAGGTTGCCTGTAGTGTGTAAGGTTCTCCAACTTTTTTCTGCTTTCGTGGGCTTAATTATAGAATTGCAGGGCTGAGAAGTGCAAAATGCTGTTAGTCTGGAATTGGAATCTTTTTGCAGAAGATCTAAAATAGAGGGAATAAAAAAGCACTTCATAAAGAAGTACCCTTTATTGTACAGTTCTTAAGATTAAGTATTAATTAGTCGAATCAAGTATTGATTTGTAAAGAACTTAACTTTTGCTAGGTGTTTGAATGTGACTAGGTGAGGTTGATTTAAGCAAGGTGATTGTAATCTATAGCAGATAAAACTGCCACTAAGAAGGATTATCCCGAACTTGTTTGCAAATTGTTTGCACATCGATCTTACAAGTAGGAACAATAAAAAAAGGCACTTCGTAAAGAAGTACCTTTTTCCCCAAAACTAACTATTAACTAATAACTAAAAGAAACCCTGCCGTGACAGGAGTCGTAGCGAGAGCCGGGGATGATCCGGCGACCTCATGATTATGAATCATGCGCTCTAACCAGCTGAGCTACCTCGCCATCTTTTGTTGAGGTGTTACCCTCTCGATTGCGGATGCAAATGTAGGCATATTTTCTATTCCTGCAAGAGGTGCTGCGAAAAAAAGTTGGTAAAGAAAACTTCAATAGGCTAGGTTTGGCGGTGCATTTTAAAGGTTTTGAGGAGTTTAGTTGGGGTGAAAAAATATCGAAAAATGAAACTGAATTATCGGCCATCCTCATTGTATGGTTGGGGATATCCCACAGGTCTTCCCGTAATCATTAAATAGAATTAAAGGCAGCAGCGCTTTGAAAAATCGTTTAACTTTGCGCATCAATCCATTTTTGGTAAAAATTACGACATAACATACTATTCGTCGATGAAGGCATTAGATAGGTTCGTCCTAAAACACTTTTTGGGTCCATTTACGCTTAGCTTCGTGCTGGTGATGTTTGTATTGCTGATGCAGTTCTTGTGGAAGTGGGTAGATGTTCTGGTAGGTAAGGGTCTGGACTGGACCGTTATTGCGGAGCTGATGACCTATATTGGTATTAGCCTAATGCCGCTTGCGCTACCGCTAGCAATGTTACTTTCCACCCTTATGGCAATGGGTAACATGGGCGAAAATAACGAAACGCTCGCCCTTAAGGCTGCCGGTGTTTCGCTGGTTCGTATTATGACTCCGCTCTTCTTTGCGGTGGTTCTCCTTACCGTTGGGGCATTCTTCCTTTCCAATAATGTAGTTCCCTATGTAAATCTAAAGGCATACTCGCTGCTCTACGACGTGCAGCAGAAGCGCCCTGAACTGCAAATCCGCGAGGGAGTCTTCTATAATGGCATCCCCAATATCAGCCTTAAAATTGGCTCTAAGGACGAGAAAACTAATCTGCTAAAGCGAATTCTTATATATAACCATAAGCAGGCAAGTGGAAACACTGATGTAACCTATGCAGACTCTGGCTACATGAAGATTACCGATGACCAGCGCTACCTTGTAGTAACCCTTTATAATGGGAATACCTACCAGGATGATAAGGGCTCCAGTAATCCTCAGGCTTATGAACTAAAACCATTTAGACATACTTATTTTGCTAAGAATCAAATTGTTGTTGAAATAAACAACTACAAGTTCGATAGAACCAACGAGAGCTTGTTTAAGGATAGCGAGAGGATGCAAAACATTAATCAGCTTGTTAAAAGTCGCGATTCGCTCGACAAGCAGCGCCAGTATAAGGTGAATATGTACCTAAGTGGATTCCTTCATACCGGGTACTTTAGAAAGGCAAACGAGATTGACACCACCTTTACAACAAAGAAGTTGGAGAAGTTGGCTGTGTTTGAGTCTGACTCGATATACCATGCATTCGATAATCAAAAGAAAATGCAAACTATCGATAATGCGCTTTCGAGTGCCCAATCGGCACAGCAGTACATTACAGCCAATAGTTGGGACTTGCAGACAAACACCGAGCAGATAAACCGAATGGGAGTAGAAATGAACAAGAAGTTCACTCTTTCGCTTGCTGCGCTTCTATTCTTCTTTATTGGTGCACCACTTGGCGCGATCATTCGTAAGGGAGGCTTCGGAATGCCAATTGTAGTTTCGGTGCTGTTCTTTATTGCCTACTATATTCTCTCAATAACAGGAGAAAAGTTTGCTCGAGAAGGGGTGTGGTCGATATTTGCAGGGACTTGGTTCTCTTCTATTATCTTGTTAGTTATTGGGATATTCCTATCATATAAGTCGATGAACGAATCGCAGATGTTGAGCCTCGATGCGTACGTTCAGTTCTTTAAGCGCATCACTAAGTTTAAACGAGGATAATAAAAGCAAAAGCTGTCTGAAAAGGCAGCTTTTGAAGTTTTTTTAATGGTTCTACGGCTTTATTAGATGCAAGAAAAAGAGCTACTTTTGCCTTGGAAATCATTTAATCAGCAAGTAAAAGTCGGAGAGAATGTCTGAAATTCAAGATAACCCCAATCGTTTTAAATTGAACACCATTGCTGAGGCTTTGGTAGAGTTAAGAGGTGGACGACCAATTATTGTGGTCGATAACGAGGATCGAGAGAATGAAGGCGATTTTGTGGTAGCCGCCGAAACGATCACTCCTGAGTTGGTTAATTTTATGGCAACTCACGGTCGTGGTCTAATCTGCGTGGCGCTTACCGAGCAGCGTTGCGATGAGCTCGATCTCGAAATGATGGTTGGGCGCAACTCGTCACTCCACGAAACTGCATTTACCGTTTCTGTCGATCTACTTGGCGACGGTTGTACAACTGGTATATCTGCAAGTGATAGGGCTAAGACCATTAAGGCATTAGTTGATCAGAATACAAAGCCCGAAGATTTAGGTCGACCAGGGCATATCTTCCCTCTAAAGGCAAAGGAGAAGGGCGTTCTTCGTCGTCCGGGGCATACCGAGGCGGTTGTCGATCTCACCCGAATGGCAGGATTATGCCCCGGAGGTGCACTTGTCGAGATCATGAACGAGGATGGAACAATGGCTCGTCTACCTCAGCTGGTTGAAATAGCCAAGAAGTTCGACCTTAAAATTGTTTCCATTGCCGACCTTATAAAGCTTCGCCTTGAGCAGGAGAGCCTCATCGAAAAGGGTGAAAAGGTGATGATGCCAACCGAGTTTGGTACCTTTTCGCTTATCCCATTCCGCCAAAAAAGTAACGGACTCGAACACGTAGCCCTTATCAAAGGCGAGTGGACCGAGGATGAGGATGTGCTGGTGCGCGTTCACTCGTCGTGCGTAACGGGCGATATCTTTGGCTCGTACCGTTGCGATTGTGGACCTCAGCTACACGAGGCGCTTCGCATGGTTGACAAGGAGGGCAAAGGTGCCGTTGTTTACATGAACCAAGAGGGACGCGGAATCGGTCTTTTCAATAAGATACATGCCTATAAACTTCAAGAAGAGGGGTACGATACCGTAGAGGCAAACCTTATGCTAGGCTTTGCTTCCGACGAGCGCGACTACGGGGTAGGTGCTGCAATTCTTCGCGAGTTAGGCATTAAAAAGATGCGCCTTATGACCAACAACCCTACAAAGAGGATTGGCCTAGAGGGATACGGATTGGAAATTATTGAGAATGTACCTATAGTTATTGAGCCTAACGAGCATAACGAATTCTACCTTAAAACTAAGGAGGAAAAGATGGGACACTGGTTGGGGCTTTTTAAAACAAAGACAGAGCATAATAAGTAGAGCTGATGAAGAGGCTACGCATTATATTTATGGGGACTCCCGAGTTTGCTGTGGCATCGCTTGATGCGCTGCTCCATAGCGAACACGAGGTGGTTGCCGTTGTTACCGTTCCCGATAAGCCTGCGGGTCGTGGGCAAAAGCTACAGCAGTCGGCGGTAAAGCAGTTTGCGGTGGGCAAGGGGCTTCCTGTACTTCAACCCGAGAAACTGCGCAACGAAGACTTTTTGAAGGAACTAGAGGGGTATGCTGCCGATTTATTCGTGGTGGTTGCCTTCCGAATGCTTCCCGAGGTGGTTTGGCAGATGCCTTCAATGGGGACGTTTAACCTGCATGGCTCTTTGCTGCCACGCTACCGTGGTGCTGCTCCCATAAACTGGGCAATCATTAACGGCGATAGTAAATCGGGCGTTACTACATTCTTTTTAAAGCACGAGATCGATACCGGTAACATCATCTTTCAGGAAGAGGTTGTGATTGCACCCGACGATAACGCGGGTATCCTTCACGATAACCTGATGGAGGTGGGCGCTCGCCTTGTGGTAAAAACGGCCAATACCATTGCAGATGGCAACGTAACGTTTATGAGCCAGGATGAGCTCATCCAGCGCGGATACGAACCCATTCATGCCCCAAAGATATTTAAGGATGATTGCTGCATTGATTGGTCGAAGGGCATTGATGCCATTCACAACCACATTCGGGGATTATCGCCATACCCTGCCGCTTGGTTCGAGATGGTAAAGGATGGACAGGCGGTGAGTATGAAGGTGTACCGATCGCAGAAGGAGGAGGCATCGCACGCTGATCCTGTAGGAACGATGGTGTCCGATGGTAAAACCTTCGTGAAGGTTGCCTGCGCCAATGGCTATATTTCCATTCTGGAACTGCAGCTGGCAGGCAAAAAGCGAATGGCGGTAAAGGATTTCCTATTAGGCTTTAAAGATATTAGCAGCTACGCTGCACGGTAAGAAAAAGGAGGACGTTAGTCCTCCTTTTTTATTTCTAGTTCGCCAAGCAGGCCTCGTATGGCTACCGAGGCGCAGTGGCACCCGAATAGCGGCGGCATGTACGAGATGGTGCCTACTGTCGATTTCTTATTCTGCTCGTTTTCCACCAGAACAACGGCTTCCGGACGCGTCAATTCCGAGGAGAATACCACCTGAAACCCCTTCTTTATCCCCAGCTTGCCTAACCGCTTGCGGAGCATATGGGCAAGTGGGCAGTGGTGCGATTTCGAAATATCATTTATCTCAATCTTCGTAGGGTCGGTTTTTGCGCCGGCGCCCATGCTGCTTACGAGCGGTATCTTGCGCTCTAGAGTTTTCTGAATGAGGTTAACCTTGGGGGCAAGCGTGTCGATGCAGTCGACCACAAAGTCGAACGTTGCGGTGTCGAGTAGGAGGTCGGTTTCGTCGCCCTTGATGTACTTGGAGATGACGTTTAGCTTAACCTTGGGGTTGATGTCCTGCAGGCGATCGCGCATCACCTCCGACTTTAGCCGCCCGTGGGTGGACTCCAGTGCGGGCAGCTGGCGGTTGCGGTTGGATGGCGACACCGTATCGGCATCAACAATGGTCATCGTGCCAACGCCTGCGCGGCAAATCATTTCGGCGGCATAGGCGCCAACGCCGCCAAGGCCTACCACCAGTACGTGGGCTTGCTCCAGCTTCTTGTAGCGTTCTTCGCCAACTAGGAGAAGGGTGCGTTCGTTCCAGTTGCTCATTTAAATAGGTTTGTGTAGCTGCGGTAGAGCAGCTCTCGAAGTTTTGTAATATCAGTTCCGATGGCCTTAGCGGCGGCATCGTACACCTCTGCAATGCTGGCGGGGCCATCGTCGGTCTCCAAAAACAGCCGGTGGGCTGGAATGCTCCTCACGATGGCGGTGCCGTTGGGGCGTTGCAGCTCGCGTATCCCCATCGAAAAGTAGGTGCGGTACGGCAGCAGGTCGGCCAGCTGCTTGGGGTTGGCGTAGAAGCCGTGGAGGATGTACGCTACCTCTTTGTATCGTTTGATGATGGGCAGCAGGTCGGAGTAGGCCCTTACGCAGTGGACCACCACGGGCAGCTGGTGCTTCTGGGCGATGTCGAGCTGCGCGGCCAGGAGCGCTGCCTGCTGCTCTATGGGAATGCTGATGGCCCTATCGAGCCCAACTTCGCCGATGGCTACGGCTCTGTCGAGGTACGGGGCAAATCGGCGCTCCAGTTCGGCTATCGGGGTGTCGGAATGCCACGGATGCACCCCAACGCTGAAGGGGCCTTCTGCATCTGCAACATCATCACCTAAAAAGGCCGAAACAACGCTGATGTGGCTGCTCCGGCTTGGGTTGTGCGTGTGGATGTCGACGAATGGGGCCTTCATCGCTAGCGGAAGAGGTCTTGGTTGCCCACGATTAGCAGGATGGCGTTGTGGGGCACAATGAAGAACTTTTCGCCGTTGAGCTCAACCTCCCAGGCGCTGTTTTGCAGGTATACCACCATATCGCCCTCCTGGGGTTGCAGGGGCACGTACTTCACCTGCTCCTTGTTGTCCTTCCAGGGCTCGTCGGGGTCGGTGATGGCGGGTATGGGGTAGCCGGGGCCGACCTTTACCACGTAGCCGGCTTGGGCGTACTCCTTCTCCTGCACTCCAGGAGGCAGGAAGAGGCCGGTTTTGGTGCGGTCCTGCTCGCTTTTGGGCTTCACGAGCACGCGGTCGCCAACTAGGGTTACGCTGGCGAGGTTGATGTTGTCGATCGAAAGGGGCATCAGTCTGTAATCGTTACGTATAGTATAAGGTGAATCCGCTGCTGGCGGCTACTTCAGCTCGTAGTAGCAGCGCTTGGGCGATACCAGGGTGCCCTCCTTAACCAGCTCCTTGATGAGCTTGTCGGCCTCCTTCTTGTCGATGCTGGCCAACTCGGCAGCCTCTCCGGCCTTTAGCGCCTTCCCGGCTTGGGTAAAGGCCTGAACCATCTTCTCTTTATTTTCCATGGTACGTTGATTTTGGTGCCTGCAAATTTGCGAGTTTTGGCGCTGTAATCAAATATTTAGTGGTAAAATAAGCTGTAGGTGGCCGATGCGCTGTGGGGCGGGGGCGCTGGGGCGATTTGGCCTGCTGGGGGGCTACAAAAAAGGCCCGCGCCGGGTGGTGCGGGCCGCTATGGGGTGTGGCCGATGCTACTTCTTATCGGTAGGGGGCGTGTTGGGGGTAGGCTTGTCGTCCTTCTTGTCCTTTTTCTCCTGCTGCTGCTTCTGCTTCAGGGTGAGGTAGCGGCTGTGGATGGCGCTGGCCAGCAGGGCCCACTCCGCCTTCTTCTCGCTGTACTTCGACATCGCCACCACGTAGTCGTAGTAGCCGTTTATCGCCTCCTGTACGCTGCGCGTAAGGTTGGAGGCCGAGGTGCTGTTGCGGAATGCCTCCACGTCGTCCTCGCGGGAATCCCATAGGCGCAGGTACTCCGCGTTGGCCGCGCGCAGCTCCTCCACGTAGGGGCCGATGGCCAGTTCTACCACCAGTGTCTTGATCTCGGGCTGGTCGAGCCCATCGAGGATGCTCAGCAGCTTGGTGGTCTCCTCCTCGTTCTTGAGCTTCTCCACGCCCGCCCCAAACTTGTCGAACTGGACGAATACCCGCTGCGCCTTGGCCCGAACCCCGGCATCGGGCGAGCACATCAGGCCGCTAGTAATCGATCGGCCCCCCGTCAGGGCGTCATCCCGGCGCCGCTCGGCGGCCAGCAGCGGAGGGCTGCTCTCGCTCTTCTTCGTGCGGTCGATGCTATCCTGGTACGCCCTGTAGCAGCTCTTTAGGGCGATGTAGGTGGGGTGGGTGGTGGCCTCGGCGATGGTGCACTTGCCGGCCTCTTCGAGAATCATTAGGCATACGTTGCTGGTTGAAGCTACCGAAAAACGGTACAGACTTAGTTCATTCATGGCTGTAAAAATTTAAGTTAGATATAAGTTATGATGATGATGCCACCGCCGATGCCCTAGTGCGAGGTTGGAGTGTTTGCAGTGCCTACAGTAGCCTCTCGGCCCCATGTTGCAACAACAACGGTAGATTTACCTTGGAGAATCTGCTATTGAGCGACAACAATGGTAGATTTCCCTTAGAGGATCTACTATTGAGCGACAACAACGATAGATTTTCTTTAGAGAATCTACTACTGTGCGACAACAATGGTAGATTTCCCTTAGAGGATCTACTATTGAGCGGCAACAACGGTAGATTTACCTTAGAGGATCTCCTATTGAGCGACAACAATGGTAGATTTACCTTAGAGGATCTCCTATTGAGCAACAACAATGGTAGATTTCCTTTAGAGAATCTCCTATTGAGCGACAACAATGGTAGATTTCCCTTAGAGGATCTACTATTGAGCGGCAACAATGGTAGATTTTCCTTAGAGGATCTACTATTGAGCGACAACAACGGCTATTGCCTAGTAGAGGGGCTGCTGCTGTTGCCGCATTTAATACACCAAACATCCAAAGAGCGCTAGAGTGCAGGTTGGTAGCACATCGAATCGGCCATAAAATTAACAAAGTAGTTGAAGTCACCAAAAAATATCTGCCAAAAAGTATCAACATCTCAGCCAAATGGCATTTGGGGATGGTGCTGGTCGGCTAAAAGAGGGAAAGAGGTGCGGAAAAGCCCCGAGGAGGCGTCGCCTGTTGGTTGAAGAGCCGCTCGGTTACGCCATTTTCCCGTGCCAAACCGTGCTGGTTTGACTTTTTTAACCTATAGGTATTTGCTTGCGCAAAGGGTTCATCCTCAGGTTTTGTTGGGGTGATGAGTTATCCGATAGGTACTTAAAGGCGTCCTCTCGTGCCCCAAAAAATATTGCAAGCCTTGTAGGTTCGGAAAATTGACCTATATTTGCACTCGCAATCGGAAATAAGGATTGTACCAAAAGATGGTCCATTCGTCTAGGGGTTAGGACGCAAGATTTTCATTCTTGTAACAGGGGTTCGATTCCCCTATGGACTACAAAAGGCTACCGCAAGGTGGCCTTTTTGTTTTCGAACTATTTGGCAACGGTTCGAAGTTTATTACCTTTAATTCCTAATCAAAATAGACATATTATGCGAGTAATTGAACCCTCAGAACTATTAATTAGAGAGGATGGAAGTATTTACCACCTGCATCTTCGTCCCGAGCAGCTAGCCGATGTAGTAATCCTTGTTGGCGACCCTGGAAGGGTGGAGACGGTGGCCTCGTACTTTAGCGAAATCGAATGCAAGGTTTCCAACCGCGAATTCTGCACCATCACCGGAACCTACAACCACAAGCGCGTATCTGTAGTATCAACCGGCATTGGCACCGATAACATCGACATCGTCGTTAACGAGCTCGATGCTCTAGTAAATATCGACTTTGCCACACGCACCGTTAAGCCCGAGCGCAAGAAGTTAACCCTGGTACGCCTAGGCACCTCTGGCGCCATTCAGGGTAACATCCCGTTAGGATCCCATCTGCTGTCTGCCATCTCCGTCGGTTTCGATGGCCTGCTAAACTTCTATGGCAACCGCGACTCTGTCTGCGACCTAGCGCTCGAAGCGGCATTCAAATCGCAGGTAGGATGGGGCGCTAAGTTAACCAGCCCCTATTTTGTTTCGTCATCAAAAGAACTTTTAGACCTCTTTGCTGGTTTTACCATAACCGGAGCAACCATTTCGGCCCCCGGATTTTATGGCCCTCAGGGTAGGGTGTTGCGCCTACCATTAGCCGATCCTAGCATCAACGACAAGATCGAAGCCTTCGAGCATAATGGCGTAAAAATAACCAACTTCGAAATGGAAAGCTCTGCGCTTGCCGGATTAGCCAAGCTCCTAGGCCACGATGCTACCACAATTTGCACCATCATTGCCAACAGGGTAAATAAAACGGCTCTTTCCGATTACTCGCAAGCAGTAAACGAAATGATTGAAAAGACCCTAAAATGCTTACTGCCGTAAGATCTATGGTAAACGAGGAAGTAAAGGCGTTAATTGCTCTTATAGATGATCCCTCTCCGGATGTTTTCGAGGCGGTATCCCAACGCTTGTACGAGCTTGGGCGCGATGCCATTCCTAGCCTCGAGGAGTTCTGGGCGCATTCGGCCACCGAGCAGCAGCAAAAGCTTATCGAAAGCGTACTTCAGCGCATCAACGACAACCTGATGGGCGATGAGGTACAGCGATGGATCGATAACGGATGCTCAAGCGTCATAGAAGGTGCCCATTTGGTGGCTCAGCTGCTTTTTCCTGAGCTGCAATTGGACGATCTAAAAGAGCAGGTTGAAAAGATAGCAAAGGAGGTTTGGCTTGAGATTAGCAGCAACCTTACCGCTTTCGAAAAGGTGAAGATTATCAATCGTGTTTTGTACGAGAAGTACCATTTCTCACCCGATCCGTTAAATCTTTTTGCGCCTCACTACTTTGCCCTAAACCATGTGATTCTTACCCAAAAAGGGAATCCGTTAAGCCTTTCGCTGCTATACATGGCGATTGGGCAGCAGCTCGGAATGCCTATTTATGGGATAAGCTTGCCTCGTAACTTTATTTTGGCATACAAAGACCCTTATCATGGAGATGATGAGGGTCTTCCTGTATCGCAGCGAGTGCTCTTTTACATCAATCCCTTTAATCGGGGAAGCGTTCTTAGCAAAAAGGAGATAGACTACTACCTTAACCAGATTAAGGAAGCACCACAAGAATCGTACTACTTGCCTTGCGACAATAGAACATCAATCGTGAAGGTGCTGGAGAATCTTAAGCTGGTTTACGAGCAAGCCAAGAACGAAGTACAGGTACATCGAATCGATTTAATCATCAATAGGCTCGCTTAGTCGAAGTTTATTCGTAGCTGAGTCCCTTTCTTGAGCGCTTTAACCCGCTCCTTATCAAGGATGCTACTAATGGTAGCCTTACACCTACCACAGCCAGTAGATGCCTTGGTGATAATTTGAATATCTGTGATTGTTTGAGTACCATTTTTTATCGCAGTAAGAATCTCCCTTTTGGTGACGCCTTTACAGTTGCAAATAATCATAGAAAAAGGTTAACTGAAGGTGAAATAATTTGCGAATTAAGCAAAAACGCGTAACTTTGCGACCTATTTTAACAAAACAATAAAACAACGTCGTATGTTAAATCAGTACGAAACCGTTTTCATCCTTACTCCCGTTTTATCTGATACACAGGTAAAGGAAGCGGTAACCAAATTTAAAAACGTGATCGCCGAAAATGGTGGCGAAATCGTTTACGAAGAAGATTGGGGTCTTAAGAAATTAGCTTACCCTATCAACAAGAAAACTACAGGTTTTTATTACCTTATTGAGTTTAAGGCTAATGGTGAAACCATTGACAAACTAGAAACTCAGTATCGTCGTGACGAGCGCGTAATTCGCTTCTTGACTTTCAAACTTGATAAGTTTGCTGCTGAATACGCAATTAAGAGAAGAAGTAATAAATCTGTAGAAAAAAAAGTGGAGGAATAAGCCATGGCTCAAGGACAAAGCGAAATCAGATATCTTAACCCACCTACAGTAGACGTTAAGAAGAAGAAGTACTGTCGTTTCAAAAAGAATGGCATTAAGTATGTAGACTATAAGGATCCAGAATTCCTTAAGAAGTTCTTGAACGAGCAAGGTAGAATTCTTCCTCGTCGTATCACTGGAACTTCTCTAAAGTTCCAACGTAGGGTTTCTCAAGCAGTTAAAAGAGCACGTCATCTTGCGCTGCTTCCATTTGTAACCGACATGTTGAAGTAATAACCAGGAGGATTAGAAGAAATGGAAATCATACTAAAGCAAGATGTAGAGAACCTTGGTCACAAGGATGAGATAGTAGTGGTTCGTGATGGTTATGCAAATAACTTCCTAATTCCTACAGGTCAAGCTATCGTTGCCACTCCTTCTGCAAAGAAGATGCACGCTGAAAATCTTAGACAACGTGCTCACAAAGAGGCTAAGATCAAGAACGATGCGGTTGAGTTAGGTAAGAAAATCGAGGCGATAACCCTTACTATTGGGGCTAAGGTTTCTAACACAGGTAAGATCTTTGGATCTGTTAACAATATTCAGATTGCAGAGGCTCTTGAAGCACAAGGTTTCAGCATCGACCGTAAGATGATTGTTGTTAGCGATGTTAAAGAAGTTGGAAACTATACCGCAGACGTTAAGTTACACCGCGAGGTGAAAGTTAAAGTAAACTTTACTGTTGTTGCTGAGTAAGCAGAACATTGAAAATACGAAAAGGTCACCGCAATTGCGGTGGCCTTTTTTATTGCTTTATAGGTGTGATTGATATTTAATTGATAAATTTATGCTCTTTGGTGTGAGTTTTATTGTTGAATAATATGAAAGTAGAAGAAAATCAACCGCTGAATCTAGCATTCGAGTACGTTAATTTTACTAATAAGAACGTTTTCTTAACGGGTAAAGCAGGAACAGGTAAAACTACTTTCCTTCACAACTTGACGAAGACTTCTGCTAAGCGTATGATTGTGGTTGCTCCTACAGGAGTTGCCGCAATAAATGCAGGAGGGGTTACCATTCACTCCTTCTTTCAGTTGCCTTTTGGTCCTCAAATACCAAAAAAAAACGAGGTTGATAACGGAATCGGGAGTCCTGCCCAAACAGATAATCAACCCTCATATCAAAAGTTCAGTCGGGATAAGATTAATATCATCCGTAGCCTTGACCTGCTGGTTATTGATGAGATAAGTATGGTGCGTGCCGATTTGCTAGATGGCATTGATGAGGTATTGCGTCGCTACCGTAACCGCTATAAACCGTTTGGAGGTGTGCAACTCCTGATGATTGGCGATCTACAGCAGCTTACTCCTGTTGTAAAGGAAGATGAATGGTCGTTGCTTAGCAAGTATTACGAGACGGTATTTTTCTTTAGTAGCCGTGCACTTAAGCAAACCGAATTAGTTTCTATAGAGCTAAAGCACATCTACAGGCAAAGTGATACTGCTTTTATTGATATTCTGAATAGGGTTCGAGAAAATCGTATTGATGAGGCAACTCTTGCAGAACTGAATAAGCGGCATATTCCTAACTTCAAAAGAAGTGATGGCGATGGTTACATAACACTTACAACTCATAATAGTCAAGCTCAGGCGATAAATAATGAGCAACTAGCAAAGATTGACAAGGAGAGTTTCAAACACCAGGCTACAGTAACGGGTAATTTCCCTGAGTATTCTTATCCAACGGAGTTGGAGTTGGAACTAAAGGTAGGCGCTCAGGTGATGTTTGTAAAGAACGACTCATCACCCGAAAAACTATTCTACAATGGTAAGATAGGTGTTGTGGTTGATATTGATGATGATGGTGTTTGGGTTCAATGTGCTGATGATGAAAATCCAATAAATGTAACACTTGCCCGTTGGGATAATACAAAGTATAGCATCGATCCTAAAAATGATGCTATTGTAGAAGAGGTTGTAGGTAGTTTCGAACAGTATCCCTTGAAATTAGCCTGGGCAATTACCATACATAAAAGTCAAGGATTGACTTTTGAAAAGGCTGTTGTTGATGCAAAGGCTGCATTTGCTAGTGGGCAAGTGTATGTAGCACTTAGTCGTTGTAAGACGTTGGAAGGTTTGGTTCTTAGTTCTCCAATTTCATCAAGTAATATCAAGACTGACCTTACTGTTAAGTCTTTTACTCAAGAGGTGGAGGAAAATGCGCCAACGCTTCAACAGCTTGAGTCGGGTAAACGTGAATACCAGAAGCAGTTGCTGCTAGAACTTTTTGAGTTTGACTCTATTTCTCGTCCATTGAACTACTGCAAAAAACTATCAATGGAGCATTCCGATTCTATTCATGAGATGGTGAGATCTTCTCTCTCTAGTATTATCAATAGTTTTAGGGGAGATGTGGTAGATATATCAGATAAGTTTAAAAATCAGTTGATTTTATTGGCTGAACAGCCTGTTGATATAGAGAATAATAAAGTTCTACAAGAAAGAGTAAAGAAGGGGTGTGCCTACTTTGCTGAGAAAGTAAAGGGAATTGTTCAAAAGGGGGTTGGAGATTTATCAATTGATATAGATAATAAGGTAGTGAGAAAGTCATTCACGGATTCAATACGTCGGGTGGAGGATGAAACACGAATTAAATTGCAATGCTTGAATGTTTCAGAATCGGGGTTTGTGGTTAAGAATTATTTGGAGGCTCGTGCAAAGGCTTCAATTGATAAGGGGACAAGCAGGACTGAAAGAAAATCTTTTGAATCGAAGACTCCTGCCAACATTGTTAATCCCATGCTTTATCTTGCACTTAAGTCGTGGCGAGAGAGCAAGGCTGAAGAACTTGATGTACCTATTTATATGATATTTTCTCAAAAGGCTCTTTACGACTTGCTTCTTAAGTTGCCGACAAAAATGGCTGACTTAAAGGGAGTAAGAGGTTTTGGAGATAAGAAACTTAAGCAATTTGGTGCTGAGGTAATCGATATTATTGCCGACTATTGTGAGGATAATGGAATGGCGTATGAAAAATTGTACGAGATTGAATATTCTGTAACAAATGATAAAAAACAGAAGAATGCTGAAAAGGTTGATACAAAAAGAGTTTCCCTCGAACTTTTTAAGGAGGGATTGAGTGTAGAGCAGATTGCAAGTAAACGGGGAATTGTTGTATCGACAGTAGAAGGGCATCTTTCTCATTTTGTTGCTTCCGGGGAATTGGATATTTACCAGATTATAAGTTCTGATAAAGTAGGTAAGATTTTAAACTACTTTGAAAACCATACAGAACAAGGTTTGTCCGATGCTAAGAATATGATAGGAGCCGATTGCTCTTATAGTGAAATAAGAATGGTTAAGGCTTACCTAAGAGAAAGAGAAAGAGAAAGCGACATGTAGTCTTCTCTTTGCTATTGCGGAAATAAAACAAGAAAGGCGCTTTAAAGCGCCTTTCTTGTTTATTATTGGTTGTTAATCTAGTTCTTTGAATTTGGATTTGGCATTATTCGTTTTGCCTTAATAAACCGTCTCTTAAAGTAAGCCGATTTGGTAATATCTTCAACAACGACACCTCTAGAGGTTGAGGAGTGCACCATCAGTACGCTACTATCGTTAGCTTGAACAACCATGCCAACATGCCCTACGCCACTTCTTCTTCCTCTGCCCTTAAAGAATACAAGATCCCCTGGTTGTAGACTACTCTTGTCAACTGCTTCTCCAACTTTTGCCATCGCCGAACTATTTCGGGGAAGTTCGACACCTTTTGATTTGAAGAGGTGACCAACAAAACCGGAACAGTCAAAACCTGAAGAGGTTGTCCCGCTATAGCGATAAGGTGTCCCTAAGTATTGCTTTGAGAAGGATATGATGTTCTCAACAACAGTATCAGCAACATTGGTTATCGCTTTTTCGAGGATGAACCTTTCTTTTTGAATTGAAGTTGAATCGGCTTTGTGCACTACATGACGCCTATGTGGACGTTTCGCCGTTGAATCAAAAGATAACAACAACAAAAAAGTTACAGCCAGCGTGATTATAGTTGATTTTAACATAGACCTATTACTCTCGTTTTCTGCAAAAATAGAAGTTTATTTTAGATAATCTAATTATTTGGGATATTAATGATAATCTCGTTTTGAATATGATTGCTACTTTTGAAGACTGAACGTTGAAGTTTAGAAGTTTAGATGTGATGTTAATGAAATGTTAAATATTTATGGCAGAGGATATTTTGATCTCGGATAATGTAACAAAAGAGGAGTGTTACAAAGAACTACTACCACAAATTGCTGCTCTTATTGATTATGAAGATGACCTTACTGCAAATCTTGCGAACATAGCTGCCGCTCTTAAATATGGGCTCAACTTTTTTTGGGTGGGGTTTTACAGAGTGAAGGATGGAGGGCTGATTTTGGGACCTTTTCAGGGACCTGTTGCTTGTACAAGAATAGCTTCAAATAAAGGAGTATGTGGTGCTTCGTATACGCAGAAGAGGACTGTAATTGTAGATGACGTCGATAAATACCCTGGACATATTGCTTGCAGTTCGCTTTCTAAGTCAGAAATCGTTATTCCAATAATGAAGGATGACGAAGTGCTTCTGGTGCTCGATGTTGATAGTGAGCATCTCTCATCGTTTGATGAAATCGATGAGAGATACCTCAATGAGCTGGCACTAATGGTTCAGAAGAAACTTTAGCGGATGGTTGGTGCCAGTAATACTATTGTACATTGATGCTATAAGAAGATGAACCATTTGGGGCGAATCCCATCTTTAAAAGATACTTTTCATGGGCTGGAGTAAATGCTCTGGTCCATGCCTTGCTTATGCCCAAATCCTTGAGAATGCTAGATTTGGTAAATAGGTATTTACCGGGTTTGTAGTCTCGATTATGTGGGGACGTATAATCAATCTCAATCTCAAGTTCATTAGTGTCTTTTCTGTTGCCGGCAACGATTCCAATTACCTCCATGTCTCGAGTTTGTAGAGCTACGATATTGCAGTTGTTTATGGTCTCTAGGTATTTAGGGAAAGTCGCCGAAATGTCCTCAGAATACTTTGAAAGGAAAAGCTTAAGAATACGTTCGTTAGAATTTACAAGAAGGACATGAAATGCACTTGTTGATTTGTAGATCTGTACGAGGTAGTAAGCATCAATTGCTATTATTAGGCTATTGAATATGCCAACTGGATAGGCTCCGATTAAGAATCCGTATGTGGCAAAGATTGCAGAACCTACTAGATTGAACCACCTTAGCTTTAAGGGGGCGCTCATTAGTAATGAAATGGCGGTTACCACAGATGCTAGGTATCCGATCCAGGTTAGTAATTCTATGTTTTGCATGTTTTAAAAAATTTTAGGGGTGCAAATATAGAAAACCTGAAGTATAATAAGTTCACTTACTTCTAGAAATCATTACATTTTTTAAGGTTGTCTTATAGTGCCTGAGAAGGATATGCTTTCACGGTTGACGGATTGCACCGTAAGCGTTCCGTAGCCATTCTTGCTAATAGAGAGGAATAACTCGTATTTAACCTTAGTGTCTTTGGTCTTAATTGTTATTTCCCATCCTTCGTGTTTGGTTATCTTTTTTGTATAGGTAAACTTGGTGCTTGTAAACATGATTCCTGCTTCTTCGGGAGAAATTGGTGCTGTGTAGGCTCTTCCGAAGAATGGAAGATATGCAACTATGGTATCATTGGTTACTCTGAGGTCGTACGTGGAGGTGAGGTTTCGTGCGCTTCCCCTCATGGGGATAGCGATGTTAGCTACAAAGGTATAGTTTGGGGCTTCGATTGCAGTTTTAAGGGCGACCTCTTTTTCTTGTTTGCTAGAACCTAGAAAAACCTCCTTGTTGATGTTTGCTGTAAGCAAGAGTGCAGAAGTTAGCATCAACCCAGAAATGATCAAGATACTTTTCATACCGCTATTTTTTGTTTACGACTTTACGTTACGATTTGTATTTAGAACCTATTGATTAGGCAATCTACGTATAAGTAATAACCAAATTTTGCTTCATGTGGCTAAGGGGATGGGGCTTATTTTGTGATTTTTTTACTTCGTTCGATGCATGTAGATGCAACGAGGCGGGTGTAGGTGTCGCGAATGCCTTTGTAGTAGGTGCAGATTTGATATGAGTTCTCCGTTTGGCTGAAGTTCCCTTCGGGCGAGAGATGCATAGCTGCATTGCCTTTTTGATTTCTTACAACATACTGGTAGCTGTAAAATCCCTGTTTTAGAAGAAGCGGAACTTCGTAGCAGCTAGTTGTGTTGTTATAGATCATTTTTGAGTAGTTCGATGGTCCCCAGCCCGTAAGTTCACCTTCGAGGTAAACATCGTATTTATCGCCTAAATAGGGGGAGTTTAGCGAGAACATCACGCTGTAGTAGTCGCAGTCGGTGTCGGGATTGTTAAGGTTTAGACCAGCAACGATCAGTTTCCCATCGTAATCGTAGTTCTGAGAGTAGGGGATGTTGCTGCGCGATTTGTCGGGCTGCAGAAGTATGTAGTACTGGCCTTGCACCTGCTTTATAGAGCTTGCATTGGTGGAGATATAGTGCGCATCGCGAATGTCCAAAGTCCTGAATTCGTTGCCTGCGGGGTATATGTTTTTATCGGGGCGGCTGTATACAATCGAATTCACGCCAAGGTTTACCGGTTGTGGTTGAAGCGAATCGGGAAGGAGAACGTAGTTTTGAAAAACTTTGGTTTTTATCTCGCGGGAAGGATTGGTGACGTTCGGCAGCTGGTATTGAACGGTTAGGTTTAGCTGATGCGATGTTTGGTAGCTGTCACTGCTTGTCGGAATTGCTATTGATGCAATGTGGGTTGCAAACTTTTCGGCAACAAGGAACCCGACCTTAAGCAGCGGCTGTTGGGTGTCAGCATCAAGAATAACCATCATGTAGTTGCCGGATATTTTTGGCTTTACATCGTTGTTTGGAAACGTAATGTCGTAGTGGACATACTTGGTTGTCGTATTGTTGGAATAGCTGTAGCTGTTTAGGGGCTGCTCCTGAAAGCCATCAAGGTATGCCGATTGGAATAGCTCCTCATCCTTCCAATTCTCGTCGCAGTGGACAATTTTGTACGTTAGATTGCGTGGCGCCTTTGCATTAAGATCGTCGAACTTGATGGTAACGTATTCGCCATTGTTGAGATATATGCTAGGGAACGAGGTCACATCTTGGTTTGCAAAAGCCTGTACGCTTTTTATATCGGGATCGATGATATCCACACGATGTTGTGCGTGAGCGGTGCCCATTGACAGCGCAACGAACAGGATGCTGAGTATAAAGGTACGATAGATCATCAGGCTTTGGGTGTATTGTAATTCGAACGAAACAATTATAGCGACAATCTGCCTAAAAGCAAAGCATCTTACCTATATTTAGGACCTCGGAATAGAGATTCATAAAATCATCATACTTACTTAAGAAATTTTGGCATGAAGCAAAATACGATTCTTGCAATTGCTGCCATAGTCATGATAACCTCGTGCAGCAGCCGCGAAAAGGAGTACGTGAAGTTCGGCGGATTTGCGCAGGGTACAACCTACAGCATTTCGTACCGCGATGCGGAACTCCGGAACCTGAAACCACAGGTAGATTCGATCCTCCGCGATTTTGACAACTCGCTATCCATCTATAATGAGAAGAGCATTATATCGAAGATGAACAGCAACGATACTTCGGCTACCGCTGATGGCTACTTTACCGAGTGCTACAGGTATTCAGCAGAGGTGTGCAACGCTACCGACGGGGCTTTCGATATTACCGTTGGGCCGCTTGTGCGTGCTTGGGGGTTTGGCCTAAAGAATAAGGACAAAATGACCAAGGAGCATGTGGATAGCCTTCTGCGCTTGGTGGGGATGGACAAGGTTGCTCTGGTAAACGGCAAGCTGAGGAAGAAGGACCCTTGGGTGTTTATCGATGCTAACGCCATTGCGCAGGGCTACTCGGTTGATGTGGTGGCGCGCTACCTAGAGCGTATGGGCATCAGCGAATACCTTGTTGAGATTGGGGGCGAGACCTACGGCAAAGGCCTAAACGCCCACGGCAAATCTTGGACTATTGGTATTGATAGGCCCTCGGATGGTAACGATGCTCCCGGCGCAGATTTGCAGGCAGAGGTTAGGTTGCCTAACGGGAAGGCATTGACAACCGCTGGAAACTACCGCAAGTTCTACGTCGAAAATGGGGTTAAGTACTCGCATATAATAGACCCTAAAACTGGTTACCCTGCAAGGAATACGCTGCTGAGCGTTTCGGTGGTGGCAAAAAATTGCACCTACGCCGATGGCTACGATACCGCTTTTATGGTGTGGGGGCTCGATAAAACAAAGGCGTTTCTGAAGAAGCATCCCGAAATGGATGCCTACCTTATCTACTCGGGGAAGAATGGCGCCTATGAAACCTATGCAACTCCAGGCTTCGAAAAGATGTTGATAAAGGAGTAGCCAGAGCATCGGTCGTTGTAGAAATCAAAAACAAGAGTTGAACCTACTTCAAAAGATAAATGCTATGGATCGTAATCAAGCATTGGAATTGCTGAATAGCCGAATAAAGAATCCGAGGATGATTGCTCACTGTCTTTCTTCGGAGGCTGTGATGCGAAGGCTGGCGGCGCATTTTAACGAGGATGTGGAGCTATGGGGGCTTGCCGGATTGCTGCACGATTTAGACGTGGAGGAGACTGAGGGAAACCACGAGCAGCATGGCAACGTAGCTGCCGATCTTCTTGCCGAGAATGGTTTTCCGCAGGTAGCTGTTGATGCCATTCGTAGGCACAACGAAAGGGCTACGCTTGAGCCTAGGACTACCTTGTTCGATCATGCGCTTGCGGCTGGAGAAACAATCACGGGGCTTATTACCGCAACGGCAATGGTCTATCCCGATAGGAAGGTGGCATCCGTTAAGCCATCGTCGGTGGTGAAGCGAATGAAGGAGAAGAATTTTGCCGCATCGGTTAAGCGCGAGAATATCATGGAGTGTGAGATGATTGGTATTTCGATTGCCGTGTTTGCCGAGATGGCTATTGAGGCAATGTGCGGTGTTGCCGACCAGGTAGGGTTATAGATTATGCCATTCCTTTATCGGTTAACCAATAGAGGTATCTCTATGGTACAAACTATTATTCGGGAGGTAGGGTGTTTGGATTCTTAGTTGTATTAGTAGTGTGTTTGGTTATTTCTTATTCCAAGGCTTAGCTGCTTTTACAATGAACATTTTAGTTTCGAATCGTAATTTAGGGAAGACCGGGGGAAGTGAAACTTTTACCTATACGCTAATTGGGGAGTTGGTTAAGCGTGGTCATAGCGTCGAGTATTTTTGCTTTAAAAGGGGATTAGTAGCTAGTAAAATTGAGGAAGATTTTGGCGTTGGCTTTATGTCGAAACCAAAGTACGATCTGATTTTTGCAAATCATTTAAAAACGGTAGAATTCTTGTATCGTTTTGGTCCCGTAATTCAAACATGCCACGGCATTTTTCCTCATTCCGAACGTCCTTCGTTGCATGCCGATGGCTACATTTCAATTTCGCAGGAGGTGCAGGAACTTTTGCTAAAGAGTGGCATCCTTTCTCCGATTATACATAATGGGATTGACTGTGAGCGTTTCCGTCCGATGAAGCCATTACGGAATAGCAATATTAGGGTCCTGTCGTTATGCCAATCGGAAGAGGGGCACCAACAGGTGCTTGATGCATGTAAGCTGGTTGGCGCAGAGTTCGGGAAACTCGACAAAAAGATAGATAACATCTGGGATGTTTCGAGTGCCATTAACGAGTACGACTTGGTTGTAGGATTGGGCAGATCGGCCTACGAAGCGCTAGCTTGTGGGCGCCCTGTGGTTATCTACGACAAGCGCCCCTATGCCTCGAGTATGGGCGATGGCTATTTTCTTGATGTAATGCCAATGAGCCTGAAAAATAACTGTTCGGGGCGGGCTTTGCATCGAGATTTCAGCATTGAAGATTTGGCCCACGAGATTGGACGTTATAGACCCGAAGATGGCAACATCGCTCGACGCTATGCTGAGCAGAGTTTTAATGTCGAAAGAGCCGTTGACGCCTATTTGGAATACGCTAAATCTCTTCGATCGATCAATCTTATGCACAAGATTGCTATGCAGGAAAGAGGGCTACTTCCAAACTTTATTGTTAGATTTCTTCAGAATCGGATTCGAAAAGGGGTTATTGCCGCCTATTCGTAGCAAATTTGATTGGCGAAATAAGAAAAAGGAGATGCAGGTTACCCTGTATCTCCTTTTTCTTGGCCGTTATATCTGTTTTTACGCGTGCGGCTTAAATCCGTTTCCGAGAATTTCTCCGGCTCCTGTTACGTTTACGAATGCCTTAGGGTCGATCTTGCGGATTTCCTGCTTTAGGATTTCCACCTCGCGGCGGTTGAGCACCACGTAGATCATCTTGCGATCCTGCTCCTGGTAGAGTCCCTTTACGTTGATGAGCGTACCCCCGCGGTCGAGGTCCTTGAGGATCACCTGGCGGATCTTTTCGTACTCATCAGAAATAATCATCACCGTTTTGTTGAAGCCCTCCTGGGTTACGATCATGTCGATGATCTTGCTCTGGATGTAGATAAGGATCCAGGCGTAGCAGGGCAGCTTCCAGTCGCCAAAGGCGGGGATGGTAATGAGGGTGATGAGCGAGTCGACGATGAGCACCAGCTTGCCCAGCGAGATGTGGGTGTACTTGTGCAGGATCATCGAGATGATGTCGCTGCCGCCCGAGGTGGCCTTCGACTTAAAGATGATGCCCATGGCAATGCCGTAGAGCACGCCGGCGAAGATGGAGGCTAGGAGCGGGTCGTCGATGAGCGGTTGTCCGCTAGTCCACAGCTGGGTTTCGAAGAGCCAGGTGAAGCCGAGCCCGGCTATGGTGGCAAGGGCGGTTTTAAAGCCAAAGATGGGGCCTAGGATGAGCGTTCCGATGATTAGGAGCGGGATGTCGAGGCAGGATACCGCCGTGCTGATGTTCCATCCGAAGAGGTGGTGAAGTACGATTCCGATGCCGTAGGTGCCTCCAGGGGCTATCTTGAATGGGGATACGAGCATGACGATAGCCATCGTAAAGATGAAGCTGCCCAGCATAATGTAGCCAACGGACTTCCACCATTCGCCCGAAAACAGCTTTTCCTGTTGAATATGTGCCATATTGAGAGATTTAAGTTACGGTTTGTAATCTAGCGCAAAGGTAATCGAGGAAAATTGTTCGCCAATGGGCCGATGTGGCTACTGAATATGTTTAATGACATCAAAAAAGATTACAGCTGCATTTGGAGATTTGGTTTCGGCAAGGCCGGTGCGCTACCACGATACCCCGATGGTGGGCTTCAGCTTCTTTACGGGCTGGTTGCGCACGGCGCGTACCAGCTCGTGGGCTAGGTGGCGCTTTACGGCCACGAAGGCCATCTTGTCGAGGATGTCTATTCTGCCAATGTCTGCCTTTTCAATCCCTCCCTTCTGGATCAGGAAGCCGACCACATCCACCTTGCTGAGCTTGTCCTTCTTGCCGGCGCCGATATAAACGGTGGTCCACTCGGGGGCGCTGGGCAGCTCGGACTCCCTGTCGAGCGGTAGGGGCTCGATGTCGGCGCTGGCGTAGTAGGGGAGCTCCTCGGCTTCGGCCAGCACGAGCACCGCGCATCCGTTAGCCTTCATGCGGGCGGTGCGGCCGTTGCGGTGGATGAATGCCTCCTCGGTTTCGGGGAGCTGGTAGTGCACCACGTGCCCGATCTCGGGGATGTCGAGCCCGCGCGAGGCGAGGTCGGTAGCCACCAGTATCTTTATGCTTCCATTCCGGAACTTGATGAGCGAGCGCTCGCGCTCGGGCTGCTCCAGCCCGCCGTGGAAGACGTCGGAGATGATGCCCTCCTCCAGGAGCATGCTGCTGAGGCGGTCGGCGGCGTCGCGGTGGTTGACGAAGACGAGCATGGTACTCTCGCCCAGCTGGCAGATGAGGTTTACCAGCGCCCCAAACTTGTCGTGGTGCTCCGAGCGCACGAGCTTAACCTCCAGCCGCTCGGCGGTGCCCGCCTGGTCGAGGTACGAGAGCTTGAGCGGGGCGCTCAGGCCAACGAAGGCGGGGATTTCGAGCGCGTCGGTGGCCGAGGTGAGCACGGTTTTGCTGAGGCGGCCGAGGCTGTCCCTGATCTGCACCATCTCCTCGTCGAAGCCCAGCTCCAGGCTTTTGTCGAACTCGTCGAGCACCAGAAAGTCGATGAGATCCGGGCTTACCGTGCCGCGGCGGAGGTGGTCGGCGATGCGCCCGGGCGTGCCGATGAGCAGCGCTGGCGCCTCCTTCAGGCTGTTGGCCTCCATCCAAAAGGGGTGGCCGCCGTAGCAGCACACCACCTTAAAGGGCGTCTTCAGGTGGCGGAAAACCTGCTCGATCTGCAGCGCCAGCTCGCGCGTGGGCGTGAGCACCAGCGCCTGCACGAACCCCGCGTTGGGGCGCAGGTGGTGCACGATGGGGATCAGGAAGGCCAGCGTCTTGCCCGAGCCAGTGGGCGATAGCACCACCACTTCGGGATGCTCCTCTACGGCCTCGATAACCTCCTCCTGCATGGGCGTCAGGCGGGCGATGCCCATGTTGGCCAGCCCATCTCGTACAATTTGCTCACGGTTTTCCATGGCGGCAAAGATAGAAAAATAGGGAGTAGGGAGTGGTGAGTAGGGATATCGCTTTTAAAAAAACATCGATCATAATGGAGGTAGATGTAGAGGAATCAGCAAGCCGTAGCACAAAGCGTATCCCCCTCTGGAGGGCAATGTCGTTAAGTTAAGAAAAGTTGATTATTAAGTTGATGCCATGGAGGCATAAACCTCCACCTAGAGCGGAAGGTCCTATACCATAAAGAAAACAACCATAGTCACTACCAGTTTAACCTCTACGAGGTAAATAGGCAGGAGATGGATGGTTTCTACAAATCGTAATGTCCTACGGACAAATTTATAACGGCCAGAATACCGCATAGCGGTTAGAGACTTGTAGCATCATTCCTACGCCACTCCTTTTTTCTCCGTAGGAGATATACAATATGCAATTGTATAGCAGTTTGGCCCTTAAGTTAGCGACATTGCCTCTGGAGGGGGAAGGGGGAGGAAAATAGACGTTAGAGGTAAAAACTTGATGCCAATGATTGCTATACACTCCTAAAAAATCCACTCCCTAACCCCCGCCGGCGGGGGATATCCTTCGAAATAGAGTCGTGTAAATATTAAAGGCGAAATATCAGGGAGCGCCACCACTCATTTTTTTCTGCGATGGGGCCAATTCCCTTATCGCCAGTGCTGGTCTCGGAGGTGATACATGCGGTTGCGTTATGGTCAAGGTCGATTGCGCTTGCGTCAGATGCGGTTGCGATAGGGGCAAACCCAATTGCGAAGCACCGAGATGTGATTGCGTTACGGTCAAGGCCAATTGCGTTCGCGTCAGATGCGGTTGCGAGGCCGCCACATGCCATTGCGTCAGCGCCAAACCCGGTTGCGAAGCAGGCAAAGCCAGTTACGGAGCCGCCAAGCTCAATTGCGAGTGCGCCACATGCGGTTGCGATAGGGGTAAACCCAATTGCGGAGCACCGAGATGCCATTGCGTCACGGTTAAGCTCAATTGCGAGTGCGCCACATGCCGTTGCGTTAGGGGCAAACCCGATTGCGGAGCACTGAGATGTCATTGCGTCATGGCTAAACCCGATTGCGGATGCCCGAAATGCCATTGCGTCATGGCCAAACTCAATTGCGGAGCACCGAGATGCCATTGCGTCATGGTCAAACCCGATTGCGAGTGCGCCACATGTCATTGCGTCAGGGGTAAACCCAATTGCGAAGCCACGAGATGTCATTGCGTCATGCGTAAGCTCGATTGCGAGGTGCCGAGATGCGATTGCGTCGGGTGCAAGTCCAATTTCATCCTTGATGTTCGTCGGCTTTTAGGGGGAGGGCCAGAAAAAAAGCGGCCGCCTCGGTTTCGAGGCGGCCGTATGCTGCTATGGTAAGTTGTCAAAGCCTGTGCGCTACTCCGCCATTGCCTTCACCTGCTTGTAGCGGGCGTTTACGATGTCCACCATGCGGTCGTCGGCGTTGGTGTAGCTGTACAGGGTGAGCCACATGTTCTGCTTGATGCTGCGCTTCTTGGCCTTGGTTTTGGCGATGGGGGTGTTAAAGGCCTCGTTGGTGGAGGAGGCAAACATGTTGCCCGCCGAGGTGTACACGAAGATGTAGGTTTGGCCGTTGCCCGCCTCCAGGAGCAGGTACATGCGGTGGTCCTGGTAGGGCATCAGCTCCAGGAAACCCTTCACCCGCTTGTTCACCTGCTTGCCGCCGATGTTGGCGATGCCGATATCGCCCTTGGAGATGTACGAGCGCGTCTTCTTGTTCCACTTCAGCAGCACATCGGCCAGGGTGAGCGTGTGGAGGAACTCCTCGGGCAGCTTCTCGGGGGTGGGCGTCTTGGCGTAGCTGGATGTCACGGTTTCGGCCAGCTTATCGCCCAGGAGCTCGCGCAGCCCCAGCTTCACGTTGGGGTGGCTGTAGTCTAGGGTGGTTTTGGCGCCGGTGGTAACGTCGGCGGTTAGCACGCCAAGCGCCTCGGTGTTAAACAGGAAGTCGAGCGTGGCGGCGCCCGTAAAGCTCACCTCCTTGGTGCCGATGCTCTGGATGGCCTTTCCGGCGGTGGTCACCTTCACCTCGCCCAGGTCGGCGCCCAGCTTCAGCTTGCCCTCGTTCACCAGCAGGTCGAACTCGGAGTAGAGGCTCACCATGTCGCCGGCGGTGTTGGGCTTGCGGATCTTATCGATGGAGCTCAGCTGGTAGAAGCCGCCGTTATCGTTGTAGAAGAGGTACCCCTGGGGCTGCACAAAGGCCGAGTCCTCGGTGTACTTGCGCCCGGTGAAGAAGGTGGGGTACAGGCTCAGCGAGTC
This sequence comes from uncultured Acetobacteroides sp., assembly GCF_963678165.1. Classification (NCBI taxonomy): domain Bacteria; kingdom Pseudomonadati; phylum Bacteroidota; class Bacteroidia; order Bacteroidales; family Rikenellaceae; genus Acetobacteroides; species uncultured Acetobacteroides sp. The sequence goes on along the minus strand of NZ_OY782755.1, from coordinate 2,677,110 downwards.
CCTGCGGATGTAGGTTCCGGCGAATACCCGGATCTTGTCCACCGTCTGGTAGGGTGGCGCCAGGGGAATCATCACCGAGTCGGGGGCAATCTCGGCGGTAAACCGCATCCAGTTCTTGGGCAGCGTCTCGTACTTGTGGGTTAGGCGCGCGCCGCCGTCGAAGGTCAGGTGCCGCTTCTCCGAGAAGGCCGTCACCTTGCCCTTAAACCGGAAGTAGGGGCTCAGGAAGAAGCGGTCCTCGTCCATGATGGTGGCAAAGGCGGTGGTTTTGTACTCCCTATCCACGGTGATGGTGTTAAAGCTGATGGTGTCCACCTTGCCGTACTTGTCGATGTAGCTGTATAGCCCCTGTCCGTTAAACCCGTTGCGGCCCCCCACGCTGATGCCCACGTCGTAGAAGTGGTGGCTCTTGGTCTGGCGGTTGGCGTACAGGTCGGCCTGGTAGAGCCGATCCATCACGCCCTTGGAGCGTACGGTAACCGTGTCGCGCTTGGGGTTCAGGATCAGGGCGGCATCGGCAACCAGCAGGTGCTTCACCTTGTTGGCCGAAAGGGTTCGGCTCCGCATGTCGTAGGTGGCCAGCGGCGAGGCGAAGCAGAGCGAGTCCTGCTCCTTTACGGTGGAGACAAACGCGCTTCCCGGTGGCGTTTTGCCCTCGTAGGCCAGCGCGTAGCGGTCGGTAAGGCTGGCCGGCAGCCGTAGGCTGTCGCCGGTGCCGATGGTCATGCGCTGGTTGTTCATGTCCCACCCGATGCGCTTGGCGTAGGCGAGGTAGGCCAGGTCGGGGTAGCTCGCCCTAAAGATGTCGTTCTTCTTCTCGAACTTGCCCTGGTAGTTTTTTAGGTCGATGTGCGAGGTGATCTGGTCGGCGGCAAAGAGCTTGCTCTCCCGCTTATCGTCGTAGATGGCCACGTTGGAGGTGTCGCCCTTAAAGGTGTAGGCGGCCATGTCGAAGTTCCTCGACGATATGGTGGCCGTGCTGACGTCGAGCACGCCGTTACCCCTGAGCCCGAGCGGCTCAATCACCAAGTCGCCGTTAAAGGTAACCTGGTTGTCGTAGAGGTTAAAGGGGGTATCGTCCTTAAAGAACTTCATGGTATTCTGGTAGGGGCGCCACTTCATCAGGTGCTGCTTGGCGTTTCCGTTGGGGTACTCGATGCCCAGCAGCGTGCGCTCGATGGTCATCGACTTCAGGATCGAAACGCAGCTATCGGGGAAGAAGAGGAAGGCGTTGGAGTTCGACAACGAGCTCAGGTATCTTATCGAGCCCTTGCCGATGAGCCCCTCGTTGCTCAGCTTGATGGTGTTGTAGAACTTGCCCTTGCTCTTGTACAGCGTCGCGCCCGTGGTGTCCACCTTGCGGCTAAAGCCCAGCGACTGGTCGGGCTGCACCACCAGCGTCTCCTGGAAGGGGATGAAGATATCCGCCGAGTTGAACTCGCCCCTAAAGCCCAAGTTCTCCTTCTCGAAGGTGTTCAGGCTGTCAATCTCGTAGGGGAAAACCTTAAAGTAGAACTTGTCGCGCTTGTAGATGCCGCCGAAGATCGAGGGGTCGTCGTAGTAGATGTAGGAGTCCTTCTTGCTGGCAAACTTGGGGTAGTTGGGGCGGCGCTTCAGGCCCGACTTGTTGTTAGGCTCGTCGATCTTCAGCACGCCGGTGATGTCCTCCATCGTGGAGGTGATGCTGTTCAGGGTGCGCTTGCCGGTGTTGTCGTACTTCTGGGTGCGGTAGTCGAAGTTCATGGACACCACCTTGTCCATGTTGATGTTGAAGTTGTCGTAGTCGAACTTAAAGCCGTCGCCCTTAAACGTAACCAAGCCGGCCCGTATCTCGCCGTCAAACTCCATATCCCGATTCTTCTTAAGGATGATGGAGTTGTTCTTGGGGTAAACCTTCACGTTCTGGGTGTCGGAGAGGTTAATCTGCGGAATCCCGTAGATGGTAAGGTTGAAGTTGCTCAGGTCGAGGATGGCGTTGTTCTGGTTCTTCTTGTTCTCGGAGTTGAAGAGGATGGCGTCGTAGTCCTGCGCCCCGTTGCGCGCCCGTAAGGCTTCGCGCAGCTTGGGCGTGGTGGTGAATACCCGGCTCTCCGAGTCGTATATTACGTAGCCTAGGAAGCCCATCTCCTTAAGCAGGATGTCGCAGTCGGCGTTGCTCCGCTTGGCGAATCGGCTGAGGCCATCGCAGGTTAGCGGGAAGGCCTTCTTCTTCTGCTGCTCCTTCTCGTACTGGCGGATGAGCGAGATGGGGTGCTTGTCGTCGCGGCGCATCAATCCGTCGAACATATCCTGGTTAAAGAAGTTGATCGATTCGAAGATCGCCTCGCTCTCCGAGCTCCCGAACGGCGCGTTAAAGTTGATGATGTCCTTCTTCATGTTCCAGTACAGCTGCTCGGAGTAGATCCCAATCTTGTGGTACGAGTCGAGGTAGGGGGCCCTGGTAAGCATGTTCTGGTTCTCGGAGGTCAGGCGAAGCTCGCGCCCCTGGCTGTCGAAGTCGAGCAGCTTACTGTTATGGACGATGGAGTCGGCAAGCAGCCGGATAACCACCGATGCGCCGTTGGAGGAAAAACCGTCGCTTCTGATGATAAACGAGGGGCTCTGCGCGGTGATAAAGGGCTTTTTACCCCGGATAAAGGTAACCTTTGCCGGCTCCTGCTTCGACCCGTACCCCAGCAGCGTGTGCCCCTTAATGGCAATCCCGCCCTTGTAGTTGATGGAGTCGAAGAGGTTGGTAAGGCTGATGTTCCTGTTGTAGCTGAAGAAGTGCGGGTAGTAAACCAGCTCCTTGGTGCTAACGCTGTTGGGCGAGAGTTTCAGGTTGCCCAGCAGCGGAGTCTTGAATACGTCGGTAAAGTAGAAGTTCACCGAGTCGAAATTTTGGATCGACCTAGTGAAGCTTAGGCGGTAGCTCTTAAGGTCGGCAAACACCTTGGTGGTATCGTAGCCCGCCTTCTTCCAGAACACCTTGCCCCCCTTGCCCACGTACTGGTTGGTAAACGGGAGCACAACGCCCGATGTGCCAAAGATGCTTACCGTATCGTGCTCGGCAATGTACCATAGGCGCGAGTTGGACACGCCAACGTAGAGCGTCGTATCGAATTTAAATGTAATCTCCTTGTCCGAAAGCCCCCACTTGATGTAGTTCGAGGTGAAGAAGGCCTTCTCCTTGCTGATGCTTAGTGGGCTCTCAAAGACGGACAGGACGATGTCCTTGGGGAACTTCTTGCGTTCGAGCAGCGCGTTTACCCCCTTGTTCCAGGCCTCGAACCCCTTTACCACCGCCGTGGTCGAGTCGAAGAAAACCATCATGCTCCTAAGGTAGCAGGTCAGAAACGGGTCGGCGGTAAGGTTGCGCCCTTCGAACTGGGCGGTAGTGGCCATGATCGCTTTTCGCTGATCGTCGTTTAGGGCTGTCGATTGCCAAAACGTGGCAAAGTCGGCAAGGAACTTGGTGTTTGCCTCGCTTTTATAATTTGCCAGCTTGTTAGCGACATCTAGCGGGTATGCCTTAAACTCCTCCGAGAGTACAGCCTTGTCTTTCTGGTTGGGGTACGACAAACATACAAGGAGCAGTAGTATCCCTGTAATGGCAATGGGGGTGATATGCTTGCTGATGGTACTCAAGATTAAAAACGATAAAGGTAGCTTCGCAAAATTTCCCCAAAAGAAGCATTTTTTTGCAAGATAGAACACTTTCTACATCCGAATAAGTAGCGCTGTAGAGTTAAATGGATCATTTGAATCCATTATTGGGTAATGATTTGGGAAAGAAGGTTGCGCTGTAATTGAACAAATATTTTTAAAATCATGTTAAGGACAGAGTAACTAGTTTTTTAAACAAACAATTTCGAACCATGAAAAAGTTTTTATTGGTCGTAGCAGTAGTATTAGTTGCTGCTGTTGCAGGTAATGCACAAGACAAGAAGTGGAACATTGGCGTAGGTGGCGGTTTGGCAATACCCACTGGCGATGCATCGGATTGGGTTAAGACTGGGGTTAACGGTTTCGTGCTTGGCACCTACAGCTTTACTCCTAAGTTCTCGGCTGGCGTAGAGCTTAACTATACCAACCTGCCAGGTAAAAGCATTGGCGGTTTCGACTTGGACGATGCCGAAGTTACCGCGTTTCTTGCAAAAGGTATCTATACCTTTACCGAAGAGGGCTTCCGTCCTTATGTTAGCGGTGCAGTTGGTCTTTACTCCCATAAAGGTGGCGACACAAAAGCAGGTCTTGCTGCTGAAGCAGGTGTTAAGTATAACCAGTTTGGGCTAGGGGCTGCCTACCACATGGCAGGCGAAGAAAATGATTTTACCTTCTCGTATATCCAGCTAAACTTCACCTATACCTTTAGCTTCTAATGGCGCCTAGCGCTGTACGAGTATAGCCTCCTTCTTTTAGGAGGCTTTTTTATTTTCTGTGCTTTGCTGCTTCTTCTACGAGCTATGAATTGAGGATAGCGTTACCTTGGGGAATGTTGGGAAGAACGGCTATCTTTGGGCGTTTTTTAATCATTCAAATTAAAAGGTAACTATGAAGAAAGTTTTTTTTGTGGCAGTGGCTATTCTTGCTGCTGTGGCTGGCAATGCACAGGTTAAGTTTGGGCCTAAGGTGGGACTTAACTTTTCGACCATGTCGATGGATGGGGTTGACGCAAAAATGCGTACCGGATACCAAGTTGGTATGGTTTTTCAGGGAGACATTGCTCCAAATGTATTCATTCAACCAAGCATCCTTTTTTCGTCTAAGGGGTCGAAGTATGATAACACCGACACTAAAGTAGTAGCAAACTACATCGATGTTCCTGTAAACTTTGGTTACAGAATAAATTTGGGTGGCGCTAACCTTAACCTTTTGGCAGGTCCTTATCTTGCCTATGGTGTTGGAGGTAAAGTAACCAATGACTTTATTCTTGCAACCAAAGACAGGGATATAAAGTGGGGAACAGACAAGGATGAGGACGATTTTAGGCCATTTGATATGGGGCTTAACCTTGGTGGTGGAGTTGAGTATAACAATTTTCAGATATCGCTTCAGTATGGATTCGGACTTCTAAATGTGAATGCTGATTCCGATTTTACTACAAAGAACGGCGTGCTAAGCTTAACGGCTGCTTACCTGTTCTAGTATAAAAGTTGCGTGTTTAAATACAGAGAAGAGTCCCACATAGGGGCTCTTTTTTTGTGGATGTCTTCTTGATATTTGGGTCTACCTGCCGTAAATTCCCTACGCTAGATTCTAGGTTGATAAACAAAGCTAGCCATGAAAAATATTTTTGTAATCGTAGCGTTACTGGCAATTGCAATTACGGGTAGTGCACAGGAAAAATATTGGAATATTGGAATTGGTGGTGGCGCTGCCTTTCCAGTGGGCGATGCTGCCGACTATACCAAGATGGGGGTTGGAGCCTGCTTAACCGGAATGTTTTGTTTCTCGAAGAAGTTTAGGGGTGGCGTAGAGTTTGGCTATGCATCGCTACGGGCCAAAACTTGGGGCACGCTAGATTTGGACAACACCAGCATACGGGCACTTCTACTAAAAGGGGACTTTACCTTTACCGAGCAGCGCTTGCGCCCGTATGTGGCATTATTTCTGGGGTTCTACAGCACGAGGGTGTGCAAGAGTCTTCGGGTGAACGGCGGTGAGGAGACCTCCACCTGCATAATCAATAATAACTATGGATATGGCGTTGAGGCTGGCGTACGCCGGGGGTGCTTAAGCGTTGGGGTGGCGTACAATGTTGTTGCCGTGGACTTCAAGTATGTGCTCGTTAGCCTTGGCTACACGTTTGTACTTTAGGTGGGCAGCGGTATGTTATTGTTGTTGGGGCATGGTGAGCATGGTATTTAATCAAGTTTTCTTAGCTTTGCAGGCAAATTAGAGAAACGGAGTTCGCTTCCCAGAATAAATCAGCCATGCATTATAAGCTAAGGGAGTTCTTTCTATTTGCAATCATCATTTTTCCTCAGGTGCTTTTTGCGGTTACGCCTACCGATGGCGAAGGCGTAGCTAAACCAAATATTGTTGTTGTTCTTGCCAGCGATCTTGGCTATGGAGATTTGGGCATTTATGGCCAGACCAAGATTGAGACTCCAAATCTTGACCGGCTTGCAGCGCAAGGTATTCGTTTTACCAACTTCTACAGCGGGTCGTCTTCGTTTGCCCCTTCTCAATGCGTTTTGCTAACCGGGAAGCATGCCGGGAAGGCTGCAATTCGTGGTACCGACGAGTGGGCCGAGCGGGGTGGCGTTATGAACTACGTTAAGGTGCTGATGGACTCGACTCTCGAAGGTCAGCGTCCGATGCCTAAGGGCGAGGAGACCATTGCCAACGCACTAAAGAATGAGGGGTATGCGACAGGGGCTGTTGGCCTGTGGGGATTGGGCTCTGCCATCTCGGAAGGTTCGCCGTTAAATCATGGCTTCGATACGTTTTATGGCTATTCATGCCTGCGTCAGGCGCAAACCTACTACCCCAAATATCTCTGGAAGGATCGCCGAAAGGTGTCGATGGACAATGCGCTAGTCTTCCCGAACCTGAAGCTTCCTTCGGATGCTGATCCTTACAAGGAGGAAACCTATTCGACCTATACGCTCGAGCATTATGCTCCAGATACGCTTTTAAGCGAGGCGCTAAAGTTTGTTGATGCCAACAAGTCGAAGCCTTTTTTCCTCTTCTATTCTGCACAACTACCTCAAAGTCCGCTACAGGTTCCACCGGAACTAGTGAGGCGGTATCGCCTAAAGTTTGGCGAGGAGGAACCATATCTTGGGTTGAAGGGGGGCTACCCCAATAGAACGCCTCGTGCTACTTACGCTGCTATGGTGTCGTATCTCGACGAGCAGGTGGGTAAACTGGTCGAGAAGTTAAAGAACGATGGCGTATACGATAATACCATCATCATTTTTACTTCGGCGAATGGTGCTACAACAACATCGGGTGTTGATGGGGATTTTTTCGAAAGCGCCGGACAGTATCCCTTAGGAAAGGGTAGGGGCAATGGTTCTCTTTTCGAATCGGGGATTAAGGTGCCATTCTTTGTGGTTTGGCCAGCGACAATCGCTCCCAAAACAACCGATCAGATGGCAGTAGGATATGATATTGCACCTACCATTGCTCAAATAGCAGGCATTCAGAAACAGGATTCTGCTGATGGGATTAGCCTGCTTCCCACGCTTAGAGGAACTCAGCAGCAGGAGCAGCACGAGTTTCTCTACTGGGAGAATACCGATAACCTTATGCATGTTGCTATTCGTGAAGGGAAGTGGAAACTTTTAGGGCGCAACATGAGCTACGATGAACCCTACTTTGAGCTCTACGATCTTTCGGCAGATCCAACCGAGAGCACCGATGTGTCTGAACAGAACCCAGAGGTGGTTTGTAGGCTTGTCGATATGCTCCTGAAGGTACGAACATCACCCAGCATCCCATGCTTTAGGATAAAGTACCTTGAGGATTAATGCTTGCTTACCTTAACGTATAAGCTGAAATTTTGGAGAGGAGTCGATTTTTCAGCTTTTTGCTTTCATAATATATCTAGCACACCATGCTATGGGGGGAATTGGCATCATTCATTCCTTCCTTTAAGTGCGATGTTGTAGTATTTTCCGTGGAGCAAACGGTGCCAAGGTGGCATACTCCAAGGTGAATGATAGTTGTGCTATAAATCTCTCAAATGCATCCCGTGCCGATACTGATACAGTAATAGAAATCAGCGTTAAGCGATAGGTAGTAAGGGTAAAAAAATACATCTTTTTACGATGTGACCTTTTTTTTTGATTTTTACGTTCTCGAATAAACCTAATATTTACCAATCTCCTTTATTTCAGAAGATGCTAACAAATGAATTAACATGAAATCAAAACTAGTCATAGCATTTTTGGCTATAAGCATGAATGGCTTGGCGCAGCTGCCCTTCCAGAATCCTGCTTTAAGCTTTAGCGATAGGGCTAACGATTTACTATCGCGATTAACGCTAACGGAAAAAACATCGCTGCTGCTCTACAACAGCCCGGCGATTCACCGACTTCAGATTCCGGAGTACAACTGGTGGAACGAGGCTCTGCATGGAGTGGCACGTAGCGGAAAGGCTACCGTTTTCCCTCAGGCCATTGGCATGGCGGCTACCTTTAACCCTGCCTTGATCCAGAACGTTGCCAATGCCATTTCGGATGAGGCAAGAGCAAAGCACAATGCTGCCGTTAAGTTGGGAAGCCGTGCACAATACAGCGGACTGTCGTTTTGGACGCCAAACATCAACATTTTCCGCGATCCACGGTGGGGCCGTGGTCAGGAGACCTACGGTGAAGATCCTTACCTAACTTCGCTAATGGGAGTGGCCTTTGTAAAAGGGTTGCAGGGAACCGATCCCAGCTACCTAAAGACGGGCGCTTGTGCCAAGCACTACGCGGTTCACAGCGGACCAGAGTCGGTGCGCCACTCGTTTAACGCCAAACCAAGCGAAATTGATTTCAGGGAAACCTATCTGCCTGCCTTCAAGGTGTTGGTCGAAAATGGCGTGCAGTCTGTAATGGGAGCATATAATCGCGTTTACGATGAGCCTTCGTGCGGAAACAAAACATTGCTGCAAACCATCCTGCGCAAGGAGTTCGGATTTAAGGGCCAGATTGTAACCGACTGTTGGGCAATCTCCGACTTTTCCGGCGGCCATAAGGTTACCAAGAACGATACCGAGGCTTCGGCCATCGCCATTAAGGCAGGCATTAACATGGAGTGCGGCTCTAGCTTTTACAAGCTGAACGATGCCGTGGCCAGCAAGCTGCTTACCGAGGCTGATATCGACTCGGCGCTTCGCCCTACGCTTCTCCTTCGATTGAAGCTGGGGTTGCTTAATCCAGACGAGAAGTGCCCATTCTCCGATATTCCTGCCGAGGTTGTTGGCTGCGATCGCCATAAAGCAATCGCACGACAAGCGGCTGCTGAGGGTATGGTGCTATTGAAAAACAAGAATAACGTTCTTCCGTTGACGAATAGTTACAAAAAGGTGCTCGTTACAGGTCCAACAGCCGCCAACGTCGACCTGCTGTACGGCAACTACAATGGCATCTCTAGTGAGCCTGTAACCTTTCTCGATGGCATTCTAAAGAAGATTAATCCCGGAACCACAATCGAATACCAGAAGGGGAGCGAACTGCAAGCTTATAACGGCCACTGCCCAGGAATGGCTTCGGAGGCCGATGTTACTATTGCCTGTGTGGGGATTACCCCTCAAATGGAGGGCGAGGAGGGCGATGCCTACCTTTCCGATAACAACGGCGACCGCAGGAATATTGGTCTGCCCGAAGGCCAACTGAAGTTCCTAAGAGATCTGCGTAAGAAGTCGGAAGGAAAACCGCTTGTTGTGGTGGTAACCGGCGGTAGCGCTATTGCCATGCCCGAAGTAGATTCGTTGGCCGATGCGGTTGTATTTGCCTGGTATCCCGGCGAGCAGGGCGGAAATGCGCTAGCCGATATCCTCTTTGGCGATGTTAATCCATCGGGAAGACTGCCCATCACCTTCTACAGTTCGGTAAACGATCTTCCCGCATTCGAAGATTACAGCATGAAGGGGCGCACCTACCGCTATTTTACGGGCAAGCCTCTCTATCCTTTTGGCTACGGATTAAGCTACACCACCTTTGCGTATGCCGACATCAACACCAGCAAACCCCAGTATAAGGTAGATGAAACCATTCAGTTAAGCTGCACGGTAACCAACTCGGGCAGCCGTGATGGGTACGAGGTGGCTCAGCTGTACGTAAAGGATTCGAAGGTTGATGGCCCGATTAAATCGCTTAAGGGCATCCAGAAGATCTTTCTGAAGAAGGGCGAATCGAAGCAGGTGGCATTCACTGTTCCCGTTAAGGATTTAGCCCACTGGAACGCTGCCAAGCATGCGTATACCGTCGAGAAGGGAAAGTACACCCTTCAGGTTGCTGCCTCTTCGGCTGATGCTAAGATTGAAAAAGTGGTTAGCATTAAGTAGCCACTCGTGGCTGATATTTGGTGATTGAAAAATCAAAGGCCATCTCTATTGGGAGATGGCCTTTATCGTATATCCTAGAGGTGCATCCGGCTAGCCGAGTGTAATCCTATCAATGGCCTCAATCTCCTCAGGGCTGAAACTGATATTCTCCAGCGCCTTTAGGTTTTCGGCAATTTGCTGAACGCGGCTGGCACCAATAAGTACCGAGGTGATCCTGTCGTTGTGCAGCTGCCAGCTGATGGCCATTTGGGCAATGGTTTGTCCACGCTTGATGGCAATCTCGCGGAGCGCTTTCACCTCGTTCATCTTAGGGGCAACCTCTTCAACCTTCAGAAATCCCTCGGCCTTGGCGGCTCTGGAATCCTCAGGAATTCCGTCGATGTACTTGTCGGTTAGTAGGCCCTGCGCCAGCGGCGAGAAGGAGATGGTTCCCAGTCCATGCTCCTTGTTGTAGCCCAAGATCTCCTTTTCGGGTTCGCGAACCAGCATCGAGTACTTCAGCTGATGGATGATTACGGGAACTCTAGCCTCCTTCAGGTAGCTGAGCACGACTTCGGCAGCCGCAGCGGGGTACTTGGAGATGCCGATGTACAGCGCCTTTCCCTGCTTGTAGATGGTTTCGAGTGCCGATGCGGTTTCTTCGAGAGGGGTATTCGGATCGTAGCGGTGGGAGTAGAAGATGTCAACGTACTCCAGCCCCATGCGCTTAAGGCTTTCGTTGCAGCTTTCAATGACGTACTTGCGCGAACCTCCATCGCCGTAGGGCCCGGGCCACATCAGATGGCCTGCCTTGGAGGTGATAACCATCTCGTGGCGTAGCCCCTCGAAATCCTTTTTTAGGATACGGCCAAAGGTTTCCTCGGCAGCACCGGGAGGTGGCCCGTAGTTGTTGGCCAGGTCGAAGTGGGTGATTCCCGAATCGAATGCAAATCGTACCATATCGCGGGCAACGGCGAAGCTGTCGGTTTCGCCGAAGTTGTGCCAGAATCCAAACGAGAGCTCGGGAAGGAGCAGCCCGCTGTTGCCTGCACGGCGGTAGCGCATATTGCTGTAGCGCTCAGGGGTGGGGTTGTAGCTCATGTGATGGTTGTAAAGTTAGTCTCAATATATCCATTTGTTGGAGGTGGTAAATATCGAAAATTAGAATCATTACTTAGGCAATTACGGCAAAATTACGCTGAGGAATTTTTTGGTAGCAACCTTAAGTATATGGATAAAGTATTTATAGCAACTTCACCTTCTGTTCCGTTCAAACGCCTTACTGGTGCCTAGGCGGAGTTGAGGGTACGTTGCAGCCTGGTGCTTTTGTTGTTTCCGTCGAAAAAGCGTTATCTTCGATTGCAAATTGGCTAAACAATGGAAGAACGTAAGAGCGATCATATCTCGCTAGCATCGCAAGCTAAGCTGCCCATCTCACATAACGATTCGAGGTTCTGCTACGAGCCAATGCTTGCCGCGCATCCCGTGGGGATGTGTAGCCCTATTCAACTCCTAGGAAAGGAGCTTGCCGTTCCGTTTTGGGTGTCGAGCATGACAGGCGGAACTGCCGTTGCTAAAACCATCAACCAAAACCTAGCCCGTGCCTGCAGCGAGTTTGGTATGGGAATGGGGTTGGGCTCCTGCCGTATCTTGCTGGATAACCCTCAGCACTATGCCGATTTTGATGTACGCGATATCCTTGGTAGCCATCTTCCGTTCTACGCCAACATAGGGATATGCCAGCTGGAGGAACTCGTCGAGAACAACGAGTTCGACAGGCTTACGGAGATTGTTAGGCGGCTTCGTACGGATGGCCTAATCGTTCATGTAAACCCGCTTCAGGAATGGTTTCAGGCAGAGGGCGACAGAATTAAGCGCCCCCCCATTGAGACCATTGCCGAGCTGCTTGGTTTGGTAGACTACCCCGTTATCGTAAAGGAGGTAGGGCAGGGAATGGGCTACCAGAGCCTTAACGCCTTGCTGAAGCTGCCGCTTGCCGCTGTTGAGCTTGCCGCATTTGGTGGAACCAACTTTTCGAAGATGGAGATGCTGCGGGCTAACTCTCCCGAGGGGGATGCCTTTGCCGGGTTTGCCGCTGTTGGCCATTCGGCATCCGAAATGGTGGAGATGGTGAACGATATCGTCCTGAACGGCGATGTAACCTGCAACCAGCTTATCATCTCGGGCGGAATAGAGAACTTCCTTGATGCCTACTACCTGCTGTCGAAATCGTCGTTGCCGGCGGTGGTGGGAATGGCATCGGCATTGCTACGGTACGCGCAGGACTACGATATGCTAAAGCGCTTTGTTATTGCTCAGGTTCGGGGCTTCCGAATGGCGCAGGCGTACTTAAGGGTTAAGGAGTAGATCAAAGTTTCCTTTTAAGCTTCGCTCAAAGACCGTTTGGGGCCTGAACTGGAGGAGATGACGAACGTAAGTGAACAACATTGGTAAAGAATTGCTACCTTAAGGCTCGTAATTTCCGCATAGGAGGAAGCCAAAGATATGCTAGCGACGAGTGAAATAGAACACAAAAAACAAATCATACATCGACCAATTGCCACATAAGACCACACTACCATGAATTTCTACCTAAATACGCTTGGCGAGCTGCCAATATCGCTTGAAGAACCATTTACGGTGAACTGGACTGCTCCATCGAATATCGCCTTGGTAAAGTACTGGGGTAAGCATGGCAAGCAGCTGCCCTGCAACCCATCCCTTAGCTTCAGCCTGAGGGAGTCTACCACCACCACCCGAATATCATTCTCGCCCAATAAATCGCTGAAGGTGGCCCTGAACTTTCAGGGGCAGGAGAACGAGAAGTTCCGCGAGCGGTTGGAGCGCTTCTTTGCCGGACTTGGAGAGGTTACCCACTTCTTTAGGCACATGGAAATCGATATCGAGAGTACCAATACGTTCCCCCATTCGGCTGGCGTTGCCTCTTCGGCCTCGTCGCTGGCCTCAATTGCGCTGTGCGTGTCTAGCCTAATCTACCATGCTACGGAGAAGGAGATGGACGATGGCTTCTACCGCTTGGCATCGTACTTTGCCCGCCTGGGTTCGGGAAGCGCCTCGCGGTCGGTTTATGGGCGGTACAGCATTTGGGGGCATACCAGCATCCTGTCGTCGAACGATGAGTATGCCATGGAGTTTAAGGACTACGACCCCTTATTTGCCGAGCTCAGCGACGCCATCCTCATTGTGTCGGATCGCGAGAAGCGCATTAGCAGCACGGTTGGCCATAGCGTCATGAACGTTAATCCGTATGCCGACACCCGCTACCTAAACGCCCAGAAGAACGTCCTGAAGATTATTGATGCAATGAAGAAGGGCGACCTGTTGCGCTTCTTTGCGATTGTGGAGCAGGAGGCCCTAGAGGTGCATGCCATGATGATGGTTGCCAATCCGCCGCATCTGCTCTTCGAGCCCAATACCATCGAGATCATTAATCGTATTAAGGAGTTTAAGGAGCGTACGGCTCTTCCTGTGGGGTACACCATCGATACGGGCCCTAACGTTCACCTCCTCTACTTCGATAGGGATAAGGAAAAGGTGATGCCGTTTATCGAGGAGCTGCGCCAGTTCTGCCAGGGGGGCAAGATCATCTTCGATGGGCTGGGTGTTGGTCCGGTGAGGAATAGGATCGAATAAAAGGTATCAAGACTCAAGATACAAGTATCAAGAATAAAGAATCACGACATGCTTCCACTGCCTACTGCAGGGTGGTCGCTTGTCGTGATTTGCATATGGTGGTAAGTGAATCACATCTTTAGACAGTGCGGGAAACCCATCTGAAGCGCCAACGGCCTTCGGCTATCCTATAGGCGCTGCGGCTTGCTACTTCTTCCGAACAACCGACTTCACCTTGATGAAGAGAATGGTGAGCGACGGGATGAGGGTTATGAGGTTGGCGAGTATGATCGGCCAGTCGACCTTGATGAGTCCGTAAACAAACCACATGGCCACCCCAAAGCAGAGGATGGAGTACATGGTAAGCGAGATGCTCCTAACATCCTTGGTTCGAATGGCCATTATGGCCTGGGGGAAGAACGCGAGTGTGGTGCAAAATGCCGCTAGGTATCCGATGTATTCCATGAGTGCTGTTTTTTAAGAGCGCAAATCTAGCAATAAAATCACAGGCTAGCGTTTGCCCGCAGCCTTTTCGATGCGCTGAATCTCCTCGGCCTGCTTCTTGAGGGCGCTTGCCGGAATGTCAATCTGCTGGCTGTACTCAAATCCGTGGAAGAAGCCGAATATCGCATCGTTCTGCTTGCGGGTGTAGTCGCTGTTCACCTTTAGCCCCTTGGGGGTGACGGTGTAGTAGATGATGGGGTTGTAGTCGGTGTACTCCTTCTCCTCGCCCCAGGTTTCGTTGAAGGCCCAGAAGCCGGCGTACTCCAGCGCGCCATCGGCGTTTAGGTCGGCCGCGGGCGCAACAAAGGTGGGCAACTTGTCGGTTTTGGCCAGCTTACCGTTGCTCACCACGAGCTGCAGGAGGTAGTTCTTGTTGGGGCGATCGTTGACCTCTACCAGCACCTCGGCGCCGCCGTCGCCGGTCGGGATCACCAGCGGGTAGAGGCTGCTCTGGGGCTCGTACTCGTAGCTGCTGTCGGCGTACACCTGCTGGCCGTTGTGCAGCAGGCGCGCAAAGCGGTAGAGCTTAAAGGTGGTGTAGTCCGCCTCGTGGCCCAGCTCTAGCTTAAGGCCGTTGCTCAGGTCGATGGTTTGCTGGATGGGCACCTCGGATGCGCCGGTGCGCTGTTTCTCCCCTGCTGCAGGAGCCTTTGTGCCCTCCTGCCCGTGTGCTGCATGCAGCGATGCTGCCATGGCAAGCACTACCAATCCCATTCTCATTCTAAGCATATTCATCGAGCATTCCCCATTGGTTTAAACGCGAGCAAATGTAGGAGAATTTTGGAAAGTAGGGCATAAAAAAGGCGAAGCAGCAGCCTCGCCTTTTGTTCGTTTCCCGATGGGCTATTCGTCCTTATCGGGTTTCGCCTTCTTCTCGGCCTTGGCCTTCGGCTTCGCCTCGTTTACCTCGAATCCGTACTCGGTGAGCTTCTTGGGCTGGTCGCGGAAGGTGGCGTTTACCACATCGCGAACCGAGCGGATGAACTTGTCGACCTTCTTGGACTCGAGGTTGCGCAGCGCGTAGGTTGCTTCGGCCTCGCGGCGGAGCTCGTCGGCCCGGCGCGAGAGCGCGTTGAGGTTGTCTATCGACTCCTTAATGTCATCCTTCACCAGGTGTACGATGATGGACTCTGGGCCGTCTGCCGCATGCTTGGTTAGGATGGCATCGCCTAGCTTTCCCTTTTTGTCGGGGTTTTCAGGAACAAGAGCTCGCATTTAGGTTAATCTTTTAGGTTTGATGTATTTTGTTTCGCTAGTTACCGACTTCGAATATAGCTGTTTGTAGTTATTGATGATGAAGGACGAGCTGCTTTTTTACCTGAAAAGCTAAGACTTTTTGCTCTAAAGTTCGAAATCCCCTAAGTGGCGGTGGCGAAATTTACCTTCAAGAGGGGACTTCTTTAGCTGAAGAACGCGAATCCTGACGTGAAGATCGGTAAATTTCAGATGAAGAATGTCAAACTTCAGATGAAGATCGCGAACCTTTAAGTGAAGAACGACAAACTTCAAGTGAAGATCGATAAACTTGAAGTGAAAAATAGCAAACTTCAAGTGAGGATCGCTAAACATCAAGTGAAGAATGGTAAACTTCAGATGAAGAGCGCTAAACTTTAAGTGAAGAATGGTAAACTTCAGGTGAAGATTGTCAAACTTCACGTTGGCATCTGCAGTATTGGCGTTGTAGCGCCAGCATTACCCTAGGGTAAAAGGGGTGTGGTTGGACTAATATTGTTAATTGCTACCTTGCGGGGGGATCGTTACATTAAAAAGACTGAATAACGCATGAAATATATTGGCATTCTGGTATTCGCTGTTGGGCTTATTTATTTATCTAGCTGTAATCATCAACAGAAATCAAGTAAATCAGCAGAAATTGGGAATGTAGTAATCTACAATTCGAGTGACACCGTTGAGGTGGATTCAATTTTTGTTGCCGTTATTGGTATGAGAGATAAAAGAATTGGGAGCTGCGATTATTATATTGTTAGTAAAGATGGGGATTCTTCATTAGTAATGTATGATGGGAAAAGGAGGTTGGCGACATTTGCAACAATTCCTAAACATCCTGGGCTATTTACCATCAATGGATTTGCCAGATATAAGGTGAACAATGAGGTAAAGAAAGAAGAATTCACTATTGGTTTTGTTGCAAAGTAGGGATTGATTCCTACTTTGTTGAATGCTATCAGAAGAATACTTAATAATAATGAGAATAAAACTTTTGCTATTTGCAGCATTGCTTATCTCGTGTAATGCAGTCAAGGAAAACAAGGCTAATCAGACTAGTTCTCGAGATTCTGAAAAAGTAGGGAAGAGTCCCTCTAGTTATTCTAGTCGTATTCATCTGGATAAAATTTCTTTTGACACGCTAATATCCAACACCCATATTTTGTATAGTAGCCATGATTTGGATGATAGCATAGCTTGTAAAACTTACGATGATAAAGGAAGATCATCAGTAGATGTCTATTCAGATCGGTCTATATCTCTCAAAATAGAAAAGGATGGTAAGCCTATTTTTGAAAAGGAAATTGGCAAAATTGATTTTAAGTCGATCGTGCCATTAAAAGAGTTGCCAAACTATTTGATTTCAAGTTTTTCTTTTGAACGTATTGAGGGTACTGGTTACTTGTTTAGCTTATTAATTTGCAAGCCCGATACTGATATCTGCTATCCAATCGAGCTGCTGATATCCAATGATGGAGTTATGCATTCAAAAGAATTGGAGGTGAATGATGAGGATAATGAGTAGGATTTTATAAAAGTATTTTCCTGATAGGCGAAAGTTGTCGCAAATCATACTCATGTCTGGTTTGAAAGAGTTAATATAAAATGCTAAGGAATGAAACGTTATTATGTTATAATAGTTCTATTTCTGTTTACCGCTGTATCATGCGATTATAGTGATAGTCGATTGGTTATAAAGAATAATAGTCAAGATACAGTTGTATTTGATTATGCATTAGATACCGTTTTACATGAAAGAACAGATAGGGAGATAAATGCAATTTTAGAGGATACAATACCTCCTTTTGAAGAAAGGAACAAGTCCATTCGAGGTGTAAATGACTGGTGGGGTATTATTATTGAAAAAAGTAAGAATAAGAAGCTTAACTTATTTATTCTAAAAAAGGAGGATTTGTCAAATTACATATGGGATGAAATAATAAATAGGAAGTTGTATAAGCGATATGAATTCACAGAAGACGAATTAGATGAAATAAACTGGATTGTAAAATATCCATGATTTATCCCTCTGTTCGTTTGAGGTTCCTGCCCATAGCCGTCAAGCTAAGAGGGGGTAGTCCGATGTTCGACCCTTTTAGGGTCGAGTTTCTACTTCAGCATTCTTCTAGTAACCTGTGATGCCTTTGGCATCCGCCTCTGAGGTTGGTCATTCCAGAGGAATGAAAGGTTTATAGTATGCATCGTAGTGCAGGCGTTTCGACCCCTTTGGGGTCGCACGAAATAGGATGCTTAGTTTTACGACTTTGGTTCCTGCCTTGGCCAACCGGGGATCGTCATCCTTCACGTTGGCATCTGCAGTATTGGCGTTGTAGCCCTCTCCGTTAAGCCTACATTACCCCAAGGTAAACGGGCATCCCTCCATCGTTCAGCAAAAGATAATATTCCCCCTACCTTAACTTAGCTTACCGGTGGTAGGTTTGAGGTGTAGAAAAACAACCTGCAAATGAACGCATCAACCCCCAAAGCCCACAAGCCCATCGCGCTTCTCTACCTGAAAACAGGTGGCGGGCACGAGGCTCCCGCCCGATCAATCGCATCGTACCTCAACCACAAGTACCCCAACAGCTGCACGCCCATGCTGTTTAACTGCCTAGAGGATGGCCCCCGCTACGTAAACGGCGTGGTGGAGGATGGCTACCGGCTGGCGCAGCGCAAGGCCAAGTGGGTGTACTCGGTGCTGTACGAGGTGAATAAGCTGAAGCCCGTCCTGCACTCCACGGCTGCGCTGGTGGGCAGGCCCATCAAGGAGTACGTGCGCGACGTGGTGCTCCCCACCAACCCCGAAAAGATTGTGGTGTTCCACTTCTTCATCATCAAGCCGGTGATGGACCTGGTGGAGGAGCTGGGGCTGAACGTCAAGGTGGAGGTTATCGTTACCGACCCGTTTACGGCACACCCGTTCTGGTTCCTGCGCAAGGGGCCCTGCTACGTGCTCTTCAGCGATAGGCTCAGGGCCAAGGTGCTCAAGGAGCGGTGGGTGGCCGAGGATAAGGTGTCGGTATTCCCGTTTATGGTGAACTCGCGCTTCGAGCAGCCCCTGGGCGAGACCGAAAAGGTGGAGGTTATGAAAACCCTAAAGATAGATCAA
This sequence comes from uncultured Acetobacteroides sp., assembly GCF_963678165.1. Taxonomy (NCBI): domain Bacteria; kingdom Pseudomonadati; phylum Bacteroidota; class Bacteroidia; order Bacteroidales; family Rikenellaceae; genus Acetobacteroides; species uncultured Acetobacteroides sp. The sequence continues at coordinate 2,658,673 of NZ_OY782755.1, read as the reverse complement.
GCTAAGAAGACCATACTACTGCTGGGTGGCGGCGACGGAATGCCGGGAGCTATGGACATCCTCAAGAGTATGGTTAATCTTGGCTTGGATGCCAACGTGGTGGTGGTGTGCGGGCGCGACGAGGTACAGCGAAAGGCGCTCCTCGGCGCTGGCCTCGAGGGGCGCTTCGCATCGCTCACCATCCTGGGCTTTGTTGGATTCGTGTACGAGCTCATCAGCATCGCCGATGTGGTGGTCACCAAGTGCGGCCCCAACACCATCATGGAGATCCTGATGTGCGGCAAGATACCCATCGTGAACTCCTACATCTGGGAGCAGGAGAAGGGCAACCTGGACTACGTGCTCCACAACGGCGTGGGGGTGTACGAGAAGTCGCCCAGCCGGATTAGCCGCGCCGCGCTCCGCTTTATCAGCAACGACGGGGTGATGAACCGCTACAAGGAGCGCGTCGGCCAGCTGGGCATCGCCAACGGCACCTCGATGGTGTCGGAGTACATCTACGCATAAAAAGATAGGAAGATGAATGTTCTGGTAATATCGGACCTGCACCTGGGTAATGGCGACCGCTTCGGCACGTTCGAGTGGTCGAACGCCGACTTCATCGCCATGCTGAAGCAGGTCGTCGAAAGCTATAGGATCGACCAGGTGGTGCTCAACGGCGACATCTTAGAGTTGTACAAGTACCGCTTCCGCGATGCCTACCTCAAGAATAAGGAGCTGATGCGGTACTTCAAGTCGATTAAGCCCATCGTCATAAAGGGCAACCACGACTTCATTAGCCCCATCGGCGTTTTCCATCACACCATTGTAAACGCTCAGGGCAAGAAGATCTACTTCGAGCATGGGCACGATGCCGATTTCCTTAATGGTACACGGATTGGCCGAGCAATCGGCTTCGGGCTCCACCTGCTGCTCAAGCGGCTTATCGGCATTCGGTGGGTGGAGGATGTCTACTTCAGCACCATCGAAGGGCTGGAGGATATCAACCGCATCCCCCGGAAGTATAACACCTACAAGTACCTCAAGCACGCGCTAAAGCTCCTCCGCAGCTACGACGTGGTGGTGCTGGGGCACACCCACAAGGTGGAGAGCCACAACACCTACTACCTGAACAGCAAGAAGCAGTACTGCAATACCGGCAGCTGCACCCTTGGCCGCTTTCAGGGCGTGGTGTTGGATACCGAAACCCTTCGGTGCGAAACCATCAAGTACTCCAAGCTGGAGTGCCGCCAAGTGCTGGATAGGCGTAAGGAGAAGCTAAAAATGCAGAGAGCATAAAATATATACGTTAAGGCGATATTCATTATTAGGATGTGTTAGTACTATACCTACCGTTGTAGGTCCACCATAAATGGAGGGTGTAACGAATGTGGTAGTCATCGTCTGGGGCGTAAGTCTCAGACGATTTTTTTGAGGATTATCAGCCGGTAGTGTAAAGTGTAGAGTTGGAGAAGGCAGGCTCTATAGCCGTCAAGCTAAGCGGATGCATAGAGTTATATTTTTTGAAAGAAAAAGATAGATATTAAGTGCCAGCACATGATTGAAACTGCTTATCCCCTCCTAAGGAGGGGATAATGAGCCATGAATATGCATTTGAGTTTTGAGAAAAATCCATAACTGACGATTATGGGCAGTTACCTTCGCCAGCAAGGGAACAAAACAAAAACGCCCAGAGCAATCTCCGGGCGTTTATCCTATGATGTTGAAGGAACGTCTACTTTCCGATGCAGAACTTGCTGAAGATGGTTCCAAGGATATCGTCGGTGGAGATGGTTCCGGTGATCTGCCCCAGGTAGAAGATGGCCTCGCGGATGTCCTGCGAGAGGAAGTCGCCCGAGATGCCAGAGTCCAGCCCTTCGAGGGCGCGCTCCAGCGCCTCCTGGGTGTTTACCAGCGCCTCGTAGTGGCGCATGTTGGTAACAATAACGCTCGACTCCGACATCTGCTCCATCCCGGCCTTTTCCACCAGCAGGCGGTTAACCTCGTCGAGGTTGGTGCGCTGCTTGGCCGATATGGCAACGATATCGATCTTCCCGTCGTACTTCGCCCTGAGCCGTGCCCTAAGCGGATCGATAAGGGCAGGCGTAGCGCCATCAATCTTGTTGAATACCACAACAAGGTGCTGGTCGTCGCTGATGCGCTTAAACACGTTGGCCACCGAGTGGTCGGCGCTCTCTTCCGACTCCGTTGGGTCGATAAGCAGCAGCACGATGGATGCCTGCGTAATCTTCTTGTAGGTACGCTCGATGCCCAGGCTCTCGATGGTATCGTTGGTATGGCGTATCCCGGCAGTATCGATAAACCGGAACGAGATGCCCTTAATGGTGAAGGTGTCCTCAATCACGTCGCGGGTGGTGCCGGCAATCTCCGAAACGATGGCCTTATCCTCGTTGAGCATGGCGTTCAGCAGGGTCGATTTGCCCACGTTGGGGTTTCCGACGATGGCAACGGGGATGCCGTTCTTCACCGCATTCCCAAGGCTGAAGGTCTTTGCCAGCTTGTCGGTATGGCTAATGATGTTGGTGATGAGGGTGCGCAGGTTCGAGCGGTCGGCAAATTCCACATCCTCCTCGCTGAAGTCGAGTTCCAGCTCAATTAGGCTGGTGAAGGTGAGCAGCTGCTCGCGTAGATGTTCGATCTCCTTCGAGAAACCGCCGCGCATCTGGTTCATCGCCAGCCGGTGGCTTGCCTTGTTGGTAGATGCAATCAGGTCGGCCACCGCCTCGGCCTGCGACAGGTCGAACTTGCCGTTGAGGAAGGCGCGCTGGGTGAATTCTCCCGGTTGGGCAAGCGTGGCGCCAGCTTTGAGCGTAGCCTCAACCACGCGCTGCTGGATGTACACCGAGCCGTGGCACGAGATCTCCACGGAATCCTCGCCCGTAAACGAGTGTGGCGCCTTAAAGATGGATACCAGCACCTCGTCGATAACTCCTTCCTCGTTCTCCAACTTTCCGAAGTGGATGGTGTTGGCCTTCTGATCGGCCAGCTTCTTGCCCGATGGCGAATGGAACAGCTTATCGGCAATGGTAACGGCATCGGGACCGCTAAGACGGATTACCGCTATGGCCCCCTGCCCGGCAGGAGTGGCAACGGCTACTATGGTGGAGCTATCTATCATCTTCTAAAGAATTGTAGCGCAAAGATAGTGAAAATAGGGAGTAGGGGTGTAGGGTGGACCACTATGACCGTTCTTACATAATTTGCACCATCTATCCATCGAGCGATTCCCCTCCTTTTAAGGAGGGGTGCCCGAAGGGTGTAGCGAAGCGGAAATCCCGAGAAGCGGGGGGTGGGGTGGTTTTGGTTCAGAAGTAATGCATTATTCGCTTACAACCACCCCCGGCTGCGCCGACCCCTCCTTGAAAAGGAGGGGAGTACTTTCTATATAACCAAGGCAAAAGATAAGAAGCCACTGTCGTCTAACTTCTTCTTGAAAAAAACTCCTCTCCAAGATTCAACCTTTTAGCTCTTGTTAGGTTATTAAGGAAACGAAAATCACATGAGCGTACTAGTAGATAGGCATTCGAGGATTGTTGTGCAAGGAATTACCGGTAGCGAGGGCACCTTTCATACGGCGCAGATGGTTGAGTACGGAACCAACGTGGTTGCAGGTGTTACTCCCGGCAAGGGTGGCACTACGTGCTTGGATCGTCCGGTGTTTAATACCGTTGAGGATGCCGTTAAGGCAACGGGCGCCGATGTGTCGGTGATATTTGTACGAGCACCCTTTGCTGCCGATGCAATAATGGAGGCTGCCGATGCAGGCGTTAGGCTGGTGGTTTGCATTACCGAAGGCATTCCTATACAGGACATGGTTAAGGTAAAGGCTATCCTTAAGGATAAGGATACTCGGCTGGTTGGACCAAACTGTCCGGGCGTTATCACCCCGGGTGAGTGCAAGGTGGGGATTATGCCAGGGTTTATCCACCAAAAGGGTAGGGTCGGCATCATCTCCAAATCCGGCACGCTTACCTACGAGGCCGTTTACCAGCTGACGGAGGTTGGCTTGGGGCAATCCACCTGCATTGGTATTGGAGGCGATCCCATCATAGGAACCTCTACGCTTGATGCTGTGAAGATGCTTATGGACGATCCCGAAACCGATGCTATCGTTATGATTGGCGAGATAGGTGGAACCATGGAGCCCGATGCCGCCCGCTGGATAAAGGATCATGGCACAAAGCCTGTGGTAGGATTCATAGCAGGGCAAACCGCCCCCAAGGGACGACGGATGGGGCATGCAGGCGCAATTATTGGTGGCGAAGAGGATACTGCTGCAGCCAAGATGCAGGTGCTTCGCGAGTGCGGCGTTCATGTGGTAGAGTCGCCCGCCGATATTGGAGTTACTGTAAAACGAGTATTATCATAATGAATAGACATGTTTGTTAATGCAAAGGGGCTAGCCGTAATGGTGTGCCTCTTTTTTTATGAGAGAAGTTAAAGGGAATAAGCGGAAGTTATACAGAAGTTAAATGGGAGGATACATGATATTAGAATAAATGACTCAGTATAATCAAGGCTGTTTATCCCCTCTTGGGAGGGGCAGGGGTGGGTTTTAGATGAAGTTAATACTGCTGATAGAAGTTAAGCGGGAATTAATCGGAAGAAGAGGGAGTTGAAGAACATGCACAACGCTGGTCGCTAGTCTTGCTTAGATTAAGGAGGAGGGAATGATTCTTTAAGTCTGAAGAAATAAGGAATAGTTTATAACGCCTTTCTGATCCCTCCTTACCACTCCCTACTCCCTATTTTTCTATCTTTGCCGCCAACCAAATCCATTAGCGAGTGATGATGAAGCTCACCAACGAGCAGGCTACCATTGTGCACGAGAGTGCCGATGTGAAGGTTAATGCTGTTGCCGGTTCGGGGAAAACTACCACCATTATCGAGTATGCCCGTCAGCGGCAAGATGCCCGAGGACTACTCTACATTGCCTTTAACAAGTCGGTGAAGCTGGAGGCCGAGCAGAAGTTTGCTCGTGCCGGACTATCGAATGTGAGGGTAGAGACGGCGCACTCGCTGGCCTTTAAGCATGTGGTGATGGGTTCGGGCTACCGTGTTCGATTTGGCTACCAAACGCACGAACTGGTGCGCATTCTTAGCCTAGGTAGGAACATGGATTTGGTGCATGCCCTTACCATGGCTAACCACGTTAACCGCTTTGCCGCTTACTTCTGCAATAGTCCAAGCCGAAAGGTGCAGGAGCTAAACTACCTCGATGCTGTAAAGGATGATGGGGCACGCCAGTTCGTACAGGCCAACTACGACACCATCGAGTACCTTACCCGCGTTTTCTTGGCTAAGATGGACAGCGGCGAACTGGAGATCACGCACGACTTTTACCTAAAAAAGTTTCAGCTATCCAATCCAACACTTCCATACAGCCATCTGCTCTTCGATGAGGGTCAGGATGCCTCGGCGGCCATGCTCGATGTCTTTCTGAAGCAAAGAGGCACAAAGCTCATAGTAGGAGATACGCACCAGCAGATTTACGGCTGGCGTTACGCCATTAACTCGTTGGAGTCAGTTGGCTTTAAGTCGCAGAACCTTTCTACCAGTTTTCGCTTTAATGGCGATGTGGCCGCGCTGGCGCAGAACATCCTGCAGCTGAAGGGGAATCTCAATTCTTCGTTTGTGCCTCCGTACATTAGCGGGATGGGCGATGCCTCGGGGACTATCCATTCGAGGGCGTTTGTGGCACGTACCAACATCAGCCTGCTCGATAAGGCCATCGAACTGCTCATAGACAAGAAAAAGGTGGGCAGCATCTACTTCGAGGGTAACATCAGCTCGTACACTTACGGCGACGAGGGAACGTCGCTGCTCGACATCATCTACCTGCAGCGTGGCGCAAAGGATAAGGTGCGTGATGGGCTCATCGGATCGTTTGGCGACATCTACGAGTTTGAGGAGTATGTGGAGGAAACCGACGACGTGCAGCTGAAGTCGATGCTGGAGATGGTGAAGAAGTACGGACCCGAGCTGCCGTCGCTCATCAACAAGATAAAGCAGAGCCACACCGAGGATAAGGATAAGGCAAAGGCAGATATCGTCTTCTCAACAGTTCATCGATGTAAGGGCATGGAGTACGACGAGGTGACGCTGGCCAACGACTTCTTTACCGAGGAGAAGCTGCGCCGCGAGTTTGCCATCAACCCGGCACGGGCCGATGAACTCAACGAGGAGGTAAACCTGCTCTACGTGGCGGCAACCCGTGCCCGCAAAAGGCTGAACCTTCCGGTAGAGCTACGGCTGGTGGACTACGCCATCTCGCAAACGGGCAGCGTGCGGGCGGTGGCCTCGCGCGCCAAGATGGAGAAGGCTATTGAACCTGTGGCTATTCCCAAACCCGCCGCATCGCATAAGGGCTGGAAGCCCGATGACGATCGCAAGCTGGTGGAACTCTACGATAGGGGGTGGAGCATTACCGAAATCTCCGACTTTTTCGACCGTAGCAAGGGCGCCATTAAGATGCGGCTGCAGAAGCTGGATATCTTTTAAACCAATGGTAGTGCTTTTGATGGGAAGAGTGGATAATTGCTTCGCATACTAAAATGCCGTTCACTGGCGTTTATGCAAAGAATCCTATAAAATTTAACGGTAACAATTATAATGAACGATACGCTTAATCATTTTTGCAGGGAACTTCAACATGGCAACCAGCGGCTATTCAATCAGCTTTTTGCTGATTACTACGTGAACCTTTGTCGTTTTGCATATACCTACCTAAAAGATAATGATACCTCGGAGGAAATCGTTCAGGAGGTATTTATCAACCTGTGGGAGCAACGAGATAGGTTAACCATTAACACCTCTATTCGCTCTTTCCTCTACACTTCGGTAAAAAACAGGGCACTAAACCATATCCGCAACTCAAAAACTCGCTTACATCACGAGGATGAGTTTGCCCAAGAACAGGCATCAAAGGTTGGGCATATCATTAATTTCTGCGAGCGAGAGGAGTTAAGCCATCTTATAGATACGGCCGTTGCCGAGCTACCCGAGCAGTGCCGAACAATCTTTGATCTTAGCCGAAACCAAAACCTTACCTACAACGAGATAGCCCAACAGCTCAATATCTCTCCCAAAACCGTCGAAAACCAAATGGGCATAGCGCTAAAGAAGCTCCGAGCAAAGTTGTCGCCATACCTTTCGAGTATTATTGCATTTTTTTAGCAGGCATTTGAGGGTATTGCTTTCGAGATGTGTCATACCCATAGAAAATCGACATTTACTATGGAACACGATATACCTTGGACGCTACTCGAAAAACAATTTACCAACCAAGCGGATGCCATCGAAACCCAAAAGGTAAACGAATGGCTTGCTAGCGCAGAGGAGAACGGGATGATACTCGAACAGCTGCAACGCTACTACCAAGCTTACGGCTCGCTACCCATCGAGTTTGTTCCCGATACCAAAGCAGCCCTAAAGAAGGTTACCGAAAAGGCTGCGATTAAACCCAAAGCACGCCTACTACCAAGCGTATGGTGGAAGGTTGCGGCTGTTTTACTTGTGGGCCTTACAAGCTGGTGGCTTATGAATGACCTGCATAGAAAGCAAGCCCCCGCTGCTATGGCAGAGCTAAGAGCAGACATGTCAGCCATAAATGTTGTTCTATCGGATGGTAGCCATATCTGGCTAAACGCTCATTCGTCCATCAAGTATCCAAAGAAGTTTACCAGTACACGTAACATATACCTCGATGGCGAGGGGTACTTTGAGGTTGCTCACGACTCCAGCCACCCATTTGTGGTTCACACAGCAAAAACAAGAACCCGAGTGTTGGGTACCAAGTTTAACGTTCGCTCGTACTCTTCCGAGAAACTTGTCGTTGTTACCGTCACGGAGGGTAAGGTAGGCTTTGGCTCGACAGCCAACAGGCAGGTTCTGCTAACGCCAAACCAAAAGGGAACATTCGATAGGCAAACCGGGAGTGTTGTCAAAATGAAGAACGACAACTCCAACTTCATAGCATGGAAGACCCTTGAGTTCTACTTCGACAGGCAACCACTTTCGAGGGTTCTTAATACGCTTGCCGAAGCATACCATTTCAGCTATAAGCTCGAATCGCCTAATATTAAGCAACGAATACTAACTGCGAATTTCGATAAACGTCCATTAGCCGAGATTATGCAAACCATATCGCTTTCGGCCAATGTTCAGGTTTCGCTGCAAAACGGAACATACTACATTAAATAAAAAGGCACAAGGAATCTTAATACCTGCCTGCGTACCGGTAGCTGTCGGGTATTTCGAGATCTCCTTTTCAACTCTAATTTCCTTAAAATGAAGATACGATTCTTTCGATATGTTGTTTTGACATGTCTGCTAACGGTATTTGCCAGTAAGCTACCCGCACAGCATACAAACAGCATTCTTGATAAGCGCATTACCATTAATGTGCACAACGTTCCGCTAAAAGAAGCGCTACGCAAAATATCAACCGAAACGGGTATTGGTTTTTCGTACAGCGACGAATTGGTTTCGCTACCTCAACGAGTAACCATAAACGTTGTAGATAAACCGTTGAAGGTAGTCATAGACCAGTTCCTTTACGGCAACAATACGATGTATAGGGTGGTGGGCAATCAAGTTGTTTTTTATGCGAAGAAGAGTCCAGCCCCCAAGTACAACCTTAGCGGGTATGTCTCCAATGCAAAAAACAGCGAGAGGCTTATTGGATGTGTTGTTTACGACAACACATCCAAGGCAGGGGCGGTAACTAATGCCTTTGGATATTTCAGCATATCGCTGAGCAAAGGGGTTCATGACATTTCGTTTCAACATCTTGGAAGTGCCAGAACCTGCCTTAAAGTGGATCTACAAAAAGATACTACGGTTGCCATGAACCTTCAGGAGATGTCTTTTCAGCTAGGCGATGTTACCATTACCAACTCGAAGTCGGAGCTAAATCTGTCGAAGGCGCAGATGGGGCTAATGTCGATCAGCAGCAGCGACATTAAAAAGGTACCCGTTTTACTGGGCGAGGCCGACGTAATGCGCGCCATACAGGTAATGCCTGGCATACAGGCGGCCAACGAGCGGAGCACCGGCATTAGCGTTAGGGGAGGAAGTATTGATCAAAACCTATTCCTGCTCGACGATGCCCCAATCTTCCAAATATCGCACCTTATGGGTTTTTACTCGGTGTTTAACAACGATGCTGTTAAGGATATCAAGGTGTACAAAGGCGATATCCCAGCAAACTATGGCGGGCGCCTATCGTCGGTGGTAGATGTTAGGCTTAGGGATGGGAATATGCAGGGTTACTCGGGATCGGCAGGTGTAGGATTTGTAGCATCCGACCTAAGCATCGAAGGTCCTATTGTAAAAGATCGGGTTTCGTTTATAGCCTCAGGCAAGGCCTCGTATATGGGCTTTATATACCACCTGATTAACCGCAATATGAACTTGGCGTTTTACGATTTAAACGGTAAGGTAAACGCTATACTGAGCAACAAAGATCGCCTATACATTTCGTCGTACATTGGTGGCGACAAGTTTGGGGGCATGAACTACCAAAACACCACGCTCTCGTTAAGGTGGAATCACATCTACAACCCAAAGCTCTTTAGCAACGTATCGTTGATATACAGCAATTTTAAGCTTACTTCTACCCCCGGCAGCGATGATGACACCGACTACCTATGGAAGTCGGGAATTGGGGCAACAACGCTAAAGGCGGAGTACAACTACTTCCTAAATAATAGCAACACCATCGACTTTGGGGTGTCATCAACTTTCGACTGCTTTTATCCGGGAAGATTGGAGGGCTCCAAGGATGCTACAGATGCTATTAGCAGCCGATCGTCGTTTAGCAATCGTATTGTTAGCGAAAAGAGGGTGCTCGATCATGCGGTATACATCTCGAATCAGCAAAAACTTACCGATAAGCTATCCGTACGCTACGGCATACGGGCCAGCCTGTACCAGGTGTTGGGCGGGCACTGGGTGTACAACTTGGATAACTACCAGCTAAAAGATTCGTTCTACGTGGCAAAGAACCATACCTATGCCAACCGCTTTGCGGTGGAGCCTCGGGTTGGCCTCAACTACAGGCTAACCAACAACTCGGCAATAAAGGCAAGCTACTCCTATACCACGCAGCAATCGCAGCTGCTGGTACGCTCGAACGGCGGCGGGCCACTTGATATCTGGTTTCCTTCCAATAACAACATCAAGCCGCAAACCGCTTCGCAGTTTAGCTGTGGATACGTACACTACCTGTTCGATAGAAAGCTGGAGGCTTGCGTAGAAGGGTACTACAAGGATATGCACAACATTATCGACTATAAGGATGGAGCCTCCGTTCTCTCGAAGGGTACCATTCTGGGTGCCGATAAAACCTCGTACAACTTCGAGGAGCAGCTGCGGGTTGGTAAGGGGTACTCGTACGGCGTAGAAACGGAGCTGAAGTGGAGCGGCCAGCGGATTAACGGCTTTGTAAGCTACGCCTACGCGCGCAGCAAGCGCAAGATCGACGACATTAACGGCGGCAGCACCTACCTCTCGCCGTTCGATAAGCCGCATACGGTTAACCTTTTTGTTGACATCCCCATTACCAAGCGCCTCTCCATATCGGCAAACTACAGGTACCAAAGCGGCCAGGTAACAACGGTGCCCATCTACATGGGTACGATGTTCGACAAGGTGTTTATGGAGTACTCCAACCGTAACGAGTATCGCCTACCCTACTACTCGCGGATAGATCTTTCGATGACCCTAAAGAACAAGGAGAAGCCCGGGAGGCGCTACCGCAGCGAGTGGAACTTTTCCATCATCAACCTTACCAACCACAGCAATATCCAGTACATTAAGTTTGTTCAGTCGAAGGACGATCCCAGCATCATCACCGCAAAGGGGATAAATATGCTTGGCCTGCTGCCATCCGTATCCTACCGCATCATCTTTTAGTTACCAATGAAAACCGATTGTATGTTTAGTAAGAAGATAGCACTCCGCCTCACCATTTTGCTTGCTGCGCTGGCAATGGGAGCGTGCGAAAACGACATGACCGTTACGCTAAATTCAGCGGATAAGCGCCTAATAGTATCGGGCGAGTTTACCAGTGACACCACTGTTCACTCGCTTTATCTCTCCCGCTCGGGCAGCATTGTTTCTGGAAGAAAACAAGCCTTTATTACGGGGGCAAAGGTGTACGTTACCAACAAGGTAGATACCATATACTTTGTGGAAAGCAAGGATACGCCCGGGCTTTACCAAACGCCCACCAAATGCTACGCGGTAGGCGGCCAAACCTACTACCTATCAATAAACGGCGTTGATGTCGACGAGGATGGAAAGATGGACTCCTTTTCCTCTGTAAGCAAAGTACCCGTTGCCATTAAGTTCGACTCGCTGTCATCAAAGTACGGGTATAATGGAGATAATCGGTATGCCTTAATCAATAGGCCATTCTACCAACGTACCGCTAATGGCCCCGACTATACATTTAGTTACATGATGGTAAACGACAAGGTGCTTTATCCGCTTTCCAAGAGGCTGGGGTCTGGGGAAATAAGTGGCCACATGACCCCTACAAAGCATTATAAAGAAGGCGAAACGTATAACCTCTACTTTTCGCTTGATAGCGAGCCAGTGGCTAAGGGCGATAGGCTAACCTTTATAACCTTTAACTTTACCGAGGATCAGTACAAGTTTCTAACCGCCTTTGATAATAACACGGATGGCGATCCTTTTCTGGACAACATGTACGACCAGCTAGTGATACCAAGCCGGCTGCCCACCAACATCGAACCGGCGAATAAGGCTGGCGGCTACTTCCTTGTCTACTCCATATCGAGGATTAGCAGGGTGTACCAGTAACGTCTCGTGAGCCTTGGTGATGTCCAAAGGGTGAGGCTCTCCGTTTATAGCGTGCCAGGCGGCTAGTGCCCCAAGCATGGCTGACGGAGCAGCATAGCCGAAAATTTGTAGCACGATAGCTACCGCCTGCCCTAACCTAAAAGGCAGGCGTAATTCCTGCTTCCGAGAAAATAGGGTAGGCATAGCTCCGTGAATAATCTCCCTGATTATGCATTTAGGCTTGAGTAAAAATCTTCGCTTGACGGGGTTTTGGGCGTGAAACTCGTCGAGTCCAACGTTCAATTCGGTGAGTTTAACGTCAAGTTCGGTGGGTTTAGCATCAAACTCATCGAGTCCAACGTCCAGCTCGGTGGGTTTAGCATCAAACTCATCGAGTCCAACGTCAAACTCGTCAAGTTTAACGTCAAGTTCGTCGAGTCCAACGTCCAGCTCGGTGAGTTTAGCATCAAACTTGGTGAGTCCAACGTCCAACTCGGAGAGTTTAGCATCAAACTTATCGAGTTCAACGTCAAACTCGATGAGTTTAACGTTAGAAACAGTGTTCCCAACGCACGATATGTTGTTGTACGCATCAGGATTTCGGGTGGTGGAAGTGCTGGCTGGGGGAAGCAGCGCCCGCAGGGGGGCAAAAAGATAGGCCCGAGCTGTCGCAGCTGAGGCCTAGGAAAAATAACTCATATTATCTCTGATCAAATAATCATTTCGAGCTTAGCGAAGTAAACCGATTCAATTATTCAGTCGATGGGTCAAAGGTACCCGCCGTGTGTTAGCTAAATATGTTAGCAGGGTTAATTCTGCATTATATTCGTTCTGGAGGCCGGTTGGTCGCCCTTTTTTGGGGCGGCGCTGGTTCTAATTTCGGCTGCGTTACCGGCCTGTTACGGCTACGTTAAGCCGATGGGGGATCGCTTAGCTGCCGCTAAACCTTGGAGCCGCGTGGTGCTGCGGCGGTCGCCCCTCTGGGTGCCCTGATGGGCGTTGGTGGGCGATGGATGGGGCGCTGCTGGGCAAATGGGGGCGGGGCAAGGTTACCTAAACGATAGCTGGAGCCTGCCATAATTAGCTATTCGATAAATGGGGCTTAAGCTTCAGCTTGCGGTAGAGCCGTTTTTTTGTGGTGTAAACAAACATCACTAAAGAGGCTTTTACATGAAAAGTTTGGATCTGCGAATTACTCTATTATTTCTGATTGCTCTTATCTCGACGAATGGCTACTCGCAGCAGGGTGGCCGGGGAACGATGAGGGGCGTGGTACGCGATAGGACCACCTCCGAGCCGCTGATCGGCGCCAACGTGGCCGTTAAGGGGCTGCCCAAGGGGGCATCGACCAACGCCAACGGCGAATTCGAAATTACGGTAGCGCCCGGAACATACGTTTTGGTGGTAAGCTACATCTCCTACAATAGGACCGAAACCGAAAAGATTACCGTAGAGGCGGGCAAGAGCGTGGCGCTAACTCTGGCGCTGGAGCCCGAGGCCAAGAAGCTGGCCGACGTGGTGGTGCGCAGCAAGCGTAAGGCCAACACCGAGCTGGCGATGATTACCAGCCTGAAGAGTTCGGCGCTGGTGGTAAGCGGCGTATCGAGCCAGCAGATTGCCAAGACCCAGGATAGGGATGCCTCGGAGGTGGTTCGCCGCATTCCGGGGATATCGGTGGTCGATGGCAAGTTCATTGTCATCCGCGGCCTAGCGCAGCGCTACAACAACGTGTGGATGAACGGCGCCGCGGTGCCCAGCTCCGAGGCGGACTCTCGCGCCTTCTCGTTCGATATGATCCCCAGCTCGCAGCTCGACAATATCACCGTGGTGAAGTCGCCTGCACCCGAGCTCCCCGCCGACTTCTCGGGCGGGTTTGTGCAGATCAGCACCAAGGATGCCACCGAGAGCAACTCGGCCGAGCTGAGCTTCGGCGCCGGCATCAACGACCAAACGCAATTCAAGGGCTTTAGGATGGCACCCACCGGCAAGTTCGATCTGCTGGGCTTCGATGGTGGCACCCGTGCCCTCGGCAGCCGTGTGCCCTTCCGCCTAAACAACGACCTCGCCAGCAACAGCGCGCAGATAAACGACGTTACCCGTACCGGCTTTAACAACGACTGGGGCATCAGCAGCCACAAGTCGTTCTCGCGCCCCGAGCAGCGCCTCTCGCTGATGCTCAACCGCAAGATTAACGTGGGCGAAGACCGAAGCATCAACCTCTCGCTTGCGGCTAACTACAGCAACACCTACAAGGCGCTGCACAACATGGAGAATGCCCTTATTGGCTCGTACGATATCGTTAACGACCGCCCCAACTACTTCTTCAGGTACACCGATAACCAGTACAACGCCGAGAGCAAGGTGGGGGCCATGCTCAACCTCAGCTACGCGCTTAGCAGCAAGTCGTCGCTGCAGCTGCGCAACGTGGTAAACCAGCAGGGGCGCAACCGCCTTACCGAGCGCGTAGGCGACCAGCTAAACAGCGGGTACTACCAGGAGAAGCAGGAGTTCCTCTACTCCAGCCGCCTTACCTACTCGGGACAGCTTTCGGGCAACCATAACCTGGATGAGAAGGGGAAACTCGATTGGAGCCTAGGCTACTCGCTCTCCAACAAGAATCAGCCCGATAGAAGAACCATCTCGCGCGACCGTAATATCAACAACCCCAACGATCCCCTAGAGATCGACTTCAACGATACCAAGCGGCTATTTGTCGACCTTAACGAGAACGTTTACTCGGGGGCAGCCAACTACCAGTACCGGATTACGCGCTTCGGCAGCATTCTTCCGACGCTTAAGGTTGGGCTGTACGGCGAGTACAAGAACCGCGACTACGATACCCGATCGTTTTACTACATCCTTAATGAGACGCCGGCTAACTCTGCTCTCAAGTACCAGTCCAACGAGGAGGTGTTTAGCGCCAGCAATCTTGGCACCAACGGCCTCTACGCCTACGAGGATACCCGTAATACCGACAGCTATAAGGCCGATAACACCCTTGGCGCTGGTTACCTCGGCATCAGCATCCCGATTAGCAAGCTAAACATCTACGGGGGCGTTCGCTTCGAGAACAATAAGATGAGCCTCACCAAGTACGTATCCATGGATCCCACCGACTTTAGCACCAAGAAGACCAGTTACACGCAGTCGGACCTCTTTCCATCGTTGAACACCACCTACAGCATCAGCAGCAAGCAGCTGGTGAGGCTGGCCTACGGGGCAACGGTAAACCGCCCCGAGTTCCGCGAGCTGTCGCCCTCCACCTACTACGATTTCGAGTTGTTCAGCTTCGTGAAGGGGAACGAGGATCTTAAGACATCGTACATCCAAAATATCGACCTCCGCTACGAGCTCTACCCCTCGCAGGGCGAGATGATGACCGTGGCGCTATTCTACAAGAACTTTACGGACCCCATCGAGTCAACCTACTTCGAGAATGCGGGGGGCTACACCTACTCGTACACCAACGCCAAATCGGCTACCAACATTGGCGCCGAGGTTGACATGAAGAAGGATTTAGGCTTTGTTGGGCTCAAGAGCTTCTCGCTATCGGTAAACGCTGCCTACATCCACAGCCGCGTAAAGTTCGATGCGGGCAACACGCTAGAGCATAGCCGCCCAATGCAGGGGCAGTCGCCATACCTCATCAACACGGGGCTATTCTACCAAAACGACCGCTACAAGCTTACCTGCGGATTGCTGTACAACGTCATTGGCGAGCGTATTGTGGGGGTTGGGCGTCGTGTAGCCGGCAATCCGAACATCTCGGTTCCAGACATCTACGAGCGTCCCCGTAACCTAGTTGACCTCACCTTCAACGTAGCGCTCAGCAAGTACATCACCCTTAGCGGTGCCGCTAAGAACCTGCTAAACGAGGATGTGGTGCTGGAGCAGCAGGCCAAGTTTACCGATGCCAGCGGTGCATCGCAAACCCGAAACCAAACCAAGCAGCGCTATAACCCCGGACGTAGCTACTCGCTCTCGTTAGGCATTAAACTGTAGGGAGGGAATAGTGAGTAGTGAGTAGTGAGTAGTGAATAGATGTCTAACATCTAAAGTCTATAATCTAGTATCTAGTAAAAAACAACAATACCAAATTTAAAACCGAAAGCAATGAAAAGAATGCTTACAAGGATTAACCTAGTGGTTGCAACAATGATGGCGATGCTTGCAGTTGGAACCAGCTGTAGCAAGGACGACGATTCGACACCCGCCAACCCTTCGGTACCCGGCGACGCTGTTGCCTGGAGTGGTACTACCATTGGCGATGGTTCCGATGCCTTCGAGGTAAAGGGAAAGTATGTAATCAAGAAGGGTGTTTACTCGCTAAAGGGATGGGTTTACGTAACCAGCGGCTCTGAGCTCTATATCGAACCTGGTACCGTAGTAAAGGGCGACAAGGCAACCAAGGCAACCCTAATTGTGGAGCCAGGCGCAAAGATCTTTGCCGAAGGCACACAAGCTCAGCCAATCGTATTTACCTCGGCTCAGGCACCGGGTAGCCGTAAGCCTGGCGACTGGGGCGGATTGGTAATCTGCGGTAAGGCAAAGAACAACCTTGGGCAGATGACCATCGAAGGTGGTTTGCGCACTCAGCATGGCGGTACCGATGATAACGATAACTCGGGGAAAATTCGTTACGTACGCATCGAGTTTGGCGGTTATCCATTTGCAACCGACCAGGAGATCAACGGCCTTACAATGGGTTCGGTTGGTAGAGGTACTACCATCGACCACGTTCAGGTGTCGTACAGCAACGACGACTCTTTCGAGTGGTTTGGTGGAGCTGTAAACTGCAAGAATCTTGTTGCCTACCATGGTTGGGATGATGACTTCGATACCGATAACGGCTTCTCTGGAAAGATGCAGTACCTTCTTGGCGTTCGTAACCCTAAGATTGCCGACCAATCGGTTTCTAATGGATTCGAATCGGACAACAACGCTAGCGGAAGCACTGCCGAGCCATTTACCTCTGCCGTATTTAGCAACGTAACGTTTATTGGCCCAATCGGGCAGGATGCGCAGTTTGCCAATAACACCACCTACATCAATGGTGCAAACCTAAATCCTAATAATGGTTCTCGCCTCGGACAGTTCCAAGCCGCGTTCCAAATCCGTAGGAACTCTCATCTGAATGTTTTCAATACAGTTGCAACAGGATATCCTGTAGGTATTATGATCGAAAACGATAAGGGTAGCGCAACTCAGGCCGCTGCCACCGCCGGAAAGCTTACCGTTCAAAACGTATTCTTTGCTGGCATGACAGCTCTAGGAAGCGATAAGAATAAAACGTGGTTGGATCAACTTTCAACTGATGGAACTAACCTAGATGCAACAAAGCCATCGTTCTCTAACGGCTACTTCTCGCGTACAGGCGGTAACAATACCAACCTTGCAGCAATTGCCGACCTTAAGCTGAAGCAGCCAAACAGCACCGTTGCTAGTCCTAACTATGGTCCATCAGCAGGAAGTCCGCTAGTAGGTAAGAGCAACCTGTTTACCAACGCTCTTCTTCAGGATGCTTGGTTCGATAAGGTTGACTTTATCGGAGCATTCAAGAGCGATTCCGATGCCGACAACTGGATGAAGGGTTGGACCAACTTCGATCCTCAGAATACGGTTTACTAGCATATCCGATAGCAGCAATGCTGCGGTTTACGCATAAAAAGATGGCGGGAAGAAGGTATTCTTCCCGCTTTTGCGGTTTTTAGATGCGGGGTATACTATATTTGAGCAATGCGTTTTACTGCTGCCATATTAGCGATTGTTCTTGTAAGCCTTTCGGGTTTTGCGCAAAGCTACCGAAAGGTTGATCGCTTTGTGCACTCCGCATTAGCGGCTAATACGGGTAATGTAGACTCGTTGTCGGCGCAAATTGCCGGTTCATTTAGCCGCGAATCCGATCGGCTGCGGGCTGCCTACGGATGGATCTGCAGCAATATCGAGTACGATGTGGAGCGCATGGCAAATCCCATTAGCTACCGTGGCGATTCTGCCGTTAGGGTTACGCTCGCAAAGCGGAAGGCAATCTGCTCGGGTTATGCCGATCTGTTTATTGGCATCTGTAGGCAGCTCGACATCAAGGCGTACTACGTGTCGGGATATACCAAGCAGGATGGGGGCATTGTCGATCAGAGCCACGCATGGGTTGCCGTTCGCCTAAGCAACGGGCAGTGGAAGCTCTTCGATCCCACCTGGGGGGCAAGCACCTGGCAGGGGGGCGAGCTGGTTAAGCGCCTCTCGTACGAGTACTTCATGCGCGAGCCTGCCGATTTCATCAAAACCCACATGCCCTTCGACCCCATGTGGCAGCTGCTGTACCAGCCCGTAATGGCGGCAGAGTTCTACGGTCAGAAGGTCGTTAAGGATGCCGACTACCTATTTAACTACAGCGATACCATTAGTGACTACCAGATTCTACCCGAGCCAAGGATGTATGCCAATGCAATGCGCCGAATGAGGTGGGGCGGCATTCGCAACGAGTCGTCCGCTCGCTACTACCAATTCCTAGAGAAGGAGTACGCCTTTGCGCTCGAAAACGAGAGGAGAACCCTTCACGAAATATGGCTCTATGCCTTTTGCGATCAGGAAAAGGACTATCAGACAAGCGTAGAGATGTACGAGCAGCTGCAGCAGCTCAAAACCGATTACAGCTCGAGGGGAGTCTCCTTTACGCAGCTGCAATACCAATCGGATGTCCTGTTGGAGCACAGCAAAAAGTGCGTTGAGGCTTTGAAAAGGCTTAAGCCCTCCGAGCAGGCCGACCTGCTGCTGTGGGATGCCCTATGCCAAAAAGTAGAAAGCATGCAGGAACTTGTCGAAAGGCAGCACAAGCTTATTGGGAGCGGTTCCTCTGCTAATGCCAAAACCAGAAATTCCCGATAAGAAAGGAATCCTTCAATCCCATCTTTACAACACTTCTCGTATCGCCTTTTCTATGCGAGGATAAGAGTTCCCTATGCATGGGAAAGAGTTATCCACGCGTGGGAAAGAGTTATCCATGCGTGGGGAAGAGTTATCCACGCGTGGGGAAGAGTTATCTATGCATGTGAAAAAAATTGCACACCTATTTGTGCAGTTGAGCACAAATACTAATTTTAAGGCGGTAATTATTCAATCGAAATCTGTTAGGTAATCAATTCTGTAGTCAATGTATGTATGATTTCCTTCCATTCGTTTGATGCATTACCAAGTAAACTATGTTACATAATAATTTTTAAAGGAGGTGCTTATGGCACGTGTTAAAAGGACATCAGATGTTTTAGACGAACTAAAACAGAAGCTTTCGGGGATGGTTACTATCGACCCTAAGCTCGATCTTGGAAACGGAATTACCGTTGAGAATGCGGAAAAGCTGGTAACCACCGGCGATAGTAGCCTTAAGGATTACAACACCACTCTATAGATTGCCGATGAGAAGCAGGACGCTTTCGAGAAGATCGAAAAGGAGATGGAGTCATTTTGTACTAAGCTACTTTCTTCTACTAGCGTAAGGTACGGTAGAGACAGCATCGAGTACGAAAAGGTTGGTGGCAAGCGCACCAGCGACATCAAGCGTGCTCCCCGAAAAAAGAAGAAGGACGACTCCGACGATAAGAAGTAGTCAGTTCCTTACCCGAACACCATTATTTTGAATCATACGAAGGGGTCACCTCAATGCGAGGTGGCCCCTTTTTCGTTCATTCCTACCCATAGACATTCGGCCATGTTATGCTTGTATACATTAAAGTATTAACACATAGATACGGAGGCACAGTGATGCACTTGCGTGCTTGGCGCTTTACGAGGTGACGAATTGCCGATTTGGTTGGAGGGCACGGAGGGTACTCTGTTGGTTGCGTTTTACCCAGATCCCTTTATTGCGTGGAAGTTGGCGCGTTTTTTCGTTCATCTCGGTGCGCCTCGGTATCTCTGAGCCTCTGTGCTGAGCCGCTCCTCTTTGTATCCAAATAAGAAATAAAATATCGATGTGAAAATATTAGCTGATCAAATGAACAATTAACAAACACCTCCTGTTTTTAATGCTGTTAGACTTTTTGGATTGGCTACTCGACGCAACGAAAAGGCATCCGTTTTTCCTAACAATGCCGAGTTTCCTATCCGAATAGCAGAGGCTAACAGGCCAGCAGCAACGCCTAGTTTACCAAAAACAAGTTGCAGTTTTTTAGATAATTACTACAAAATGTCATGGGAGTGACGGGGCTTTGCTGTGCTAAGGCGGGAGGTTTTGGGCTGCAGAAGAATTCTATGATTAAAAAATCAGAAGTGAAAGTTAATTGCATCTTATTAGATAGGTAAATAATAATTCAAAGTCGTAGACTAGGTACCCCATGGCAGATTCACTAAAAGAAAAAACCATAAATGGATTATTCTGGAGCAGTTTGGAACGTTTCTCAATCCAAGGAATTCAATTTGTAATTGGTATTATTTTGGCTCGACTGCTTACTCCGTCTGATTTTGGAATTATTGGCATGTTGTCAATTTTTTTGGCAATATCTCAATCATTTATTGATAGCGGATTTTCAAATGCTTTGATTCGTAAGATAGATCGGACACAAACAGACTATTCAACTGTGTTTTATTTCAATATAATAGTAGGATTGGTGTTTTATAGTATTTTATTTTTTACCGCACCGCTTATTGCCTTGTTTTACAATACTCCGATTTTAATTCCTATTACTCGATTTATAGCGATTACATTATTACTTAACTCTCTTACGGTTGTCCAACGAGCACATTTGTCTGCCTTCGTTGATTTTAAGACACAAGCTAAAGCATCAGTTATTGCGGTTATTATTTCAGGTAGTGTTGGGGTGTGGATGGCTTATAATAGTTATGGGGTATGGTCGCTTGTTCTACAGTATGTTTTAAATGTGTTTATAAACAGTTTGTTATTGTGGTTTTTTACAAAATGGAGGCCTTCTCTAGTATTTTCAACTAAATCTTTTGTAGAGTTATTTAGTTACGGATCACGACTTTTGGTATCCGGCCTATTAGATACTATCTATCGTAATGTGTACACGATTGTTATCGGGAAACGATTTGCAGCCCAAGAACTTGGTTTTTATACACGAGCAGATCAGTTTGCTCAATTTCCTTCTTCTAATATATCCGGAATCGTAGGTAGAGTGACATTCCCAATTTTGAGTGGTATTCAGCATGATGATGAACGTTTGCGAATCGTTTATAGGAAGTATTTAAAGTTATCCGCATTCGTTGTATTCCCTTTAATGATAGGGTTAGCCGCAGTAGCACGTCCTCTCATTCTTCTTTTATTAAACTCAGAATGGGAATCAGTTATACCATTATTGCAAATACTTTGTTTTTCAATGATGTGGTATCCAGTACACTCAATTAATTTAAATTTACTTCAAGTTAAGGGACGTTCTGACCTTTTTTTAAGATTAGAGATAATAAAAAAAATTATTGCTGTTTTGATATTAATCGTTACAATTCCAATTGGCGTTATTGCTATGTGTTGGGGAATTGTTGTTTCATCTGTATTGGCATTAGTTGTAAATACCTATTATACTGGTAAAGTAATTAAGTTGGGATTCTTTATTCAGATGAGAGATTTGATGCCATTGTTATTAATATCTATTATAATTGGGGGAGTAATGTTTTTATCAACTCAATTATTTTCGAGCAATATAATTAAATTATCAGTAGGTGTCGTTATTGGAATATCTTGTTATATAACTATTTCATTGTTGTTTAAATCGAAAGAATTATCTCATGTTTTTAGTATGTTACAATAAAAGTGAAATTGTTGACTATGAAATCAATTGAAAATTTTACAGATGCCTTTATTGCAAAACCTATTACTGTTACTTCTCCATTGCTACCACCATTGGAAGAGTTTATTCCATATTTGGAAGATATTTGGAAACGAAATTGGCTAACTAACAACGGATATTATCATCAGCAATTAGAAAAAGCACTTTGCGAATACTTAGGGGTGAAATACATTTCGTTATTTGCTAATGGTACTTTGGCTTTAATAACAGCCCTACAAGCTCTTCGTGTTACAGGAGAGGTCATAACTACACCATACAGTTTTGTTGCAACAACACATTCGTTATGCTGGAATAGAATTAAGCCAGTATTTGTAGACGTGGAGCCTCAATCTCTTAACATGGATCCGAAAAGAATTGTAGCGGCAATTACTCCTCAAACTACGGCTATTATGCCTGTTCATGTTTATGGTACACCATGCAAAGTAGAGCAAATACAAGAAATTGCCGATGCTTATAATTTGAAAGTTATTTATGATGCTGCGCATGCTTTTGGTGTAAAATTAAATGGAAATTCTATACTGAATTTTGGGGATTTGTCAATTCTAAGTTTTCATGCTACAAAAATATTTTCTACAATTGAAGGTGGTGCTATAATTTGTCATGATGAAAAGATGAAAAGACATATTGATGATTTAAAAAACTTTGGATTTCGTGATGAAGCAACAGTTGTAGCAACGGGTATAAATGCAAAATTGAATGAAGTCCAATCAGCATTTGGACTACTATCTTTAACTAAAATAGATAATGCAATAGAACATCGTAAATGGGTTGCAGAAGAGTATAAAAAGATATTGAGAGATGTTGAAGGAATTACCTATATCGATAATATAACAAATGTTATCCACAACTATGCTTACTTTCCAATTTTTGTTGATGCCGAAGTTTATGGCTTGACACGTGATGAACTCTATTTTAAATTGAAAGAAAGCGGGGTACTGAGTCGGAGATATTTTTATCCACTTATCAGCAACTTTTTACCATATAAAGGATTATCATCTGCAAGCAAAGAAAATCTGTCTGTTGCTAATAGTGCAGCTGATAAAGTTATTTGCTTGCCAATGCATGCTTCACTATCAAAAGAAGATTTACATAAAATAATCTCAATAATAAAGTGATGAATTCATTCTATTCTGAATCAGAACTCTTGCAATTGAATTTGAAAAGAGTTGGAATGGATGTATTAATAAGTAAAAAATGTAGTCTTTATTCACCCAATATGATTAGGATTGGAGATAATGTACGAATTGATGATTTTTGTATTTTGAGTGGTAATATAACTTTAGGATCTCATATTCATATTTCAGCACATTCTGCAATTTATGGCGCAATGGGTGTTATTATGGAAGATTATACAGGCCTTTCACCTCGTTGTACAATTTTTAGTGCGATGGATGATTTTTCAGGAAACTATTTAATAGGCCCTATACATCCAAATTATAAGACAAATGTCAATGGAGGTCTTGTTGTAATAAAACGATTTGTGAAAATAGGTGCAGGTACTATTGTATTTCCTAATCTAATAATTGAGGAAGGAGCCGTTATAGGTGCACATTCATTAGTAAGTAAAGATATAAATGAATGGACTATTAATGTTGGAATTCCAACTAGAGCAATTAAGAATCGCAGTAAAGATTTACTAAAATTTGTATGAACACCTCTCCATTAGTATCAGTATGTATGATTACATACAATCATGAACCATACATTGCACAAGCAATTGAAGGTGTATTGATGCAAAAAACAGACTTTCCCATAGAAATTATTATTGGAGAAGATTGTAGTACTGATAATACTAGAGTTATAGTAAAAGAGTATGCAGAGAAGTATCCCAATATTATTGTTGCTCAATTGCCCGATAAGAATAGAGGTATGAAACAAAATTTTGAGGCTGTTTTACATTCTGCAAAAGGTAAATATATTGCACTTTGTGAAGGAGATGATTATTGGATAGATTCAATGAAATTGCAGATTCAAATATCATATTTAGAAGAGAATAGTACATGTTTTTTATGCTGTCATAATTCTGAAGTTTTATTAGACGATAATAGAAAAAAGATTTTTTCAAGAATTAAAAAGTCAAGAATACTTACTGAAAAAGAATTAATAAATAATTGGATAATCCCAACTTGTAGTATAGTAATTAGAAATGGTAATTGGTTGAATTTTCCTAGTTGGTCTAAACAGATTTATAGTTCTGATCAATTGTTGATATTAATGGCTATGAATATGGGAGATGTTTTTTTTATCAATAGAAATATGGCAGTCTATAGATTTTTTATAAATACTGGTAGTATGAGTTCTAAAATGAAAAACAAAATTGTGTTTGTTAATCGTCAAATATATTATATGCTGTCTATGTTTAATATTGAAACTAATTATAAATATTCTAAATTGATTGCTATTAAGCATAATAATATCAAAAACGGAATGAGATTAATGCTATTGAGAAATAGAAGAAAATTATTGGTGTCTGTTTTTTTTATGACAAAATATGTTTTTATGAGAATGTATTACAAAATCAACACTTATTGTTCGAATTCGTTGAATTGAAATTCAGAGATAATAGTATTTTTTTTGTCTAAAACAACGTATTTGACGATTGTGATACCAAAAAAATATATTAATCATTAACTTGTATTCTGTGAAAACAAACAATCATATGCAAGTTTAGTAAGTTGACACATTTGTTCTACAGGTGTAGTTATCATGTGGTCTTTACATCTATGTTTGGGTCTCGAGTTCTGATAGGAACTATAAGGGTGTTTGTATAAATGTTATACGGGCAATAAGCCTGTTGAAGAATGTCGAAATCGAGGAGATTGATATTCAACCATCTCACATTCACATGGTTTGCTCAATTCCCCCGAAGTTATCTATCTAATAGATCATGGGAACGATAAAGATAAGTGAACCGTTTAGATATTCAAACTGTTTTTGAATCGAAAAGAATAACTATTAAGGAAATCATTTTTAGAGTCAGAGTTACTTTGGCATTACGATTGGACTAGATGTTGATATGATTATACAGTCTGTCAAATATCAAGATTATGAGGAAAATGAAGGCGCTAAAAGTTGTTTTTTTACTTCTCTTTTAGAGCGTGTGGAGTTTGATGCCATTTTTAAATTATTTATATTTTACTTTAGATGTGTTTTAATATATTGTTTTGTATGTATACAACGTTAATTTATTCTAGTATAAATGTTATAGTACTTTGGTGAAATTGCTGTTCTGATGTTTTTTTAATTGTTATCTAATAAAAAATGTTTAAATATTTACTAGTGGTTGTTTTGCTCTTTATTTTTTTTGTGAAAACATTCGTGAATAAAAATAGGCAAAACACATCATCGTCATTTTTAATATTGTTGTATTTTATTAGTGCTTTATTTTCACTTATATATATATATATAAGTGATCAATCTAAAATGTTTAATGTTGAATATTGGTATGGTATTTTGATCTTTGTATTGTTATTGTTTATTTTGTTATTTCCTATATATTTATTTGACGAATCAAAAATGCAAAGATTGATTCTTCCCAATATGATGTGTTTATTGTTATTGTCGATATTTGTTGTTTTTATTTCTATTTATGCACTTGTATATCATCTACCCATAGTTCTAAAAATATTTGAAATGGACTTAGGTGATGCTAGAATCAATTTGGCATCTGAAACATATGTTAAACAAAGTGTTTATAGTTCTATGGCTGCTGTTTCTGCTTCTCTATATATTTATGCAATTATACTTTTTTTTGTTTTTTATATAATTAACAAGTATAAAATATTAACTTTTTTATTGTTCGTTTCGTCATTCTCAAATGTGTTGTTTGTTCTATCTTATGTTGGACGTGATGGAATAGTTTTTTGGATTATATCATTTTGTTTATGCTTCTTATTTTTCAAAGGATTTATGCAGCCTTGTAGAAAAAAAAGTATTTTAAGAATATTCTATATATTGGTGATTGTTTTAACTATGCCGTTTATTTTAATTTCAATAAGTAGGTTTAATTATGATTTTTACTATTCAATCATTTCGTATGTAGGTCAATCACTCCCGAACTTTTGTTTGTATATGAATATTCATAATTATCCAGTTGATTATGGTAGTTCATTCCCAGTTGTATTATCTGTTTTGGGGAAAGATGTTTCTATATCGGATAGTTGGGTGATTGGTGATACAAGTTCATGGGTTTTTGGTTCATTATTTAAGAGTTTTATTTATAATTTTAATCTTACAAATACTTTTATTATATTAATTTTTCTTGGATTGATATTTTATTTTTATTTTGGTATGGTGAAGAAAGTAATTGAGTTTTACAAAATTATTTTATATTTTTTGTACATGCAAGTGTATTCACAAGGCGTTTTTTATTTTGTTCAATATACTAGGTCTGGAAATTATTTTATTATTATTAGTTTATTTTTGTTTTTTATATTTTGGTTTTTAGATTGTGTTATATCACAAAATAAAAAAGTTATATTGTATAGAGTTTCTAAAAGTAATGACTATGTAAATGAATGATACATTTTGTAATGTTTTGTTGTTGTGTAGTATGGTATAATATATATTAATCTACTTGTTGTGTGAATAATAAATGTACAAATTGTAATGTGATCTTATATAGTTTTGAACAATGTATAGTATTTATTTTATAATATAAATGGTATATGAAGCAGATGTCAATATGTATTACGTCGTATAATCGGCCTAATGAATTAAAACGTTGTCTTGAAAGTATTGATTGTGTTAAATATGTAGATGATATAGAAATAATAGTAAGTGAGGATAGATCTCCCCATAGGGATCAAATTGAAAAAATTGTTTTAGATTATAAACAGAAATATAAGTGTGATCTAATATTTAATTCGAATATTTCAAATTTGGGATATGATATGAATTTGGGAAAACTTATTAGTTTGTCTAATGCAAAATATATATTATTTATAAGTGATGACGATTGCTTTATTGAAAATTCATTAGATAAGACGATAGAAACTGTGATGAAAAATAATTATAGTTTAGCATTTTCACCATTCTATTTGAATTCTATTTCTGAATACAGGAGGGTTTATAAAAATGTAGAAATAATTAAAGCAACAGAAGTAAACGCAAAACGATATTTATATTGTTCTATTCTATTTTCCGGTCTAATATTTGAAAGGAATTATATAGTTCAGTATGACTCTTTGAAGTTTTTTAATGTTAATTATTTTCAGGTATATCTTTTCTTAAATGTAATTTACAAGCATGGTGCAGGATATATTGATGTGCCATTAATTAACTGTATTGGTGATGGTGTAAATGGTTTTGGGCTTTCTGAATCTAGTGAGAAAAATGAACACCTTGCAGATAGAAAATCACTCTATTCTAAATTAGAATTTCATAAAGGATTAATTAAAACTATTGTTATGTTTGATAATGAAAATGGTACAAATTTAAAACATGCCTTTAGTAAGATGTATTCTTATAAAACATACACAGACTTAAGTTATGCTAAATCTTTTGGATTCAAAATATTTAAAACATATTGGGGGAAACTTGTTGGTTTAGATTTGGAATTAACGCTAGTTGTTTATGTGTATGTTCTTATACTCTTACTTTTTGGTTCAAAAGTATCTAACATAATAATGTTTGTTCCCAAGAGAGTTTTTATGAAAATCAAACAATATGTTTAATTATGAAGGTTTTATATTTAGGATCGTTTTGTACTGAGTCTTTTGAAAGCATATTGCTTAGTAAAAGTAAGTATGGTATACAATATTCAATAATTAACTTTCAACGAAATTTTTTTCTTGGTTTAAATGAAAATATTAAAGAGAAGGCTGATTATATCAATTTATTACCTATAGGATGCTATCCTTTTTATTATAAAGATGTTTTTATAAAAAATAAAAAATATAGTTATAATAATTCTGAAATTAAAGAATTGGGGTTTGTTAATATACCTATTATAAAACAATATATATTAAAACACAAAGCTAAGCAAGAGATTAAAAAATGGATAAAAAAAAATCGAGATGAAAATAAACTTATTGTAATGTATGATTTGCTTTATCCTTATTTATATGCTTTGCATAATATAAAAGGAAAATATCCAGATACAACCACTTGTACTATTATTGCAGATTTGCCAAATCAATATGGGTATAATTATACTGAAACGAGAATAAAAGCATATTTAAAATATAGACAAGGTAAAAAGAAATTGGAATATTTGCATAGTATTAATTATTTTGCATTATTGACTGAACAAATGCGGGATGTTTTAAATATAGATAAAAATAGAAGTGTAATAATTGAGGGGTTTTCTACTCATAGTAGAAAAAGTGTAAGTTGCGTGAATCGTTTAAATAGTGGTAAAAAAGTAATTTTATATTGTGGCGCTTTATTTAAAGTATACGGAATAGACATTCTGATAGAAGCATTTAATTTAATATGCGATAATAGATATGAACTTTGGTTTTGCGGGTCGGGTGATTATGTTCAACAAATTGTGAAAGAATGTGATAATAATTCAAGAATTCGTTATTGGGGGTATTTAGGAAAAGATAGAGTTTGTCAATTACAATCTGAAGCTGCAGTTTTAATTAATCCAAGACAAAATATTGGAGAGTATACAAAATATTCATTTCCATCAAAAATTATGGAATATTTATCTTCAAATTGTCCTGTTGTAGCATATAAATTAGATGGAATACCTGACGAATATTATCAATTTATATTTACACCATTAGATAATACATCATTAGAACTAAAAAATACGTTGTTAAAAGTGTGCGAAATGGATTATAATGATAGGCTAAATATATGCAATTTGGCACGAGAATTTATTGAAAATAATAAAAATCCGATAATTCAATGTAAAAAAATAGTAGATTTATTAAAAGAAAATAATGTTGTATGAGCAATGATATTTTAAATTAGATTATACGTGAAATTTGGTTTTTACATGATTTGAATGATGTTTAAAAATAAAACTTTAATGATTACTGGAGGTACAGGATCCTTCGGTAATGCAGTTTTGAATCGGTTCCTTGATACCGATATAAAGGAGATATGTATCTTTTCGCGCGATGAGAAGAAGCAGGATGATATGCGCCATCGGCTAAACAATCCTAAGGTGAAATTCTACATTGGCGATGTGCGCGATAAGCGCAGCGTAGATGGAGTAATGGATGGAGTCGATTTCATATTTCATGCTGCCGCCCTTAAGCAGGTGCCTTCGTGTGAGTTTTTTCCGGAGCAGGCTGTACAAACCAACGTGCTTGGAACAGAAAATGTGCTTACCTCTGCCATTGAGCATGGTGTTAAGCGTGTTGTTGTGCTTAGTACCGATAAAGCTTGCTACCCAATAAATGCAATGGGAATCTCCAAGGCAATGATGGAAAAAATTGCCGTTGCAAAAGCTCGAAACTTAGGAGATAACCCAGGAACAGTTATTTGTAGAACTCGCTATGGTAACGTTATGGGTTCGCGTGGTTCGGTTATCCCTCTTTTTATTGAGCAGATGAAAGCCGGTAAGGAGTTAACTATTACCGATCCTAACATGACAAGATTCCTGATGTCGCTCGATGATGCTGTCGATTTAGTTATATATGCCTTTACCCATGGGGTTAGTGGCGATCTTTTCGTACAAAAGGCTCCTGCTTCAACTATAGGCGATTTGGCAAAGGCGTTACTTGACCTTTATGGTTCTAAGGTTGGGGCAAGGGTAATTGGTACCCGGCATGGAGAGAAACTGTACGAAACGCTGGTTAACCGAGAAGAGATGATTAAGGCTATCGATATGGGGGGGTATTACAGAATCCCTGCTGATAATCGAGATCTAAACTATGAGCGATATTTTAGTGAGGGGGTAGAGGATGTTGCTGCAATTGAGGATTACCATTCGCATAATACTCATCGCCTAGATGTGGAGGGAACTAAGGAGATGCTGCTTAAGTTGGATTTTATACGTCACGACCTAGGTCTACCTCAGCCAATAATTGCTTCACAGAGTTACGTTGGATAATTTTGTTACACAGAGTTACGCAGGGTTAGCACATTGTTTCTCTGAGTATAATGTTAAGTGCATTTTATAATTTACCACTGTCATACTCCGTGAAATTAAACACCATGGAACACTGTGAAATGAAATGGATGAAATAAAAATAATAGAAGGTGGTATTTCGGTAGATGAGCGTGGTTCAATAAGTCATGCAAATGGTTTTGATATGAACGATATTAAGCGTTTCTATGTCATATATCAAAACGATACCTCCGTAATTAGAGCATGGCATGGCCACCAATTTGAGAAGAAGTACTTTTTTGCAGTTAAAGGTTCGTTTATCATGGCGTTTGTTAAGATTGATAACTGGGAGAATCCTTCGGAGTTCTTGCAGCCCTCTATCTTTATGCTTTCCGATGCAAAAAGCGAGGTAATCTGCCTACCAGAAGGATTTGCCTCTGGAATAAAGGCCAACGAGCCCGACAGTATTCTTATAGTTTTCTCCAACAAAACACTCTCGGATGCAACTGGTGATAGTTGGCGATACGACAAAGATTTGTGGATTGACTGGTCGAAATATGAATAGAAATGATTAAGGTTGGAATAACAGGACAAACAGGTTTTGTAGGTACGCATCTATTTAACCACTTAGGCTTGCATGATGATATAGAACGTATTTCTTTCGAGGATTGCTTCTTTGACAATGAGGAGTTGCTAAGACAATTTGTTAGCAGCTGCGATGTAATTGTGCATCTAGCTGCTATGAATCGGCATGAAGATCCACAAGTTATATACGACACCAACATTAACCTTGTAAAGTTGCTAATTAGCGCAATGGAGGCAGAAAAAGTTACTCCACATGTCCTTTTTTCATCTTCTACACAGGAAGAGAGAGATAACCTTTATGGAAAGTCAAAACGAGAAGGACGTGAATTGCTTGAACAATGGGCAACATGCAACAATGCTTGCTTTACAGGATTGGTTATACCAAACGTATTTGGTCCTTTTGGTAGACCATACTACAACTCTTTTATAGCAACATTTTGCCACCAGCTAACGCATGGTGAACAACCTAGAATTGATGTTGATGGGAGTGTGAAGTTGATTTATGTTGGAACGCTTTGTGAGAATATAATAGCAAATATCATAGAGTTGCACGGATTTGGGCACAGGGTTACACGGAGTTTGGTTTCGCATGATTTTGAGTGTAAGGTTAGCGAGATATTGGGTAAACTCAATGTTTATAGGGAGCAGTATTTTGAAAAGGGGATCATCCCTGTTCTTGATGATCGAAATGATGTAAACCTATTCAACACGTTTCGCAGCTACATAGACAATGCAAATCACTTTCCGGTAAAGTTGGAACAGCATACAGATGTACGCGGAGTATTTGTAGAAACGGTTAAGGTTGGAGTAGGTGGGCAGGTTTCATTCTCTACTACCGTACCTTGTATTACAAGAGGAAATCACTACCATACCCGCAAAATCGAAAGGTTTACAGTAATCAAGGGTAAAGCATGTATTCAGTTGCGGAAGATTGGAACCAACGAAGTTCTGGATTTCTATTTAGATGGCAGGGACCCCTCATATGTAGATATGCCTATTTGGTATACGCATAACATTACCAATATCGGGGACGATGAACTCTATACGCAGTTTTGGATTAATGAGTGGTATAATGCGGAGGATGGAGATACTTTTTTTGAAGTGGTATAAGTTGCATGGTTTCACAGAGTAACTCGGAGTTTGACACTGTGTTTCACTGAGTTTTTCGAAGTTTTGTAAGACTATGTGATTGTACACTCAGGTGTTATGTGTTTGGTGCTATGTGAAAGTATTACTTAGGTTTTCATAGAGTTAGGTGCATTTTTTTGACTTTAAAAATATACTCTGAGATACTTTGTGATTTACACTATGGTACTCTGTGAAACTATCATCATATGGAAATAAATGATTTAACTCACGAGATTCTCGACTCTGCATTTAAGGTTCAAACAGCTTTAGGTCCTGGTCTTTTAGAATCAGCCTACCAGGTATGTTTGTGCTATGAGTTAAAGAAAAAGGGTTTCAACGTTGAGTCAGAAAAGCCACAGCCATTAGTCTATGAGGAGGTAAAGTTAGATTGTGGTTATAGAATTGATTTGCTTGTTGAAAATAGAGTAATAGTAGAATTGAAAACTGTAGATCAGTTTACGGATGTACATCAAGCACAGATTCTCACCTATATGAAGTTGTCAAGAATCAGGCATGGATTGCTGATAAACTTCAACGTCAAAAGCCTCAAGAACGGAATTAAACGATTTGTCTTATAAGAACATTGCGCTACCCTGTGCTTGCCACTGTGTGACTCCGTGAAACAATACCCCGAAAGGCGTAAGTTAATCAATAGAGGTGTGCAAACCGCAGATTTTTATCTATATGAAGATATCAAAATGCAAGTAAGGGTTACTCATAATCTTTAGGCTAAAAGCCTAAAAAAATATTTCACAGTGTTACACCGTATTTTACACAGAGTGACACAGTGGAATAAACGATTTATCTTATAAAATCATTGTGCTATCCTGTGTTTGCCACTGTGTAACTCCGTGAAACAATACCATGAAGAAATTAAAAGTACTAACCGTAGTTGGCACACGCCCCGAGATAATTCGCCTCTCGTGCGTATTACAAAAACTCGATCAATCGGAGGCAATTGAGCATGTACTTGTTCATACCGGACAAAACTACGATTATGAGTTGAACGAGGTATTTTTTGAAGATTTGGAACTAAGGAAACCCGATTATTTCTTAAACGCTGCAGGTAGAAATGCTACAGAAACGGCAGGTCAAATCCTGATTAATATTGACCCAATACTCGAAAAAGAGAAACCTGATGCATTTCTGGTATTAGGTGATACCAACTCTTGCCTATGCGCTATTGCTGCAAAAAAACGCCATATTCCCATCTTCCACATGGAAGCAGGAAATCGTTGCTTCGACCAGCGGGTGCCTGAGGAAACCAATAGAAAGATTGTAGACCACATTTCGGACATTAATCTTACCTACAGCGATATTGCTAGAGAATATCTTTTAGCAGAAGGATTAAGGCCTGATAGAATAGTCAAGACTGGCAGTCCAATGTATGAGGTGCTTATGAACTACATGCCTAAGATCGAAAAGTCTACCATTCTTTCGGCCTTAAGCCTAACAAAAGGCGAATACTTTGTAGTTTCAGCGCATAGAGAAGAAAATATTGCATCAGAAAAGAACTTCTTTAATTTCGTAGAGGTGCTCAATACGGTAGCAGAAAAATATGGCTTTCCTATTATTGTTTCTACCCATCCTCGTACTCGCAAGATGATTGAGAAACATGGGGTGCAGTTTCATAAAAACGTGAAGCTCATGAAGCCTATGGCGCTAAGCGATTATATTTCGCTACAAATGAATGCAGCAGCAGTTCTTTCTGATAGTGGAACGATTTCAGAGGAATCTTCTATACTCAACTTTAGAGCCTTGAATATTAGAGAGGCTCACGAGCGTCCTGAAGCAATGGAAGAGGCATCTGTAATAATGGTAGGACTAAATCCCGAAAGAGTACTTCAGGGATTGGTTCAATTGCAGCATCAAAATATAGAAGAGCGTAACTTCCGGACAGTAGCAGATTACTCAATGCCAAACGTGTCGGATAAGGTGCTTAGGATAATTATATCGTATACCGATTATATTAAACGAGTAGTTTGGAGTGAATAGAATGAAAGTGTTCTTTTTAATGCTCTCGTATTCTGACGTAAAGAATACTACGAATCTTTACACAGATATTGTCAAAGAGTTTGTTGTAAATGGACATGATGTTGTTGTAGCAGCACCAACGCGTGATGGTAGAAAAACAGGGCTATACTGCGAAGGTGGGGTAAACGTACTTCGTATTAAAACAATGCCACTGTTTGGCGTTAATTCAATTCTTAAAGGTATAGCTAACATTTCATTACCATATATTTTTAAAAGGATTATCAAGAAATATATCAAACAATCTTTCGATTTGATTATAATGCCAACGCCTCCTATAACATTCTGTACACTTGCAAATACGCTTAAAAAAGAGTGGAAGGCTAAAACGTACCTAATTCTTCGCGATATATTTCCTCAAAATGCGGTTGATTTAGGATTGTTAAGGAATTCTCTGCTAATCTCCTACTTCCGCAAAAAAGAGAAATATATATACTCAATTTCCGATCAAATAGGATGCATGTCGCAAGGGAATATTGACTATGTAAAAACTCATAATCCAGAAATAAATGTAAAAAAATTACATCTACTACCCAATTGGATGACATATAATGAAGAGTCAATTAAAGTTGACGATATGAATAAAGAAAAATATGGTTTTAATGGAAAGTTTGTAGCAATTTTTGGAGGCAATATTGGACTTCCTCAAAAACTTGAATTTGTTATAGAAGTGGCTAATAAACTTAGAAATAATAATGATATTGTTTTCTTAATTGTTGGTTATGGATCAGAGAAAAATCGATTGTTTAAAATGATTAATGATTTAAAATTGAGCAATGTTAAATTATTCGACTTTTTACCTAAAGAGGAATATAATAAACTACTAGCTATATCCAATGTCGGACTAATTACACTTCATGATAAGTTTACCATACCCAATATTCCTTCAAAAACGGTTACGTATATGGCTATGGGGAAACCAATATTGGCTGCAATAGATAAGGCTACAGATTATAATCAAATAATTGGCAATGCAAATTGTGGACTTTGTTCTCTTATGGGGGATATTGATGGATTTGTAGAAAATATTACAAAAATAAAAAATAACGTTAAAATGCTTAATGAAATGGGCAATGCTGGTAAAATTTATTATCAAAATTATCTTAGAACTAGCACTGCATATCAAACCATTATTTCAAAATTAGATGAAGCTATATCGTAGTTTTATAAAGCGATTACTCGATATTGTAGTATCAGTATTGGTACTTTTACTTTCATTAGTTGTAACTATACCAGTTACATTGTGCTTACTAATTGCAAATAATGGCACTTCCTTCTTTTTTCAGATGCGTCCAGGTAAATACGAAAAATTATTTAAAATTATAAAATTTAAAACTATGAATGATAAAAAGGATAGGTGGGGAAACTTATTGCCCGATGAATTGCGATTAACAACCATAGGTAAAATAGTCCGAAAGTTGTCAATTGATGAACTTCCTCAATTGATAAATGTGTTAAAAGGCGATATGAGCCTCATAGGTCCAAGGCCGCTGCTAGTGGAATATCTTTCTTTTTACACTATAGAGGAAAAGAAACGTCATGAAATTAGACCAGGAATAACAGGTTTATCTCAAATTAGTGGAAGGAATAATTTATGTTGGAATGATAGACTGGCATTGGATGTTTATTACGTAGAAAATTGCAATCTAAAACTAGATTTGTATATTTTATTTAAAACGATCGTAAATGTTATAAAAAGAAAAGATGTAGTTGTTGTACCAAGTCATAAATATAAACCATTAAATATTGAAAGAAAATGAAAATGATTCGACTAGAAACTTCACATTTACACGACAGAGTATCTTGGATGAATAATCCATCTATATATAATTATATGCATTATGATGTTCCTGTTAAAATGGATGCTACAATCAACTGGTTTAATCTAATAAAAAATGACAATAATAGATGTGATTTCACTTTTTTTCATAATGAAAAAAATGTGGTAATGGGTGGTTTAACTAATATAAATAAAAACGTTTCTAAGGCCGAGTTATATGTATTTGTAAATCCAGATATGCAGAGTCTTGGGTATGGAAAAAAGGCTGTAAAATTATTATGCAAATATGCATTTTATCAACTGTCATTGAATAAGGTCTATCTTTTTACTGATTCTAATAATGTATTAGCAAATAATTTATATCTAAGTATTGGATTTGTTTTGGAAGGGGTGATGAGGCAGGAGGTTTGCAGAGATGGGAAATATATAGATAGGAATTATTATGGAATGCTTTCATTTGAGTTGTTATGATTGTAATACACGATAAAAAAATTCTTATTAATGATGCTATAGTTACGATAGTAAGAGATGATTTATATCCATATTTATATGGAGGTAATAAAGCTAGAAAAGCTACTTATTATAAGTCTTACATGTTAGAGAATGGGTATGATAGCATAGTTACTACAGGAGGGATACAATCTAATCATTGTAGGGCAATGGCTTTGATGTGTGCTGAAGAAGGATGGAAATGCCATATAGTTTTTCATGGCTCAAAAGAACGCTTTGTTAACGAAAATGGGAATAACAGAATAACACAACTTGCAGGAGCGTCATGTCAATTTGTTGATGTCCATGAAATTGCTGATGCAATGGATGCGGCGATAAGTAAATATCGAGAGTTGGGTATGAATCCACTCTATATAACAGGTGGTGGGCATGATTTGCCTGGTGGTCTTGCTTATGTTGATGCAGTTTCCGATTTGAAAGAATATATGAGTAGCACAGATTTGACTGCCGATTATATATTTTTAGCAAGTGGTACAGGATCTACCCAAGCGGGTATAATAGTCGGATTAGAAAAAAATAATTTAAAGGTAACAACTGTTGGTATCTCTGTGGCTAGAAAATCATCTATGGCCATTAAAATTGTATCTTCTTTTTGCCAAAATCTGAGAAAACATCTCGATACTAATAATCAGTCTGAAATTCATGTTTTAGATGATTATTTATGTGGAGGTTATGAATTTTCTTCAATACAATTAGATGATTCGATACAAGAAATAATTAGACGAACAGGTATAATCTTTGATTCGACATATTCAGGTAAAGCTTTTTATGGTATGATTTTAGAAATAGGGAAAAAAAAAATCTCAGGTAATGTTATTTTTTGGCATACTGGTGGTTTGTTTAATTTTTTAAAGTAATCCTAATGAATGTGCTTTTTTCTTGTGCTGGTAGGCGCAGATACTTACTCTTATATTTTAGAGAAGTTCTTGATGAAAATGATAAAATAATTGCTACTGATATGGATATGACTGCTCCATCATTAAATGTTGCTGATGTTGTAGAGATAATGCCATCTGTATTCAGTGATGATTATGTGGATAAGTTACTTGATGTTTGTATAAAACATCAGGTTGATGCTGTCATTTCTCTTAATGATTTAGAACTTCCAATTTTATCTAAAAGAAAAAGTGAATTTACTGATATAGGGGTTAGTGTAATTGTCTCTGATTATGATATAATAGATATATGCTTTGATAAATATAAGACCTCACAATATATTGAATCTATAGGTTTATTATACCCTAAAACATATCTTACCATAGATCAGGTATTAGTCGCTGTAAATAATGGTGATATAAAGTATCCTCTTGTTGTGAAACCTAGATGGGGATCCGGATCTATTGGTGTTGAATTTGTTTATAACGAAGAGGAACTTTGTCTTTCTTATGCGCTTCTAAAAAGTAAAATACAAAGAACAATGTTGTCAAAGGTTTCAAACTGTGATGATAATATCATTATTCAGCAAAAAATTAATGGTAAAGAATATGGGTTAGATATTATTAATGATTTTAACGGTAATTTCCAATCTGTAGTGATTAAGAAGAAAATAGCAATGAGATCTGGTGAGACAGATAAGGCTGTTACAGTAAAAGATCAGCATATATTTAAAGTTGGTCAGCGTATTGCAAATTCTACAAAACATATTGCAAATATTGATTGTGATATCATTGAGCAAGATGGTTGCTATTATGTTTTAGAGTTAAATCCTAGGTTTGGTGGTGGATATCCATTTTCACATGAGGCAGGTGTGAATTTACCCAAGGCAATAGTTGATTGGTTGCATGGGAATGAGACTGATGCTTGTAATTTCAACTATGTAGAAGGGGCTGCTTTTTCAAAATGTGATTTTATGGTTGAAATCAATACAAAAGCATAATGAAAAAAAAAACCAAAATCTGGCTTTCATCCCCTCACATGAGCGGGAAAGAGTTACCGTACATTCACGAAGCATTTGAAACCAACTGGGTTGCACCATTGGGTGCTAACGTTGATGGGTTTGAGCACGATCTGACAAAATACTTAGCCAACAGCCATAATAAGATTTCTGTTGCGGCGTTGAGTGCCGGCACTGCTGCTCTGCATCTTGCTATGATTATGTTGAAAGTAGATGCTGGTGATGAGGTTATTTGCCAAAGCATGACTTTTTCGGCTTCAGCTAATCCAATTTCCTATTTAGGAGCAAACCCCGTTTTTGTTGATAGCGAATCGGAGACATGGAACATTTGCCCCTTAGAGTTGGAACGAGCGATTAAGGACAGGATTCGCGTTACTGGCAAAAAGCCTAAGGCAATAATTGCAGTACACCTCTACGGTATGCCCTATAAGGTAGACGAGGTAATGGTCATTGCAAATAAATATGATATTCCTGTTATTGAGGATGCTGCCGAAGCGTTAGGATCGAGGTATAATGGAGAGACTTGTGGAACCTTTGGAGTAATGGGGGTCCTATCGTTTAATGGGAATAAGATAATTACCACATCGGGTGGTGGTGCTCTAGTATCTAAATCTGAAGAGTTTATTAAGCAGGCTCGATTTCTTTCTACTCAAGCTCGCGATAATGCTCCTCACTACGAGCATTCCCAAATTGGTTACAACTACCGTATGAGCAATATCGTTGCTGGGATAGGAAGAGGTCAGATGCTCGTACTTAACGATCGTGTTGCCCGTCGTAGGGAGATTAATTCTATCTATAGAAAAGCTATTAATGGTACTGGAGTTGAATTCCTTAGCGAACCAAATGAGAAATACTTTTCGAATCACTGGCTTACAGTTGTACAAATTGATCCTGAAAAGTGCGGGGTTACGCGTGAGGATATAAGGCAGGCTCTACAGGAGGAGAATATCGAAAGCCGTCCGCTTTGGAAGCCAATGCACATGCAACCTGTTTTTGCTGATTGTCCATTCTATGGGAATGGAACATCCGAGAGATTATTTAAAAATGGTCTTTGTTTACCTTCAGGTAGTAATATGAGCGATGAGCAATTACAGTATGTTATAGAAAAGATTGGGGTTGTCTTAGGACTATAATCCATTTATTAAGGCATTTTGAATAGGAGGGGTCGAACGGTTATTCGTTCGACTCCTTTTTATTTGCTAAGGAGTTGTCTTTATGTATACATACCCAATAGTATGGGGTGTTAAAAAAGATTTAAAATCAAATAAAGAACAGTGTATAATCGCCTTTCCCCTCTTTGTTCTTGTTTATACTTTATATGTAAGACTAGAACAGTCTTTATCTGTAGGCAGTTCTACGGTTCAACTACCAATAAGTAAATTCTACAATCTTTGATTAATTGACTTTGCTATGTATATGCAAGATGCCAAGTTCTCAGAATGGATTAATCGATTACTAGAGAAAAGTTACATGCCCAAATGGGGGGTGTTTGCTATTGATATCGCATTAGTTTCAATATCCTTTTTTATTTCAACGCTTGTTTGGCAAATTGTCTTCAACGATTTTTCGCTTAATTCCAGCTTTAAGTGGTTAGCGGCGCTTTATATTGTATCTTTTGCATTTTGCATTCTAGCGTTTAGGACCTTTACTGGCATCATTCGGTATTCAGGATCGAAGGATTTTACCCGGTTGATTGTTATGGTTGTTGCTTCGAGTGTAATTGTAAATTTGGTTGCATTTAATACCAGGGTTTTAGATAGCAACTTTCGCGTCTCTACTGGGATTGTTGAATTCTGGTCTGCTTCTACTTTCCTAACGTTATTTGCATTTAGAACAATCGTGCGAGTTGTATATGTTCGTACCCATTCGTCTCGGTGTTGCCAAATACGCACAATCAT
This sequence comes from uncultured Acetobacteroides sp., assembly GCF_963678165.1. Taxonomy (NCBI): domain Bacteria; kingdom Pseudomonadati; phylum Bacteroidota; class Bacteroidia; order Bacteroidales; family Rikenellaceae; genus Acetobacteroides; species uncultured Acetobacteroides sp. Next base: position 2,619,234 of record NZ_OY782755.1, on the reverse strand, counting down.
GCTGATTGGTCAGGATGATAATCTTGATCTTGCCAAGTTACTTCCTGTAGATACTAGCTATTATCTTCCTGTTGGGTTACTTGATCTTTCGGGTAAATTATCGGGGAAGCGAATCGCAAATATTCCAATTATTGGCTATAACCATAATATTGGAGAGATTGCTAGGAGGTTTAAAGCGAATACGCTGTTGATCTTGCGTAATGATATAAAACGGCTAGGTGGGCTATGCGACGATTGTTTGGCAAATCACATCAAAATGGTGGTTTCGGAGGTGAACTCTTACAATGGTAAGATTGATCTTTCGAGTAATGTGCATAATATTCAAATAGACGAGCTGTTGAACCGAGCTGTAATAAAGCATGAGAATGTCTTAGTTGATGCATTCCTGAGTAATCGAACCATTCTTGTTACAGGAGGGGTCGGGTCTATTGGAAGTGAAATTGTTCGGCAGCTATGCCGCATTAATTGTCGTATTGTTGTGCTCGATGTTGCGGAAAGTTGCTTACACGATTTTTCTCTTGAAATTAAGGAGGCATTTCCACATAGGAAAATTGATTTTGTAGTAGGGGATGTTCGAAACTACTCAAAGCTCAAGCGTGTCTTAGAGCAATATCGGCCAGATGTTGTGTTTCATGCCGCTGCCTATAAGCATGTACCTCTCATGGAAGATTTTCCAGAGGAGGCTATTCTTGCTAATGTTTTTGGGTCGAAAAATGTTGCAAATCTATGCCTAGCCTTCAATGTAAAGAAGATGGTTATGGTTTCTACAGATAAGGCGGTGAATCCTACAAATGTTATGGGGGCATCTAAGCGGATTGCGGAGCAGTACATAAACGCACTATTCCTTAAGCATAGGCGTGAAGGGGGGCTTACGCAAATGGTAACAACCCGATTTGGTAATGTGCTGGGGTCTAATGGTTCGGTTGTTCCTTTGTTTAAAAAGCAAATTGCTAAAGGAGGTCCGATTACGCTTACGCATAAAGAGATTATTAGGTTCTTTATGACAATTCCAGAGGCTTGCCAGCTGGTTCTCGAAGCAGGTGCAATGAGCATGGGAGGGGAGATATTCATCTTCGATATGGGCAAGCCTGTTAAGATTTATGATCTAGCGGAGAAGATGATAAGGCTGGCGGGATTAATACCTCATGAGGACATTAAAATTGTTGAGACGGGTTTGCGACCAGGCGAAAAACTCTACGAGGAATTGCTTACGGCCGATGAAAATAACCATCCTACCATTAATAATAAGATAATGATGGCTAAGGTTAGCGTTATGCCATTTGATAAGCTGGAGCCAATGATAAACAATCTTATACAAGAAGCCATTAGTGGCAATAAGATGGATGTTGTGAGAATAATGAAGGAGATTGTGCCCGAATTCATTAGCAATAACTCATGCTACGAATGTTTAGACAGCAAAGTTGAAGGTGTTCTAAACGGCAGAAGTACCGAGTAGTTGAATGGAGTCTTTCCTTACTATTCCATCTTATTGTGTGTGATTAGGGGCTGAATAAGATACTACTTTTCAGTTGCTGTTCTATTATGGACAATACCCCGTATTGCAAATGGAGCTAATTCAATCTTTGAGAGATTACTACCCAGCAGCTATTATCAGTTGCATATCAGCCATTAGCGTAGGGTTGCTTCTTTTGTGTTTCCAAAATTCATAAGGGATCTGCACGATTGGCTTACATGTAATGTTGCGAAAGGACGTGGAATAGGAATATGCTGCATGGTTGAGTAGTGCTGATGATTCACCTTCATCATAAAACATAAGAGAAAGAAAAGCCCAGCAAACAACCGATTTGCTGGGCTTTCTTTATAGCGTAATTAAGGTTTAGTTTTCGTAGTAGTCGTGCTTATTGTACTCTTTCCTGTAGTAGTTGCGATACTTTGAATAGTAACCATAACCTAACTTTGAGTCAAAGTCGTTGATGGTCATAGCGAGCTTATTCTTAAGTGATAGGTGGAGATCTTTGCAGTACTCAACAACATCTTTAGGTGATACCCCCATTCGAGTAACAAACAGTACAAGATCAACCAAATTGAAAATAATACGAGCATCGGATACAATACCAATTGGAGGGGTATCTATAATTATGCAATCGTAATGCTTTTGGGCTTCTTCTAGGAATTCTTTCATTCTTGGAGATCCAATAAGCTCGGATGGATTTGGGGGGATTGGTCCCGATACGGCAATCCAAAGATTCGGGATTGTTGTTGGGCTTATGGTTTCCTCAAAATAGGCATGGTTGCTCAGGTAGGTGCTCATTCCTTTATGGCTTGTAATTTCAAAGATCGCTTGAACTTTAGGCTTGCGGATGTCTAGCCCAACTAGGAGCGTTCTTTTTCCTGATGCCGCATATATTGCCGATAGGTTGCAGGCGCAGAATGTTTTTCCTTCTCCGCTTATCAGCGAAGTTACCATGATGATTTTGCTCTTTCCTTCTGCTATTACATAGTTAAGGTTTGTTCGAAGCTCCCTAAACGATTCGGAAATATGGGACTTTGGCCGTTCAACTACCGGTAGTTCGGTGGTTACTGCCGAATGGTTGAGGGTGGCGAGCATCGAAATGTCAGATAGGCTATCGGTAACCTCCTTAATGGTGCGAATCTTATCGTCGAAGTAATCGCGAAGTATTATAACTATAAAGGGTATAAGTAGCCCCAGAATGAACCCGAGCGTATAGTTCATGAGCGGTTTGGGCTGCTTTAGCACCGAATTAATCGGCATTGCAGGATCGACAACCTTACAGTCGGATATGTTGGATGCTTTTGCAATGGATGCTTCCGACTTCTTTTCGAGCAGATAGGTGTAGGTCTTGCTAAGCAAATCGTACAGCTTTGTTTTGTTTATAAGCAGCTGTTCGCTGCTTGGCAGTGTTGAAATTCTCGATTCTAGCTGGTTCATTTGCTTGTCAATATCCTCCTTTGTCATTTTATTGGTGACGATAAGGCTGTTGACCTTTTCCATTAATGATTCCTTAGCCCTGTTGAGCTTCCGGTTTACCTGAAGCATTGCCGGGTTGTTCTCCTTAACGCTTAGCTTCAGGTTGTCGCGTTCGGCAGAAATGGCGGAGAGCTCGTTAAGAATGGTGTTGAGCTGTAGGTCGTTTATGCCAAGGGTGTAGGGTGCAACAATGTCGGAGAAGTTCTCTCTTTTGGTAAGGTAGTTCTTGAGGTAGGCGTAGTACCTTTGGTTGATGTCGATTTCGGCCTTGGTGCTTTGCTGCTCCTTAAGCATGTCTAGCAGGATGTCGGATTCCTTGCTGATGTCAAGAATCTTATTCGTCGTTCTAAAGCTTTTTAGATTGGATTCCGCTTTATTCAAGGAGTCTTTCATGCCAAAAAGTTGGCCGTCGATGAAGTCGATTGTATTCTTGGCGATTTGGTTCTTCTCGTTGAGCTGTTGACGGATGTACACTTCCACCATTTTATTGAGGTAGTCGGCCTCCTGCTCGGCGGAGTTGCCCGTGGACGAGAGAGCTATAAGCGAAGCATTCTTATCGACTAGATCAACTTTTATATTATTTCGGTAGAAGTTGGCCAGCTTGTTTAGGTCGTTTCGGGTAACGGTTATTGTTCTCCCGATGAAGCTAGTGGGGGAGGTGCTTGTAGGAATGAGCCTGAACGAAAAGCTGCCAACGCTAACCTCCTCGAAGAACTTTTTGGGAGGGGTAGCTTCACTACCGTTATCACTGACCGTATATTTGTCGTTGCTCACAAATTCGATTTCAAGAGGGCGCTCTATTGGGTTGCGCTTGCGTTTGGTAAACTGGATGAGGAATGGCGCATCCTTATAAAGGATATGGGAGCGAACGCCTCCCCGGCCTTGAAGCGCTATGGAGGTGTGGAAATCGCTCAGCTCGTTGATGGTGCTGCTGGCTAAAGAGTACGATTTAAGGATGCCAATTTCGTTTTGAATGCTTTTGGTGTTGTTTACCAAGCTAAGCTCGGTAAGCAGCGCTTCGGCGCCGGTTGTTGTCCTATTCTTATCGTCGCGGATAAGGATGGTGGAGTTTACCTGGTAAACAGGCTTGGTTGTAAAGGTTATGGCGTAAGCTACGGCTAGGCAGATTGCCAATGAGGTGGCAAACCAGTACCAGTTCCGAATAACCATGTTTACATATTTCTTTACGTCGAGGCTCTGCTCGGTAGGGTATTGTTCAACTTCTCTTGGGTTCATTGTATTACTTATTTTACGATGTAGTTAAGCATTAGTACTAAGGTGGAAATGGTGCTTAAGAATATGGCGTAGGTGGGGATGTTCATCTGCGTTGTTTTGCCCTTACGGGGATCTACTACAACCACATCGCCAGGCTGTAGGTAGTAGCCCGGGTTGGAGAGAATGCTGTTTGAGGATAAATCGACAGGCATGGTGGTGTTTTCGCCATCTATATTGCGAACAAGTGTTACCATTTTTCGATTGGCGAAGTCGGTCATGTCGCCAGCCTGGGCAATGGCCTCCAGTATGGTAAGCTTGTCGTGGTAGTTGGTGATAACCGCAGGCCGCTTAACCTCGCCGATTACCGTTACCCTAAAGCTCATCAGTTTAACGATGACGATGGCATCGTTTACGTATTCTGACGCTTTCCTTTTAACCTCTTCCGTCAGCTGAGGGAGTGTTTTTCCGGCTACGTGAATTTTTCCGATAAGGGGAACCTCTACATATCCCGAATCATTAACCGAGTAGGTGTTTATGTACACGCCAACTTCGCTGTTAAATGCATATCCTTGGGCGGTGGTTGGGCTGTTGCTATTGCTAAATAGGCTGTTGATGTCCTTGTTTAGCATGCTGGTTACCTGGATGTAAAGTTCGTCGTTAGGGCTGATGTGGTAGTTGAGTGGTGGCGACTTTAAGGACGCTTTTGCTGATCCACCTTGCATGTAAAGAAGCTGGCTGTGCTTGTTGCACGAGCTGATGCCAACCGCAATAAGTAAAAGGAATGTAATGCTTGCTACTTTGTTCATGGTTAGAATAGTTAGAAATACCTACAATTCAAACAGCATTCTTTTTGAATTGTTTAAAAATTTTATATAAATCATTGTTTGATGCTTAATCTTCAGTAGAGGGCTGCTTGTTTCACTATCGTAGAGGCTTAGCCTATGGTTTTGTTGGATGGAGATGCTCAAATCGGGCGTATTGTGGGAGGATAAGAGTTATCCTCGCGTGGGAAAGAGTTATCCTCGCATGGGGAAGAGTTATTTATGCGTGGGGAAGAGTTATCCACGCGTGGGGAAGAGTTATCCATGCGTGGGAAAGAGTTATCCACGCGTGGGAAAGAGTTATCTATGCGTGGGAAAGAGTTATCCATGCGTGGGAAAGAGTTATCCATGCGTGGGAAAGAGTTATCCACACGTGGGAAAGAGTTATCTATGCGTGGGGAAGAGTTATCCACGCGTCGGAAACAGTTATCCACGGAAGGATAAGAGTTATCCACGCGACCGGAACAGTTATCCATGGAAAGGATAAGTGGGAGTCATTGAGGGTCCGGCGCTTAGAAAGTGAAAATTTCGATTGCTTGCCTGAATTAGAGGCTGGAGGTAGCCGTGGGGTGTAGAAATGCGAAAAGGGCACCCATTGCTGGATGCCCCCGTTTGTATAGCAGCTGTTTAATAGGCTACCAAACCCTTGCTCTATCAGCTGGTGCTATGTAGAGCGGATCGGTAGGCTTAATGTCGAATGCCTTATAGAAAGCGTCGATGTTGAATACGGCGCGGTTTACGCGGGCAATGGCAGGAGAGTGAACATCCTCCTTTAGGCGGCGCATAAGCTCCTTGTCGCGCATCTTTTGGCGCCAAACCTTAGCGTATCCTAGGAAGAAGCGCTGCTCTGGGGTAAATCCATCGATGGCAGCGGGTGCTTTCTTGCCTTTTAGCGATAGCTGGTAGGCATCCCAGGCAATGTTCATACCGCCGTTGTCGGCAATGTTTTCGCCAATGGTTAGCTCGCCATCAACATGTAGGCTATCGAGCACCTTAAAGTTGTTGTACTGGTTAACAAGAACTTTCGAACGATCGGTAAACTTTTTGGCATCCTCGTCCTTCCACCAGTTAATCATGTTGCCGTCAGCATCAAATTCTTTTCCCTGGTCATCGAACCCGTGAGTCATCTCGTGGCCGATAACCATACCGATGGCACCGTAGTTTACAGCATCGTCGGCGGTTGCATTGAAGAATGGGGGTTGAAGGATGGCTGCAGGGAATACGATCTCGTTGTTAAGCGGATTGTAGTAGGCGTTTACGGTTTGAGGGTACATGCCCCATTCGGTGATGTCTACAGGCTTGCCGTACTTGTTGAGGTTATCGCGAATCTGGAAGCGGTTTGCGGCCAGCACATTTTCGAAGTAGGAGTCGCGGCCGATCTCCATCGAGGAGTAATCCTTCCATTTGTCGGGATAGCCAACCTTAACCATTACCTTGGACAGCTTTTCGATGGCTTTTGCCTTAGTTTCGGCGCTCATCCACTCTACATTTTGGATACGTACCTTATACGCTAGCTTCAAGTTGTTCACCAGGTCAATCATGCGCTGTTTAGCTTCAGGAGGGAAGTGCTTTTGCACGTAAAGCTGACCTATGGCTTCGCCTAAATCTCCATCCACCTCGTTGGAGATGCGCTTCCAGCGTGGCGATAGCGTCTTTTGTCCCGATAGCATCTTTCCGTAGAACTCGAAGCTGGCATTTACGAAGTCGCTGCTAAGTGCCGAAGACATGCTGCGGGCGGTGTTCCAGGTTAGGTACTCCTTCCAAGTTTGGATAGGGGTAACTTTTAGGAGGCTGTCAACCGTTGAAAAGAACTTAGGCTGCATTACAACAACCTCGTCGTTTGATAGGTTTAGCCCTAGTGTGGTGAAGTACTGGTTCCATGGGAATGCACCGTACTTATTGGCAAGCTCTGCAGTAGGTACAGGATTGTAGAGCGCTACCGTATTCCTGTTCTCCAAGCGAGTGTTGGAGGCAACTGCTAGCTTGTACTCTAAGCTGTAGATGTTGTTGGCAGCATCTGTTGCTTGAACTTCGCTGTAGCCAAGTAGGGTGAAAACCTTTTTAATAAACGCCTTGTAGGCAGTCTGCAGCTCCTTGTTATGGGGGGTGTCCTTCACGTAGTAATCCCTATCGGGCATGCCAAGACCGCCTTCCCCAAGATACATCTTGTATATTCGGCTGTTCTTAAAGTCTTGCTCAATCCCCGAGCTAAATAGCGGGCTAAACCCGTTCAGGTGCATCTGGGTTAGGGCAAATACCAAATCGTTGCTGTTTTGGATTTGGTCGATTTGGTTGATGTACTTTTTGATTGGTTCAGCGCCCAGTTTGTTTATTTTGGTGCTGTCCATTCCAGAAGAGTAAAAGTCTCCAATTTTTTGAGCCGCGCTTCCTTTAGGTGAATTGGTGGTTGTAGCAGCTTCCAGAAGAATGTTCTGTACATCCTTGATGCTATTCTCGCGAAGGATGTCAAAGGCGCCAAAAGAGGTTTTGTCATCGGGAATGTTCAGCTTTTTGAGCCATTCTCCGCCGGCATATTCCACGAAGTTTACGCCAGGACGTACGTTTTTATTCATATCAACAGGGTCTAGCGCTTTGCTCTTGGCTTCGGGCTTGGTGCCGCCAAACGCTACTGTCGATGGTGCTATGGCCAGTAACATTAGTAAATACTTGTTTTTCATCCGTTAATTTTTTAAGGAGTTAATGAGGGTCAATAACCCGCGAAACTAGCAATAAAGACGCTTCAACCCGGGGAACGTTACATTAGAAACATGTTAAAATGCACTTCGAGATGTTTGTTCCCCGGTTTGTAAATGAAAAGAAGCCATCCCGCAACGCGAGGATAGCTTCCATGACTAATAGTTGTGTAGCAGTTTGTAGTTTGTGCGTTCTATATTTCGACAGGCTGTTTGCCGTTCTCGATATCTTTAAATGCTAGCTGAATAAGTGAGATTGCCTCTCTAAGCTCTTCCTCGGTGATTACCAATGGAGGTGCAAAACGAATAATATTACCGTGGGTTGGCTTTGCAAGAACGCCTCTATCGCGCATTGCTAGGCATACATCCCAAGCTGTCCTGCCATTCATGTTCTTAATCACGATGGCGTTTAGCAGTCCCTTTCCTCGAACTAACTCAATCATTGGCGAGTCGAAGTTGCGCATTTCGGTGCGGAATATTTCACCAAGGCGAGCTGCATTTTCTGCAAGCTTTTCATCTTTTACAACCTCAAGAGCAGCAATGGCAACTTTGCTTGCTATAAGGTTACCACCAAAGGTTGACCCGTGCTCTCCTGGTTTAATACATAGCATGATGTCATCATCGGCCAGAACACAAGAAACGGGCATAACACCACCTGAAATGGCTTTCCCTAGTATAAGAATATCAGGACGGACGTTTTCGTGATCGCAAGCTAGAAGCTTACCTGTACGGGCAATTCCGGTTTGAACCTCATCTGCCATGAAGAGCACGTTTTTCTTCTTACAAAGATCGTATGCTTTTGCAAGGTAGCCTTCGTCTGGAACAAATACGCCTGCTTCGCCCTGTATTGGCTCTAAAAGAAAACCTGCAACATTGGGATCTTTCAACGCCTTCTCAAGTTCTGCGATGTTGTTGTATGGAATCTTGATAAAACCAGGTGTAAACGGTCCAAATCCTCCATACGATTCAGGATCGTTGGACATGGATACGATGGTAATGGTTCTCCCGTGGAAGTTCCCGTCGCATACAATGATCTTTGCTTGATTCTCGGCAATTCCTTTTTTTACATACGCCCATTTTCGGCATAGTTTCAGCGCTGTTTCGTCGGCTTCGGCACCCGTATTCATTGGTAAAACCTTGTCGTAGCCAAAGTAGCTGGTTACGTATTGCTCGAATTCACCTAGTACATTATTGTAGAATGCGCGGGAGGTTAGTGTTAGCTTCTGCGCTTGCTCAACCATGGCTGCTACAATCTTTGGATGGCAGTGTCCTTGGTTAACCGCAGAATATGCAGATAGAAAATCGAAGTATCTTCTGCCTTCAACATCCCACATAAAAATACCTTTTCCTTTTTCGAGTACTACTGGAAGTGGATGGTAGTTATGAGCTCCATACTTCCCTTCTTTCTCAATAAAGTCTTTACTGGTTGGTTTAGTCATAGTGTCCATAGCGATTTAGTTTAATTTCACGCAATCTATAAAAAATTAGTTTCTATTAGTGTAATAAAGTAAAGATTGTTACAAAATATTTTACAAGTTATTGCGAATTGAAACCAATTTATTGTTGAATCGTTCTATTTTGTAGTTAATTATATTGTGTTGTGGTTTTCTGTTCTTCTTTAAAAATATCAGTAAGTTTTTGCTTTACTACATTTTTGCAGTTTGTTTTTCATCTTTGCATATGTTTTTGGTGGACTAAACTTGGATGGAAAGTTAGAATAATGTTAGCTAATCGTTAACTTTCGCATAATATTCGTTTGGTAGAATTGTACCGGGAAAAACAATTACTTAATATCAGGATATGGGAGAAGCGCAACAAAAAATCCTTCTTGTTGATGATGAAAGTGATATCCTCGAATTTGTAGGGTATAATCTTAAAAAGGAAGGCTTTGACGTTTATACCGCAACAAATGGCAGGGAGGCTATTCGTATTGCGTTGGATGTTCGACCTCAGCTGATAATTCTCGATGTGATGATGCCCGAAATGGATGGCATTGAAACCTGTGAGGAGATGCGCAAAATACCCGAGTTATCTAGTGCCGTTATTGCATTTTTAACAGCAAGGGGAGAAGATTACTCGCAAATTGCCGGATTTGAGGCTGGAGCTGACGACTATATTACCAAACCTACAAAACCAAAAGTTCTAGTAAGTCGTGTTAAGGCGCTTTTGAGGCGTGTTGAGCATGTCGGATCTAGCGATGTTATTGATAGAAGCGGTGCTTCGATTATTATCGATAAGTCGCGCTACGTTGTTATTAAGGATGGTGTAGAGATGGAACTGCCAAAGAAAGAGTTTGAACTACTTGCTCTTTTGTACTCCAAACCTCAAAAGGTTTTCACCCGCGAAGAAATTTTCAACACTATTTGGGGCGATAATGTAATTGTTGGTGATCGCACCATTGATGTTCATATCCGAAAGCTTCGCGAAAAAATAGGAGACGAGTACATTAGAACGATTAAGGGGGTAGGGTACAAATTTGTTGATTAGATATCCTGCATCTAATTTTGGTTCTCTCGAACTTAGCATTTATAATATAAAAGTAAAGCCCATTCAGCATTGCCGAATGGGCTTTCTTATGGTTAATGTACTTCTATTTAGATATAAGCACTACCGATTCCTTTGAATTTATGGTCACAACCAGCTTGCCTTTTATAGGCTTAAATAGCTTACCCTTATTTAGTGCATTGGCATAGCTAGTAAATCGGGTAGGTATGGACACCGTCTTAGGCTTATTTGATAAGTTAAAGGCTACGATTGCCTCACTCTTATCGAGGTTGCGGCTGTATGCTAGGATGCGGTTGGTCTCATCTGTTATAAGATACTTGAGAGTCCCCTTAACCAGCACCTCGTTGCTCTTACGCATATAGATAAGCTGCTTGTAAAAGTTGAATAGCGTTGAGTCGAAGGTAACCTTATCGACAGGTCTCGAAAGGCCTAATGGATGAACAACCTCGTCATCGAATTTGTAGTCGGGCCAGATAAGAGGTTTGCGGGTGTCTGGGTCATCGCTTCCCCACATTCCCATTTCATCGCCGTTCCATATTTGAGGAGCCCCTAGGAAAGTATACTGGTGAACAAGCAGCTGCTTCATTACCTTGTCTGTTGCGGCATCAGGCTTATTTACCTTGTAGGCTGAGTCGTCAAATGGTTTTGCGTTGAATTTGTACAAGCCTTTGTTGTATAAAGCTGTTGATAGGCGTGGTGAGTCATGGCTGCTCGCCATATTCATGTATCCTTGTGCTACCTCTGGACGTACAGTCTTGAATATGCTGTCCATTTGGGAAACAAACTCCTTAATTGGCATTTTGTTTGGGGCATCGTCAAATAGGTGGCGTGCGGTGCGGAACCAACGGTAATTCATGTTGGCATCGAATACATCGCCCTTAAGGAATGGGCGAGGATCGAGTAGCTTGTCGGGCCATGCTTCCCACCATACCTCTCCAACAAGGTACATTTCGGGGTTAACGTTGCGGGCTACGTTTCTAAATTCCCTCCAAAAGCCAAGGGGGAGTTCGGCTGCAACATCCAAGCGAAATCCATCTACACCATCTCCTGGGTTGCCGTCATTATTTGGATCGCCCCAGCGCTTTACGATAGCAAAGATGTGCTGCTTTACCTCGTCGCTATATATATTTCCTTCGTATGCCTTTAGTGCGGCGTTGCTTTGGTGCACGGTTTCCCGTATTTCGGGAAGTGATTTGGAATCAAACCATCCTTGATATGCGAATTCGTTTTCGGGGGTTGACGGATTGTCGAAACGATTTACGATATACCAATCTTTGTACCGGGAGTTCTTTCCCTTTCTCAATAAGTCTTGGAATGCCCAAAAGTTGGTGCCGGTGTGGTTCCACGAATAGTCCATGATAACGCGTATGCCGCGCTTGTGCGCTTCCTCAATCACTTTAAGAAACATCTTATCAGCATTGGTCCATACCCATTCCTTTGGATTATCGTAGTTCTCGAAGTTCATCATCTCTCCATCCTTTTGGGGTGTTGGCCCAAAGTTGCGATCGATATGATGCCAGTAGGCAGCATCGTACTTGTGAAGCGATGGCGCATCGTTAAGCGGGTTAAAGAAGATGGCATTAATGCCAAGATCTTTTAGGTAGTCGAGCTTGTCGAGAACACCCTGCAGGTCGCCTCCGTAGCGGCGGAACTGAACCTTAGAGGTAAAGCCTGTTTTGGGGTCGCTGAAGTTTGCCATCCACGCATCCTGCTTGTACCAGTCCTGCGTCCATGGGGTAACCTTCCATCCTGGTGGTACCTCGCGGTTGATGTAATCCTTTATGTTGTCGGCTGTCGGATCGTTTTTAGGATCGCCGTTGCGGAATCGTTCCACAAAGATCTGGTACCAAACAGCATTTTGAGCCCAAGTGGGAACATGTGTAAGCCGATCGTTGGAAAGGTTAGCGGGTTCGGTGGTTTGAGCAAATCCTGATCCTGCAAGGAATAACCCTAGAAGGGTTGCTAGCTGCTTCTTCATTTTTAGGTGTTGCTTTGTATGTTTTAAATGGTCGGAGCCAATTTTAGCTCCAATATAGTTATTATTCCAAATAAAAGCCATTTGGTTTACATTGGCAATAACCTTATTCGTATCACGGTTTTCTGAATTCACATGACGATTTTGCAGCGTCAGTGATTATTGGTTACGCATGGTTAAGCAAAAAGCCCAGCCTAATGGGCTGGGCTTTTTGCTTATGCTGAATTGGTTTAATCTTCGTAGTAGTAGTAACCATCATCGTAGTAGCCATCTTCGCTGTCGTAGTTTTCTTCAACTTCGAATAGAGGCTCATTTAGCAAATCTATGTTGAAGTAGAGCCCCGGTAGCCTTGTAGATATCCTCCAACGGTTGTGGTGCATGTAAACAAAAACGTTGCTGTAGTTGTCCCAGTAGATGTTTAGCCTAGGGAAGAAGACCCATCTGCGGACGAAATCGTAATCATCAGCCCAGTAAGGACGGTAGTGCCTGAAAGGTTGCCCGATTCGACTTTCTACATAGACAGCTGGCATATTGTGGTAATGGGGTGGACGAACTCGAATAATGCCGGAAAAGTAGGGCGCACGATAGATTTGGGTTTGGTGGTAAACAACGTAGCGGGGAGTGCCGTATCCGAAGGCTTTCCATCGGGTTACGTTACGGTTGTCCCATCTGCCCTCATAGCGACCTTCGTAGCGGTAACCGCTTCTGTGTTCGTTTCTGTTGTTGTCGTATCTGCGCTCGTATCCGCTATTCCTATTGTCGCTACGATTGTATGTGCTGCCTCTGTCGTAGTTGCGGGTTTCTACAGTTCGTGTAGTTGAGGTAACCGTACGGTCGGGTCTGCTATACTCGGAGCGTCTTTCGTTTGTTGTGGCGCTTTGGTTTCGGCTACTATTGTCGCTGCTGCTATTGCTGTAGCGGTTGTCTGGTGTTGACGTTGTGCGGGTGGTTTCGGATCTGCTCTCGCGTTGGTTTTGTGTGCGTGCCTGTGGCGCTTGTGCGGCAGGTTGTGCATCGTAGCCCGAACGCTGGTAGCCGCTTGGGGTGCTCGTTGCAGTAGACGATTCGCGGCGTGATGGCTGCGACCTTTCTGGTGTAGATTGCGATCTAGTGTTCTGCTCGGTACGTACGGTACTGCTCGATCTTTCGTAAGATCTCTCGGAACGGGCTGGAGATGGTGAATCGCGCCTTGCATCGCTGCTTGTGCTTGTACTGGAGCTTGTGCGCGAGCTGCGGCTGCTCCTTTCGTTTTGGGCTCCTGATGCAAAAGGTATGACCATTAGAGCCGAAAGGACGATGGTATTTATTGATAATGCTCTTTTCATGATCGTTGTTCTAAAGTTGTTAGTAATCTTGAGTGATAAAACTTCATTGAAGGCGCCAAAGTAGCTTTATTTTTAATTTTGCTGACTCAACTATTGTGCCATTCGTAGAAACTTTACGAAAAAAGATAAAAAGTTTTTAATAAGGAATAATGCCGCTGGCGTAAGCTGCTCATTGTACACTTACTTACAAAAAATGCCGGAACATGTCCGGCATTAGGCTCTGTACGTTTTACGCTTTGGGTTTGCACGATTACCTTCGTGTGTGGGCGCTTCTACTTCTTTATCTCAGCCTTTTTGAGGGCTTCCTGAAGCGATGCTTTTAGGAGGTTGTACGACCAGGTTGCCCCCGAAACGGCATCTACCTTTTCGATGCTTTTCTTCTTTAGGAGCTTCTTGGGGTAGGTTTGCACCCCCTCCCAATCCTTCCGGCACTGCTGTACGTACTCGTCGTTTCCTGTATAGTGCTTCTCGTACTTCTCGTCGAAGGGCTCGTTTTTTTCTTTATCCACGATCTTAAAGCAGACGTCTACGATTTCGCCGTTCTTAATGGTAACGGTGGTTTGTCCGTAGTAGGGCTCCTGAATGTAGATGGATCGCGATTCGCCAGAGTATACGCCATCGTTGTACTTCTGGGGTTTTCCTATAAAAGCAAATAGGGTTGCTGTTATAGCGAGAAATGAGCAAAGAATCAGTAACTTTTTCATTCGAAAAAAATTTAGGTTGTCCGAAGCTTGCTTGAATGTAAGTTTCGGCTTATTTGACGGAGTTTTTTCGAGTATGTGACGTATGAAAAGCGGGTTCCCCTACGGGTTTGTTCTGGTTTTTGATTTTTTGTTTCGGGAGATGAGAATTTTGTCGATGCGGTTGCCGTCCATGTCCATCACCTCGAAGGTGAAGCTCCGCCAGCTGAACTTGTCGGAGGCTTTGGGGATTTCTTTGAAGTGGTGCAGCATGAAGCCGGCAACGGTGTTGTACTCCTGCTGTATAGGCTCGTAGTCGTCTATTTCGAGGGCCTCGATCATGTCGTAGAAGAGCATTTTGCCGTCGACGAGCAGCGAGCCGTCGTCGCGGGTAACGATGGTTGGCTCTTCGCTGTCGGTGAAGTCGCCCACGAGCTCCTCCAGGATATCGTTAATGGTTACGATGCCCTCCACCTCGCCGTACTCGTTGAGCACGAAGCCGAAGTTATTGTGGGTTTCGCGGAAGCGCTCCAGCGCCTTGTAGGCCTTCTGGTTGTTGGGCAGGAATATGGCCTCGCGGATGCAGCTCTTAAGGTCGACGGCCTGCTTGCCTGCCAGCTGCCGAAAGAGGTCCTTGGTGTAGATTACCCCCAGCGCGTTGTCGATGTCCCCCTCGCAGATGGGGTAGATGGAGTGCTCGTGATCCACCATCTTCTGGATGTTCTCCTCGAGCGGGTCGTCGATGTCCAGCCAAACCACCTCGCTGCGGATGGTCATCAGCTTTTCGATGCGGAGGTCGCCAATGAAGAAGACGTTCTCCACGATATCCTGCTCGATCTCCTGGATGGTGCCGTAGGTGGTGCCCTCCTCGACCAGCGCCTTAATCTCCTCCTCGGTAACCTGCGAGGCCTCGGTCTTTTTCACCCCAAAGAGCTTGATGAAGATGTTGGTGGTGGAGCTGAGCAGCCACACAAAGGGGGCCGTGAGGCGCGATAGCACGATCATGGGCTTGGCGGCAAGGAGTGCAATAGCCTCGGGGTTGGCCATGCCGATGCGCTTGGGCAGCAGCTCGCCAATTACGATGGAGAAGAAGGTAATGATCACCACCACGATGGCAATGGCCATATCGTCGGCATAGGCGCCGTTTACGCCGAGGTTGATGAGCGTGCTTTTTATGGCTTGCGAAAGGGTTGCGCCCCCAAAGATTCCGGTAAGGATGCCAATGGAGGTGATGCCGATTTGGACGGTGGATAGGAACTTGTTGGGATGCTCGCTGAGGCTGAGCACCTTCTTGGCGGTGTGGTTGCCCTTGCGGAGCAGCTCCTCCAGCCGCGATTTTCGCGACGAGACAATGGATATCTCGGCCATGGCAAATAGCCCGTTTAGGATAATCAGGAGGGCGATAATAGCAATCTCTTCTACCATTTTTATTTTGCTGATGCTTACTCCGCTAAAATAGCTTCGATTTGGAGAAAAAACTAGCGTCAGCTTGCTTTTCGTCGATTATGGGATTAGCCTGATTTTAGGTTTGTACTAACACGCGTCCGTGTTTGTGCTTTTAGGTAGAGGTTTGTACTAACACGTGGCCGTGTTTATGCTTTTGGGTAGAGGTTTGTACTAACACGCAGCCGTGTTTGTGCTTTTGGGCGGTGGTTTGTACTAACACGCGTCCGTGTTTGTGCTTTCGGGTAGAGGTTTGTACTAACCTAATGCAAGGTATTATGGACCGCCCTTTCGTCGATTGAATGGAGGAATCCGTCGATGCATCGGGTGGTTGCATCTATTTTGCTGGGTTTGCCTTTATCGGTAGCGTATGTTTGCCCCATAATCAACAGAAAGATATGGGCATGAAGATAACAACTCGATTGAAGTGCGTGCTGCTAGGCCTTCTGCTCGCCTCTAGCGTTGCGGGCTACTCGCAGGGCGAAAGGTGGACTCTAAACCGCTGCATCGCGTATGCGCGAGCAAACAATATCAAGGTAAAGGCGGCATCGCTGAGCAGCGAGAGCGTGGGCATCGACCTCAAGGAGGCGCGCGCCCAGCGGCTTCCCTCGCTGCAGCTTGCATCCTCGCAAAGCCTGGTTAACCAGAAGGAGCCCAACTCGGCGGGCGACTACGCCAGCAAGGCGAAGTATACGGGCAGCTACTCGTTAAGCAGCAGCATGGTGCTCTACAACGGGGGGAAGCTTCGCACCAGCATTCAGCAGCAGGAGGTAAACGCCAAGAAGACCGAGAGCGATGTGCTGGCTGCTCAAAACTCCATCGAGCTTGCCGTTACGCAGAGCTACCTGCAGGTGCTCTATGCCAACGAGTCGCTAAAGACGGGCCTCAAAACGCTCGAAAGCTCCGAGGCAACCCTTAAGCGCGCCGCCGAGCTGCTCAAGGCGGGCTCCATCTCCAGCTCCGACTACGCGCAGCTGCAGTCGCAGTATAGCAGCGACAAGTACCAGGTAACGCTGGGTGAAAATGAGCTGGCGCAGGCCAAGCTCGAGCTCAAGCAGCTGCTGGAGCTGGGCGTAGGCGAGGCTCTCGAGCTCGACTTCCCCGAAATCAGCGACCGCGATGTGATGGTGGTCATCCCCTCCATTGCGCAGGTGTACGCACGTGCCGTGGAAACGATGCCCGAGATGCTTAGCAGCAAGTACTCCATAGATATGGCAAAGTTGGATGCCCAAAAGGCTTACGCCGACAGGCTGCCCACCGTA
This sequence comes from uncultured Acetobacteroides sp., assembly GCF_963678165.1. Lineage (NCBI taxonomy): Bacteria > Pseudomonadati > Bacteroidota > Bacteroidia > Bacteroidales > Rikenellaceae > Acetobacteroides > uncultured Acetobacteroides sp. Next base: position 2,602,365 of record NZ_OY782755.1, on the reverse strand, counting down.
TCGCTTAACGCTTCGGCAGGCACTGGCAGCTACTCCAACTCGGGCTACACGCTCTACAACCAGCTCAACAACGGCTTCAACCAGTCGGTTGGGGTAACCGTGGGCATCCCCATCTTTAAGAACCGCTCGGTACGGTCGAACATCGAGCGCTCGAACCTGCAGGCCAAGCAAGCCGAGCTTAGCTACACCAGCACGTCCAAGGAGCTGCAGAAAACGGTGGAGACGCTCTACCAAAACGCGGTGTCGGGGCAAAGCAAGTACCTTGCCGCCACCGATAAGCTGAAGTCGGCCAAGCTCAGCTACGAGCTGGTGCAGGAGCAGTTTAACGCCGGCATGAAGAACACCGTCGAGCTGCTCACCGAAAAGAACAGCTACCGCTCGGCCGAGGATGGCCTCATCCAGGCCAAGTACCAGTCGGTGCTCTCGCTAAAGCTGCTAAACTTCTATCAAAACCAACCCATAACCCTTTAAAAGAAATCGCATGAAACGAAAAGCAATACTAGTTGCTGCAGCCGCAATATTCGTCGTACTGATACTGCAAGTCCCTAAGCTGTTTTCCACGGATAAGCAGCCCACAAGCTACCAATTCGAGAAGGTGAAGAAGGCAAGCATCGAGAAAACGGTAACGGCCACCGGAACCATAGAGCCCATTCTTCAGGTAGAGGTGGGCACGCAGGTATCGGGGGTGATCTCGAAGATCTTTGTTGATTACAACTCGCACGTAAAGCGTGGCCAGCTGCTTGCCGAAATTGATAGGACTGTTCTTGAGTCGGAGCTCATCTCCCGACGCGCCGATCTACGCTCGAACAAGGCGGAGTACGACTACCAGAAGAAGAACTTCGACCGCGTTGCGGGGCTGTACCGTAAGAATCTGATAAGCCAGAAGGAGTACGAGACCGCCGAGTATGAGTGCTCGAAGGCCAAGGCAGCCTACGACAAGTCGCGCTCGGATATGCTGAAGGCAAAAACCAACCTCAGCTACGCCTCCATCTGCTCGCCAATAGATGGGGTGGTGCTCTCGCGCGCCGTTGATGAGGGGCAAACCGTTGCTGCCAGCTTCAACACGCCAACGCTCTTTACCATTGCCAACGACCTAGAGAAGATGCGCGTAATAGCCAATGTTGACGAGGCCGATATCGGAGAGGTAAAGGCTGGGCAACGGGTAACCTTTACCGTAGATGCCTTCCCCGACGATGTATTTAACGGCGAGGTTACGCAGGTAAGGCTCGAGTCCACCACCGTTTCGAACGTGGTAACCTACAAGGTGGTGGTTAACGCCCCCAACCCCGAGCTTAAGCTTAAGCCAGGACTAACCGCCAACATCACCATTATCACCAGCGAAAAGAACAACATCCTGGTGGTTCCTTCGAAGGCGTTTAGGTTTAACCCGAACGAGGGGGCACCGGGGAAGACAAACCCAGCCGCCGATGTCAAAAATATTTGGGTGAAGACCGCCAAAGGCATAAGCCCCCAGAAGGTGAAGGTGGGGATAACCGATGGTGTAAGCACCGAAATTGTTAGCGGACTACGCGAAGGTGATGCTGTTGCCGTATCGGTTCTATCGGGTAACGAAAAAAGCGTAACGGGCGGCGAGCAGAAGGAGTCGAGCCCCTTTATGCCCAAACGACCAGGACAAAAGTAGACGCCATGAGCAAGGAAATTATACGCATAGATAACGTAAGGCGAGACTTTGTTGTGGGCGAAGAAACCGTACATGCCCTGCGAGGTATCAGCTTTACCATTAACCAGGGCGAGTTTGTCACCATTATGGGAACAAGCGGATCGGGGAAATCCACGCTGTTAAACATTCTGGGTTGCCTGGATACGGCTTCGTCTGGTGACTATTTTCTTGATGGAACTTCGGTGAAGAAGATGAATAAGGATGAGCGTGCTACCTTGAGGAATCTGAAGATTGGCTTCATTTTTCAATCGTACAACCTGCTGCCCAAAACTACAGCGCTAGAGAATGTGGAGCTACCGCTGCTCTATAACCCCGCAATATCTCAAAAGGAAAGAGAGGCAAAAGCACGTGCTGCGCTAAACGATGTAGGGCTAAGCAATAGGGTAAACCACTCCTCGAACCAGATGTCGGGAGGGCAGCAGCAGCGCGTTGCCATTGCCCGTGCGCTGGTAAACGATCCTGTTATCATCTTGGCCGACGAGGCAACGGGTAATCTCGATACCCGAACCTCGTACGAGGTGCTAACACTATTCCAGCGGCTGCATCGGGAGGGGCGTACCATCATCTTTGTAACGCATAACCCCGAAATAGCCCAGTTCAGCAGCCGTAATATCGTGCTGCGCGATGGGTATATCACCAAAGATGAGCATAACCTGCACATGGCGCAGGCTGCCGACTACTTAAAGACGCTAAAATTGCAGGTATCAGAATGAACTATAAAAACTTGATAAAAATAGCCCTGCGCGCGCTAAACAATAATAAGTTTAGGGGCATTCTTACCATGCTCGGGATTATTATTGGTGTTGCATCGGTAATTACCATGCTTGCCATAGGGCAAGGGTCTAAGCGCAGCATCCGTTCGCAGATTCAGGAGATGGGGTCGAATATGATTATGGTTCACCCTGGCAATGGACAGTTTGGTGGTGTTAGGCAGGATGCCGGCAGCATGCAAACGCTGAAGATGGCTGATTACAATTCGATCGCCAATCAGTCATCGTACATCTCCAAGTCAACGCCAATGGTAAGCAGTAGCGGGCAGGCAATCTATGGTGCCAACAATGCTCCTACGTCTTTGAATGGCTGTAACCCCGATTACCTTGACATCCGAAAGTATTCGGTAAGTAGCGGAGAGATGTTTAACGAGTACGAGGTTAAAACAGCCGCTAAGGTGTGTGTGGTTGGGAAAACGGTGGTCGATAATCTTTTCTCTGGAGGAGAAGATCCTGTTGGCAAAACTGTCCGTTTCAATAAGATACCTTTTAAGATTATTGGGGTGTTGACGTCAAAAGGGTATAACTCTATGGGAATGGACCAAGACGACCTGATATTAGCTCCCTACACAACCGTACAGAAGCGAATACTGGCTATTACCTACATTCAGGAGATTGTAATGTCGGCGGTATCGGAGGAGGCAACGGAGAAGGCTGTTGCTGAGGTTACCGATATCCTGAGGCACAACCATAAGCTCTCGGATACCGATGAGGCTGACTTTGATATTCGTTCGCAGCAGGAGTTAAGCAACATGCTAAGCTCCACCACCGATATGATGACCGTGCTTTTGGCTTGCATTGCTGGGATATCGCTCTTGGTTGGCGGTATTGGCATCATGAACATTATGTACGTATCGGTAACCGAGCGAACCCGTGAGATTGGCTTGCGTATGTCGATTGGTGCGAAGGGTAAGCATATTCTGCTTCAGTTTCTGATAGAGGCGGTAATCATTAGCATCACAGGAGGTGTAATAGGTATGCTACTTGGTGTAGGAACCTCGTTGCTGGTGAAGTTAATTGCGGGTTGGCCCATATACATTCAGCCTTACTCTGTTTTCCTTTCGTTTGCGGTTTGTACCATCACCGGAGTATTCTTTGGATGGTATCCGGCAAAGAAGGCAGCCCAGCTCGATCCGATAGATGCAATAAGGTACGAGTAGCAGTGGATGAATTTGAAGATAGAGAATAGACTCCTGCCCTGATTTATATGGATGATTGCGTCGTCTTCCTCTTATGTGGAGGATGGCGCAATCTATTAAACAATAATTTTGAGGGAAGACTATTCTTCTGGTCATAAAATATATTCTAATTTAGCATGGTTATGCAACCAAAAATAGAAATGTCGAGCAGTCAAAAGAGGCTTCAGGTCGCTATTCAAATCATAGGATGGGGGATTATGTTTGTGATACCCCTCTTCTTCTCGCCGGAAGGCGATAGGCGAATTTCGCTTGTGCATTACATAGAATATGTATTCGTTCCAATCAGCTTTATGGTTGTGTTCTACCTAAACTACTACTACTTTATTGATAGATATCTTTACAGCAAGCGTCTGCTAAGGCTTATTGTTGTAAATGCTATAATAATAGCGGTGGTGGTTTACGGTTTGCACCTGCTTCACGAATTCTTCTTTAGCATGTACGTGGGAGAAGTTGGGCATGTTCCAAAGCCGATGAAGGATCTTCCGGGTAAAACTATGTTTATCTTTCGCGATGCTATGGTAATGTCGCTAACGGCAGGGCTAGCAGTTGCCGTTAAGATGACGGGCAACTGGTACTCCACCGAGTACGAGCGCAAGGAGCTGGAAAAGGCAAAGTCGGAAGCAGAGCTGGACAACCTTAAGAGTCAGCTTAACCCTCACTTCCTCTTTAATACGCTCAACAACATCTACTCGCTTATTGCAATAGATGCAACAAGAGCACAGGATGCGGTGCATGGGCTAAGCCATCTGCTTCGCTACGTGCTTTACGAGAATAACCAAACTCTGGTTCCGCTCGATAAGGAGGTGAAATTCATCAGAAGCTATATAGAGTTGATGTCGATGCGTATTTCGTCGAACTTTCATTCGAAGGTAAACCTGCCCGAAGAGGGAAACGTGATGATTGCCCCAATGCTTCTTATTACGCTTATTGAAAATGCCTTTAAGCATGGGGTGAGTAATACCCAAAGCTGCTTTATTAATGTCGATTTGAGTATAGATAAGGGAAGAGTGCTAACCTTTACCGTAATAAACAGCAACTATGCGGTGGCATCCGATGGTAGCGTAAGTGGGATAGGAATAGATAATATGCGAAAGCGGTTGGATCTGATATACCCAGGGAGATATACGCTAACGCTAGAGAATTTGGGACAAACATTTATGTCGCAACTAACCATTAAACTGAATTCTGATGAATGCTAAGTTTTCTTGCATTGTGGTTGACGATGAGCCGTTGGCGCTCGAACTAATTGTTGGCTACGTTAAGCGTACTCCCTTCCTTAATCTTGTAGGGCAGTATAACTCGGGGATCGATGCGCTTTCGAATATCGTTAGCCAGAAGGTTGATGTGGTTTTTTTGGATATTCAAATGCCCGATCTTACCGGAATTGAACTTTCGAAGGTGATAATGGGGCAGAAGACGAAGGTGATTTTTACTACAGCCTACGAGAACTACGCGTTGGACGGTTATAAGGTGGATGCGCTCGATTATCTGGTGAAGCCGATTAGTTACTCCGAGTTTTTAAGGGCTGCCAACAAGGCATATCGCTGGTTTCTGGACGGTTCTTTTGTTGATTCGAAGCCTGTGGCTGAAAGCTTTTTTGTTAAGAGTAACTACAAGCTAATACAGATTCAGGTGAGCCAGATAAAGTACATCGAAAGCGTTAAGGACTACCTAAAGATATGCACCGATGCCGAGGAGGGCGAGGTGCTTACGCTTATGAGCATGGCTACCATCGAGAAGCATCTTCCTTCCGATACGTTTATTCGTGTTCACCGTTCGTTTATTGTTAATATCAACAAGATAAAAACGATTGAGCGGAATAGGGTAGTGTTTGGCAACGTGTATATCCCTATTTCGGAAACCTACAGGGAGCAGTTTAACCGTATCTTCGACCAGAGAACGCTGCAGTAGGGCGTTACTCTACCTCTACGCTTTGGGTGACAAACGAGATGCCCTGCTGTCCGGCAGTACCAATCATTACGGCTTGAATTAGGGGCTTTGTCTTGGGGTTGTTGTAGCCGTAGCTGACCGTAAAGCTTGCTCCGGCTCCACCTTTATCCTCCTTATCCTCTACAACTAGCTCGATGGCGCTCATAGGTTTTATGGCGATTGTCTTAGCGATGTAGGTTTTTAGGGGAGCCCCTTCGGAATCGAAGTAGCTTACGTTCTGGATATAGATGCTGTCGGTGCTGCTGGTGTTGCGGATGCTTAGCGTAGCGGTTAGCAGCAGTTTTTTTGCTCCGCTAATGTGGTATATGTGCGAGTATATGGGGACGTATGCTCGCTTTTTTATGGGCAGCGAGCTGAAACTGATGCTCGATTCGGTGTACTTGCTGCTTGGAAAGTTAACCTTCTGGGAATTCTCCTTTTGCCTGCTACAGGCTAGGCTTAGCGCTAGAAGGGGAATAAGTAGAATCCATATCTTTTTCATGGCATTGCGGTTTTATGCTGTTGGGTAAAGCTAGGATATTTATTGGTAATAATAGAGCTTATGTTTTGAAGCCATCCCCCTTTGGTGTGTCCAATAGGGGATGGCTCTTATAGTGGGTATGGCAAGGCTGCTGCTGGTGGTGCTGCCTTGCCTGCTGAGCTATCGGGTGTTATTCGGCTGAGTTATCCTGGTCTCCGGCGTTCTTTTTGCTTGATCGCTGAAGAAGCACGATTGGCAGCACGAGAATTGCCACAATGATAAGTCCGATTATGGTAAGTGATGAGTTCATCTTGTTGTTGTTTTAATGGTAATAAGAATATCCGGCCACAGGAGCAGCATAGCTTCCTGTCGCTAGAGGTGATGCTTTCGATTAGCAGCTGGCTAATCGAAAAATGAAAGATGAAGATGAGCTTACCAGAAGTAGTCGAATGGGTATATGATGTCGGAAATGGTTAAGCTGCGGTACTGCCATACCGACCTGAGCATGTACTGGGTGGTGGCATGCTGAAGCTTATGCTCGAATGCCGGAACGTATCCCCATAGGAGCGACGATGAGCTGTTGGCTCCTTCGGATGTGGCGCAACTCCCCACAATGGTGATAACCTCGTTTTGGCGAGGTGTGCTGTAGTGGTTGTGCTGATCGGATGAGAAGGTGTAGCCGGTGCTTTTGCCCTGCGATGATGCGTTGCTGTGCTGCAGCCCATAGCCGCTGCTGCTTGTGGCTAGGGATAGCAGCACAATAGCAATAAGGGAAAGGGTATGTAAAAGCATCTTCCGCATGGGGCAAAGGTAGCTTTTTAGGGAGAAGTTGAAAGGAGGGAGGTTGGTGATTTCGCTTTAAGGGACTATCCAAAAATGCTTCTTCAGGAAGCAAAATCTCCTATGAACAAGAATGGATGAGATGGAGGCTGGTTGCTTCAAGGCCGTTAATCACTTCGCGGTATTCTTGGTATTTAAATATTGTATGTAAAACATTAGATATTGTAGTACACATCTGCGGGGCTTCTTCTTCCTTAGGATAGTTAACGATTGCTTTGCCAATAGTATTTTTTGCTATCTTCCCTTTTCATTTGATATATAAATTTTACACGTACTTATATGATTCACTCTTGGTGCAGAATTCTTCGTAACGTGCTGGCTGGTGCGCTTGTGGGCTGCATAGGGCTTACATCTAACGCGCAGGGAACTGCTGAGGCATGGAAGAAGTTTTTTGAGAATGATAGGGCTAATGCCTACACGCTCTTTACGCAGGCGGCAAGCCAGAATCCGTCGAAATCGGATGCGTACTTGGGATTATCGTTGCTTGCGAGCATCGATAAGACGAGGGATGAGGCGGTGAAGAACTTCATTAAGTTTTACGAGAAGAGCGACAATCCAACGCCCTACCTCGCGGCTTTGTGGGGTCCGCTGTTTGTTAACGGACAGCGCGAGCCAAAGAGCGCGGAGGAGGTTGCCTTCCTAAAAAAGATTGCGCAGTCGACCAACATCGATGGTGCGCTAGTTGCCAACGCGAATCTGGCACTATCGAAGTATCTTCTTCAGAAAAAACAAAAGGGGTATGCAGAGTATGCCGATAAGGCTGCCTCGATAACCGATTGGCAGCTGGTGGGCGAGTTCGAGAACATCTCGACCAGCGGTTTCGACAAGGCGTATCCACCCATTACCCAAACCGGGAACGACAAGCCGTTTACCAACAAGTACGGGGCTGCGGTGCGCTGGGTGAACATTCCTGCTGTAAGGAACGACCGCTGGGTGGACTTTAACTACTACTACGCAGCAACCCATAATAGCGTGGCGTATGCGCAGAACTTTGTGGTGAGCGATAAGGAGCAGGAGGTGCAGCTACGCATTGGCGTTTCGGGATCGGTTAAGGTTTGGGTGAACGACAAGGAGGTGATCTCGGAGTCGGAGGAGCGCAACAACGGAACGGACTCGTACATTGCGCAGGTGAAACTGAACAAGGGTGCCAACCGCATTCTGGTGCAGCTGGGCGAGAGCTACTGCAATAACATCAACTTTATGCTTCGGTTGACCGATAGCAACGGCACACCAATCCCTAACCTAACCGTTAGCAAGGAGGTGATGCCCTATACGAAGGAGGTAGCCTACCAGGCAAAGCGCATCACGCCGTTTGCCGAGAGGTACTTTACGGGTAAGCTGGCGGATGAGCCCTCGAATATCCTTAACTACGTCTTTCTATCGCATCTATACTTGAATGGCGATTACGATTTTGAGTCGCAGAAGACGCTGGGCGAGGCGCGAAAGCTGGCGCCGAACAGCAGCTACGTGACCAACCTTTTTATGGAGCTTTACCAGAGGAACGACAACCGCACGCTGTATACCACCGAAATGGAGAAGCTGAAGGATATCGATCCCGCTCATCCGCTATCGCTACAAATGAAGTATGGCGAGGCTTTTCAGCGGGAGGATTACAAGGAGGCTGCTGATTATGTTGATAAGCTGGAGAAAATATTTGGTCCTGACGATAAGGAGGTGCTTAGGCGAAGGGTAAATCTTGCCAACAAGAATAAGGATTTCAACCAGATGATAGCTATTGCTGATAAGGCTTACAAGCTATACCCTAACGATGCCGATTTTGTGGAGCTGCAGTCGCTTATTGAGAAGAACGTTCGAAATAACGAGAAGGGAGCTGTGAATGTTTACCTCAACTACCTGAAGGAAAACGATAGCTACTCCATTCTTCAGAAGCTTGCCGCATACTACCTGGATAAGAGCGATGCTGCAAGCGCGCTTAAGCTGTACGAGGAGGATGCAAAGCTTGATCCTGTAGGGGTAGATCTGTACGAGAAGCAGGCTAAGATCTACTTTAAGATGCAGAACTACGATAAGGCGAAGGAGCAGTACCTGAAGGTGCTTTCGATAGCGCCGCAATCGAGCAACACCTGGTACGATTTGGGTACAACTTACCGTCAGCTGGGGCAGAACGATAAGGCGGTTGAGGCTTTCAGAAAATCAATAGAGTACAATCCGGCTAACTTCGATGCCATTCGCGATTTGCGCAAGGTGGAGAACAAGAAGGAGGTGTTTAGCTACTTTGCTGGACCTGATGCCTACGAGCTGCTGAAGAGTGCGCCATCGGCATCGGACTACCCTGATGATGGAAGCGTGATTCTTAGTTCGGAGGAGCGCAAGGTGGTATATCCAAGCGGCGTTACCGAAGAGAAAAAGTATCTGGTGGCTAAGGTGCTCACCAAGGAGGGAATTGAATACTGGAAGACCATTAACGTTGGGGGGTACGATGAACAGGCTACCACCATAGAGAAGGCAGAGGTGGTGAAGGCTAACGGTACAAAGGTTCAGGCGGAACAAAATGGCACTGAGATTGTGTTTACCAACCTTGAGGTGGGTGATGCCATCAACCTAATATATAAGATAGAGAACCACAACAGCGGTAAACTGATTAACCAGTTCTGGGATAAGTTTTACCTGCAAAGCTATCTGCCTGCGAAGTGCCTGAAGTACTCGTTGCTGGTTGCCGATGGCATCAAGTTTCAGCATACGGTGAGCAACGGCGCTGACGAGCCCAAGCAAACCAAGATGGATGAGTTTACGCTATACGAGTGGGAGGCTACCAATACGCCAGCCATTAAGAATGAGGATAAGATGCCTACGCTTTCGGACATGGCGCCAACGCTCTTTATATCGTCGATGCCAAACTGGGATTTTGTGTCGAAATGGTACAACGATATTGCCTCGTACAAGGCTAAAGCTGACTATGATGTGAAACGGGTGGTGGCTGATCTGTTTAAGGATAGGAAGAACCTCTCGGAGCTGGATAAGGTTAAGGCGATATACCGCTACATCCTCAAAAATATCACCTACAGTTCGGTGGCATTCCGTCAGAGCGGCATTATTCCGCAGCGACCATCGGTGGTAATCAATACGCGCATTGGTGACTGCAAGGACGTGTCGACGCTATTCGTGGCGCTATGCAAGGAGGCGGGGGTGAAAGCCAACTTGGTGCTGGTTAACTCGCGCGATAATGGTATGCACGACATGATGCTGCCTTCGATCGACTTTAACCACTGTATCGCCAAGGCGAATATCAACGGAAAGGACCACTACCTGGAGCTAACCTCCAACTTTATGCCCTTCGATGCGAATTATCCAAACCAACTAAACTCGCAATGCCTTGACATCACCGATAACAGCACGGTTTCGACCATATCATACCTTAAGGGCGATAACCTTGTGCCCTCGATGGTGGTGGGTAACACCAGCATTGTTGCCAACGATGGCACGTTTACCGTGAAGGAGAGCACGCAGTTTACCGGAAGCATGGCGGCGGTGATTAAATCAGCCTACTTTGAGAAGAGCGCGTCGGAGCAGCAGAAAATGGTGACGGAGCTCATCAGCCAGGACTATCCGAACGTGCTGGTGAAGTCGGTTAACTTTAAGGGGCTAGAGATTGGCGTCGATACCGTGGTTGGCAAGACGGAATATGTGCTATCGGATGTGGTGAGCGAGGTTGCCGGGATGAAGATCTTTGCGCTACCCTGGTCGTACAAGGCAAAGGCGCAGGATTACGTCTTTACCGAGAACAGAACTCACGCTATTGATAACGCATCGACCTTTTACAGCGATACCAATACGGAAACCATCACCCTGACGCTGCCTGCGGACAGAGCGCTGGTTGAGGTGCCAACAAACGTATCGTACACCTGCAGCGCTGCCGACTACAGCCTGACGTTTAAGATGGCTGCCGGAAAACTAATAGGTACGCGTACCTTTAAGGTGAAGCAGCAGGTTATTCCGCTGGCGGATATCCCTGCCTTCAAGGAGTTCTACCGTAAGGTGATTGCCGCTGATACCAAGCAGCTGGCGATAAAGAAGAAGTAGAAGCAAGGCCGTAAGGCTCGATTCCATAGTAAAAGCACCTCTTCCGTTACGGAGGAGGTGCTTTTTTATTGGGATATCGCAAAGATTGGTGTAGACCGTAGCAAGTTGAGATCTGATTGGGGCTGAAATAGGATTTGCATGACTTGAACTACGTGAGAGATGACCAGAATAGCATAATGAAGCTGCTGAACTGCTTGAGAGATGACCTGAATGGCTTAAGAAAGTCGCTAAACTACGTGAGAGATGACCAAAATAGCATAATGAAGCTGCTGAACTGCGTGAGAGATGACCAAAATGGCTTAAGAAAGTCGCTGAACTACATGAGAGATGACCTGAATGGTTTAAGAAAGTCGCTGAACTACGTGAGAGAAGACCAAAATAGCATAATGAAGTTGCTGAACTGCGTGAGAGATGACCAAAATAGCATAATGAAGCTGCTGAACTGCGTGAGAGATGACCTGAATGGCTTAAGAAAGTCGCTGAACTACATGAGAGATGACCTGTAATGGCTTAAGAAAGTAGCGGGATTGCTTGGAGATATACCTGTAATTGCTTGGAGAATGACTGGAATGACTTGGAGTGTGACCAAAATAGCATAATGAAGTTTCTGAATAAGATCTCATCACTCCAAAATAGCATGTTGGAAGATTAGGAAAGGGTCTTCGCTAGTTAGAATGGTGCTTCAACGGTTTTGGAATGAGGCGCGATGAATCGCGTTTTTACAAGAGTTGCGTGGAATGGCGGATTTATGCGCTAGGGCTAGGTGGTTGTCCCTTGCTCCTTTTGTGGGGGTGAGTGGCTATGCAGGTAGGCTTGCCCGCTAATAAAACAAGCGTAGGAGGACCTACGCTTGTTGATGCTGTATTTATTTGCTAAAGCTGTGGTTCGGGCTATTCGGCGTCCTTTTTTACCGAGCCAATGCCAGCGATAGACTTGTTAACGGTGGGGTTGCCCTTGTACTTGACGCTGCCGGTTCCGGCAATGGAAACGTCGAGCGTCTTTGCTGCTTTAACGTCGCAGTCGGCAGCTCCGGCGATGTCTATGCTAACGTTGTCTGCTTCTAGCTCGAAGGCATCGAATTTGGCGGCGCCTGCAATTTTGATATTCAGGTTTTGTTGAGGCTTACCGGCTATTGATATATTACCGGCACCCGAGATGCTATAGTCGGTAATGGCATTAGGGGTGACGATCTCGACCGTGATGCCCTTGGAGTGCTGGATGCTGTAGTTGCTTTTGGTGCCAATGGTTAGCTTGCCTTCCGTAACGGTAAAATCTAGCAGCTCGAGGATGTTGGCCTGTGCCTGAACCTTTACAATCTGTTTTGGACCGTAGGTTACCTTAACGTCGGCTTGTCCTTCGATGTCGATTGCGGTAAAGCTGTCGAGGTCGATGGTCTTTTGAACGAGATCGCCTTTGCCTTCGACCCGCTTTTTGTTGGAATCGTTGTTGGTACTGATGTTACATGCGAAGAACGAGGCGGTGGCAATTGCCATGGAGACTAGAAGCAGCAATGGCTTTAGTGTTGTTCTCATAGGTTGTTGTTTAGCTTGTGGTAGAATGTTTGCTTGTATTCCTACTTGCCCTTGTGGCGAATGCTTTATAGCGCTGATGCGTTACCTTGATGTGCTGCACAAGATGCAGGTGGTTTTTAAAACGAGGTGAAGGTATGTTAATCGTGAAAATTATACAATAGTTCTGGTGTTTTTGTGGAGATTTTGCTTCTGTAATTTACGAAACGCTGCATTTATCCGTTAAGTTGGGGAAAGGGGGAGGGGTGACATGCATAAATGCAGAATGATAATGCATAACCCACCCCTTGCCTCCCGTTCAAACGGGAGGATAAAGAGTCCAGATTATTTGTTGCATATATTTTTTGCCGCTTTGCTTCCAAAATTACTTTCAGGTGAATGTAATTGTTTTGGTGGTCGCATGCAGCTCGCATGACGGGCTTTCATCTAACAGAGAAGGGGCTACTCCTTAAGAAAGTCGAGCTGCGGAGAGGTCATTGTTGGGATGAATTCGATGATGTCGTAGTTGGCAACGCCGTTTTGGTTGAAGGGGTCTTGTGCTACGATCTTTTCGACCTCTTGCTTGCTAGAAATATTGGAGAGAATGACGCCACCGGTTCTTGGAACTTTTCTGCCAGAGGCTATGAAGCTACCTTTTGCGTATTGCTCCCTAAGAAATTCGACATGGGCGGGTAGGTGCTGGTCAACAACGCTTGTGGGCACCTTGTAGGTTAATGAGATGATGAACATGGTTGCTTTGATAATTGGTTGAAAAAGCAACCCCAGAGCAACTGCCCTGGGGTTGGTATGCTAGTGCTACTAGAATTTCCTTATTGTTTGTCGGATTGCTACCAGGTGCTCTAGCAGGTTCTCCATAAGGTCGAGGCGGAGCATGTTGGCGCCATCCGACTTGGCAACGGCTGGGTTGGGGTGTGTTTCGATGAATAGTCCATCTACGCCAACGGCGATACCTGCGCGGGCAACGGTTTCGATAAGTTCGGGCTTGCCTCCGGTTACGCCGCTCGATTGGTTGGGTTGCTGTAGCGAGTGGGTGATGTCGAGAATGACGGGGCAACCTGTTTTCTGCATCTCTGGGATTCCGCGGTAGTCGACAATCAGGTCGTAGTAGCCGAAGGTTGATCCACGGTCGGTAAGCATAACCTTATCGTTGCCGGCTTCCCTAATTTTGTTGGCGGCAAACTGCATGGCTTCGGGGGCAAGGAACTGCCCCTTTTTGATGTTTACGTACTTGCCGGTTTGTGCGGCAGCCACCAAAAGGTCGGTTTGACGGCAAAGGAATGCGGGTATCTGAAGGATATCAACGTACTGAGCGGCAAGGGCAGCCTCTTCCTTATCGTGAATGTCGGTAACAACTGGGATATCGAACCTTTCGCCTACCTTTTTGAGGATTTCTAGCGCTTCGATGTCGCCAATACCAGTAAACGAGTCGAGGCGCGAGCGGTTGGCCTTGCGGTACGATCCTTTAAATACGTAGGGGATATTAAGCCTGTTGGTAATGGCAACCATTTTTTCGGCTACCTCCATCACCACTTCTTCGCTCTCCACAACACATGGACCTGCTAGCAAGAAGAAGTTGCCGCTATCCTGATGCTTGAGCTTTTCGAGGTTTAATTGCATGGGGTTTATCTTTAATATTTGTACTTCTCTTTCCAGTAGATCTGCATTCGTTGGCGGATCTCCTTCTCCTTCGAGTTGTTTTGGGGCTCGAAGAACTTGGTGTTTCCCGCTTCGGTAGGCAGGTAGTCCTGCTGAACAAAGTTGCCGGGATAAACGTGAGGGTAGAGGTAATCTTTCCCGTATCCTAGGTTCTTCATCAGTTTGGTTGGGGCGTTGCGCAGGTGTAGCGGAACGGGAAGGTTGCCCGTGTTGCGGACAAACGCCAGCGCCTCGTCGATAGCCGTGTAGGCAGAGTTGCTTTTTGGGCTTGTTGCCAGGTAAACGGTTGCCTCGGAGAGCACAATGCGTGCTTCGGGCATTCCAATAACGTGTACCGATTGGAATGCGGCGTTGGCTAGCAGCAGCGCGTTGGGGTTGGCTAAGCCAACGTCTTCGGCAGCCGAAATTACCAGTCGGCGGGCGATGAACTTGGGGTCTTCGCCGCCGGCAAGCATTCGCGCAAGCCAGTATAACGCACCGTTGGGGTCGCTTCCTCGGATGCTCTTGATGAATGCCGAGATGATGTCGTAGTGCTGCTCGCCATCCTTGTCGTACATGGCGGTTGACTCCTGCAGCTTATCCACCACCATCTTATTGGTGATGGTGACCTCGTCGGCGGTAGCGGCAAGTAGCTCCAGAATGTTGAGTAGCTTACGTGCATCGCCGCCGCTAAAGCGGATGAGCGCATCGTACTCCTCCACCTTTATCTGTTTTTCCTTAAGGTCGATGTCGTGCTCTATGGCGTAGTCTACAAGACCAATGAGCTCGCTCTCCTCAAGATGCTTTAGCGTGTACACCTGGCAGCGCGATAGGAGCGGAGATATCACCTCGAAGGAGGGATTCTCGGTTGTTGCGCCAATCAGCGTAACGATGCCCTGCTCTACGGCGCCCAACAGCGAATCCTGCTGCGACTTGCTGAAGCGGTGGATTTCGTCGATGAATAGGATGGGCGAAGGGGTGTTGAAGAAGCGCTGCGACTTGGCCTTTTCTATTACCTCGCGAACATCCTTTACGCCCGAGTTTACGGCGCTGAGGATAAAGAAGGGGCGATCGACCTCCTTGGCGATGATGTTGGCAAGCGTTGTTTTTCCAACTCCTGGAGGTCCCCAAAAGATCATCGAGGGGATGTTCTTCGACTCAATAAAACGGCGCAGAACAGACTTCGGACCAACAAGGTGCTGTTGTCCTACATACCCGTCGAGGTTGTGGGGGCGTAATCGTTCGGCTAAAGGAATATTGCTGGGCATACCCATTTTATTTGAGGTTAAAGATAGCAGTTCGTTTGCGGATTACTAAAACGTGGTTAGCATATTTTGTAAAATTGCTAAACCAAACTAGGTAATGATTTTCATTTTTATACTTTTAGCCTCGGATAATAAACAACCACTATGAGAAATATGAAAAAGAAATTGTTGTTAGCTGTACTAGCCTTGGCTTTTAGCGTGCCCAGCTTTGCCCAAACGGATATTGCCGAGCTGCTGAAGCTGTATAAGGATGCGCAGAGCGATGTTACCGTGCTGGCAAAAGAGTACATGAGACCTTTTGGCGAGGAGTTTGGTAAAACTCTTAACACCGGTTGGTACACTTCGGCAAAGCCTCATAAGCTAGGCGGTTTTGATATCACCTTTTCGGCAACTGCCATTCCGGTTTCTTCGTCGATGAAGAGTTTTGATTTGTCGAAGCTCGAACTGAAGGAATTGGGACATGCCGCAGGTGCTACTACTCCTACCGTTCTTGGTAAGGATGAAGATGGAGCGACTGTTTTTCTAAAGAAGCTTCCTTCGCAGACCATGAAGCTTCCTCAAGGCGCTAACATTCCTGTCATGCCAATGGTTAACTACAACATTGCTGTTGGTCTTCCTTTCCATACCGATGTTTCGGTTCGTTTTATTCCTAAGATTAGCATTGGAGACGATGGTAATTCGGATTGTGGGGTATTGGTCTTAGAAACGAGTTCAAGGAATTTATTCCGGTGTTCAAGCTGCTCCCCTTTAATATGTCGGCATTCTGGGGAATGACCAAGTACAACCTTTCGTGGGATATGGCAAATAATAGCTATGCCGATCCAAACTACAGCGATCAAAAACTGTCGACAGATGCGACCTCGTATACCGCACGTTTGCTCGTTTCTAAGTCGATTCCGGTGCTTACTGTTTACGGAGGCATTGGCTACAACAGCAGTTCGAGCAACTATAAGCTGAAAGGGCACTACCAGTACAATGGGATAGCCGTTAATGGAGGAAATGATCCATTCAACCTCGACTATACCTCTACCGGGATGATGTTTAATGCTGGTCTTCGCGTTAAACTGGCCGTGTTTATGCTCTTTGGTGACTACACCTACGCCGGTACGTCGATGTACACCGCTGGTTTAGGCTTTACCTTCCGCTAGTAGCAGGTCCTTTAAGATATGACGAAAGCCCATCGGGATGATCCTCGATGGGCTTTCTGTTTTTATGCTTTTGGATTGTTTTCTCATGATAGTTTATGCTCTAATATGAGTTTCACGACTATCTGTGAAGATTCCATCTGAGAGATTGGTGTAACTTTTGGCCCTTGGGTTTAGCTTAGGTTTTGTTTACACTTTGTTAATGGCTGATTTTTCTAGTTGTGTAAAGGGTTGATCGCAATTTAAGTTGTCTCTCTTTTGCGTTTTACATTTTTTGTAATGCCTTATCTATTGATTAAAGAATACTAATAGGAACAGATTGGAGTGTTAATGTTGAAACACTGTAGATACCTTTGTGGCAACAGTAAGAGTTACGAATGCGGGATAATAGAACAGTATTGAGTAGGGTGTTTTTGGGATTCGTGTTCTACACGATTGTCTACCTTTTTATTCCTGCTGTTTACGATTTGAATAGCTATGATCAGTGTCCCTTCTGCCATTCGAGTAAACACTCTTCTATCTCCACAGGGCATGATGCAACGATTGCTCAGCTGCTCCTCCATCACCTAAAGAGGCATAAACGTCAGCTAACACATAAGAACCATCATCAGGTTATCAAGAAAGATCCTGCCATTCGATCTTTTTGTCAGATATGCTGCGGTAGTGCTACGCAACTCTCGTTTGCTTATATAAACGATAGCGCTATTTCGGGGTGCTATACGGATATCATCACTCCACCTCCTTCCGTTTGCTAGCAGTATCTGCTGGCACTGTTTCCATCATTGCATGCGGTGCATGTTACGTCTTTCATTAAATATTTAGTTCTGTAGCTTACGTGTGCTGCTGCTGGCTACTTGTGTTGCAGCTGCATGGTTTGTTGCAGGAGTATTCGACCACTTAAATCAACTTAAAACGTATGAAACGTGTAGGGTTACTATTGCTGTGTGCCTTGGCCATGGAGTATGCCAGGGCTCAGGATACGCTCAGCGTGTCCTTAAGTAAGGTTCAGCAGGACTTCTTGTCGAACAATTTGGATCTTATAGCCCAGCGCTACAACATGGATGCGGCGGATGCCCTTGTAAAGCAGGCGAAGCTGTTTGCCAATCCATCGTTTAGCGCGTCGCGTGAAGCTTATTCGGGCGAGAAAAAGAAGTTTTTTGACATGAGCAATCAGGCAGAGTACAGCCTGCAGCTGCAGCAGCTCTTTTCGATTGCTGGAAAACGACGCAACCAAATCGAGCTGGCAAAGATTGGCTATAAGGTGAGCGAACTTTCGTACATCGACTTGATGCGAAACCTAAAGTATCAGCTTGCTAGTACTTTTTACCAACTCTATTTTCTTCAGCAGTCGGAGCTGCTTTTTGACGAGGAGCTAAGCTCCATCGTATCGATTGTTAAGGGATACCAAGAGCAGAAGGAGAAGGGCAACGTTGCCGCAAAAGATTTCCTTCGCATGGTTGCCCTAAAGGAATCGCTAGAGCACCAGAAGGTGGAGGTTGGCGCCCAGGTGGTGGCGTTGGAGCACGACTTGAACCTGCTGCTGCACACCTCGCATAAGGTTTACCGTCCGATACTCGACGAGGGTTGGCAGCAGCAAGCCTCGAGTATTTCGTTGCCTCCGCTTGGTGCCCTTATCGACAGTGCCTCGGCAAATAGACCAGACGTGCAGATTGCCCAGCAAAACCTGCTAATGGCGCAGCAGAACATCAAGATGCAGCGCTCGCTGGCCGTTCCCGATGTGACTTTCGGGGCGCAGTACGACAGGGTTGGAGGACCAACAAAGAAGTATGTTGGACTTTCAGCCTCCTTCGATCTCCCTTTCTTCAACCGTAATCAGGGAAACATCAGCGCGGCAAAGGCAAGTGCGAATGCCGCGCAAGCACAGCTCGACGCCCAGTCTAATCGTGCGATTGAGGATATTGCTAGCAGCTACCAAATCTTGGCACAGTACCAAAAGGCTATTGGCAAATCCGATTCGACCTTTATATCCAGCTACAAGGGCCTTATTGATGCGGCAAAGGGGCAGTACCTACGCCACAACATGAGCCTGGTGGAGTTCCTCGATCTCTACGACAGCTACAAGGAGAATCGTCTTGACTGGAACGACAGGTGGATGAAGTACCAGCTTGCCAAGGAGGAGTTGAACTTCCATGTTGGGGCATCTATCGTTAAGTAACTAAGTAAAACCATTCATTAATACGCGATACCTCAGATGCGAAATCCACTGGTTGGGCTTGCTGAGGTGTTCCGAAAACTAAATTAATGCTACTATGAAGTATTCATATCTAGGAATAGCAGGGATTGTTGCGATCTCCTTAGCATCGTGCTCGCATAGTAAGAGCGCCGAGAGCAGCAGCAAGAAGGCAGAGGCTCTTAGCGACACGCTGATGAGCATGATAGCCATCGATACCGTTCGGATGGCTCCCATTGAGGATGCGCTAAAGCTTACTGGAGAGGTGGGCTGCGACGAAAACAAGATGGCAAAGATATATCCCTCCAACAGTGGTCAGGTTTTGCATGTAAAGGCCTCGCTGGGCGATAGGGTATCGAAAGGGCAGGTGCTTGCCGTTATCAAAAGCGCCGATATTGCTGGCGGATACAGCGATCTGGAAGGCGCTAAGGCCGATTTGGCAACCGCACAGCGCAACCTGCAAAACGTGGAGGGGATGTACCACAGCGGATTGTCGAGCGAGCGCGACTATCAAGAGGCGCGTAATAACGTTCAGAAGGCGCGATCGGCGGTGAGCAAGATCAGCTCGCAGCTGAGCATTAATGGAGGTGGCGCTGCCAAGTCGGGGGGGACCTACGCTATCAAATCGCCAATAAGTGGTTTTATCGTAGAGCGCAATATCTCGGAGGGTAGCTTCATCCGCACGGATAATGGGGCCAGCCTCTTTACGGTGGCGGCGTTGGACAACGTTTGGATCTGGGCTAACGTCTTTGAGCGCGACATTGCCAACGTTGGCGTGGGCTTTAGCGCTAAGGTGAGGACGCTGAGTTATCCGGATAGAATCTTTAGCGGCAAGGTGGACAAGGCTTCGAGCGTGCTCGACCCCGTGAGCAAGGTGATGAAGGTGAAGATCGTTATCCCTAATAAGGACATGCTGCTGAAGCCTGGCATGTACGCCGATGTGTTTGTGTCGAAGAAGGAATCGAAGGTGGGCTTGGAGGTTAGCGCTTCGGCATTGCTGAGCGAGAACGGCAAAAACTTTGTGGTGGTGATCAAGGATCGCTCGCACTATAGCATTCGCCCGGTAACGGTGCTCAAAACCGTTGGAGATGCGTGTTACATCAGTTCGGGGCTGTCGGCCGGCGAGAAGGTTATCACCCAAAACCAGCTGCTGGTTTACAACCAACTTAAGGAGAAGATGGAGTAGTTCTCCGATCCCGACAAAAACACATTTATAGGCTAAAAAACGATTGAGCATGAATACGCTTATTAAACGAGTCATCATATTTTCGCTCCACCACCGCTACTTTATCTTTTTCCTTACGGGGATACTGGCGGTGATTGGGTTCATAACCTATCAGAACACGCCAATTGAGACATTTCCCGATGTAACCAATACGCAGATCATTATCATCTCGCAATGGGCTGGGCGCAGCGCCGAGGAGATGGAGAAGTTTGTGAGTATTCCCCTTGAGGCAGGGCTGGCTTCTGTGCAGAAAAAGGTCAGCCTTCGGTCGACCAACACTTTTGGTCTAAGCTATATCTGCATCATCTTCGACGATGGCGTTGACGACGCGTTTGCCCGACAGCAGGTGATGAGCCGGTTGGCAAACGTTGATTTGCCCGAAGGAGTTAAGCCAGAGGTACAGCCTCCATACGGGCCAACAGGCGAAATCTATCGGTATACATTAAAAAGCCACACCAAGAATATTCGCGAGCTAACGGCCATTCAGGATTGGGTGCTCGATCGCGAGTTCCGTCAGGTGCCCGGGGTGGCCGAGGTGAATAGCTTTGGTGGAGAGGAAAAGTGCTTTGAGCTAGACACCCGACCTGAGCTGTTATCGCAGTATGGGCTTACCGCGCTCGACGTGTACCAGGCGGTTCAGCGCAGCAACGTGAACGTGGGCGGCGATGTTATCGAGAAGAACGGCCAGTACTACGTGGTGCGCGGCATTGGCTTGCTCAAGAATATCCCCGATATCGAGAATGTGCTCATCAAAAAGGATAACGGTGTGCCCATTTTGGTGAAGGATGTCGCCCAAGTTCGCGAAACGGGACTTCCCCGCCTAGGCTGGGTTACCCGCGACAAGGAGAACGATGTGGTGGAGGGGATTCTGGTGATGCGAAAGGGCGAAAACCCCTCCGAGGTTCTGAAGGGTATTAACGCCAAGGTGGACGAACTCAACAAGCGCCTCAAACCGCAGGATGTGCAGCTCTCGGTGTTCTACGACCGTACCAACCTGATGGACTACGCTACGCATACCGTTATCCATAACCTGCTAGAGGGCATTATCCTAGTCACCGTTATCGTATTCCTCTTTATGGCCGACTGGCGTACTACGCTAACCGTGGGGCTGGTTATCCCGCTGGCGCTCCTGTTTGCCTTTATCTGCATGAAGATAAAGGGAATGTCGGCCAACTTGATGTCGATGGGGGCTGTAGACTTCGGTATCATCATCGATGGATCGGTGGTGATGGTGGAAGGGATGTTTGTCGCGCTCGACGCGCTGGCCAAGGAGGTTGGCATGGAGCGATACAACAAGCTCACTAAGTTGGGGCTCATCAAAAATGTGGGAACTGAGATGGGAAAGGCTATCTTCTTCAGCAAGATTATCATTCTAACCTGCCTAGTGCCCATCTTCGCCTTCCAAAAGGTGGAGGGCAAGATGTTTTCTCCGCTGGCGTGGACCCTAGGCTTTGCCCTGCTCGGTGCGCTGATCCTAACGCTCACCTTTGTACCTGCGTTGAGCAGCGTTTTGCTGAAGAAGAACGTTAAGGAGAAGAACAACCCCATTGTTCGCTTCTTCGAGCGCAACATTATGGCGGCATTCTACTGGGTAAACCGCAACTCGAGGCTGGCGGTAATGGCTGCCTTTGGCATTTTGTTGGCAACCTTCCTTAGCGTTAAGCTGCTGGGAACCGAGTTTATCCCTCCGCTCAACGAGGGAGCGCTTTGGGTAGAGGCCGAGCTGCCCATGAGCATCAGCCTGCAAAGCGCCAAGAAGGTTAGCGACCAGATGGTGGATATCCTCGACAGCTTCCCCGAGGTGAAGCAGACCCTCAGCCAAATTGGGCGAACCAACGACGGTACCGATCCCAAGGGCTTCTTCAACGTGCAGATTCAGGTGGACCTGAAGCCGAAGGGGGAGTGGAAGCGGCACATCACCGAGGATGAGCTCATCCAGGAGATGGACAACAAGCTTAAGGCGTTCCCCGGAATTGTATTCAACTACTCGCAGCCCATCCGCGACAACGTGGAGGAGGCCGTGGCGGGGGTAAACGGGGCGCTGGCCATCAAGATCTACGGGCCCGACTTCAAGGTGCTCGACTCGCTGGCGCGTAAGGCCAAGGATACCATCAAAAATATACGAGGAATCGACGACCTTGGTATCCTTAAGAACCTCGGTCAGCCCGAATTCCGCGTTGAACTCGACCAGCAGAAGATGGCGCTTTACGGCGTGAGCACCGCCGATGCCAATTCGGTGATAGAAACAGCGCTGGGCGGCAAGGCGGCAACGCAGCTCTACGAGGGCGAACGCCGATTCGACATCCGCGTGCGCTACCCCAAGGAGTACCGCGACACCTACGAGAAGATCGGGAACCTAATGGTGCCCACCATGAACGGATCGATGGTGCCGATCAAGGAAATATCGAGGCTCTACACGCTTACCGGGCCTGCGTTTATCTACCGCGACAACAACAAGCGCTACATTGCCGTTAAGTTCTCGGTTCGCGAGCGCGACTTGGGGAGCACCATCGCCGAAGCGCAGCGAAACGTCTCGAAGGCGTTCGCGCTGCCATCGGGCTACGAGATGACGTGGAACGGCGAGTTCGAAAACCAGCAGCGGGCCTCGTCGACGTTGGCCCATGTGGTGCCCGTGTGCCTGCTGGCCATCTTTCTTCTGCTGTTTATGACCTTTGGCAACGTAAAGGATGCGATGCTTACGCTGCTTAACGTGCCTTTTGCCCTTATCGGAGGGATACTGGCGCTGCATCTTACCCGAATGAACTTCAGCATCAGCGCCGGCATCGGCTTTATTGCGCTGTTTGGGGTCTGCATTCAGAACGGGGTTATCCTTATCAGCGTTTTCCGCAATAATTTGCTGCAGGGCAAGGGGCTAACGGCATCGGTAAGCGAAGGTGTGCGAAGCCGTATTCGTCCGGTGGTGATGACGGCGCTAATGGGCGCCATCGGCCTGCTGCCGGCGGCCATATCTACCGGCATTGGCTCGGAAAGCCAGAAGCCGCTGGCCATTGTGGTGATTGGCGGGCTCATCACCTCCACCTTTCTGACGCTGCTGGTGCTGCCAATCATCTACTCGTGGGTGTATAAGCTTATCCACAACCGCGAACGGTTGAAAAAGATAGAAAGAAAGAAGGGGTTGTGAAATCCCCGCCATTGGTCTTTTTATAGGTTGTAAAGTAGGGGCATCCGTTTTCGGATGCCCTTTTTTATTGAGGTGGTACGAAAAGGGAGTTTTGCCTTTGGGATGCGTAATGTTGGCGAGGGAGGGTACCGTTTTGCGCTTTCATAAAGAGGATAGGGGGAATTTATCTGCATTTTTTTATTCGAAGGCCGATGACGGCTCTTTCTAGCCTGAAGTCTGGGTTCTATAACGGTTCGGTTGGGTGGCAGACGCGGCTGTGCGTTTGCTGTGGAATACAGCTAGCCACTTCGTAGCCATTCATTGTTATTGCCTTTGCTCCCAGAGTCCTTCTTGGGGCTATTTATGTTGAAGTTCTTATGGGCTTTTGGCTACGGTGAAGCTGCCTAGGTCTTTCTTATCCCCCTTTACCGATGCCGCATAATGGTTGCCGAACAGTAATCCGAAAGTATTGAATTTGAATAACGCCACGTTTGCATGCGGTGGAACAGTATACCTCTAGCTTACAACCGTAAGGTGGTTGATGGGTGCTTAGGAGAGAGAACTTGCTCACCTAAACCGTTATAGGCCCGTAATCTTGGCTTTTATTCTTTTAGCCTCGGGCAAAGATTTGGAGGCTTTGCGTAACGGTCAAGTCATTTGGAATTCGGCGCTGCCAGTTCACCGCTACGTCGATTCCTGTTCTAGTGAACCTCCTGTGCTGCTGTCGCTGGCTGGTATGCATCCTTGAGGAGCTTGAAGATTTCGTTGATCTCGGTTGAAATGGTTTTGGTATCGCTGGTGTTGAAGAAGAGCAGGTAGCCTGTGAGTGTCTCCTTGTAGAAGTAGGCGAGCGTTCTGACGCCAGGATCGGCGCCGGAGTGCCCAATAACCTTAGGCTTAACCTCCCAGAATATCCCGTTCTCCGAATGGGATGCCGGCTGTGCTGATAGCATCTCGCGGTAGCTGGCTGGCGAAAGGATATTCTTCCGGCCGGTGTACCCCTGCATGGCAGCGCGGAAGAATTTGCTGAACTCTACGATGCTGGTGGCAAAGCCTCCGTCGGGATAGGTGATTAGCTCGTAGGTGGGGATCTGAGTGCCGGAGAGGTAGAGCGATGCCTTTTCGTTGGCATCGAACTGGTTCATCGCCCAGCCCGTATTTTGTATCCCAAGGGGGTTAATGATGTTGGCCTGCACGAAGGAGGAGTACTTCATGTGCGAAGCGCCCTCGATGGCCAGCGCGGCAAGGGCGGCTCCGCAGTTGCTATACTCGTAGTGCGCCCCTGGTTTATCCTTGCTGAAGCAATCTTTGTCGTACCATTCGCCGTCGCTGCAGTAGATGCGCTTAAGAAACTCCACCATGGGCATGCGGGTGTTGGAGTTGTACAGGTCGACATACTGTTTCATCAGAATTCTTTTGGCGCCTATGGGTTCCGACTTGTAAATGGGGGGGATTGTTTCGTCGAAGACGTACGTTTTTTCGTAGTTCTTGGTGTCCTTTATGCCGGAGGTGTGCATGGCCAGCTGCCTGAGGGTGATAATTTCGTTGGGATGGTGTGGGTTTACCAGCTTAAAGGGGAGATACTTGTTCACGTCGTCGTCTAGGCGCAGTAGTCCCAGCTCCTGCGCCTTCATCAGCGAAGCCCCGATGAAAAGCTTGCTAACCGACGCGATAGGCTGAATGGTGTTGGGGGTATAGAGCGTTCCTTCATCGACGTTGGCGTAACCGAATCCGTTGGCGTAGATAAGGCTGTCGGGGTTAACCACGGCTACGGCAAATCCCTTAATGGTTCCGCCCTTGCATAGCTTGCCTAGCGCCTGGGTTAGCTTGTCGGTTTTCTCCTGGTCGAGGGCAAGGCTGGACTGCCCGATGGCGAGTAGTGCTAGTAGAAGGAAAAGCGCTCTCATGTGGTATAGTAAGTATTAATACGGTAATGATTTCGAATGAACGCCCAAAAGTAGCGCTATTCTTTGGGGCTTTAACCACGGATGTGCGGAAATTTGCCGTATTATCCAGCACTTTATGGTAACGCGGTGCCCCATTTCGTTTACCGGCTGCGGCCGCTAGCTCCCGAGCATATCCTCCGGTCGTACCCAGCGGTCGAATTCCTCGGCGGTAACGTAGCCCAGGGCTAGTGCGGCCTGCCGCAGCGTTAATCCTTCGTGCAGCGCCTTGTGGGCAATGGCCGCGGCCTTCTCGTAGCCGATGTGCGGCGAAAGGGCGGTGACCAGCATCAGCGATTCGTTGAGGTGCTGCTGGATGCGCGGCAGGTTTGGCTCGATTCCGGCGATGCAGTGCACGTTAAACGACTCGCAGGCGTCTGCCAGCAGGCGGGCGGAGGAGAGCACGTTGAGGATTATCATTGGGCGGAACACGTTGAGCTCGAAATGGCCGCCCGCCCCGCCTACGCCAACGGCCACATCGTTGCCCATTACCTGGGCGCAGACCATGGTGAGCGCCTCGCTCTGCGTTGGGTTCACCTTTCCGGGCATTATGGACGAGCCCGGCTCGTTGGCGGGGAGCAGCAGCTCGCCGATGCCCGACCGTGGCCCCGATCCGAGGAGCCGAATGTCGTTCGCTACTTTCATTAGGGAGACTGCAACCGCTCGGAATGCGGAATGTACGGCAACCATCGAGTCGGAGGTGGCAAGCGCCTCGAACTTGTTGGGCGCCGAGACGAACGGATAGCCCGTTTCCCTTGCCAGCTTTTGGGCAACCAGCTGTGCAAACCCCTTGGGGGCGTTTAGGCCGGTGCCTACGGCTGTTCCTCCGAGCGCCAGCTCGGCAGCATGCGGCAGTGCGGCCTCGATGGCCTCCAGCCCATGGTCGAGCTGCGAGGCGTACCCCGAAAACTCCATGCCGAGCGTGATGGGGGTGGCATCCATGGTGTGGGTGCGCCCGATCTTGACGATGCTAGCAAGCTGTTCGGCCTTTTGGTGCAGCGCAGCGCGTAGGCGGAGGAGCTTGGGCCGTAGCTGCTGCTCGATGATGGCGTACGTGGCGATGGACATGGCCGTTGGGAACACGTCGTTCGACGATTGCGCCAGGTTGACGTCGTCGTTGGGGTGGATGATGCGGTGCGGCGCGTCGAGCGGCTCCCCAAAGAGCTGCTGGCAGCGGTTGGCGATCACCTCGTTGACGTTCATGTTGGTTTGGGTGCCCGATCCGGTCTGCCAAACCTTTAGGGGGAATTCAGCGTCGTGCTTCCCTTCTTCGATCTCCTTTGCCGCTTGCACGATCAGCTCCATCTTCCAGCCCGGCAGCACCCCCAGCTCGCAGCTGCTCTCGGCGGCGACGCGCTTTACCAGCGCCAGGGCGTGGATTACCTCTATGGGCATGGTGGCGCCTTCGCCGCCAATGGCAAAATGCTGCAGCGAGCGCTGCGTTTGCGCTCCCCAAAGGTGGTCGGACGGAACGGGCACTTCGCCCATCGAATCTCGTTCTACTCTATAGCTCATGGCTCTATTCGTTGTTGCTGATTATATTAAACAAAAGGGGAACTAGGTGTATATACTAAAAAAATTGCTAGCCGTTATATTGTCCACTGTAAGCCTAGGTAGGAGGTAAAGGTGCTCTCGTGCATTACGCTATGGCCAACGGAAAAGATGAAGTGGGTTTTGGTGCTTATGTTGATAAATCCGCCGAAGTTAACGGCAGCCGTTGATTTGCTGCCTACTGCATCGGCGGTTTGGTAGTAAAGTTCCCCGCCTAGCGTTATCATCTTCGAGAAATCGTACTGTAATTCCCATCCTACGAATATAGAGTTCTTGTTACCCTTACCCGGATTTATCCAGTAGCCGGCACCACCATAGGTGGTGAGCTTATCCCACGATTTTTGTACCCATACCGGAAGGAATGCTTTGGTCTTCCCATCGCTAAAGCTGCCATTTTTGATGGTGGGTATCTCTAAAATGGGGAAAATGCCGACCTGCGGACGGCTGTCGGTTTCCTGTACGAAGCAGTACTTTACGCCGAATTCGGTATCGGCATATCCGAATCTGGTTTTTTGATGTTGGACGTGGATGTAGCTAACGGGTAGCAGAAGATGCACCTGTACATTCTTAACTAGCCCATAGTTTACCTCGAAATGGGGAGAGGTTCCCGACCATGCATTGGGTTGATAGGTGTTAACCGACGAAATATAGTACTCCCAATGCTTAAGAGATACTGGTTGCGGGTCGTCGGTAAAGAATGGTGGACCTGCATAGCCGTGCTGGGCGTATGCTAAAAGCACGGCAACCAGTAATGCGGCATACTTCTTCCTACCAGTACTCATTACTCTTTCGTTTTAGGATCAAACCTTACGCCTATGCTAATTATGTGTCAATGGTATAACAAAATTGTAGTGAGCTTGTTTAGCTACGATTTCTCCCCATAAGGTGCTGCTCATTTCTTTGCGACTATTTAGGCGAATTAGGGCAATCGCATCTTCTTGGGGCGGAAAATGGTTGATGATGGAACGGGATATATTTGAAGCGCCCGAAATAACGATGCGGAATTTATATCTGACGCTAAGGCTGAATATCTACGCGAATAGTCTTTAAGCACATATTATGGTAGTAAAAAAATATACGGAACCCCTAGTCGAATTCCGTATAGTGCAAGCGAGTGCCTTTTTATGGCCTATGAAGCGGTTGCTAGTTCTTCTTCTTTCTTAGTACGAAACGAGGAATGAGCTCTTCGCCACTTTTAAGGGTGTAGGTGTTTACTAGCTCGTAGCCATTTTGGTACATAAAGTTAAGCGCGGCAACGGTTGTGTTGAAATCCATCGGTTTACCTTCGTCATCTGTTAGAACGATCTCCTTCGATTTCCAGCTGCTGGCAATCTTTTGTCCAAAGTCGACTCCAATTCTGACGTTGCTACTAAATGATGGGATTTCACCAATTGTAATGTATTCAGCAGTGAAGTCTTTTACGGCAACGCTGTTAACCTTTTGCGCGAATGTGGCGGTAAGCCCTATTAGGCAGCTAAACGCCAGTGTGATGATGATTTTTTTCATAGGTGTGAACTAAATTTTTGTTTGAATATTTTCCAAAGATATTCGTATTGTTGATTTAACCTAATTTTTACAAAGATTTTTTGTTTAAAGATTTACATTTTTATGTGGGAACGTTTCGGAATAGAGGAATGAGAGACTTGTGCTGCATTTACGGATGGTGGTTGACGATTTGTGGTTGGTTTGCTTTTATACGCTCTAGTTGCTTGATGGCGGCATGTAATCCTCAGTTTGTACGGGAGGCAGGAGTGGGTAACTTCTCGTTTCATTTTTGCATTTCATTTCTTTGTGCCCAAAGAAACGAAACAAAGAAAGGCTGTCGTGGCTTAACTCGCAGACTTCGGCGTGGGGCGTTTATACGCTATAAGGGTTTGCACGCGCATTAGTACTTTGCTATTTACTAGAAGCTGGCGGTTGCTCCGTCCGCTTCGAACAGAACCCACGACGAGGATGGTGTGGCTTCGCCACGGTATTTACGGAAGCAGGTTAATGCTTTACGGATGGTCTGCTTGCCGTAGGTTGGTTTGCGAGTTCTGAAATATTCAGAAGTTCGAGAATAACGTTCTAACTGCAATCAGGGCTGCTTATCCCCTCCTTGGGAGGGGTAGGGGTGGGTTGCTATTTTTTTAAGGGGCTTTGTGGTTGCATAGATTCTGTATGCTTCTCCTTTTCATTTCTTTGTGCCCAAAGAAACGAAACAAAGAAAGGCTGTCGTGGCTTAACTCGCAGCCTTCGGCGTGGGGCGTTTATACACGATAAAGGTTTGCACGCGCATTAGTACTTTGCTATTTACTAGAAGTTGGCGGTTGCTCCGTCCGCTTCGAACAGAACCCACGACGAGGATGGTGTGGCTTCGCCACGGTATTTACGGAAGGGGGTTGATACTTTTCGGATGGTCTGCTTGCCGTATGTTGGTTTGCGGGTTTAATTGTGTTCAATGGCAGCTGTACACTCCTAAGAATCCACCCCCTAACCCCCGCCAGCGTGGGATATCCTTCGAAATAGAGTAGTGTAAACTTAAAAGCGAAATCCCTGCTTGCATCGAGTAGCGGCAAAAAGTAAGGGCGAAACATCTTTCGCCCTTGCTGCTATTGGTAGGATTGGTTGACGCTAAACGATGATGGCGCTTTGGAGAGGGCACCAAGGGCTCGCTATCTCGGGATGCTTGGTGTTGTACCAGCGGAAGTAGATGTGCAGGCGTTTCCCCTCGTTTTCGGCTCCCGCTTGTAGGATAAATGAGCTTTTGGTCGAAATGTCCATATCCAAGATAGCATCTTCAACCGAAGCTGGTGCGGTGTTGCCAATGCAGTAGCGATACTGGACACAGTTGGCGGTTTCTTTAATAGAGGCGCGCTTGCTGTTGGCGTCGTAGCACTTAATGGAAATGGAGCCGCCGCCTATTGGTTTCAGGATGGCGTTAACAAGGCTGGTGATCTGGCTTTGCGGAACGGTTCGGTTCTTCTTTTGCCCATTAGCGCCATTAATGTTGAAGGTCTCCATATCGGTAACGGTAGCCTTGGGCGATATCGCTACAAGGGCAATGAGGTGGTTCTCCTCTTCGTACTTCCGGGTTGATTCGATCATGGCGCGTAGCTCGTCGCTGACGGCTTGCGTGCGGAGGTTGTACTTATCGGAGTACTTGCTGTAAAGCGGGGTCCACTGGGTGCCGATATCCTTCCAACCTTTGACAATGGCTTCGGGAATGCCCAAGCGAACGTAGTTGGCCGTTGACGTTCCATCGTAGAGGAACGAGATGGTGTTCAGTAGGTAGGTGTTAAACTTATCGAACGATAAGGGAATACACGATAAAAAAATCGTTGGCATTGCGTTTTGGTTTTTTGTTGAACTTATTTGAGCGGTTGGCTGACCTGATAAAATAGATTCAGCGCTACATCACAAAGTTAGGATAGCGTGCAGGCTGAAACAATACAGGCGGAGGGGTACTAAATGGCAGAAAAGCATACCGTTGTAGGGTGATAATCTATTATTTGATGGAGAATGTTGTCATTCGTTAAATAATTTTTTCTAATTTCGATTAACAGTAATACTAAATGGGGAGTTCGGCATCTTCGTAATAGCAGCTGCAGCCGAATAGCACAAATGGAGAAAACGCTCCAACCTCACAGAGAGGGCCCCCAAAAAAAACGGTATAAAGAATAAATTACATTTAGGAGTAGATTTATGGCTAAACTACGTTCACTTCAGGAGGAGCTAAACCAGCGGATTCTACAAACGCGATCCAACGACGACTACAATAACCCAAACAGGGAATGGTTGAGGCCTGTAAGCAGCGCTACAAAATCATTTTTTATGATGCATGCCATCTGCGAAGAGAATTTGCAATGCTACCATTTCGACTGCCGTTCCATTGAGGGGTTCGAGTACCTCGCCAAGAAAAACATAACCGTAAGCGATTTTAGGGAGCTGATTCATCACGATGACCGTGCTTTTTTTGACCGATGCCGGGAGAAGGGGCATCGGTTTGCTTCGGGGAAATCGTTGGATGTGCTGAGCGGCTACTCCCTGGTATTCGAGTGTCGAATGCAGAATAGCCGCAAGGAGTTCAAGCGCATCCTCTTTAAGTACCAGCTAGTAGAGCTACCCTCCAATGGCGGTTATGCCCTGCTGCTGCAGCTTTTTCCCCTTCTATATATGGAAAAGGAGATGCAGCATCGCATTTACTATGTTATTAACAACATCACCTGCGAGATAGCCGAAAAAAGCCGGGGTGTTGGCATAACCTACGCCGAGCAGCAGGTGCTAAAAAGGCTAATCTACTCCAATAGCGTCAAGGCCATAGCCGAAGCACTCGATAAAAGCGAAAACACGGTTGATACCCACCGTAAGCGCATCTACAGCAAGTTTGGCGTTGGCCTTCACTCGCATGCGGTGCTCTATGCCTTGCATGTAGGGCTGATAAAGCTCTAGCAAACCTCCTTTAGATTCAGCTGAACGATTTACGCCTGCATCTTTCGCGCTAAAAGATGCATCTAATCGATCCTCAGATGCATCTTTTCTACTAGAATATGCATCTAATCAATTTTCAGATGCATCTTTTCCACTAAAATATGCATCTAATCAACTTTCAGATGCATCTTTTCTACTAAAATATGCATCTAATCGATCTTCAGATGCATCTTTTCCACTAAAATATGCATCTAATCGATTAAAATATGCAGGTGTTCGATGCCGCATGGGATGTCTGACCTCTTCTTTCGGTTGGCCGATGCGGCAGAATTCTACCCTGCAACCATTACCCCGCGCTTACGCACGGGGCTATAACGATGTCATCCCTACGGGATTTTTCTTCTCAAGAACTTCTAAAAGCGCTTTTCGATTGTATGATGGTTGGTGTTGGCTTTATGGGGGTGGCATAGTATGCTACTAGTAGGGTATGGCCTGCAGCTGCGCGAATCCCGAAGGATCCTTTACTGGCCACCACAGCTAAAATAGTTAGGCTGAAAAGTACAACGGCACCATATAATCTCTACATTAGCCCCCAATATTTCGAATCGTAAACATTAGGTAAGCATAATAGTAAGCTGCACTTCGTGTGCGCCCTGTTCGGGGTTGCTGAGGTTTACGGGATAAATAGACAACCGCAACAGTAGCTGTGGATATACACCTAAAAGAGGTGGGGATATACAGGTTTGTTGGGGGGATAAACGAGTTGTGTACAATTCTAATAAAACAAAATGACAGATAGTGAATATATTGAATCATTAAGAATTAAGACTGGTTATTACAAAATCAATGATTCATTGACAAGAAACCATTTTGATTTGTATGAAAACTCAATGAAAAATGGAGAGATTGAAGATGTTAATAAGTATAGTGATAAATCTTATTTAGAGAAAATTGCACCACTAAATTATCTGAAATATATTTATGATTGTTTTCATTTGGAGACAAAAAATATGTATATTAAATGTGAGTTACTCAATCTTCCTATTCTTAATTTGAACGGATATGCTGAAAAGGCACCAAACGGAACACCTATAATAGTAATTGATTATTTCCTAGAAGGCCTGCTTTACCTAATAAATCACTCTATTTATTCTTTTGAAGCTATTCAAAAGAATACAATAGATTTTGAACAGGATAAAATTGATATGTCTGAATTTGTATCAAAAGATTTATTATCTCCAATAACCTCATTTTTAGATTTTTATACAAAAGGGGGAACTAAAGGTCTTAACTTTAGTGAGTTTCCGAAAAAATACAAAAATCTAAATAGTGATGTGATATCCTTTTCGAGAGTTATTATGCTATTTGTTATTTGCCATGAACAGGCTCATCATGAATTGGGACATACTAATGTGAATCGAAATGAACTAATCGAAAATGACATACAATTGGCAATTAAACAAATAAAAAAACAAGAATTAGAGGCAGACAAATTGGGAATACAATTAATGTTCAAATGTTCAAATGAAAATTCGGAATTGAACTTGTTTAAAAATATAATTGGTTATAAAACAGCTCCATTATTCTTTTTTAAAATATTAGAATTTTTAGAGAAAGAAAAAAAACAAAAAACTCTTTTATATCCAAATGCTAGCGAAAGATTTGAGAATTTAAAGAATATATATATGAATTACTGCACCATAGAAGAATTTGAAGGTATAAATGAAGTGCTTGATTTTTATTACAAAACTTGTTTTATTGATTTAAAAAAATATAGATAATTAAATGAAAATAACAATAAAAACAAAAAGAGAAGAAATTATAAATGATTTATCAATAGATGATCTGAAAGTAATTTTTGACAAAATCGATATATCATCAAATAATTTCTTAAGTAGTGAATTTATAGTTACATTGATTGTTAGTAATGCGACAACATTGGCAGTTGGATTATTATCAGCTTGGTTAAAAGAAATAATTAGTTCATCTAATGAAGTTAAGTTGAATAATCGCAAATTAAAAAAAGCGGACTCTGCTGAAATTGAAAAAATTGTCAAAAATATTATAGAGAAAGAATTGAAAAAAACAAAAAAAACTGTACACAACACGCGGTATAAAAAATTGCCGGAATAGTTGGTTATTCAAGGGTTGTAGCCCGCTTCAACTTTTGTGTAACTTGACAGGAAATCGCCCGCAATCGGCAACTTTTCATACCGCCACCGTTATGCAAAATATTAAACAAACAGAAATGGAAGAGCTAATAAACAGATTATTAAGTGGAGAAGGCAAACTCAGCCTTCTTTTATTGGAAGCTAAAGAATATGCCGAGAACGCAAAGGATGAGAGATTTATTGAATTTATTGATGATGAAATAAATGGATATGCGGGTAAGGAAATCCCCGAATATCGGAGAATAAATGCAGAAATTGTTGGGGATATACAAGATTCATTTGGACGATTTGTACATCAACAATACCCACTAGACTTTTCAAAAATTTCTGACCAAATTGGATTTGATATTTCAACCACGGTATCACCTGATGGCATTAGTTTCATAGAAAACAATTTAGAAAGTTTGAGGAAGGCTCTTGTTCTAAAAAAAATGCCCGGAGGACAAGTAAGCCTGCTGAATGATATTCTGAAATATAATAATCCTGGTTATAATCTTACATCTGCATATTATCGCTTTGGAAAGGCATCACTTCAATATATCTTAGACAAAGTTCGGCAGGAACTTATTATTGGATTAAAGAAGATTCAAAAATCACAAAAGCCCGTAGAAAACTTTAGCATGCCTGCTATGAATTTGGATAAAGCAATTTCTGTTTTTGTAACTTATGCTTGGGGTGGAGAGGATTTCAATGATTTGATTATTTCTTTCGTTGATTTTCTTAGGAAGGAAAAAGGATACAACGCCTCAATGGATAGAAAGATATCCCAAGAAGAAACATCAACTAACTTTAATCGAATGATGGTTGAAGGTATTCAAAACTCAGACAAAGTAATTGTTGTACTTACAGAAAAATACAAAAAAAAGGCAGATGCATTTGAAGGAGGTGTTGGCACCGAATACCAACTAATTCTTGAGGAAATAAAAACAAATACAAACAAATTCGTTTTTGTTTCTTTTGGAGACGTTGAATTTGATACGATAACGCCAACTGGTATAAAAGGACGAGAAATTATAGACTTAAAGAAAGATCAAGATGATGATTTTAATGGTTTTATTTCCAAATTAAATAGTCAAAACATAATAGAATTTAGTGAGGTAAAAGAAACTTTAGCTGAAGTTAAAAAGAAGAAAATAAAGCAGTTCAAATTATAAAAATACTTAGCATAACAAATTGCAAATTGCATTGCGGGTGCAGTGGTGTGCATTGTCTCTGCCCTTGCTAAGCGTAGTATAATCGAAGATCAAGGCTCGGCATAGTCTGTGACTATGTCGCATATAAGTAGCGGTCTTTGACCGCAATTAAACGGCAAACAAAAAAAGCCAAGCACCGCTACAAATGCGGTAGTGCTTGGCTTTTTTGCTGCTTGTTAGCTGTGGTAAGTAAGCCGCAGCTTAGCTTTGGCTTTACCTCCATTTAGGTTCTACCGGAAGTCTTTCTCCATCAGCAGAGGTATGCTCCTCCAACGAATTCTCTTTAGACTGGATCACCATATAAATCATAGTTTCGTCGGAAGAGTTGCAGATGCCGCGTTTCCCTTGAGGGGCAACCCGTATTACGCTCCCTTCTTTAATGCTAAAGCAGTCTTCATCTACCTGAAAGAAACCGAAACCCTTTAGGATTATATAGGTCTCCTCGTTTTTTCGGTGGATATGAAAGTAAGGCTGCTCCGTTTGTGGCGGAAGCGAATTGAACGAGATTTCGGTACCGGTTGCTTTGGTTGCATCCTTTAAGAACAAGATATTTCGCCCATACGCGGTTGGTAGGGGTGAAAAATATTTCACCCGTATGTGGTTGGAAGGGGCGAAAGATATTTCGCCCGTACGCGGTTGGGGCGAAAAACATTTCGCCCGTACGTTGGTTGGGCGAAAAATATTTCGCCCGTACGAATACAATTTTGTAAATTGTAATTCGTTTGAAAACATCTCAGCTGTGAATGCCAAAACCATTTAGAAATGGGCTATAATCCAAATATTCACCATCGGCAAAGCATCCGCTTAAAAGGATACGACTATTCGCAAGCAGGCTTGTACTTTGTAACCCTATGCGTATACAATAGGGCCTGTTTGTTGGGTAATATTGAAAATGGGGAAATGGTTTTGAACGATGCAGGGCGTGCAGCCCTACAGTGCTGGTTGGAGATTCCTCGCCATTATCCAAATGTTGTTTTACACGAATACATAATAATGCCCAACCATGTGCACGGCATTGTGCAAATTGTGGATGCTTGTTGGGGCGAAAAATATTTCGCCCCTATTATCGCCCCTATTATCGCCCCCACGATCGCCCCAACGATTACCCCAATCATCGCCCCTGCAGATGCAAAAATGGTGATACGGGGAACATCGCGCACGATTGGTTCGATATTACGCGGTTTTAAAATTGGCGTTACCAAATGGATGCGGCAAAACACCACCGTTCAGAACGTTTGGCAACGTAACTACTACGAACATATCATTCGCAACGAACGGTCGTACCAGAATATCGCCGAATACATCGTAGGTAATCCGACCAAATGGAATGACGATAAATTTTATATTTCGCCCCTACGAACGTTCGAACGATAATCGCAACATTTGCCCTAACAACGACCATGTCGTTCAAAACGAACAGTCGTGCCAGAGCATCATTATCTTCAATCGTAGGCTGCTTATCCCTATTAGAAATCCAGTATCACCCCAATTGTCGGAAGGATGGTGCCGGAGCCCTTCATCGCCACCTTTTTGAGCTTATACCTGTCGGGATTGCCCGGTACAACAACCGGTTTGCCGTTGGCGTCGAGCTCGGGCAGGTACACATCGGCTCTTTTCTGCTTCGATCCTAAGACATTCTGGATATCGACGTAGAAGTTCATCGACCACTTCTTTAGGTAGTAGGTCTTATCCACGCGAAGGTCGAGCTGCTGGTAGGAGCTTAGACGAAGCTGGTTAAACTGCGAGTAGTCGTAGTAGAGACCGCCAACGGCATCGTAGGCTTCCTTTATGCTCGACTTGTCGATGTCGTAGGGCGTGTAGGGGCTGCCGCCAAGGTATCGCCACTTAACGCCCGCCTCCCAGCTTTTGCCGAATATCCGGGAGCCCGTTAGGGTAACGATGTTCCTATTGTCCCACGACGTGGGGATCCACCCGTTGGCGCCGCTGCGGTTGCTGCTGCTTTTGGTCCTGCTCCAGAAGAGCGTGTAGGCACCCACGAGGTTAAACCCGTAGAAATCCTTCGAGCGGTACATCAGCTCCAACCCGTACGACGTGCCCTTGGCGCTAGAGCGCAGCTCCTCGTTGCCAAAAACGCCGTAGTCGCCCCCCTTGCTGGCAATGGCAACCGAGTCGGTTACCGAGTAGAGGTAGTTTCGGTATATCTTGTAGAATCCCTCCAGGGTAAGCTTATCCTTCTCGCTGGGGCGGTACTCGAATCCGGCAACCAGGTGGTTTGCCTCGATGTACCTTAGCCCATTGCGCTTGTTTACCAGCTCGCCCTTGGCGTTGGCGTATCCCATCGAGGTAAGGGGAGGGGCCTGGTAATACCTGCCGATGTTGAAGTTGAAGAACACCTCCTTGGCAATGCCATAGCTTAGCGAAAAGCGGGGAGATACCTGCTCGAAGGGGTTTCGCATGGACGAGGAGTAGCTGTTGCCGTCTATCCTAGCCCCAAGCGCCAGCGATAGCTTCTCGTTCAGGTAGCTCTTGGCGATGTTGAAGAATGCGCCGTAGCCGAAGAGGTTTAGGCTGCTGCTGTAGTCGGTAGTGGAGGGGGTGCCATTCTTGAATCCCAACTCAAACGTGGAGTTGGAGTACTCGTCGACGCCAACATTTGCGCCATACCCCAGCTTGTAGCCCGATACCTCGTTCGAGTGCTCGAAGCGCAGCCTATTCCGCTTTTCGGCGGATGAGTAGTCGAGTATTTTGGGCTGGCTCTCGTCGTTGTTGGGGTACTTGTACTCCTTGTTGAAGAAGTGGGAGCGGCTAACCACCCATGTGTTGACGCTCTTCTCGCGGTACTGCTTGTACACCACGCCCAGCGTGTAGCTCCACTGGTCGTTTTCGGGCAGGTAGTTCAGGATAAAGCGCTGCTCTTCGTCTGGGTTGCCGATGCTCTTGTTCAGCCTGCTGATGTCGTAGGCACCAAGACCGATAACCGAGATCTCCTGCTTGCTGTTGATCTTCGTTTTTACCTTAAGCTGAAGGTCGTTGTAGGTTGGGAGGAAGGGGAGCTTAAGCGCCTTAAAGAGCAGCTGAAGGTAGCTTCGGCGGGCAGAAGCAATGAACGTTGTTCTATCGGATATTGGGCCGTCCAACGTCAATCCAAGATCGGAGGCACCTACAGTTGCCCTAAACTTTAGCTTATCCTGATTCCCATCAATCATTTTAAAGTCGAGGATAGAGCTAAGCACATCGTTGGAATTGGATGGGAACGCGCCCGAGTAAAAGTTTACCTCGCGGATAAAGTCTACGTTAATCACCCCAACAGGTCCGCCCGAGGCACCTTGCGTAGAGAAGTGGTTGATGGTTGGAACCTCGATGCCATCTAGGTAAAACTTGTTCTCGCTAGGACCTCCACCTCTAACGATAATGTCGTTGCGGAATGCCGCAGCCGAAGATACTCCGGGGAAAGATTGAATTACCTTCGAGATATCGCGATTGCCTCCGGGGTTTTTCTCAATCTCTTCGATGCCAATGCGCGATAGGCTTACGGGGCTTTCTATGCTCTTCCTGAAGTTGTTTGCCCTAATGGTAATTCCTTCAATGCTTACCGAGGTTTCCTCCATTGCAACATCGAGAGTTGCTCTTTTAGCGTTGGTGGTAAGTACCTCGCTGGATATTGCAGGCATAAAGCCAACGGCGCTAACCTTTAGCTGTACGTATCCGGGTTTTAATCCCTTAATTTCGTATTCGCCATTTTCGTTGGCGGTTGTTCCCTGCTGCGTTCCCCAAACGATAACGGTTGCAAAGGGTATGGGGGCTCCATTTTTAGAGCTGTATATCCTGCCGCTTAAAACTGCATTGTTTTGGGCGTATGATGCTACCCCAACCAGCAAAAAGGCAACAGCTAGTAGTGATCTCATAGGTTCAATTTTTGTCCATTAACAGCAAAGCTATGCTTTTGTTTTTAACTAGCGAGCAGGTTGCCCTTAGTTTGGAGCTTTACTTGCACTTTTTCGTCAGTTGCATCAGCTGTTTTTGCGAAATGGCTAAACAAGAATACCTGAACCCTCCAGCTGGATGATTCAGGTATTACTATAATTCGCTTAAAGGGCGATGCTATGCGCTATGCTACTTGTAGAGCAGGTACTTCTTCCGCATCGTTAGATTGGATAAAGCAAATAAGAGCACAAGGAATGTGATTAGCTTCATGTCCATATTCTATTGTTCGGATTTAGCAGGTCAATTACCATTACTGCCGTGTGCTTAGTATTCCATGTGTAGGGTGTAGCTTTTCTTTTAGACCTAATGTCTGTAAGTAATCCTTCTTTTTTAGACCTTTTATAATATTTTTATCGTATAGCATCTTAATCATGCGTTTATCTAATTCTGAAAATCTGTAATTCTTAACATTTTCCATGTCAAAATCCACAAATTCGACATTTGATTCGATAAGAGTTCCTGTTCCTTTTTCAATAGGATGATGAAGCCCTAGCGCATGAAGAAATTCATGCCTCAATGTAGCTTGTCGTAAGGTTCCCTTTAGGTTATTGGGTAGGTTAATGTCAGAATATTGGAACTCATTAAAAAAGCCCAATTTTACATGCTGATTGGCATAGCCTTTATCAACCCTATCAACAAGCTTAATCTTTAGATTACCATCACTATCCTTACGTTCTATTCTAATAGGGGCTACTAGTGGCATAACTTCCTTAATGATGCTATCTACTAGCGCTATATCGCCTTGTTTTGGGGTGCCTACCAGTGAGATTGTTATGTTCTTCTGCCACTTTTTTACCGAATTACCGGTATAGAAGCCAACCTCTCCAAAGTATTCCAGCTCCTTGGTGCTGTAATTCTTTTTTAGGTATTCCTTGTCCAATTCTACCGAGCTGCAAGAGGTTAATAGAATGAGCAAAAAGAAGAAATAGCGCATAGTTTCTTAGTTTTATATTGTTTCCAGCCTATACATCTGCTTTCCTGCTTGTTTACCTTAAAAAGACAATACTATAGGGGATCGGCAGATTGTTTTGTTTACTCTTAATGCGTGAATCTTTTCCTCAAGTTGGGCTTTGCCGAAAGAATGCGATACCAATACTTTTGCTAAGATTTACGATTATAAAGATATGTCGCTAAAGTAGCGGTTTTTTTTTTGCGATTTTCTTTATAAAGTGAAAATTAAAAAAAGGTTCTTCTACACGAGGCAGGAGAACCCTTTACTATCGATAGAGCAGGAAACTTTCGACAGCCTGTTTTAGTATGATCTTATGCTTTCTTAAAACAAAATTCTAAAAGCGAAACGAGTATAAATGCAGAAATTCACCAAAGTAGATGAACGTATTTCATACTAGTTGCATGTGACCATATTAAGAGACAACCGCCTTTACATGAGATGCATTTATATGCGCTATGCTACTTGTAGAGCAGGTACTTCTTCCGCATCTCCTTGTACTGCGAGAGCTGCGGCTCCCACGAGGCCTGAATCTCCTTCGCCGATTTGCCATCGATGATCTGTTTCTTGAAGTCGTAGGTGCCGGCAAGGTAGTCGATGTTGCCAATCTGCCGGCTCTGGCTCTTGTCGAAGAAGCGTTCCTTGTCGGGGTAGGCGTTGTAGAGGTCTATCATCCATTGGATGTTGATTCGTCTGCTTTTCCTTAGCTTTTTGATGTCGTAGCTCTGCAAGTCTATCCCGTAGCACACCTCATTCATGTGTAGGGGAGTCTCGCTCATGCCCGGAATGCTGATGGGCTTAAACGAGAACGTGTACTTGCCCTTAAGCAGCGGGCTTCCCAGCACGGTAAAGGGGGTATGGGTGCCGCGTCCTTGGCTTACGATGGTTCCCTCGAAGAGGCAGACCGAAGGGTAGAGCATGATGCTCTGCTGCGTATTCAGGTTGGGCGATGGCTTTACCGGAAGGGTGTACTCCATGTCGTGGTTGTAGTTAACCATGCGGATGATCTTCAGCTTGCAGGTCATCTTGTTGGGCAGCCAACCCTCGCCGTTCACCATTTGGGCGAATTCGGCGATGGTCAATCCGTGAGCAATCGGAATGGGGAACATGCCGATGCCCGACTTTAAGCGCATGTCGAGGATAGGACCGTCAACCAGGTAGCCGTTGGGGTTTGGGCGATCTAGGATAAGCAGCTCCTTCCCATTCTCGGCGCAAGCCTCCATAATTTTCCCCAGTACATTAATATAGGTGTAGAATCGGCATCCCACATCCTGGATATCGAACACCATGATGTCGATATCGGCAAGGTCTTCGCGCGATGGCTTCTGCTTCGAACCGTACAGCGAGATCACCTTAAGGCCGGTTGTCCTGTCTACCTCGTCGTTTACGTCTACTCCGGCGCTGGCGTTGCCCCTAAAGCCGTGTTCGGGCCCAAAAACCTTTACAATGTTGATGCCTCTTGCTATCAGGCTATCTACAAGATGCCTTTTGCCGATTACGGTGGTTGGATTGGCGAGCACGCCAACCCTTTTGCCCTGTAGGTAGGGAATGTACTTCTCGGTTTGTTCGGCGCCGGTGGTAATGCCGGCGCTCTTGCTGCTGCCTTTTGGCGTAGCGTTGTGCTCGTTTGTAGCGCCCATGCCGCTCAGCGAAATGGCGATACAGGCTAGGAGCATCAGCGTGCTTGTTGCTTTCATTACTTCAGATGTTTAAGAGGTTAACACGAAACCCTCAAAGAGAATTACGTTGCTGGTGTTTTACCCCATAAAGCTACACAAATATTCTGCGTTTGGATGATGCAAATAAAAAGGGGAGGAAGAAAAGGTGTTGTACCTTATTCTTCCTCCCTATTGTGTGATGTAGAAAACCTCCTAGCAAAAACGCTAGCTGTTCTTCTTTTGGTAGATAAACTCCAGCAGCTGCTTTCCCACCTCGGGGCGGAAATGTCCCCTGTCGTAATAGTTACGAATGTCGGAGGTGTAAGGGTTTATTCCAGTAAAGTCCCAAACGGAAGATGCGCCTAGTATGGCCTTTAGTAGCGCAATATCCTCATGGTTGGTTCTCTTTTGGTTGTATTCGGGGCCGATGATGAACTTCAGGTCGGCGCCGTGCTTGTCGCATACGGCCCTTATCTTGCGGAGCAGCTTCAGCTGCTCGCAGTATACGGTGCGTTCCTCCTCTTTGCCGGCCTCCCTTCGGGGCGTAAACTCTGTTTTGTACCGCTGCCAGTAGCGTTCGCCCAAGCGTTGTATCTCCTTCTCGTGAGGGTTGATGAAGTTATTGGTATAGGGCTCGCGGATGGGGGCATCGGGAGAGATAACCCCTTTCATGTAGGACGAGTACTTGCCGCTAGCTAGGTAACCCAGGTAGGGGATGGCAATATTCGGGTCGAGGAACTTTTGCAGGAAGCTGAGCTGGAACTCCAGCGGACTTACCTTGGCCGCTTCGGGTGCGAATAGGTGGCCGTTCTCCTGCATGGGGAAGATATCCTTGAGCATGGTCTTGTTGGCTACCACTAGCACGTGCTTTATTGGTGCTCCAGCGGAGTCTAGCACTTGGAGCTTCTGGCAAACCCCTCCAAGGCTCTCTCCAGTGTCGAAGAAGCGGACAGCGCGGTCGGAGTGGTCTAGGTGCTTTTCCCACTCGTCGCTCCTGAAGGCCATGGTGCAGGAGTTTCCCATTATAAACGAGTTGAAAGGGATAGAGTCGCGGTTGGCCATGTAGTTCTGCCAGCCCACGTACGCTTCGCCGAGCATGACGTGCGTATTGTCGAAGCGCTTGTAGCGGTGCAGCACCATGAAGGGGTCGAAGACGAAGTAAACGGCCACCACCGATAGGAACGGCAACAGCAGCAGAAAGGCCTTCAGCCAAAAGCGGGGCTTGGGTTGTATTTTAGCAAGTATTGACATCTCTTCAACGATTCGGTTAAAATTGTAAGTAGATAAAGCTATCGGTTCCGAATTTGCCGAGGGTGAGTAGGACGAAGGCCAGAATGTAGTAGATGCTCCAGCGAAGGAGTGCAGGCTGATGCGCCAGCGCTTTGTCCAGGTCTTTCTTCGAATCGAAGTACTCATAAACGAACAGTAGCAGCAGAGCAGAACCTGCTACCAGGCAGCTGTGGTCGTTTATTCCGATGCTAAGCTCCTTCCAGGTGTGGTGCACGCTAAAGGAGATATGACGAAGGAAGTAGAGGGCATCCGGAAGCGAACCTATCCGAAAGAATACTAGCGATAGGGAAAATAAAAGGTATGTTCGGACTACCATTATGGCGTGGGCTACGTGGCGCCCCACTATCTTTTGCAGGCCTTGGCTAAAGCGGGGCACTGCTGTCTCGCAGCAGATGAGCAGACCCTGTATCAGCCCGTAGATGGCGAATGTCCAGCCAGCGCCGTGCCATACGCCTAGGGCAACAAAGGTTACGATCAGGCTCAGGAAGATTCCCCACAGCCCCCAAGCGCGGGCGGTTGCTGTCAGCGGAACGTACAGGTAGTCGCGAACCCAAA
This sequence comes from uncultured Acetobacteroides sp., assembly GCF_963678165.1. Lineage (NCBI taxonomy): Bacteria > Pseudomonadati > Bacteroidota > Bacteroidia > Bacteroidales > Rikenellaceae > Acetobacteroides > uncultured Acetobacteroides sp. Next base: position 2,559,648 of record NZ_OY782755.1, on the reverse strand, counting down.
ACGAGAGCGACATATGCCATCGGCGCCAAAGGTCGGAGGTACTGCTCGCGGCAAACGGGCTCTTGAAGTTGGGCGAAAGCTCAATCCCCAGCATCTTTGCGCCTCCGATGGCGATATCCGAGTATCCCGAGAAGTCGGCGTAGAGTTCGATGGGGTAGATTAGGCAAGTCATCAGCAGCTCAACGCCCGAGAGGTTGTGGATGTTCGAAAACATGGCGTCGGTATAGGGAGTAAGCTGGTTGGCAATAAGTAGCTTCTTGAAAAGCCCCAAAAAGATGAGCTTCAAACCGGCAACTACCGATGCGTACTCGAAAGGCTTCGGATGCTTGAGCTGTGCCAGCATTGTTTCCCCTCGTTCGATGGGCCCGGAGAGGAACTTCATGAAGAAAAGCATGTAGAGCATGAAGTCGACCGGATTGCGCTCGGCCTTGTACTCCTGCCAATAGATGTCGGTGAGGTACCCGATGGCCTGGAAGGTGTAGAACGACATCCCAAGGGGGATAATTAGGCGCTCGGACAGCGATCCGCTGCCTGAGAACGGAACTAGGGTGTGGATTATCCCCAGCGAGAACGCGCTGTAGTGGAAGAAGAGCCATGCTAAGACGAGACCAACAATGCCGGTGAGGTAAGCCCCCCCTGCAGACTTATCCTGTGCGTACCTTTGCTCAATTCGCTGCGCCATAGCGAAGGTGAACAGCGCCGCCGCTACTGCGGTTATCAGGAATGGCAGATGGTACCAAGCAATAAATACGAAGCTAACAAGTAGCAGCAGCCCGTTGCGGAAGCGCTGCCGCAGCGCATAGCACAGGGCAAAGCAAAGGACGAATAGCACCAAAAAGCTAAAAGAAAGGAACTGCATCGGCCTACTGCTTTTTGGTTACGATGGCGTTGCAAAGGTCGCCGACATTCTTGAGCTTAACAACTTCGCGGAAGTTAAATCGAATGGCAAAGTGCTTTTCGATACTCGATATGATAAGCATGTGCGAAAGCGAGTTCCAACCGTCAACGTCGTTGGCGGTAGACGATTCGGTAAGGAGGATACCTTCTCGCTTGAGCACCTCTTGAAAAATGGTTTGTACGTGAGCTAATGCTTCTGAGTGGGTCATAGCTATTGTGATGTTTAAATGAGTTGTGCTATTTTCTTTCGGTCTATCTTGTTGCTGGTGGTTACGGGGAACTGCGGGATGCAGTGGATCTTGTTGGGGATCATGTAGTGGGGAAGCTTCTCCTTTAGGTATCCGTGCAGCTCGCCCTCGGCGCAGTCGAGGGTTTCCACCACCATGTGCAGCTCGTTGAACATTCCCTGGTGCATTGTCGGAATAACGACAACGTTGCACAGGTTGTCGAAGAACTGTTTTGCGGTGTACTCGATCTCGCTAAGCTCGATGCGGAATCCTTGGATCTTTACCTGGTAGTCTTGGCGTCCGCAGTAGATGATATCGTCGTTATCGTCGATGATGCACAGGTCGCCGGTTCGGTAGTAGGTTTTTCCGTTGGCGAGCTGCACCAGTGCAGCGGAGCTTTTCTCGGGGGCATCGAGGTAGCCGTTCATGATCTGTTCGCCCGAGACCCAGAGCTCGCCCATCTGTCCTTTAGGGAGGGATTTTCCCTGCTCGTCGGCAATAAGCACCTCAATGCCATCGAACGGTTGCCCGATTGCCACCATTCCATTGTGGTGCTTGCACCCCGTAGCGGGTATTCGGTAGCAGGAGCAGTAGATGGTTGCTTCGGTTGGCCCGTATAGGTTGATGAATTCGGCGTTGGGTACCGATGCCCTGAACTGGTCGAGCAGCGCTACCTGCGATGCCTCGGCCGCTAGTATAAGGTACCGAAGCTCGGGCAGGTGGATGTCGGCAAAGTAGGGCGACAGCAGCTGCAGCAGCGAGGGCGTAACGGCGGCGAAGGTGATCTGGTAGTCCTCCAGCAGCTCGAATACCTTGATGTGCTTTACATCGCGGTATCCTACCGGATAAACGCAGGCACCAAGCGTTAGCGGATGCAGCAGCGACACCACCGATAGGTCGAAGGTGAGCTCGAACATCTGCAACATGCGATCGTGCTCGTTCAGCTTCCATCCCAGCTCGTTGTAGGCGCGGTAGAAGGCATTCAGATTGCTTCGCGAGATGGGAACTCCTTTTGGCTCGCCGGTGCTTCCCGATGTGAACATGATGTAGGCGTTTGCCGTAGCGTCGGTTTGGCATTGCGATGCGCAAATGGCCTGTTCTGGTAGGGTGGCTGCGTCAACCGTTACAATGCCTCGCTGGCGAAAGGCTTCCGTATCGAAGCTGCCCGCGAACAGAACGGTTTGTAGGCCTGCCATTCCGGCAATCTTAAGGTTGCGCTCTTCGGGATAGGAGGGGTGAAGGATTACGTACGTTTTCCCGCTCATTAGGGTCGCCAGTATCGCCGCATAGGTTTCGATACAATTCTCTGCGATAACGCCAACTCTTTCATCTTGGAGGGTCGACAGAAAGTTCATGATTCCGCCAACCTTTTCTCCCAGCTGCGCATACGTATAGAGCACAGCTTCAACTACAAATGCATTGCGATTGGGGTGTTGCTGCATAGCCCCTAGAATATCTGAGACGATATTCTTTTTCTCAATTTTTAGCATGTCTATTTATGTTAACCTTAAATCTCTTTTTCGTGGCTGATGAGCATAATGCTGGCTGGCATTAGGGCATTGGCGAACCTCCGGTGTTGCTAACCGGTCCATTTTTGCGCCTGTTGATATCCACCTATGCCGCAGCAATGGTCGGTCGATCGCCTTTGGGCGGCCCCGAACCCCATTGCTTATGGGTATTCCGAATTGGATGTGGATGTTGGTACGTTACGTCGTAACGTTTTGTGATGGTGCGCCTGTATGCTTTAGCTGCCTGCTAATGCCAGCAAGTTGCTATGGCTGCTGCTCCAAAACTTCTTCTACCTTACTGATTTTTCTCGAGAGCAACCTTCGGCTCCTTTGTAGTGGATTGCAGCAGAATCTGCAATCGCTCATTGTTTTTGTTAACCTTTTCATTTTTTAGATCTCTTGGGGTTTGGTATTTCTTAGCAGGAGAATAGCTGGTACGAGCAGCTGCATTAGCTCTGTGCCATCGTAAAGACTCCTTACATACATATTGCCAGCTTGGCATTGACTTAAACGGTTGTAAAGATAATGTGTCGATTACTATCCTATTACTGTTTCATATTAGATTTACCTTGGAATTTAGGTCCGGTACATACCTTTCGAGGTATCGATCGCTTTATTTTTCGAACTTACGCGAGCCGGTATGCTGGGGCTGGTTCTGAGGGAGAATTCCCTTGTTGGCGGTTGGGTTAAGCTTTATTGCTGAATGGGCGGCTGCGCTTAACCCGAACAAAAAAAAGTAGGCCTCCTGCTAATGAGGAAGCCTACTTTTTTTGATTCAATAACCGTAAGAAACGCTATTCCTGCTCCTTTTAGGGGGGCGACTTAGGTTTCTTTTTGTTATTCTTGCGCTTGATGTCGCTGGTGCGCGTGCCACCTACCTGCTCGTACTCGATGCTATCCTTTCCGTACTTAAGCGCTACGGACGAAAGAATCGCGGTACTGAACTTGTCGATCTTTTTCTCGATCGTTTCGAGACTGTACTGCTTGTCGTCGCAAACCGATAGGATCGTGTTGTAATCCTGTAGACTTACGTCGCCAGTTTTGATCAGGGTTTCGGCCTCTGCAGTGGTAATTCCATTTCCGAGATCGAGCTTTGGATCAATGGACATCATTCCTGAAAACCGTTGCTTCAGATTGTCGATCGAGGTTGAAGTCCGTTTTGTTCTTGCCATAAAAATACCTCCTTTCCGTCTTTAAATTAGTAGTTATGTTAATTGGGTAGCTGGGAATGCTGTCAGCCCGATGGCTTGTGCTGCGATATGGCAGGTGCAGCGCAAGGCGTAATGTACCGCTGACCGATTCCTTACTGTTATAAAATTAGGGAAATTAATTAATATTACAAAATAAAGTGAAATAGTTTTGTAGTTTCATCTTCCTGCTGCGTTGTGTGTTGTCTTTCGAATTCCTTATTTTATGGGGCTTTGGGGTTTTTTTGAGGGGAATGAAATATTTTTAAAAAATAGCTATAGAAGAGGAAGAGGTGGTGCTATGGAGCTAGCTTTGTTCCGTCAAAGGAGCGGCAGCGGGCGATGCCATCTGCAAGCTGGGAGCTTACGTGCCGGAAGTGCTCTACTGCCAGCCGCTCAGCATGCTCGACGGGCTGCTACGTAACGGCCGCTATCGGAATAAGCCAAACGGTAAAAAGGTTTTGGTTGGAGTAGTGGGAAAAATGAAGGGTGGTTTTGAGCAAACCGTCGAAGAATAAGAGAAAATGGCGGACGGTTTTGAGCAAACCATCGATGGAAAAGAGAAAATGGCGGATGGATTTGAGCAAACCATCGAAGGAAAAGAGAAAATGGCGGATGGTTTTGAGCAAACCATCGAAGGAAAAGAGAAAATGGCGGACGGTTTTGAGAAAACCGTCGAAGGAAAAGAGAAAATGGCGGATGGTTTTGAGAAAAGCACCTGTGGTTTTTTAAAAAATCATGAATGCTTTGCCATTATTGGGTTTAACAGGTGTTGATGGAGTGAAGTAAACCGTATGATACATGGAGAGAATCTATTAAGGCTGTTGCTGCAAGGCTACTTTAAAGGGAAGCAGTAGCTACGATTGTTTCTACCGTAAGGAAGCATTGGCCTTGAGCTTGTGGCTGCAGCCTATGCCGAAAACTCGATCAGCAGAGTCGCCTCTGGTATGGTAAAAAGCTTGGGAAGGTAGAGCCCCAGCTTAGATTGCATGAGCGGTGAATGAATTAAAGCCTTTTTCGTCGTAGATCCTTCAACCTGTTGCATTATTTTATATATTTGCTGGCAACGATTATGCTTCGACTGCTAGCCTTCATACTATCCTTATACGTTTTGGTGCTTATCTCTATTCCTTGTGTTGAGTGCCACGACGAGTGTGCGCTAGCAAAAACCGAAATGGCTCATGCAGCCGGCGGTAGTCACCACCACGAGGCCGATCATTGCTCGCCCTTTTGCACCTGCAGCTGTTGCTCGATACCTGTCGTTTACCTCGCTAAGGCTATTCAGCTTAGCTGCTACGTTGTGCATCTCCAATCGTACAAGGAGTATCGAACAAGCAAGGTTAGCGCTCCCACCTTTTCTATCTGGCAGCCCCCTCAGCTGGCTTAATCCTCTTACAAAGCTTTTGGCATTTACGCTATAGTTAAACGGCGTTGTGCTTATCTTTTTATTGGCTTAACGTCAGTTCGATTTTAGGAGCAACCTTTCAAAATGCGGTCATGCCGGACTTGTTCCGGCATCTAAATGACCGTCCGAAGGACTTTTAAGCGTCTATAAAATACAAGATGGCCAAAGAATGTCCTTCGAACAACGTTGCAGATCCCGTGATAAGCACGGGATGACACTCTTGGAGAAGTTCTATGCGACATCGAACTCACGTTAGATTAACTCATTTTGGGCTATGATAGAACGTATAATACATTTTTCGATAAAGAATAAGTTTATTATCGGGTTGCTGGTGTTGGCGTTAACCGGGTGGGGCATCTACTCGTTAATCCAGCTTCCTGTCGATGCCATCCCCGACATTACGAACAACCAGGTTCAGGTAATATCGCGCGCGCCATCGTTGGCGGTGCAGGAGGTGGAGAGCTTCATAACCGCCCCCATCGAAGTGGCGGTTGCCAATATCCCCGACATCATCGAGCTGCGCTCCATCTCGCGCCTTGGGCTATCGGTGGTAACCGTTGTATTTAAGGATGGGGTTGATCTTTACTGGGCACGCCAGCAGCTCAACGAAAAGCTGAAGGAGGCCGAGGAATCGATTCCTCCCGGACTAGCCAAGATCGAGCTGGCGCCCATTTCGTCGGGGCTTGGCGAGATATACCAGTACCGCTTGGCCGTCGACAAGGGGCTGGAGAACAAGTACACGCCCATGGAGCTGCGCACGCTTCAGGATTGGGTGGTTCGGCGCGAGATGCTGGGGACTCCCGGCGTTGCCGACATCAACAGCTACGGTGGTTTTGTAAAGGAGTACGAGGTGGCCATCAGCCCTGACAGGCTTAGGGCGATGAACCTTACCCTTTCCGACATCTTCGAGGCGCTGGAGCGCAACAACGAGAATACTGGGAGCGCCTACATCGATAAAAAGCCAACTTCCTACTTCATCCGAGGGATTGGCTTGGTAAAATCGCTGGAGGACATCGGGAGTATTGTTGTAAAGAGCAGCTCTTCTGGCATTCCTGTCCTCATCCGCGACGTTGCCACCGTACAGTACGGCAGTTCCACGCGCTACGGAGCGCTGGTGGTTGATACCTCCGAGGCCGTTGGCGGCGTGGTGATGATGCTCAAGGGAGCAAACGCCCATCAGGTTGTCGAAAACGTAGAGACTCGTATTAAGTCTATCCAAAAATCGCTTCCCAAAGGGGTACACATTGAACCATTCCTAAACCGCTCCGATTTAGTAGGGCGCGCCATTGGTACCGTTTCGAAAAATCTTATTGAGGGAGCCCTAATTGTCATATTTATACTGGTACTCCTGCTTGGCAACCTGAGAGCGGGGCTTATTGTAGCGTCAGTGATTCCGCTTTCGATGCTCTTTGCCCTTTCGCTGATGAATCTGTTTGGGGTATCGGGCAACCTGATGAGCTTAGGGGCAATCGACTTCGGATTGATTGTGGATGGCGCGGTGATTATCGTTGAAAGCGTTGTACATCGCATATTCATGAGCCGACATCATCACCCGGGAGTCGAACGCCTCACCCAGCAGCAGATGGACGAGAACGTTTTCGAGTCAGCCAAACGAATGATGAGCTCTGCTACCTTCGGTCAGGTGATCATTCTTATCGTTTACCTGCCTATTATGGCGTTGGTGGGCATCGAAGGAAAGATGTTCCGCCCCATGGCGCAGGTTGTTACCTTTGCTTTGGTGGGCGCCGCCATCCTTTCGCTCACCTATGTGCCGATGATTTCGGCGTTGTTCCTCAGCAAGCGAACCGAGCACAAGCGCAGCTTCTCCGATAAGCTAATGGATAAGCTTCACAAAGGATTCACGCCGCTTATCGACTTTGCCTTAAGGCGCAAGCGCTTGGTGGTATACTCCGCCATCGGCCTATTCCTCGTTAGCGTGCTGCTGTTCTCCCGCCTTGGGGGCGAGTTCATTCCTCAGCTCGAAGAGGGCGACATTGCTGCAGGCGTTATCACGCTGCAAGGCGGTTCGCTCTCCAACACCATCGACCAGGTAAAGGCTGCCAACAAGATTTTGCTGGAAAACTTCCCCGAGATAAAGCATACGGTCTGCAAAATTGGGTCGAGCGAGATCCCTACCGACCCAACGCCTATGGAAACGGGCGACTACGTCATTACCATGAAGGATAAGAGCGAGTGGACAAGCGCCAAGACGCGCGAGGAGCTCGCCGAGAAGATGGAGGATAAGCTCTCCGTTCTTGCAGGGGTGAAGTTCGAGTTCCAGCAACCAATTCAGATGCGCTTCAACGAGCTGCTCTCAGGTGCAAAGCAGGATATCGCCATCAAAATATTTGGGGATGATCTTGATGTTCTCTCGGATAAGGCCGACGAGGTCGAAAAGATCATTCGTAAAATTGATGGCGTCGAAGATATCAACGTGGAGAAGGTAACCGGACTGGAGCAGGTTCAGGTGGAGTACAACCGCGACCGTCTGGCCCAGTACGGGCTCTCGGTTAGCGACGTAAATCGCACCCTACAGGCCGCATTTGCCGGTAGTCAGGCCGGAGTGGTGTTCGACCAGGAGAAGCGGTTTGGCTTGGTGGTGCGCTTGGATAAGGATTACCGCCATAGCCTCGACGATGTAAAGAACCTCTCGGTAGCGTTGCCCAATGGGGGGCAAATTCCCTTCGATCAGATTGCCACCGTGCAGATCAAGTCGGGGCCTGCACAGGTATCGCGCGAGGATACCAAACGACGCATCACCATCGGCTTCAACGTGCGCAACCGCGACGTGCAAAGCGTAATTGCCGAAGTGACCAGCAAGATAGATAAGCGGATAACGCTGCCAACGGGGTACTACGTAACCTACGGCGGGCAGTTCCAGAACCTCGAGGCGGCAAAGGCAAGGCTCTCGGTAGCCGTACCGGTTGCCCTGCTGCTGATATTCGTTCTGCTCTTCTTTACCTTCCACTCCGTGAAGCAGAGCTTGCTCATCTTCTCGGCAGTTCCGATGTCGGCTATTGGCGGAGTGTTCGCCCTCTGGCTGCGCGGCATGAACTTCTCGATCTCGGCAGGGGTTGGTTTTATCGCCCTGTTCGGTGTTGCGGTGCTAAACGGCATCGTGCTCATCGCCGAGTTCAACCGCTTGGAGAAAGAGGGGATTACCGATATCGTCGAAAGAATACGGAAAGGGCTACATACCCGTCTGCGCCCGGTAATCATGACGGCTGCCGTGGCATCGTTAGGCTTCCTTCCAATGGCGCTATCAACATCGGCAGGAGCGGAGGTGCAAAAACCGTTAGCTACGGTGGTAATTGGCGGGCTTATTTCTGCCACGTTCCTTACGCTGGTTATCCTACCGATCTTCTACATCATCTTCTCGACCCACAGCTTCCGAAAGCTGTTTAGCCGCAAGGGCACAAAGGTTTTGTCGATGCTGTTGCTGATGGTTGCAGGTGCTACCTTCTCTAATATGCTGATGGCGCAGCAACGCCCGCTATCGGTCGACGTAAAGAAGGCTGTTCAAATTGCGTTGGATAGCAATCTTGCCGTTAAGGCCTCTTCCTATTCGGTAGATGCGCAACGGGCGCTGGTTGGTGCATCGTGGGATATCCCCAAGACGCAGCTACTGGGGGAAACGGGACAGCTTAGCTCGCATAGCAGGGATAACAGGCTTACCGTGTCGCAAACATTTGCCTTCCCTACGGTGTATGTTAACCAGAACAAGCTAGCAAGGGCCAACGTAACCAGTAGCGAATGGCAGCTAAAGGCTGCACAGCTCGATGTTGCCTCTCAGGTAAAGCAGGTGTACTACCAGCTGGCGTATCTCTACGCCAAGCAGCGATTACTCGCCTATCAGGATAGCCTTTTCGCAGGCTTCCAACGGGCAGCCGAGCGTCGGGCAAATGTTGGCGAGACCAATCGCCTCGAAATGGTTACCGCCCGTTCGCAAAGCTTGGAGATGAAGAACCAGCTGAGGCAGGTAAAGGCCGATTTGGTCATCTACAAGCGGAATCTGCAGAATCTGCTGAACCTAGATGTAGAGGTAAATCCAACCGATACCGTACTGGTTCGTCTTCCCTTTACGCCTGTTCGCGATAGCGCGGTGCTTGGCGCAAATCCAACCCTAGGCTTGGCGGCACAGGAGGTAGAGATCTCGAAGTATGAGCGAAAGGTTGAGCTTAGCCGCATGATGCCCGACTTCAGCATCGGCGTATCCAGCCAAACCATCGTCGGGGTACAGGATGTTAACGGTGCTCCTCGAACATTTGGCACAGGCGATCGCTTTACGGCCATTCAGGCAGGCATTTCTATTCCACTTTGGAGCACACCGTACACCTCTCGGAGCAAAGCGGCCAAGCTTAAGGAGCGAGTTGCCCAGGCTAATGCCGAATACTACTCCAAGTCGTTGGCTGGTACCTACACTTCCTTGCTCGATGAGTACGCAAAGCTTAGCGGTACGCTCGATTACTACGAGAAGCAGGCGTTACCCGAAGCCGACAACATCATCGATCAGGCATCGCGAAGCTATAAGGGCGGCGCATTGGATTACTTGGAGTACATCCTTTCCCTGAATCGGGCAATGAGCGTGAAGCAGGGCTACTTGGATGCGCTTAACAGCTACAACCAGGCCATAATCTCTATCGACTCAATAACAGGTAAAATCTTTTAAAAGCAAAAGCAATGATACAACATAGATTACTTATGCCTTCCATAATCCTGCTCTCGGCGTTAGCGATGGCTTCGTGTGTCGGAGGCAGTAAAGGCGGAGCAGAAGAAAAGGAGGGAGAGGTTCTTCCCGATGATGTGGTCGAACTCCGTGCCGACCAGATTAAGATGGCCAACATCGAGATGGGGGCTGTTGAAAATCGAACGTTGAACGGTACGCTTAAGGTAAACGGCGTAGTTTCTGTCGCCCCACAGAACTTGGCCACGGTTTGCATGCCAATGGGAGGCTTTGTGAAAAGTACTTCGCTGATTCCGGGCTGTGCCGTTCGTAAAGGGCAGGTGCTTGCTACCTTGGAGAATCAGGAGTTCGTGGATGTCCAGCAACAGTATCTGGAGGCGAAGAGCAAGTACGAATTTGCAGAAAATGATTATAAGCGACACAACGATCTGTACAAGGATGATGTCTACTCTAAGCAGAACGTTCAACAGGTTACAGCCGATTACAAGAGCCTAAAAGCTCAGGTAAAGGCGCTAGAGCAGAAGTTGGGGCTTATCGGTATAAATCCATCTAAGCTGCATGCCGAAAATATCAGCAGATCGGTTCCGGTGCTCTCGCCAATATCAGGATTCGTGAAAACGGTGAATGTAAACATCGGTAAGTACGTAGCACCTTCTGATGTGCTATTCGAAATCGTAAATGGCGATAAACTTTTCCTCGAGCTTACCCTTTTCGAAAAGGATGCCGATAAGGTTTCTGTAGGGCAGAAGATTCACTTCTTCATCAATAACGAAACCGAGCAGCATGAGGGGGTAATCTACCAAACCGGTAAGTCGGTAAATGCCGATAAAACCTATAAGGTGTATGCCAGCGTGACCAAACGCTGCAAGAATGTAATTCCAGGCATGTACGTTAACGCCGTAATCGACGCTTCGAGCAGTAATGTGGCTGCACTTCCCTCTGATGCAATTGTAAGCTTCGACGATAAAGATTACATCTTTGTTTTTGATAGAAACAAAACCGAAAAAGGCAAGCCTGTTACCGAGTACCGTATGGTTGAAGTTCATAAGGGAGTTGCCAGCGGAGGTTTTACCGAGGTGACTCTGCCCGAAAAGTTCGATGTAAAGACTGCTAAAGTTGTAGTAAAAGGAGCCTATAACCTGCTTTCGGCAAAGAAGAACGCAGGCGAAATGAGCTGCTAAAAGACTTGCGCTAATTTTTCTAACGATGCCATCCCATAAAGGATGGCATCGTTTTTTTGTAGCCTATTTAACCGATAAACAGCAGATAAATTCACTTTTCGTTTGGTCTTCATTGAGTTAAAGAATGTGTAAATGCAGGTTGAGGCTTGTCCAAATTAATAAAAGGTGTACTTTTGTACCAGTTCAATAATCCTTTCCAAAGGGTTGTTTGAGTTATAAAGAAGAGTGGAGAGAATAGGCTCGTTGAAGCTCTAGCAACCTTCCCCCACGGGGAGATGGTGCTAAAACCTACCCAAGTTATACGGGGTTTATAATTTAAAAACAACAGCATGAAATCAGAATTTTCATTTCTACGATTTATCTCAGCTGTGGCAATAGGTAGCGCTGCTACAATGCCACGAATGCGCTAGCTGCGCGAATAATCATCTCTCTTTGCAATGGCGATGTTTAGAACATTGCTGCATCCTTTTCAGTTTACCCTTAAACCGTATGGGGCATCTTTGCTATAGCAGCTTATTTTGGTGCTTTAGCAGGATAAAAAATTCAAGCCATAAGCGGTTATGGCATTGCTATGTTTAATTTAAAACTTATTTGAACCATGTCAGCAAACAAATTACATTTCGATACACTTCAGGTACACGCAGGACAAGAGGTAGATAGCGCTACTAATTCTCGCGCAGTACCCATTTACCAAACGACATCGTATACTTTTAATAGCTCCGAACATGCTGCCAACCTTTTTGGACTAAAAGAGTTTGGAAATATCTATACTCGCCTGATGAACCCAACTACCGATGTGTTTGAGAAGCGTGTTGCTGCTCTCGAAGGCGGTGTGGCTGCGTTGGCGGTTGCAACGGGGCATGCTGCTCAATTTATTGCCATTAATAATATACTAAAGGAAGGGGATAACTTTATTTCGTCGCCTTACCTATATGGGGGAACCTACAACCAGTTTAAGATTACGTTTGCCCGTCTTGGGGTTGAAGTTCGCTTTGCCGAAAGCGAAAAACCGGAAGACTTTGCAAAACTGATCGACGAGAATACCAAGGCAATTTATGCAGAGTCTATTGGTAATCCATCGTTTGTTGTTCCCGATTTTGAGGCGCTTGGCGCTCTTGCCGCAAAGCATGAGATTCCTTTTATTGTAGATAACACCTTTGGCGCGGGTGGCTATACCGTCCGTCCTTTAGAGCATGGTGCAAACATTGTTGTTGAGTCGGCTACCAAGTGGATTGGAGGTCACGGAACCACTATGGGAGGTGTTATTGTAGATGGAGGTAACTTTAACTGGGCAAACGGTAAGTTTCCAGAAATATCGGAGGTTCAGGACTCCTACCATGGTCATTCGCTTTGGGACCTGTTTGGAAATGTTTCGTATATCCTAAAAGCACGACTGGAAGGTCTTCGCGATTTTGGATCAACAATCAGCCCATTCAATTCTTTTCAGCTGATACAAGGTCTCGAAACGCTTTCGCTTCGTGTAGAGAGGCATAATAGTAATGCCCTCAAAATAGCTCATTGGCTAGATGGTCATGCCAAGGTTAAAAACGTTTTTTTTCCAGGATTGGTGAGCCATCCAAGTCACGAAGTGGCAAAAAAATATTTGAAGAACGGCTTTGGTTCGGTGTTATCATTCGAGATTAACGGAACCAAGGAACAAACAACTAAGTTTGTTGAAAACCTTAAACTTGCTAGCCATCTTGCTAACGTGGGAGATGCCAAAACGCTTATTATTCAGCCATCGGCAACAACTCACTCTCAGCTTAACGAAGAGGCACAGCGTGCTGCAGGGGTAACCCCGTCTCAGCTTCGCATCTCAGTAGGAATAGAATATGTCGATGATATAATTAGCGATCTCGAACAAGCTTTTAATTCTATTTAGATAAATGAATAAACATCAGTACTGTTTAGGACGTACCTTCCCGCTGGAGTGCGGGGAGGTGCTCCCTGAATTGAACATTGCTTATCATACTTCAGGAACGCTTAATCCTGCGAAGGATAACGTTCTTTGGGTTTGCCACGCCCTTACCGCCAACTCCGATGTGGAGGATTGGTGGGATGTGCTGGTTGGTGCGGGTAAGTATTACGATACTTCTCGCTACTTTGTGGTGTGCGCCAACATGATTGGCTCGTGCTATGGCACCACCGGTCCGCTTTCAACCAATCCCGAAACTGGCAAGCCTTACTTTAGATCTTTCCCTCAAATCACCGTTCGTGACCTTGCCATTGCGCACGAGCTGCTTCGTAAGCATTTGGGAATAGATCGGGTTCATACGCTTATTGGTGGTTCGATTGGAGCTTTTCAGGCGTTGGAGTGGGCTATCATCAATCCCAATGTTTGCGAACATCTTATTATAGTAGCCAGCAATGCACGGGTTACCCCTTGGGCTACGGCGCTAAACGAGAGCCAGCGCATGGCTATTCGTGCTGATAAGACTTTTTTTGAGGATAGGCCCGATGGTGGCTTGGATGGGCTTAAGGCAGCTCGTACCGTTGCGCTGGTTAGCTACCGCAGCTACGAGGGGTATAACAAAACCCAGTTCGAGGAGGATGGCGATAGCCTAGAGAATACGCGTGCTGCATCGTACCAGCAATACCAGGGGCAAAAGCTGGCTAACCGCTTCGATGCCTACTCGTATTACACGCTTACCCGCATTATAGACTCGCACAATGTGGGGCGCAATAGGGGTGGAGTGGCTGCTGCGCTTTCGAAAATTAAGGCAAAGACGCTGCTGGTTGGTATCGACACCGATTTCCTTTTCCCAATAGAGGAGCAGCGCGCGCTGAAGGCGCTTATCGCTAATGCACAGTTTGCCTCAATCAGCTCCAACTTCGGGCACGATGGATTTCTTTTGGAGTGGCGGCAGCTGAGCCGGGTAATTGAGGACTTCTACGCCTCCGATTGCGGCGAGGAGGAGTTGGAATGCTGCGTTCTTCAGTACGATACGTGGTAGATGTAAGATACAAGACTCAAGACACAAGATACCAGTATCAAGACGCAAGACAAAAGTCGAAGAAGTAAGAGAAGCTAAAGGATGCATAGAATTCAGAAGCAAAGCATGATTATCCTCCCGTTTGGACGGGTGGGCATGAGAACCAAGTATTTTATTAAGGTATACTTCAATGGTGTCCCAATCTTTACTTTTCCCGACTTCCCAAAATCAGAATAATAAAAAAACAAAGAAATATAGAACGATGAAGACAAACCTGAATATTGGTCTTTTTGGATTTGGGGTGGTAGGCGAAGGGCTTTACCACGTGCTAAAAAACAGCCGCACGGTAGATGCTACTATAAAAAAGGTGTGCATTAAGCACCTCGATAAGAAGCGAAACGTATCGGAAAACTTCTACACCACTGATGCCAACGAAATTATCAATGATGAGTCCATCAACCTGGTTGTAGAGCTTATCGACAATGCCGATGAGGCATACCATATCGTAAAGGCTTCGTTGCTTAAGGGCAAGAGCGTGGTGTCGGGCAACAAGAAGATGCTTGCCGAGCACCTTGAGGAACTGATCGAAATACAGAAGAAGCACAACGTGTCGTTGCTCTACGACGCCAGCGCCTGCGGTAGCATCCCCGTTATCCGTAACCTCGAGGAGTACTACGATAACGACCTGCTGAAGTCTATCACCGGTATTCTTAACGGCTCTTCGAACTTCATCCTTACCAAAATCTTCAACGAGAATGGCGACTACGATAGCGCCCTTAAGTTGGCTCAAGAACTAGGCTTTGCCGAGAGCAACCCTGCCTTCGATGTAGAGGGCTACGATTCGATGTTTAAGCTTATCATCATCACCCTGCATGCCTTTGGTACGCTGGTTAAGCCCAAGGATATCTTCAACTGCGGCATTCCAAATCTTGCACCTTGCGACATTCAGTATGCCAAGGAGAAGGGGCTTAAGATTAAGCTGGTGGCGCAGGTTACCAAACTCGACAATGGTAACTTCACCATGTTTGTAATGCCAAAACTGGTTTCTCCCGAAGAGTATATCTATTCGGTGGAGAACGAGTACAACGGCGTGATCATCGAGGGCGAGTACTACGAGAAGCAGTTTATGTTTGGCAAGGGGGCTGGGGCATTCCCAACTGCTTCGTCGGTTCTTTCGGATATTACCGCCCGCGCGCACAGCTACAAGTACGAGTACAAGAAGCACACGCTCTTTACTCCGCCAACCTACACCACCGATACCGAGGTAAAGATCTACCTACGCTACCGCGACAGCCTTGCGTTTAGCCACTTCGAGTTCGAGGATATCACCGAAAAGTACTCGTCGAAGGAATACAGCTACGTTATCGGAACCATTAAGATCTCATCGTTGCAAAAGGTGAAGTACTTGCTGCCTAAGCTCGATGTGTTTATTGCTGCCGTATAACCAATAGCGTATGCAGTGAAGAAGCAGAGCCAACCAAAAGCAATTCGGGTTGGCTCTGCTTCTTTTGCATGTATTCCTACCCGCTTTTGCCGATGAACAAAGATATTCCCCCAAATTGGGTTTGTACTTCCATCGGGAGGTTTGTACTAACACGGGCTTAGGTTTGTATTTCCGTCGGGAGGTTTGTACTAACACGGGTTTGGGTTAGTACTTCCGTCGGGTGGTTTGTACTAACACGGGCTTAGGTTTGTACTTCCATCAGGTAGTTTGTACTAACCCGAAAATATCACATTATTGTAGAGATGCCGTAATGTCCCCTTTGGATATTTATGGGTGAATGCAGCGTTTAGTCAGCCTTAAACGCGCAGCTCCTAGACGAAGTTTCCGAAAAGTTGAAATACCATTTTTTCTTTCCAGTAATTATAGGTAGATTGTGCGCCCGATTTTTCAGGAGGGAATTAACATAAAAACAAAAATAAATAATCTGATTATGGGTGCTTTTCACGCGTACGACATTAGAGGCATTTACAATAAAGATTTTAACCGGGAGGATGTGTACCGCATTGGCTACTTTCTTCCACAGCTGTTGGGAACCTCTAAAATTTTAGTGGGTAGGGATGCCCGCGAATCATCACCAGAGATTTACGAGGCGCTTACCAAGGGCATCAACGATGCCGGAGCCGATGTGTTCGATCTAGGGTTGGCTACCACCCCTTTGGTTTACTACACCACCGCGAAGTTGGGCTTTAAGGCTTCGGTGCAGATTACGGCTTCGCATAATCCAAAAGAGTATAATGGGTTGAAGATCTCGCGCGAGAATGCTCTCCCTGTAGGTTACGATTCTGGGCTAAAGGAGCTGGAGTCGCTGGTTTTGGGCGGAAATGTAGAGCCTTCCTCTAAGCGCGGTTCCATTACGCCGATTAAGGTTAAGGAGGAGTACCTCGAGTTCCTTAAGGCGAAGCTGGAGGATGTGTCGAATTTAAAGATTGCGGTGGATTGCTCTAACGGTATGGCTGGGCTTTTTGTGCAGCAGGTATTCGGCGAGACTCCTACCTATATCTATGATGATGTTGATGGAACGTTTCCTAACCATGAGCCCAACCCTCTCGATGAACCCAACGTAGCCGATTTAAAGGCTTTGGTAAACCATACCAAGAGCGATATAGGCGTTATCTTCGATGGCGATGCCGATCGCGTAATGTTTGTTGATGAAAAGGGAAAGTTCGTATCGCCCGACCTTATCATTGCGTTGTTGGGGCATTACTTCCTCGAAGGTAAGCCCGCCGGGCAGATCGTTCTTCAGGATATCCGCTCGTCGAAGGCAGTAGGAGAGTATCTAAAGAAGAACTTTGGAGCAGAGATTCACACCTGGCGCGTAGGGCGTGCCTATGCGGCGCTTAAGCTTCGCGAGATAGATGGTATATACGGTGGCGAGCTTGCCGGGCACTACTACTTTAAGGATTTCTTCTACTCCGATTCGGGAATGCTTGCGGCTATTCTTACGCTTAACGTAGTTGCTAAGCTTAAGAGTAAGGGGATCTCCTTTAGCGAAGCAATTTCAGCCATATCTTGCTACCACAACTCCGGCGAAATCAACTTTAAGATTGAGCAGAAGCAGCAGGCAATGGATGCCATCAAGAAGCATTTTGAGGAGGCTGAAACCGTAACCGCTTTCTACGACTTCGATGGATACCGCCTAGAATTTGCCGACTGGTGGTTTAACGTTCGACCTTCGAATACTGAACCCTACCTAAGGTTTCTTGCAGAGGCAACCTCGGAGGACTTGCTTGTTGAAAAGGTAAAGGCCGTAAAGGCTATCATTGCAAACTTCAAGTAGAAGTCTTGTGCAACAGGGAATATGAACGAAAATTCCGTATGTAGCTAAATACAAAGCCGAACTTACAATAGTTCGGCTTTTTGTTTGATATGGGGTGATATCTATAGATAAAAATACGCTTTAGGTATGTTTTTAAACTTAAAAATAAGCGCTACGTTAAGTTTGTTAATTAGGATAAACCTATACATTTGTGCCATCAATGTTCAAAGCTACATAACAAGGATGAAACCTATATCTCACCTGCAGTTCCTAACCCGTAGACGTATCGAAGCAGGGGCGTTCCTTCTCGTTTTCTTTCTGATTTTTGGCTTCCTAGGAGGACGAATGGGAACAGCAAACCTGATTAATACCATAATGGCTACGGCGTACGATTTGTTGATAAAAACGGTCTTCTACATTATGGCAATTACGGTGCTTTCCGGAGCGCTCAGCCGATTACTCATCGAGTTTGGGGTTGTTCGTCTTTTGGAGTACTTGTTTTCGCCGCTCATGCGTCCCATTTACAACCTTCCTGGAGTTGCTGCGTTGGGGGGGATAATGACTTTCTTTTCCGACAATCCCGCAATCATTGGTCTCTTAAAGGATAAAAACTTTAACCGCTATTTTAAGCCATACCAGCTGGTATCGCTTACCAACTTTGGGACAGCATTCGGTATGGGATTGGTGGTCCTCACCTTTATGGCGAGCTTAGGCTACTTCAAGGCAGCGTTGATTGGCGTTGTTGGAGCGGCATTCGGAGGCATGATTTCTACCCGCTTAATGCAGCGATCTATTCGGAATAGCCCATTCCTGCGCGAATCAAAAGTTGAAAAGGGGGCTACGGATAAAATCATTTTAAAGAAAGAGGGAACCATCTTTTTGCGTTTCCTTAATGCCATCCTTGATGGGGGCAAAACAGGGGTAGAGCTAGGGCTTACCATTATTCCTGGCGTGCTCATCATTTCTACCATGGTAATGATACTCACCTTTGGCCCTTCAAATCCTGCTGTTGGGTATCAAGGTTTAGCATACGAAGGTGTTAAAGTTCTTCCTTGGCTTGCAAGCAAGGTTAACTGGCTTTTCGAAGGTCTTTTCGGATTTCAGCATCCCGAGCTTATTGCATTCCCAATTACCTCGCTTGGTGCCGTTGGCGCTGCGCTAGGCTTGGTTAAGCAGTTTATAGCATCAGGATTTATTAATGGAGGAGTTGTTGCCGTGTTTACAGCAATGGGCATGTGCTGGAGCGGATTCCTCAGCACCTATACAGCGATGTACGACTCCATTGGTTATCGGGGATTGCTCTCTAAAGGGTTGCTTGCCCAAACCATTGGCGGAATTTGTGCGGGCATATTTGCCCACTGGCTATACGTGCTTATTTCGTTATTTGTAACCTTATAGGAAGCCTTTTATTTCGGCTTTAATTGTCGTGTCACTATAATTTTTAGGGGAGTTGCCTTTTAGGTGATTCCCCTAATTGTTTCTCATAGGTGTGCTCCGGTTTTCAGGCTCTGTAAATTTTCTAAAATAGATTTGTTTGCAACTGCCTATAGTTATACCTTTGATGGTCGAAGTTAAGAATGCATTTTATATGCTTTTTGAGCTTATTCCTGAAAGAAAGCAGTTTTTTATTACATCAAAATAATCCCATTATGGCAACTTTCAATTTCAAGCCAGGTGTTATCAGCGGCGCTGACGTTCATGAGCTTTTTGCTTATGCAAAGGAAAAAGGATTCGCAATTCCTGCTGTTAACGTTACTGGAACCAACACTGCAAATGCAGTTCTTGAAGCAGCTCGCGAAGTAAACTCTCCTGTTATCATTCAAGTATCTAACGGCGGTGCTTCTTTCTTTGCAGGAAAAGGTCTTAGCAACGATGGTCAAAAGTCGGCTATTGCTGGTGCTATTTCCGCTGCTCTTCACGTACACAACGTTGCTGAATCTTATGGAATTCCTGTAATTCTTCATACCGACCACGCCGCTAAGAAGCTTCTTCCTTGGATTGACGGTTTGCTAGATGCTGGAGAAAAGTTCTTCGCCGAAAAGGGAAAGCCTCTTTTCTGCTCGCACATGCTCGACCTTTCTGAAGAGTCGCTAGAAGAAAACATCGAAATCTCTAAGAAGTACCTTGCTCGCATGAGCAAAATGGGAATGACCCTCGAAATTGAGCTTGGTGTTACTGGTGGAGAAGAAGATGGCGTTGATAACAGCCACGTTGATGCTTCGAAGCTATACACTCAGCCAGAAGATGTTGCCTACGCTTACGAAGAGCTAAGCAAGGTTAGCCCTAACTTTACGGTTGCTGCATCGTTTGGAAACGTTCACGGCGTTTACAAGCCAGGTAACGTGGTGCTAAGCCCACAAATCCTTAGAGATTCGCAAGCTTACATCCAAAAGAAGTACAACACTTCTGCAAAGCCTGTTGACTTTGTATTCCACGGTGGTTCGGGATCGGAAAAGGAAAAGATTCACGAAGCAATCTCGTACGGTGTTATCAAGATGAACATCGATACCGATATCCAATGGGCATACTGGGAAGGCATCCTTAACTTCTATAAGGCTAAGGAAGCATACCTACAAGGTCAGCTTGGTAACCCAGAAGGCGAAGATGCTCCTAACAAGAAGTACTACGACCCACGCGTTTGGTTACGTAAGGGCGAAGAGTCTGTAATTGCCCGTTTAAAGGAGTCGTTTGCCGACCTTAAGGCTATTAATGTTATTGGAAAGTAATTATTTTAAGCCTATATCGTAAAAAGGAAACCTATTTAGGTTTCCTTTTTTTATTGCTGATAGTTGGCTAGTATCTATGCTTGTCCTTGAATAATGCAGCAGGCAGTAATCCGAAAGGGTTGAATTCGAATAGCCCCATCTGCAATACGGGACCGTAATGTACCACAAGATTACAACCGAATAGCGGTTGAATATTGAGCAACAACAGAACTCATCCACCAATACTATATAGATCAAAAAAATGGCGAGATGCCATTCCTTCATGCTTCAGGTGGAGCTACTACTCCGCACCAGTAGGCGCATTATGCGGATAAATCGAAACTAATGTTGCCGTAAGCTGTTTTAATCTATGGCTAACGTTTGCCATTAAAACAACAGCAATGGCCTACCTATTCATTATTCTAGAGATTGCTTGGGGCTTCATCCTTATTTTTACGAGCTATACCATTGCCCGTATTCTCGAAGGGGAGGGAAAGACGCAAAAAACGCTTTACGGCATTAGAGATTTGCTCTACTTCTTTAGCTACGCCAAGGCGCAAAGATCTAGCTACTTTAAGTCTCTCTTCTGGGCTAATGTTATTTCTGTGATAATGATACTCTTCATTGCTCTTCTTGCCGACTCCTACTACCGCTAGTTGTTATCCGAATCGCTTTTGTATTTCTACTCCTTTAGGCCGAGGTAGGTGTCAATAAAGCATGCTGATGGTTTTGCTATAAGCATGGTTAAGGCATCTCTTCCTATCTTTTTGTCGATAGCTAATGCCATTAGCGCACCGACTCTGTACCAAAGCCTACGCTTATCGGATAGTATGCTAATCTTATTCCAATCATCTTCGGTTACAGGTTGGTTGGGTGTTTCCTTAAAGTAACGGTATATTTCGAAGTACTCCTCCTTGTAGCTTTTCATTAGCGTACTGTCCTGTAGCGATACGTAGTCATTATCGTTGCCTAGTGCATGCTCTTTTGTTCTCATATCGAGCGCTGCATAGGTTGCCATTCCTTCTAAGTGGGTTAAGTATGCAATTAACTCGGACATCTGTACGTGGGTGTTGACGTTAAGCGATGGCATATAGCCCTTGGTTATAATAAAACCGGCATGGTGAAGCTCGTGGATCGAGTAGTACCTCATCTCGTTCGGATCTTTTAGGTAGTGAGAATGGGCAAGGTTTACGCTGCTGCTATTTTGGAATGCAACGCCCAAGTCGTATCCTACGGTAAAGTAGAGGTGGCTTGCAAATTTAAAGCCGTGTGGCAGGTACTCCAGCGCAAATCGTTGCGATAGGTTGGTGCTGGCAATGCTATCTTTAGCAAACCGAATGTTCTGCTTAATTCGCGTAAGGTTGGGCAGCAGCTTCTCGCGTGGTGTAAGCAGCTCTTTTACCAGTGGTAAGGCGTCCTGCTCTGCCTTTCCGTTGCCGTTACTCCAATTCGAATGGTTTAGAATGTGTTTGGCACCATCGCAAGCCGCTATTTTGTGCAGGTAGGTAGTATCACCGCTTTCCAGATACTTAACGGCCAGCTCGGCAAAGGTGAAATCGTAGGTTACTCCTCCTTTTCGTATGGTGTAGGACTTTGCAAAGGCATTTGTGCAAAGTATTATTCCTAAAGCTAGAATGGTAGATTTTAGATGTCTGAAGGTTTTCATCTCCGATTGGTTTAGGGGGTTATGCCGGTTTTTACTGTTTCTAATATATTCTTTGATAGCTGACGGAATGGCTCTGGAAATGCAGCTGGGGATAGGTGCTAAGAATAATGCAGCACCACGGATGTAGATGCTGCATTACCATTTTATGGGCAGCAAGCTGCCGGCTCTCCTTAAAAAAGTTACGGGTTTAGCTTGTCGATCATCTGCATGCGGATTTGCATCTGGTGCAGTATCGTACGGTCGTAGTCGTTCTTGTCGTCGCCAAACTTGCAGTAGAGCACAAAGAGCTCTATCGAAAAGAAGAAGGTGAAGATTAGCGCCCAAACGATAAAGGCAATGGGGCTCGACACAAGTATCCTAAACAGGATCGACAGCTCCTCCAGGAACGGCTTGTTGTTCTTAATATCCTTCTCGACGGTGGCGCGTATCGTTAGCAGGCTATTCTCCTTGGCCGTTTTTGCGGTGCGCAGCGTCTTTATCTGATCGTCGAGCTGGGCGAGCATTTCAATCTTAGGATTGGGGATCGACTGGCTGGTGGTGGTTTTGCCAACCGTTACCATCTTGCCCTTATCGTCGGTCTTCGCCTGCGTTTGCGTGTTGTAGGTGGTAATTGTCGGATTCTTGCCAATCTCGGCAATCATCTTCATGCGCTCGCGCTCCTTACGGGCAATCGACGAATCGAGCTGCATGATCTGATCGTCTATCTCCTTAGTCTTAATCGCCATCGCCTTGTTCACCTTGATTTGGTCGACGGTGATGCGCTCGCGCTCGATATCATCCTTAAACATCACCTGGTCGATAATCACCGAACCGATGATGGCCATTACAATACCAATGATGATACGGAAGCGCTTTACCGAGCTGTTTTTACCTATCGTAAGGATAATTTGGCGCTCTATCTGGATAACCACAACCACCATAATGATGGCGCCAATGGACGAGACCAGCGCATTGCCGTGCAGGTAGCGGCTGGTAAACTCGAAGCCGATGAAGCACCACACCATGCTGATGATTAATAGGGCAGAGGTAAACTTCTTTACCGCCTTGGCGCTTGCCTCGCTCGAACTCTTTACAATGCTGTAGTTGTACCCCGTGAGGTAGCAGCCCAGCTTTATCCACCAATCTTTCATCCGAATAATTTTTTGTAAGCGGTTGGATGGAACACCCATTTGTGCCATTTACGGGCTTGTGCCTGCGCTCGGCAGGTTTGGGTGTTTCCTTCTTTATATGCTATAGGGTGATGTTCATTACTTTGGTTTGGCTGATGGCGGCTAGCCCGCGCATAAAGCCGCGCTGGTACGAGAGCTTGATGCGCTCGCTCATCCCGGCGTTGCTTTCGGTTTCCTGCTTCAGCTGGTTTACCTTGCTGATATGCTCCACCACCAGCTCGCGCTTAATCTTAAGCTCCTCCACCAGGTCGATTAGCCCTGCTCGCGTGCGCGACCCGATGTGGAAGTCAATCTCCTTAATCTTATCGTCGTAGTACATGAACGAGCGCTGAATGAGTATCTGCAAATCGTACTGGAAAAGCTTAATGTTGTCGTTCTTGTAGCTCTCGTCGGGGTTGGTGAGCGCATCGTTGTAGCCCCTCGTTTCGTAGTTGGCCTGAAGGAAGGCGTAAATGGCATCGATTCCCAGCAGCGGTGCTTCGGGCGTAGCCGCTGGCTCGTTGATGGGCTGAGGCGCCATGCTTCGCTCGAGCATTGGAATATTGGCACCCGCTAAGCTGGTGTTAACCTGTTCTTTCTTTTTCGTAAAGCTGAATAGTCCCATGGTAAGGATCCCTTTATTTGTTGTTGCAAAAACGCATTCGTAGGCGTACAAGTCGGCGCAATATCAGCAAATAAGACGCACGGGATAGCTTAATGTTGCAGTAAAATGTGTTAAATAGGGAGTAGGGAATAGGGAATAGGGAGTAGAAGAAACTCCGTGCCCTCCGTGTCTCCGTGACTATGTGTTGGGGAAAGAAGTTAAACAGGAATAAACGGAAGTTATGCTGAAGCTATTCGGAAGAAGAATGCGAATGCAAAGAAGCTAAAGAATTATGGGCTAACCCTAATCAAGGCGCATTTTCCCCTCCTAGGGAGGGGCAGGGGTGGGTTATGTGGTGAGTAGGGAATAGTGAGTAGAAAAAACGCTGTGCCCTCTGTACCTCCGCGTCTCCGTGTTGAATAGGAATCCTACCTGTTTTTATCACAAATACCACAAAGGGTAGCGCAAAGCGCATAAAGGATAAGAAGAAGCTCTGTGTGCCTCCGTGCCCTCTGCGTCTCTGTGCTGAAAGCTATAAAAGAAAAAGCGAAACCCATTGCTGAGTCCCGCTTTTAATGGCAAGGCACTAAAGAAAAGAACTACTAATCAACTAAGCTCTTCTTGTTATCTTTTGGAGCATCCTTTTTATCCTTACGACCGGCGTTGTTAAAGCGCGACGATAGGTCGTCGTAGATAGTTTTGGCGCTTGGTACATTCTTAGAGGCAAGCATCTTTACGTTTTGGTAGTAGCTACGGGCCTCAGTGTCGAGGTCGAAGCTAACCAGCGATTCAGTGTCCTCCCAGTTCTCCAAAATGGCCTTTAGGCGGTTGACAATCGGACGAATCTTCTTGTGCAGATTCAGCTTGTCAGCAAAGGCTACCTTATCTAAGAATATTGGGGCAAACTCCGGCTTCTGGTTAATGTAGCCGTACACCCTGTCGTCCCATTCGAGCACTGAGTTACCCACCTTGCCGTACTGCTGCCGCTCGGATGGCGTTAGGCTATCGAGCTTCCCCTTATCTATTGCCTCTAGGTCGGTTAGCAGCTTGTTGTAGTCTTCAAAATCCTTATCAACAAAGCGAGAAATAAACTGCGGCTTTGACATCTTTATTTTTCTTTTTAAACGTTATACAAAAATTTCGGTCCGTTTTAAAAGAATAACAGAGGTTGCTTAAAAATGGTAATTTGCGAAGAAGAAAATTTTAGGCTGTCGTGGTTGTTTAGATTTAATCTACATAAGGTTGGTTTGCCCCGTTACAGAGTAATCCTGCCTGCTTAATGGTTTGCCTGTAGCCTAATGCGCTGTTTAAGTGAATATTCGTCGCAGTAGATGTCCTAAATTAATTCAGTAAGTTACTGAATTAACCGCAGTCGACTACTGAATTCATCGCAGTAGGTTACTGAATTAACCGCAGTCGGCTACTGAATTCATCGCAGTAGGTTACTGAATTAAGCTCAGTCGGCTACTGAATTAACCGCAGTAGGTTACTGAATTAAGCTCAGTCGGCTACTGAATTCACCGCAGTAGGTTACTGAATTAAGCTTAGTCGTCTACTGAATTCACCGCAGTCGGCTACTGAATTAAGCTCAGTCGGCTACTGAATTAACCGCAGTAGGTTACTGAATTAAATTCAGTCGCCTGCTGAATTAAGCGCCCCTTTTCTAGCCCATTCACCCGTTTTCCTCCTCTTTTCTTAAAAAAACAGAGCTAAGCAGTGCTAGCTGTAGGCTATTATTGCTACTTTAGGCGCACTATTTATAATCGTAAGCCTACTAGTACAGATTTGGGTACGTTCCCTTCATTTGCATCCCGTTCGGGGTGGTGGGTTTACTGCTTGTAGATGGAATAGTCTAGCTCTAATCAGACATACTCACCCTAAAATGGGTGGAAAGAACTGATAAGGTTAGACATATAAGCGAATTATCCAACATGCCAAAATATTAATAATGGTAAGTAAGAAGCGAATTACTAAAGCAGGAATAACCTTGATTACATCAAAAAGTCAAGATGAAATAAATGATGCATTAGATATAATAAATATATGGAGGTATAATCATATGCATCCTTTGAATATCATGAAAAATTCTGTTGTTCGTTTAATGATTAAAAATAAAATAAATCCAGTTTTAGTTTCTCAAAGATTAAAACGACTTGAATCAATTATATATAAAATAGACCTTAATGATAGCATGGGATTAGGAGGTATGCAAGATATAGGAGGTTATCGTGTTGTGTTAAGAGACACAAAGGATTTAATAAAATTAAAAATGGTTTTGCAGAAAAATAGAAATCACAAACTTATAAAAATTAATGATTACATAGAAAAGCCAAAATTTTCTGGTTATCGAAGTATTCATTTAATATATAGTTATAATTCTAAGATTGAAAAGTATAATGGGTTAAGATTAGAATTGCAGATTAGAACTAAATTACAACATAATTGGGCTACTGCCGTTGAAACAGTTGGCCTAATTACAAAAACATCTCTAAAATCTAGTCAAGGACCAGATGAGTGGCTTTATTTTTTCAAAGTAGTAAGTTCATTATTTGCAATAATTGAAAATTTACCTGTAATACAAGAACATGCGTCAAAAACGATTGAGGAATTAATGTTAGAATGTGAGTATTTGCTAAGTAAGTTAAATGTTATAAATATATTAAAAGGGCTAAGAATTTCTGCGAATAAAATTGACGAGAATAATTATCCTGGTGATTATTATATAGTTTTAATCAAAGCACAAGAGAAGAAAGTTCAGATACTTTCGTTTAAAAAAAATGATTTAGAAAGAGCTTCTAATGAATATTTGAAAATTGAAAAATCGATTCAAGGTTCATCGAATGCAGTAGTACTTGTTTCATCAAATTCAATTAAATCTCTAAAAGATGCATACCCTAGTTACTTTTTGGATACATCACATTTTATATATGCTCTTGAGAAAATTAGTGAAGGTTGTAACACAATGAAAATTACAACCGCTAATAATTAGGGCTTTAAGGGCATGTAGTGCTACTTGCTAATCGTCGAATATAAAAAGCGGTTCCGCAGCTGAGCGTATAGTCCCTGTGCTGAGCGTAGCGTCCTCGCTACGCTCAAGTAGCCAAGGCTTCAAGCCTGTTATTTAAGGCCAGAGGGCGTAAGAAAAAGCGTAGGCAGAGACTACGCTTAGCATGGGTAGCCTGCTGAATTAAGAGCCCCTTATCTATCCCATTCACCTGTTTTCCTCCTCTTTTCTTAAAAAAACACAGCTAAGCAGCGCTAGCTGTAGGCTATTATTGCTACTTTAGGCGCACTATTTATAATCGTAAGCCTACTAGTACAGATTTGGGTATTTCCCCTCGTTTGCATCCCGTTCGGGGTGGTGGGCTTACTGCTTGTAGATGGTAAAGTCTAGCTCTTAATCAGACATACTCATCCAATAATGGGTGGATAGGACTGATAAAGTCAGATATATATACTAGTTATGCGGCATTAAAGAAAACTAGTCATACGAAATTGACATAATAACATTTGAAGACTTATGAAATACCATCATCTGTATATTTACATAGATGACAATATTGAAACTTATAATAAGATTACAGATTTATTAGGCGTTAAACCTACAAAGTTTGAGAAATATAAGACATCAAAGGAACCTGACAACAAATATGATTTGTGGGCATATTCTGTAGAAACTGAAGATGAAGAACCATATTTTGACTTCATTAATAAGTTTTTAAACATTCTCGAACCAAAATTTGAAGATTTAAAAAAACTTGGTGTTAAGAAGAACGATATACTTTTTTGGCTTTTATATGAATATGATCAACAATGTGCAATGGAATTTCATCCGGAAGAGATGAAACGACTTGGTGAAAGTGGAATAGTGTTGAATATTGATTGTTGGCAACTTGATAAAACTTAGATGGAATTACAAACTTGGATCTGATATGAGGAAAACTGAAATGAGTTATAATAAAAACGCCGCACAATAAATAGGGCTTTAAGCGGCACGTAGTGCTCTGTGCTGAGCGTAGCGTCCTCGCTACGCTCAAGTAGCCAAGGCTTCTAGCCTGTTATTTAAGGCCGGAGGGCGTAAGAAAAAGCGTAGGCTATAGCTTGCAATGGTAGTATTGACGAGAACAGAAGTCTTTGTCTAACGCGGGTAGATTGCAATAAGACCAGATAATATAATAGAAAGCATTTTAGAGCATGGTAGATTTTACACCGCCTATATCAAGTAGAGATACTAATGAACTGATTGAAATTGTTAATGGCGAAGGATGGCAATCTGAGGCCGTTGAACAAGCAAAGTTTGAGCTTGAAAGAAGAGGAATAAGTTATAGTAAAAGAAAAAGTAAAGTATTTATACTTTTAAGTAGGTTATTCCGTAAACTATTGGGCTTAGAAATTGAAGATTTGATAAATAAAAGGAATAGGCGAAGAGGTAAAGGATATGTTTGGAATGGTTTTATAACTGTAAAAAATGCCAATTGTAATAGGTTTGTTATAAGGCTATTAAGAATTCATTTTTTTTCATTTTTTTTATTGCTTGTAAATATTCTATTAGTTAGTAATCTGGATGTTGGTTTTTTATCTAATATAGTTTACGTATTAAAAATTGCATTATATACCTCTGCGTTGCTATTATGTTTTAATCTGTCAAGGCCTTTAACTATAATTTCTATATACTTGTATGTATATCTACTCCTTCCTGTTTTATCAATAATATTATTAAGCATTGAAGGTATTGTTGGGGGGCTATTATTATCTTTATTCTTCTTCTTTTTTACTGGACCTACAACTGTTGTTTCAGATGGAAATTATAAAATTAAGAATAATGCAACAGGCTTGCTTTATGGTGGTTACTCCTATTCGATTTATGAAAACAAGTATTGGCTTTTTGAAAGAGAAATTGGTGAGATACGGGCTTCAGAATCAAAGGATAATCTTAAATCCTATAGAATAGATAAAGGAGAAATCAGCTTAACTTTTAAAAGAGAAGGCGAAAAGGATGCTGTTTATGGTATTGAATATTGATTTAATAGCATTGACAACGGCAGGTGCCCGCAGCTGAGCGTAGCGTCCTCGCTACGCTCAAGTAGCCAAGGCTTCTAGCCTGTTATTTAAGGCTATATGGCATAAGAAAAAGCGCAGGCTATAGCCTGCAATGGTAGAATTGACGAGGGCAGGAGCCTTTAACTAACGCGGGGGTAACTAATAAAAGTAGAATTAACAATGACTTATGACAATGAAAGCGATTGGTTTACAATCGAAAAAATAGATGATAACACATCTGTAATAAGTGAATACAAGCATTGGGAAGAAACACATTGCTATGTACTAAATGGAACCGAAAGATGTTTATTAATTGATACGGGACTTGGTGTAGAAAATATTTGGGAACCTGTACAGAAATTGACAAACAAACCTATTACTGTAGTTACAACACACGTACATTACGATCACTTTGGTGGACATAAGTATTTTCCTGACTTTTATGTACACGAAGCCGAAAAAGAATGGATAAATGGCGGATTTCCTTTGACTTTAGAACAGGTTAGAAATTTTTTGGTAGAAGAACCCTGCGATTTCCCTAAAGATTTTGATGTTAATAATTATTACCTTTTTGAAGGAGCTCCAACGAGAGTTCTGAAAGACAATGATACTATTGAGTTAGGACAACGAACAATTCAAATATTACACACTCCTGGTCATTCACCAGGACATATGTGTTTTTATGAAAAGGATAAAGGTTACTTATATACTGGTGATTTAATTTATATTGGCGAATTGTTTGCATATTTTCCATCAACGGATCCGATTGCCTATATGAATTCAATAAAAAAATTGTTGGGTTTAAACGTAAAGAGAGTTTTGCCGGCACACCACGACCTTGATATTCCATTGTCTATTATAAGGGATATGGATAAGGCTTTTTCAGAATTATATGAAAGGGGCAAATTGAAACATGGAAGCGGAACATTTGCATATGAGAATTTCGGAATAAAGCTTTGAAAATGGAAGAAAAACAGTACCCCTGTGCTGAGCGTCCTCGCTACGCTCAAGTAGCCAAGGCTTCTAGCTTGTTATTTAAGGCCAGAGGGCGTAAGAAAAAGCGTAGGCTATAGCCTGCAACGGTAGAATTGACGAGGGAAGAAGTCTTTGTATAACGCGGGGGATGGCTGCACTGAGCTTCGCTACATTTCTTGCCATTGACTGGTGCTGAATTATTTACAATTAAAAAACTTGACATATAATGAGGACTGTGATTTTAGTATTCGTATTATCTGCTATTTCTGCTTTAGCACAGGCAAATCCAGCAAGTAGCACAAGCGATACTGTATTTTATAAATTTCAAAATGGTTTGATTGTCCCATGCGATAAGAATAAGGCTGAAGGATATAGCACAACTGTTCCAAATAATTCGAATGTTTACCTGTACAAAATCTCGTACTTACACACCAACACTAAAATGGTTGAGTACGAAGTGTTCGATAAGAGATATAGTAAAGGTAGTATTTCCTCATATATTCCGGTTAAGACTGGCAAGTATGATGAATGGTATATTGATGGGTCGAAAAGAGTGTCATGCTCCTATTCGGGAGATAAGCTTAATGGCGATTTTACGGCATACTACCCTAACGGTAAGCTTAAAAGATCGGAGAAATGGAAAGGTGGGGAGTGCTTGTATGGCGAGTGCTATGATGAAAATGGGAATAAAAAGGAGTACTGTCCCTATTCTGAACCTGCTGAATATGTAGGGGGATTATATGAATTGTATGAGTTTATTGGTAAAACATTGCAATATCCCGATTATGCTTTGAAGAATGGGATAGAAGGTGTTGTTTATGTTTTTTTTATTGTAGATGTTGATGGGTCAATTACCAATGTAAAGATAAGAGAAGGTGTCGAGGAGCATCTTAATAGCGAAGCATTGAGGATTGTTACTGCAATGCCTAAGTGGAAACCTGGTAGATTTGAAGGTGAAAATGTTAAAACAGAATTTGCTATACCAATTAGATTTAAGTTTAGCTGATATTTGTTCGTCTGATGCTGTGCCTCAGTCTAACGCGGATGTAAAGGGTATGCTGTTCCAACGAGAGTATTATACTAAAGCTGTAGGTTTGATAGCTATTTTACACGTTAAAAGTATTTTTTAGAATTATGAAGCAGAAAATGAAAGTTAAACGCGTTGCTATTATGTTTGTTTCACTAGTTGTAATGTCAGGTTGTGCTACATACCATATTACAACTACAAGCTTACTAGAGCAGCTTGCAACGTCTCAGCCTGAAAAGAAAATCAATTATATAGTTGCACTTCCAATTGTTTTTCCTGGGGTTGTGACTGGTAATTCGTTGAAAGAAATAAAGGTATTCGATAAAGATGAGCATGAATGTATAATTCCTGTCTCAAGACAGACTGGTGTAAGAATTACCAAAAAGGACGGTACTCGTAAAACGTTTTATTTTGACACATTACTAGTAAAAGATAGTACTATAACGGGGAAGAATGATCATTTTTTTGGAGTGAATATTACTCCAATTAATCTTAATAATGTCGATAAAATTGAATTGCAAAATAGGTAAAATTCAATTGCCACAGTTAGGCATTGCGTCATAGTTACGCCCTAGTAGCCAAGGCTTCTAGCCTGCTTAGTACGGGCGGAGGCCGTAAGGAATAAAAGCGTAGGCTGAGCCTACGCTTAGCGGACTGTCGAAAAAAAATACAACTTAAAAAAGAATCTATGAGATCATTACTTTTACTATTAGCAAACTTTGCTTTTTCATTATCGGTTTATTGCTCAACTCAGCTGCCAGATAAGATTTTCTATAAAGATTCAACATATTCATTAGAGACAAATCCATTGGTATATTACTTTAAAGAACATCCCGAAAAGCGTCCAATGTTGGGAATTGGTTCAAAAGCATCATGTTTATTACGAGCTTATGTAGGGTCATTCAGCATTATTAATAATAGATTATATGTTAAGAATATAGAATACCTAGATCAAGTTAAAGATTCTAAGAATCGTGATTCATTAGCATTTGTTAGTGCAATGAATGTTGTTTTTCCAGGTCAAACCCTATTTTCTTGTGATTGGTATAGTGGATATTTAGTTCTTTCGTACGGTAAAAAAATAAAGAATGTAGATATGAGTTATGCATCTGTTTATGAAAAGTATTATGTAATTAAAGTAGTTAAAGGCGAAATACTTGGTGAACAAAAAATGTCATTTGATGAATATGAAAAATTTAAGGATTCACAATTTGGGTTATTTCAGCAAACAAGCGAGTATAAAATGATTCGAGAAAAGTTCGAAAAAGATGGAAAATCCATTAGAGAAAGTGATGAATGGCTAAAGATGTTTCCTCCACTTTTTACTTCAAAAATATACAATTAAGAAAATACGGTGCCGCAGCTGAGCGTAGCGTCCTCGCTACGCTCAAGTAGGCAAGGCTTCTAGCCTGTTATTTAAGACCAGAGGGCGTAAGAAAAAGCATTGGCTGTATCCTGCAATGATAGAATTGACGAGGGTAGGAGGCTACGCCTAGCGAGGGAGCTGTCGAGATAAGCATAATCTATAATCAGATAACAAGACGTTATGAAAGATGAAACATTAAAATTCAATGAAAGTGAAGTAGAATGGAATAGCTGGTCGAAGGCTGATGACATAGAACATCACAGAAAAAGATTAATTGATGATGAGCACGTCAATAAATTGTACTGTGATATATATGAAATTCCGCCAATGAAAGCCAATTGGCCACTCCATTATCATACCTGCAACGAGGAAGTTTTCTATATTATTGAAGGGTATGGGGAAGTGATAACGGAAAATGGAGTATTAAAAGTTAAGTCGGGCGATATTTTAAGATTTCCCGCCGGAGAAAAAGGGGTACATCAATTAAAGAATACATCAGATAGTGAAACACTAAAATATCTAGATTTAGGAACAACAAACTTACCTGATGTAGTATTTATGCCCGCAGATAATAAGATAGGGTTGATTTCAGGTGAATCAGGACAAGATAAAATGTACTCATATAAGGATTTGTAAATGTGTACTGTGGGAGGAATTAAAAAGAAAGCCCTGCAGCTAACAAGACATCATAAAGTAGCCCTAACTTTTGTGGGCTTTGGGAGTTTAGCTCCCGCGCGGTCAGTGGCACAAACAAGTAAGTGAATATACTCTGTTCGGGCGAGGCTGTGCTTCAGCCGTCAAGCTAAGCATATGTAAGCGACAAAAAAGGTGCTAACCGCTTAGCAATTTCGACTCACCCCCAATCCCCCTCTCTCCGAATGGCATTAGAAAGCCTGGCGAGGCTGTAAGCCCATGCCAGCCATTCGCAAAGAGGGGGATGTGGCACGGATATAAGCTGCTGCCTAATCGGAGCGCTGGAAGTCACCTCTTTTAGACGAGTTGGCATCGCCTGAGCAAAAGAGGTAGAAGAAGTAACCGTTGTTTTACTGGCTACCCAACCACTCGGCTAAGAGAGGGGATTTAGGGGTGAGTCGAAAATAGGCATGCCATAAGCACTTCCTTTAAGTAGGGTATCTCTTAGCCTGTCGGCTATGGTTAGGAGCCTTCGCCTAACGCGGGGCGCAACAAAGGAAGGAGGCTTTGCCTAGGGCGTGAACCTTAATGATAGATTGACTTGATTTTTACTGGAATAGCGGTAAGCGAAAAATTGAAAGATGAAAAATTAAAAGAAAATGAAGAGGTATACTATAATTAAAATCTCAGCCTCATGGTCGATGAGTTCGCTGATTAGAAAGGTTGAAGAGGTTCTTAACAAGAAAACTCTTGAAGGATATGAAATCGTATCCGTTTCGTTTGGGGTAAACATGTGGTGGATGCCTACAGCCTTCATTACACTTCATAGAAAAGACTTAATGTAGAATGCCCCTTGCTCGTCATATAATATGCACAAGGGTGGGCGGATCAAAGCCGTGAATTCTATCAGCGGACCAATTAGTTTGGCTGATCGGAAGATGCGGATGTACATTTAAGAAATACTGAGGGCTATCCTGTTGAGCTATGCTCCGAATTATTGAGTAAATCCTAACCAAATATATTGTAATGGAAGCAAAACGAACAGCCAATTATATCGAGACAAGTTGTCAAGCTGCTTTAAACCCACTTAAGCGGAAATATCCGTATGGTTGGGATTTGAATATCTATCGGGGGTGTGAGCATAAATGCCAATACTGTTATGCCATGTATTCTCACGAATACTTAGACGATGATAATTTCTCAGAGAATATTTATATAAAATCCAACATTGTTGAGATGCTAGAGGTTGAACTTCGCAGCAAAAGTTGGAATCGTGAGATTATTAATATTGGGGGTGTTACCGACAGCTATCAACCTTGTGAGGCAACGTATAAAATAATGCCGGAGGTTTTGAAGCTATTGATAAAGTATAAAACACCTGCCATTATTTCGACAAAATCAGATTTGGGTTTACGCGATTACGAATTAGTTGATGAGCTATCGAGGATAACATATGTAAATATTGCCTCTACAATAACAACTACCGATGAGAAAATACGACAGCTGATTGAGCCAGGTGCTGCCGAAAGCTTGAAACGATTCGAAATGCTCAAAGCTTTCAGGAAAACAAATGCTTCTGTAGGACTACACGTAATGCCCATAATTCCATATTTAACGGATGGCTATGAGAATCTGAACTCACTCTGTTATTATGCCTGCGATGCTAAGGTTCATTATATGTTACCCGGCACATTGTACTTAAGGGGTAAAACCAGGACATCATTTTTCAGCTTTATACAAACCCAATTTCCTGAGCTTTACCAGTATTTTCTTGATTTATATAAAAAAGGCGGGGCAAACAGGGAGTACAAGGATAATCTATATAAAATGGTTAATGAGCTAAGGGATAAATACCAGCTATCAAGTAGCTATTCAAAGCCAATGAAGGAAAAAATGCATAAAGTATAAGGCAGATACTTTATTAAAGCGATTGGGATGTGGTACGGATATAACTACTGCCTAATCGGAGCGCTGGAATTCCCCTCTTTTTAGCCGAGCAGGCATTGCTTAAGCAAAATAGGTAGAAGAAGTAACCGTTGTTTTACTGGCTACCCAACCACTCGGCTAAGAGAGGGAATTTAGGGGTGAGTCGAAAATAGGCATGCCATAAGCACTTCCTTTAAGTAGGGTATCTCTTAGTTTGACGGCTATGGGCAGGAGTCTTAGCCTAACGCGGGGCTATGCTCCGAATTATTGAGTAAGTCCGCAGCTGAGCGTCGGTAGCCTTCTATTCTTTAGCTTCATTGGTTTCGCATTTTTACTCCGCCGAACTTCATTTAATCATATTTATTTAACATTATTTATTGTAACGTTAAACTATCCTGTTTGTCTTATCTACTGTTATTGCGCCGACATGTACGTATAGGCATGCGGTTTTGCAAAAACAAGTAAAGCGATCGCTTACCATGGGACTATTTCGCTTTACAAAAAAGAAAAAACAGAATAACAGCTTTAGGAATTTATTAAAAAATGATACGATGGAAAGAGTAAAAAAGGCAATAGTACTAGTATTGCTGCTTATTATTTGTAATGGGTTAGATTCTTTCGCTCAAAAAGCAGCTGATAATAAGAAACCCCAAAGTCTGACAGAGTTAAAAAACTCAATTCGAAAGATATTAAGAGAAACAAAAACACCCGGTGCCGGTGTGGTTTTAGTCTCTGGTGATAAGACAATCATGGACGAAGGGTTTGGTAAAGCAAGTCTCGAAAAGAACATCAATGCAAATGAGAATACAATATTTCGACTCGGATCAGTTTCGAAGACTTTTGTTGCATTGGCAATACTAAAATTGCAAGAAGAGGGGCGGCTAAACCTAAAAGATAAGATAAAAGATATCATCCCGGAAATTAAGTTTAACAATCCATGGGAGGCTACCCATCCCATTAGAATAGAAAATTTACTTGAGTACACTTCTGGCTGGAAATACTGGAGTATGGCAGAGCTAGGCTACGATAATCCAACACCAAAAACGCTAAAGGAGGCGCTCGATTTTTATCCTAAAACCAGAACATCCATATTTGTTCCTGGAACAAAGTCTAGTGAAAGCAATGTAGGGAGTGCTGTTGCAGCTTATATTGTCGAAAAAGTATCTGGTCTTACCTTTGATAAATATATGGACGTTAATTTTTTCAAGCCAATGGGTATGGAATCTACGTCCTTTCTTCAAACCGAACAGTACAAAAAAAGAGGGGCTACTTTATACGAAAATGGCATTAAATTAAGCTACTTAAACCTGCTTTATCGACCTGCAGCAGCGCTCAATAGCTCGGCGGCCGACATGTCAAAATTTATTACGTTTCTTACTAGTCGAGGTAAGGTCAACAAGGTTCGAATACTATCCGATTCGTCTATTTGCAGGATGGAACGGGGGGAAAGCTTTCAAAAAATTGTACCGAAAGAATTTGTGAACGATTGTGGTTTTTCCAATTATGCTGAAGCGTTTAATGGATTTAGATATCGCGGTTATGGGGGAAGTCTTCCTGGTGGAAATGCCAATTTTGGGTATATTAAAGAAAGCCGGTTGGGGTATGCTGTTATGATTAACGACGGTGATGAAGAATCGTTGAAAAAAATAGTCGATGTAATAAGGGGCTATCAAACAAAAAATCTAAAACAAAAATCGGTCGAAATAGCTACTAAAAAGTATAAGCTTGATATAAATCCATCGGGTTATTACTCCTGTATTTATCCTAAATTTGACTTAACCAAAGCGCTAGACCTTCCTAAAAGTGTTTGCAAAGTTTGGGTGAAAGACGATACGATTTATACTAAGAGACTTAACGACGGTGGTTCATTAAATAAATATGTTTATGCAGGCAATAACAAGTTTAGATCAGTTGATACAAATGGAATTACACTTTTTGTTGTAAACGATCCATTAAATGGTAGCATAATATGGCCTAATTTAAAAAAGATTTCACCGCTATGGGCTTACACCCTACTTGGCATATTCTATTCACTACCTATCGTCCTATTTAGTTCGGTTATTTTTGGCCTTCTAGCGGTTTTGGTCTTTTTGTTTGGGAAAAAGAAAAGTAAAGTTGCCATGTTCGTAGGCTTACTTCCAATTATTACCTATTCGTTCATCTTAGCTGCTGCTGCTTTGTTAATGTTGTCAATTCATAATAGGTACGATGCTTTTCAAATATTTGGAACCATGAACCCAATATCGATAGTCGTATTTATTTGCGGGATTATTTACTCTGCTGCAGCAATTTGGTCGGCGTACTACATCTTCAAAAAGCGACGCGAAAAGATGTCTAAAATATTCTATTTTCATTCAGCATTAGCTACTGTGTTAAATCTAATTATTATGATTTACTTTATATACACAGGTTTGATTGGCATTCCTACTTGGATTTAATTTAGGGTTTGCTGAAAAGCACATTGTCCATCTTGCCTTCGCTAAGCGAAGTTTACTCGAGTGCAAGGTTCTGTTCGTCTGAGGCACAGCCTCAGACGAATCTATTTTGCAGGCTATAGCCTGCAATGATAGAAATGGCGAAGGTAGAAGTCTTCGCCTAACGCGGGTGGAAGAAGGATAAGCGAATCTGTTGAACCTATATTGAAGGATAGCCACAGTAGCCTATTGGGTTATTCCAATAGGGGTAACATATTTCAGCCATTAATACCGATTCTCGAACATTTTATACCTTTACGGTTCTTCTTTGATCTATAGAATAGGAAGATAAATTTATATATAGCTTTTTGCCAGCTGTTTTCATCTAAAATGGATTGATACATGAAAGAAAGTAGTCGTGTTTTGTACGTTGAAAAGGAGAAACTTACTTTTCAATTCTTTAGTAACGGTCAAAAGCAGGACGAGGTAGTTTTGAACGCAGGTTATCAGCTTATTGCTGATCGCTTTTTTAAAAGCAATATTCCTACTGAAGGTGAAACAGATTATGCCATTAACTTTATTGAGGATGAGCTGATGAGCAATAAAAAGCTCGTAGGTGACAATGAGGGGCTAGCTATTCTAAGCCCAATTGTTGAAGAGGTATTCAGAAAATATGCTATTAATCAACCAACTATTCAGCGGCAGGAAATTGAGGACTTATTTAGCCTAGCAGCAAGGGTGGTTATGAGTCGACATTTACCTGAAGGTCTTGAGTTAAACTCGGTAAACTTTGCGGTGATTCTACTGTTGCGTGAAATCTCTCATCACCTAAAATTTACTCATATAACCTTTACGACAGAGTCGCTATAGAATATTTGGTTTAAAGTAGCCTTGCGTAAAAAGATCAAGTAAGTTTTATCACGATTAGTATAGTGTTTATAGCCGCCTTGCGGTATATCGTAGCGTAAAGTAATACAATGTACATGAGGACTTATTTCTTTTTAGCCTTACTGCTTCTTTCATTCAGCAGTAATGCTCAGAATTTGGGTAAAGATCAAATTGTGGGTTCTTGGATTGTAGCGGAGGCTAAGATATCGATAAAGCCAGATAATCCTGAGATGCAAAAGCAGATTGATGCGGTGAAGCAAGGTTTTACAAATGCCGTTTTTGAATTTTCGGCTTCTGGAAACTTTACCCTTATCTTTCCGCCTAATACAGCAGCATTCTTTAAGGAGTTATACATTCCGAAGAATTCCAAATGGATAATTTCAGAAAAGAACCATACCATTAAGATTGGTAGTAAGTCGGATGGATATTCATTAATGCAAATAGAATATGGGATTGTCAATAACGATGTGTATTTTTTGATAGATGAATCAGGTATTTTATTGAAAATGACGAGATAGTTTATCACCAGGCGTGGGAAGTTCAATAAGCAAGCCTCGATGCAAAGAAGAAGAGCCGTACCGTCGTGCGGCTCTGTTTGTATCAATACGGATTAACGAATATAGGTATAGGCTGCTTGCCCCAAAATGTGCTGTAAAGCAGCGTTTATCTGAGGTCATTATTGCTACTTTTGTCGGCTTACTGATAGCCGAGGGAATGTTCGCGATAGTAGGGCTCTATCTTTTTCTCAGCTGGGCTAAGGCTATGCCTCATAGCCGTTAAGCTAAGCCTTTATAGAACTGAGATTTTGAAAAAAAGGATAGATATTAAGTACTAGTTCATGATTGAAACTGTTTATCCCCTCCTTGGGAGGGGTTGGGGGTGGGTGATAACGTCTTAACCCACCACAGCCTTTCGTCAAAGCGGGAGGATAAGTTATTGCGATTATGAATCTCTGTTTTAGAAATTATTCTTAGCATTGACTTCTATCGGAAGCAACCTTCGTCCAACAGAGGTAAGAACAGCGCCCATCGGGTATATCGTGGCGCTAGCAAGCAACCGTTTATGAGCAGAATGGATAAGCCGGAGAGGCAATCGAATATAGAGCTGCTTCGAATAGCTCTAATGATTATGATTATTACCCACCATGTTATAGTACATGGCTTGGGTTTGGCAAATATAGGGAGGCGTTCGTTTCATTTTGATAATCTCACCTACTGGGCAATAGCAGCAAACTGCATAGTGGTGGTAGCGGTTAACGTGTTTGTGTTTATCTCGGGCTACTTTGGGATAAAGTTTAGGCTACGCACCCTTTTCTCGCTATTCTTTCAGGCGGCATCCTACTCGTTTTTGCTCTTCGTGCTGTTTGCAACCATTAATCCGTCTATCTGGAATGCTACTAACGTAGTGAACTCGCTGCTACCGATATCCCGAAACATGTGGTGGTTTATTTCTACCTATATTGGGCTGTACATCCTTTCGCCGATACTAAACAGCGGCGTGCAGTCGCTGGATCGAAGACAGTTTAAGTTGATTATGGTTGGCCTGCTCTTCATCAATTGCTTTTCGGGATTCTTCTTTGGAACTATCTCGGAGAAGGGATATTCCATATTCAACTTTATTGTCATATACCTAATTGGGCGCTACGTAAGGCAGTACTCCATAAGCTTTAAGTCGCCTCTGGCTTTCTTTATTGCGATTAGCTCGGTTATCTTTTGCCTAACGATGCTGCTGTTGCACTACCAAAAGCAGAGCACCGTTGTCTGGCTCTTTGCGTATAACAACCCGTTGCTAATCATCTCCTCAATATCGTTCTTCTTTATATTTAAAAATCTTGATATTCGGTATAGCCGTCGAATTAATGTAGCGGCAAGCACGGTACTTGGGGTATATATGATTCACGAATATAGCAGCATCCGATGCATCCTTGTTGCTTGGGTATCTAGCCTAAAGGCTACCTATGGCGATTCCGAGGTGCTATTTGCTGGCGCTATTGGACTGCTGGTTCTGTCTATTTTTGTTACCGGTGCTATTATCGAGCTAATTCGAAAGCAGGTAAGCGAGGCGCTCATCGAACGAATTACGTCTAGACTAAAGAATAGTAGCAAGGCTCAACACCTAATCGTATTTGCGCGATCGCGATTCTCTCCTCAAGGTAAAGGTGTAGGGCAGTAGCTTACCTACTACAAATAGTAATGTCCTAAGGACAAATTTTGAGTGGTGGGAATACCACGTAGTGGTTACAGTCTTGTAGAATAGCATTCTCCCATCTGCATTTTTCTCCGTAGGAGATATACAATCGCAAACAACAACAAGGTAGCCCGAAACCTAAAGGTTTAATTACAATCGAAATGGCGAGGGAATACGCGTAATCATGGGATTCCTAAGCGCGCAATCCCTTCGATTTTATCTAGCCGAGTTAGGATAAAAGAGGTAAAAGTTTTAGCTTAGCAGTATAGATGCTCCGTTGGTAGCAATAGTTTAGTGGTACCGCTAATGCAATAATTCCTTTTATTGAAAATAAGGAATCGGCCAAGCGGATAGGTGATGTAGGTATGCCTTACGGAAGGTTGATTGACCCAAAAAGAAGAATATGACTTTTGATCCAGAATTTAAAAGAGCCCTAGAGCTGCTACCCAGCAAGGAAAAGGATAAGCTGATACTAAGGCTGCTAAAGAAAGACATGAAGCTGGCAAGTAAGCTCCGTTTCGAGCTGGTTGATACCGATTCGGTTCAGGATAAAAGAGAGCAGCTTAAAAGCGAAATAATAAAGGACATTAAGCATGCTTCCGATACCTACTACTCTCCCGGATACTTACTGATGGATGCTCGCACCATAAGCGGAAAGATAAACGAGCATGTTTACATTGCTAAGGATAAGGTTGGCGAAATAAGCCTGAATTGTACCTTGTTACGACAGCTTATGGAGCTAAATAATGGGCGCATTGCTGCCGAAAGGTACGGCAAGGCCTATACTTTAATCATCTATATTGTGGCACGCATCTTTAAGATCCTAATGCTTATCCAAAAGCAGCATGAAGATCTGCACCTGGAGTTTAGGGATGATATAGAATCCATAGGAAATTTGGTGGGCAATAATAGCAGCTTAATGAAAGCCGCCATTCATAATGGCTTAGACGTTAACTGGCTAATTCGGTTCGATATACCTGTAAATATTGCCGATATCTATAAGAATTTACGCGAAAGGGGGCTGCTGAAGTAGCATACATCTCATTATCTTTCATATTTTATTTGCAACAGATTTAGTTAATAACAACATAGCATCCATGAAATATCGAGCAATACTAGTTCTTCTGCTTATTTCGCTATCGGCAGCAGCGCAAAAGCCAGACTTCTTAAGCGGCATCGGTTGCAAGATGCTTAGCAACGAGCGGTATGGTGCGGCAAAGCGCAACGTATTCGACATTATTATGCCTAAGAGCGGGCAGCCGACGGCATTGGTCGTTTATATTCATGGTGGAGGTTTCCTTTGGGGCGATAAGCAGGAGGCGTACGAAAGGAGAAAGGAGGATATCGCCTACTTTCTGCAGCACAATATTGCATTTGCCACCATTAGCTACCAGTTCTATAAGTCTGACGATTCACTAGGTGTAGGAAGATGCCTGAACGATGTAAAACGGGCTATTCAGTACATCCGCCATAATGCCTCAAAGTATAACATCGATAAGCAGCGTATTGGCAGCTACGGCATCTCGGCAGGAGCCGGATCGAGCTTATACCTCGCCTTTCACGACGATTTCGCCATTAAGGGTGATTCAACGTTGCTCGGCGAATCGACTAGACTACGATGTGTAGGGGCAATCTCCACTCAGGCTACCTACAACCTATTCCGATGGTTCGATTTTATTCCGAATCTTGGCATGGTGGCTTGGCTAAAGAAGAAGCAATTCTACTCCTCTATGGCTAATTTTTACGGCTACCCAACCTATAATGGCTTTAAGCCGTTAATTGATAGCATCCCAAAGCAGTACGATATGCTTCGAATGATTTCGCCTGACGATCCTCCGGTATATGTGATTAACATGCAGAAGAAGCGCTTCCCCAAAGATTTTGATATTATAGAGCATCACAGGGGGCATGCAATGGTGCTATCGAAAGAGCTGGCGAAGAAGAACGTTAGGCATTACATGTACATCTATAGTAAAAAGACGAAATTGGAGCAGGATGTTTCCTATTCGGTTAAGGAGTTTATGGTGGATAATTTAAAGTAAAATTTCAGAGGACGCTACTTCGCAGGAATATATTAGCCGTTGTATCACAGATATAAAAGTAGGACTGGCAGCACTTTAGTGCTGCCAGTCCTACTTTATTAGGATGATCATGCCGTATGGCCTTACATTTTACTTTTTGGTTAGCTTCTCCAATTCTTCGGGGTAGCGCGATCCCACGTTGGGGAAATGGGCGAGCAATGCTTCTATCTCCTCAATGTCGGTAGGAGTAAGGCTTACGTCTACCGCTCCTGCATTATCCTCCAGCTTTGCTCTTTGCTTAGTTCCAGGAATAGGAATAATGTTGTCTCCTTGAGCAAGTACCCACGCTAGCGCTAGCTGGGCTGGCGTACATCCCTTGGCTGAGGCCATATCGGCAAATGCGGCTGCTAGGTGCTGGTTGTTCTCCCAATTCTTGCCCGAAAAGCGAGGAAGTGTTGTTCTCCAGTCGTTACTATCCATCTTTTCCCTATCAATGGTGTTGGTAACTAAGCCACGTGCTAGTGGGCTAAATGGAATAAACGATATGCCGAGTTCTTTGCAAAGGGGAATAATCTCCTTTTCTACATCGCGCGTTAGTAGCGAGTATTCGCTCTGCAAAGCCGTAATGGGATGCACCGCGTTTGCCTTGCGGATGGATGTTGCCGATGCTTCCGATAGTCCTAAATAGCGCACCTTACCCTCTTTTACCAGCTCGCTCATGGCACCCACCATTTCCTCAATTGGTACGTTAGGATCAATACGGTGTGCGTAGTACAGGTCGATGGTTTCAATCTTAAGCCTGCGAAGGCTGGCCTCTACTGCTTTGCGCATATATGCAGGCGATACATCGAGTTTGAATGCATTTTCTTGTGTAGCGCTAAACCCGAATTTGGTGGCAATAATAATTTTATCTCTATTGGGGACTAGCACCTTGGATATTAGCTCCTCGTTAGCGCCGCTGCCGTAAAAGTCTGCGGTATCCCAAAAGTTTACCCCAAGCTCAATAGCGCGTTGAAGAGTTGCCACCGATTCCTCGTCGTTTTTACCCGTGTAGGCATGGCTCATGCCCATGCAGCCTAACCCAATAGCAGATACCTTTTCGCCGGTTTGTCCTAATTCGCGATATTTCATCTTTTTATCTTGTTGATTTGTAACGCAAAAATAGGCTATGGAGGTTTGAGTTGCATAACAGAATTCAAACAGATAGCTATAAAATTCAAGCTGCTACTTGCGTACGATAAGCGGTGTCAATCCTGTTTGTTTCTTAAAAA
Source organism: uncultured Acetobacteroides sp. (assembly GCF_963678165.1). NCBI lineage: Bacteria > Pseudomonadati > Bacteroidota > Bacteroidia > Bacteroidales > Rikenellaceae > Acetobacteroides > uncultured Acetobacteroides sp. The sequence goes on along the minus strand of NZ_OY782755.1, from coordinate 2,516,495 downwards.
AGCTATTAAAGTAGGCAGGGTATTCGAAACCGAGGCTATAGGCAACATCGGCAATGGACCAGTCGGTATTTTTAAGCAGCAATCTTGCTTCGCGTATAACCCGATCGGCAATATGCCACGATGTGGTGTGATTGGTAATTTCCTTAACTGCACGATTAAGGTGGTTAACGTGCACCGATAGCGAACAGGCAAAGTCGTTTGCCGCTTTTAGCTTTAGCGGATGCTTTATTGGATCAACCGGAAATTGGCGTTCGAGCAGCTCTAAAAATAGGTTTGTAATACGGGTTGATGCATCGGTATAGGTAAAGTAGCTGTCGGATGGCTTCATCTTAAGCGCTTCGTGTACTATTAGCTCCAGGTAGTTTTGGAGAAGAAGCGACTTGTACCTGTATTCGCTGCCAATCTCAGCAAGCATCTTTTCGAATAGTATGCTTAGCGTTGCCTTTTGCTGCTCGCTTAAAAAGAATACAGGGTCGGCTCCAATTTTAAAGAAAGGCGAATCGTTTAGCAGCTTATTTTGCGTAACGAACTCTTCGGTAAATAGGCAGCAGTAGCCCGATTGGTTTTCAGACACTGTTTCCCAAGCGTATGGCACTAGAGGATTGAAGAACACAAGGGCGGCTTGATCTATTTTTATTCCTTTGCTGGCATAGCATAGCGTGCCATCGCCTATCATTAGCGATATCTTGAAGAAATCTCTGCGGCTATATGGAACTTGCTTGTTGTAAAAATCCTCACGACGAATAATGTAGATGGTGCCGCCATCGGAATGCAGAGTCGAATTATCAATTAGTTCGGAAGATATTCCACACGCTTTTTGAATTTCGATGAGATCTTCGATAGATTTTATGTCTTGCATATCGCTAAATATTTGCTGAAACTATAAGTAAGTGCTACTTATTAATCTATCCTAGTTTGCACCTATACTTAATGCCGCCTAACTCTGAATATAGATTAGGTTACGAAAACCAAATATGCTGCACCACTATTTTTATACCAATGACAATCAGGATTATTCCTCCTAGAATTTCAATTTTCTCACCGTAATGCGCACCAGTTTTCTTCCCAAAAAAGATGCCGAGCATCGAGGCTAGCACTGTAACCCCTCCAATAACGATAACGGCAAGCGGAAGGTTAACGTCGAACATCCCGAAGCTAACGCCAACAATTAGCGCGTCGATGCTGGTGGCAATTGCCATTCCAACCATCACCTTTACATTAAGCGGATCGAACTCCTTATCATCATCTTTGCTGAAACTCTCGTAGATCATTTTAGCGCCAAGTGCACCAAGTAGAATAAAGGCAATCCAATGATCCCACTCTTCGATAAATCCCTTAATGCTTGTTCCTAAAAACCACCCGATAGCAGGCATTAACCCTTGAAAAGTTCCCAGTACAAAGGCAATTCGAAGCGCTTGATTAAAGGTAATCTCTCGTTTCATCAGTCCGCTTGATACCGAAACGGCAAAGGTATCAAAGCAAAGTCCAACGGCGAGGGCAAAAAGGGTGAGGAATTCCATAATAAAATGACTGCTATAATGTTGTAAATTCGCGGCAAAAGTACCAAAAAGGGTGGATATGCAGGCATAAAGCTTCATGCATCTTTGTATTTTTGCAGATCACGATAAGGAGAACATAATGGATTTTAAGCTCACATCCGAATTTAAGCCAACGGGCGATCAGCCCGAAGCCATTCGTCAGCTGGTGGAAAATATTAAGGGAGATAGTAAGTATAGCGTGCTTCTTGGAGTAACGGGTTCGGGCAAAACATTTACCATGGCTAACGTGGTGGCGCAGCTTAACCGACCTACGCTTATCCTTAGCCACAACAAGACGTTGGCTGCGCAGCTTTACGGTGAGTTTAAAACCTTCTTCCCCGAGAATGCGGTGGAGTACTTCGTATCGTACTACGATTACTATCAGCCCGAAGCGTATATTCCTACTACCGATGTCTACATTGAAAAGGATTTGGCTATTAACGACGAACTGGAGAAACTAAGGCTAAGCACTACATCGGCGTTGCTGTCGGGTAGGAGAGATGTTATTGTTGTGTCGTCAGTATCATGTTTATATGGTATTGGTAATCCCGAAGACTTTCATGCAACAACCATAAAACTCCAACGCGGTCAGCTGCTTAGCCGAAATAAGTTGCTGTACGGTTTGGTAGATGCGCTCTACTCGCGCAACGAGGTGGAGTTTGCCCGTGGTCGCTTTAGGGTTAAGGGCGATACGGTTGATGTTTACCTCGCCTACAGCGATAGCGCATACCGTATCTCCTTTTGGGGTGATGAAATAGAAAGCCTTGAGATATTCGATCCTGTTACTGGTTCGGTTATCGATGAGCCAGATGAGGTACTTATCTATCCAGCAAACCTATTCGTTACCACCAAGGAGCGAATGAACAATGCCATTCGTCAAATACAGGATGATTTGGTGCATCAGGTAGAGTTCTTCAATAGCGTTGGAAAGTTTGCTGAAGCAAAGCGCATAAAGCAGCGGGTTGAGTACGATATGGAGATGCTAAAGGAACTAGGGTACTGTACTGGCATCGAAAACTACTCTCGCTACTTTGATGGACGTAAAGCGGGCATGCGTCCATTCTGCTTGCTCGATTACTTCCCTAACGATCGCTTAATAATAATTGACGAGAGCCACGTGACAATTCCGCAGGTGCGTGCAATGTACGGCGGCGATTTCTCCCGAAAAAATAACCTGGTTGAATACGGTTTCCGACTTCCTGCAGCAATCGATAACCGTCCATTAAAGTTCGATGAGTTTGAGACGCTGGTGAACCAGGCGGTATTTGTAAGCGCAACTCCGGCTGATTACGAGCTAAAAAAGAGCGAAGGCGTAATTGTGGAGCAGGTTATTCGCCCAACAGGGTTGCTCGATCCTGTTATTGACGTCCGTCCAACAGCAAATCAAATAGATAATTTGCTCGAAGAGATCTACAAGCGGACAGAGAAGGAGGAGCGAATCCTTGTAACTACGCTTACCAAGCGTATGGCAGAGGAGTTAACCAAGTATCTTGTTCGTATGGGCATCAGAACGCGCTATATTCACTCCGATGTAGAAACGCTTGAGCGCATTCAAATTATGGAGGATCTGCAAGCCGGATTGTTTGATGTGCTGGTAGGAGTTAACCTTCTTCGCGAAGGGCTCGATTTACCGGAAGTCTCTTTGGTTGCTATTCTTGATGCCGATAAGGAAGGATTTCTTCGTTCTGCACGTTCGCTAACCCAAACGGCAGGCCGTGCAGCCCGTAATATTAATGGTCTGGTAATTATGTATGCCGATAAGATTACCGATTCGATGGAGAAGACCATTAGCGAAACCAACCGACGCCGCGAAAAGCAGGCTCGTTACAATATCGAGCATAATATTACGCCTCGTCAGGTTTACAAATCGTCAAAAGGTGCATTAAGTAGCGATTTACTTTCTAAATCAGCCGAAGGGAAGGCCTACGTTGAACCCGAAAAGGTTAGCGTTGCTGCCGATCCTATTATTGGTTATATGTCTAAAAATGAAATTCAAAAGTCAATTCAACTGGCAAAAGAGAATATGGAGAAGGCCGCTAAGAATCTCGACTTTATTGAAGCTGCAAAGTACCGTGATGAGATGTTTGCCCTGATAGAAATAGCAGATAAGAAAACGAAGTAGGGCTGCTTCAATTCTTTCGAACTTATTAAAAGGTAAAAAGGACAGATTTTCATCTAATGAATCTCTGTCCTTTTATCGTGTGTGTGAAAAATGGGGCTAATTAATGTCTATTGCTTCTATACGGCAACAATACTATTACTGCAAGAAGGATGCCTACCATCATTCTTCGTTCTGTAAATATATACTTAATAATAAACTTGAACCATCAATTGGTTGATTCCTATTTGTATGCGATAAATAATAAAAGTTTCAGTTATTCTCGGGGATTTGAATTGAATAAAAAAGTGTTGAAGACATTCCACATGTTGAGAAAATGTGTGATTCAAAAGTGTGGAATGCTGTTTATTGGTGTTGTTTTTTATGTACGATAACATTAAAAGATGGTATTTCAACGCAATACATGGTTTGGCGACTAAATATTGTTAAATGGGGACTTACGAGGTTACATTTTTATTTCTGATGCGTCTTATAGGTGGAATCATCAGAAAGAACAATCTAAATTATCGAAGGTCGTTCCTAGAAGTTCCAAGTGTTGTAGTAGAATAGTTGTGCACATCTTAATTCATCTACATTCATTGATTAAATGAATTAGTTTTTTGTTTTACAAAAACAATTATAGTGATGAAAACGATGAAATGTTTTCTAATTGGAATGCTTATTCTGGTTGGAAGTTATGCAAGTGCAATTACAGCAAAAGAAAGTAATCTAGTAGGCAATTATTTCCTACAAAAGTCCTTAATTACTAACGAGGTAAAGGCTGCTCTTTCAAAAGATGGCGATGGAAATTTGAAGCCTATCTTCATTTATTCGAAAGCTAAATTGAATAGGGAACTAGATAGCAGCATGACTATGGTTCATGTTCAGAATGTTGAAATGACCATGAATGATAAGGTGCAAGCGGAAGTTACTCTTGTTTACCATATCGATAATAATATCGAGGTAACTCACACTTTTATTTTGGATAATAATAAAAATTGGAAGTCGGTAGATGCTTCTATTCATTACTTTAATAGTAAGAAAATTTAGTTCGATTCTTCTCCGTATTATTTATTTGCTAAAATAAAAAGGACAGATTTTCAAAAGTGAATCTCTGTCCTTTTATTTATGTGTTTTACTATTCAACGTCGAACGTTGTAGTAATTATTCCATATTTAAACAAAGAGAGGTCTGTAATTTTCAGACCTCTCTTTTTATTTGTAGGTAAATGCTATTCGTTTTTACCGTGACAAGCTTTGTACTTCTTGCCGCTTCCGCAAGGACAAGGATCGTTACGACCAATTTGCTTCCCAACCTTTACAGGTTCGTTGTGCTTTGGTTCGCTAGCGTTCGATGATAGTTCGTTACGGCTAGTGCTTAAACGGTTAAGGTCTACCTTTTGGCGATTTTCGTGTTGTTCCTGCATTTGAGGTCTTTGCTCCTCGTTTTCGCGGAATGGAATGTGACCACGAAGCAGTGACGAAAGCACGTCGCGGTTAACCTTTTCGAGCATTGAGCGGAATAGGTTGTATGACTCGAACTTGTAGATCAAAAGCGGATCTTTTTGCTCGTAAGTCGCATTCTGAACGGATTGCTTTAATTCATCCATTTCACGAAGGTGCTCCATCCAGTGCTCGTCTATGGTGACCAGCATTATGGTTTTGGAGTACGACTTTATTACCTCTTTACCCTTTGACTCGTATGCTTTCTTGAGGTTTGAAAGGATGTTGAAGCCCTTATGTCCATCGGTAATTGGGACAACTATATTTTGGTATTGAGCCGCCTGATGTTCGTAAACATCCTTTACTACGGGCCAAGCCTGATCTGCTATTTGCTGTGTTTTACGTTCGTATACGCCCTTTATGTTTTCGTAAATACGATCGGAAAGTGCTGACTCGCTTAGCGATTTGAATTCCTCTTCGGTTATTGAGGTTTCAATTCCGAGTTGCCTGATGAGTTCTAGTTGATAATCCTCGTAATTCATCTTACCATGAACTTGCTCGGCAATGGTAAGTGAGAAATCGCTCATCATGTTGTCGATATCTATTTCAACGCGTTCGCCGTTTAATGCGTGACGGCGACGGGTGTAGATAACTTCACGTTGAGAATTCATCACATCGTCGTATTCGAGCAAGCGCTTACGAATACCGAAGTTATTCTCCTCAACCTTCTTTTGAGCACGCTCGATGGATTTTGAAATCCAAGAGTGTTGAATTACTTCACCCTCCTTTAGACCAAGGCGATCCATCATTTTCGACATTCTATCGGAGCCAAATAGACGCATCAAGTCATCTTCTAGCGAAACGTAGAAGAGCGAAGTTCCTGGGTCTCCTTGACGTCCTGCACGACCACGTAGCTGGCGGTCTACACGGCGAGATTCGTGGCGTTCTGTACCAATAATTGCCAAACCACCAGCTTCCTTAACCTCTGGGGCTAGCTTAATGTCGGTACCACGACCTGCCATATTCGTTGCAATAGTTACCTGACTAGGACGTCCTGCTTCTGCTACGATTTCGGCTTCGCGTTGGTGCTGCTTTGCGTTAAGTACGTTATGCTTAATGCCGCGTAGTTTAAGCATACGCGAAAGTAATTCCGAGATTTCTACAGAGGTTGTTCCTACAAGGACTGGACGTCCTGCTTTGGTAAGGACATCAATCTCATCGATAACAGCGTTGTACTTTTCTCTCTTTGTCTTGTAAACCATATCCTCCATATCCTTGCGGACAATTGGGCGGTTGGTTGGGATCACAACTACATCTAACTTGTAGATTGACCAAAGCTCACCTGCCTCAGTTTCGGCAGTACCGGTCATACCTGCAAGCTTGTGGTACATACGGAAGTAGTTCTGTAGGGTAACAGTTGCAAAGGTTTGAGTTGCTGCTTCTACAGTAACTTTTTCTTTTGCTTCAATTGCTTGGTGTAATCCATCAGAGTAGCGCCTTCCTTCTAGGATACGTCCTGTTTGCTCGTCAACAATTTTAACCTTGTTGTCCATAACCACGTATTCTGTGTCCTTTTCGAACATCGCGTAGGCTTTGAGCAGCTGGTTAACCGTGTGTACGCGCTCCGATTTGATGGCGTATTCTTCGAGTAGCCTATCCTTAGCAGCAAGTTTTTCTGTAGGATCTTGGATGTTTTTCTCAAGATCTGCAATTATACTTCCTATGTCAGGGAGGATAAAGAAACTCTTATCGTCAAAAGACTTAGAGATTAGGTCAATCCCCTTGTCGGTTAATTCTACAGAATTTTGTTTTTCGTCAATAACAAAGTACAGATCATCGGTGATGATGTGCATGTTCTTGTTATTGTCTTGCATGTAGAAGTTCTCAGTTTTAAGTAACAGGGATTTAACGCCTGGCTCGCTGAGGTATTTAATTAATGGCTTGTATTTAGGAAGCCCTTTATGTGCTCTTAGTAGAAGTTTGCCACCTTCTTCAGAGTTTCCGTCGGTTATAAGCTTTTTTGCATCAGAAAGCAGCTGGGTTGCCAATTTCTGCTGAACGTTGTATAGCCTTTCTATATTGGGATTATACTCGTTAAATAGCTGATCTTCGCCCTTTGGAACTGGACCAGAAATGATCAGCGGAGTACGGGCATCATCAATAAGAACGGAGTCAACCTCATCGACGATGGCAAAGTGATGCTTGCGCTGAACGAGATCTTCTGGGTTAAACGACATGTTGTCGCGAAGGTAGTCGAAGCCAAACTCGTTGTTTGTACCAAAGGTGATATCGCTGTTGTATGCGGCACGGCGAGCCTCTGAGTGTGGCTCATACTTGTCGATGCAGTCAACCGATAACTCGTGGAATTCGTAGATTGGTCCCATCCATTCCGAGTCGCGTCGGGCAAGGTAGTCGTTCACGGTTACAACGTGAACACCCTTTCCGGTAAGTGCATTTAGGAATACAGGTAAGGTAGCAACAAGGGTTTTACCTTCACCAGTTGTCATTTCGGCAATTTTGCCATTGTGAAGAACTACACCACCAATAAGCTGTACATCGTAGTGCACCATATCCCAGGTAATCATAGTTCCTCCAGCCATCCAGCTGTTGGCCCAAATTGCCTTATCACCTTTAATTACTACGTTTTCCTTTTTTGCGGCTATATTGCGGTCAAAATCGGTGGCTGTTACTTCAAGCTCGGTGCTTTCCTTAAAACGTCGAGCTGTTTCCTTTACAATGGCGAAGGCTTCAGGTAGAACCTCAAGTAGGACAACCTCGATTGTGTCGTCAACCTGCTTGGTTAGCTTGTCAATTTGGGTGTAAACTGTTTCCTTCTCTTCGATGCTAATAGCATCCGATTCCATCTGTAACTTCAGATCAGCAATTTTAATTTCATCTTCAGAAATTCTTTCCTTGATGATTTCACGAAGCCTTTTGCTTCTTAACCTTAGCTCATCGTTGCTAATTTGAGCAAGGCTGGGGTAAATTTCCAAAGCCTTCTGAACATAAGGCATAACCTCCTTTATGTCTCGATCAGACTTACTACCTCCTAAAAAGGCTTTCAATAGAGCGTTTACTATACTCATTAGACCTATAATATTTTGTTATTGAGCACAAATAGTTGTTCGCTTAATGTAAGCGGCACCAAAGATAGCAAAAATAGCGAGTGTACACTTCTAAATGCTGTAAGTACAGCATCGAACAGCTAATTCTTTTAAAATAAAATAGAATAAGTTTCTCAGGGATTATTCAAAATCGAGCCCTAGGGCTTGTTTAAGCGTCAGAACAGCGGGATTCTTTTGGATCATAAACTTAAACTTCTCGTCGATGGTATAGGGGCGTGAGTTTGTGCTATCTGCCTCTACAACATTAAACTCAAGTTCAAGCATTGGGCTTCCTAGCGATTTGCGAATAAACCCGACAAGTTCGTTGCAGATGGTCATTATCTCTTCCTTTTGCTGTTGATTTACAACGTCGAAGGAGATGTGGTTATCGTCAATAATGTTGGGCTTGCTGGAGAGGAGGGCGTTTCCGATTCGGGGTCTTGACGCTTTAATGTGGTTTGCAAAACGATTCCACACCTGTTCCATGTTTTTGGGTGTGAAATCGACCTCCTCTACCATTGATTCGAAGGGCTCTTCAACCTCATCAATGCTATCCGATGCGTCGGCACCTGTATCGTTTGTTGACGATGGGGTAGGTGCAGGTGGGGTTACTTTCCCCGCGATTGCATCCTTAACCGAGAAGGAAGGGGTTCGCTTTAGCGATGGCAGTGATGGACGTGCTTGAGGTTTTGCCTCTTCCTGCTTTGGGGCAGGTACACTTCTGGTGCTGCTTGCTTGGGGCTGCGATGATGCCGCTGAATTGCTTGCTGGAGTTACTTGAACAGAACTAGCGGTGTCTACACCGCTCATTAGATCGCCTAGATTTCGTTCGCTAATTTTTTTTTTCTTCACCAATGTAGCAAAGGTGAAGCAGCGCAAGTTCTACATGGAGCCGGGGATTACTGCTGGCTCGATAGCCAACGTCGCATTTATTGGCAGCCGCCATTGCCTCGTAGAGGTAGGTGACGCTGCAACGTGCAGCCTGATCTTTGTAGCGGTTGGCGATGCTGGCTCCAACTTCGAGCAGCTTTGTCGATTGTGGGTCTTTGCAAACGAGCAGGTCGCGGAAGTGGATGCAAAGCCCAATTATAAAGTGTTGTGCATCGAATCCCTTTGCTAGAATTTCGTCGAAAAGCACAAGGGCCTTGACATGATCCTTTGCTAAGAACGAGTCGGTTAGCTGGAAGTAGTAGTCGTAGTCGAGCACGTTAAGGTTTTCGATAACCTTGGCGTAGCTGAGGTGGGTGCCGCAAAATGCAACCACCTGGTCGAAGATTGACAGCGCGTCGCGCATGGCACCATCAGCCTTGTGCGCAATAATGTTTAGCGCCTCTTCCTCGAAAGTTATGCCCTCCTTTTGGGCAATCTGGGTAAGGTGCTTTACGGTATCTTCAATCCCCATTCTGTTGAAGTCGTAAATCTGACAGCGCGACAGAATGGTGGGTAGAATTTTATGCTTTTCGGTGGTGGCAAGGATAAAGATGGCATGTGCTGGTGGTTCCTCCAGCGTTTTAAGGAACGCGTTGAACGCACCCGACGAGAGCATGTGAACCTCGTCGATGATGTACACCTTATACTTGCCTATCTGTGGGGGAATGCGCACCTGATCGGTCAGGGTACGGATATCTTCAACCGAGTTGTTCGATGCGGCATCGAGCTCGTGAATGTTGTACGAGCGGCCTTCGTTGAAGGCCTTGCACGATTCGCACTCGCCGCATGGCTCCATGTCGGCGGTTGGGTTAAAGCAGTTGATGGTTTTGGCAAAGATGCGGGCGCAGGTGGTCTTTCCAACACCACGTGGACCGCAGAATAGGTAGGCGTGCGCTAGCTGCTTTCGTTGGATGGCATTTTTCAGGGTTGATGTGATAGACCCTTGACCAACAACGGTGTCGAAGCTTGCCGGACGGTATTTGCGCGCTGATACAATAAACTCTCCCATTCTTTTGTCCAAAATCTTTGTTCACGACAAAGATAGTCACCCATGCCGCATTTCAAAAATATAGGGTGAGATTAAATTCCCACCCTATGCTATTTTTATCGAAACAATTTGTTGCCGGATTACTGCTAGTTGCTTAGCACCTCGACGTAGGCAACGTAGTTATGCTCTTTGGTTACCCTAGCATCTGCAAGCGTGATGTAGGCTGCCTGCTTCTTGCTGGTGTTGTCTTCAATCTTTACGCTTTCCTTCTGGTTGAGCGGCTTAATTTTATCCACATCGCAGATGGCGTTAACGAAGCCTTCGCCCTGAACGAGCTCCTTGGGGAATAGTTTGCTTACGGGTGTATTGATAACCTCCGAAGGTTGATACCCCCATAGCTCTGCTGCCTTTTTGTTGAATACCTCGATGATGCCTTGCGAGTTGAAGCATACCATGGCGATAGGGGCGTTGTCAACTGTTTTATCGTTACGGATGCGGATTCTTTCAACCTCCTTGTACTGATGGGCCAGCTGCTCGCGCACCTCTCGAACTTTTCGGTTGATTTCCTCTTCGGTCTTCGAAAGGGTATTCTTGAGCTGCTCGGTAGTTTCCTGAAGCTGCGCGTACTTGTCTTCGACAGCCTTTATTGCCGACTTGTCGGTGCCGATAAGTACAATCTTAACGATGTCGTCGTTAAAGTTTCGGATGCCGATCAGGGTGACGTCTAGCGCCTTTACCTGCCCGTCGAAGCTGGTGAAGTTGATGATTCCATCGAAGGAGCCTTGGTTGATGAGCTTCATCCAAGCCTTTTCGAACTGAGGCTTGTCGAGGTCGTTGATGAATTCGTTGATGTTGTAGATGGCTTGAGGATCTGTGTAGGCAAGCTCGGCTTTGAGCTTGTCGTTTACCACAACCAGGTCGCCGGTATTGGTGAGCTCGGCCTGAAGCAGCGAGGTGTTTACCGCCGATACTACAGCCCTCATTTCGAGTTCTTCCTTTTTCTGCTCTGTAACCTCAAGGGCAAGGAAAAGCACCTTGTCCATTTCTCCGCTGCTGCGGTTTATGCGGCTCATGGAGGTAACCAGGTAGATGGTTTTGTTGATGAAGTTTACGCACTTCAGCTCGCCATCGTGGCATTTGTCCTCTGCTACAAGGTTTGCCCAGCTGTTACGGAACGAGGCAAGTGCATCGGGATGGATAAATGAGGTGATATTCTTTTCGTAGACATCGTCGAAGTGGGGGACTTCAAACTTTTCGAGGAAGAGCTCGTTGGCTGCAACAAGGTTTCCGTCGGAGTCGAACTCTGCACGCATGTGCACGCTGTCTAGCGCGCTGATGTACCCGGAAAGGCGCTCGGTTTGGCGTACGGAATCTTCCTGAGTAGCCTGCAGCTCCTCCATATTCTGGCGCATCTCCTCCTCCTGCGAGGCGAGCATTTCGGCCTGCTCCTGCGAATCGCGGAGAAGCGTGGCGGTGCGGATGTTGATCTTTACGTTGGCAATGGTTGACGCGATGCTCTCGGCAACTTTCTCTACGAATTCTACTGCATGAGGCTTGAACTCGTTGAACGAGGCTATTTCGAGTACGCCGTGGGTTTCGTCGTTGAACTTCAGCGGAACCAGCAGCAGGAACTTGGGGTTGGCATGCCCCAGCCCCGAGGTGATGGATAGGTAGGAGTCGGGCACCTTTTTAAGGTTAACGGTCTTCCCTTCCTTGGCGCATGCGCCAACGAGGCCCTCGCCTAGGTTGATGAACTTTTCGACAAACTTGCGGCGCTCGTAGGCGTAGCAGGCCTTCATCTCGTAAACCTTTTGGCCTTCCTCGTTTTCGGTAAGCAGGTAGAGGCCTCCTTGGTTGGCGCCAACGTACTTCACCAGCTGGCTGATGATGTTGTACGAGAGCTCGGCCATATCATCGTTGTTGGCTCGAAGGATTTCGCCAAACTTGGCAAGCCCTTGGGCGACCCAGTGGCGCTGCTCGTCTTCGCTCTTGCGAATTCCCTCTTCCTCGGTGCTGGTCTTAAGGGAGTCGCGGAGGTCGAGGATCGAGGTGATCAGCTGATCCTTCTTGTCAAAGCCGTTGCTGACTTCAAAATTTCCCTTCTTGATCTCGTCTACAAGCGAAATGAGCTTGGTGTTGCGCTGCTTGTCCTTCTCGACAATCTCGGCGAGCGCATCCTCCTTCATACCGGTGCGTAGGCCCCAGCGGTACCCGCAGAACCCGAGCGCGAATGGCAGGATATCTACAAATAGGAAAGAAATACTTCGGGCATGGATGTCACCTATCAGGCCTAACGAAAGGGCCTGGTTGGTTACGATTGCCTCTACGACGATGGCCAAAAGCCACATTCCACAGCCAATTAAAAACAGGTAAAAGGCATACTTTTTGGAAAGCATGGTTGCGTTATCCCTCATCACAAACTTTTTTGATGGATAGGTTTGAATATTCTAATGCAAAGAAAAAAATATTCTTCAATTAAATCTTAGAAATTGTACTGTAAAGAAGTTAAAAATCTAAACCCATTTACGGCCTTTGCGTTGGCCACTTTCCCCTTGTTGCTATAATCGGCAGTACCCCAGTAGGCCCGGTTGAGCTCGCCCTCGACGCCCAGCGTGAAGTTCTTGTACGCGTAGGTGAAGCTGGGCGCAATGCGGATCATCTCCTTGAGGTTTAAAGCACGACCGTATACTAGGTCCTTATTTTCAACTATATTTTTGGTAAAACCATTATTGCTTAGGTAGCCAAAGGTTCCACCAATACGGTACTTTGTGCCGTAGCTAAAGTTGATTAGAATTGATGTTCCCTTTGACGGTGCGTATTGCTGAACGCCTGTAATTGGATCGATTTCAGAAACACCGTACCCGCCCTGCATCAGGAACTCGGTGAGGTTTTGCCCGAAGAGCTGCTTGGCGATCACAAACAGCTTCTCGGAGGTGTAGTTGTAGTACCCCAGCACCGCATGCGAGCTTACGGTGTTGTCGTTTTGGTACTTTTTGCCGTCGGGGGCCATGTTGTACACGTTGGGGCGGAGCATCTTGAAGTCGTAGGTGAGGCCGATGGTCGATCTCCCGAAGGTCTTGCTCACCTGGAAGTCGAGGTTGGGGATCACGGCGTTCCTTAGGTAGATGGAGCTCTTGCCGCTTGGGCCAAGGCTCTCGTAGCCGCTCTGGTAGTTGATGGAGCCAAGCAGCTTAACCCCGCTGCCAGCATTATATATATAGGTAACCTGTGGGTTGCGGCTGAAGCACTGGAAGGGGGCGCCCGTATTCAGCGAGAGCGTCCGGGGCAGAAATTGTGGGATGCTGAGCGGGTGCCACGCCTGGCCCACGATCAGCGTGGAGCGGCTCCACGTCAGGTTTAGGTTGGCCAGACGGAGGCGGAGCAGGGACACCTCGGTGGTGCCGGTGAAGTCGGCCTCGACAATGGCGTTGGCTTTTGCCCCAAAGATGTCGGGGCCAGCAGCGGTAACGCGGAGCCTAGTGGAGAGGGCGGTGGTGTTGGTGGTGGCCACCTTATTCAGGTCGTTCCCGGCGGCGTCGTACTCTGGGGCAAGCGGGAAGTAGGTGAATAGCCCGTCGACCCCATCGGTATTCCTGCGGGTGTCTATCCAGCCGTCGGCCTTCACAAATCCCGAAAGCTTTACCTTAATGTCATCGCTCTGCGCGGTGGCGCAAAAGGCGGAAACGGCCGCGGTGGCAGTAAGCATAAGTCTCTTTACCATTCTTAACGATTTTAATTGGAGGCTGCAAAGTTATCCTTTAAAGGGACTTCTCCAATCCTTCGGGTGAATCCCCGGGGGGCGTTTTTAGGTCAGATTGTGCTAGGTGCAGGTGCAATTGCGGAGCCGCCACATGCCATTGCGTTATGGTCAGGGTCGATTGTGCTCGCGTCAGATACGGTTGCGTTTACGGCAGATGCAATTGCGAAGTCGCCACATGCCTTTGCGTTATGGTTAAGGCCGATTGCGCTCGCGCCAGATGCGATTGCGTCAGGGGTAAGCTCGATTGCGAGGCCTCCACATGTCATTGCGTTATGGCCAAGCTCAATTGCGAGACCGCCACATGTCATTGCGTCATGGTTAAACTCAATTGCGAGACCGGTACATGCCATTGCGTCATGGCTAAACTCAATTGCGAGACCGGCATATGTCATTGCGTCATGGCCAAACTCGATTGCGAGACTGCCACATGTCATTGCGTCATGGCCAAGGTCAATTGCGAAGCGGTCATACGCCGTTGCACCAGCGGCAGGGCCGATTGCGGTAGCGGCTCGGGTGGCTTTAACTTTTTAGCTTGGCGCTGCTCCGAGGCTGCACCAAAAAATGAAATAAACAATACCTTTGCTTACCTCTGTAATAGCAATAAAGTAATGGTAGGAACTGTCATCAAATCACTCGTATCGCAAGGTAAAAGGGTCATCATACCCGATTTTGGCGCATTCCTGATAAAAGATAGCACCCTTAGCAGCATCCTTACGAAAGAAAACATAACGTTTAGCCCCTTCCTGAAGTACAACGATGGCTTTCTGGAGGGCGAGCTGGCCCACGCGCACGGGCTGCCTAAGGACGATGCCCGCCTGCAGGTGGCAGCCTTCGTGGAGGCCGTGAAGACGGCCCTAAACGTCGATAAGAAGGCCTACGAGATTCCTGGGCTGGGCTTCTTCTACAAGGATAAGCAGGGGAATGCGGCATTCTCCATCACCTCACCTTCCGAGGAGGCACCTGTTAAGGCTGCTGCTAGCATGCCCGTAGCCGAGGTAGCCCCCAGCGCTCCGGTGGAGCCCGAGCTGGTCGGAAAGCCAGTAGAGGAGGCGGCAAGCGCCATCCCCAACATCATATTCTCGCCCTCGCAGGCGGAGGCCCCCGCAGCCGATACGGGTAAGGAGGTTGAACCTGTCCTCGAGCAAATCGAGCAGAAGCCTGCCGCAGCCGAAGTGAAGGCCGAGAAAAAGGTGGAAAGCCGGCCATCGAAGCCGATCAAGGAGGAAAAGAAGCAGGAGCAAGTGACGCGCGCGAGCGAGACAAGCACCCCCACCGCGCCAAGGCGAAAGCCAAAAGCGCTGCTGGTTAGCTTTATTCTGCTTGCGGGTGCGCTTTTCGTGCTCAACTTTTTCTGGTCAGATATCTTCGGAAGCCAATCCGACGCTTCAAAGCCAAAGATTGTGCTCGATCCAATAGATTCGGAGCAGAAGGCTGCCGAAACCGAGAAGCTGGAGGCCAAGGAGGTTGCCCAGGATGCCATCGACGACCAGGTTGTCTCTACGGTAGAAAAAACGGTCAACAAGCCCACCAGCACCGATCAGGAGAAGCCCGTAAAGGATGCCGAGCCAGCCAAGAAGGTGGAAGCCCCTAAGTCAGCCGATAGCAAGAAGGTTGCTGCCGCCGACCCCAAAAAGGGAGCCAAGGAATCGTCCAGCACAGCCGGTAAAACCTACGTGGTGGTGCTCGGCTCGTTCCAAACCAGCGAAGGTGCAGACAAGCACGTAGAAAACCTGGCAAAAAAGAAGATAAAGGGGCATGTGCTTCATCGAAGTACCGTTTACTCGGTGGTAACCGCAACCTACAAGACCTACGAGGAGGCGCAGGCGGAGCAGGAACGCGCAAAATCGCTGGGGGTTGACGGATGGATAAGCTCAAAGTAATGGAGAAAAGCGCGAAGGTGGTTACGTATGCCGAGGTAGGAGAGGTCTGCTACCAGAAAAAGAAGGGGGTACGGCGCGTCTCCATCGTGGTAAAGCCATTCAAGGGGGTCGTGGTAACCATGCCCTACAGCGTCAGGTTCGAGGATGCCGAGCATTTTGTGCTCCAAAAGGCCGATTGGATTGAGATGGCCAGGAAGAAGATGGCTAACCTCGAAACCCGGAAGACGGTGTTCAACGAGTCCTCCTCGTTTAGGACGAAAAAGAGAACCCTCACCTTCGTACGGCATGCGGCAGAAAAGGGCGTTGTCTCGTGCCGCATCCTGCAAAACGAAATCCTGATATCAGTTCCCGAAGGAGTCGATACCGAGCACCCAACCGTGCAGGATATAACGGTAAAGGCTATCGAGCGGGCATGGACGTTGGAGGCAAAAGAAATGTTCCCCCAGCGCGTTGCGCAGCTGGCATCGGGCTGCGGATTTACCTACGGCAACGTTGCGGTAAAGAAGATAAAGTCGCGGTGGGGCAGCTGCTCGCATCAGAACAACATCAACCTCAGCGTTTACCTAATGCAGCTGCCCGATTATTTGGTCGATTATGTAATCCTTCACGAGCTATGCCATACGGTGGAAAAGAACCACGGACCAAGCTTCTGGGCATTGCTCGATAAGCACACAGGCGCCAAGGCAAAAATGCTTGCAAAGGAAATGAAGCACTATAGTACGCGCTACTTCTAGGGGATAATGGTGTTCATGTCGTTGATGAACCCCATCGTTTTGCTGTAAAAGCTATCGGAAAGCGTTTTGAAGTAAGCCCTCCGCTCTTTTGCCGGAAGCCTCTTCGACTCCTTCGAGTTTATCTTTCGAATGGTTTCCTGCTGGAGCTTATCGCAGCGGGACATGATGCTCCATATTAGCTCAACCTCATTGCTTGTACCAAATAGCAACTCTACGTAGCATTCATTTTGCACGTTGTCGCAAAGCGACTTTACCTTTTTCTTTAGCTGTTTTACACTTGCCATGGTTTCTTCGGGAAAATTTGATATGGTTAAAGTAAAACTCTTTTTATTTTAAATCAACATCTAAAAGTGTTAAAAATGAAGCTGCAACTCTTTGCTTCGAGAATTGCCTAAAACGTAATGTAACGGCTGTAGTATGTCTGAGATAGCAGAAATATCATCGTCTTTTTACTTGTTATTGAAATAAAGGCTACCTTTAATCTCGCAAAAAAATACATTAATAATATATGCGAGTTAAAAGTGCTCTCCTGTTGTTGCTGATGCCCATGCTTTTTGGGTGCGACAAAATAGTAAACAATGCCGACTTACAAGCTGGCGTTTCGCATCAACTAGTTCAAGAAAGGGAAAAGAGCATCTGCAACCTTTCCTACAGCATTCGATTTAGTATTCCTGAAGCGGTTTCGGAGCCAGTTCAAGGCCGTGAAACTATCTCATTCGATTTTAAGGATGATGTTGGACGTGTTGTCTTGGACTTTACGGGGAACTTCACTAGCATAAAGAGTGTAGAATGCAATGGTAAATCGGTAAAGTACGAGTTGGCTAAGGAGCATATTGTCTTTCGATCGAAGTACTTTCAGAAGAAGGGGAACACGGTAGCTATCGAAT
Organism: uncultured Acetobacteroides sp.; assembly: GCF_963678165.1. Taxonomy (NCBI): domain Bacteria; kingdom Pseudomonadati; phylum Bacteroidota; class Bacteroidia; order Bacteroidales; family Rikenellaceae; genus Acetobacteroides; species uncultured Acetobacteroides sp. The sequence continues at coordinate 2,499,134 of NZ_OY782755.1, read as the reverse complement.
TTGTGGCAGGGGATAAGGCGCTAAACCGCAAGGATGATTTCATGTATACGCTTTTTGTTCCCGATAGGGCACGAACTGTTTTCCCTTGTTTCGATCAACCAGACTTAAAGGCTCGTTTCGAGCTAGAGTTGGAGGTGCCTCGGGGATGGACTGCCATTTCGAATACTCGTATTGCCGATTCTGCTGCTATCTCTAATACGCGGACCTCTCTCCGATTCGAGCGATCGGATCTTATAAGTACCTACCTCTTTTCGTTTACTGCGGGTAGGTTCTTCAAAGCATCGAAGGAGATTAATGGGAAAAAGTACAACATCCTTTACCGTGAGACCGATGAGGATAAAGTCGCCCAAAGCCTCGATTCCATATTTTACATGGTGGATTATTCGGTGCGGTGGATGGAGCGCTACACGGGCATTCTGTATCCATTCTCGAAGTACGACTTGGCGATAATCCCATATTTCCAGTTTAGCGGGATGGAGCATCCTGGTTCGGTTTACTTTACTGATTCTAAAATGTGGCTTGGCGAGAATGCCACCATGCCAGAGAAGCTCGCTAGAGCCGAACTTATTGCGCACGAAACTGCTCATTTGTGGTTTGGCGATTTGGTTACCATGAAATGGTTTGACGATGTGTGGATGAAGGAGGTTTTTGCCGGTTTCTTTGCTGATAAAATCGTGAAGGAATTATTCCCTGCTGTAAACAGCGATCTTCAGTTTGTGATTGCGCATACGCCTAAGGCTTATAGCGAAGATCGTACAAAGGGTACAAACCCAATTCGGCAGAAACTCGACAACCTGAATCTTGCAGGAACAATGTACGGCAATATTATCTACCATAAGGCACCCATTGCAATTCGTTCGCTGGAAAATCTGATGGGGCAGCATGCCTTTCAAAATGCCTTGCGCGAGTACTTAAAGACATACACGTTGGGGAATGCAGATTGGAACGATTTGGTGAAAATCTTCGATAAGCATGCCAAGTTTAGCGTTACGAGCTGGAGTAAAAGCTGGATAGAAAGTGCAGGCATGCCGACGTATGCCTACGATGAACTTCATAACGATGGCGCAGATTGCGGAATTATACTGAGACAAAAGTCTCCGTCCATCAGTAAAATTCCCTTCCTCCAGCTCATAGAATTTTCTAGGATTCCTAAAGGGAGAGCAGTTGCTCAAACGGTTTTAATTGGGAAGGAAGGAGATCGTGATCAAATGCTAAAGTTTCGAGGCTGCAAAGGGACGGATGAGTGCTTAATACCCAATTCGAGTGGCTTGGCGTACGGAAACTTTGAGATGGATTCCGCTAGATGTGCCTCAATTGCTCGATGCTATCCCAAAATGGATAACCCCGTACATCGGGCTTCCTGCTTAATCACCCTACACGAGAATATGCTTAACGGCAATTTTGATGGTAGATCGATGCTTTCCCTGCTGAGCCAAGCGGTAGTGAAGGAAAAGAACGAGCAACTTGTTAGCCTAATCCTGGATTACCTCTTCACATCTCAGCTTTACTTTGTTCCTAAAGATGATATTAGAACGAGAGTGATGGTCGAGAATTCGCTTTGGAAAGCCTACTCGACATCAGGCGATAAGAAACTCCAAATTCAGTACCTAAGAACAATCTCTAAGTTGATGAATTCCGAGGAATCCGTGAAGAAGATGCTCCAGATTTGGAAGGGCGAAGTGGTAAAAGATAAGAGATGGATTTCGGAAGTGGACCTTCAGAACATTGCGTTTGAGCTGTGCGTAAGGATGCCGGATGATGCTAGCGCTATCCTTAGCCTTGCCCGAAGAGGAGTTAAAAGTACAGATAACCTGCGCCGTTTCGATTTTGTTTCGAAAGCGGTAAGCCCCGAAAAGATTATCAGAGATAAGGTCTTTGAATCGCTTCTGCATGTCGATAATAGAAAGCAAGAGGCTTGGGTTGCTGATGCGCTTAAGCTCCTAAACCATCCTTTACGCAATGACGATTCGAAGGAGTATCTTGCTAAAGGGCTGATGATTTTACCCGAAATCCAGCAAACCGGCGATATCTTCTTCCCTAAGAGCTGGATTACATCGCTGCTATACGGCCATACCTCGATGGACGACTACTCGATAGTGAATGGCTACATCAGCAAGGAGGAAAAGTCGCTGTCGCCTTCGCTTCTATCGAAGGTTTACCAGGGAACCGATATGCTTAATCGATCGATAAGCATCCTGAATAATAGGAATGAAAAGCATTAGCGGATATTGATATCGAAAAGTAAAGAGCGCACCGGAAAACCGATGCGCTCTTTTGCAATTGTATGAATAAAGCTTACTCTAGTTTTTTCGTAAGGTCCAGTCGCCGTAGGTGCAAATAATCTTGACATTCTTGGTTGGATTGCTTCCGATAGCTTTGCTGAACGACCCCTCGATGTTCTGTGCCCCATTTATCAGGTTGTACAGCTTAAAGTCGGAGTATTTTGACTTAACGTTAAGCTTAAACGAGGCATCATTTGGGAAGGTTAGCTTGCCATCGGAGTAGCTGCCTTGCAGGTCGATATTGTTAAAGCCTCCATCGATGCTGTAGACAATGACGTTGCTGTAGAGAAGCGAAAGCGCCATGTTCTCGGATAGCTTGTCAATTTTAATATCGGAGTTTGTCAGCTTGCCCTTAATGGAGCTAAGTGTGCCAAACTTGAGGTCGGAGTAGCTGAGCGCGGAGTTTACGAACTTTACGCGGTCGATCTTAAAGTCGGAGTAGGCTCCGTTTAGCCCAATTGCAAACCCATTTTGGAGGGCAAAGTTGCCGTAGTCGATGGTTAGGTTGAGCCAGGTCACCTCCTTTATGGCGACATCGCCATAGGCCGCTGTAATGCTGTTGGCTTGCTTGGCGTTGCCGTAGCTGAGCTTCTCGGCGAAGAGATCGCCATACCTAAGGTTTACATTTACGTAGCCGCTTAGGTCGCCAAGCGCGATATCGCCATACTTTACGGTGATCTTCGACTTTATGGATGCGGGCGCGTAGATGACGTAGCTAATGGTGTGCTTGATGTTGTTGCGCAGATGCTGCGTATTGACCTTGATCTCGTTTCCGCTTTGCGCGATGCTGATGCGGTAGTTCTTCGATGCGTACCCTTTGGTGTCGGAGATGCTGGCATCGTACTTTACGTAGGCGTCGACCCTTACTTTGTCGCTTTTCCAGGTGGTCACCTTAACGTTTCCGTAGGAGTTGTTGACCTCTAAGGCGGTGTTGCTGCTGTAGGCAAACTCCTTAGACGCCACCTTTTCGGCTTTAGCGTCGTTCTCGTAGTCGGAGTTAAAGCTTTGCTCGAAAGCTGTAAACGATGAGCAAAGTAGAACCATTAGGAGTAAGGTGCAGAGTGGTGCAATTCTATAAAAGGTTTTCATTTTACTTCGAGTTTTGTGCGTTTTGTTGTTCGTTTTTTTCGGCTTTAATGGCCATTCGGGTAAGGATTCTGTCCGTTTTGCGGTAGTGCATCATAAGAGCCTGGCGCATTTCGGGGTTATTAGCCGACATCTCGGAAGCCTTTTCCATGATTGATGTTTGCTTTTTGATGCTTTCGACCTGCTTTTCGTAATCCTTGCGCACGGACTCGGGAAGCTTATCTACGGCAATATTGATTTGGTTGTACTTGGCATCTAGCACCTCGTTGTAGCTGCTCCTTATCACCTTGATTTCGTTGCTGTACTCGTTGGTGTTGGCGACGAAGAGCTGGTCGTATAGCAGGGCAGAGGCTACCAGAAGCACGGCTACTGCTGCCACTTGGGCAAAGGGGAGCCTCCGTTGCTTTTTGGGTTGTAGGGATGAGCCAGCGAAACGCAGCTTCTGCTCAAAGCTTTTGAAGTGCTCGTCCGATGGGCTTTCGCTATCGAACTCCTCGCGGTGACGGTTGATGTAATCCTCAATCCTAGCCATTGTATATTGTTTTTTGTTTTTCCTTAATTAGTAGTCCCAGCTTTTGCTTGGCACGATGCAGCTGGGTTCTCGACGCTGCGTTCGATATGTGCAGGATGTCGGCGATTTCCTCGTGATCGTACCCCTCAATCAAAAAGAGGTTGATGATTATCCGGTAGCTTTCCGGCAGCATCTCGATGCACCGCTTGATGCACTCCACCGTCATGTTTTCGTCGCAGTCGATATCCGATGATGGTTCGTCCTCCTTGTCGGGGAACTGGTCGTCGGGGGCAAACTCCAGCCTGCGCTGGCGCAGCTTGTCCAGACAGGTGTTCACGACGATGCGCTTTAGCCAAGCCCCGAAGCTAACCTCGTTTTGGTAGCTGCCAATCTTGGTAAATGCCTTCAGAAACGCCTCCTGCATGCAATCCTCCGCCTCGGCGCTATGGTGCACCATGCGGTAGGCCGTATTGTACATAGTCTTGTAGTAGATCTTGTAGACCTCCATTTGACTATCGGATCGGAATACCTTGCATCCTTCAATTAGCTCCTGATGTATGTTTTTAAAGCAGGATTCTGGTTCCATATCTTTACTTTTCTAGCCTAAAGACGTTGCCAAAAAACGAAACGTTACAGGTTAACTCCCTTTTTTTACGAGATTTCAAAATTAGCAAAAGTTCGGGGGATCACCTTTAGGTATTTTACCCGGGGAAGCTCGCTCGTTGGGGAACCACTAGTGGCGGTAACCACCTTCGAAGGGGTAATATCCCCCTCGGAGGTGGTTGGTAACCCCCTTTGGGGTGGTTATTACCCCCTACAAGGGGGGTAATAACCTGCTTGGAGGTGGTTGTAGCCCCCTATGAAGGGGGTAATAACCAGTTCGGAGCAGCTTATTAGCTGCTTGAGGCAGGTTGATGCCACCTTGGACGTAGGGCTTGAGGCTCATGGTTGCCGGCTGAAGGCGGGTAGGGGCAAGCGTAGGGTCGAAATCCCGGGCAAATGCCGGTGCACCACCTTATATTGGCGGGTTTCCCTTATATTTGCAGCCAAAATTTTCTTTATCATGGATTTTGAATCCCCAAGGTTCGAGCGTTCTGCTCGCGTAAAGGTTAGCCGTAGCTGCTGTGCTGGATTGATGCTGCTCTCGCTGGTGAGCGTGCAGGGCATGGCGCAAAGCGATACCACCATTGTCTCGTCGAGGAAGCTCGATGAGGTTGTTGTTAAGGCCACGCAGCGCAAGAATGCCTTCTCGAAGCTTACCCGTGTTGTATCTACCATAACCAAGGAGGAGCTAAAGGCTTCGCCCATCCAGAGCGTGGCCGATGTCCTTGCGTATGCGGCGGGTGTTGATATTCGTACCAGAGGTCCTGTAGGTGTGCAGGCTGATATCTCGGTTCGGGGAGGGTCGTTCGATCAGGTGCTGATCCTCCTTAACGGCGTAAACATTACCGACCCTCAAACAGGGCACCATAACCTCAACCTACCGGTCGATATCTCGGCCATCGAGCGCATTGAGATTCTTCAGGGACCTGGCGCCCGTAGCTTCGGACCCAATGCCTTTAGCGGTGCCATCAACTTTATAACCACATCTACGGCCAGCCATCAAACCAGGGTTAGCGTTGCTGGAGGCGACTTCGGATACCTCTCGCTTGGGGCAACCACCTCGGCAACCAAGGGCGATTTGGGCGTGTTTATTTCGGCCAATCGCCAGCAGTCGTCGGGCTACGTCAGCAATACCGATTTCGAGGTTAACAACTTCTACGGCAGCTTCACCTACAAGAACCAGAAGGTGGGCGATTGGGATTTAAGCACCGGCGTTCAGGATAAGGGATTCGGGGCAAACAGCTTTTACTCGGTAAAGTATCCGAACGAGTACGAGGCCACCAAAACCTACTTCAGCAGCTTACGCTGGGGCAAAGATTTCGGGGCATTCGACCTGTCGGCAACCGGGTACTGGCGTCGCCATTTCGACCGTTTCGAGCTTTTTCGGTACGATCCGCTTCCTTTCTACAAGAACCATAACTACCACCGTACCGATGTTTACGGCGGCAACCTGAAGCTAACCATCTTCTCGTTGCTCGGTAAAACGCTAGTGGGCGCCGAGCTGCGCGAGGAGGATATCCTCTCCAACGTGCTCGGCGATGTGCTGAGCAAGCCTGTTAAGATTATTGGAACCAACCTATTCTATACGAATGGCGTCGATCGGTTTAACACCAGCGCATTTGTGGAGCACTCCTACAATTATAGAAACCTGTTCCTCTCGGCGGGTTTGATGTTCAACAACTCGAACGATTTTGGAAGCAGCTGGTACTGGGGGGCCGATGCCAGCTACCTGCTAGGGCAGTCTGGCCTGAAGGTGTTTGCCTCGGCCAACCAGTCGTACCGCCTGCCAACCTTTACCGACCTGTACTACAAAAGCTCGGTACACGATGGCAATCCTAACCTAAAGCCCGAGAAGGCCATTACCTACGAGGGCGGGCTTAAGTTCGAGAAGAGCTTCTGGATGGCGCAGGCATCGGTATACCGCCGCTTGGCCGATAACTCTATAGATAGGGTAAAGCTACCCACCGAGGCAAAAACAACAACCCGAAACCTGACAGATATTCACACCACGGGTGTTGAGCTAACCACTTCGTACAGCCCCAACGGCAGGTTCTTTAAGGGCATTGCAGCATCCTACACCTACCAAACTCAGGGTAAGGATAGCAGCAAGTATATATCGATGTATGTGCTCGACTACCTCAGCTACAAGGCGACCCTTTCTGGCACTATTGGTTTGATTAAGAACGTTACGCTGAATGTTAGAGGCTGCTATCAGGATAGAAAGGGAACCTACACCGATCCTAAAGGGGTGGAGGAGGCCTACGATCCCTTTTTTACCCTCGATGCCAAGCTGATGTACACCTACAAAAGCATATCAACCTTTGCCGAGGCCTCGAACCTGCTTAACAAGCGGTACTACGACTTGGGGAATATCCCACAGCCGCAACGCTGGTTTAAGGCGGGGATCGCGGTAACATTTTAGGAAATAGGGGAGCTTCGGCTCCCTTTTTTTATGCAGCAACAGAACGGTTGGGTTCGAGCGTTTTGGCCGCTTTCCTCGACGATGATCTCCACATGCACTCCCGATTGGGAGCAGCATGGAGCTTTGGGTAAAGATCTTTATAAAATAAACCTCAAAAAGCTGACATTAGGGGTGAGATTCTTTAACTTGTCGTTGCTTTAAGGGTATTTGAGGTGGTGTTAATAAAAACAGTCGGCCATGGAGATACTTATACTTTTTGGTGCCCCTTTCTCGGGAAAGGGAACGCAGGGGAAGATCCTTTCCCAGAAGATCGGGTTTCAGCATGTCTCAACAGGGGACATTCTGCGTGCTGAGCGGCAAAATCATACCGAATTAGGGTTGAAGGCAGAGACCTACATTCGCCAGGGGCATTTGGTGCCCGACGAGCTGCTCGACGAGATGATTGAACACGAGATCATCAAGTGCAAAAGCAGCAAAGGGATTATACTGGATGGCTATCCCCGTACCATTAATCAGGCTCACACGCTGCACTCGCTTGCCCAAAAGCACGGAGTTGCCATACGGCGCGTGCTATTCCTAGACGTACCGCACGACGAACTTATTGCACGAGGAATTCACCGGGGGCTAGACTCCGATAGAATCGATGACAAGGATCCTGCTATTATGAATAAGCGCATTGAGATTTACCGAAAGGAGACAAAGCCGGTTGGGAAGTACTACATCGATAAAAATATGACGGTTACCATTAGCGGTATCGGCGATATTGAAGAGGTTGCAGAGCGAATTCTTGCCAGTATTTAGGTCTTATTTGAATCAATTTCAGGTCGGGGAGTCCCCGACCTTTTTTGTTAGTAATCTATGCTGCGCCTTGTAGCCTTTCGCTCCGACTGGTGCTTCTTGGCTTCCATCTTTTTGACTTTAGAGGCAAGCGTTGGCTTGGTTGGCTTTCTCTTTTTCTGCACGGTGAGGGAGCTCTCGAGCAGCTCGTAGAATTTCAGGAGGCACTGAGCCTTGTTCTTTAGCTGGGTACGCTCGGTTTGCGAAACAATTATCAGCGTTCCATCTTGGGTGAGCCTTTTGGCGAGCTTAGCGAGCAGCCGGCTCTTCTCGTCTTCGGTGAGGATGGACGAGTTGGCAATGTCGAATCGGAGTTCGACCTTGGTGTTTACCTTGTTTACATTTTGCCCGCCTGCACCGCTGCTGCGCGAGGCGCTAAAGGTGAGCTCGGGAAGAAAGTCTCTGCTGCGGATGTTACCGTACATTTTGGGTGGCTGATTGTTGGGGTGAATAATTTGGCTGCAAATATCGCATAAAAAAGCGGCTCGATGCTAGATCTGCCGCTTTTGTTTGATTGTATGATATTAATGCTACTTGCCTTTAAGCTCCATTACGATTTTGCCAACCGTTTTCCCCTTAACCATTTCGGAAAGCTGATGGGGAACCTCTTCTATAGATATCACCTTTTTGAGGGGAACATCAATAAAATTTCGTTCTACCAGATCGGTAAAGTTTCTGCCCGTTTCGAGTATGGATAGTAGGCCGCGAATGCCATAGCCGTAGCCGCCGCCAAGGCTAAACTGGTGGAAGGTGAGCGATTTCATAAAGGCATCGTGGTACTTGGTTGGCCTGGCAAAGTTTACCAGCTCGAGCAGCTGCCCGTTAAACGATAGCGAGTTGGCTGCCACAATGTCGTAGTCTGGACCAACCGTATCAATGGCCTTGGTGGCGCCAACGCCATCGGTAATCTCCATCACCCTTTTTACGATATCCTCCTTGGTGTAGTCGATAAAGTGGGTTGCTCCCATCTCCTTAACAAACGAAAAGTTATGCTCCGAGCAGGTTACGATGATTTTCTTTACCCCTATGTAGCGGGCTATCTGTGTGGCAAAACTGCCAACTCCACCCGATCCCCCAATGATAAGGAGCGTGTCGGTAGATCGTAGGTTTAGCTTATCCTTTATGCCACGGAAGGCCGTCCACCCCGAGCAGGGCGTTGCTGCTGCAATATCGTGGGGAAGTACCGGATTGTGCAGGATGGCCTCCTCGTTTTGCACGGCGTATTCGGCGAAGCCTCCATGCGGGCGGAGCATGTAGCCGTGGTATAGCACCCGATCGCCGGGTTTCCAGCGCGTTACCTTCTTGCCGATTTCAACCACCTCGCCCGAAACGTCGAGGCCGGGCACCCAGGTGTCGGTCATGTTGGGTACGAGGCTTTTCCATAGCGATATCTTTGCATCGAAGGGGTTGAGCCCGCAGGCCTTAACCTTTACCATTACATCGTTGTTGCCGAGCTTGGGGAAGGGGAGGTCCTTAATGGAGTAGATGTCGGTTGTTGGATTAAACGTTACTGCTTTCATACCATGCCGTTTTTGTTGATCAAGTTATGAAATTGCCCTGCGACATGTCAGCTCTTTTCGTCATTATTTTGGGTAATTGTCGTATTTTCTCCTGTACTCTTTTCAATGCTGACATACTGTTGTCAGTAGCCTGTCGTAGTTTTGTACTGTAATCATTTAAGCAAAACATTATGGAAGTTAAAGTTGTTGAGACAATGCTTGTTTGCGGTACGAAGGTGCGTACATCGCTTAGCGCCATTCACGAATTTGTTGGTAGTACGCCCGAGCGGCTGATGGCGGAGCTGGCATCGCAGGGAATTAATCCTACGGGAAGCCAGATTTGGCACTATGCCGGCTGCGATGGGAATCCCGAAACGGAGTTCGACCTGCTGATATGCGTTCCGGTAGAGCGCAAGGGGCAGGATAGGGGCGGTTTCGAGTTCATCACCCTTGGCTCGTTTAGGTGCGCCTGCGCCATGCACGAGGGGTCGTGGAACGACCTTGGCAAGGCCTACGAGGCGCTGATGGGCGATATGGTGGCTGCAGGGCTACAAATGGGGGCAGCTTCGCGCGAGGTTTACCACCGCTGCGATTTCGAGAATCCTGCCAACTGCCTTACCGAAATTCAGCTGGAGGTGCGGTAAGCTGTAGCATTCCCCCTTCCTTTTATTTACTTTTGTTTACCACTAAAAATATCGATTATGGATGTTGTTGCCGATAGGAAGTATGTGGCCTACTGCGGCCTCTACTGCGGCGCCTGCCGAAGGCTGCTGAGCGGGAAGTGCCCCGGTTGTGCCGATAACCAAAAGGCTACCTGGTGCAAGGTGCGCAGCTGCTGCATCAGCAACGGTATTGCCAGCTGTGCCGACTGCAAGACGGGTGGGCACGAACGCTGCAAGCTCTTCAATAACTTTATGGCTAAGATGTTCGGGTTGGTCTTTAACTCCGACCGATCGAAGTGCATCGCGCGCATCAAGGAGGTGGGCTACCTAGCCTACGCCGTAGAGATGGCCGATAGGAAGATGCAAACCATCAAGCGGAAGTAGCGCGTACGATACAGCTGGTTTGGCGGCCTCAAAAAAAACATTTGAGGCAAAAAAGTCGACTTGGCGGCCTCAAAAAAAGTTTTTGAGGCAAAAAAGTCGACTTGGAAGCTCTAAAAAAAGTTTTTGAGGTTAAAAAGTCGACTTGGAGGGCTCAAAAAAAATATTTTGAGGAAAAAAGTTGACTTGGAGGCTCCAAAAAAAGTTTTTGAGGTCAAAAAGTCGACTTGGAAGCTTCATGCAGCTTTGTAAAGGCAGAAAAGTCGCCCCGTCTTTCCTTCACGTAAATTCATCCGATGAACCGAATAGATCGCCTACAGGCCATCCTCATCCATCTGCAAAGCAAGAAAGTGGTAACGGCCGCCGAGCTGGCCGACCGCTTTGAGCTGAGCATCCGCACCGTGTACCGCGACATCCGGGCGCTGGAGGAGGCGGGTGTACCCATCGGCTCGGAGGCGGGGGTGGGGTACTTCCTTTCAGATAGTTACCACCTTCCCCCGGTAAGGTTTACCAATAGCGAGGCGTCGGCGCTGCTGATTGGGGCCAAGTTTGTGGAGCAGATGAGCGACTCGCAAACGCGCGAGGCCTACCAGTCGGCGCTCTTCAAGATCAAGTCGGTGCTCAACGCCAAGGAGAAGGATGCGCTGGAGAAGCTGCAGGATAATATCCTAGTTTTTGGACAGCAGAACCATAACGATAACCGCGAGAAGGCGCTGCTGGCCGACGTTCAGCAGGCCATCGTCGGCCAAACGGTGCTCGACATCGAGTACCATGCCGGCTACACCAACCAGCGGACCGTACGGCGCGTGGAGCCGATTGGGATGATCTACTACGGCAGCAGCTGGCACCTAATTGGCTTCTGCCAGCTGCGCAAAGACTACCGCGATCTGCGCATCGACCGCATCCTAAGCCTCGAACGGCAGGATATCCCTTTCTCGAGGAAGTGCCACATCAGCCTCGACGAGTACTTCGAGCGGATGCAGAACCGCGATGGCATGCAGAAGATCACGCTGCTGGTTGCCCGCGATTGCCAGCACCACATCAAGGAGTCGAAGTACTGGTACGGCTTCACCTACGACGAGGAGTACGACGACCAATGGCTGAGGCTGCACTTTCGCAACTCCGACCTTTGGGGATTCTCACGCTGGGTGATCCTCGGCGGAAGCAACGTTAGGATAGAGGAGCCCCAGGAGTTAAAGGTGCTGATCCGAGACCTTGTAAGCGAGCTGGCGCAAGCCTATCAGTGCGAATAAAAAGCATCAGCCCCAACAGGACTTCTCTGTTGGGGCTGATGCTTTATGGTAAGGAGTCTTCGTTAACTTTTTCCGATTAACTTCTGATTAACTCCGGTTTATTTCCGATTAACTTCTTCTACTAGATGGATACCTACTCCTCCTTCGGAAGAACTTTGATATCCTCCAGTACCTTGATTAGCTCCTGTATCATCGGCCTTTTGCTTTCGTCTTCGGTGGCGTATCCGCTCTTCAGCTTAAGGATGGCCGCATCCAGCATCTCCACCGTAGCATCGCTGCACGAGTTCTCGATAACCGTAAACGCATCGTAGGCGGTAAGGTAGTCGGCCGTAAGGGCGATATCCACAAATTTATCCATGTAGGGGGCAAACGAGAGCGAGTTCTGCCACAGCGCCGAAAGGTAGGGCTGCAGCTGGTCGGTACCCTTAAGGTAGGCGATACCCTGCACCAGCAGCTTAGGGGCATCCTGGTGCTTGATGTCCATGATTAGCGATAGGATGGCCTCCTTCTTCTCCTCGTCAACCTTTTCGTCGGCAAGTAGCTCAACAAGGAATGGAATAATCTGGATGTCGCTGGAGGTGCGCACCTGCTCGATATGCTCCTTAAACGCCTCGTTGTCTTCCTTGCGCAGCTGCTGAACCAGCTCTAGCAGCTTCTTAATCTCGTTGTCTAGCTGAATATTCTTATCCATTGATGGTTTCTTATGTTTCTACTTGATGTGAGTTCCGTCTAACTCTACGCTAAGGCGTGCTAAGCGCAGGCTCTGCTTGTTGCTGTTATTAGGCTACGGTTGAATTCAAAAGGGCAAACGTCTAATAGCAGCACGTTATCCCCTCCTTGGAGGGGTGGGTTGGTTCGTTTATACCAACTTCAATATTCTTCCTCTAACTCCTTCTAACCCCTGAAATAACTTCGTATATCTTCCTTCGTCCATCTCCGCCTAGCCCTTACAGGCTAGGCTTTATGATTACGCCCCTTTAGGGCTTGTGTTTCTTCGGTTAACTTCGTCTAACTCCTATTTAATGTGCTCGGCCAAAAACTTCCCCGTATGAAGGTCTGTTCTCATGGCGAGCTCCTCGGGGGTACCTTCAAAGACGAGGTTGCCGCCCTTTTCGCCCCCCTCTGGACCGAGGTCTACTACCCAGTCGGCACACTTTATCACGTCCATGTTGTGCTCTACGATGATGATGGTATGTCCGTTGGACAGCAGAGCCTGAAAGGCATCAAGCAGCTTGCGGATGTCGTGGAAGTGCAGCCCGGTGGTGGGTTCGTCGAAGATAAAGAGGATAGGCCCGTTGGCGCTATCCTTGCCGAGGAACGATGCCAGCTTGATGCGCTGCGCCTCGCCGCCCGAAAGCGTGCTCGACGATTGCCCAAGCCTCACGTAGCCTAAGCCAACATCCTGAAGCGGCTGTAACTTCTCGGCCACCTTTTTGGCGGTGCTGTTATCCTGCTTGCCAAAAAAGTCGATGGCTTCGTCTACGGTCATCTCCAGGATATCGTATATCGATTTATCCTTGTAGCGAACCTCCAGTACCTCCTGCTTAAAGCGTTTTCCACCGCAGCTCTCGCAAACGAGGGTGACATCGGCCATAAACTGCATCTCCACCTTAATTACGCCTTCGCCTTGGCACTCTTCGCATCGGCCACCGTCGATGTTAAACGAAAAGTGCGATGGGGTAAAGCCATTCTGCTTGGCGTACTGCTGGTCGGCAAAAAGCTTGCGAATTTCGTCGTAGGCCTTTATGTAGGTAACCGGGTTCGAGCGCGACGACTTGCCTATAGGGTTTTGGTCAACCATCTCAACGCCCTTTACCATCCGGATATCGCCAGCTAGCCCAGCATGCTTGCCGGGCTTATCGCCAGTACCCATTATGGCTCGGTTAAGTGCAGGATGAAGAATTGTTCGAACTAGCGTCGACTTTCCCGAACCGCTGACACCCGTTACAGCGGTCATTACGCCAAGCGGGAATCGTACCGATACGTTTTTAAGGTTGTTCTCCGATGCCTTTTGTACCTCGATGTAGCTGCTCGACTTGCGATGAATGGTTGGTACCGGAATCTTTTCGATGCCCAAAAGATACTTCGCCGTTAGCGAGCGTTCGGCTTCAGGTAGCTTGGTATGTGGGCCCTGGAATACCACCTCGCCGCCATGCTGCCCAGCCATCGGACCAATGTCTATTATCTCGTCGGCAGCTCGCATAATCTCCTCCTCGTGCTCTACCACAATAACCGAGTTGCCCAGGTCGCGCAGCTGCTTTAGCACCTTAATAAGGCGGTTGGTGTCGCGAGGATGTAGGCCAATGCTTGGCTCATCGAGAATGTATAGCGAACCAACTAAACTGCTGCCCAGCGATGTTGCCAAGTTGATGCGCTGCGACTCTCCCCCCGAAAGGGTAGCCGAAAGACGGTTGAGCGTTAGGTATCCCAGTCCAACATCGGTTAGGAATTGAAGCCTATTGCGGATTTCAACCAGTATTCGCTTGGCAACCTTTGCCTGATGCTCGTCGATTTGGAGCGCATCGAAGAATACGTGCAGCTCATCGATGGGCATCAGCACCAGCTCGCTGATGGTGGTGCCGCCAACCTTTACGTAGCTGGCTTCGGGCTTTAGCCTTGCACCGTTACAGACGGGGCAGATGGTTTTACCCATATATCGCGATAGCATTACGCGATACTGTATTTTATACTTCTTTTCTTCGAGATATTCGAAGAAACCATCTATTCCGGTAAAGTGGCTGTTACCCTTCCAAATCAGCCGTTGCTGATCGGGCGTAAGGTCGCAGTAGGGGCGATGTATTGGAAAATCGAAGCTGGCCGCATTGTAGATCAGCTCCTCCTTCCACACCTTCATGCCCTCGCCGCGCCAAGGGGCAACGGCATCGTCGTAAACCGATAGCGTTTTGTCGGGAATTACCAAATCCTCGTCGATGCCAATCACCTTGCCGTAGCCCTCGCATTTGGGGCAAGCCCCAAGCGGACTGTTGAAGCTAAACATATGCACGTTAGGTTCCTCGAACTGCATGCCATCGACCTCAAAGAGGTTCGAGAACTCCTCAACAAAAGGTTCGCCTTCTGCGGGAAATACCTTAACGGTAGTCCTTCCATTCCCTTCGCCAAATGCCGTTTGTACCGAGTCGCCATATCGGCTAACCGAATCTTCATCCTTGCTGGCTGCAATACGGTCGATGATAACAAAGATGGTATTGGGATCGATGCTGTCAGCATTTTTAATAACCTCTTCTATGCGCATTGGCACGCCGTTAACCTCTAGGCGCTGCAAGCCCTCCTTCATCAGAAGGGTTAGCTTGGCGATAACGCCCGTTTGGGCATCGTAGCAGAAGGGCGACATAATCTGTATGCGCGTTCCTTCGGGCTGGCTGATGATGAAGTCTACCACATCCGACACCGAGTGCGACTTAACCTCCACTCCGCTTACAGGCGAGTAGGTTTTGCCGATGCGGGCATATAGCAGCTTGATGTAGTCGTACACCTCGGTAGAGGTGCCCACGGTAGAACGGGGATTACGGGTATTTACCTTTTGCTCGATGGCAATGGCAGGTGGTATTCCGGCAATGTTGTCGACATCGGGCTTGTTAACGCGGCCAAGAAACTGGCGGGCGTAGGCCGAGAGGCTCTCTACGTAGCGGCGCTGCCCTTCGGCAAAGATGGTATCAAACGCAAGGGTCGACTTGCCCGACCCCGATAGGCCGGTTACAACGATTAGCTTATTACGGGGAATATCAATGCTGATATTTTTGAGGTTGTGTACCCTAGCTCCCTTAACGGAGATATATTTGGAGTTTTTTTTCTCTGACATCGTGCATTTTTGGAAAACCTTCAAAATTAGCCAACTTATTTTACATGGTGATTGCAGGTGTAAGGTTTGCCGTTAAATGAAGCTATTCAAAGGTTTCTACTATATTTATAGTAAGTTTAGCTCACATTAGGGTTACCCGTTCATCGCGGTAGACAATTTCCTCTACATTTACGCCGTTTTCAAAAAGGTCGTAACGTTGTTATGGCAATAAATATTAACCTAAAATTTTAGCTTAACAATTAATTTTCTTTTCGTCTCGCCTTGCAAAGGCAAATCATTTTTTAGGGTATTCCGTTGGTCTTTCGCTTCAAAAAAAGCAAAGACAATAATTGAGTGAAAAGGTTGACGGTTTACGAAGATTTCACATCCTATTGGGGCGTTTTATCCTCAAAAAAATGCTGTTTATCGAAAAAAGTTGCACCTCTTCATTTGGTGATAGAGGTTTGTACGAATTTTTTACTGACAAATTCTAAATAATAGTTTATGTATCGATTGCTTATCTTTTTTCTGCTTCTACTCGGAGCATCACCTCTAAGCTCCTTTGGAGATACGGGGACTACGCTTATTTCAGGTAAGGTTGTTGATTCACTTTCACGAAAGGGGGTTCCCTTTGTAACCGTTACGGTTCAAAACGCACAAAGTAAGGTTTTAAAACGATTGGCTTCCGATGCCAACGGTACG
The DNA here is from genome assembly GCF_963678165.1 of uncultured Acetobacteroides sp. Classification (NCBI taxonomy): domain Bacteria; kingdom Pseudomonadati; phylum Bacteroidota; class Bacteroidia; order Bacteroidales; family Rikenellaceae; genus Acetobacteroides; species uncultured Acetobacteroides sp. The sequence goes on along the minus strand of NZ_OY782755.1, from coordinate 2,483,097 downwards.
TTCGAGTTTTCGCTTAAGGAAAACCTCAAAGGCGAGGTGGTTATCTCCGCCGTTGGCTACAACCCTGTAAGGGTAAAGTTTGCGGCAGGTAGTAAGTCAAAAGAAAGCTTAGGCTCGATAATGATGAGCGAGGCATCTGCCAAGCTTGGACAGGTGGTTGTTCAGGCACAAAAGCAGCTGGTTAAGATCGATGTGGATAAGATCTCCTACAACACCGATGCCGACCCCGAAGCGCAAACTTCCAATGCGCTGGATATGCTTCGCAAAGTACCTCTGGTAACGGTTGACGGCGAAGATAACATCACCCTCAAGGGATCATCCAGCTTCAAGATATTGGTTAACGGCAAGGAGTCTACGCTGATGTCTAGCAGCCCTAAGGATATTCTAAAAGGGATGCCCGCCAGCAGCATTAAGAACGTGGAGGTTATTACCAACCCATCATCGAAGTACAGCGCCGAAGGCGTTGGCGGTATCATCAACATCGTGACCACCAAGAAGACGCTCGAAGGAGTAACCGGTAATGTGAACCTCCGAGCCGACAACATCGGAGGGTTTGGCGGTAGCATCTACACCACGGCTAAGATTGGAAAGTTCTCCTTCTCGGTAAACTATGGACCAAACCGCCGAAAGGAGAAGGAGAGCACTAGCAGCTCCATTATGGAAAACTTCCTGAGCCCAACGAACCACAGAACCGAGACCTTCTCGTCATCCAACGGCAGCTCGTACTCCCACTTCGGGTCGGGGGAGATGAGCTACGAGATCGACTCCCTAAATCTCATCAGCATGTCGTTTTGGGGATATGGCGGCAAGTGGAAGAGCAACCCCGATGGAATTACCTCTGTATACGACGACCAGGGAGTCCTATTTCAGCAGTTCAACCAGCAGAACACCTACAAGAGGACCTTTGGGTCGATGTCGGGCAACCTCGACTATCAGCGCTCGTTTAAGAAGCCAGATAAGCTGTTTACCGTTTCGTACAAGCTCGACTACAACCCCAGCGGAACCGAAAACGAGTATGAGGTTAAAGGCATAAAAAACTATACTGACATACAGAATAAGTCGAAGAACGATGCTGCATCGTACGAGCACACCTTTCAGGTCGACTTCGTTAACCCCATCACCGAAAGGCACCAGTATGAGGTGGGCACCAAGTATATCCTACGCACCAACCCCAGCGAAACGGACTACTACAACTTCGTAAATAGCGATTGGGTTGACGACCCTACCCGCTATAATAAGCTTACCTACACCCAGAACATTGTTGCCGCCTATGCCGGTTACCTGTACAAGATGAAGAAGGTATCGCTCAAAACGGGCTTCAGGCTCGAAGGTGCCTACACCGATGCCAACTCTAAGCAGGGTGTTGCTACCAAAACCCCATTCAACAATAACGTAACGGATGTGGTTCCCTACTTCACCCTCTCCTACAAGCTAGCGGAATCTAGCAGCGTGAAGTTCAACTACACCCAGCGCCTGCAGCGTCCCGGCATCTGGTACCTCAACCCTTACGTCGACGACTCCAAGCCTAAAATGATATCCTACGGTAACCCTAACCTAAAGACGGAAAAGGTTAACGCCTTCGATATCAGCTACAGCTACTTTAGCGGAAAAGCAAACCTCGAAGCAGGTCTGTCGACGCGTTTGAATGATAACGCCATCCAAAGCATTATCTCCGTGCGCAGCGATGGTGTTCAGGTTCAAACCTACGAGAATAGCGGCATCAACAACTCCTTTGGGGGAAACCTGTACGGCTCCTACCGTCCTTGGTCAATTCTATCGCTCGATATACACGGCGAGACTTCCTACTCCATTATGGAGCGCAATAGCAACGGCGAAAAGCTCCGTAAGGAAGGATGGGAAACCTACATGGGCGGATCGATTCGCTGGACCATCATAAAGGGGCTTTCGCTATCGACCTACGGCGGCGGAAGTACCGGCTGGCTGCAGCTTCAGGGAAAATCAAAAGGATTCTTCTACAATGGAGTTAGCCTCCGAAAGGATTTACTCAAGAGCAAGATGAACGTGAGCATTTCGGTAAGCAATCCTTTCCAGGAGTACAGAACCTGGAAGTCTGATATGAGGGATGATACCTTCAGCTCGCACAACGAGAATCGATCCCTTAACCGCACCTTTAGCTTCGGCATCAGCTACCGCTTCGGTAAGATGGGCGCCATGGTTAAGAAGGCTCAGCGCGGCATCAATAACGACGACGTTAAGAGTGGCGGCAGCAAAGGCGGTAACGGCGGCGGTGGCAACTAGTCTGCCTAACTACCCGATTTATACCGACACATCACTATGATAAAAGAACGGGAATCCCAACTGAGGGATTCCCGTTTTTGCTGTTTAAGCCGTCCTGTTTTCGGGAAGATCATCCAAGCCTCCTGCTTCATCGGCAAATAATGGGCGTATATCGATTAAAGTTGAAACTAAGCATGGAATGCTAGAGGTTTGTACGGATGTTTTTAACGAATAACCCCAAATAGCATAATCATGTGTCGGTTCTTTTTCGTTTTTCTGCTTCTCGCTGGGGCGTTCCCGCTACGCACCTTTGGCGATTCGGTCTCTACGCTCATTTCAGGAAAAGTCGTTGATTCTCTTTCACGAAAAGGCGTTCCATTTGTAACCGTTACGGTTCAGGACTCGCAGAGTAAGGTGCTAAAGCGGTTAGCCGCCGATGCCAGTGGCGCATTCGAGTTTTCGCTTAAGGAGAACCTTAGAGGCGAGGTGGTTATTTCTGCAGTTGGCTATAAACCCGTAACGGTAAAATTCTTGGCGGGCGCCAAAGCCAAGGAAAATCTCGGTTCCATTACGATGAGCGAGCTATCCACGAAGATCGACCAGGTGGTTGTTCAGGCCCAAAAGCAGCTGGTAAAGATCGATGTGGACAAGATCTCGTACAATACCGATGCCGACCCCGAATCGCAGACCTTAACCGCGCTAGACATGATGCGTAAGGTGCCTTTGCTTACGGTTGACGGCGAGGATAACATCAAGCTTAAAGGTGCCAGCAGCTACAAAATCCTCGTCAACGGCAAGGAGTCGGCCTTGATGTCGGCTAACGCAAAGGATGTGCTCAAGGCCATGCCGGCCAGCAGCATCAGGAGCATCGAGGTGATCACCAACCCATCGTCCAAGTACAGCGCCGAGGGGATTGGCGGCATCATCAACATCATCACCAGCAAAAAAGGGTTATCGGGCTTTTCGGGGAGCCTCCTGTTTCGCCTCGATAACTTGGACGGATATATGAGGCACCTATACGCAACGGCTACGCTTGGGAAGTTTGCGTTTTCGATGAACTACGGGCATGGCTGCTGGAGGTTTCCCGCATCGCAGAGCCACTCTACCCTAAGCAATTTCGGTAGCGAAGACTATCGGTTAACGGTTGGGGAGGGGAGCGCCAAGCGCCATGGCGCTGCCGACTACCTCAGCGGAGAGTTCAGCTACGAAATAGACTCGCTGAACCTCATAAGCGCCTCCTTTATCTGCTATAAAAGCGTGTGGAAAATTGATTCGTACTCCTCAACCGCTGCCTATTCCGCCACAAGTGGGCTTACGCAGCGCTTTACAACCGACAGCTATGCTAAAAACGATTGGGCTTCAATAACAGGGAATGTCGACTACCAGCGTTCGTACCGGAAGCCCGATAAGCTGCTAACCATCTCCTACAAATTCGACTATACCCCCCAAGAGGCTAGCTACACCAACGATATCACTGGCGATATTAGCTACGGCTCGTCTCTTACCAGGTCGAAGAATACGGCAGGCTCCTACGAGAACACCTTCCAGCTCGATTTCGTTAACCCCATCAACAAAAACAGCCTATACGAGGCAGGCGTAAAGTACATCCTACGAACCAATCCGAGCGACGTAAGCTGCTACACCTACAGCACCACCGCCAAGGAGTGGGAGCCCAACCCCTCGCGCAGCAACGACTTAAGCTACACCCAAAGCATTGCTGCTGGCTACCTAGGCTACCTCCTTAAGCTTAAAACGATCTCGGTCAAGGCTGGCTTAAGGCTCGAAGGTGCCTATACCGATGCCTCGTTTAAGCAGGTGGCGGACACCTCATTCAGCAACCGCCAAACCGACCTCATTCCCTATGCAAGCGTGGCGTACCACCTCAGCGAAGCCAGCAGCATCAGGATTTCGTACACCCAGCGCCTGCAGCGCCCCGGCATCGAGTACCTTAACCCCTACATCGACGACAAAAATCCCAAGTATATATCCTACGGATACCCAAACCTGAAAGCCGAAAAGGTGAACTCCGTCGACTGCGGCTATAGCTACTTCACCGGCAAGCTTAAGTTCGACTTCAGCCTCTATGCTCGCCAAAGCAGCAGCGCCATCCAAACGCTAATATTTACGCTACCCACCGGCGTGCAGGTTCAAACCTACCGAAACAGGGGGCGCAGCAGCACCTATGGCGCCTCATTCTACGGATCGGTTACCCCCTCCGCTAAGCTGTCCATTAGCCTAGTACCATCCGTAGAGTACAACACCTACAGGAGCGGATCGTCGGGCGAGAAAATGGAAAGCAGCGGGTGGACCAAAAGTATTAGCGGTAGCTTCAGATGGTGCTTTGCCAAAGGCTTTACCCTTTCGGGCTTCGGAGAGTATGGAAATGGATCGATGGAGCTCCAAGCCAGATGGTCATCCTACACCTATCACGGGTTCACCCTTAGCAGGGACTTCCTTGATCGAAAGTTCAACGCAGCCATCTCCGTGCAAAATCCTTTCAAGAGATATTACACCTCTAGGAGATATGCCGAAGGAGCCACCTTCTCCTCCGTTAGCGAAAACCGACGGGAGGCACGGGTGCTTCAGCTTGCAATCAGCTACCGCTTCGGCAAGATGGGGCAAGCCGTTAAGAAAGCCCAGCGCGGAATTAGCAACGACGATGTTAAGCCAAGTAGCAGCAAGGATCGGAACGAAGGGGCGGGGAGATAGGCTGCCTCGAAGTGGCTGAGCGCGCTCTCTAGCAAGCCGCAGCCCCAGATTCTACAGCCCCATCCCATTTGGTATAGAGCCAAAAAAAAGGCCGATTGCAACAATCGACCTTTTATTTTTTGTATGCCCCACTAGTAGGTTATTTCGCAAAAACCGCACGTAAACCTCACTCAGCTCTTGGCTTACGTTAGCCGGCGCAATGCCGAAATTAAGTGGAGCAACGGTGACAGAATTCTACTCCTGTCTCAACCAAACCCAAATCAACAGACTCAACACCTCGCTAAAAAATAGCTACATGTTAAGCATATAGATGCTGAGGAATATCTTTTTGTTAAAGAACTTGCTTGTTAGTGGTGCAATAGTACGGCTTTTTTTAATTTTTGCAAAAACGAAGGGCGTTTTTTTTGCAAAAAATTTCACGATTGCCCCGTATCCGTTTACCATTATCACCTCAACTCCCGCTATGGCTTGCCGATTCAGCATACTCGCACCTGCGATTTACACACTGGCACCTGCGGCTTACACATTGGCTCCGTCGCTCTACACAATCGCTCCGTTGCTTTACACAATTACACCTGCGGCTTACACAATCACACCTGCGACTTGCACAATTGCACCTGCGAGTTACACATTCAGACCTGCGGCTTACACAATCGCACCTGCGAGTTACACAATCGCTCCTGCGGATTACACATACGCTCCTGCGCTTAGCACAAAGGCTTCCACGCTTAGCGCTATTCCCGCAGGGCTAGCAATTCCTTACCTGCCGCTTCTTGCCCTAGCCTCCATGAAGTACTTCCTATCCTGCTCGTTCATCTTTTCGATGCTGTAGCGCAGCATGGTGCGGGGCATAGCGTGCGCATGCGCTTCGAGGAACTCTCTAAGAACAGCCTCGTCGCGCTTTCCGATCTCGCGCAGGCACCATCCCGAGGCCTTATGAATCAGGTCGTGCTGGTGGTCTAGGAAACCCTCGCACAGGGCCAGCGTATCCCCGTAGCGCCCCTTCCGGATAAAGGTCAGCGTCGAGACAATGGCGATGCGCTGCTCCCACAGGTTCTCCGACTTTGCCAGGGCGAAGAGCCAATCGGCGGGCTTATCCAGCAGGTACTCGCCAACGATGAACTCGCAGCTCAGGTCCACCAAGTCCCAGTTGTTCACGTATCGCGTATTCCTAAGGTAGAGGTCAACGATCTCCCTACGGGCAGCCTCATCCTTCAGCTTCTTGTACTGGTTAACCCAAACCAGCAGCCCTGCCATCCGCACCTCGTGGTACTCCGAGTGCAACAGGTGCTCAACCTCTATAGGCGCTACCTCGTGTAGGTACGGCTTAATGGTAGCCCTCACCACCGGCACCTTAATCCCCAAAAACTTATCCCCCTCGCCATACTGCCCCTGCTCGGTTTTAAAGAAGTACTGAACCACCTTTTGGGTCGATGGATCCTGAAGGTTTACCAGCTCGTCCATTAGGCGCTGGTATGCCGGTGCCGTATCGTTCATAGCGTATCGTATTTGATTGGCTAAAGATAATCTTTTACGAGCTGCCAGTTTTAGGGAATTTGGGTGTCTATATTAATTGGCGCTTTGCCCGTAGTTGCATACTTTTGGCGCTTCAGTGTCCGTAAATACTTACTAAATAAAAAACGAAATGCAGAAGGGGAGATTAGCCCTTGGGCTGGCTGCTTTACTACTCGTAGGCATACCATCGTTGGCTCAAAAGAAGGAGATCACCATCTCCGACCTCATGGATAAGGGAACATTCAGGGCGAAATCGGTCTCGGGCATCAGCTCAATGAACGATGGCGTTAACTATACCGCCTTTAGCGGGAGCGACATCGTCGAGTACAGCTACAAAACCGGCAGGGCGGTTGATACCATTCTTACGGCAGCGCAGCTGCAGAAGTTTGGGCTGAAATCGGTTTCCGACTACGAGTTCAGCGCCGACGAAAAGCAGGTGCTCCTGCTCACCGACAGCGCCCCCATCTACCGTCGATCGTTTACCGCCAGCTACTACATCTTCAATAGGACTACCAAGGAGATCAAGCCGCTTTCGGCAAGCGGCAAGCAGAGCTACGCCACCTTCTCGCCCGATGGCGCCAAGGTAGCCTTCGTCCGCTCCAACAATATTTTTTACGTCGATCTAGCCACCGGCAAGGAGGTACAGGTAACCACCGATGGAAAGTTCAACAGCATCATCAACGGCTCTACCGATTGGGTGTACGAGGAGGAGTTCGGCTTCCCCAAGGCCTTCGAGTGGTCGCCCGACAGCAAAACCATCGCCTACTACCGCTTCGACGAGTCGCGCGTAAAGCTCTTCAACATGACCAAGTTCGAGGGTAAGCTCTACCCCGACAACTACAGCTACAAGTACCCCAAAGCTGGCGAGCAGAACTCAGTTGTCTCCATCTACTGCTACAATCTAGCGGCGGCCAAATCCACCAAGATGAACGTCGGCAACGAGGATAACCAGTACATTGCCCGTATCCGATGGACCAAGAACCCCGCAAAGCTCGCCATGGTACGCCTTAACCGCCTCCAAAACCAGCTCGACATCCTCGTTGGCAGCTCCGCCGACGGCACCACCACCACGCTCTACTCCGAGAAGAACGATAGGTACATCTCCGAGGTAACCGACAGCTACCTCACCTTTCTCGACAACGGCACCCAGTTCATCATCAACAGCGAAAAGGATGGCTTTAACCACCTCTACCTTTTCGATATGAACGGGAAACAGGTAAAGCAGATCACCAAGGGCAGCTGGGATGTAACCGACTTTATAGGTGTTGACCAGAAGAACGGGTTGGCTTACTACATTGCCGCTGCCAAATCGCCCATGCAGCGCGAGCTCTACGTGGCCAACCTTAAGAGCGGCGAAAGCCGTATGCTCTCGACCAATGCAGGAACCAATAAGGCTGTATTTAGCACAGGCTTTAAGTACTACATCAGCTTCTTCAACAGCACTACCACCCCAATGCTTATCACGCTGCATCAGGCAACCGGTAAGCAAATTCGAACCTTGGAGGATAACGCTGCACTAGCGCAAAAGGTCACCGAGTACAATATCACCCCCAAGGAGTTCTTTACCTTTGTAACTCCCGAGGGTGTTACCCTAAATGGCTGGATGATTAAGCCGGTTAACTTCGATCCCGCTAAAAAGTACCCCGTGCTGATGACCCAGTACAGCGGTCCTAACTCGCAGGAGGTGCTCGACCGCTGGGGGCTAGGGTGGGAGAACGTACTTGCCCAAAAGGGATACCTAGTTGTTTGCGTCGATGGTCGCGGAACGGGTGCCCGTGGCGAAGCATTCCGCAAGCAAACCTACGGGCAACTCGGCAAGCTAGAGGTGATCGATCAAATCAGCACCGCCAAGTACGTAGGATCTTTATCCTACGTTGATAAAAGCCGCATCGGCATTTGGGGATGGAGCTTCGGAGGCTTTATGTCGCTCAACGCCATCCTACAGGGTGCCGACATCTTCAAGATGGCTATTGCCGTTGCTCCCGTTACCAACTGGCGCTTCTACGATAGCGTTTACACCGAGCGCTTCAACGGCCTACCCAACGACAACCCCAGCGGCTACGACGATAACTCGCCCATCAACCACGCCGATAAGCTTAAGGGCAAGCTACTAATCGTACACGGCACCGCCGACGATAACGTGCATATCCAAAACTCCTTTGAGTTCGTCTCCAAGCTCATTCAGGCCAACAAGCAGTACGATATGATGGTTTACCCCGATAAGAACCACAGCATCTACGGGGGCAAAACAAGGCTGCAGCTCTACACCAAATTTTTGAATTACGTAGAAACAAACCTATAGCAGGTAAACTTGTAAGTCAATAAGAATAAATGGAGAATGGTTAAAGCCCATTCTCCATTTGTTTTTCAATCCTAAAAAAGTGTAGCTTTTTTCAGCGAAATCCTTGCAGATACCCGAAAAATCTATACTTTTGCACCGTCAATCTTTGAAACGCTGACACAAGCAATGCCCGGATGGCGGAATTGGTAGACGCGCTAGTTTCAGGGACTAGTGTTAGCAATAGCGTGCAGGTTCGAGTCCTGTTCCGGGTACGCAAGTTGATTAAAGCAAATGCTCAGGTGGTGAAATTGGTATACACGCTACTTTGAGGGGGTAGTGGGCGTTAGCCCGTGTGAGTTCGAGTCTCATCCTGAGCACAAATGAAAAGGGATAGCAATTAAAATTGCTATCCCTTTTTCTATTTATATCCTCACCGAATTTTCGGATTGATCCCTTCTGTCTTTTTACTGATTCACAAAAGGCCGCAAAACTTAGCGCTTATTACTAGTTGGGAAAGGCTATTGCTGCGAAATTTCACTAGTTTTGGGTTAAAATAACCATTAGAATATATTCGAATGAAGAAGAAGAAGCTCCTGATTATTCTTGGTTCAATTTTAGGGGTGCTGATATTAGCGATGCTAATTCTGCCATACCTATTTAAGCCAACGATAAAGCAAGCTGCGGATAAGTTTATCGCAGAGAATATCAATGCGGATGTGAAGTTTCCACAGGATGGGCTGAGCCTCGGCATGTTTAGCCACTTCCCCAACTTTACCCTTGCGCTCGAGGATCTGAGCGTTGTGGGGCGCGAAGAGTTTAAGGGCGATACGCTTGTTAGCCTGAAGAAGTTTGAGGTTACGGTTAACATATTTGCGCTGATCAGCTCGGGGCGCATCGAGGTGAACAAGATTATCCTCGATAATCCAAAGCTTAACGTAATGGTGCTGCCCAACGGCAAGGCTAACTACGATATCTACAAGCCAAAGCCCGATACCACCAAGAAGGCTGATACCACCAAATCGGAACCCGTTAAGTTTCGCCTAAAGGAACTATCGCTTAAGAATGCCGACATCATCTACAGCGACCAGAAGTCGAAGATGTTTGCCAGCGTTAAGAACCTAAACATTACCGGTAGCGGCGATTTGGCTGAAAATGTTTTCGACCTTACCACCAAGCTTACCGCCGATAAGGCTACCGTAGCCATGAACGGTACTGAGTACCTCTCCAACAAGTCGCTCGACCTGAACTTTGTGGTGAACATGGACATGAACAACAAGAAGTACACCTTTAAGGAAAACTCCATTAAGGTTAACGATTTCAACTTTGGCTTCGACGGCTGGGTGCAGCTGGCGCAGCAGAATGCCGTAAAGATGGACGTTACCTTTAAGGCGCTCGATAACTCGTTTAAGGGGCTGCTATCGCTGGTTCCTGGCGTGTACACCGAGAGCTTCGGCGATATTAAGGCTGATGGCGACTTCGACTTCAGCGGATACGCTAAGGGAACCTACAAGGATAGCCTACTGCCTGCTTTTGGCGTGAAACTGGTTGCCAAGAATGCCTCGTTTAAGTATCCAAAGGTGTCGGAGGCGATTAAGGACATCAACATCGACCTGAACGTTGACAACAAGGATGGGCTTATCCCAAGCACCTCCATCAACCTTAACAAGTTTAGCTTTAAGATTGGAACCAACCCATTTGATGGCTACCTGAAGGTGGCTAACCTGAGAAACTTCCCTGTAGATGCTAAGGTGAATGCTCGCCTGAACCTTGGAGAGCTAACTTCGGCATTCCCAATAGAGGGGATGACCATTAAGGGGATCTTCGACCTGGCGCTTAACGCCAAGGGCGTTTACGACGATAAGACGGGGGCATTCCCAATACTTGCCGCTTCGGCGAAGCTTACCAACGGTTTTGTGCAGAATAAGCTGCTGCCTACGCCGCTCCAGAACCTCAACTTTGCCATGACGGCCTCCAACACCACCGGTAAGGCGGTGAACACCGTTGTTCAGATTGGCAACTTCAACATGCTGCTTGCCGGCGAAAGCCTGACGGCTACCGGTAGCGTGCAAAACATCAAGGACCTTGCCTGGAACGTAAAGGTTGCCGGTGGCGTGGATCTGGAAAAGATTGCCAAAATTTTCAACCTAAAGGATATGACGCTTAAGGGGAGGGTTAAGGCTAACCTGGCTACCTCCGGTAAGCTATCCGACGTTACCGCCAAGCGCTACGCCAACGTTAAGGCTTCGGGTAACATGAACGTATCGAACTTCTCGTATTCGAGCCCAGCCTTTAAGCAGGGCGTTACCATTAGCACCGCTGCGGTGGTGTTCAACCCTGCATCGATCAACCTTACCAAGTTTGAGTCGAAGGTGGGCAGCAGCCAAATTTCGGCTACCGGAAGCGTATCCAACTATATGGGATTCCTGTTTAAGCCAGATGGCGTGCTGGGCGGAAATCTTAACGTAAATATCCCAACCTTCAACGCCAACGAGTGGATGACCCCTGCCGATAAGGAGGCCGTGGCCAAGCAGCAGGCTGCACAGCCAACCAAGTCGGAGACGAGCACCTCGGTTTCGATGATCCCCAAGAACATCGACTTCGACCTTAAGGCCCACATCGGCAAGTTTACCTACGACAAGATTGTTGCCGACAACGTAAACGCGCTGGTAAGCATCTCGAAGGGCATCATGACCATCAAGGATGCCAACATGGGCATCATCGGCGGGCTGGTAAACGTTAAGGGTACCTTCGACTCCGACGTGAAGAAGCCAACCTTCGACTTCAACCTTGGCGTGAAATCGATATCCATCCCTAAGGCCTTTGAAACGTTTGAAACCATCCAGAAGTACGCGCCGATTTCGCAGTACGTGGTGGGTAACATGGATCTTAACTACAACCTGAAGGGTGATCTTACCAAGGATATGATGCCCAACGTGGCCTCGATGAACGGCGGCGGGCTGGTGAAAATCCTTAGCGGAACGCTTAAGGATACCAAGCTAACCTCGCTGGTGGCCCAGTTCTCCAAGCCAACCACGGCCGGTACGATGACCGAGCTCAGGGAGCTGGCCCTATCGACAACCCTCGAAAATGGCAAGCTGTCGGTGAAGCCATTTGACATCTCGATGCACGGCCGTAAGACCACCGTCAGCGGCTACACCTCGCTCGATGGCGGCATCAACTACAACCTGCTGATGGACGTTCCGGCCAATGCCGTTACCAAATCGCTGAACAGCGCCATGAGCCGATACCTAGGATCAAGCGCAGCTTCGGGCGACATGAAGGTGACCCTTGGCGTTACCGGTACCTACAGCAAGCCTTCGGTGAAGTTGCTTAGCGTAACCAGCGCCGGCGGCAAGACCGTGCAGTCGGAGGTGAAGCAGGCCGTTCAGGATAAGGTGAAGCAGGAGGCCACCAAGGAGGTAACCAAGCAGGCCAATAAGCTGCTCGATAAGGTAATTGGCGGATCGAAAACCGATACGGCCAAAAAGAAGAGCGAAGACCAGCTCAAGGATGCGGCTAAAAAGAAACTCAACGAACTCTTCAAACGCAGGTAATCCAGCAATGATGATAACGAAAGAAAGGCGTCCGAGAGGGCGCCTTTCCTGTTTCTGTAGAGCCGCGATTCATCGCGGCTCCCTACATAAATTCGGGAATGTCTTTTCATCCCAAATGATCCCAAACATTTTTGCGCAAGCCTCTCGGCTGAACCGGCAGCCTTCAACATTTTTGCGGAAGCCTATCGGCTGAACCGGCAGGCCTCAGCATTTTTGCGCAAGCCTCTCGGCTGAACCGGCAGGCTTCAACATTTTTGCGGAAGCCTATCGGCTGAACCGGCAGGCCTCAGCATTTTTGCGCAAGCCTCTCGGCTGAACCGGCAGGCTTCAACATTTTTGCGCAAGCCTATCTACTGAGTAGGGAGGCTTCAACATTTTTGCGCAAGCCTATCTACTGAGTAGGGAGGTTTCAACATTTTTGCGGAAGGCTATCTACTGAGTAGGTAGCCTTCCACATTTTTGCGGAGGTCTATCTACTGAGTAGGCAGCCTTCCACATTTTGTAAAGACCTACACTTACAAAAAGACCTGACAGGTTTTTAAAATCTGTCAGGTCTAGTCCGTATAAAGCTTGTATGAAATTTCCTACTCGGCCGAGGTGGCCACGCGGCTGGCCCTGATCACCCCCTTGATGCGGTTGATGCGGTGGATAATCATGTCCAGCTGCTTGATGTTGCCCACGAACACCTTGATCTTCCCCTCGAAAACGCCGCCCTTGGTGTCGAACGAGGCCGAGCGCAGGCTCACCTTCAGCTCCTTGGTGAGCACCTCCGAGATGCGGTTGAAGAGCCCAATCTGGTCCTCGCCGATGATGCGGATGGTGGTTTGGAACGAGCTCGACTCGCGCGTCTGCTGCCACTTGGCCTTCACGATGCGGTAGGGGTAGCGCTCCAGCATGCTCTTGGCGTTCGGGCAGGTGGCGCGGTGGATCTTGATGCCGTGGCTGATGGTTACAAAGCCAAAGATGTCGTCGCCAAAGATGGGGTTGCAGCAGGTGGCCAGCTTGTAGTCCACGTTGGCCAGGCGCTCGTCGATAATCAGAAAGTCGCCGCTCTCCTGCTCTTTGGGCTGAGCGTAGGCAATCTCGGACGCGCTGCTCTTCTCCTCAACCTGGTCTGCGGTTTCGATGTAGGTCTTGATATCGGCAATGTCGATCTTCTCGTTGGCCAGCATGGCGTAGAACTCGGTAATCGACTTAATCTTATTCTTTTTGATGAACTGCGAGGCCATCTCGTCGGTAAGCTCCAGCTTCCAGTTTTTGAGCCTGCGCAGCAGGAGCTCCTTGCCGATGTTGGCCACCTTCAGCTCCTCCTCCTTGAGGCTCTGCTTGATCTTGCTGCGCGCCTTAGAGGTGATGGCGAACGACAGCCAGTCCTTCGTAGGCTTTTGGTTTTTGGAGGTGATGATCTCCACCTGATCGCCATTCCGCAGGGCATCCTTAATGGAGGCCAGGCGGTTGTTTACCTTGGCGCCCACGCACGACACGCCCAGCTTGGAGTGTACCTCGAAGGCAAAGTCGAGCACCGTTGCCCCGGCGGGGAGCTTCTTGAGGTCGCCGTTGGGGGTAAACACGAAGATCTCCTTCTGGTAGCTGTCCAGCTGCTTTAGGCTCTCCACCATGTCGGTCGAGTCCTCGGCCTGCTCCAGCAGGTTGCGCAGGTCGGTCAGCCAGTCGTCGATGCCCTGCTGCTGCCTAATGCCCTTGTACTTCCAGTGCGCGGCGATACCCATTTCGGCGATCTCGTCCATGCGGCGGGTGCGGATCTGCACCTCCACCCACTTCCCCTCGGGGCCGATGACGGTGGCATGCAGGCTCTCGTAGCCGTTCGACTTGGGCACCGATATCCAGTCCCTCATGCGCTCGGGGTTGGGGATGTACTTCTCGGTAACGATAGAGTAGGTCCTCCAGCACTCGGCCTTTTCGAGGGGCAGCTCGCTTTCGAGGATGATACGGATGGCGAACAGGTCGAACACCTCCTCGAAGGGAATCTTCTGCTTCTTCATCTTTTTCCAGATGGAGTAGATCGATTTGGTTCGGCTCTTAATCTCGTACTTCTGTCCGTACTGGTCGAGCCCGGCCACGATGGGCTTTACGAACTTCTCGATGTAGGTATTACGCTCCTTGGCGGTCTCCTCGAGCTTGGTTGTGATATTGATGTAGTCGGCGGGTTCGGTGTACTTCAGCGAGAGATCCTCGAGCTCCGTCTTTACGGAGTAGAGCCCCAGGCGGTGCGCCAATGGCGCGTATAGGGTAAGCGTTTCGTTGGCCTTCTTCACCTGCTTGCTATCGGCAAAGAAGTAAAGATGGCGCATCACATCGAGCCTATCGGCCAGCTTTATCAGGATAACGCGTGGATCGGCCGAGTAGGATATCACCAGCTGGCGGTAGTTCTCCACCTCGCTCGAGCTGGTTTTTGGATCTATTTTAGAGATTTTGTTCAGCCCCGTAACGATGGTGGCAACCTCGGGGTTGTACTCCTTGGCAAAATCATCGTCGTCAAAGCCGTTAATCCGCGAGGTCTCGTGGAGCAAAACCGATATGGCAGCCGTACCCTTAAGGCCGATTTCATCGACTACGATTTGGGCTACGGCTAGGGCATGGAAGATAAAAGGATCGCCATTTTCGCGGCGTTTCTCCCTGTGGGCATTGGCCGAAACGCGAAAGGCCTTCTTTAAAAGAAGAAGTTCCTCCTGCGAGCTGCTCTGTTTGCACGATTTGTATAGGCTTCTAAAACGGCTGAGTAGCTCCCTTTTCTCCTCTTTTTCTAAATCCAGATCTTCCATACGTATCATTTTTCGTAAAAATATTAATTATCGAAGGAAATAATTTATCTTAACCATCGGTTTAGTGTTGTTTTTTATCAAAAAACAAACAAGTACTTTTGCTTAAAATAGATTCGAATGACCACCGAAAATACCGCCTCCAAAGCCCAGAAATTAAGAAGCCTTTTAGAACAAGCCAACTACGAGTACTACGTGCTCAATAATCCTTCGATAAGCGACTACGAGTACGACATGCACATGAAGGAGCTGCAGGAGCTGGAAAGGCAGCACCCCGAGCTCCAAGACCCCAATTCGCCAACCCAGCGCGTGGGCAACGACAGCAACCAGGCCTTCGAGCAGGTGGAGCACCGCTACCCAATGCTTTCGCTCTCCAACGCCTACTCCTTTGACGAGCTGGCCGACTTCGACGCCAAGGTTCGCAAGGTGGTGCCCAATGCCAAGTACTCCTGCGAACTTAAATTCGATGGAACGGCAATCGGCATTACCTATGTAAACGGTAGCCTGGTGCGCGCCGTAACCCGTGGCGACGGCGTTAAGGGCGATGATGTTACCGCCAACGTGAAAACAATAAAGAGCGTACCGCTGAAGCTTCGTGGCGAGGGGTACCCTCAGGAGTTCGAGGTTAGGGGTGAGATTATTTTGCCTCACACCTCGTTCGATAGGATGAATAGCGAGCGCGAGGAGATCGGCGAGCAGCCCTTTGCCAATCCGCGCAACGCCGCAGCTGGCACGCTGAAGCTGCAAAACTCGTCGGTGGTAGCCAAGCGCGGCCTCGACTGCTTTCTCTACTTCCTCTTAGGCGAAGCGCTTCCTTCCGATAGCCACTACCATAACATTCAGCAGCTGCGCAGCTGGGGCTTCAAGGTGTCGGAGCACATGCGCCTTTGCGGCAGCATGGCGGAGGTTGAGGAGTTTATTCATTACTGGGATAAAGAACGCGAGAATCTACCCTACGATACCGATGGCGCCGTAATTAAGGTTGACAGCCTTTCCGACCAGGAAGATTTGGGCTTTACGGCTAAGTCGCCCAAGTGGGCCATTGCCTACAAGTTTAAGGCCGAGCAGGCCTCCACCAAGCTGCTAAGCGTCGACTTTCAGGTGGGCAGAACCGGCGCCATAACGCCCGTAGCCAACCTAGAGCCCGTACAGCTGGCAGGCACAACGGTAAAGCGCGCATCGCTGCACAATGCCGATCAAATAGAACTTCTTGATCTCCGAATCGGTGATTACGTTCTGGTGGAAAAGGGAGGCGAAATCATCCCCAAGGTTGTTGGGGTAGATTTGGCTAAGCGGGCGGAAGGCTTATCACCCTTTAGGTATATAACCCACTGTCCGGAGTGCGGCACCGAGCTAATCCGTGAGGAAGGCGAAGCCAAGCACTTTTGCCCCAACGATGCTGGATGTCCACCTCAAATCATTGGACGAATAGAGCACTACATCAGCCGTAAGGCTATGAATATAGAGGGGCTAGGCTCCGAAACCGTGGAGCTGTTTTACCGCACCGGACTGGTTAGCGACATCGCCGACTTGTACCCCTTATCCGTCGACAAGATTAAGGATCTTGAGCGCCTAGGCACGAAATCGGCCGAAAACATTGTTAAGAGCATTGAGGCATCTAAGCAGGTGGGCTTCGAGAGGGTACTCTACGCCATCGGTATCCGCTACATTGGCGAGGTAACGGCAAAGAAGCTGGCTGCTCACCTAAAGAGCATTGATGCCATTATTGCCGCCTCGTACGACGAGCTGGTGCAGGTAGAAGAGGTTGGCGCCAAAATCGCGGAAAGCATCCAATACCATTTTAGCGAACCTAAAAACCTCGAGCAGGTAAGGCGTCTTAGAGAATTTGGCGTACAAATGGAGCAGAAGGAGGTTGAAAGGGCTTCGGATAAGCTAAAAGGTTTTACCTTTGTGATCAGCGGAACCTTCGATATCCCTCGTGATGATATAAAAAGGATGATCGAGGATAACGGCGGTAAGATGCTTAGCAGCATATCGGGCAATCTTAGCTACCTGGTGGTAGGCGAGAACATGGGACCATCGAAGCTCGAAAAGGCAAATAAGCTGGGCATCAAAATGATTAATCTGGACGAACTTTATACGTTGATAAACAAATAGGTTTATGCTTACTGCGATTAAGAGAAGTTTTCAAAAACGGGCGTTTGCTGCATTGCAATCCAATGTAAGCGCAATGCGAGAAAGGTATTTCACCCCACTTGATAAGGTAAAAAGCGCTGTTCTTCTGTATAAAGTTGAAAACGAAAATCAGCTCTCGGACCTTTATGCCTTTATCGATAGGGTAGTGGCAAAAGGTATCGACGTTGATTGTATTATGGTGGGTAAATCAAAGGACCTTCAGTCGGCATACCCTAAGACGGCTAATTTTTACCGTGCTAGCACGCAGGAGGTGAAGTGGAATGGAGTGCCCAAAAACGAGGAGCTTCTGAAACTTTTACAGAAGAATCACGATTATTTAATAGATTTGAGCCGCCTAGAATCGCAGCTTTGTGCTTACCTTGCCACCGCATCGTTGGCTAAGTTCAAGATAGGAAGCATCGACATTGCCGATTCTCCCTTCGATTTTACCATCGATGTTGATGGCAACGTAGACTTGGAATTCTTGCAGGAGCAGATGTTTGCCTATCTGCAAAAAATTGGATAGTTGTTTTAAGAATTAATGCATATGAATTTAAGAGGAGTTGGTGTAGCGCTTGTTACACCCTTTAACGAAGATGGAAGCGTAGACTTTGAGTCGTTAACTCGTTTGGTAGAGTACGTTTCTACCAATGATGTTGACTACCTAGTTGTTCACGGAACAACCGGCGAAACCCCTACATTGACTAAAGAGGAAAAGCGGGCAATCGTCAAACATGTTCACGAGAGCAACAAGGCTAAGCTTCCGATGGTTATTGGATGCGGCGGCAATAGCACCGCCGAGGTTATCGCTCTTCTGAATGATGAGATGTACAAGCATGCCGATGCCATCCTATCGGTAACGCCATACTACAACAAGCCTAATCAGGCAGGGCTGTACGAGCACTACAAGGCAATAGCCTCGGCTTCTAAGAAGCCTGTTGTGCTGTATAATGTGCCAGGACGTACAGGCGTGAACCTTACCGCTGAAACCATCATCCGCCTGGCGAACGACTTTGAGAATATCATCGCCATTAAGGAGGCCGATACCGACATGAACAAGATGATTAAGGTGCTAAAGGGGAGACCCGAAGGATTCCTTGTTCTTTCGGCTGATGACGCTCACGTGATTCCTCAAGTTGCCGTTGGCGCCGATGGCGTGATTTCGGTTGCCGCCAACGCTTACCCAAAGGAGTTCTGCAGCATGGTTCACCTCGTTTTGAGCGGCAAGTTTGAGGAGGCTTTACCAACGCTATACAAGCTCGCCGATCCTATCGACCAGCTTTTCGCTGAAGGAAATCCAACAGGCGTCAAGGCTGCTCTTGGCAAGTTGGGCATCTGTAAGAATGTTCTCCGCCTCCCTCTGGTGCCTGCTTCCGATAAGCTTTACGGCGATATTGTGAAGTACATCGACGGCAATATGTAGCCTCTATAGCCTCTACGATACGGTTAAGCCCAAGAGCAACTCTGCTCTTGGGCTTTTTATTTTCTATTGATTCACCTCCAAGGTATAGGCTTTGGCAATAAGCCACCTCGAGCAGCCTTACAACCTTACTCTGGGGCCATCGCGTGGTCGTAAAGAGCGATGCGAGGTGCCTCAGGATACCCAATAAGCTGCTCTGAACTGCTTATAACCGGCTCCGAACAGGTAATAACCAGTTGCGTACAGGTTCGTAACCAGTTCTGAGCAGGTAATAACCAGTTGCGAGCAGGTAATAACCAGTTCCGAACTGGTTCGTAACCTGTTTCGAGCAGGTAATAACCAGTTCCGAACTGGTTATTGAGGCTTCCACCGTGGCTTTCATCATCAGCAAAGGGGGTGCAAGGCCTGTAAGCCTCGTCGCTTAGGCGAGAAATAGGCAACGTAAAGGGTAAGGTGCCAATGTGTAAGCCGCAGGTGCGGGGCTGCTGGTGGGGATTCAGGAATTATTCACGGAGCTGTGTCTACCCTATTTTCTCGGAAGCAGGAGTAGCGTCTGACATTTGGGCTTACAGCTAAAATAGCAACCTGTATTCAATGCAAGTCCTAATCTATTAAGGTGTACATGTAAAGGTTAAAAGAGTATTAAATGCAATTTCGAAGATTAAGCTACAATTTGTAAGCGCTTTTTTGGGGCTGCTCTACATCTCAAGTTCTAAATTAGGAGTATTTAAAAATAGTAGTAAGAAAACGGCTTTATAATGCTTATAATCAATTTATGTATTGGCAGTCAGCCCCAATTCGATTGATTTTTATTATTGGAAATAATCTCTACTTTTAGCAAAACGCGAAAATAGAAAGCCAATATTCGTACAGCTCTCTCTGATTATTTTAGAGTTATTAAGGAGTAGGCGGTAAATTGTAATGTTGGCATAGCATTACACCAAAGCAAGCCATTGTTTACGCGTGAGCTCATTCTTGTTCTTTAACCTGTTTTTAAGTCGCTTTGTAAGCGGATACTGTTATAGTAGTAATTGCTCGCCCTGCATGTTGGCTTATATAATTTACTAGACGCTGTCTAGATACTGTACTGGTGTGGGCGTTTTTTACAAGGCATCTTGCGTAGTAGCGGATTTGTTGTTCGGGGCATTTGGATTACGCTGCTAAAAACACGAGGCAACAGGATAAATCGTGCTTATGCGATATATTGTAATGCATAAAATACCTAGATATATAGTCGATTAGTTAAGTAATTTGATGGTATTGTTGTATAGTGCTTACATATTGTAAGCATGGTAGGATTTCGAGGAGCTTTGAATGTTTTTTTGAGTAAAATATAGGAAAGGAAGCACACTTATGGAAAAGGATTATCCCCAGCAGCAAGGAATGTACGATCCTGCTTTTGAGAAAGACGCATGTGGAATAGGTGCAATTGCCAGCATTAAGGGTATTCGGTCGCATAAAATTGTCACCGATGCGCTTCGGGTGCTCACCAAGCTCGATCACCGTGGCGGTGTGGGAGCCGATCCCAACGTTGGCGATGGTGCTGGCATTCTGATTCAGCTTCCGCATAAGTTTCTCACAAAGAAGATTCGTTTTTCGCTTGGCGAAGAGGGGCAATACGCCGTAGGGATGTTCTTTTTACCTCACGATGGAGCCGAGAGAAAGCGCGCCATGCTCATCTTCGAAAACATTGTAGATGTACACAACCATACTTTTCTGGGATGGAGGGAGGTGCCGATTAACGCTTCGAGCCTTGGCGATGCATCGCGCGACGCCATGCCCTACATTGCGCAGGCATTTGTAAAGCGTAACGACGATAGCACCGATAGGCAAAAGTTCGATGTCGACCTATTCGCTATACGAAAGGAGTTCGAGAAGCTCGCTCCCGACTCGTACATCTGCTCGCTTTCGTGCCGAACCATCGTTTATAAGGGGATGCTAACCTCTAAGCAGCTCGAGGTGTTCTACCCCGACCTAAACGACGAGGCTATGGAAAGCGCGCTGGCGCTGGTTCACTCGCGCTTTAGCACCAACACCTTTCCTTCGTGGAGGAGGGCGCATCCCAACCGCCTGATCATCCATAATGGCGAGATCAACACCATTAAGGGAAACCAGAATTGGATGACCGCCCGCGAGGGCAACTTTACCTCGAAGGTGTTTGGCGATAACCTCTCGAAGGTGCTTCCCGTAATTAACCCCGATGGTTCGGACTCCTCCATGCTCGACAACTCCATCGAGTTTATGGTGATGAATGGGCGTACCCTCCCCGAAGCGGTGATGATGCACATTCCCGAGCCTTGGAGCAAGAATAAGGAGCTGAACCGTAGCGTGCGCGACTACTTCGAGTATAAATCGACCATGATGGAGCCCTGGGATGGTCCGGCAGCCATCGCCTTTACCGATGGCGAGCAGCTGGGGGCGGTACTCGACAGAAACGGCCTTCGTCCGGCTCGCTACTATATCACCAAAGATGACTACCTTTTGCTTGCATCGGAGGTTGGGGTGTTCGATGTGGCTCAGAAAAATATTAAAACCAAAGGACGCTTAAAGCCTGGTAAGATGCTTTTGGTGGATACCGCTAAGGGCGAACTCATCAACGATAAGAAGCTAAAGGATACCTACTCGCGCCGCAAGCAGTACGCGAAGTGGATTGAGCGCAGCTTGGTTAAGCTGGAGCAGGCTATCGATGAGCACGAGGAGTCTACGGTTGACTACAGCCGCTACCTGAAGGGGTTTGGCTATACCTACGAGGATGTTTACTCCATCATCCAGCCCATGGCGACAACCGGCGATGACCCGCTATCGGCAATGGGGGTTGATACGCCGTTGGCGGTGCTCAGCAACAAGAGCAAGCTGCTGTACGACTACTTTAAGCAGATGTTCGCGCAGGTAACCAATCCGCCAATCGACGCCATTCGCGAGGAGATTGTAACCTCGGTGAGGGTGTACTTGGGTGCCGAGGGTAATATCCTAGAGGATTCGGAGAAGAACTGTACCCGCATTAAGCTGGCTAGCCCCATTATCAGCAACCTCGACCTAAAGAATATCGAGGGCCTTGACAACAGAGGCTTCCGAAGCGTTCGCCTGCCACTTTACTTCGACAAGTCGTTGGGCAAAAACGGGCTGGAGATTGCGCTTAAGGAGCTCTGCAAGTTGGCCGATAAGGCTATCGCTAAGAAGGCATCAATCCTTATTCTTAGCGATAAGGAGGTTGATGAAAACAAGGTACAGATACCAGCGCTGCTGGCAACATCGGCGCTGCACCATCACCTAATAAAGAAGGCTAAGAGAACAAAGGCAAGCATCGTTGTAGAGTCGGCAGAGCCCCGCGAGGTACACCACTTTGCGCTGCTGCTGGGCTTTGGGGCAAACGCCATCAACCCATACTTCGTTTACGATATTATCAAAAACTTGGTTGATAGCAAGACCATTGCCAAGTCGTACAAGGATGCCGTTCACACCTACGATAAGGCTATTCTTAAAGGTGTTGTAAAGGTTATCTCCAAGATGGGAATTTCCACCATCCAGTCGTACTGCGGTGCGCAGATATTCGAGGCGCTAGGGCTGTCGAGTAAGCTGGTTGAGACATACTTTGCAGGTACACCTACCCGCATTGAGGGGCTCGACATTGAGGACGTTGCCAAGGAGACTATCGAAAGGCATGCTCGTGGATTTGATAGCCGGGTTACCGACTTTTCGTTGGACTCGGAGGGTAGCATTAAGTACCGCAGTTCGCAGGAGGAGCACCTGTACAACCCCATGTCGATTTACAAGTTGCAGAACGCCTGCCGAACCGGCAGCTACAAGGAGTTTAAGGAGTACACAGCCCTATTCCATAACGAAATGTCGGCTGTTACGCTCCGCAACCTGCTCGATTTCCGCTTTCAGGAGCCAATTCCGATAGAAGAGGTTGAGCCTGCTGAGAATATCGTTAAGCGCTTTAAGACGGGAGCTATGTCGTACGGCTCAATCAGCAAGGAGGCGCACGAGTGCTTGGCTATTGCCATGAACCGACTTGGCGGCAAGTCGAATACCGGAGAAGGAGGCGAGGAGCGCGAGCGCTTCACCCGCGATGAGAACGGCGATCTTCGAAGCTCGGCAATTAAGCAGATTGCCTCTGGTAGATTTGGCGTTACCTCGGAGTATCTGCTGAATGCAAAGGAAATTCAGATAAAGATGGCGCAGGGTGCCAAGCCTGGCGAGGGAGGTCAGCTTCCCGGAACAAAGGTTTACCCCTGGATTGCCAAGGCTCGCCACGCAACGGTAGGAGTGGGGCTGATATCTCCACCACCTCACCACGATATCTACTCTATCGAGGATTTAGCCCAGCTAATCTACGACATGAAAAACGCCAACCAGCAAGCGCTTATCAACGTTAAGTTGGTGTCGGAGGCAGGCGTTGGAACGGTTGCCGCAGGTGTTGCCAAGGGTGGCGCCGATGTAATCCTTATAAGTGGTTACGATGGCGGAACAGGTGCATCGCCAATGACCTCTATTCGTCATGGTGGACTACCTTGGGAAATGGGGCTTGCCGAGGCGCATCAAACACTGGTGCTGAATGGGCTTCGTCAGCGCGTTAAGATTGAAACCGATGGCAAGCTGATGACGGGTAAGGATGTGGTGATTGCTGCTCTTTTGGGTGCCGAAGAATACGGCTTTGCAACGGCTCCACTAGCTGCCATTGGCTGCGTAATGATGCGCGTATGTAACCTCGACACCTGCCCGGTTGGTATTGCCACCCAAAACGAGGAGCTGCGCAAGCGTTTTACAGGAAAGCCTGAGTACGTGGTAAACTTTATGATGTTTATCGCCCAAGAGATGCGCGAGTACATGGCGGAGCTTGGCTTCCGTACCATCGACGAGATGGTTGGGCGTACCGATAAGCTTTGCCAGAAGACGGTTGAAGGGTGGAAGGCACAGAAGGTAAACCTAACTAGGGTGCTCTTCAAGAACTTCAAGATGCCAAACTCGAACTACCATTTCGAGCAGAAGTACGACCAGAAGCTGTACGAAACCATCGATGCAACGGTGTTGCTAGACAAGGCTTCGAAGGCGCTGGACGCTGGCGAAAAGGTATCCATCGAATTGCATGTCGATAATGTGAATAGAACCATTGGAACCATACTTGGTAGCGAAATTACCAGGAGGTACCAGAATAAAGGACTTCCCGAAGATACCATCTGGATTAAGATGAAGGGCGCAGGCGGACAAAGCATGGGCGCTTTTATCCCAAGCGGTATAACCCTCGAGCTTTGGGGCGATGCTAACGACTACGTGGGCAAGGGCCTTTCGGGCGGTAAGATTATCGTTCAGGAGGAGCAGTCCACCAGCCGCGAGGCATACGAGAATATTGTAATCGGTAACGTTGCCTTCTACGGCGCGACAAGCGGTAAGGCGTACATCAACGGGGCGGCAGGCGAGCGCTTCTGCGTTCGTAACTCGGGTGTCGATGCTGTAGTGGAAGGTGTTGGCGACCACGGTTGCGAGTACATGACAGGTGGTAGGGTGGTTATCCTAGGAACCATTGGCAGAAACTTTGCCGCTGGTATGTCGGGCGGTATTGCCTACATTCAGGATGAAACGGGCATGAACCGAAGCCGCATCAACACCGACATGGTGTACGTCGAGAAGCTCGATGGCGAGGACGAGGTGGTGCTACAGCAAATGCTGGAAGATCACTATAAGCACACCCGCTCGGCAGTAACCAAGAAGGTGCTGGATCGCTTCGATCTGAAAAAAATTCAGTTTGTAAAGGTGCTGCCTAAGGACTACAAGAAGATTATGACGCTGATTAAGCGATACGAGCAGGCAGGTTATGGCTTCGATGAGGCGGAGAGGCTTGCTTTTGCTGATGTTATAACCGTAAAGAAATAGGGGATTAAACGATGGGAAAACCTACAGGATTTTTAGAAATACCAAGGAGCGTTTCCTCCAAGAAGCATCCTACGGCACGATTAAAAGATTACAAGGAATATATAGTTCTTCTGCCCAAAAGCGAGCAGGGCAAGCAGGGTGCTCGCTGCATGGATTGCGGGATACCATTCTGCCAGTCGGGTGTTACCATTAACAACATGACTACGGGATGTCCGCTCCACAACCTAATTCCGGAGTGGAACGACCTTATCTTTAAGGGTAAGTGGAACGAGGCGGTGGTTCGCCTGCATAAAACCAACAACTTTCCGGAGTTTACCGGGCGTGTTTGTCCAGCCCCTTGCGAGGCTGCCTGTACGGTAGCGCTTCACGGTGAAGCGGTGACAATTAAAGAAAATGAGTGCTCAATTATCGAGCGTGCCTTTGAGGATAAGCTGGTTGTTGCCCATCCGCCCAAGGTACGAACGGGCAAAACGGTTGCGGTGGTAGGCTCTGGTCCTTCGGGATTGGCTGTTGCCGATCAGCTGAATAAGGCTGGGCATACGGTAACCGTGTACGAACGTGCCGATAGGGTTGGCGGTTTGCTGATGTACGGCATTCCCAACATGAAGCTCGACAAAAAGGTTATCGACCGCCGCGTTCGCCTTCTGAAAAAGGAGGGAATCACCTTTAAAACCAATGCCGATGTTGGGGGAAATGTAGATGCAAAGGAGCTGCATAGCAGCTACGATGCGGTTGTGCTGGCCTGTGGGGCAACCAAGCCTCGCGACATTGTGGCAAAGGGGCGCGAGCTCAAGGGCATCCACTTTGCGGTAGACTTCCTTAAGGCAACCACCAAGAGTTTGCTCGACTCCCATCTAAAAGATGAGTGCTACATCTCGGCAAAGGATAAGAACGTCATCATTATTGGTGGTGGCGATACCGGAACCGACTGCGTGGCAACCAGCCTTCGCCATGAATGTGCGGGCTTGATGCAGATCGAAATCATGGAGAAGCTGCCGCCGTTGCGCGCCAACAATAACCCTTGGCCACAGTTCCCCAAGGTGCATAAAACCGACTACGGTCAGGTGGAGTTTGCCCAAAAGTACGGCGACGATCCCAGAACCTTTGGTACGGTTGTTAAGGAGTTCGTAGGGAACGATAAGGGTGAGGTTACTCAGATTAAAACTGTGAAGATTAAGTGGGCTGTAGGACCAAGTGGCGGAATGCAGCCTGCCGAAGTACCAGGAACAGAGGAGGTGATCGATGCCGATTTGGTGCTGCTGGCAATGGGATTTGTTGGTCCAGAACAGGAGATCCTAAAGCAGCTGAACGTCGAAACCGATGGCAGAACCAACGTAAAGGCCGACTACGGGAAGTTTACCACCAGCGTCGATAAGGTATTTGCCTGCGGCGACGTTCGTCGCGGTCAGAGTTTGGTGGTGTGGGCCATCAACGAAGGGCGCGAGTGCGCCAAGGCGGTGGACGAATACCTGATGGGGTATACCATACTTTAGGAATCAAGACGCACGACACATGTATCAAGAGGATTTCGCAGTACGTGTATCTATTATCTATTATCTAAAGTCTAATGTCTAGTATCTAATATCTTGATTCTTGAATTAGACTAAAAGGCTTACAAGGCTGTACCGTTTGGTGCCCCTTGTAAGCTTTTTGCGTTTTAGGATGTTCTACAGGTAGAGTTTATCAAAACGCTTTCATAAAAAACTTGAGACATGATGGTAGATATTTCAACGGATTACATGGGGCTGAAGCTACGCTCGCCACTGGTTGCCAGCAGCTGCGGGCTAACTTCGAATCTTAAGAACTTGAGAAGCTTTGAGGAGAGTGGGGTAGGTGCCGTTATCCTAAAATCAGTTTACGAGGAGGAGATCATCCACTACACCAAGGTGTCGATAACGCGGATGCTCTCATCCGGCTTCATCTACCCGGAGGCGATGGACTACTTCGAGTTCGAATTTAACCAGATCAAGGATCCCCTCAGCGACTACCTCAACCTGATTAGGAATGCGAAGGCCGAGCTTACCATCCCGGTAATTGCCTCCATAAACTGCCTTAACGCCGAGGGGTGGCTCGACTACGCCCAGAAGATAGAGCAGGCAGGTGCCGATGCGCTAGAGCTCAACCTGTTTATCCTTCCGTCCGACTTTACCCGAACCGGCCAGGATAACGAGGCGATGTACTTTGACGTTGTTGCCAAGATCCTATCCAAGATAACCATTCCCGTATCGCTAAAGATTGGGTACTACTCGGCAGCGCTCGGCATGCTTATCCAGCGGCTCTCGGAAACGGGCGTAAAGGGCATCACCCTGTTCAACCGGATGTACGACCCCGATTTTAGCGTGGATACGCTGGAGTTTACCACCACCAACGTGCTAAGCCACCCGTCCGACTTTGCAACGTCGCTGCGGTGGATTGCCATCATGTCCGAGAGGGTAAAGTGCGATCTGGCGGCATCAACCGGCATTCATAGCGGGCAAACGATGGTTAAGCAGCTGCTGGCAGGCGCCAAGGTGGTTTCGGCAGCATCGGCATTCTACGTCCATGGGATACCCTACGCGCAGGAGATGCTAAGCGACCTGAAGCGGTGGATGGAGGAGCAATCGTATCCAAACCTCGATGCGTTTAGGGGGAAAATGTCGAAGGACAGAACCTACAACCCCGCAGCATTCGAGCGGGTGCAGTTCATGAGGTACTTTAAGGATCGGTAGGGGCTACGGAGCGCTACGTTGGGGAGATTCACGCTTTGCAGCTGCCGTTTGGTCGAGTAAATGGCAATCCGCTGCCAGCGGAAAGTAATTTGGCCGACCAAATGGCTCTTGCTTCCTGGCGGGGCGTTCCGTTGCGCATTCTAGGCAAGGAATCCAACCGGCTGTAGGTTCCTTGCTTTTTTCTTCCGGCTAATTTTTCTACTTTTACCCGCACAACGGGGGTAATGCATGAAAGAAGATAGCGAATTGTACTTCAGCGAAGACGACAACCTTCCAGAAATTGTGAAGCGTTACGAGGCAATGGTGAAAACCAACCGCATAGCCTACTTCGACGTATGCGATTACGAAAAGATGGTCGATCACTACATCCTTCAGAATCGATCGGAAGACGCCATTAGCGTGCTCCGAATCGCCCGGAAGCAGCACCCCAACTCCTCGGAGCTCACCATCAAGAAGGCTGAAATAGAGCTATTCTCCGGCCGCTACAACGATGCCCTTGTTGATCTCACCTCGGTAGAGGCCCTCGAAAAGAACAATCCCGACTTTTACCTGATTAAAGGAAAAACCTTTATGGCTGCGAGCAAGACCGACGAGGCGCTTGCCATGTTCGATCAGGTGCTGGCCATGAGCACTGATCAGAAGCTCGACATGCTCTTTGAGGTGGTGGCCATCCTCGAGGAGTACGACCAGTTCGAAACAGCCTGCAGGTACCTGAAGATGGGGGTGGAGCTCGATCCAACCAACACGCAAACCTACGGGGAGCTCGGCTTTATACAGGAGAAGCTCAACAGAACGGAGGAGGCCATAGAGGCATACGAGAAGATGCTCGATGGCGACCCCTTCCTGCCCTTTGGCTGGTCGAACCTGGGAACGCTGTACTCCAAGCTGGGTAAGAACGATAAGGCCATAGAGGCGTTCGACTATGCCATAGCGCTGGAGCCCGATGCTTCGCTCTCGTACTTTAGCAAGGCCAACGCGCTGGCCAACGACGCGCGGTTCGAGGAGGCGCTTACCGTATTCTTCGAGTACGCCGAGATGGAGGAGGATGCCGCCATGGCCATGTGCTGCATCGGCGAGTGCTACGAGAAGCTTAGCGATTTTAAGAATGCCGGCATTTACTACCGGAAATCGCTCGAGAGCGACCCCGAAAACCCCGATGCCCTTTACGGCCTAGCGGTGGTAGAGCTGGAGTTCGATAACGTAGACGAGAGCTACGAGCTGGCCACCAAGGCCGTCGAGCTAGATCCGAATGTTCCCGAGTACTGGTTTGGCCTAGGGAAGCTCAACATGCGCCTCAACAAGCTGGAGGAGGCAACGGCAGCGTTCGAAACCGCCGTAGCGCTCGATCATCTCGATTTTGAGTCGTGGCTGCTGCTATCCGAGATCGCCGGCGACGAATCGCTACAGCAGGGGGTCGATGTCATTAAAAGAGCGCTAGAGAGCAACGCCGATGTGGCCGCGCTGCACTATCGCCTGGCCGCCTACTACTACTTGCAGGAAAACGTTTCGGGGAGCTTGGACGAGTTCGAGAAGGGGCTTGTCCTCGATAGTTCTACTTCGGAAGAGTTCTTCGAGTTCTGCGCCGATGCCGTTAGCGATCCACGCTACATCGAGATGCTGAAGCGGCATATACCATCAAAAAACTAGCAGCGGCTAAGATCGGTGCGCTATGGAAGTGAAAAGTCGAACAACCATCCATAACAATCAAATTAAAATGAAAAAACTGTTATTTGCTACAGCGCTTACGGTTGCTGGTCTTGGTGCTTTTGCGCAAAATGTACAGCTGCACTACGATTTTAGAAGAGGAAACGATAAAGCCGCTGTTCCTGCAGGTGTTTTTACGAGTACAGTGGAGATGTTTAAGCCAGATAGCTACGGTAGCACCTTCTTCTTTATTGATATGAACTACGGCGAAAGTGGTATAAAGGGCGTTAGCCTTGCCTACTGGGAGATTGCCCGTAGCCTCAAGTTTTGGGATGGCCCATTGGCTGCTCATATTGAGTATAACGGTGGGATGGGAGCATTCAAGATTAATGATAATACAACCGGCGCATTCCGCATTAACGATGCTTGGCTCTTGGGCGTTGACTATGCATGGAATAACTCCAGCTTTACCAGAGGTTTTACCCTCGAGGCGATGTACAAGTACATTCAAGGCTTTGGAGCGCCATCGTACCAGCTTACCGGCGTTTGGTACATGCACATGCTCGATGGCAAGGTTACCTTCAGCGGTTTTGCCGATTTCTGGAAGCAAACCCAGCATAACCGCAAGTTTGTGTTCCTAACCGAACCTCAGCTTTGGTACAATTTCAACAAGCACTTCTCGGTGGGTAGCGAGGTGGAGATTAGCCGTGGCTTTGCAAGCGAAGATTTTGCTGCATACCCTACCGCAGCGGTTAAGTGGAACTTCTAGGATTATACGACGATATTTAGGATGGAAAGGTGCTCCAGTATGGGGCACCTTTTTTGTTGGCTGACGCTAGTCCGTTCTGCTTTCAGTACGGGTTCCTGCACGCTGCATGGAGGCGTACTGGCTTCAGTACGGGGTCCTGCACACTGCATGGAGCTGTACTGGCTTCAGTACGGGTTCCTGCACACTGCATGGAGGCGTACTGGCTTCAGTACGGGTTCCTGCACACTGCATGGAGGCGTACTGGCTTCAGTACGAGTTCCTGCACACTGCATGGAGGCGTACTGGTTTCAGTACGGGTTCCTGCATACTGCACGGAGGTGTACTGGCTTCAGTACGGGGGACTAGCGGTGGTGGCGGTTTGTTTTGCTTAGCGCTTCTCCCGATTTGTAGATGATTGCCTTGCGGTGGGGGCTATGCTGGGCCCTCGAGGAATGGCGACCGATTTACGATGTGCCAGCGGCCTGCAACCAGCCTCAGCAGGCATATATCCGCTACGGTAAACGATGCCTCGTAGCGCTGGTTGGAGAAGTAGGCCTCTGCTGCCTTGAACTGCGGAGCGGTAAGGTCGCGAAAGGCTATGGTTACATGTGGATGGAAGGGGAGGGTGGCAAACTTCTCGTTTTTCAGCCCATGCTCGCGCAGGCAATCGACCAGCTGATCCTTCAGCGCCTGCAAATTCTCGTTCATCACCACATTCACAAATACCACCCGGGGCTCGAAGTAGGCAAAATCCTTCAGCGTTTGGGTAAAGTGCAGCTGCTGGGCGGCTAGCTGGTCGAGGGCTAGAGCTAGGGGGGCTTCGGCCCTATCCTTTATGTCGAAAGGAGGGAAGAGGGTGATGTGCGCCGGCGACCGTAGCGCGTGGCGCGAGTCGAAGTGCGCTGCCGCGTACTCCTTTAGCTGCCGGATTTCGGACAGGATGGGAGCGGGCGGTACGATGGCGATGAAGTGGAGCATAACAATTCTTTTTTGAGGCCAGCTCGGCATACGACGGTAATGCCAAAAGCAATGAAGGCCAAGGATGCATCCCCTTTTTGGTTAGGGGCTGCTAATGGGCAATCAACTTAATAAAAAGTAGCCAAAAAGTAAAGCGTTGCCCTGGCGGTGGCTGTCTCAGGTACGCCATACACTGCTGTAGTGTCGCTATACACTGCTGTAGTATTGCCATACACCGCTGAAGTATGCCATACACCGCTGTAGTATCGGTATACACTGCTGTAGTATTGGTATACACCGCTGTAGTATTGGTATACACCGCTGAAGTATTACCGTACACCGCTGTAGAATTGCTGTACACCGCTGATATATGACCAGCGACCTCTGATGTGCAGGAGTATTCCCGTAGCTATGCGTCCCCTTTTTTCTTGGTAGCAGAAATTACGCCTGCCTTCTACGCTAGAACTGCTAGCGACCTACAGACCGCAACCTGTAGCAGCCAAAAAGCAAAGCGCAGCCGGGGGGTGTGGTATGGCGATTAATGGCGGCCTAGAGACCTGAACTTATGTTCGACGGAAACGAAGTTCGACATAGTCAATTGCAAATTTGGCCGAGCCTTGTGCGCTTATTTAGACTACGGTAGTTAAGGAACACCTACGGCTAGTAAGGTTTGTCTAATTCATTAATTTCGTTCTCTAATTCATCTCTATTATATTTTTCTGGATAAAAATCCGAATAATATAATATATCATCTAATATTCCTTTTAAGATTTTTCTATTGCTTTTTAATTTGCGAGCAATTAGGAGAGATGTATCTAATAATATCATATCAATATCAGATTGAATAAACCTTGAAGTTCGAAGTCCTCTAAAACAATCAATAAAATCTAAACTTTGTTGTTCGTCAATATTTCCCAAACTCAAATATTCATTAGCCAATAAAATCAAATCTTGCCAGTAATTGATTCTTTCATCAAGTTTCAAAGAATTCACGTAGTCAATTTTCTCCCGTATATTCATTTTAAAAAATAGTTTCAGATGATTGTAAAATGTATTTTACTTGTGCATCCCGCGCCGAGGCTAGGCTCTGTTGCAACCTCTTCGTTGCTCAGCATCGTTCTCCAATCCGCAACCCAAAAGTAGCAAAAAAGCCAAGCGCAGCCGGGGTGGTGGCTGCGCTTGGCTTTATTTTATGGTTTGCTAGTAGATGTCCTCCGACTTTTTCTTTGCGTTCTCCTCCGTTTTGGAGGTGGTGAGCTTGGCGAGCTCGTCGGGCCTCAGCTCGTGCTGCGGGTCGAATGCCGATCCGTTCATGTACGAAAGAAGGCTGTAGAGGAGCTGCCTCGCTACGGGGCGCTTCTCCAGATCCGAGGTAACGTCTATCGAGCTAAACATGAGGGTGCCCTTTCCGACCTTCGCCTCGAAGATGGAGGCTAGGTGGCGGTTATTTACGAAGTTGTCGATCATCTCCACCAGCGGCGTAACCGTAGAGATGCTATCGAGGATTACCGTTGTGGAATTTATATTCAGATCCCACCACTGCCAGTCGGCGAATGGCTCGGTTGGGAAGCTGGCTAGCGCGGGATGGTTGGGGTTGCAGAGTACCCCCATGGTGCCCGCCTGCTTGGGGAAGTGAACGGGGCTCCAGAACACGGGGACAAATTTCCCCTCGATTCCCTTAATCTCCTTCCATCTGGGGTTAAGCAGCACCTTTCGGCCCTCGGCGAGCGCCTTTTGGGCGGCTTGCACATCGGTGGTAACCACAACCTCTCCGGCATTGATCTTTAGCTTGGAGGGGTACACCCAGATGCTCCAGCTGTTCTGATAGGGTGTTCCTTCGACGCCAAGCCTAAGGGTTAGCTGCTGGGCTTTGCCAATGGATTGCAGCGGAGCTTCTATTTTGCCGATGTTGGCAGTGTAGCCAACCGCTAGGCTGCTGGCATCGATTGTGCCGCTTGCCACCACCTCGTTGCTGCTGCTGGATAAGGTCCACGCTAGGCGCTTTTGCGCGATTGGCTTACCGGTGAAGTTGGCAATGGCGGCAGCAGCCGTTAGCGTGTCGGAGCTTAGGTACACCGCCTTTGGGAAGTTGGCCAGCGGAACTACTGGGCCACAGAACGCCTTAAACTCGTTGGGGGTAACGATGCCCTTGCTATCCCAAAACGCATCGAGGAGACCGACAAGGGCCGTACCCTGTCCGGGGAAGTCGTGCAGGTCGAGCAGCTGAAAGCCGCTGAACTCGGGCGTTTTTAGGGCGCGCTCAATCTCCTCCTTGTAAAGGATTGCGGCTAGCTTGCCCGAGGCATGGAGAAAGTCGTCGGCCTTATGGAGCAGCCCCTTGCGCTCCAAATCGGCCTTAACCGCCATTAGGTTAAGCGGGATGAGGGAGCCCGTGTACTTCTCTATTTCCTTTAGGTTGGGGTAGACGGAGTACTGGCCAATCTCGTGCGATATCACCGGAACCGTTACCCCCCGAAGAGGCTTGCTGTAGCTCTTATCGAACGATGGCGGTTCGCAGTTGAATATGCCTTGCCCCCGAATCCATCCGTTGTTCGTCCATTGCGTCACAAAGAAGTCGTCGTTGGGCTGAGGTGCAGTTCCCAGCCCCTTCTGGAAGCTGAAGGTGGTGGTGGTGTACAGATGCCGTGGGTCCTGCGCCTTTAGCGAGGACATCAGCGAGCTGAGGATGTTGGCATCTCCCTCCAGCTCGTTCCCCATGCTCCACAGGCAAAAGGAGGGGTGATTCCCATACTCCGCCACTATTCGCTGCGCCTCATGCTCCAGGAAATGGGTGGTAGCCGTATCCTTTCCAACGGTTAGGCTCCACAGCGGAAGCTCGATCTGTAGGTAGAACCCCATCTCGTCGGCAACCTCAAACGCGGCTTGTGGTGGGCACCACGAGTGGAACCGAAGATGGTTTAGCCCCCACTGCTTTGCGGCGCCAAATACTTTCTGCCAGCCTGCCTTATCCATCGGTGGGTTTCCGGTTAGGGGGAATATGCAGCATTCGAGCGTTCCTCGTAGAAATATTCGAGTTCCATTAAGCTGCAGGTAGCCGTTTTCGTTGGAAAGCCTCCGCATCCCGAAGGTGGTTGATGCCTTGTCGGATAGCTTCCCCGAATTTAGGGCAACGCTTAGCGTGTACACGTTGGGGTTAAACTCATTCCAGAGCGCCGCATCGTTGCCTAGGCTATAGAACGATTCTATTTTCCCGTGATTGCCGCTGATGGCAAACTTTTCGGTCGTTGCCCTAACGGGGATGCCTTTAAGTGATGCCGAGAACTTAACGGTTCCGCTTACCGGTTTCCCCGTTTCGTTGGCAACATCAACAATAACGCGAACACCCTTCTTTTCGATGTCGGGGAATACGCTGATGCTTTTTACGCTAAGCTTATCCTTAAGCTGCAACGACAAATCGCCAATAACCCCATTCCACATCACCTGAGTTTCGTTGGTGTAGGCATGCGCCATGTCGTTTACCGAGATATCAAACTGCTTGCGGTTGTCAATTCTGATGGCAATTCGATGCTTACCCGCGCTTAGCCCCGATATGGTGTAGCGATGTGGCGCAACCAAGCTCTTCGATTCGCCGACGAAGGTTCCGTCAACCCAAACATCCGAGGTCCAAAGAACCCGTTCGAGGTTTAGGACTAGCTCCTTATTGGCCCAATCTTTGGTAACCACGAACTCCTTTACGTACCAGGCGGGACCAACGTAGGAGAACTTACGGGTTAGATGAAGAATCTGAGGCTTCTCCAATTTGGGCAGGAGCATATTCGGATTGCCGATGCCTGCGCCGTCGAGGGTGCCCGGTAGCGCGATTCGCCCAACAAATAGCGAGTCGTACCACTTTTGCGCTACGCCAACATCATTCTTGTCTAGCGCATATCGCCATTCGCCAGCGAGGGTAAGGGCTTTTGTCGAGCTTACCTTCTCTCCAAAACCTTGCGTTGCCGATGCCGCAGAGAGCACCAAGCCCATTAGTATTGCTGCATAGTATGCTTTTGTTTTCATAGCCATCCTTCTTTTGAAATGCAAAGGACAGCCTCCTAAATACGGAGGCTGCTGTTGCAAAGATGATACATCAAATAGTTTATAACAGCTTAGCGGCAAAGATGCGCTTGCACGCCTTGATGGTTGCCATCCATGTCGAACGCTTTTGTCAGGTAAGCCTGCCCTTTTTCAACCTCGCCTAAACCGACATACCCTAACCCCATCATGTAGTAGCAGTGTATCTTGTTACGGAAGGTAAGGTCGTCTTCCCATATTAGCAAATCGGGAAGCGAAACGGCAAAGAAGTCGAGCTTCACGGTCTCGAACAGGTGCTTTTCGCCGTAGGCGATAAGCTTGTTGAAGCGGCTGTTGGCGCCATCTTTTCGTCCGAGCTTAAGCAACGCTAATCCTTGGTAGTAGATCTTATCGGGCTTTTGATCGTTGTAGAAGATTGCCGCTGCAGGCTCGGTGATGCCCTCTTTGGCAAGCTCCCAGTATTTGGTGGCTTCTTCCATCTGGTTCATGCCCTCGTACGCGCAGCCGAGGTAGTAGTGGAAGTCGTTTTCCTGAGCACCATGCAGCTTGCCTTCTCCGAGGTTGTGCGGGTATATAAGGCATTGTTCGAGCAACTCTTTTGCCTTGGCGTACTCTTTCTGCGAAAGCAAACGCTTGGCAAGCTCGACCCTTGCAATCTGGTATTGGGCCGATACCTTACCTTCGCCACCTTCCCAAGGGTGGAACTTGCGTTGGTCGATAAGCGTAATGGCCTTTTCGTAGCTCCCCAGCTGATTGTACAGGGTTACACGTTCGAGGTAAAGGTCATCTCGCTGCATTACCAAGTCGATATGCTCTTCGAGCAGCTCCAATCTTTTTTGATGAGGATAGCATAAGCGCTTGTATAGTTGATCGAGCTCCATCAGGATGCGGGCGTCGGTTCTATCCAAATCGAAAGCCAACTCGAGCATGGTAACTGCACGAACCGTATCGTTAAGCTTGTTGAAGTAGGCTAACGATAGATTCCTACATACGGTAGGGAAGGAGCCGTCGAGAGCAAACGATTTCTCCCAGCATGCAATTGCTTCGGTGTACTGACGCTTATCGTACCAGAGATTCCCCAGATAGTACGGAGCCTTGCTATCTGCCGGGTTTAGTGCCTGCGCGTTTTCGAGCGCAAGGATGGCTTCGAGCCTATTGGGAAAGCAGAAATCTGCCTTATGCGCTGCTGCTACTGCATATACCTCTTTTGCTTTTTGCTCCAAGCCTAGCTTATCGAGGCACCAACCCATGTAGTAGTAGGTCATTGGCGAGGTTGGGCAAACCTTAGCACCTTCTTCCAGCAGACTAACGGCCTCCGTAAATAGCCCGGCAGCTGCATAATCGAGTGCAATTACTTCGTAGCTGTGAATTTCGTTGCGCATCAACCTGTTCATCTCTAGCAATACGTTGGAATCCTTAGTAATTAGGTACTGCTCGTATCGGCAGCCGTAGTTGAACCTGTCGAGTTCGAGGGATTTATGAATAAGCTTAAGAGCCTCTTCGTTCATCGCAAGTTTACGAAGAATAGCAGCTTTAAGGTGACGTCCCTTGTGGTTGTGCCAGTTGCGGATTAGCGATTTGTCTATTTCGTACAATGCTGCCTTTAGGTTACCCTTTTGTGCTGATAGCTGCGATAGCGTAAAGTAGCCGGAATCTTGCCATGCCGCATTCCAGCACGATTTGTAGAGTGAGTCGTACGCCTCATCTAGCCTGTTCTGCATCTTAAGCGCTATTCCAAGGTTGTACAACGGTTCTCCATCGTAGGGATTTGGATTGCGCTCGGTAAGCGTTTCTACTGCACGCCTAAAGTAGGGTTCGCTCTCGGCAAACTTACCCTTGCGTAGCAGCCATAAGCCCATGGCGTTGTTGTTGCGAACATCCGAAGGTTCGCGCTTTAAAGCCTCGCGGTAGTAGTCGGTTGCGGTGTAGGTGGCATGGCGGTACTGCTCGATGTGCAACCCTGTAAGGTAAAGCTGCTCTATTGACGAGATTTCCTCGGGCGCTAATGCGGGCTTTGCGGCATTTGGCATTTCCTTTAGCTCAGGCTTTTCTGGCTTCCAGCTGATTAAAACATTGCCATCGGAGTCTTTCACCTCAACCTGTAGCTCGTGGAATAAATCAGCAACTCCATCAACCTCCTTGGTATAAACCTCCAGAGGCGAAATGCTAATCCCATCGTTAAGGTAAACACCATTCTTACCTCTCAACGTAATGCTTACGCTATTGTGAATCCCTGTTGAAAACACCTTTACAATAGCCTTACCTTCTACCAAATCTAAATTAAGAAGGAAGTCTTGGCTGGCATTCTTTACAACGCCAAGCTCCCTATATGGAAGGAAGTACTGGGTAAATGTCTTTTCCTCGTAGGGTTGAAGCCAGGTAAAGTCGGGTTGGTTGTCGGTGTAAACGCCTGCCATCAGCTCGATGTATGGTCCATCTTCGTCGGTAAGGTTGCGATCCCAAGCTTTGCCAAAGTCGCCGTTACCCCAGGTCCATTGCTTTTTGCCTGGTGATATGTGGTGGTTGGCAACGTGCAGCACGCCCGCCTGCGTGTCGTTCTCGTATCCTCCTACAAAGTTGTACTCCGACTTGATTGCCATATACGACGTTGGAACGGGGATGTTCTTGTACATCGAGATGTCAACACCCGCCGAGTAGTCCATTTTGTAGTAGGTGCCAGTTGCTATGGGGAAGTTTGATACGTCACGCTTGCCATGATCGAAGACGGCGTTTACATCGGGAGGAAAGACCGACTGATAGTCGTCGTTAACGGCAACAGCAGGATTAGCCCACCACAGAAAGGTTTGCGGAAATGGCGTTCGATTGTAGAGCTTACCTTTTATCTCCAAATAAGCCTTCCCGGGGTGTAGCGTAAAACCAGCCATTCCCTTTTGATGGAACATCTTCTCCATTTCGCTAACCCATACGGTAACGCTGCCATCCTCGAACTTCTCGATTGTATAGTCGACGGGAAGGAAGGTACTTGGACGGTGGTGTTGGGGCCAGTTGAACTCTATTCCGCCCGATATCCATGGACCTGTAAGACCAACGAGTGCGGGCTTTATTACCTGGTTGTAGTATATAAAGTGGCGCTGCTTAATCTTGTCGTAGGCCATTTGAACGCGTCCTCCCAGCTCAGGGAGGATCATTATCTTAACGTACTCATTTTCGAGGTATACAGCATCGTAGGCTTTATCTACCTTTTCGTCCTCAATCTTCTCGACTACAGGATATGGATAAACCACCCCCGAGCTACCTTGGTATACTCGCTTCTCCAAGAAGATCGGATTCTTTTCAGCTTTCCCTATTTCGTAGGTGGGGATGATAACTTTCTCCTCCCAAACTTTTACGTTAGCGTCCATATGGTATTTTATTTATTGTCAATTAAAAGTTCTCCTCCTAGGTGTGAGCCTGTTTGTTTTTTTAGGTTACTGCCCAGTTGGCTATTTTACTATTTGATGCTCTATCTCCTCTAGCGATTTACCCTTGGTTTCGGGCAAATTCTTTACGATGAATAGAAATCCTACTAGGCAAACTCCGGCATATACCCAGAATGTTCCTGCAGCTCCCAATGAGCTGTTTAGAAGTGGGAACGTGTAGGTAAGAATAAAGCAGGCAACCCAGAGCGCGAATGTTGCCAAAGCCATTGCGGCTCCACGTACACGGTTCGGGAATATCTCGGAGAGTATTACCCACACAATTGGTGCAAGCGACATGGCGTAAACGGCAATGGCTGCTACCACAAGCGTAAGCACGGGTATACCCTTAAATCCGAAAAAGAAAGCACCTCCCAGAAGGATGTAGATGGCGGATAGCCCAACCGATCCAAAGAGCATTAGCTTCTTTCGACCCCAGTTGTCAACGGTAAACATGGCCACCAGCGTAAAGATTAGGTTAACGCTACCCGTAATAACGATGTTGAATAGGGTGTCGCTAACCCCATATCCTGCGGCGGTAAATATCTCTTCGGCGTAGTTGAATACGGTGTTGATGCCGCACCACTGCTGAAATACTGCCAACACGATACCGATAAGCAGCACGAATCGGTACTTGCGGTTAAGCAGCGCTTTTAGATCTACCTTTTCGCTTACATCGTTCAGCGTCTCCTGTATTTTGCTTACTTCGTCGCGAGCAAATGTTGCTCCG
The DNA here is from genome assembly GCF_963678165.1 of uncultured Acetobacteroides sp. Lineage (NCBI taxonomy): Bacteria > Pseudomonadati > Bacteroidota > Bacteroidia > Bacteroidales > Rikenellaceae > Acetobacteroides > uncultured Acetobacteroides sp. The sequence goes on along the minus strand of NZ_OY782755.1, from coordinate 2,444,358 downwards.
CCTATCTTTTCGAGGGTAGGAAGTGCCTTGTCGGTCTTTCCCATCTTGATAAGCCAGCGTGGACTTTCGGGTACTAAAAATGCTAGAATAAAAAAGGCTGAGGCAGGAACCGCGCATGCAAAGAACATCCAGCGCCAACCGACTTGCCCATTCCACGACGAGCGGATAAATTCGTCGGTTGCACCTGCGGGTACCTTGTCGGCAATAAGTAGGTTAATGACCTGAGCCAGCAGGATGCCGATAACGATGGTCATCTGGTTGAGCGAGACAAATCGTCCGCGGAGGTGCGATGGGGCAACCTCGGCAATGTACATGGGCGAAATGGCCGATGCCAAGCCGATGCCAACGCCACCTATCATACGGAATACCACAAATAGGGAATAGCTGTTTGCCAATCCCGTTCCTAATGATGCTACAACAAAAATGAGGGCCGATAGCAGCAGCGGCTTTTTTCTTCCAAATTTCTCGCTAATTACTCCAGATGCAACCGCACCTACAATGCAGCCAATAAGGGCGCAGCTCATGGCCCATGCCTGTAGGTTGGTTGAACTCGCAATATCAAAAAAGCGCTCGTAGAAGGGCTTTGCCCCTCCAATAACCACCCAGTCGTACCCAAAAAGTAGTCCCCCCATTGCTGAAACGCTTGCAATAAAGAAGACGTACCAGCTGTTTATTTTTTTCATACCGATTAATTTTTTGTTTGTTAGGTTGATCGTTTGCTGATGCCTGCAAAATACCTGCTAAGTCTCAGTCGCTATTTTGCCCAACATGCTACATTCAATAGATGCAAATCTATGGTCGTACTAGCCTAAAAAGAATGGTAGATTGCACAATGTACATGGATTATATTACGCAGATCAACCTATATTTGCTCATCCGTACTTGCACCTGTTTTTACCGGAGGCGATTGCAGCCCTTACATGGCGGCATCGCCCCAAATAGTAACATCAATATGAAGAAAAAGGAAGGTTTTAGCGGGCAAAGAACCATTGTTTTACCAAAGTCGATTATCCAAGCGCTGGAGCAAGATCCCATCACGGCTAACGTGCATGTTACCGATATCGGTTACTACCCCAACGCAAAATTTCACTTCAGGAAGAGGGACGAGGGGATAGAGCAACATATACTATTATACTGCATCAGCGGGTGTGGCTGGGTGGAGGTGGACGGACGGCGAAGTAGGCTAAACGAGAATCAGCTGGTTGTTCTTCCGGCAGGCACGCCGCACCAGTACGGCTCCGACACATCGACCCCGTGGAGCATCTACTGGCTGCACTTTAAGGGGGAGCAGGCGCAGCTCTACGCTCAACGGCTGGGTGTACCCGTAAACCTGGAGCCCAGCAGCACGTCGCGCAACGAGGAAAGAATCGGCCTCTTCGAAAGCATCTACAGCACGCTCGAAATGGGCTACGGCGTCGATAATCTGTGCTACGCCAGCATTTGCCTCCAGTACTTCTTGGGGAGCATCCTGTTCAAAGATCAGTACGCCAACCGCAACGACGGCGCCAGCCCCGCTGCCGATACGGTTAGCCAGTGCATCCACTTTATGAACGAGAACATCGAGAAAAAGCTTACGCTAAATGACCTGACCGCATTTGCCAAGTACTCGAGCACCCAGCTAACTGCCATCTTTAAGGCCCGAACGGGCTATTCGCCCATCGACTACCTTATCCTGCTTAAGGTCCAGAAGGCCTGCCAGTACCTCGACCATACCAAGATGAAGATTACCCAGATCAGCCCCAAGGTTGGCATCGAGGATCCGCTCTACTTCTCCCGAATTTTCCAGAAGAAGATGGGCATGTCGCCAAGCGAGTACCGGAAGAAGGATAAGGGGTAGCCCATGTTGTGGGTGTTAGAGGCTGCAAATGAGACTGTTCATGCAACTGTGTCTGCAAAATGATAACGATAACTTTGCAGACAATGAAAGAGGAAGAAAAAGTAGCGAGCTTCAGCTACGAGGAATTTGAGAAGGAGGCCATCAAAGGCCTTTACGAGCGCAAGAGCCTAAGCGGCGAGAATGGGGTGTTCGCCCCGCTGCTCAAGCACTTTTTGGAGAAGGCCCTAGCGCTGGAGCTGGAGCAGCACCTGAAGGATTCGGAGGGCAACAAGCGCAACGGCGCTACCACCAAAACGGTTAAGAGCTCGAACGGCGAGTTTGAGCTCAGCCCCCCCAGAGACCGTAACGGATCCTTTACCCCAGAGATCGTGGCCAAGCGGCAGGTGCTGCTGGACGACGAGCTCTGCGAGAAGGTGCTCTCGCTCTACGCCAAGGGGATGAGCTACGCCGACATTCGGAAGCTGCTGATGGAGGTTTACGGGCTTTCGCTCTCGCCCGCCCAGATGAGCGAGCTCACCGATCGGCTCATCCCCGAGCTGCAGGAGTGGCAGCAGCGCCCGCTGAGCCCGCTCTACGCGATAGTCTGGTTCGACGCCATCCACTTCAAGTGCCGCGAGGGCGGTGCAGTGCAGGGCAAGGCGCTCTACAACGTCTACGCGGTCAGCCAGGAGGGCTTTCGGGAGCTGCTGGGCATCTACATTGCCGGGAGCGAGTCGGCCCGCTTCTGGCTGGAGGTGCTGCAGGATCTGCGCCTTCGGGGCGTGGAGGACATCCTGATCGCCTGCACGGATAACCTCAAGGGCTTCAGCGAGGCCATCAGCAGCACCTTTCCCGAGACGGTCATCCAGAGCTGCATCGTCCACCAGGTGCGCAGCACGCTCAAGTACGTGGTTAAAAAAGACTACAAGGCCATCACCGCCGACATGCGGGCCATCTACGGCAGCCCCACGCTGGAGGCGGGCGAGGCGGAGCTCGAGCGCTTCGCCGAGCGCTGGGGGACGAAGTACCCCACCGCCGTCAAGAGCTGGCGGGAAAACTGGTACAAGCTGAGCTCCTTCTTCGACTTCGGCAGGGAGATCCGCCGGCTCATGTACACCACCAACCCCATCGAGGGCATCCACCGGCGCATGCGGAAGGTGACCAAGACCAAGGGGTGCTTCTCCTCCGACATGGCCATCAAGAAGCTGATATACCTCGTTATTCGGGATATCAACTCGAGCCCAAAGCGGGAAGTTGCGGGGTGGAAGCTCATCTACGGGCAGCTTTGCATTAAATTTGCCGAGCGGATGGCCAAGTTTGGAGCATGAAGAACACCCGCGAAGGAAGGCCAGGCCTCCTAGCGGGGCAAGGGTATACAAGTGGCTCCGTTCCTCCGCCACCCTTGCCCCGCTAGCAGCCCTAACCTAAAAGGCAGGCGTAATTCCTGCTTCCGAAAAAATAGGGTAGACACAGTTCCGTGAATAATCCCCTGCAAATTGCAGGGTGTAGGCTGCAAAAAGCAGGGTGTAGGCTGCAAATTGCAGGGTGCAGGCTGCAAAAAGCAGGGTAGAGGCTGCAAATTGCAGGGTGAAGGCTGCAAAAAGCAGGGTGCAGGCTGCAAAAAGCAGGGTAGAGGCTGCAAATTGCAAGGTCAAGGCTGCAAAAAGCAGGGTGAACCTTCAAAATTGCAGGGTTGAGGCTGCAAAAAGCAGGGTAGTAGTAGGGTATATTAACGGAGAGTATTCCTCCCATATTACCATTGCATAGGTCTTTTAGGTTTTGGCTGCTCGCAGCCTACCGACCGTCGAGCGTACGTATTACTGGTAGCCTCGGCTTAGCTGAGAAAATGATTTTCCAACCCCCGCTTCAGGAAATGCTGCCGATCTATTGCCCCGCATCGGCGGCAAAACAATCCGTAAAGCCGCGTACCCTTTCGGAGGGCGGCACCCCGTTCGTCGGGGTTAGCGTAAGTTTAACGTTACCCTCATACGCCCATACCCCCTCGGCGGTCACCAACGCCCCATATCATTTCGCTGATATTAAAAGCAATTAAAAGTAATTGTGTTTGCCATGTCGCAAATAAACGCTAAAGCTTACCGTACTAAGTACAATTATTGCGCAAAGATGGTTTCCAACATCTATATTTGGCAAAACGTAAATCGGATGCGTACAGCAATTAACCCGTCAATATCAGTAGATATCGTAGTGTTCGGCTTCGATGGAACCCGGCTGAAAGTGCTCCTTGTAGAACGGCAAAAGCTGAATAGCAGCGCCACCAAAGAGTACAAGCTGCCGGGGAGCATGATCGCCGAGAACGAAGATCTCGACACCAGCGCCCACCATACGCTACAGAACCTTACGGGCCTAAACAACATCTACCTCGAGCAGCTACACGTATTCTCGGATCCCAACCGGATCAGCAACGAGGACGATAAGAAATGGATCGAGTTTACGTACGGCATTACGGCCACCCGCATCGTTACGGTTTCGTACTTCTCGCTGGTAAAAATCAACCTGAGCGTGCTAAAGGCAACCATGCAGGGGAAAGCCTCGTGGTGCGACGTTCAGGAGCTGAAGCACGTATCGTTCGACCATAAGGAGATAATCCTAAAGGGGCTCGACCGGCTAAAAAGCCGGATGCAGTCCACGCCTATCGCCTTCGAGCTGCTCCCCAAAAAATTTACCATCAAGCAGCTGCAAAACCTCTACGAAGCCATACTGGGCGTCGACATCGACAACCGAAACTTCAGAAAGAAAATCCTGAAGTACCCATTTCTGATACAGCTCGACGAGAAGGAGGCCAAGGTGAACCATAAGCCGGCCCTTCTTTACCAGTTTGATGCCCACTCGTACCGTCAGGAACAAAAGAAGCTGAAGAAGCTGAAAATATTTTAACCCTATGAAAACACTTGGGATCGACATTGGCAGCTCCTCCGTAAAAGTTGCCGTTTTTGATGCATCAACAGGCCGCTGCCTGGCCTCAACGCAAATGCCCTCGGAAGAGATGGCCATCAGCTCGCCGCAAAAAGGCTGGGCAGAGCAAGCTCCAGACATGTGGTGGAGCTACTTCGTGGATGCCGCTAAGCAGCTATCGGCTACCGTTACCCTGTCCGAGATCAAGGCCATCGGCATTACCTACCAAATGCACGGGCTGGTTACAATCGATGGCAATGGAGCCGTTGTTCGCCCGTCCATCATCTGGTGCGACAGCCGAGCCGTATCATTAGGCAACCGGGCGATGGAGAGCATCGGAGCCGAGAAGTGCCTAGAGCACCACCTGAACTCGCCTGGAAACTTTACCGCCTCGAAGCTGGCCTGGATTAAGGAGAACGAGCCTGAACTGTTTGGCCGAATCAGTAAGATCATGCTCCCCGGCGACTACATCGCCTACAAGCTCTCGGGAGAGGCAACCTCAACCGCCCAAGGCTTATCCGAAGGGATATTCTGGGATTTCAAGGAGGAAAAGGTATCGGAAACCGTCCTCGACCAGTACGGCTTAAGCAAAGAGCTGCTGGCCCGTCAGGTTCCCTGCTTTGGGCACCAGTCGGCGCTGAGCCGCGATGCCGCGACGCTCCTGGGCATAAAGGAAGGAACGCCGATCACCTACCGCTCCGGCGATCAGCCCAACAACGCCTTCTCGCTAAACGTGCTCAACCCTGGCGAAATTGCGGCAACCGCAGGAACATCGGGCGTTGTGTACGGCGTAAGCAGCCGCATTGCCTACGACCCACAATCGAGGGTGAACACCTTTATGCACGTCAACCACACCAGCAGCGATCCGCGCTTGGGCGTGCTGCTGTGCATCAACGGCACCGGAATCCTAAACTCCTGGATGCGCCGGAATGCCACCAAAAATCTCTCCTACGTGCAGATGAACGAGCTGGCATCGCAAGCGCCAACCGGCAGCGATGGGCTTACCATACTTCCGTTTGGCAATGGCGCCGAGCGCGTGCTGGGCAACCTGGAGCTGGGGGCGCACATGCAGAATATCAACTTCAACCTGCACAGCACGGCGCACATGCTAAGGGCCGCCCAGGAAGGCATCGCATTCTCCATGCAGTACGGTGTGGAGGTGATGAAAACCGTAGGCGTTACCCCCACGATTATCCGTGCAGGCATCGCCAACCTCTTTCAGAGCGACCTGTTTACCCAAACCGTTGCCGATATAACGGGTGCAACAATAGAGCTCTACAACACCAACGGCGCAATTGGCGCCGCACGCGGTGCAGCCCTTGGTGCCGGATACTACAGCACCCCCTCGGAAGCCTTTGCAACCCTTAAGGTGGAAAAGGTTGTCGAACCCCAAAGCAACCCCATGCTTCAGGAAGCCTACGAAAACTGGAATCGTTGTTTAAGTCAGCTACTAAAATAAAGAACAAGATGAGCAAAGAATTTTTCGGATCTATAGAAAAGATCAAGTTCGAAGGACGTGAGTCTAAGAATCCATTTGCCTACAAATGGTACGACGAGAATCGCATGGTAAACGGAAAGACCATGAAGGAGCAGCTTCGCTTTGCCATGGCCTACTGGCATACGCTTACCGGCACCGGCGGCGATCCCTTTGGCCCAGGCACCAAAGCCTTCCCTTGGGAGCAAGCATCAGATCTTATGCAGCGCAACCACGACAGAATGGATGCAGCCTTCGAGATTGCCACCAAGCTGGGCATTCCTTTCTGGTGCTTCCACGATACCGATGTTGCCGGAGACGGCTCGGTATTCGAGATAGAAGAGCGCCTTGGCAAAATGGTAGAGTATGCCGCCAAGCTACAAAAGGAGACCGGCGTGAAGTTGCTGTGGGGTACCGCCAACGTGTTTAGCAACCCAAGGTACATGAACGGTGCTTCTACCAACCCCGACTTTAGCGTACTAGCGCATGCCGCAACTCAGGTAAAGAATGCCATTGATGCTACCATAGCGCTAGGAGGCGAGAACTACGTATTCTGGGGTGGCCGCGAGGGCTACATGACGCTGCTAAACAGCGATACCAAGCGCGAGAAAGAGCATCTTGGCCAATTCCTAACCATGGCTCGCGACTACGGCCGTAAGAATGGCTTCAAGGGATCTTTCCTCATCGAGCCTAAGCCCATGGAGCCAACCAAGCACCAGTACGACTTCGACACCGAAACGGTTATCGGATTCCTCCGTCAGTACAACCTCGACAAGGACTTCAAGATGAACATAGAGGTAAACCACGCAACGCTGGCAGGCCACACCTTCGAGCACGAGCTGCAAATGGCCGCCAACGCGGGCATGTTTGGTAGCATCGACGCTAACCGTGGCGACTACCAAAACGGCTGGGACACCGACCAGTTCCCCATCGACATCTACGAGGTTACCCAAGCCATGCTTGTCATTCAGCAGGCAGGTGGCTTCACCACCGGCGGTATCAACTTCGATGCTAAGACCCGCAGAAACTCTACCGACCTTGACGATATCATCATCGCCCACATCGCTGGTATGGACGTATTCGCCCGCGCTCTTGTGGTTGCCGACGACATCCTTAAGAACTCGGATCTACTTGAGATGAGAAAGAAGCGCTACGCCTCGTTCGACTCCGGTAAGGGTGCCGAGTTTGACGCCGGCAAGCTTTCGCTCGAAGATCTTCGCGCATACGCCAAGGCAACAGGCGAGCCTGCCCTTACAAGTGGCAAGCAGGAGCTATACGAGCAGCTGATTAACCTGTACATCTAATATCCAACATAAAAGTCCGTAGGCACCGTGTGCGCTTACGGACTTTTACACACCGTACTCCAACCTATTTTAGACAAACACTTAACACCTACATCATGGCATTTATAGACACCGGAGGAAACCAATCCTCCAGCTCGTTCCAGCAGGGGAGCAAGCTGTACATCGTTCTGCTTACCATCGTGGCCACCTTAGGGGGCCTGCTTTTTGGGTACGACACCGCGGTTGTTAATGGCGCCGAAAAATCGCTTGTCGAATTCTTCATCTACAAGACCAACGGATCTGACTACATTTTCAACTCCAACATCGCTGCTGTATTTGGCCAGTACAAGCTGATGATGACCCTGGTGCTTTACCTCGTATTTATTGTGATCTGCGCGCAGATCGTCCGCCTGCTGGGCTTCAAAAAAGGGGGCATTGCAAGTGGCGTTATTTTGGCCGGACTAACGGTTTGGGCCATCAGCTTTTTAGGCAAGGCGCTACCCGCTGCTACTGATATCGTAGAGATGAAGAATACGGCCGATGCCGTAAAAGGATTTGTGATTGCCAGTGCACTCATTGGCTGCGTGATTGGCGGCGCTGCTGCCGGATTCATCTCCAAGTCGTTTGGGCGTAAGAACGGCCTGTTTATTTCGGGTGTTGCCTTTTTTATCTCGGCCGTTGGTGCCTGGAAACCCGAAACGTTCAACGTCTTTGGAACGCTCGACGTTTACTCGTTTGCCATCTACCGCATCATTGGGGGGATTGGAGTAGGTATCGCATCGATGATATCGCCCATGTACATTGCCGAAATTGCCCCTGCCAACGTGCGCGGCAAACTCGTTTCGTTTAACCAATTTGCCATCATCTTTGGGATGCTGGTAATCTACTTCGTCAACTACTTTATTGCCAAGCAGGGCGATGAGCAGTGGCTGATTACCGACGGATGGCGCTTGATGTTCCTTTCGGGCGCAGTTCCTGCCGGAATATTCATCATCCTTCTCCTATTTGTACCTGAAACACCCCGATACCTTGCCATGAAGGGCAAGGACGAGAAGGCCCTTAAGGTGCTCAACAAGATTTCGGGGAAGAGCAATGCTGCTGCCATTCTAAACGACATTAAAGGAACGTTGCACGAGAAGAATGCGCCCTGGCTGTCGTATGGCTTTGGGGTTATCCTCATCGGCATCCTCCTATCGGTGTTCCAGCAGGGCGTGGGCATTAACGTGGTGCTTTACTACGCCGGGAATATCTTCCGCAACATGGGAGCCAGCACCGACTCGTCGCTGCTGCAAACCATTATCGTTGGCGTGGTAAACCTTGCCTTTACGGTGGTGGCAATACTTACGGTTGACAAGTTTGGCCGAAAGCCGCTGATGATTATTGGCTCGATTGGCATGGCCATCAGCATGATTGCCCTCGGCTTTACCTTCTATTCGGGGCATGTAGGGTTGCTGGCGTTGGTGTTTATGCTTACCTACACCGCTGCCTTTGCCATGAGCTGGGGCCCCGTTTGCTGGGTGCTGCTGGCCGAAATATTCCCCAACTCCATCCGTGGGGCTCTGTCGATTGCGGTAGCAGCACAGTGGATTGCCAACTGGATTGTTTCGCTTACCTTCCCCATGCTTAACGACAACGTTTGGCTTACCGAGAAGTTCCACAACGGTTTTGCCTACTGGATTTACGGCATTATAAGCGTGCTATCGGCGGTATTCATCCTAAAGATGGTTCCCGAAACGAAGGGGAAAACCCTAGAGGAAATGGAAGCCGTAGTTACCAAGAAGGTGAAGTAAAAAGAATGTATTAATTGATTGTGTGAGGAGAGGCTGTCGGTAAAAGGGCAGCCTCTTTATCATTTTCGAAGTTATCTGTTTGGGGCTGAAAAGGAGGAGTTCACCGAATAGGTATCTCTATACTTAGAAATAGGTGTGAAATAATAAAATGGGTAAAAATACAAAGCCCTGTAAACCATTCGATTTACAGGGTTTTGTTGTGCTTTGATGTTGTGGTCTGCGGAGAGGGAGGGATTCGAACCCCCGGAGGTTTGACCCTCAACGGTTTTCAAGACCGCCGCAATCGACCACTCTGCCACCTCTCCGAGGACAAAAGTAGTTCCAAAATTGGAGTCTGCAAGAAGAAAAAAACTTGTTTGTTTTATTTTTTTTTCTAGCAATTTGCACGTGTTGAAAATAATTTCCATAAATTAGCAAATGAAAGATATTGTTAACACAAAAGGCGCATTAGTTTCCTTTTACGTGATCAAAGAATCTTTAGTCAAATATTTTTTTAACCGCTAAAAGATTAAGTTATGAACAAAACTCAGTTGATTGATGCATTGGCTGATGAAGCCAAATTGACAAAAACTGATGCTAAAAAAGCTCTTGATGCTTTTGTTAAGGTTACTTCAGATGCTCTTAAGAGTGGTGATAGCGTTGTTTTAATTGGATTTGGTTCTTTTGGAATTTCTGAGAGGAAAGCAAGAACAGGTAGAAATCCAAGAAGTGGTAAGGAAATTAAAATTGCTGCTAAAAAAGTGGTAAGATTTAAAGCTGGAAAAGGTTTAACTGATACGGTTCAATAGTTTTCAGCGATTCAGATTTTGAAAGGGTGCTTCCGCACCCTTTTTTATTGCGCTTTTTAAATTGCTATCTTTGGAATGTTAATATTCTAAAGATGGAATTCACCCCAGAAATTCGGAACAGCATATCGGAGCATTTAGGATCGTTCCTTGGCGATGAGCGCATTGGCATTATTAAAAGGGTTCTTTCGAATAGAACTCGGTATATCACCGTTTGTCTTGAAGATATATATCAGTCGCAAAATGCATCGGCGGTGCTGAGAAGCGCTGAGGCTTTTGGCTTGCAGGATGTGCATATTGTAGAGAATGCACATAGCTTTAGCATAAACCCTGATGTGGTTAGGGGATCGGACAAGTGGCTTACGATTCATCGTTACGATAGCTCTGCATGTCCTACCAGCGATGCCATTGGCAACTTAAAATCGAAGGGGTACAGGATTGTTGCAACTTCGCCTCATGTGGATGGTGTTGCGCTCGAAGACTTTGATCTTACGAAAGGGAAGGCTGCCGTATTTTTTGGAAACGAGCATAACGGGGTATCTCAAACGTTGCTCGATCAGGCTGATGAATTCTTGTATATTCCCATGTACGGATTTACCGAAAGCTTCAACATTTCGGTGGCGGCTGCGATGACAATACATACCCTACGAGGTAAGCTAAGCGAGCAGAATATAGATTGGAAGTTGAACGATGAGGAGCATGACGAACTCCTATATAGCTGGCTCAACAAGGCGGTTAAGCGCCCTGAACTAATTATTAAGAGGTTTCTTGAGGAGAATTCTTGTTTAAAATAGGTGTTGAGATGAAGATGGTTAGAAAAGCTGTCGAGCTGGTTGCGCTTGTACTACTGGCAACCACATTTCAGGCAAAGGCGCAGGATACAACTATCGTAACGAGGTTTAATGCGCTGTTTGCGGAGCAGAACGATCGTGTAAAAGATTCGATTGCTGAGCGGATAATTCCCGATTTCACCAGCTTCCTTAAGGATAATAGCGCAAAGAACTTCGATTTTAAGCGCATTAAGCATCTAGGGATGATCGAATCGCCTGATAATGCGTTTACCTTTTACCTCTTTAACCTACGGTATAAGGATGGTACTTTCATGCACTTTGGCTTTTTGCAGCAGCCCAATGGAGCTGGGTTTAAGGTTACAAGATTGGTGGATAAAAGGGAAGAGGTTGTGAAGCCAAATGATGAAATTCTTACCCCCGAGAAGTGGTATGGGGCGCTATACTACCAGATCATCCCAACCAAATCGAATGGAAAGAATTACTATACGCTACTTGGCACGTCGTTTAATGATTTGTTTACATCGCGTAAGGTAATTGAGGTGATGGAGATTACCGATGGCGGAGTTGTGTTTGGTGCTCCCATATTCTTCGATGGTAAACGAAATGCCTCGAGGGTTATTTTTGAGCATTCCGCCCGCTACCTGATGACCCTGCGCTACATGCCCGAGCAAAAGGCAATTGTATTTGATCATCTGGCCCCATCGGAGCCAAACGCAGCCAACGATCTCCAGTTTTATGGACCAGATGGGTCGCAGGATGGCTTTATCTTGGGAGACGGCATCTGGACGTTGAAGCAAAACCTCGATGTAAGGATGCCCGACAGGAAGCGTAAGAAGGATTTTAAGAAAATCAAAACGTACTAATTTCCCAAAATCTATACTATGAGTGATTTTGAATGGAAGGTCGACCAGTTTGGCGACCTACGAATTTTGAGGTATCAGGTACCCGATTTTGAATCTCTTTCGATAAAGCAGAAAAAGCTGATATACTACCTAACGATGGCGGCTGCGGCTGGGCGCGATATTCTTTTCGACCAGAACTACCGCCACAACCTTGCCGTTAGGTTTGTCCTTGAGGCTATCTACGAGGGCTACTCGGGCGATAGAACGTCGGGGGAGTTTAAGCAGCTCGAGGTTTACCTTAAGCGGGTGTGGTTCTCGAATGGCATTCACCACCACTACGGCAACGAGAAGTTTGTTCCCGAAATATCGCGCAGCTACTTCATCCATCTTTTAGAAAATACGCCACTAGCGTGCTTTAAGCCTCACTTTACCTCGGTTGAAGAGATTCGCAGTAGGGTAGAAGAGCCCATCTTTAACCCCGATTTGGATAAGCATAGGGTTTGCTCCAATCCCGAGGTGGACATGGTGGCCAGCTCCAGTAGCACCTTCTACCAGGGGGTTACCCAGAAGGAGGCCGAGGAGTTCTACGGCCAGCTGCTCGATCCGGAGAACCAGACGCCGCTATCCCACGGGCTTAACACCAACCTGGTGAAGGAGGGCGATACGCTCCGCGAGGTAGTGTGGAAGCAGGACGGCAAGTACGGCAAGGCCATCACCCAAATTGTGCACTGGCTGCGCAAGGCGATGGATGTGGCCGAAAACGACGAGCAGCGCAAGTCAATAGAGTTCCTGATATCCTTCTACGCTACGGGCAAACTGGAGTACTTCGACGAGTATAGCATCACCTGGGTGAAGGATTTGGCCTCGCAGGTGGACTTTATAAACGGGTTTATTGAGACCTACAACGATCCGTTGGGCTACAAGGCTACGTGGGAGTCGCACGTGAACTTCCGCAACGATGCCGCTACGCAGCGCACCGTGGTGATTAGCAATAACGCCCAGTGGTTCGAGGATCACTCGCCCGTTGATCCGAGGTTTAAGAAGCGGGAGGTGAAGGGCGTTAGCGCAAAGGTGATAAACGCGGCTTTCCTGGCGGGCGACTGCTACCCCGCTACGCCTATCGGCATCAACCTGCCCAATGCCGACTGGATTCGTAAGGTTCACGGATCGAAATCGGTTACCATCGACAACATTTCCTACGCCTACGATCAGGCGTCGCACGGAACGGGCTTCATCGAGGAGTTTGCCTACTCGAAGGAGGAGGTTGAGCTCGAATACCAGCATGGGTTCCTAGCCGACTCGCTGCATACCGATATGCACGAGTGCCTGGGCCACGGCAGCGGCCAGCTAGCCGAAGGGGTGATGGGCGACGAGCTGAAGAGTTACGGCTCGACCATCGAGGAGGCACGCGCCGATCTGTTTGCGCTCTACTACATGATGGACCCCAAGATGGTGGAGCTGGGGCTGATTCCTTCGCTCGATGTGGCCAAGGCGCTCTACAACGACTACATCCGCAACGGGCTGCTCACCCAGATGGTTCGCATCGAACTGGGCAAGAACGTGGAGGAGGCCCACATGCGCAACCGTAAGCTGATTGCCGAATGGTGCTTCGAAAAGGGATCATCGGAAAAGGTGATAGCGTATGTGGTGCGCGATGGCAAGACCTACGTGGTGGTAAACAGCTACGATAGCCTACGTAGGCTCTTTGGCGAGCTGCTGCGCGAGATTCAACGCATCAAATCGACCGGTGACTACCAGGCGGCCAAGCAGCTGGTGGAGGGCTACGGCGTGAAGCTCGACCAAGAGCTGCATAAGGAGATCCTTGAGCGCTATAAGAAGCTGGGGCTGGCCCCATACAGCGGCTTCATCAACCCAGTTTACAGGCCTACTACTAAGAATGGCGAGATAGTAGACGTGGCAATCGACTACTCCGAGGGGTACACCCAGCAGATGCTGCGCTACTCGAAGGAGCACTCGTTCTTGGGGATTGACGGGTAGCAAACCATATTGCTAGAATCTGTAATAATCTAACTTTTATCGCTAGCATTAGGTGAAAATTAGCGCGATTCCCCTCCTTTATTAGGGAGGGGTGCCCGTAGGGCGGGGTGGTTAATGCCAAATAGGAGAGATTTGTTATATGTTTTTCCAACAACCACCCCCAGCTTCGCTGACCTCCCGCTAAGGCGGGAGAAATACCCTCTGTGCATCCTTAACCAATAATATCAAGATCTTAGATCGAACTAGCGATATTAAAAAAGGCAGCCCCCGAGCATTCGGGGGCTGCCTTTTTCGTATCGTTGTGTGGAACGACTAGCCGTTGAAGTGGTAGAGGAAGATTACCTCGGCATCGTAGGCCGACTTCTTGTTGCCCTCTATCTCGAGCTTTACGCCAATGGTGGCCTTGGTTACCCCGCGAAGGTTAACGGCGCTGATCACCTTTGCGCATAGGCGCACGCGGCTGTTAACCAGCACGGGCTGGTTGAACTTCAGCTTCTCGATGCCGTAGTTGACCTGCATCTTCAGGTTTTGTACGTCAACAATTTGATCCCAAAGGTGGGGGAGAATCGACAGCGTGAGGTAGCCGTGCGCGATGGTGTTGCCGAAGGGCGATTCGGTTTTAGCCTTCTCGGGATCCACATGGATCCACTGGTGGTCGATGGTGGCATCGGCAAACAGGTTGATCTGCTCCTGCGTAAACTCGTGCCACTCCGATATGCCGAGGTCGTGGCCCACTAGCTTTTCGAGCTCATCGAAGCTCTTAATTACTACTTTACCCATTGGTGTTTTTTTTCTTTGAAATGATCCGCAATATACTTCAAATTGGCGGGAGTTGCAGCTCGATACGGTCCATTTTGAGCCAAACTCCGCATTTTTAGGGGGATGGCTTGGGGGAAAGTACTCGAACATTTTTCGATGATGTACGATTGTATGCCAAGGAAGATGGGGCGATAGAGAAAAAGCAAGATCAATTCAGCTCGGAGCGGAATCAATCCCCAAAGAAGCGGAATGCATTCGGGTCGGAAGGCGAAACTTCACTAAAATTTGCCGAAGTTTCAGGGTTAAAGCTCGAAGCTTGGGGTTCGGAGGCTGAAGCTTCAGGGTCAAAGTTCGAAGCTTGGGGTTCGGAGGCTAAAGCTTCGGGGTCGAAGTGCGAAGCTTCGCTAAAATTAGCCGAAGCTTCAGGGTAAAAGTGCGAAGCTTCGAGGTCGGAGGCTGAAACTTCGGGGTCGAAGTGCGAAGCTTCACTAAAATTTGCCGAAGCTTCAGGGTCAAAGCTTGAAGCTTGGGGTTCGGAGGCTGAAGTTTCGGGGGCGAAGTGCGAAGCTTCACTAAAATTTGCCGAAGCTTCAGGGTTAAAGCTCGAAGCTTGGGGGTCGGAGGCTGAAGCTTCAGGGTAAAAGGGCGAAGCTTCACCCAAAAAGGTCGAACATTCGAGCAAAAAGCATCAACGTTCGACCTTTACCGTAATTCTTCCGCCTACTTCCTCAGCGCATCGTACAGCACCTCTACGGGGTGAACCGCCGTGCGGCCTGTTCCATCCTTAATGTGGTGGCGGCAGCTGGTGCCGGGGGCGGCCACCACCGTTTGGCTGTCGGCCTGGCGTACGGTAGGGAAGAGCATCAGCTCGCCGATGGCCATCGACAGGTCGTAGTGCTCCTTCTCGTAGCCAAACGAGCCGGCCATGCCGCAGCAGCCCGAGCGGATCTCGGTAACCGTGTGCCCTTCGGGGAAGCCGAGCACGTACTTGGTGGCGGTGGTGGTGGCAATCGACTTCTGCTGGCAGTGGCCGTGGAAGATCACCTTAACCTCATCCCTCGTAAACTGGTCCTTGCTGATGCTGCCCCGCTGCATCTCGCGCATCAGGAACTCATCAATAAGAAGGGTGTTGCGGGCCAGCTCGTGGGCCTTGCCGAGATTCTCGGGGGTGGCCAAGTCGGGGTACTCGTCCCTAAACGAGAGTATGGCCGATGGCTCGATGCCGATAAGCGGTGCTTCGTCCGTAACCAGCGGGCTTAGCTGCTCGATGTTGCGGTTGGCAATGCGCTTGGCGGTGCGGATAAGCCCCTTGGAGATGTAGGTTCTACCGCTCTCTCCGTGGTGCGGGATGATCACCTCGTAGCCCAGCTGCTGGAGCAGCATGATGGCCTTGATACCCACCTCCACGTCGTTGTAGCGGGTAAACTCGTCGCCGAAGAGGTACACGCGCCCCTTGCTTTCCACCGCTTTCTGCCGATTTGCCTTGAACCATTTCCCTAGCGTTGTGCTATGCAGCAGCGGCAGTGTGCGCCTGTCGCTAAAGCCAAGCGCGCGCTGGATGGGCTTGGCGATGGCCTTGGTCCCCATAAAGAAGTTTGCAACCCTAGGGGCGATGCTTCCTACCTTATATATATAGGTGATGTAGGCGATCAGCCGCGTGCGCAGCGGAATGCCGTTCCTGTCGTAGTAGTGCTGCAGGAATTCGGCCTTCAGTTTGGCCATGTCCACGTTCGAGGGGCACTCCGATTTGCACCCCTTGCACGACAGGCACAGGCTGAGGATATCGTACAGCTCGCGGCTCTCGAAGGGGCGGTCGCTGCTGGTAAGCACCTCGCGCAGCATGTTGGCGCGGGCGCGGGTGGTCTTATCCTCGTCCTTGGTGGCCATGTAGCTGGGGCACATCGTTCCTCCGGTGAGGATCGTTTTGCGGCAGTCGCCCGAACCGTTGCAGCGTTCGGCCGCCCTCAGGAACCCATCCGACTCGGCAAAGCTGAAGATGGTATCGAACCTCCGCTCCTTTGCTCCCGGCGTGTAGCGCAGGTGCGAGTTCATGGGAGGGGTGGCTACAATCTTATTTGGGTTGAAGATATTGTCGGGATCGAAGGCGGCCTTCACCTCCCTCATCAGCTGGTAGCAGCGCTCGCCCACCATTATGGGGATGAACTCGCCGCGCAGGCGCCCATCGCCGTGCTCGCCGCTCAGCGAGCCACGGTGCTTCTTCACCAGATGGGCCACATCGGTGGCGATGGCCTTAAACAGGGCCACATCCTTTTCGTCCTTTAGGTTGAGAATGGGGCGGAGGTGCAGCTCGCCGCTGCCTATATGAGCATGGTACACGCAGTCGAGCCCATATTTATCTAGGATAATCTTAAAGTCGGCCATGTAGGCTGGAAGGCGCTCGGGGGCCACCGCCGTATCCTCGATAACCGATACCGGCTTGGCATCGCCCTTCATGTTCGACAGCACGCCGAGCCCCGCCTTGCGCAGGCTCCACACCTTGGCCGTTTCGGCGCCCCAAACAATGGGGAAGTGGTAGCCAAACCCGGCCTGCTGCATCTCCGCAACAAGGCTGGCGTATTTTTTCTCTATAGTTTCTTTTGATGATTCGGCAAACTCCACGATGAGGATGGCCGCAGGCTCTCCCTCAACGAAGAATCGGTTGCGGCTTTGCTCCAGGTTATCCTTGGTAAGATCGAGGATGGTCCTATCCATCAGCTCCACGGCCGTTGGCTCATGCTTCAGGGCGATAAGGTTTGCCCTAAACGCCTCCTCGAGGTTGTTTAGATGGATGCACACCACCGCCTTCTCCTTTGGTGGTAGCGGCACCAGGTTTAGCTTCGCCTCGGTGATGATGCCCAGCGTACCCTCCGAGCCTGCAATCAGCTGGCAGATGTTCAGCCTCTCGCCCGACTGGCTAAATACCTCGCTGTTGGCCAAAAGATCCAGCGCGTAGCCCGAGTTTCGGCGCTTCAGCGATGGCTCGGGGAACTGTTCCTGTATCTCCTTTATATTACTGGTATCCGAAAGGATTTCGTTTAGCTTACGGTAGATGTTGCCCTCTATGCCTTCGAGTTCGAGCTTCTGCTCGAACTCTTCGCGGGTGAGCGGCTTAAAGTGGGCCTCGCTACCATCCGAGAGCACCATCCTAACCTCCAGCAGGTGGTCGCGTGTACTACCATATATAATGGAGTGCGATCCGCACGAGTTGTTGCCAATCATGCCGCCCATCATGCATCGGTTGGCCGTCGATGTTTCTGGCCCAAAGAAGAGCCCATGCTCCTTCATGGCCATGTTCAGCTCGTCCAGAATTACCCCGGGTTGCACGCGTACCCAGTGCTCCTGCGGGTTTACCTCCAAGACAGAGGTCATGTGCTTCGAAATATCAACAACAATACCTCTACCAACAACCTGTCCGGCTAACGAGGTGCCCGCCGTGCGGGGGATAAGCGGAATCTTATGCTTTGCTGCAAATCGGACAGCGGCAACAAGATCGGCGCGATCTTTAGGCCAAACAACGGCCAGCGGACGCTCGCTATACGCAGATGCATCAGTGGAATATATGCAGAGTTGGGTAGGATCTGTGCTAATTTCACCAGTAAACGAGCTGGCAAGCTCGTTTAAGGTTTCGGATATTATCAACGGTTTCATTAATAGAAAATTTGCGGCTAAAAGTATTAAAATTCGAACAAGGAATAGGTCAGTTTTTGTCGATTTTCTAAATCCTTTATTGTTAGTATAATAACAACTAAACTTTTTTCTATTGTTTGTTTAATGGATTGATAAGTAGTATTTTACGGAGGTGAAAAATAACGTTAAATATGCTAGTTGGTAGGATATTTAATCTAATTTTGAGAATCAATTTGTTAACATCATAAATCATCAGTAAAACAATGGATTTAATCCAGAAAATAAAGGGCAATGCCAAGAAGCATGGTAAGCGAATTGTCCTTCCAGAAGGTACTGAAGTAAGAACCCTAAAGGCCGCAGATATCCTCATCGAAGAGGGGATTGCCAAGCCAATTTTAATCGGAAATCCACAGGAAATCTCAAAGCTGGCGGCAGAGAATGGCCTTAAGAACATCTCTAAAGCAGAGATTATAGACCCAAACAATAACCCCAAGAAGGACGAGTACGTACGGGTAATGCTGGAGATTCGCCAAAGCAAGGGGCTAACAAAGGAGCAGGCCGAAAAGCTTATTCTTAATCCTCTATACCTTGGAACGCTGATGATAAAGTGTGGCGATGCCGATGGCGAAGTGGCCGGTGCTGCAAACACCACTGGCGATGTCCTTCGTCCAGCATTTCAGTATGTAAAAACAATGCCCGGGATTAGCGTTGTTTCTGGTGCATTTATCATGATACTTAAGGATAAGGATTACGGCAACGATGGCATCATGGTTTTTGCCGATTGTGCCGTTCACCCAAATCCAACCGCCAGCGAGCTTGCCGAGATTGCCGTTGCTACCGGTAAAACCACCCGCGCAATTGCAGGTTTCGAGCCTAAAATCGCCATGCTAAGCTTCTCGACTAAAGGAAGCGCTAAGCACGAAATGGTTGACAAGGTTGCTGAGGCTACCCGTCTTGCTAAGGA
Organism: uncultured Acetobacteroides sp.; assembly: GCF_963678165.1. NCBI lineage: Bacteria > Pseudomonadati > Bacteroidota > Bacteroidia > Bacteroidales > Rikenellaceae > Acetobacteroides > uncultured Acetobacteroides sp. The sequence goes on along the minus strand of NZ_OY782755.1, from coordinate 2,425,316 downwards.
GATGGCTCCCGATATGCAAATTGATGGCGAACTTCAGGCTGATGCCGCCATTGTAGAGGCTGTTGGTGCAAGTAAGGCTCCCGGAAGCCCGATTGCCGGACATGCAAACGTGCTGGTATTCCCAACCCTCGAAACCGGAAACATTACCTATAAGCTGGTACAGCGCTTGGCAAAGGCTGAGGCTATTGGACCAGTCCTTCAAGGCATGGCAGCACCAATTAACGACCTATCGCGCGGCTGCTCGGTAGAAGATATCGTAAATCTAGTTGCTATTACAGCAAATCAGGCGGCAGGGAAATAGTTTTTACTATAATAACACACACATAAAAGAATGATTGTACTTGTATTGAATTGCGGAAGCTCATCTGTAAAGTACCAGCTCCTCGATATGATCGACGAGAAGCATAACGACGTACTCGCAGTAGGTTTAGTAGAAAGAATAGGGTTAGAGGACGGAGTCCTTACCCATAAACCAGCAGGTAAGGAGAAGTATACAATTACTCAGCCCATTAACGACCACGTTGTTGGGATTAACCTAATCCTTAAGGCTCTTGTTGACGAAAAGCATGGGGTAATAAAGGATATAAAAGCTATTGAAGCAGTAGGACACCGTGTAGCGCATGGTGGCGAGCTCTTTAAGACCAGCGTACGAATCGATGCTAAGGTTAAGGAAGGTATTGCCAGCCTTTTCGAGCTAGCACCACTTCACAACCCTGCAAACATGAAGGGTATTGAGGCTATGGAGGCACTTCTTCCAAGTGTTCCTCAGGTTGCTGTTTTCGATACATCGTTCCATCAAACCATGCCCGCTTGCTCGTACCTGTACGCTATCCCTTACGAGTACTACCAAAAGTATGGCATCCGTCGCTACGGATTTCACGGAACAAGCCACAAGTACGTAGCTCAAAAGGCTTGTAGCATACTAGGGATGAACTTCAACACCAGCAAGATTATCACCTGTCACCTTGGTAATGGCGCCTCTATCACCGCTATCAACAATGGCAAATCGGTGGATACATCCATGGGATTCACCCCTGTAGATGGTCTTATGATGGGAACCCGAAGCGGAAGCGTTGATGCTGGTGTTCTTCTTTACTTAGCCGATAAGGAGAAACTCGATCTTCAGGGAATCAACGACCTTGTTAACAAGCAGAGTGGGGTAAAAGGTATCTCTGGGCTAACCTCCGATATGCGCGACCTGAATATTGCTGCTCAGGAAGGTAACGAGCGCGCCCAGCTAGCCATCGATATGTACTACTACCGTATCCTTAAGTTTATCGGATCGTATGCTGCCACTCTTGGTGGGGTAGATTTGATTGTGTTTACCGGTGGTGTAGGTGAGAACGACAGCCCTCTTCGTGAGTTTATTGGATCGCACCTAGCCTTTATGGGCGTTCACTTCGACTCAGATGCCAATCGTGGCGTGCGCGGGCAGGATAAGGTGCTTACCAAGGAGAATTCTCGCGTTAAGGTGATGGTTTGCACCACCAACGAGGAACTTGTTATCGCTACTGACACCATGAATATTCTTAAGAACTAGAATTCCTAGGTTACTTTTATAGAAAAAGGAGAAGCATTATTTTGCTTCTCCTTTTTGTTTGTAATAAAATGCATTACTTTTGGTGTGAAATTGAAACGCGAAATAGCGGAAACGGTAATAATTGTAAATTTTTGGGCTATGGCTATTAATAAACTCGAACAAATGTTTGAGCTTCTTAAGACTAGAAGTAAGAAGCGTATTGTGGCTGCTTATGCAAACGACTCTCACACCATTGGGGCCGTATATATGGCAATTGAAAAGGGATTGGTAGATGGTACGCTGGTTGGCGATAGGGAAACCATTCTAAAGGTTTGCGCCGAAGAAGGTATCGATGCCAACAAGTTCGTTATTGTTCAGGAGGCGAACGAGGTGAAGGCTGCCCGCAAAGCAGTTGAGCTTATTAATGCTGGCGAGGGCGATATCCTGATGAAAGGCCTTTGCAGCACCGACAACTACATGCGCGCCATCCTCAACAAGGAAAACGGGCTTCTTCCTCCTAAGGGAGTGCTTAGCCATGTTGCTGTTCTGGAAATTCCTGCATACCACAAGCTGCTAATCATAAGCGATGTTGCAGTTATTCCTGCCCCAGACTTAAAGCAGAAAACAGCCATAGCCAACTATCTGATTGAGGTTGCAATGATGTTGGGCATCGAACGCCCAAAGGTTGCTGTAATTACTGCATCGGAAAAGGTGCTTCCAAGCATGCCTTCGTGCATCGAGGCCTCTATTCTTGCAAAGATGTCGGAGCGCGGACAACTAAGGGGTGGGGTTGTTGATGGCCCTATCTCGCTAGACGTTGCTATTGATGCCGAAGTTGCCAAGGTTAAGAAGGTTGGCGGCGAAGTTGCCGGCGATGCCGACTGCCTACTCTTCCCCAATATTGAATCGGGGAATGTCTTCTACAAGACATGCACTAAATTTAGCGGTGCCGAGTTAGGTGCTATTGTTTGCGGAACGAAAGCTCCCGCTGTGCTATCGTCGAGAGGTGATTCGACCCTTTCGAAGTTATACTCCATCGCGCTTGCTGCGCTAGTTGCTAAGTAATAAACCACATCAAATATATGACCCCTATCAAAAGCCTTGATGAGCTGATATTGACGCTGAAGTCAACCGGAAAGAAAAGCCGTGTGGCGGTAGTGCTTGCCGAAGATGAAAACACCATTGGTGCCGTATCGGAGGCAACCGATTTAGGCCTAATCGAGGCTTTTATGATAGGCGATGAGCAAAAAATCGTAGAGAAGCTGAGGTTCGAAGGTGTCGATCCCGATAAGTTTACCATCATTAATATCCCTAACGATGCTGCCGCTGCCAAGGAGGCCGTTCGTATGGCTCGCACCAACGAGGTTGATATGGTGATGAAGGGGCTTATTGGTACCGACAAGTTCCTGAAGGCCGTTCTCGACAAGGAGAATGGCCTTTTGCTGCCCAAGGCGGTAATGACCTACGTTTGTGCGCTGCAAATTCCTGCATATAGCAAGCTGCTCTTCATATCCGATCCGGCCGTTATCCCATTTCCAACGCTGCAGCAGAAGGTGGCCATGGTTGGCTATGCGGTGGCGATGGCCAACCGATTTGGCATCGTTAACCCCAAGGTGGCACTCGTGAGCGCCGTCGAAAAGCCCAGCGAGGCAATCCCCAACACGATGGTTGATGCAACCATCTGCCAAATGGCAAGGCGGGGGCAGCTCCCCAGCTGCACCATCGACGGACCGCTGGATGTCTTTTTGGCCTGCGATCCGAAGAGCGTTGAGATAAAAGGTGTGCCTACGCCCGTAAACGGCGAGGCCGATATCCTCATCTTCCCCAGTATCGAGGCGTGCAACTCCTTTTATAAGGGGCTAATGCTCTTTGCCGGCGGCGAGCTGGGAGGCTTTATTCAGGGAACATCGAAGCCGGTTATTATGATGTCGCGCAGCGAGAGCGCTAAGTCGAAGCTCTACTGCATTGCAACGGCATCCTTAATGGCAAACTAATAAAACAACATAACAATGGAATGCTATAAAATATTGGCCATCAATCCTGGATCTACATCTACCAAGATTGCTGTTTATGCCAACGACGAGAACATCTTTCTAAAAAATATCAAGCACTCGGCCAACGAGCTGAAGCCTTTTGCTACGGTTGCCGACCAGTTTTCGTTCCGCAAGGAGGTAATTCTAAAGGAGCTCGGCAATGCCGGTATCGAGCTGAATAGCATCACCGCAATTGTGGGTAGAGGCGGGCTGCTTAAGCCAATCGAATCGGGCGTGTACGAGGTGAACGAGGCCATGAAGGCGGATTTGCGCAAGGGCGTTATGGGCGAGCATGCCAGCAACCTTGGCGGCCTAATTGCCGACGATATCGCCAAGGAGCTTGGCGCAAAGGCCTACATTGCCGATCCTGTGGTGGTAGACGAGCTACAGCCTGTTGCCCGCTTTGCCGGACATCCGCTATTCAGCCGCATCTCCATTTTTCACGCCCTTAACCAAAAGGCTATTGCCCGTACCTACGCCAATAGCATCGGCAAGAGCTACGAGGAGCTTAACCTGATTGTTGCCCACCTTGGTGGCGGCGTGTCGGTTGGCGCCCACCAAAAGGGACGCGTTATCGACGTTAACAACGCGCTCGATGGCGAAGGCCCCTTCTCGCCCGAGCGCTCTGGTACGCTTCCTGCCGGACAGCTGGCTAAGCTTTGCTTTAGCGGCAAGTACACCTACGAGGAGGTACGTAAGCTCATCAACGGAAAGGGTGGCCTTGTGGGCTTTACCGGAAGCAACGATGCGCAGGAGCTGGAGGCTAAAGCCGTAGCGGGCGATGCCGATGCCAAGCTGCTCCAGGATGCGCTATCGTACAACGTTGGCAAGTGGATTGGAACCATGATTAGCGTGCTGAAGGGTAAGGTGGATGGCATTATTCTTACCGGAGGTATGGCTCACAACCCCTACATTGTAGACTACGTAAAGGATATGGTTTCGTTTGCCGCTCCTATTGTGGTTTACCCCGGCGAAGACGAAATGGCGGCGCTGGCCATGAACGGGCTATTCGTTCTGAAGAACGAGATTACCCCCAAGGAGTATAAGTAGTATCCTTCGATAGACATATTAGGTAAAAGGTTGGCAAGTTGCCAACCTTTGCTTTTTTGTGGGGAGTATTCACGGAGTTGCGGCCATCCCTATTTTTTTGTATTCAGGCTTCCGAGTAAGCTTATCGCCCATTATCCTTTGTTTTCAACCTTCCGAGTCGACTTTTTTGTTCCATTTCTTTTGATTTCAGGGCTTTCAGTCGGCTCTTCGGTCACTATTTTGGAGGTTTCGAACCTCTAAGCCTACTTTTCTTCTAGGGCGTTGTCGACGACACCGGAATAACCTTTCCGTTGAAGTACCTCGCCTGGTTAAGCGCAAAGTCGGCCACAAATTTTCCCATATCGGCCGCCTCAAGCGGTGCGGTATGGCCGGGGAATGCCTGCTGGAACATCTCGGTATTCACCGCCCCAAAGGCCAGGCAGTTGAAGCGGAATCCGCTACCCTTGTACTCCTCGGCCAGGCACTCTGTGAGTATGGCAATGGCGCCCTTGGCCGCGCTGTAGGCCGATAGCCCGGCGAACTTAGCGCTTCCCTGGAAGCCGCCCATGCTGGCGATGTTAACCACGTGCGCGCCGCTGGTGAGGTGCGGCAGCAGCGCCTTTATCAGCAGCGAAGGGGCTAGGTAGTTGGTGCTAATGGTTTCCTGGATATCTTCGATAGTGGTATCGGCAAATGGTCTGTTTACGAGCACCCCCGCATTGTTGATAAGGATATCAACGTTGGGGATAACCGCGAGGATCTGCTTAACGAGGAGCGCCTCTATGCCGTTTAGCACGCCCAAATCGAACGGAATAGGGAAGACCCTTGCCCTAATATTCTCGTGCAGGCAGGCGTTCTTGAGCTGCTTAAGGTTCTCCTCGTTTCGGGCGATGGCAACAATGGTGTGGTCGCCGGCGGCGGCAAGGTGCTTGGCTGCTTCGAAGCCGATACCTTTACTCGCACCTGTAATTACGATGTTCATGGCGTTGGATGTTTTATTCTCTTATACAAAGAAGCGGTCGGAGTGTTTAAAGTTCGTTCTTTATTTTGAGCAATCAAAGAAATGGGCAATAGACTTTGCTGTTTAGCCATTTGCGCGAAAATCGCGGGTAATAATTTATGATGATTTACGTGTCGCTTCACTAAATAAAAGTTAACGGCTGAACCGAGGAATAATATTATTTGTTTAGTTTTGCACTTTCTGGGAAGGGGAACCTTCCTTTATTGTTGAAATTTAATTTTTTATCGATGAATATTTCAAAAGACGCTGTTGTTTCACTAACCTACCAGCTAACCGTAGATGGTAACGTAATCGAAACTGTTACTGCTGAAAGGCCAATGGAATTTATTTTTGGCGCTGGCTACCTTCTTCCAAAGTTCGAGGCTAATGTAAGCGGGCTAAAGATTGGCGATAAGTTCAACTTCCAGCTTCCCTGCGATGACGCCTACGGCCCAAAGGTTGATGAGGCTATCGTTGAGCTTCCTAAGAACATCTTCGAGGTTGAAGGACAAATCGACCCAGAGCTTCTTACCCTTGGCAACCAAGTGCCTATGATGGACGGCGAAGGCCACCGCATGATGGGTACCGTTCTTGAGGTTAAGGAAGAGGTTGTAGTTATGGACTTCAACCACATGCTTGCTGGTGCCGATCTTCACTTCGCTGGCGAAGTTGTTGGCGTTCGCGAAGCTACCGAAGAGGAGCTAACTCACGGACACGTACACGCAGATGGCTGTGGAAGCGAGTGCAGTTGCGAAGGCGATTGCAGCACTGGCGAAGGTTGCGGAAGCGGTTGCGGCTGCGAATAACCTTTTTTAAAGATTACATTTTTGCCAATAGCAATTTAGTTTCTACATTGCGACCGTCGAAAAAACAAAGAAATGAGACTTTTTACGCTACATCATCATCATCATTACTGCATGCCATCGGGTATGGGTTTGATGTTTTAATGTAGAATAGCATAAAAAATAGAAACCAACCTGATGTTCAGGTTGGTTTTTTTGTTTATAGCAATGGCCCCCTGAGCATCACCAACAAAAACTACATCACATGCGCAGGCTAAAAATTGCAATCCAGAAGTCAGGACGTCTTAAAGACGATTCGTTACAGCTGCTCAAAGAGTGCGGCATCCGCCTCGATGGCTCATCAAGCAGCCTAATTGTTCCAAGCTCCAATTTCCCAATCGAGGTTCTTTACCTTCGCAACTCCGACATCCCCCAGTATTTGGAAGATGGGGTTGCCGACGTTGCCATCCTGGGCGAAAACACCCTTATAGAAGCCGAGAAGCATATCACCAACGAGCTCTCGCTAGGCTTTTCGAAATGTAGGGTATCCATTGCCATTCCCAAGGGGCAATCCTATGGCGGAAAAACCGACTTAAACGGCAAGAAACTGGCAACCTCGTATCCCAACACCGTAAAGGCATTTCTCTCCAAAAACAATATCGATGCAGAAATTCACGAGATATCGGGTTCGGTAGAGATAGCCCCCAACCTTGGCCTTGCCGATGCCATTTGCGACATTGTCAGCTCCGGAAGTACCCTCTTCACGAATGGGCTGAAGGAGGTAGAGGTGCTTTTCTCTTCGGAAGCCTGCCTGGCATCATCGCCAATTCTGGATCAAGAGGGGCGCCAGATTCTCGAAAAGCTGATCTTCCGAATTAAGGCAGTGCTAGAGGCGAAGAACAAGAAGTACGTGCTTCTAAATGCCCCCAACGAAAAGATTGACGAGATTATCAGCATCCTTCCCGGGATGAAAAGCCCCTCCATAATCCCGCTTGCCGAATCGGGGTGGAGCTCATTGCACTCCGTAATCGACGAGAGCGAATTCTGGGAGATTATCGACCAGCTTCGCAATGCTGGTGCTCAAGGCATCCTCATTATCCCAATCGAAAAAATGATCATCTGATGAAGACCATTGCCTACAGCAAAGCTGCCGATTTTGAGCAGCAGATAGCCCGACCCGCCATGGATAGGGAAGAGCTAGATAGAATCGTAAGAATCATTTTTGATGAGGTAAGAAGGAAGGGCGACGAGGCTATCAGCAAGTACACCTACCACTACGATGGGGTTACGGTTGATGCCATCCAGGTGTCGCAGCAGGAGTTGGACGCTGCTGATGGATTGGTCGGCGAGGAGCTTAAAAAGGCGATTGCCGTTGCCAAGCAAAATATAGAAACGTTCCATGGCAGCCAGTGCAAAAGCACCAGTAAGGTTGAAACAATGGGCGGAGTAACCTGCTGGGAGCGTACGGTTGGAATCGAAAAGATAGGCTTGTACATACCCGGAGGTAGTGCGCCTCTGTTCTCCTCGGTGCTGATGCTTGCCGTACCTGCTAAGATTGCGGGCTGCAAGGAGATTGTGCTCTGCACGCCACCTCGTAAGGATGGTACCATAGATCCGGCAATCCTTTACGCTGCAAAGCTATCGGGCGTTACCAAAATCTTTAAGGCAGGAGGCATTCAGGCTATTGCCGGCATGACATACGGAACCCAATCGATGCCTAAGGTTTACAAGATATTCGGTCCGGGTAACCAGTACGTCACCGCAGCAAAGATGCAGGCTTTTATGGAGGGTGTAGCCATCGATATGCCTGCCGGACCATCGGAGGTGATGGTTGTTGCCGATTCTACTGCTGTGCCCCGTTTTGTTGCTTCCGATTTGCTTTCGCAGGCCGAGCACGGGCAGGACAGTCAGGTTATTTTGGTGGCGATCGATGGGCTCAATCTTAAAGAAGTGGAAAAGGAGTTGGAGCAGCAGCTTTCAGTATTACCCCGCAAGGCTATTGCCGAAAAAGCGTTGGCAAAGTCGAGAATTGTTACCGTAAAAAACGAAAAGGAAGCCCTAGAGGTGGCTAACCTTTACGCTCCCGAGCACTTAATCGTATCGGTAAAGAGCTACGCCGATTTTGCCCTAAATGTGGTAAATGCGGGTTCGGTATTCCTAGGCAACTATACGCCCGAAAGTGCAGGCGACTATGCTTCGGGGACTAACCACACCTTGCCAACCAACGGCTTTGCAAGAGCATACAGCGGGATATCGTTAGATTCTTTTACCAAGAAGATCTTCTTTCAGGAAATCGATGAGAAGGGCATACAAAATCTTGGTCCAACCATCGAAATCATGGCAGAGACGGAGAAACTAAACGGGCACAAGAATGCGGTAACTCTTCGCCTCGAATACCTGAAAAACAGGAATGTTTAATGTTGAATAATAACGTTTTGAAATGTTTAATTTGAACAACATATTAAGGGAAAATATTAAGAGGCTAAAACCTTACTCTTCGGCTCGCGACGACTTTTCGGGCGAGGCAAACGTGTGGATAGATGCCAACGAAAACCCGTTCAATACAGGTGTAAACAGGTACCCCGATCCGCACCAAAGGGAGCTAAAGGCATGTCTTGCCCAGATAAAAGGAGTGAAGTCCGAGAATGTCTTCATAGGTAACGGTTCCGACGAAATTATAGACCTTCTGTACCGGGTTACCTGCGATCCTGGTAAGGCTAACGCCATTGTTATGCCGTCGACTTACGGCATGTATGCCGTTTCGGCAGAGATAAACGATGTCGCAATAGCCAAGGTTTTCTTGCGCGAAGACTTTTCGGTGGATGCGGAGGCTGTTTTAGCCGCAGTAGACGAAAATACAAGGCTAATTTTCGTCTGCTCGCCCAATAATCCGACCGGAAACCTCGTGCCAATTGATGTTATAGAAACACTAGCCTCAAATTTTGATGGTCTTGTGGTTGTTGATGAAGCCTACATTGACTTTACAAAATCGGAGAGTGCCATTTCGCTTATAGATAGGTATCCTAATGTTTTCGTAATGCAGACACTTTCGAAGGCGTGGGGATTGGCGGGTGCTCGTGTAGGTGTTGGCATCGGTTCTAAGGAACTTTTGGCGGTTATGGATAAGGTTAAAGCTCCATACAACGTAAATATCCTCAGCCAGCAGGTCGCGCTTAACTGCCTTAACGACACTGAGGCTTTCAGAGCAAAGGTCGATATCATCGTCGAGCAACGCGATTGGCTGAGTGCTGAACTTTCGAAGTTGGATATTGTAGATAAGGTTTACCCATCGGATGCTAACTTTTTGCTGGTTAAGTTTAAGGATACGGCAAATGTATTTCAGTTTTTGCTCGATTGCGGCATTGTAGCCCGCGACAGATCGAAGGAAAAGTGGTGCGAAGGATGTATCCGCTTAACCGTTGGTACTCCCGATGAGAACGAGATGTTAGTTAGTGCTCTTACCCAATACATCATGTAGAATGGCAGAAAAGAAGAAGATACTATTTGTAGATAGGGATGGAACGCTGATTCTAGAGCCCGAAGATTGTCAGGTTGATAGCATCGCTAAGCTGAAGTTCTATCCCAATGCCATTTCGATGATGGCGCGTATTGCCAAGGAGTTGGACTACATGCTGGTTATGGTTACCAATCAGGATGGCTTGGGTACTGCATCATATACTCAGCAGGCATTTGATGAGGTACAAGGACTTATGCTCGAAATTCTTGAATCGGTAGGTGTAAAGTTCGATGCATTTCACATCGACAGGAGCTTCCCTAGCGAGAATTCGCCCAATCGTAAGCCTCGTATTGGCATGCTAACCTCGTACCTAGAGGGTGAGTATGACATTGAGAATTCATTTGTAATCGGTGATAGGATTACAGATGTAGAAATGGCTAAGAACCTCGGATGCAAAACTATTTGGATAAACGATGGTTCGAATCTAGGATCAGATGAGATTAGTAGCAAGGCGCACGCTCTTGCCGAATACGTTGCCTTGGAGACGCTTTCGTGGGAGAAAATCTACGAGTTCCTTCGATTTGGTCAGCGAAAAGTTGCTGCAAAGCGCACTACCAACGAGACTGATATCGACTTAGAGCTAAACCTCGACGGAAATGGTCGTGCTTCGATTGATACAGGTATCGGCTTTCTTAATCACATGCTGGAGCTCTTTACTAAGCACTCCGGCATCGACCTGAAGTTAACCGTTAAGGGAGATTTGCATGTAGATGAGCACCATTCGGTTGAAGATGCTGCAATTGTCCTTGGCGAAGCATTTACAAAGGCTTTGGGAAATAAAGCAGGAATAGAAAGATACGCCTTCTGTCTACCTATGGATGAGTCTAGCGCCTCAATCCTTCTCGATTTTGGAGGCAGAACAGATTTGGAGTGGAACGTAAACTTTAAGCGCGAGAAGATTGGCGATCTGCCAACAGAGCTTATAAAGCACTTCTTTAAGTCGTTTGCCGAAGGGGCTCGCTGCAACCTGCACATCAGTGCGCAGGGCGAAAACGAGCACCACATTGCGGAGGGCATCTTTAAGGGACTGGCAAAGGCGGTTAAGGACGCAATTCGTCGTGATATATCGAAGGTTAGCAACGAGATTCCATCAACAAAAGGAGTTGTGTAATGGCAGATTTGGTGATTGTAGATTACGGTGCGGGTAACGTTAAATCGGTAGAGTTTGCGTTAAACCGATTGGGGGTAAAGCCTATTCTTAGTAGCGATGCAGATGTTGTAGGCAATGCTAAGCGGGTTATTTTCCCGGGCGTAGGGCATGCTGAGTTTGCAATGGATGCCCTTAAAAGTAAAGGGTTGGATGCTGCAATAAAGGGACTAAACGTACCCATTTTAGGCATTTGTCTTGGGATGCAGCTAATGTGTGCCAGAACAGCGGAGGGCGATGTCGAGGGGCTTGCCATTTTTGATACGGTTGTAAACAAGTTCCCTGCTAAGGATAAGATTCCCCACATGGGATGGAACAGCATCAGGACAAATGGAAGTCTGATTTTTAAGGGTATTCCCGAGGAATCGCACTTCTACTTTGTGCACAGCTACTATGCCGAATGCTGTGTAAATACTTCATCGGTATGCAACTATATTCTTCCATTTAGTGTATCGCTCGAGAAGGATAACTTCTTTGGTTGCCAGTTTCACCCCGAGAAAAGTGGCGAAATGGGTGAGCGATTGCTCAGCAACTTCTTAAAACTGTAGAAAAGATGAGGATAATACCCGCAATAGATATCATCAATGGGCAATGCGTTAGGCTGACAAAGGGTGCATATGACACCAAGAAGGTGTACAACGAAAATCCTTTAGCAATAGCCCAGATGTTTGCCGATAAAGGCTTTAAGTTTCTTCATTTGGTGGATCTTGACGGTGCCAAACAGGGGAAGCCTGTAAACCTTGGCGTGTTGGAGCAAATTGCTGCTAAAACATCGCTTGTGGTTGACTATGGCGGAGGTTTACGCGATGCTACTAGCGTAGAGATGGCGCTTAATGCCGGGGCTGCTGCCATTACTGCCGGAAGTATTGCCGCAAAGAACCAGACTGAGGTGCTCTATTGGCTCGAACGATGGGGTGCAGAGAAAGTTATAATTGGTGCTGATACCATTAATGGCATGGTTGCCGTAAACGGTTGGCAAAACGTAGAAAGCATTGAATTGTTAGAATTTATATCAGACTACCTGAATAAAGGCGCTAAGCGTTTTATCTGTACTGATGTAAGCAAGGATGGAATGCTTTTGGGTAGCGCTGTAGGGCTTTACGGCGATTTGCTGAGCAAGTTCCCCGGAATAAAGCTGGTTGCCAGCGGTGGTGTAACCTCTATCGATGAGGTAAGGCAGCTAAAGGCTATGGGGCTTTGGGGGGCTATTATTGGCAAGGCTATCTACGAGAATAAAATTGACATTAACGAGTTGGCAAAGGAGGTGTAGAAATGCTATCAAAACGAATTATACCATGCTTGGATATTAAGGATGGCAGAACCGTAAAGGGAACCAACTTTCTTAACCTTCGCGATGCCGGCGACCCTGTTGATCTTGCTGAACTGTATGCCAAAGAGGGTGCCGACGAGTTGGTGTTCCTCGATATTACCGCCACCCACGAGGGGCGTAAAACCTTTGCTGAACTGGTGCAGCGTATTGCCGAGCGCATAAACATTCCGTTTACCGTTGGTGGTGGCATTAGCACGTTGGACGATGTACAGCTGCTGCTGCGTAACGGAGCAGATAAGGTATCAATTAACTCGGCAGCGGTTCGCAATCCGCAGCTCATTGCCGATTTGGCGGCAAAGTTCGGCAGCCAGTGCGTTGTGGTGGCTATCGATGCCAAGTGTATTGAGGGTAAATGGGTGGTACACCTAAATGGAGGTCGGATTCCTACCGATTTTGAACTCTTCTCGTGGGCTAAACGTGCCCAGGAGTTGGGTGCTGGCGAAATACTCTTTACTTCTATGGATCACGATGGCGTTCACGAAGGCTATGCCAACGAAACGCTTGCAGAACTCTCCAATATGCTCTCAATTCCTGTAATAGCCTCGGGAGGCGCTGGGAATATGATGGATTTCTACGACACCTTTACCAAGGGTAAGGCTGATGCGGCGCTTGCAGCAGGTGTTTTCCACTTTGGCGAGATTCGGATTCCGGGTTTAAAGCAGTTCCTGAAGGATAAAGGGGTTACGGTGAGGATTTAAAGAAGAAGTTATTCGGAAGTTAAAGGAGTTAATCCAAGCACTGAAAGGGCGTAATCATAAAGCAGAGCCTGCTAGGGCTAGGCTGAAAGGGCGAAATAACATAGTTTCTAAAATCTAACGTCTAACATCTTTTTTAATCAAAATAAATTTCAGCGGACTCTGTGCTTCAGAGTCTCTGTGTTAAAAGAAAAAACAATGAATATCGATTTCGAAAAGCAAGGCGGCTTAGTGCCAGCCATCATACAGGATGCAGCAACCGGAAAGGTGCTAATGTTGGGCTACATGAACGAGGAAGCCTACCAAAAAACGTTGGAGCTAAAGCAAGTTACCTTCTTTAGCCGCAGCAAGAATAGGCTATGGACAAAAGGCGAGGAGAGCGGGAACTTCCTTAAGTTGGTAGATATTGCTTCCGACTGCGATAGCGACGCCCTGCTGGTTAAGGCAGAGCCTATGGGACCAACCTGCCATACCGGCTCCGATACCTGCTGGAATGAGGTGAATAGTCCTCGCAACCTAGAATTCCTTTACGAGCTTGAGGCGGTAGTCAACCAGCGCAAGCGCGATATGGATGTTGAGGCATCGTACACGGCGAAACTATTCCAAAAGGGTATCAACAAGATTGCCCAAAAGGTGGGTGAGGAGGCTGTTGAATTGGTTATAGAGGCAAAGGATGACAACCGTGAGCTATTCCTCAATGAGGCTGCCGATCTGATGTTCCATACAACCGTTCTGCTTGCGGCAAAGGGCTACTCGTGGGACGATGTAATGGCTATCCTTAAGGAAAGGCATAAGTAATCTGTTAGACGCAAGACGCAAGTATCAAGACTAAAGACGCTGTTGTTTCGTTGATTCATATAAAGAAAAAAGCCGTTTCAGAATAATCGAAACGGCTTTTATTATTTTATTCTACCACTCTGGTGGTGTTTGGTTCATCAATGTCTTTACGAAGAAGTCGTGAATCTTATGCATTACGAATGGTGCTCCTAGGTTATGGCTAAATCCGGGAAGATATAGCTGCTCGAAGTTCTTGTTGGCTTTTATTAGAGCCGAAACGACCTGAAGGGTAGATGCCGGATCGACGTTGTCGTCAAGTTCGCCGTTAATCAGCAGCAGTTTGCCCTTAAGGCGCCATGCGTTGTCGACATTGGAGCATTGCGAGTACGACTCATCAATAGGGTAGCCCATCCATTGCTCGTTCCACCAAATCTTGTCCATACGGTTGTCGTGGCAGCCACAGAGTGCAACGGCAGCCTTGTAGAAATCGTTATGGAAGAGTAGCGCCGCCATTGCATTCTGTCCGCCTGCCGACCAGCCATAGATGCCAACGCGGGTAGTATCCATGTAGGGATACTTTGCGGCAGCAGCCTTAATCCATGCAATGCGGTCGGGGAAGCCGGCATCCTTTAGGTTCTTCCAGCAAACATCATGGAAAGCCTTAGAGCGGTTTCCGGTGCCCATGCCATCAATAAGTACCACAACGAATCCTAAATCGGAAAGGCGTGAGCAGAGGTGGTAGTAAACCGAGAAATCCTTTGGCACGTGCGAATCGTGAGGTCCTGCGTAGATCATCTCCACCACGGGATACGATTTGCCTGCATCGAAGTTGTATGGACGAAGAATGGTACCCCAAATATCGGTTTTACCATCGCGACCCTTTGCGCTTAAGACCTCCGGCATTGTCCAACCCTTCTTTACCACCTCGCTGATATCACCCTGCTCAAGCATCATCGTAACCTTTCCGTTGGAGGCATCGCGAAGGACGCTAACGGGTACGGTATCGGGGCGTGAGTACACATCTACCATGTAGGTGTAATCCTTCGAGAAGGTAGCCGTATGGTTGGCCCTCTCTGGGGTTAAGCATGTAAGGTTGCGGCTATCGAATCCAACGCTGTAGTAGTGGATGAGGTAGGGATCTTCGCCCTTGTTGATGCCCGATGCCGTGAAAAGGATGGTCTTTTTAGCCTCATCAACATTTACCACGTTGCGAACAACCCACTCTCCTTTGGTGATCTGTTTCGCCTTGCCTGTATTGCAATCGATCAGGTAGATATGCCTCCAGCCATCACGATTCGAAATCCACAGCATCTCGTGGCCATCGTTCAGGTCGTACCTGTAGTTCTTGTAGTACTCGACAAAGGTGTTCGACTGCTCGTTAACCAGCGGCCTTACCTTGCCGGTTGATGCATCGGCTTCGGCAACCTGGTACACCTGATGGCCACGTTGGTTGAACTCGAAGGTGAAGGCGCGGCTATCCTTGCGCCACCCCGTTAGCGAGAGGTAGAACTGGTTGGCGTAGGGTTGGGCATCGACTTGAATCTGCTTTTTACCCTCCACGTCGAAGAGCGCTGGGGTGTAGATGGGGAGCGGATCGCCGGGTTTGGCGTAGTCTATCCACTTTAAGATTGGCTGGCGTTGCGATGCTGGACTCGACTCCACCAGCGGGATCTTTCGCTCGGTAACCTCGCGAACCTTGGTGGTTGCAATCTTCCTGGAATCGGGCGACCAAAAGATCTCCGATCCGTAGTGGTTGCCCGATACGCCATCTTCCGAGAGCCGTATCTCCTTTTTATCGCTTAGGTTGAAGACAAACAGGTTGAAGTCCTTGATGTAGGCCTGCCACTTGCCATCGGGCGAGAGCACTTTGTTGCTTTGGGGCGTGCTGCAGGTGGGCGTATTGGGGAGGCGATTGAGGGCATTGGTGGCGATGGCGTACCTCCAAGTCGAGCCATCGTAGTCGAACGACAGGTTCTGGAGGTTTGCCTCAACGGTGATGGTGGTAAACGGAAGCTTGCTGGCATCAATCTTACCACTGGCGGCTTTCGAGAGCCTAGAGGCAAGCGAGTCGGCGTTAAACGCTAGGCGCTTCTCCTTTTTGGCCGCATCAATCAGGTAGAACCTATCGCCAGCGCGCTCGTGGTTGAGGTACCAGAACGTGCTCGTGCCCTCGATCCAAGTAGGCCGTACCCCCTTGTTGTAGAAGTACCCGCCTATTTTGGCGAGCGTGTCGGCCCTCTCGTAGTCGCACTTTTTGCCCTGCGCCCCTGCGAGGCTGGCCGACAGGCAGAGCCCGGTGGTGGCTAGTAGAACTAAATTTTTCATGGTGTTGCTATTGTAATGTGTACCTGGTAAACTTACCTAAAATAGCGCTAGGTTGTTTAGAATGAGGTAGGGCGTTGGGCTGTGCAGTTTGCTGTACTAGGCGGGCATCTGCCCGCTGATAGCTAGCGGCATATCGGCGTAGGTTTTCGGGCGGCAGATTGGGGGCAAGCCTACCAGTAGGCGGACACGCAGTATGGATAAAAACACGAGCATGCCATGGGATATTTGAAGAACAAAGTAGTGGTGGTTACCGGTGCGGCAAGCGGCATTGGTAAGTCTATAGCATTAGCCTTTGCGAATCTGGGGGCAACCATTTTTCTTGCTGATATCGATGTGAAAAAGGGCGAAGAGCTCGAAAAGATCATCATAGATAGCGGGGGCGATGCCCACTTCATCGTCACCGATGTTAGCATTCCAGTATCCATCGAATCGCTATTCGAGATTATCGACAGCTACCGCAAGAAGGTCGACATCCTGATCAACAATGCCGGTATTTCGGAGTGGAAATCGCCCTTTGAGCTGAGCCTCGATAATTGGGATCGCATCATCAACACCAACCTGCGCAGCGTCTTCCTGTGCTCGCGTGAGGCAGCAGCACGGATGCCCGAGGGGAGCGCTATCGTCAATATAGCATCCACCCGAGCCATGATGTCGGAGCCCAACTCCGAGGCCTATGCTGCCTCCAAGGGTGGCATTGTGGCGCTTACCCACGCCATGGCGGCATCGCTGGCCACCAAGCGCATTCAGGTAAACTGCATCAGTCCCGGCTGGATTGAGGTTGAAGACTACGCCGGGCTTCGTAAAATAGACCATACCCAGCACTTCTCGCAGCGCGTGGGCATCCCCGAAGATATTGCCCGAGCCTGCATCTTCCTGAGCGACTCGGCTAACAACTTCATCTCGGGCGAAAACCTTGTTATTGATGGTGGCATGACCCGCCGGATGAAGTACGAGGAGTAGCCTAGTATGGTTATGGATTAATAGTGTATTAGTGGCATAGCGGTTTGGCCATGGCTGCGCAGCTAAGGCTACCCTGTACAATGCAGCATCTAGCCATCGTCTTTCGAAAACATGCTTACACCACTTTCCCCCTAAGCAAGACGCTTAAGTACGGTATCTGCGCGGGTACATGCCGCGGCATGACGTAGCCTGCTGGTGGCGGTATAGCCTCGGTGTGGGGTTATGTAGCAGGGGAGCGTGCTTGCCCGGGGGGCGACTAGTGCTGCCTGTGGGCATGTAGCGCTTGCCTAGGGGACGGAGACCTGCTTCTTTGTCGGCGATGATTTGGCCCGGGGTCGGGTCAGAGCAGTTTACTTGTGAATGGTGTTGGCCCGAGGTCGGGCAAGAGCTGTTTGCTTGCAGATAGTGCTGGCCCGGGGTCGGGCAAGTGCTATTTTGCTGTTGACAGTGTCGGCCCGGGGTCGGGCAAGGCTTTACATCATGTCGATGATGGTGGCCCGGGGTCGGGCAAATATGTATTTTCTGAAAGATAGCCTTGCTCGCCCCCTGTCCATCCCTTTTGGACTGCGGCTAGCGGAAGGAGGGGCTCTAGTGTAGGCTGGCCGATAGCTGGAGCACCTTGCTGTGCCAACGCAAAAGGGGAAAGGTCTTTGCTGAGACAGTGCCTCTCCTCCGGTGGCACTGCTTTGTAGGCTGGCTTTGCAGCCGTTACGACGCTTCTAGGCTAGGCCAGCTGTCAATGCTATCGCTGACGTAAGGACCCTGTTGTAGATTTTTATACCATAAATAAACTTTCTTTTCGAAAGCCCTGTTTACTAACTGCTACGATTAACAGAACGCATAACGTGCAAATTTTGCAGAATCATGAAGGTAAAACCATCAGTTGTCATTAACGACACAGGCTTTGTATTTAACCCCGAAACAGGAGATTCATTCTCCGTTAACACACTAGGGCTAGAGCTCATCCGGCAGCTCGAAGAGGAACGCGATGTAGAAACCCTGCGCAAGTTTCTGAGCCGAAAGTTTACAGTAAGCATGGCTACCCTGCGTAAAGATCTTGACGATTTCCTACGGATGCTGAAAGACAACAAAATTATAGAATGATGGAGAGGCGCAAGATAACCGTTGCCGTAACCGGCATCAACAACATCGATAGCCCAGGACCAGGCATTCCCGTAATCCGAGCCCTAAAGGAAAGTCAGTATTTCGATGTTAGAATCGTTGGCCTTAGCTACGAAACGCTGGAGCCGGGGTTGTTTATGCACGACTTGGTGGATAAGAGCTACTCTGTTCCATTTCCCTCATCGGGGGTGGCCAGCCTCATGGAGCGGCTTAGGTACATCAACGAGCGCGAAAGTATCGATGTGCTCATTCCCAACTTCGATGCCGAGCTCTACAACTTTATAAAGATCGAGAAGCGCCTGAAGCAGGAGTTTGGGATAGCCACCTTCCTGCCCACCATCGAGCAGTTCGAATCGAGGCATAAAGCCGTTCTGTACGAGTTCGGCGAGCGCAACAGCGTAAGCGTTCCCCCCAGCAAGGTCGTTTTCAACCATTCGCAAATTGCCGAGCTCGAAGGCGAGTTTAAGTATCCTATAGTGGTAAAGGGCAAATTCTACGAGGCTTCTGTAGCAAAATCGCGCGAACAGGCCATTAGCCACTTCGATAAGATCAGCCATAAGTGGGGGCTTCCCATCATTATTCAGCAGCACATCTCTGGCGACGAGGTAAACGTAACGGCTATCGGCGATGGCAAAGGAAACTGTATCGGAGCCATTCCCATGCGCAAGATGTACATTACCGATAAGGGAAAGGCATGGGCCGGCATAACCCTCGAAGATGAAGCGCTACTCGACATCACCCAAAGGCTAATGGCCAACACGAAGTGGAGGGGAGGGTGCGAACTGGAGTTTATCAAGACCCGCGAAGGTCGGTACTACCTGCTGGAGATGAATCCGCGCTTTCCCGCTTGGGTATACCTAGCGGTAGGATGTGGCCAAAATCATCCCGAAGCGCTCGTCCGAATGGCTCTTGGCGAAGATGTCGCCCCTTTTACCGCGTATGATTCCAGAAAAATGTTTGTTCGCTACTCCTACGATCAAATTGTGAACCTGTCGGAGTTCGAGAAAGTGTCAACAATGGGAGAACTATAAACCATAAGGAAATGGAAAACACAACCTACGAAAAACCATCCATTCAAAAGCTGAATAGTGGTGCCATGAATAAGTTTGCAACAAGAACCGAGTATAAGGCCGTTACGCACATCGAAGGAGTTTCTGTAAAACGGTTGATCGGCAAGTACGGATCGCCTGTTTTTGTGATCTCGGAGCGGCAGCTGCGCATGAACTACCGAAATGCCGTTCATGCCTTCCGAACTAGGTACCCAAAGGTACAGTTTGCGTGGAGCTACAAAACCAACTACAACAACGCCGTTTGCAACATCTTCCACCAAGAGGGCTCATGGGCCGAGGTGGTATCCATGTTCGAGTACAATAAGGCGCTACGAAATGGCGTGCCTGGCAATAAAATAATATTCAACGGGCCCGACAAAACTCGCGAAGACCTACAGGCTGCCATAAAGAATCAGTCGCTAATCCACATCGACCATTTTGATGAGCTCTATATGCTTGCCGAGCTGCTTCAGGCTAGCCGGCAGACAGCTCGCGTGGCCATTCGGGTCAACATGGATACGGGTATATACCCCATGTGGAGCCGGTTTGGGTTTAACTACGAAAACGGCCAGGCCTGGGAGGCCATAACCAAGATTATGTCGATTCCAGAAATGGAGATGGTGGGGCTGCACTGCCATATTGGAACGTTTATGCTATCGGCCAAGCCGTATGCTACTGCCGCTTGGAAGCTATGCGATCTTGCCATCAACATTAAGCAGGTTTGGAACAAGCAAATTCAGTATCTAGATATGGGGGGCGGTTTTGCATCGTCCAATACGCTAAAAGGGTCGTATCTGCAGGGGGCCGATGTTATTCCAACCCTCGACGATTACGCTGATGCCATAACCTCTACAATCCTAAACTTCGGTTTTGCACCAGAGGATTTGCCAACCATAATGCTGGAAAGTGGCCGTGTGATGGTGGATGACGCCGCATGGCTACTGGGAAGCGTAATTGCATCTAAGAAAATGGCAGATGGGCGCAATGCTCTTATTATCGACATTGGGGTAAATATCCTATTTACGGCATTTTGGTACGACCACAAGATATCGCCAGCGCAGGAGTTCTCCGACTACATGGAGGATATGGTAGTTTATGGGCCGTTATGCATGAACATCGATTGCATTCGCGAGAGTGCCAACCTACCCGTGCTAAGCAAGGGCGATCAGGTGGTGATCCATAAGGTTGGTGCATACAACATGACCCAGTGGATGCAGTTTATTGCCATGAGACCAAAGATTGTACTAATTGATATGGATGGGCATACCCACGTAATTCGCGAAAGCGAGTCGTTGGATACCATGCTTAGGTACGAATGTAAGCCTGCTCATTTAAAGAACTTCAAGCTTTAAAAATTACCTGTTTTGAGCTCAATATCGTTTAGTACATCGGTTAAGTTTTGGCTCGATAGTACGCTTAACAGCTATAGTCAGATATTTTTTTCGGAGAATAAGATTTTTGCGTTGGCCTTGTTGCTCGTAACCTTTCTAACTCCAAGCGTAGGAATATTTGGACTATTGGGCGTTGTACTGATAAACCTACTTGCCCGTACAGGCAGCCTTAGTAAGGTAGAGATTCAGCAGGGGCTATATGGGTTAAATGCCCTATTCCTTGGAATGGCCTTAGGGCACAACTTTCAGTCAACAGGGCTATTTGTTATCTTTTTTGTTGCTGCTGTATTTATGCTTCTAATAGCCACCGTGCTATTTAAAGAGTTATTGGCCATGCAGAAGCTGCCATTCCTTGTGCTTCCCTTTTTGTTTACCTACTGGATTATCTCTATCTCGTCGCCCAACTTCACTTTTTTAACCGAAAATCACTACAACCCCAGCTTAATTAGTGATACCTTTTTTAAGCAACCTTGGATTATAAGCAAGCTAATTGGCTCCTTATACCAAATTCCGATACCGCATGTTGTGGTGGTGTTCTTTCGTACGCTGTCGGGGGCGCTCTTCCAGCAAAGTTTTTTAGGTGGGGTTGTTATTGCTATTGGCCTATTTTATTCATCGCGAATAGCCTTCTCGCTAAGCGTAATCGGCTTTTTTGTTGCCTACACGTTCTATACGATGTTTGGTGCAAACGTAAACGATTTCAACAACAACCTGCTTGGGGCAAACTATGTGTTTATGGCAATTAGCCTAGGATGCTTCTATGTGATTCCAAATGCGTACAGCTACCTGAATGTTGTTATGTTCATTCCGATTCAGATGCTGATGGTTATGTTTCTAGGTAAGATGTTGGCCGTATTCAATGTCGATGCCTTTACCTTACCTTACTGCGTTGTATGCATTGTGTTCCTGTTTACGCTGCAATTTCGATGGCTTCGTAAGTACATTCACCTCACTGAAGTTCAGTATTTTATGCCAGAGAAGAACATCTACAAGTATCTCAACGCGATAAAAAGGCTTAAGATGGAGCATTTGCCTAAGATTGCGCTTCCATTTTCAGGAGAATGGCTCGTAACCCAAAGCTACAACGGAAATGTTACCCATGTAGGTGAATGGAACAACGCCTTGGATTTTGTTATGTCCAACGATGAATTGAAGACGTTCAAATACCAAGGGGCAAGCATTGATGAGTACGGGTGCTACAACAAGCCTGTACTGGCACCTTTTGATGGGTATGTGTACGACATCTTGAATACCGTAGAGGATAACTACATCGGTATTGTAAATGTAGGTTCCAACTGGGGGAATACAATTGTTATTAACCATTTAAACGGATTGTACTCTCAGATCAGCCATCTAAAAAAGGATTCGTTTAAGGTTTCGGTAGGCGAGTATGTAAAAAAGGGAAGGGTACTTGCATGCTGTGGAAATTCGGGGCTCTCCCAAGAACCCCATGTTCACTTTCAGCTGCAGGCAACACCAGAGATTGGAGCAAAGACGCTATTCCATCCGCTATCGTACTTCATAGAGAAACGGGATGGGAAGAGCGAACTAAAGGCATTTGAGATACCGAAGGAGAAATCGTTTGTAAGCAATGTTGTGCCGTCTGTTCCGCTTTGCGAATGCTACAGCTTTTATCCGGGCCGTAAGTTTATCTTCAAAAATGAAAGCACCAACGCTTTAAGCAACTGGGAGGTTTTAACCGATGGACTAAACCGCCAATACATTTACTGCTACGATACAAAGTCGTATGCCTACTTTGTGAACGATGGTACGATGTTCTACTTTACCGACTTTGAGGGCGATCGTAAGTCCTTACTCTACTACTTCTACCTAGCAACCTACCGCCAGTTGCTGGGCTACTACGAAAAGATTGACGTTACTGATGAGGTTCCCCTCGTTCAGTTCCGCTGCCGTTGGCTGGCTTGGTTGCAAGACCTATTTGTTCCATTTATTACGTTCATGCGCGCCGAGTATACCTCTAGGTTTGTATATGCTGACGACCTGTTCTCACCTCGCATTATTGTGTTTAAATCGTCGGTAAGCGTGATGCTGCTTAAGCGTGCCATTCGGAAGATTAGCTTCGAGTTCGAGATACGGAACAATGCCTTTAGGTATTTTGCTATCACCCAAAATAAAAAGCGAGAGAACTATATATGCGTATCTTGATTTGCATATTGCTTTGTGCTGCATCTGTTGCTGTATCTGCAAGAAGTACGACCATTACTGCAGATAGTAGCGTGTATCTTCAGCATGGAGTGCAAGGTAATCATCAGATAAGAAGCATGTATAGGGATAGCCTACGCCGAGGTACGCCTTCGTTTAGCCTAGAGTTGAGCGTGGGGCAGCACTACTTTGGCAAGGGTAACTACGACAATGCAGCGTACCACCTAGAGAAGGCTAGGCGTATGAGCAGCGCAACGGATTCGGTGCTTCTAGAGCGCCTCTATCTATCGTACCTCTACCTTAAAAGGGTTGAGGATGCCAATGCTACGGGGAACTGGCTCTCGGAAAGTGCCAAGCAACGGCTAGGCTACCGGCGAAAGCTGGCCGACTTGCTTGCCGTAGCAGGCGGCTATACCTTATCGGAAAATACGGCCAATGGTAGAATCAGGGATATTAAGCGCAGCGAAAATATTTACGGAGAGGCGCTGTACAACGGTGCGGTGAGGTGGGCCTGCTTCTCGATGCAGCACTCCATCCTTAACCGATTACGGCTAACCTACGGCGCTTCGATCTTTAGAGCAAAAGCCGTTGGCGTGGTTCAGACAAAGGACGATGGTAAGGTTCAAGATTTCGAGAATAAGCATGGGCAGCTGAACGCAGCACTTTCCTACGCCTTTAGTGGTGGATGGAGCGTTACCGGGAGCGTTGCCAGCTACATGCAGGAGACCTCGTGGCTAACCAGTGAGTACAACAGTACGCTCAACAAGTACCGATTTATAGATGGCAACGTGAGGAATAACTACTTTGCTGGAGGCCTGAGCATCGCACGGCGAATGCGCTACCTTAAGCCCTCGGTAAGCGTGGTGTTGAGCAACTTCGGGAAGTCGAACCACTACCAGGGCGAGTGTTCGCTCGTAGTATTCCCCTTAGGCAACCTTAACGTCCATACGGTTTCGTCGGTTTCGCTGCTAAAGAACAGCGGGAGTAAGCAGTGGATTGTTTCGCAAGCGGTAGGGTCGAAGATATTCAGCTGGCTGTGGCACGAGGAGAAGATCGTCTACGGCAACCTGAATAACTACATCACCGATAACACCTTTTCGACCTACAACACGTCCGACCCCATAAAGCGAATTTTGGGCGCCAACCTGCGCTTCTACCATAAGCGCTTCGAGGTAATTGCGGGGTATGCCTCCAACCGCTGCCAGGGTAGCTACCTCTACTTCGATTCGTTTACCTCCTACAAGATCGTAAAGTATCACTACACGAGTCAATCATTTAATACTACAGTGCTATGGAAATTTTAAAGCGATTTTTCCCAGTATGCCTGCTCGCGCTTGCGCTGAACGTTCAGGCGCAGACCAGCAACCTGATCGATGCCTTCTCGAAAAGTTACTCGCTTGAGGCAAGCAAAAAGTACGACGATGCCATATCGGTGCTCAACAAAGCCTACGATGCGAGCTCGTATGAGACCAACCTACGGTTGGGATGGCTGCACTACCTGGCTGGAAAGCAGAAGGAGTCGGTTGCCTTCTACGAAAAGGCCTCTAACCTTATGCCCAGTGCCACAGAGCCTCTTTGGGCTGTCCTAAAGCCGCTAACGGCCCTAAAGCAGTGGGACGACTGCGAAAAGAACTACATGAAGATCATCAAGCTCGACCCTAAGAATTCGGTGGCCAACTACCAGTTGGGGATGATCTACTACAACCGGAAGAACTACCTGAACGCAAAGCAGTACTTTGATGTATCGCTCATTCTGTTCCCCTTCGACTACGACAACATGCTGATGAGCGCATGGACCTGCTTGCGCTTAGAAAGAAACACGGATGCCAAATCGTTATTCAATAAGGTGCTTTTGTATAGGCCAAACGATGCCTCGGCATTGGACGGGCTTAAGCAGATTAAGTAGGCTTGAACTGTCATATTCAAAAAGAGCACTCTTTTAAAGGGTGCTCTTTTTTTTTTAGTTTTTTGGTTGCTGATATTACGGCTTAATCACCTTTGTCAGTATTGTAGGGATAGAAAGCAGATCAAAATCGTGGTCGTAGATTAAGTATATGTTATTCCAAGTGGGGTAGAACCTCTCCTTAAATTCGCGTAAACCTTTGTAGTGAGAGAATGTGCGAATGGAGTTGTAGGCATACTTCATGGAGCGCTCTGTCGCATTTTTTGGAACTTCGATACCCGACATAGGCGCAAATCCTAAGTTTACCGACTTAAATCCTGCTGCTTTTGCGTACTTAAAGAACTCGATAAGCAGGAACATGGTTATGCCGTTGGGGGCATCGGCTGTTTTACGAATCAGATCGTACGTTATCTCGCCATCGACATAGTCTGGGATGATGTTAAGGAAGGCATCAATCTTCTCCTCGGGGCTTTCGACGGTCATTACGGTTTGCTCCTTTAACTCTTCCCAGATAAACATTCCCTGAGAGAACACTATCTCGCTACGACCGCTATCAATTAGCCACTCGTCGGAT